>CAZEFE010000004.1:191931-264371 GCA_964511385.1 uncultured Methylophilaceae bacterium | reverse complement strand
AGCGGCAGCGTGCGGCGGTGGTCGGTGAGCGGGTGGATCACCACGGTGGTGTCCTGGCGCGCCTCGACGATTTCATCCAGGTAGCAGATGGCGCCGTAACGCGCCGCCAGCGTCAGCGGCCCATCCAGCCAGCGCGTGCCGTTGGCGTCCAGCAGGTAGCGCCCCACCAGGTCGGAGGCGGTCATGTCCTCGTTGCAGGCCACGGTGATCAGCGGCTTGCCGAGTTTCCACGCCATGTGCTCGACGAAGCGCGACTTGCCGCAGCCGGTCGGGCCTTTCAGCATCACCGGCAACCGGGCGGCATAAGCTGCTTCGTACAGCGCGACTTCGTTGCCGGTGGGCTGGTAGAACGGCTCCTGCGTGATGAGATACTGTTTGACGTCGAAATGCTCACTCATGATGTTCACCCATAAAATCCGACTAAATTACTAAGATATGGCCTGAAAAAAAGCCCCTGCGGATGATTCGGTGCAGGGGCTTTTGCTTACAGCAACAACGACCTGCTTAGCGGTGTACGCCCAACTTTTCACGCCAGCCCGGATACAGCTTGTCGGCGTCACCCGGGAAGGACTCGAAGGCACGCGCGAATTCCTTGTGCTCCTTGGCATACTCGATCGGGTCGGCACCAGACTTCCAGCACTCGTAGGACTGGCGCAGGGAAATCGCGCCGGCCGCCGGGCTGTCGATGTGGCCGTAAGCGCCACCACCGGAGGTGTTGATGACGTTGCCGTGGCCGAGGTTCTCAAAGAAGCCGGGCAGGCGCAGTGCGTTCATGCCACCGGAGATGATCGGCGTGGTCGGCTTCATGCCGTACCACTTCTGGTAGTAGACCGGGCCCTGGCATTCGTCGCGCTCGATCATGTAGGCGATGATCTTATCGGAATTTTCGCCTTCCATCTTGCCGTAACCCATGGTGCCGACGTGGATGCCGGAAGCGCCCTGCAGGCGGCTCAACTTGGCCAGCACAAAGGCGGTGTAGCCGCGCTTGGCAGAAGGCGAAGTCACGGCGCCGTGGCCGGCGCGGTGATAGTGCAGGTACTGGCCGGGGTACTGGCGACGGGCGGTGGTGACCATGCCGGGGCCGCCAACGTAGCCGTCCACCAGGAACGCCACCTTGTCGGCATCCGGGCCGAAGGTTTCCAGGATGTAGTCGGCGCGGGCGCACATTTCGTAATGGTCATCAGCGGTGATGTTGGCGGAGAACAGCTTGGCCTGGCCGGTTTCATCCTGCGCGCGCTTCAGCGCATCGGCCACCAGCGGGATCACTTTTTTCATCGGGCAGAACGTCTGGTTGCCTTGCGGCTCGTCGTTCTTGATGAAGTCGCCGCCCAGCCAGAACTGGTAGGCGGCCTTGGCGAACGGCTCGGGGCGCAGGCCCAGCTTGGGCTTGATGATGGTACCGGCGATGTAGCCGCCGTCCTTGATCGGACGGCCGAGAATGCGCCACATGTCGCTGATGTCGCGGGATGGGCCGTCGAACAACTGGATGGCACGCTCCGGCACGTAGAAGTCATACATCTTGGCATGCTCGATGTCGCCCATACCCTGGTTGTTGCCGATGGCCAGCGTCAGGAACGACACAATCATCATGCGGCCGTCGGTGACGTTGCGGTCGAACAGTTCCAGCGGGTAGGCGATGCGCATTTCCTCGGTGGCTTCGTCGATCAGGTAGACCAAGGCATCCACGCCCTTGGTGAAATCGTCGGTGGTGGAAACTTCCACGTTGGTACCGGTGGAGGATTCGGCGGCAAAGTGTGCGGCGGCTTCCAGGTAACCATGACCGGATTTCGGCTTCATTTTGTAGGCTACCAGGATGTGTTTGCCACCCTTGATCAGGTCTTCTTCCTTGAGACTGAGATCGGAATAACGTGCTGATTGGTCCATGTTGGTTCTCCTCAATAGTAAGTAATTAATTTATCCGGTGGCGTGGCATTTCCGTTCACCTGTTGCAGCCACTATACCCAGCCATCACCATAAGCAACAGTCATTATTTTTTAGCATTATGATAATATTTTACTTATGATTAACTTCACCTTGCGCCAGCTCAGAATATTCGATGCCGTGTCGCGTCACCTGTCCTATTCGCGCGCCGCAGAAGCCTTGTATCTTACGCAGCCCGCCGTTTCCATGCAAATCAAGCAACTCGAGGAAAGCGCGGGGCTGCCGCTGCTGGAGCAGCTGGGGAAAAAGGTCTATCTGACCGAGGCCGGCCGTGAGTTCCAGAGCTACTGCCGCAACATCCTGCAGCAGGTGAGCGACGCCGACACCATGTTTACCGAACTCAAGGGCATGAGCGGCAAACTGAATATCCACGTGGTCAGCACCGCCGGTTACTTCACCCCGCAGTTGCTGGCCGAATTCTGCAAACGCTACCCCCAGGCCAAAGTCAGCCTGAACGTCAGCAACCGGGAAATCCTGCTGCAAGGCCTGGCGCACAACGACATGGACATGGCCATCATGGGACGTCCACCGGAAGGGCTGGAACTGGAAGCAGCGCCGTTCATGGATAACCGCCTGGTGATCATCGCCCCGGCCCACCATCCGCTGGCTCACGAACGGCACATCCCAATGTCGCGCCTGGCCGAAGAAACATTTCTGGTGCGTGAGCAAGGTTCCGGCACCCGCATTGCCATGGAACGTTTTTTTGCCGACCAGAATATCCGGCTGACCACCGGTACCGAAATGAGCACCAACGAAGCCATCAAGCAGGCGGTGCAGGCTGGCATGGGGCTAGGCATCCTGTCGCTGCATACCGTTCAGCTCGAACTCGAACTGCAGCGGCTGATTGTGCTGGATGTGGAACATTTCCCAATTCAGCGCCACTGGTACGTCATTCACCGCAAGGGCAAACGGCTGACCAGCGTGGCTCAGGCGTTCAAGGATTTTCTGCTGGCAGAAGCCTCGGCATTCATCCTGGAAGCTTGAGCCAACGCAGCGGCAGGCAGTAATTTCCCGTCTCCTGGCGGGCTGACTGGCGCATAAAACAACAATCCAAACTATTGAATTGCCGATGCTATCCGCGCATACGCCCTGCCTGCTTGCGACTTGACACGAACTAACCGACTGCTTTACATTAGCCGGGCTATGCAAACCTAAGATTAGCGACTGCTGCAACTCAAGATTTTAATTTTCAAACGGAGAAAACATCATGGCATTAACCCAAGTGGCACTAGACTCATTGGATTTCGACGCAACTGTTGCGCTGGCTGAGAAGGTAGCACCGCACGTTGACATTCTGGAAATCGGTACTCCTTGCATCAAGCACAACGGCATCAAGCTGCTGGAAACCCTGCGTGCCAAGTTCCCGAACAACAAGATCCTGGTTGACCTGAAGACCGCTGACGCTGGTTACTACGAAGCCGAGCCTTTCTTCAAGGCTGGCGCTGACATCACCACCGTTCTGGGCACCTCCGACATCGGCACCATCAAGGGTGTGATCGATGTTGCCAACAAGTACGGCAAGAAGGCTCAAGTTGACCTGATCAACGTGGCTGACAAGGCTGCCAAGACCAAGGAAGTGGCTGCTATCGGCGCCCACATCATCGGCGTGCACACCGGTCTGGACCAACAAGCTGCTGGCCAAACCCCGTTTGCTGACCTGGCACTGGTCACCGGCCTGAACCTGGGCGTTGAAGTTTCCGTGGCTGGCGGCGTTAAGGCTTCCACCACCAAGCAAGTTAAAGATGCTGGCGCTACCATCGTTGTAGCCGGCGCTGCCATCTACGGTGCTGCTGATCCTGCTGCTGCTGCTGCTGAGATCACCGCTATCGCTCACGGTTAATCTGGAAGTTAAGTACTAGGAAATACCGGATCCCGGTCCAGCAATGGGTCGGGATTTTCTTTATGACGAAGTACAACATCCTGAAAGGTAGAGACATGCATCAAGAACTCATCCTGAATAAAATTTCCAGTGTCCTCAGCGACACGGACGAAGCGCTGGTCAACAAGCTGGCTGGTGCAGTCGACAAGGCCAAGCGCATTTTTATCACCGGCGCAGGCCGTTCCGGCCTGGTTTCCCGCTTCTTCGCCATGCGCCTGATGCACTGTCGCTACACGGTGTACATGGTTGGTGAAATCGTCACCCCCAGCATCCAGGCTGGTGACCTGTTCATCGTGGTATCCGGCTCCGGCGGTACTGAGACCCTGCTGCCCCTGGTGAGAAAAGCCAAGTCGATGAACGCCGAAGTGGCTGTCATTTCCATGAAAGCCAAGTCCCCAATGGCTGAACTGGCTGACCATGTGATTCAAATCGGCGGCGAAAACGAGTACAGCTTTGTCACCGTGCAAGGCATGCCGATGGGCACCGTATTCGAATTGTCCACCCTGATCTTCCTGGAAGCCGTGGTTTCCAAGATCGTACACGACAAGGGCCTGACCGAAGAGCAGATGCGCGCCATCCACGCCAATCTGGAATAAGTCTTTGCCCGCAGCAACAAAAAAGGCGACCTTGTGTCGCCTTTTTTGTTGCTCATTCCAGCCGCCTACTTCACGACCGAGGCCAACTCGCCCTTCTTGTATTTCTCCGCAATCACGTCGCAGGAAACCGGCTTGATCTTGCTCGCCTGCCCGGCGCTACCGAAAGCTTCGAAACGTGCCTTGCAGATGCCCTGCATCGCCTTGGTGGCGGCATCCAGGTACTTGCGCGGGTCGAATTCCTTGCGGTTCTGGCCCATGTACTGGCGGATTGCGCCGGTGGAAGCCATGCGCAGGTCGGTATCGATGTTGACCTTGCGTACACCGTGTTTGATGCCCTCGACAATTTCCTCGACCGGCACGCCGTAGGTCTCGCCCATGTCGCCGCCGTAGTCGTTGATGATTTTCAGCCATTCCTGCGGCACCGAGGATGAGCCGTGCATCACCAGATGGGTATTGGGGATGCGCGCATGGATTTCCTTGATGCGGCTGATCGCCAGCACGTCACCGGTGGGCGGACGGGTGAATTTGTAGGCGCCATGCGAGGTGCCGATGGCGATGGCCAGTGCATCCACCCCGGTTTGCTTGACGAAATCCGCCGCTTCTTCCGGGTCGGTGAGCAGGCTGGAATGATCCAGCACGCCTTCCGCACCGTGGCCGTCTTCATCACCAGCCATGCCGGTTTCCAGCGAGCCCAGGCAGCCCAGTTCGCCTTCCACCGACACCCCCACGGCATGGGCGATTTCCACCACCTTGCGCGTCACATCCACGTTGTACTGGTAGCTGGACGGCGTTTTGCCGTCCTCGCCCAGCGAACCGTCCATCATCACGCTGGAAAAACCGGAACGGATGGCCTGGATGCAGATCGCCGGCGATGCGCCGTGATCCTGGTGCATCACCACCGGGATATGCGGGTAGGATTCCACCGCCGCTTGCACCATATGCCGCAGGAACGCCTCGCCGGCGTATTTGCGCGCGCCGGCCGAACCTTGCAGGATCACCGGGCTGCCGACTTCGTCCGCCGCCTGCATGATGGCGCGAATCTGTTCCATGTTGTTGACGTTAAAGGCGGGCAGGCCGTAGCCGTTGTCCGCCGCGTGATCGAGCAACTGTCTTAGTGATACAAGTGCCATATTGAAACTCCTTAGTCGCCGACTTTTACAATTTTCAGGGTATTCGTGCCGCCGGGGACGCCTATCGGCTCGCCGATGGTGAGCAGGATCAGGTCGCCGTCATCCACGGCGCCGCGGCGGCGCAATTCATTTTCGGCAGCCTGCAGCACCACATCCCGGTCCAGGCTTTCTTCCTCGAACGGGAACGGGTACACGCCGCGGTAAAGCGTCAGCTTGCGGCGGGTTTCCTTTTCTGGCGTCAGTGCATAAATGGGGGGGATGGTATTGGCGCGCGACATCAGCTTCACCGTAGAACCGGTCTGGGTCAGCGACGCAATCGCTTTCACCTTGAGCCGGCTGGCGGTATAGATCGCGGCCATGGCAATCGCCTCATCCGCACGGTCGATGAATTCGCGCTCCTTGTGTTTTGGAATGTGGTTTTCCGTGGTTTTTTCCGCTTCCATGCACACGCGGTGTACCGCAGCCACTGCTTCCACCGGGTAGCTGCCCGCCGCCGATTCTGCCGACAGCATCACCGCATCCGTGCCATCCAGCACCGCGTTCGCCACATCGGAAACTTCCGCGCGCGTGGGGATCGGGTTGGTGATCATGGATTCCATCATTTGCGTGGCGGTAATCACCAACTTGTTGCGCAGCCGCGCCTCGCGGATCATCCGTTTCTGCAACCCGGGGATGGCCGCATCGCCGACTTCCACCCCCAAATCGCCGCGCGCCACCATGATGGCATCCGATGCATCGATGATTTCTTCCAGCGCCAGCACGGCTTCCGCACGTTCGATCTTGGCCACGATGCTGGCATAGCCGCCGGCCTTGCGCACCAGGCGCCGCGCCAGCTCCACATCCGCCGCGCTGCGCGGGAACGAAATGGCGACGTAATCGGCTTCCAGCTTTGCCGCAGTCTTGATGTCTTCGCGGTCCTTTTCGGTGAGCGCCGCCGCAGAAAGGCCGCCACCCTGGCGGTTGATGCCCTTGTTGTTGGACAGCACACCGTTCTGGTTCACGGTACAGAAAATCTCGGAACCGCGCACGTCGTCCACCGTCATCACCATGCGCCCATCGTCCAGCAGCAGCACCGCGCCCGGCTCGACATCATCCGGCAATTGTTTGTAGTCCAGGCCGACCCGCTCCTGGTTGCCCAACTGGCAGTTGGCATCGAGGATGAACTTGTCGCCGACAGAAAGGTTAATTTTTCCGTTCTCGAACTTGCCGATGCGAATCTTGGGACCTTGCATATCGCACAGCACGCCAATCGGGCGGCGCAATCCGGCGGCTATCTCGCGCACCAGGTCGGCGCGCTGGATGTGATCCTCAGCGGTGCCATGCGAAAAATTCAGCCGCACCACATCCACCCCGGCGGCAATCATGCGCTCCAGAACCTCACGGCTGCTGGAAGCTGGTCCCAGCGTTGCAACAATTTTTGTTTTGCGTCTTGTGGTCATTGTGTTTGCGTCGCGCGAGACCAGCCTTTGCCGCCATGACGGCAAAGGCTGAGTCTTTACTTACGCCTCATTAGTTTGCGGATCGCTGCTCCAGGATTTCCACCGCCGGCAACTTCTTGCCTTCGAGGAACTCCAGGAAGGCGCCACCACCGGTTGAAATATAGGATATGCGATCGGCATTGTCATACTTGGCAATCGCCGCCAGCGTATCACCGCCGCCGGCAATGGAAAATGCCGGGCTTTCCGCTATGGCATCAGCCAGAGCCTTGGTGCCCTTACCAAACTGGTCGAACTCGAACACGCCGACTGGGCCGTTCCAGACAATGGTACCGGCTTTTTTCAGATATTCAGCATATGCCCTGGAGGTTTGCGGGCCGATGTCAAAAATCATGTCATCGTCGGCCACCTGGTCAACCGTTTTGAGTATTGCCGGTTGATTGGCATCGAAATTCTTGCCCACCACCACATCCACCGGGATCGGAATTTCACGCCCTTCCGCCTTGGCGGCGTCCATCAGACGCCGGGCCTCACCCACGAGATCGGGCTCATACAGCGACTTGCCTACGTTATACCCTGCCGCCTTGATAAAGGTGTTGGCAATGCCGCCACCCACGATCAGTTGATCCACCTTCCGGGATAGCGACTCCAGCACTGTCAGTTTGGTGGAAACCTTGCTGCCGCCAACAATGGCCACCAGCGGGCGCACCGGGCTTTCCAGCGACTTGCCCAGCGCTTCCAGTTCAGCCACCAGCAACGGACCGGCACAAGCGACCGGCGCGAATTTGGCGACCCCGTGGGTGGAAGCCTGGGCACGGTGCGCGGTACCAAAGGCATCCATGACATAAATGTCGCAAATCTGCGCCATTTCCCAGGACAGGCGGTCTTCGTTGTTGTTCTCGCCGATGTTGAAACGCACGTTTTCAAGCACGGCCACCTCGCCATCCCACATCTGCTGCACATAAGGTTTGCCGTTACCCAGCCAATCTTGATACAGGCGCACTTCGCGCCCCAGCAACTTGCCCAGGTGCAACGCGATCGGGCGCAGGCTGTCGCGGTCGGTATAGCGCCCCTCGGTCGGCCCCTCCTTGGGGCGTCCCAAATGCGACATCAGCATCACCTTGGCACCTGCTTTCATGGCATGCTCAATGGTGGGCAACGAGGCGCGGATGCGCGTATCGTCGGCCACGCTACCATCCTCGTTTTGCGGCACATTGAGGTCTTCCCGGATCAGGACGCGTTTGCCCCTGAGGTCTAGATCGGTCATTTTGATAACAGACATTTTCAGCTCCCTTGAGTGGGACTATTCCTAGCCCCCAATCCTTTGTTTTAAGCGATATGACGCACCAAGCGCATCAGATTGCAGGTATAACCATACTCGTTGTCATACCAGGCCACCACCTTGACAAAGGTCGGGTCCAGCGCGATACCGGCATCGGCATCAAACACCGACGGGCAGGTTTCGCCGCGGAAATCGGTAGACACCACTTTTTCCTCGGTATAGCCCAGCACGCCTTTTAATTCGCCTTCGGAAGCGGCCTTCATCGCCTTGCAGATGTCTTCATAACTGGCTTCCTTCACCAACTCGCAGGTCAAGTCCACCACGGAAACGTCCGAGGTCGGGATGCGGAAAGCCATGCCGGTCAGTTTTTTATTCAGCGCGGGAATCACCTTGCCTACGGCCTTGGCGGCGCCCGTGGAGGACGGGATGATATTTTCCAGAATACCGCGCCCACCGCGCCAGTCTTTATTGGAAGGGCCGTCCACCGTCTTTTGCGTTGCCGTGGCGGCATGCACCGTGGTCATCAGGCCGCGCTTGATGCCGAAGGTGTCGTTCAGCACCTTGGCCACCGGCGCCAGGCCGTTGGTGGTGCAGGAAGCAGCAGAAACAATGGCTTCACCGTTATAGGTGCTGTGGTTCACGCCATAAACGAACATCGGCGTGTCATCCTTGCTTGGCGCGGATTGCACCACCTTCTTGGCGCCCGCATCAATGTGTTTCTGGCAGGTTTCCTTGGTCAGGAAAAAACCGGTGCATTCGATAATGATGTCCGCACCAACTTCGTTCCATCTCAAGTTGGCCGGGTCCTTTTCCGCAGTCAGGCGGATGTTTTTGCCGTTCACCACCAGGTTGTTGCCGCTGACCGAAACGTCACCCTTGAAACGGCCATGCACCGAGTCATGTTTCAGCATGTACGCCAGATAATCCGGCTCCAGCAGGTCGTTGATCGCCACCACTTCAATCTCGGGAAAATCCTTGACTGCAGCACGAAACACCATACGACCGATACGGCCGAAGCCGTTGATACCAACTTTGATAGCCATCACAACACCCCTCTAGTCAAAAACAAAAGGGGGCCAATAACGCACTGGCCCCCTTTCAAATCTACTGCATAATTTTACAGCACGGGTTACAGCACGGATTTCACGGTTTTCACCACGTTTTCAACGGTGAAGCCGAAGTGCTTGAACAGCACGCCACCCGGAGCGGATTCGCCGAAGGTATCGATACCGACGACTGCACCTTCCAGGCCAACGTACTTGCGCCAGAAGTCCGGATGCGCGGCTTCGATCGCCACGCGCTTCACGCCCGGGGTCAGCACGCTGTCCTTGTAGGCTTGGTCCTGACGGTCGAACACGTTGGTGGATGGCATGGAAACCACGCGCACCTTCTTGCCCTCTGCAGTCAGTTCGGCAGCAGCCTTGATCGCCAGGTCCAGTTCGGAACCGTTGGCGATCAGGATCACGTCAGCCTTGCCAGCCGCGTCGGAGAACACGTAGCCACCCTTGCGCACCAGGTCGAACTGCGCTTCGTCGTGCTTGATGCCTGGCACGTTCTGACGCGACAGAACCAGCGCTGCAGGGCCTTCCTTGCGCTCAACCGCAGCCACCCAGGCAATCGCCGTTTCGGTGGAGTCAGCCGGACGCCACACATCCAGACGCGGGATGTAGCGCAGGCCGGACGTATTTTCCACCGGCTGGTGGGTCGGGCCGTCTTCGCCTTGACCGATGGAGTCGTGGGTCAGCACGTAGACCACACGCTGATGCATCAGCGCGGACATACGGATACCGGACTTCATGTAGTCGGAGAACATGTGGAAGGTGCCGCCGAACGGCAGGATGCCGCCGTGCAGTGCCATACCGTTCATGATGTGCGCCATACCGAATTCACGCACGCCGTAGGAGATGTAGTTGCCCGGCTTCTTGCCATGGACGTGGTGTGCACCGGTCCAGTTGGTCAGGTTGGAACCGGTCAGGTCGGCAGAACCGCCAACGAACTCCGGCAGCACAGCAGCCAGCGCGTTGATGGCGTTTTGCGAAGCCTTGCGGGTGGCGATGGTTTCAGCCTTCTCGTTGGTCGCCTTGATGAAGGCGGCAGTGGTTTCCTTCCAGTTCTTCGGCAGGTCGCCAGCCATGCGGCGCTTGAACTCGGCAGCCTCGGCCGGGTAAGCCTTGGCATATTCGGCAAACTTGTTGTTCCACAGGGTTTCGGAACCCTGGCCCTTGGTGCGGGCATCCCAGCCTTCGTACACGTCCTTCGGAATCACGAACGGCTCGTGGTTCCAGCCGATGTTAGCGCGGGTTGCAGCCACTTCGGCCTCGCCCAGTGCGGAGCCGTGGCAGTCGTGGCTGCCGGACTTGTTGGGGGAGCCCCAGCCGATGATGGTCTTGGTGCAGATCAGGGTTGGCTTGTCGGTGACCTTCTTGGCTTCTTCGATGGCGGCGTTGATTGCTTCCGGATCATGGCCGTCGACGTTAGGCACCACATGCCAGCCGTAGGCTTCGAAGCGCTTGGCGGTGTCATCGGTGTACCAGCCTTCGATGTGGCCGTCGATGGAGATGCCGTTGTCGTCCCAGAACGCGGTCAGCTTGCCCAGGCCCCAGGTGCCGGCCAGCGCGCAGGCTTCGTGGGAGATGCCTTCCATCATACAGCCGTCGCCCAGGAACACCCAGGTGCGGTGGTCGACGATCTCGTGGCCGGGCTTGTTGAACTGGTCAGCCAGCAGCTTTTCCGCCATGGCGAAACCAACGGCGTTGGTGATGCCCTGACCCAGCGGGCCGGTGGTGGTTTCAACGCCAGGGGCGTAGCCGTATTCCGGGTGGCCGGCGCACTTGGAGTGCAACTGACGGAAGGTTTTGATTTCATCCATCGGCAGATCGTAGCCAGAGAGGTGCAGCAGCGAGTAGATCAGCATGGAGCCGTGGCCGTTGGACAGAATGAAGCGATCGCGATCGGCCCAGTTCGGGTTGGATGGGTTGTGGCGCAGATGGTTGTTCCACAGCACTTCGGCGATGTCCGCCATGCCCATGGGCGCACCGGGGTGGCCGGAGTTTGCCTTCTGGACAGCATCCATCGCCAGCGCGCGGATGGCATTTGCCAATTCTTTACGAGTTGCCATATCTATTCCTATCGTTAATCACATCGGTCAAAAAAGTGAAACCGCCCCGCCCCAGTAATGGGGGATGGCTGCACTGCTAAAATCCAAGGAATTCCTCCATTGAAATAAGCCATTAGAATTTTTGTCGGCTTTTGGCAGGAAAGTGCCTCAATTATTCCCCAATTACGCGGCATGAGCAATAGCGAGAGTCGCCATTCTGCCTAGGCTTGTTCACTGATCCACTTTATCGAACAGCCAATGCTGGGAATCTGCTGCTGCGGCCCCTGCCCGGTTTGCGCCACCTGCGCCATGGCGTGGAACAAGTCGCGGGTGCTGGATTCGGCGGTTTCCTTGCGCGATTCGTCAAAGCGCCCGCGATACTGCAATTCCAGTTTGCTGTTGAAACCGAAAAAATCCGGGGTGCAGATGGCGCCATAGGCCTTGGCGACGGCCTGCGTATCGTCCAGCAGGTAGGGGAAAGGAAAATCGAATTCCTTCGCCACCTGTTTCATGTTGTCGAATGAATCCTCCGGGTAGTCAGCCGGATCATTGGACATAATGGCAACCGCATTCACGCTCAGGGCTTGCAGTTCCCTCAGGTCACTGACCAGCCGCGGACGTATCGCTTTCACGTACGGGCAATGGTTGCAGATAAACATCACCAGCGTGCCGTTGGCCCCGCACACATCAGCCAGCGTCCGGCGCTTGCCGTCAACGCCGAGCAAATCGAAATCCGGGGCTTTCCAGCCAAAATCACAAATCGGGGTTTGCAAACTGACCACGGCAATCTCCTTTGCCTATAATGACGGCTCCAATTTTAACACTGCAAAAACTCCAGCCATGGCATCCCCCCGTTTTTTCTGCGACCTCAAACTCGGCCCCGGCGCACACCTGCAATTGCCGAAGAATGCCGCCCACCATGCCGCCAAGGTGCTGCGCATGGAGGCCGGCGACACGGTGACGCTGTTTAATGGCGACGGCTACGACTACCACGCCGACATCCTGCGCACCCACCACGGCGAAGTCGCGGTAAAAATTACCGGCGCCACCCCGGTCGAGCGCGAATCCCCGCTCCAGGTGACGCTGGCCCAGGCCATTTCCAGCGGCGAGCGCATGGAATTCACGTTGCAGAAAGCAGTGGAACTCGGCGTGGCGGCCATCCAGCCGATTGCCGCCGAGCGCAGCGTGGTGAAGCTTTCCGGCGACCGCGCCGAAAAACGCCGCGAGCACTGGCAAAACGTGGTGATTTCGGCATGCGAGCAAAGCGGGCGCGCCGCCGTGCCGCAAGTCGCCCCCATCATGAACCTGAGCGACTGGCTGGGGCTGCGCCAGGAATTCGCGCTGAAACTGCTGCTCTCCCCCACCGCCGAGCACACCCTGCACACACTCCCGATCTGCGCCGGCGACATCTGCCTGCTGATCGGCTGCGAAGGCGGCCTGTCGCCGTCCGAGCAGCAAACGGCCGAAAGCTGCGGCTTCATCCCTACCCGGCTGGGTTCCCGCGTGCTGCGCACCGAAACCGCCGCGCTGGCGGCATTGGCCGCCATGCAGACCTTGTGGGGAGATTTCTAGGCAACATAATTTGATTATTACGCATAATAGTTATACATTATGCTTTTAACGCACAAAAAGGGTTGCCATGTCACGCTCTCTCGGCTCCGCCATCCGCAAGCGCCGCAAGCTGCAGGGTCTCACCCTGCAAGAGCTTGCTTCCAGGATAGACGCCGATAGCGGCAACCTGTCGCGCATCGAGCGCGGCGCCCAGGGCGTATCCGAAACCATGCTGCGCAAAGTCTGCGCCGCACTGGATTGCACGCCCGCAACGCTGTACGCCCACACCGAAACGGCCAGCGCTCTCACCAGCTCGCGCTCCAGCTTGCTGGAGCCGCAGCAGTTCGTCGGCTGGTTCCGCTCGGTTGCGCCGTACATTCACGCCTTTGGCGGACGGACCTTCGTCATCGCCTTTGGCGGCGAAGTAGTGGACGACGGGCAGTTTGTCGCGCTGTCACACGACCTCAACCTGCTCGCCAGCCTGGAAGTCCGGCTGGTGCTGGTACACGGCTCGCGCCCGCAGATCGAGTCGCGCCTGAAACGCGCCAAAATCAGCGCCAGCTTCGTGGAAGGGCTGCGTGTCACCGACGACGAGGCGATGGAAGCAGTCAAGGAAGCCAACGGCGCCATCCGCGTGGAAATCGAATCGCTGCTGTCGATGGGGCTGGTGAATTCCCCCATGGCCGGCTCCGACATCCGCATCGCCAGCGGCAACTTCGTCACCGCGCGGCCTTTGGGCGTGCGCAACGGCGTCGATTTGCAGCACACCGGCGAAGTGCGCAAGATCGACGCCATCGGCATCCGCAAACGGCTGGAGGATGGCGAGATGGTGCTGCTGTCGCCATTGGGCTATTCGCCCACCGGCGAGGCATTCAACCTGACGCTGGAGGATGTGGCGGTCAACACCGCCATTGCGCTGGACGCCGACAAGCTGATTTTCCTGATGGATTCCAGCGGCGTGCACAACCTGCGCGGCGAGTTGCTGCGGGAAATGACCGCCGACAAGGCGCGCAATCTTCTGCGCCACGCGCAGAACAACGGCGAAAACGCCATCAGCGAAGACGAAGGTTACTACCTGCCCGCCGCCATCAAGGCCTGCGACCAGGGCGTGGCGCGCACCCACCTGATCTGCCGCCATACCGACGGCGCGATCCTGCAGGAGTTGTTCACCCACGACGGCATCGGCACCATGATTACCGAAGCCTCGCTGGAAACCCTGCGCCCCGCCGAGATCGGCGATGTCGGCGGCCTCCTGCAACTGATCGAGCCGCTGGAAGCGGAAGGCGTGCTGGTGCGGCGCGGCCGCGAACGGCTGGAGATGGAAATCAGCCACTTTTTTGTGATGGAACACGACGGCCGCATTATCGGCTGCGCCGCGCTGTACCCGTTCGAGGACGAGCGCAAGGCGGAGCTCGCCTGCATGGCGGTACACCCCTCGTTCCGGGGCGGCGGCCGCGGCGACCGGCTGCTGAAATACAGCGAGGAGCAAGCGCGGGAAAGAGGCATCAGGACGCTGTTCGTGCTCACCACGCGCACCGCGCACTGGTTCCTCGAACGCGGCTTCAAGGAGGCCGACATCGCCGCATTGCCCGATGCGCGGCAAAAACTGTACAACTTCCAGCGGCGCTCCAAGGTGTTCATCAAGGGAATCTGAAGCCGGGATAACGGGCGGAACAATCTGCCCTTGAAATATTTCCGACCATCTCCATTTAGCAATTACACGCCGGAACGGCTTGCTTAAACGTTAAATGAAATGAAAGGAAACACATCATGGCAAATGTAACCCGCTTTGACCCATTCCAGATTTCTGCGCTTGACCCGTTTGATGACGTCTTCAGAGGCTTCTTCCGCCCGGTGCGCGTCGAAGGCCAGCCGCAGGTGCAAATCAAGGTGGACGTGAAGGAAGACGACAAGAGCTACACCGTGCATGCCGAAATCCCCGGCGTGAAGAAGGAAGACATCCACGTCACTATCGACGGCAACCAGGTTTCCATCAGCGCCGAAGTGAAGCAGGAAAAAGAAGTCAAGGAAGGCGAAAAAGTACTGCGTTCCGAGCGTTATTACGGCAAGGTCGCCCGCAGTTTCACGGTAGCCAGCGATATCGACGAATCTGCGTCACAGGCCAAATACACCGATGGCGTGCTGGAACTGGTGCTGCCGAAAAAGATTGCGGCAGCCAGCAAACGGCTCACCATCAGCTAACCGTTTTTGCAGTACCCGGCATTTTAACAACTCCTCTCTGGGCGGCCTTCATGGCCGCCTTTTTTTGCCTGGCGCAAAAGATTAACGGTCAGGCCTTTTGAGCAGCAAGGGTGCGCTCCACGCACCATTAAGTGCGGAAGCAGCACCCTACACCAAGCCCTGCCACCCTACTCATGCCGCAGCGCCTCAATCGGGTCCAATTGCGCGGCGCGCCTTGCTGGCACATAACCAAAAATCACGCCAATGGCGGCAGAAAAGGCGAACGCCAGCAGGTTGATGCCCGGGTTGAAAATAAACGGCACCTGCATCGGGCCGGAGAGCGAATAGCAGGCGACCGCCGCCAGCAGGATGCCAATCAGCCCGCCCAGCGCGGATAGCGCCACGGCTTCGGTCAAAAACTGCATCAGCACTTCTTTTTCCAGCGCGCCGATGGCGAGGCGGATGCCGATTTCACGCGTGCGTTCGGTGACCGACACCAGCATGATGTTCATGATGCCGATGCCGCCTACCAGCAGGCTCACCGCCGCCACCGCGCCGAGCAGGGCGGTCATGGTGCCGATGGTGCCGGACAGCGTCTGGGCGATTTCGCGGGTGTCGCGCACGTCGAAATTGTCTTCTTCGTTGCCAGTTATCCTGCGCCGCTCGCGCATCAGCAGCTTGATCTGCTCGATGACTTTTTCCGATGACGCACCCTCTTTCACCGACACCATGATGGCGCCGACGTCCTGGTTGCCGGTCAGCCGCCGCTGTACCGTGCGCAGCGGCATCACCACCACGTCGTCCTGGTCGCGCCCCATTGCGGCCTGCCCCTTGGCGGCCAGTACGCCGATCACTTCGCAGGAAAACTGTTTTACCCGCATTTCCGCGCCGACGGCGTGCTGGTTGCCGAACAGTTGCTTCCTGACGGTGTCGCCGATCACGCACACCGCCTTGCCCGCGCGCTCCTCGGTTTCGTTGAACAGCCGGCCGTCGGCCAGTTTCCAGTTGCCGGTGATGAAAAAAGCGCCGGTGGTGCCGGTGACGGTGGACGACCAGTTTTCCGCGCCCGCCACCAGCGTCACGGCCCGCCCCATGGTTGGTGCCACCGCGTTGAGCGAGGCGATCTGGGCCTTGATCGCCTCGGCGTCTTCCACCTTGAAATTGGGCGCACCGGCGCTGTCGCGCCCTGGCCCCAGGCGCTGTCCGGGGCGGATCATCACCAGGTTGCTGCCCAAGCTGGAAATCTGGTCGGACACCACCTTGGTCGCGCCATTGCCCAGCGTCACCATGGTTACCACGGCGGCCACGCCGATGACGATGCCGAGAATGGTGAGGAAGGAGCGCATCAGGTTGCGGCGGATTTCGCGCAGTGCCAACAGCAAGGTATTCCCGCCCATCAGGCCGTCCCCTCTTTCACGGTGTCGGTGGCAATGCGGCCATCCACAAAATGCACGATGCGCCGGGCATACGCCGCCATGTCCGGCTCGTGCGTCACCATCAGCACGGTAATGCCGCGCTCGCGATTCATCGCCACCAGCAGTTCCATGATTTCGCGGCCACGTTCGCTATCGAGGTTGCCGGTTGGCTCATCGGCCAGCAGCACGGTGGGGTTGGTGGCAATCGCGCGGGCAATCGCCACGCGCTGCTGCTGCCCGCCCGAAAGTTCAGCCGGGGTATGGTGCTCCCAGCCATCCAGCCCCACGGCTTTTAACGCGGCCTTGGCCATGACATGGCGCGAAGCAGCGGATTCGCCGCGATAGAGCAGGGGCAGTTCCACGTTTTCCTGCGCCGTGGTGCGCGCCAGCAGGTTAAAGCCCTGGAACACAAAGCCCAGGAAATGCCGGCGCAACAAGGCGCGCTGGTTGCGCGACAGGTTTTCCACATGCACGCCGTTGAATACATACGCCCCGGAAGTCGGGGTATCCAGGCAGCCCAGGATATTCATCGCCGTGGATTTGCCCGAGCCGCTGGGGCCCATGATGGCGACAAAATCGCCCTGCGCGATGTCCAGGTCAACGCCGCGCAGCGCCTGGAAGGCAGCCTGGCCCTGGCCATAGGTCTTGGTGATGCCGGACAGCGAAATCAGCGGGGTGGCGCCGTTGCTCATTGCTGCGCTTTTTGGGTTTCGGTAATCACCGGCATGCCGGCTTGCAACTCGCCGGCCAGCACTTCGGTGTGCTTGCCGTCGGTAAGGCCGGTTTTGATCGGGATGGCCACCGGCTTGCCGTCGCGCAGCACCCAGACTTTCGGCCCCGCGCCGTTTTTGCCGTTTTTCTTCTGCTTGGGCGCGGATGGCGGCCGCGGCAGCATCGCCGACACCAGCCCGCCGCTTTTCTTCTGCGGCTTGGCTTCGTCCGGGCTGAAGCGCAACGCCGCGTTGGGAATCAACAGCACATCCTCGCGCACGGCGGTCTGGATTTCCGCCGTCGCCGTCATGCCGGGGCGCAGAGAGAGATCGTCGTTGTTGAGTTTGAGGATGGTTTTGTAGGACACCACGCCGTCCTTGACCTGGGAACCGAAGCCCACGCGCGTGATCTCGGCGGGATATTTGCGGCCCGGCCAGGCATCCACGGTAAACTTGGCCGGCTGCCCGATTTTCACCTGGCCGACGTCGGCTTCGTCCACATCCACCTGCAATTCCATCTGCGTCAGGTCCTCGGCCAGCGTGAACATCACCGGCGCCTGCAATGAAGCGGCTACCGTCTGCCCCGGCTCGACCTTGCGCACCAGCACCACGCCATCAATCGGCGAACGCGTGGTGGCCTTGGACACATTGGTAAGGTCCGATTTCAGCGTCGCCCTAGCCTGCGCCACCGCGGCTTTGGCGTTGGCTTCGTTGGCCACCGCGCGCAGCAGGGCGGCTTCGGCGCTATCCATCTCGGTTTTGGATGGCACCTTGCCGCCGGACAGCTCCGCCACTTTTTTCAGCCGTGCCAGGCTGGCCGTTGTTTCGGCCACTGTGGCGCGCGTCTGCGCCACTTGCGCCTCTGCCGCAACCACCGCCGCCTGCGACTTGGCCACCTGGTCGTTGAGTTTGGAGAGGTCGAGTTGCGCCAGGATCTGCCCGCGCTTGACGTGGTCGTTATCGTCCACCAACACTTTTTCCACCGTGCCGGAAAGCTCGCTGCCCACATCCACCTGGTTGGTCGGTTGCAGGTTGCCGGTGGCGGAAACCGTCACCGTCAGCTTGCCGCGCGCGGCTTCCTCGGTGACGTAGCTCACGCCGTTCCGGTTCTGGCTGGCGGACCACATTATCCAGCCGCCGGCCACGGCCGCCAGCAATACCGCCAGCCCCAGCCAGCGGGCGATTTTTCCCTTGGTGGTCGGTGCGGCATTCACGATGTTCCGCAATTGTTCGTCTTGTGTTTGTTCGCTCATGGTTGCTTGCTTTCCTCGGGGAGTTCAGTCCATCCACCCCCCATTGCCTTGTAGGTGCTGATGAGGGCGGACAGGCCTTCGGCTTCGGTGCTGACCAGGCTGTCTTCGGTGGCCAGCAGGGTGCGCTGGGTATCCAGCACTTTCTGGAAATCCACCAGGCCGCTTTCATACTGCTGCCGGGCCAGTTGCGCAGCATTGCGGGCCGCGGTGCGGGCGCCGGCCAGGGCGGCCTGCCGCTGGCGGCTGTTGGCATAGGCGGACAAGGCGTTTTCCACGTCCTCCAGCGCGGTCAGCACGGTTTTTTCATAGGCGGCCAGCGCCTGCTCCTGCACTGCGGTCTGGATGCTGATGCGGCTGCGGATGCGCCCGGCATCGAACACGTTCTGCGCCACGCTGCCGAGGACGCCGGCCGTGAGCCCGCTGCCCAGCGAGCCCAGGGTCAGGGCTTTCCAGCCCAGACTGCCGCTCAAGTTAAAGCTAGGATACAGCGCCGCGGTTTCCGCGCCGATGCGCGCGGTTTCCGCTGCCAGCCTGCGTTCCGCGGCAGTGACGTCGGGGCGCTGGCGCAAGGCATCGGCGGGAATCGCAACCGCGACTTCCGCCGGCACCGTGGGCAAGGGCATGGCTTGGGCCAGTTGCGCATGCAGCGACCCGGGAAAACTGCCCAGCAAAATCGACAAGCGGTTCTCGGCTTCGGTCAGGCTCTTGTTCAGGCTGGGGATGGTGGCTCGTGTCTGTTCGCGGTTGGTGCGCGCCTGCTCCACGTCCAGGCTGGTCGCCAGCCCGGCCTGCGCGCGCCAGTCGGTGATCTGCAGGATTTCATCCTGCGTTGCCAGGTTTTCCCGCGCAATGGCAAGCCGCGCCTGGAACGAGCGCAATTCGACGTAATTCAGCGCCACTTCGGCCGCCAGCGACACCTGGGTATCGTGCAGGCTCGCCTGGCTGGCGCCGAGATCGGCTTCGGACGCTTCCAGCGCACGCCCCAGCCCGCCGAAGATATCCGGCTCCCAGCTGGCATCGAAACCGGCGTTGAATAAATTGCTGGTGGCGCCGGAGCCTAGCTGCCGGCTGCTTTTGCTGCGGCTGGCGGAAAACGAGCCGGTCACCGTAGGGAAGCGGTTGTCGCCCGCCAGATCGCGCCTGGCGCGCGCCTCGCGCAACTTGGCCTGCGCGCTGCGCATATCCGGGCTGTTGCCCAGGGATTGCGTAATGAGTGAAGACAGCAGCGGATCGTGCAGCTGCTGCCACCATTGCGACAAATCCACCTGGCTGGCGGATGCGGCGATACCTGCGGCAGCATCCAGGTTGCTCCAGGTTTCAGGCGCTTTGGGCGGCTGCTTGACGTAGTCCGGGCCGACCGCGGCGCAACCGGTAAGCGTGATAGCCAGCAGGATGGCGAGTAGGTAATCAGGCACTGGAAGTGAGGTTGTTATGATTGGCTCCGTTCATACGACTGCATGATACCGACAAAATTCCCTGTTTAACGCATGAAACCAGATTCAGGTTACAACCATTAGCGAGGCTCAATGCAACTGGTGCAACTCCAGCCGGCGCAGCCTGGGTGCCAGCTTGGCCGTGACGCTCACCACCAGCAGCGTCATCGCTCCGCCAAACACCACCGATGGCACCAAACCCAGCAGGCGCGCGGCCAGGCCCGATTCGAACGCGCCGAGTTCGTTGGAAGAGCCGATAAAAATACCGTTGATCGCAGATACCCGGCCGCGCATGGCATCCGGCGTCACCAGCTGGTAAATCGTGGTACGCATCACCACGGAAACCCCGTCGAACATGCCGGAAAGCAGCAGCAGGAAGCCCGCCACCCAGAATTGCCGGCACAGCCCGAACGCAATAATGCACAGGCCGAACCCCGCAACCGCCCCCAGCAGCCAACGTCCGGCATGCAGGTTGATCGGGTGCCGCGCCAGCACCAGCCCGGTCACCACGGCGCCGATGGCCGGCGCGGCGCGCAAGATGCCCAGGCCTTCCGGCCCATAGTGGTAAATATCGTGGATGAACGCCGGCAGCATGGAAATCGCGCCGCCAAACAGCACCGCAAACATGTCCAGTGACATCGCCCCCAGCAACACCTGGTGGCCGAACACAAAACGCAGGCCTTCGGCGATGCTGGTAAAGATCGGCGCGCTCTCGGCGGGCGGCGGCTCTTTCACCCGCAGCAACAACAAGGCGATGGTCGCCAGCAGTGCCAGCAGGGTGGCCATGCCATATGCCGTGGCCTTGTCCGCCCAGCCTACCAGGATACCGCCCAACGCCGGCCCCACCACCAGTCCCGCCTGGAAGATCGAACTGCCGATGCCGGAAGCCCGCGCATATTGCTCGCGCGGCAGTATCAGCGCAAACAGGGCGCTGTACGATGGCCCGATGAACGCACGGGCAATGCCGGTCAACACGATGGAGGCGTAGATCCAGCGCGTGGCATCTCCCGGCACCCAACCGGCGGATACCGCCAGCAGCGTAAACGAATTCACCACCAGCAAGGCTGAGGCCGCTACCCCGAACATGCGCCGCGAGTGGTGATCCACCGCATAACCGGCAAACAGGGCGCAACAAAAATACGGGATCACTTCGGCCAGCCCCACCAGCCCCAGCGCCAGCGGATCGTGCGTCAGTTCGTAAATGTGCCAGCCGACAATGACCGCTACCATCTGGTAAGACAACACAATCAGGATGCGGAAGGTAAGCAGCTTGATGAATGCGGGGGATAACAAAGAGGGATTTTTCATGAATTTCAGTCGTACATTTCAATTCGGGCCGGCACGTGACGGTAGCATACTCGGCATGCGCTGCTTCATTAACGCTTAGATGCATCCATCTAAACAAATATCGACTCGTGCCGTGGCTTGTCATTCACCCTGAGAAAATCTAGCATAATGCCCATTAATCTCATGCAAAACCCTTTTAAATTTCACAAAGGCGCTTAACGTCATGCCCAAAATTATTGCGATTTCTTGCCTGTACTGCTTAATGCTCTGCCATGTCAGCACCTCTCTAGCAAATGAATCTATTCCTCTGATACATGTTTCAGGGAATATCATAGAAGTAAGTGAGGTGCCTACCACCAAAAAACCTAATGCCGACCAAAATACTCAATTTGCAGGGCAAATGTTTGGCCTGCTAGGCGCCTTGATTGCAGAAGCGATGAACACGATAGAGCGGGGGTATTATGTCTATAAGGTAAAGGTAAACGAAACGGGCCAGACGGTCGATGTTGCCAGTCGCAGTAATTATCTTTTCGGGGACTGTGTAACCGTTACCTATCCTGAATCCATGGGCGACAGCCCTGATGTAGGCATAGAGACTGGGGTTGAACTCAAGAAAAGTACTGATTGCGCTCCAAAATAGGCTTCCCCGAACTTAACCGACTTTAAGCAATTATTTCATTTGTGAAAGGAATGAAGTTGAAAAAAATTTTCATTGCATGCGCACTCGCAATTTTTCTTTCTGGTTGCGCCACACCTTACCAGCCAACCGGCATGACTGGAGGCTTTCGTGAGCTTCAATTAAAAGAAGATATTTGGCGTATTGGCTTTAGTGGAAATGGTTATACAACACATGAAACAGCACAAACCTATTGGTTATATCGGTGTTCAGAACTGGCGCTTGAAAAGGGGTTCGATGGTTTTGAGCTACTATCCAACATACAGTTAGTCTTGCCGTTCTCCCCAGAGCAATTTTTTGGTACCCAGGAAGGATTCAAGCCCACAAAGAATGCTGCCCCGGTTTATGTTCCTATATACACGGATCAATCAAGATTCCCACGAATTGAAGCAGATATCAGGTTCTTAAAAAAACCATTCGAACCGGCCCCCCCCAAAGTGTTTGATGCGCACGAACTGAAATCAACTTTAGACCCAATAATGCAAACGGAAAAATGCTCTGCTGGCGGAACATCCGGTAATGTTTGCCCCCATCTCCACGAATATTTGTTCCCTAAGGGAAAGTTCGACACACCCCAAATCTAAGGCCCGTCCAACTCTAATGGCTTCCCCGCCAATTAAATGACACTTAATGCCTAACAAAACTAGGCATTAAGTTGTCTATTTGTTCCACTGGAAGCGGCCTGTCAGCAGTGTCCGTTTATTATTGGAATACCTCCTGAGCATCAGGTCTGATTATCAAAAATTAATCTTTTTCCATGCCACAGGGGTGAGTCCGACATGGGCCTTGAATGCGCGCGACAGCGCCGCCATGCTGCCATAGCCCACTTCGTCCGCCACCAATGCAACGGGTCGGCCTTTTTTCAGCAGCACTTGCGCCAGCCCGATCCGCCATTGGGTCAGATACTCGCCGGGCGTGGTACCCATGATCTCGCGGAAATGCACGGCAAACCGTGCCCGCGACATTCCCGCCGCTTCCGCCAGCCCTTCCAGCGACCAGTTGCGCTGCGGCTCGTTGTGCATGGCCACAATGGCTTTTGCCAGCCGCTTGTCAGCCAGCCCGGCCAGCAGCCCCACGCTGGCCTGCTGGCGATCCAGCACGTGGCGCAATAACAGGATCAGCAGATACTCGAACAGGCGATCAATTGCGACCTGGCGGCCGCAGCGCACCTGTTCGGCTTCAGCAAACAGCAGTTCCAGCGTGGGATGCAATCCCGGCAATTCATCCAGCGGCAACAGCAGCACGCCGGGCAACGCTTGGGCCAGCGGGTTGCCGGAATGCTCACCTAAATCCAGTGCGACACACACCAGATCAACTTCTTGCTGGCTATCAATACTGAAGCTGTGGCTGCTCGGATGCGGGTAAAACAGCAGGCTGGGCGCAGAAATCAGCAGCGGCGGATGCGCCGGGGAAAGCACCGTCATGCTCCCGCGCCGGATCAGATGCAAATGGCCGCCGCCCGCCGGCTCGTCAAAACTGATGTTGCGGCACAGGCTTCCCGCAAAAAACATGCGTGCGCTGAAGTTGTAGCGGTTAAAGAATCCGGCCAATCGATCCTGCATTTTTGATACCAAAAGATAAATTATTGATACTTAAAAATACCATAAGTATCGACCTGCGGTAGAAAATTCTGCCTGTGCTGTTGCGCAAAAACTTTTTTACTTTCCAGGAGACTTAACATGCCGAATATTCAACCCGTCAACATCAATACCGCCGATCCGCAAACCGCCCAGACCCTGGGTGCGGTCAAAACCAAGATCGGCATGATCCCCAACCTGTTTGCCACGTTTGCCCGTGCCCCGGCAGCACTGGACGCTTACCTGCAGTTTTCCGGAACCCTGGGCGGCGGCCGCCTGACGGCACGCCAGCGCGAGATCGTGGCATTGGCCGTGGCGCAGGAAAATAGCTGCCAGTACTGCCTGAGTGCGCATACCTTGCTGGGCAAGGGGGCCGGCTTGAACGATGCCGACATCCGCCAGGCGCGCGCCGGGACAGCGGGCAACGCCATTGATGGCGCCATCGCGGCCTTTGCCCGCAAAGTGGTGCAAACAAAGGCGCAACTGGCGGCTGCCGACTTGCAAGCCGTGCGCGACGCGGGCGTCGACGACGGCCTGATTGTCGAAATCATCGCCAATATTGCGCTCAATATCCTGACCAACTACACCAACCACATTGCCGCAACCGACATCGACTTTCCGCTCGTCAGTGTGGCGCTGTAAGCAGCATACGGGCGGGGAATGCCCCCCGCCCGGCTCCCCGCGCGGTAAACCCCGCCTGAAGTATGGGATGTTGGGCCACGTTTGAGGTATGCTTGCGCCTGACTCGATCAACCTCATTCTTCACCGAATAATCATGAAAAACTTTCCAAACTTTTTGCCGGCCCTAGTATCAGCGGCTTTACTGACCACCGCCCTCCCAGCCCGCGCGGTGGATGTGGAAACCCAGCAATACAACGTCAATGCCGCGCAAAGAGGCGTGGATGAAGCCAAGGCGGAACTCGATGAAGCCAGCCTGCGCGTCAAGCACCAGAACCAGCGCATCGCGCAGGAACAAGCGGTGCTGAAAGACCTGCAAAAGAAACAAGCCGCGGCCAAGGCCAACTACGATAAGGCCAAGGCGGAACTTGATACCCAGCAAAAGGCGCTGGACGAGGCCTGGAAGCAGAAATAAGCGCTAGCCTGATCCGTCCCTGTCGAGCGTTTCGCGGGTTTGCAGCCTCAAGTCCGGCAAGACCTTCCTCAAAACAAGCCCGTATCCTGCCGAAATGACTCCGGCAATGAGAAACACCGGCTTCACGCTGCCGATGTAATGGGCCAAGCCGCCGTAGAGTAGGCTTCCCATCGGCAGCATGCCTATGAACGACATGGTATACAGCGCCATGACCCGCCCGCGCAGGTGCTCGGGAACCATCGATTGCAGCAGGATGTTGCAGGATGTCACGGTCATGATAAAAGTACCTCCGGACACGAGCAGGAGGGGCAAAGCCAGCGTCAGCAGGCTATTGTAGGCAAACAGCGCCGAGGCGCCTCCCCCGATCATGCAAGCCAGAACGACATGGTTACCAAGACCGGCCAGTGATTTCCTGTTGGCCAGGTAAAGCGATGCCGCAAGCGCCCCGCTCCCCGAAGCTCCCAGCAGTGTTCCCAGCAGGTCCGGTCCGCCATTAAAAATATCTTTGGCATACACCGGCATGAAAGTCATGAATGGGGAGACGCAAATACTGGTGACCGCCACCGTGGTGACCAGCCAACGCGCAGGGGCGAATTGCCCGAAATATTCCACCGCTTCCAGCAGCGAACCCGATGCCTTGTGCTTGCGGGACTTGCCGGGGTGGATAATGAGCAGGGTATAAATAGCCGCCAGATAGGAAACGGCGTTGATGGCAAAGCAGGTCGGCTCGTTGAACATGGCCAACACCACCCCGGCTACAGCCGGCCCAAACAGCCGGGCCGAATTGAACGTGAGCGAATTAAGAGCAATCGCGTTGGCCAATACGCCGCGCTCGTGAATGATCTCGGTAATAATTGCCTGCCTGGATGGCATCTCGATAGCGCCGGACAGGCCCAGCACGCCAGAAGCCAGGATCAGTATCCAGGGACTGAAACTGTGCTGCCAGGCAATGATCGCCAGGAAAACGGCAACCACCAGTTCGACCACTTGTGTCCACAGCAAGATATTGCGCTTGCTGAAGCGGTCGGCCAGCAGCCCGCCCAGCGGGGTGGCGACCAGCATGGGAATCTGCCCGGAAAATGCCACCAGGCTGAGAATGAGCGCAGATCCGGTGATGTGATAGGCAATCCAGGACAGCGCCACTTGCTGCACCCAGGTGCCTATCAACGAAACGGCCTGACCCAAAAAGTAATACCTGAAATCTCGCCCGGCAAGCGCACGAAAAGTGTGTTTCAACAGTTACCTTTCATCAATGCCACACCAACTGGCTGGATTGCACAAAACACTTTATGCTGTGCGCACTTTTCAGCCCCCAAGGAACAACCATGTCTCTAAAACTCGCAATCGCCCTGCTGGCCTGCATGTTCTCCAGCCAAGCGCTGGCACAGCCAACGGTACAGATCAACACCAACCTCGGCGCCATCGTGGTCGAACTTAACAGCGAAAAAGCGCCAAAAACCGTGGCGAACTTTCTGGAATACGTGAAGAGCAACCATTATGCTGGCACCATCTTCCATCGCGTCATCCGCAACTTCATGATCCAGGGCGGCGGCATCACCAAGGACATGCATGAAAAACCCACCCGCGCCCCGATCCAGAACGAAGCCGATAACGGCCTCACCAACGACATCGGCACCATCGCCATGGCCCGCACCAACGACCCGCACTCCGCGGGTGCGCAGTTCTTCATCAACGTCAACAATAACGGCTTTCTCAACCACCGCTCCAAGGATGAAACTGGCTGGGGCTACGCCGTATTCGGGAAGGTGGTGCAGGGCATGGACGTGGTGAACAAGATCGCCAAGTCACCCACCTGGCCTGGGGACGTGCCGACGCAGCAGATCGTGATCGAATCCATCGTGCTGAAATAACCGACGCTATCGACTTATTCCGCCAGCGCTTCTTCTATCGCCGCCATCAGTACCGCATCTTCCGGCACCACCCGGCTGCCGAAGCTCTGTGCCCTGCCGGAACGGTCGATCAGGTATTTGTGGAAATTCCACTGCGGGCTTTCGCCGGTCTGCTGCGCCAGCGCGGCATAAAACGGGTTGGCGTTGCCAGTGGTGACCGTGGTTTTGCCCAACATGGGGAACTCCACGCCAAAGTGGCTGCTGCAGAACTGCGCGATCTGCTGCTCGCTGCCCGGTTCCTGCCCGCCAAACTCGTTGGAGGGGAAGCCCAGCACCACCAGCCCTTGATCCCGGTAGCGCGAATACAGCCGCTGCAACCCGGCATATTGCGGCGTCAGGCCACATTCGCTGGCTACGTTGACCACCAGCAGCACTTTGCCGGCATACTGGGCCAAGGCTTGCGGCGAGCCATCACTCAAGCGCGGGAAGCTGTATTGCAGCAGGGGCGCGACGTTTTCAGTATTCATCTGCGTTCTCCGGTTGGGTTCATCATCATTCACCAGTAATTCCAGCCAGTGTACTACCCGTTTGCCGGTACCGCTTTGCAGGTGGTTCAGGCAACCGATATTGGCCGTGGCAAACAAATCGGCGCCACCCGCGCCCAGAGCGGCCAGTTTGTTAGCGCGCAGTTGAGCGGCCAGTTCCGGCTGTAGCAATGCGTAAGTCCCTGCCGAACCGCAGCACAAATGGGCGTCGGCAACCGCCTCCAGTTCAAACCCCAGCGATTGCAACATGCCTTCCACCAGGCCTTGCAGCTTTTGCCCGTGCTGCAGGCTGCAAGGCGCCTGGTAAGCCACCTTGCGCGGCGTGACCCGCAGCTTGCCCAGGTCTTCCTGCTGCAACACTTCGGCAATGTCCTTGGCCAGCGCAGCAATACGCGCCGCCTTGGCGGCATAAACCGGATCATCCCGTAAATAGTGGCCGTAATCCTTGACCTGCACTCCGCAGCCACTGGCCGTCATCACGATGGCTTCCGCACCGCTTTCAACCGCGGGCCACCAGGCATCGATATTGCGGCGCATCGTGGCTTTTGCTTCCGCCGCCTGGGATAAATGCTGCTCGATTGCCCCGCAACAGCCAGATACGGGAATCAGGCTGATGCCCAGTTGATCCAGCAACCGGGCCGCATGTGTGTTGATCTGCGGCGCCAGGGCTGGCTGCACACACCCCTGCAGCACCAGCATGCGCCTGGCATGGCGTAGCGGCGGCCAGGCGTGGGATGACTGCCGTGCCGGAATCTTGCCGCTCAGGCTGCCGGGCAGCAGCGGCTTGGACACCCGCCCCAGCGTCAGCAAGCCGCCGAACAGCCAGCTGCGCGTCAGCACCGCGCCAAGCACGCGCCGTATCAGGCGTTGCCGCCAAGGCCGCTCAATCTGCCGTTCCGCCATGTCGCGGCCAATATCCAGCAACCGGCCATACTCAACACCGGACGGGCAGGTGGTTTCGCAATTGCGGCAGGTCAGGCAACGATCCAGATGGGTCAGCGTAGTACTCCCGGCCGCCGCACCTTCCAGCATCTGTTTCATCAGGTAAATCCGTCCGCGCGGGCCATCCAACTCATCACCTTTGACCTGGTAGGTCGGGCAGGTCGCATTGCAGAAACCGCAATGCACGCACTTGCGCAGAATGGCATCGGCTTCCCGGCCTTGCGGCGTGCAACGGAGATCTGGGCGAATGTTGGTTTGCATGTTTATGGGTAAAGTCTGCCGGCATCAAACACCCCGTGCGGATCGAACACGCGGCGAATGTTGTGGTGCAGGGCCATCAGCGGCGCCGGCAGCGGCGTAAATGCAGGCACTGCCGGCAGGCGCCCGCGAAACAGGGTGGCGTGGCCGCCGGCGGCAACCGCAGCAGCGCGCATCTGTTGTGCGGAGTCCTCATCCCCGACCAGCCAGCGTACGCTGCCGCCCCATTCCACCAGTCGCGCCGCCATGCCCTCCAACACTGGCGTGATGGACGGCACGCTCACGCGCCACAGCGTGGCGGCATCAAACTCGGGCAATTGCTGTTCTTTTAATGCCTGCCAGAAAGCTTCGGCCTGCGGCAATTCTTCTCCCCCCAGTTTCTCCATCGCGGCGCGCACCGCGCTCCCGGTGCCGGAAAACCGGACCAGCAACTGGCCATTGCGCCAGGCAGTGGCCGATAGCGGGACGGGCAATCCTGCCCATTGATTCATGGTAATGATCGCCTTGTTTTGCGGCATATCCAGCGCGAGCGTGCGCTCGCATTCAGGGCGTGGCAGCACCCGCACGCACACCTCGGCCAGTACCCCCATCGTGCCCATGGAACCCACCATCATGCGCGTAACATCGTAACCCGCGACATTCTTGATGACCTTGCCGCCGAAGCTCAGCCATTGCCCCGTGCCGTCTATCATCCGGATGCCCAGCATCGCATCGCGTACTGCACCGCAATATGGCCGGCGCGGACCGGCCAGCGCGCTGGCCACGCACCCGCCCAATGTTGCCATGCCGAAATGCGGCGGCTCAAACGGCAGCATCTGCTGTCGAGCGCCAAGCACCTGCTCGATTTCCGCCAGCGACGTTCCGGCACGTGCGGTCAGCGTCAATTCGCCGGGCTGGTATTCGATGATGCCGCGATAACCTGCTACGTCGAGCACCTCGCCTTGCGGCGTATTGCCGTAGAAATGCTTACTGCCGCCACCGCGAATGGTGAGTATTTGCTTACCGGCAACGGCCTGCCTGATCTGATCTGCGGTGCGTTCTATCCACGGGTGCATCTCAGAACCTCGGCAACTCGGCATGCGGCAGTTTTCCGCCGTGTACATGCATGGCGCCCAACTCCGCGCAGCGGTGCAGGCTGGGCACCGCCTTACCGGGGTTGAGCAGGGCCGCCGGGTCGAACACGCGCTTCAGGGCATGGAAGATGTTCAGTTCCGGAGACGCGAACTGGTGGCACATCTGGTCGATTTTCTCGATACCCACCCCATGCTCGCCGGTAATGCTGCCGCCCGCCGCTACGCAGGCTTGCAGTATCTGGTCACCCAGTTGTTCGGTTTTGTGCAGTTCGCCCGGTACATTGGCATCGTACAGAATCAACGGGTGCAGGTTGCCGTCACCGGCGTGGAACACATTGGCCACACGCAGGCCGTATTCCGCGGAAAGCTCGGCGATGCGCTGCAGCACCTGCGGCAGCTTGCCGCGCGGAATGGTGCCATCCATGCAATAGTAATCGGGCGATAGCCTGCCAACGGCTGGGAGCGCCGCTTTGCGCCCGGCCCATAACCTGGCCCGCTCCGTATCATCCAGCGCGGTGCGCACCTCTATAGCCCCGCAGCGCAACACCACGTCATGCACCACGCGGAGGCCATCGGAAACCTCCGCGTTCACACCGTCGACCTCCACCAGCAATATAGCTTCGGCGTTGTCGGGATAACCGGCGTGCATATAGGCTTCTGCCGCCCGGATCGCCAGCTTGTCCATCATTTCCAGCCCGGCGGGGATGATACCGGCAGCAATGATCTCGCCCACCGCCACGCCGGCTTGCTCGACACTATCGAACGCAGCCAGCAGCACCTGCGCGCGCTCCGGCCGAGGCAGCAAACGCACGGTGATTTCCACAATGACGCCCAGCATACCTTCCGAACCGGTCATCAGCGCCAGCAGGTCATAACCCGGCGCATCCAGCGCCTGGCTGCCCAGGGTGAGAATTTCTCCGTCCATGGTGATGACGCGCAATTCCAGGATATTGTGCACGGTCAGGCCGTATTTCAGGCAATGGATGCCGCCGGAATTTTCCGCCACGTTGCCGCCGATGCTGCACGCGATCTGCGATGAAGGGTCGGGCGCGTAGTACAGGCCGTGGCTGGCAACGGCCTGCGAAATGGCGAGGTTTCGCACCCCGGGCTGCACCCGCGCCGTGCGCGCCAGCGGATCGACATGCAGGATGTTATTCAGCCGCGCCAATGACAGCAGCAACGCGCCGGCAACTGGCAGCGCCCCGCCGGAAAGTCCAGTACCCGCGCCACGCGCCACCACCGGCACGGCGAATTCCCGGCACAGTCTGAGCACTTCGGCGACCTGGTGCTCCGTGGAAGGCAATGCCACGGCGGCCGGGCGTTGCCGATAGGCCGACAAGGCATCGCATTCGTATGGCGCCAGTTGCTCGGGCAACGTGAGCAGGGCATCCGGCGGCAATACCCGGGCCAATAAGGGCAACAATGCGGGCGGGATGGGCATGGCTAGAACAGCCCCGTCACGCGGCCGTTGTCGTCAATATCAATGCGCATGGCGCATGGTTCCCTGGGCAACCCCGGCATGGTCATGATGTCGTCGCACAACATCACCACAAACTCTGCTCCCGCCGCCAGGCGCACTTCGCGGATGGTCACCACATGCCCGGTAGGGGCGCCGCGCGCCGCGGCATCGGTGGAGAACGAATACTGGGTCTTGGCAACGCAAATCGGGTAATGGCCGTAATCCTGCTGTAGTGCATCGATCTGTGCCCGGATGCGACGCGAGGCGGTGATGTCGGCGGCGCCGTAGATACGCGTCGCCACCTTGCGCATTTTCTCCCACAGCGGGTCGGCATCTTCATACACAAATTGCATCGCCTGCTGGTTGCCTTCCGCCAGCCGCACCACTTCCTGTGCCAGTTCCACCGCACCCTTGCCGCCTTTGGCCCAGTGTTCGGCCAGCACCACTTTGACCCCCTGCTCCGCCATGCGCTGGCTGACCAGGGCGATTTCCGCCGGGGTATCGTGGCTGAAACGGTTGATCGCCACCACGCACGGCAGGCCGTAGTGTCGGGTGATGTTCTCCACGTGTTTTTGCAGGTTCACCAGTCCGGCCTCCAGCGCGGTCGGGTTTTCCGCATTCAGTTGCGGCACTTCCACCCCGCCGTGGTATTTGAGCGCGCGCATGGTCGCCACAATCACGCAGGCGGATGGCCGCAACCCGGATTTACGGCATTTGATATCGATGAATTTTTCCGCGCCCAGATCGGCGCCAAAGCCGGCTTCGGTCACCACATAATCCGCCAGGCGCAATGCCAGGCTGGTGGCAATCACCGAATTGCAGCCATGCGCGATGTTGGCGAACGGGCCGCCGTGGATAAAGGCCGGCGTATGTTCCAGGCTTTGCACCAGATTGGGTTTGATCGCTTCTTTCAGCAGCACCGTCATCGCGCCATGCGCCTTGAGGTCGCTGGCACAGATGGGGCGCCCGTCGAAACCGTAACCGATGACGATGTTGCCCAGCCGTTGCCTGAGGTCCTGCAACGACTGCGCCAGACAGAAAATCGCCATCACTTCCGAGGCCACCACGATGTCGAAGCCGTCCTCGCGCGCCTGGCCGTTCACCTTGCCGCCCAGCCCCACCACAATTTGCCGCAGCGCGCGGTCGTTCATGTCCATCACACGCTTCCACGTCACCTGACGCGGATCAATCCCCAGCGCATTGCCCTGATGGATGTGGTTGTCGATCAGCGCCGCCAGCAGGTTGTGCGCCAGCGCAATAGCGGCAAAGTCGCCGGTGAAATGCAGGTTGATGTCTTCCATCGGCACTACCTGTGCATGGCCGCCGCCGGCTGCACCGCCTTTCATGCCGAATACCGGCCCCATGGAGGGCTCGCGCAGGCAGATCGCCGCTTGTTTTCCGATCACGTTGAGGGCGTCGCCCAGGCCCACGGTGGTGGTGGTTTTACCTTCGCCGGCGGGCGTGGGAGAAATCGCCGTCACCAGCACCAGCTTGCCCAATGGGCGGTGGTGCAGTTCAGGCAGGGATTCAAAATCGATCTTGGCCTTGTAGTGGCCAAACGCAATCAGCGCCTCTTCGTCCAGCCCCAGGGCGCGGGCGATGTCGGTCACCTTGTTCAAGGCGGTCTGCTGCGAGATTTCGATGTCGCTTAACATGCACCTCTCCCGGATAGCATCTGTAGTGAATCTTAACAAAGTAACCGAGGTTTCCCCACCCTTCTAAAAAGATGGTTTTCAGCGATGCTGAGGCGTAACACTTTTGTCTCGCTTTAGCGGTAAAATATCCCCGTTTTACTTAACCCGCAGAGAGAGCCAATGCTCACCGACACTACCGCTGCGCAAAAAGCGCAAACCCTGGCTGAAGCGTTGCCTTACATCAAGCGCTTCTTCGACAAGACCATTGTCATCAAATATGGCGGCAACGCCATGACCGACCCCAAGCTCAAGGACAGCTTCGCCCGCGACGTGGTGCTGCTGAAGCTGGTGGGCATGAACCCTGTCGTGGTGCATGGCGGCGGCCCGCAAATTAATGAACTGCTGGACAAACTGGGCAAAAAGGGTGAGTTCATCCAGGGCATGCGCGTCACCGACGAAGAAACCATGGACGTGGTGGAAATGGTGCTGGGCGGCCAGGTGAACAAGGAAATCGTTAACCTGATCAACCGCCACGGCGGCAAGGCGGTGGGTCTGACCGGGCAGGACGGCAACTTCATCCGCGCGAAAAAACTGCTGATCGAGAGCACGGCAACGCCGGGGGAAATGATAGACATCGGCCAGGTAGGCGACATCACCGGCATCGACCCCAGCATCATCCAGTTTCTGGATACCGGCGACTTTATTCCGGTGATCGCCCCTATCGGCGTGGGGACCGAGGGCGAAACCTATAACATCAACGCCGACGTGGTGGCCGGCAAGCTGGCGGAAATCCTCGGTGCGGAAAAGCTGATCCTGCTCACCAACACGCCGGGGGTGCTGGATAAAAGCGGCAACCTGCTGACCGGGCTTTCCGCCAAGGAAATCGACGGGTTGTTCGCGGATGGCACGCTGTCCGGCGGCATGCTGCCCAAGATCAGTTCGGCGCTGGATGCGGCGCGTAGCGGGGTGAAATCGGTGCACATCATCGATGGCCGGGTGGAACACGCGCTGCTGCTGGAAGTGCTGACCGACGAGGGCGTAGGCACGTTAATTCGTGCCAAATAACATGGCCACGCTGATCCGTGCGAAGTGACCGGGTATGGGTGTTCGACTTGGATGACACCCTGCACAACGCCAGCGCCCATGTATTTCCGCACATCAACCGGAGCATGACGCACTACCTGATGACGCATCTCAACCTGAGCGAGACAGACGCCAATGACCTGCGCCGCCACTACTGGCAACGCTATGGGGCAACGCTGCACGGGCTGATGCGTCACCATGGCACCGACCCGCACCATTTTCTGCAGCTTACCCACCAGTTCCCGCACCTGGAAAGCATGATCCTGAAAACCCGGGGTCTGCGGCATGCGCTCATTAAACTCGGCGGGAGCAAGGTGGTATTTACCAATGCGCCGATGGCGTATGCCGAAAAGGTACTGGCGCTGCTGGGAATTCGTGATCTGTTCGACACCGTATTCAGCATCGAATCCACCCGTTTTCAACCCAAGCCGCGTACCCATGGGTTTTTGCGCCTGTTAAAAACCATCCGCCGCGAGGCATCGCAGTGCATCATGGTGGAAGATAGCCTGCCGGCATTAAAAACCGCCAAGCGGCTGGGCATGAAAACTGTTTATGTTAATTCCAATGCCAAGCGCCCAAGCTATGTGGATGTTCGCGTAGCTTCGGTGCTGGCACTCCCCAAACTTTTTTAAGGAACCATCATGGCGACCAAACCCGGTGAACGCAAACAGCAGATTCTGGAAACCCTGGCAAAAATGCTGGAAGCGCCAAAGCGCGAAAAAATCACCACCGCTGCCCTGGCAGCCCGGCTGGAAGTTTCTGAAGCGGCGCTGTACCGGCACTTTGCCGGCAAGGCACAGATGTTCGAAGGGCTGATCGAGTTCATCGAGCATTCGCTGTTCGGCCTGATCAACAAAATCACCAGTGAAGAACAGGAAGGCCTGAAACAGGTCCGGCGTATCCTGACCATCATGCTGCTGTTTGCGGAGAAGAACCCCGGCATGACGCGCGTGCTGATCGGTGACGCGCTGGTGAATGAAGATGAACGCCTGCAAGTGCGTATCAACCAGCTATTCGACCGCATTGAATCGACGCTGAAACAATCACTGCGCATTGCGGAAACACAGAGCGGCCGCAAACTGGAGCCTGAGGCTCAAGCCAATTTGTTACTGTGTTATGTGATTGGCCGCTGGCACCAGTTTGCCAAGAGCGGCTTCAAGCGTAAACCCACGGAACTAGTGCAGCCGCAACTGACGCTGCTATACGGGTTGGATTGATTAAAGCAGCAATCCAAGATCATGGGCGATGTCCTGCGGACTTTGCCCATTTTTCATGATGACGCGCAGCTTGCCGGTCTTGTCGAACACATAAACCCCGGCGGTGTGGTCTATGGTGTAACCCGCCTTGGAATTGGACTGCTGCTTGACGTAATACACCTTGAAGTCCTGGGTGACCTTGATGGTGGCGGCTTCGTCGCCGCGCAAGCCGAGAAAATCGGGGTTGAATGATGGCACGTATTGCCGCAGGACTTGTGCCGTATCGCGCTCGCCATCCAGCGTCACGAACAGCACCTGCACCTGCTTATCCTTGTCGCCCAGCAGCTTGATGCCCTGCGCCATGTCATGCATGGTGGTGGGGCACACGTCAGGGCAATGGGTATAGCCAAAAAACAGGGCCACGACCTTGCCGTGGAAATCAGCCAACTTGCGCGGCTGGCCGTTGTGGTCAGGCAGCACAAAATCACTGGTCAGTTGCACGTCACTGACATCCGAGCCGACAAACTGCGCCGCCGATTGCGGCGTTTTTGCGCCGCAGCCGAGCAGCCCGAGCATGGCGCCAAGCAATAGCAGGTTACGCAGCATCACAGCGGCAGCATCACGTAGTGATCCAGCAGCAAGGCCGCGAACAGCAACGTTAAATACAGGATGGAAAAGCGGAACGTGCTCCGGGCCAGTTCATCACTGTAACGGCGGTAAATCCGCACGGCATAAGCCATGAACACGGCATTGAGCGCTATCGCCGACACCAGATAGATCCAGCCGCTCATGCCTACGGCATTCGGCATGAAGGTGATGGTGACCAGCACAATGGTATACAGCAGGATATGCAGCCGGGTGAATTCCTCGCCGTGCGTTACCGGCAACATGGGCAAACCGGACTTGGCGTATTCGTCGCGGCGATACAGCGCCAGCGCCCAGAAATGCGGCGGCGTCCAGGCAAAAATGATCAGAAACAGGATCACCGACTCCGGCGACACCACGTTATTGACTGCTGCCCAGCCCAGTATCGGCGGCATCGCGCCCGATGCGCCGCCAATCACGATATTAAGTGGGTTAGCCGGCTTGAGGAACACTGTGTAGATGACGGCATAGCCGAGGAAGGTGGCAAACGTCAGCCACATGGTCAGCGGGTTGACCCAGTAGTACAGGATTCCCAGCCCGATCGAGCCCACGATGGTGGCAAACAGCGCGGTCTGGTAGGAAGTCACCTGGCCGGTAGGCAGCGGCCGCGCACGCGTGCGTGCCATGCGCGCATCGATTTTCTGCTCGATCAAACAGTTGAATGCAGCAGCGGCACCGGATGCCAGTGCGATGCCCACCGTGCCTGCCAGCAGGATATCCAGCGGCACCATGCCCGGCGTCGCCAGGAACATGCCTATCATGGCGGTGAACACGATCAGCGCGCTGACCCTGGGTTTGCACATCAAAAAGAAGCTGCGAAAGCTCACACCAATGCGCTGCAAGCTGAGGCTGATTGTTGCCGCGGTCATGCCCGACCTCCATCTTTATTCCATAATTTCGAGTTTATCACTATCAACGTTGCCAGCAACAAAGCGGCACCGGTGTTATGCGCCACAGCCACCGGCAGCGGCAAGCTGAACACCACATTGCTGATGCCCAGCATCACCTGCAACAGCAGCAAGCCCAGCAGAGCCTTACCCCAAAAGCGCAGGCCGTCGATTTTCAGCAGTTTGCTGCCGAACCACCCAAGGTAAAAAAATGTCACCAGCGCGCCAATGCGATGCGTCAGGTGTATGGCGGTAAGCGTTGGCAGCGATAGCTGGGTCCCATCCAGGTTGACGCCCAGTTCGCGCACCAGGTGAAATGCATTGGAAAAATCCACGCCCGGCCACCATACACCCTGGCATGCAGGAAAGTCAGGACAGGCCAGCGCGGCATAGTTGGAACTGGTCCAACCGCCGAGGGCGATTTGTGTGCCCAGAACCAGCAGCGCCAACAGCGCCAGCCCACGTGCCCGCTGATTGCTGGCTGGTGCCGCCCAGCGTGTGCTGGCGATCCAGGCCAGCATGGCCAATGTCGCCATTCCACCCAACAGATGCAGGCTGACAATCACCGGTTTCAGCAACAGCGTCACGGTCCACATGCCGAGTGCCGCCTGGAATGCGACCAACAGCACCAGCGCTGTCGGCAGCACCGGATTGCTCGCCGATTTACCGCGCTGGCGCCAGGCCAGCACACATATCCCCAGAATCAGCAGCCCCAGGGTACCGGCAAAATAGCGGTGTATCATTTCCTTCCAGGCTTTATGCGCTTCCAGCGGCTTGTCGGGAAATGCCTGTTGCGCCAGTTCGTGGTGTGGCACAGCGATGTGCCCGTAGCAGCCAGGCCAATCCGGACAACCCAGGCCCGCATCGGAAAGGCGCACATAAGCCCCGAGCGAAACCACACAAAACGCGAGGACCAGCGCGATGAGTACCAATCGATCAAACAATTTCTGCATACCTGCTTTTACCCTGCCCACGAATATCTGAATAATTTAAGCAAATCTTTCCTGATGCCTTTGGCTTCCGCATCATGCGGATACCGCATGATGATTTTCCCTAGCGGATCAACCAGATAATAGCGATCATCCGGCTGACCAACTTGCTGAAACTGCTGCGCCAGATTGGCTGCCGCAGGCAATATGACCAGATCGGGATACTGTTTGCGTACTGCTTGCAGATCGGCTTCCGACAGTTCACCCATCACCAGCCACACTCGCTGCAGCCGTTCAATCTCCTTGGCGAGCGAAGCATGTATCTGCCGCATCTCATGCAGGTCGTGCTGGCACTGCGCCGCGCAGGCAGCGCCTGAAATCTGCACCAGATGCCATTTGTCACGCCAATCCTCAGGATTGAACGGCGCCGCGCCATAGTTTTGCATGCTGGAAACCGCCAATTCGCGTGGCGGCTGAATCAGTGCACCGTGACTGGCACCCCCCGGGTTCCACCCGCTCCAGTACAACCACCCGACGGCGGCGACCGGCAACAGGAACACCAGCAGCAATCCCAGGAATTGCATCCTGCCTTTAGCTTTGCTCATTGCGGCTCTTTCGTTTCAAATTCACAAATATCCATATGCCGAACAGCGCGGCAGCGAACCCCCACCACTGGTAGGCATAACCGATATGTTTTTCTATGCGTTCCGCGGGCATCGCCCAGTGTCGTACAAAACCACCTGCCGGACTATCGGCATCCAGCCTGATGACAAAAGGAAGAACCTTGAACGGCACCAGTTTCAGGTAGCGCTGCATGTCCATATTCTGCCAGACTGGTTGCCAGGTCGAACTACTGGCTGGCGCCGCCAACTCGAAGAACTTGGTGGATGGAATCCATGAAAATCCGGTGGCGGTCACCTCCCCGGTTGGTGTTCTGATTTCCGGCAACCGGCTTCTGTCACCAACCGGAATCCACCCCCTGTCTACCAAGACTGTGACACCGCTTTTTGTCTGCAGCGGAGTAATCACATGGTAGCCAGCTTCTTCGCCTTCAACCTGATTATCCAGCAATATCTGATAGTCGGTCCGGTACTTTCCCTCCGCCTGCAACCGGCGATAGCGCCATTCTTCCAGGTCGCCGATATCATCGGGTACTGCGACCGGGGGCTGCTGGGCACGCGCATCGTAGACTGTTTGCAACGCCTGTTTCTGTTCGGCCTTGTTGTATTGCCAGAACCCCAACTTGATCATGACCGCCATCACGATGGCAGCCACGATGCTAGTCAGTAATTGCGGACGAAACTGGTAAGACAAGCTATTTCCTTCAATTTAGGCAGGGATTGCAATGCGGTGCGCCACAACTCATAATCGGGGTCACACTTGATAAGGTAAGTCCAATGTTATCCAAACTATTCGTCATTCTGGTGCTGGTGCTGATTGTCGCCAGTCTGTTTTCTGCCCTGTTTTATCTGGTCAAAGACAAAGGCCAGGGAAGCAGAACCGTCAAAGCGCTTACCTTGAGAATTTCACTTTCCATCGCCCTGTTTATCCTGCTGCTGATTGGCTATCAGTTGAAGTTGATCGGCCACTCGTTATAACTTCTTGCTGAATAAAAAAGGCGGCGCATGAGCGCCGCCTTTTTTGTTTGTTGCGGCTTACAGCCAGTACACGAGTACGAACAGCAGCAGCCAGACCACATCCACGAAGTGCCAGTACCAGGCCACCCCTTCAAATGCAAAATGGTGATCAGGCTTGAAGTGGCCTTTAATGCTACGCAGCAGAATCACCGTCAGCATAATGGTACCCAGCAGCACATGGAAACCGTGGAAACCGGTCAGCATGAAGAACGTTGCGCCATAAGCACCAGTGCCCAGCGTCAGTCCCATTTCGGTGTAGGCATGATGATATTCGTAAGCCTGGCATGCCAGGAAGGAAACACCCAGTGCTACCGTCAGGAACAGACCCAGAATCAGTTGGGTGCGGTTGTTTTTGATCAGCCCCCAGTGCGCCCAGGTCACGGTCAGACCAGAAGTCAGCAGGATGAGGGTATTGATTGCAGGCAGACCCCACGGCCCCATGCGTTCGAACTTGGCAACCTCGTACACCTTGCCCAGCACCACACCGCCAGGGCCTGCGGATGGCCATGCATCGGTGAAGCCCTTGTACGGCGTGAAGTCGGCATCAAAACCGGCCAACTCCGGAATCGCGATATTGCGCATGAAGAACAGCGCGCCAAAGAATGCGGCAAAAAACGCCACTTCCGAGGAGATGAACACGATCATGCCGATGCGGAAAGACTTGTCTTCCCACTTGCTATAACGACCACCCTCACTTTCGCCGATAACGCTGCCAAACCAGCCAAACAGCACGTACAGGGTGCACAGGAACCCGAGCAGCATCAACCATACGCCAGGGGCGTAATGGTTCATGTTGAAAATAAACCCGGACGTCAGTAACAGCAGTCCGGTTGACAAGATAAATGGATACGGGCTCGGATTGGGCACGTAATAGTGTGGTGCGTTGGTCGCCATACTCAACTCCCTGGTTAATTTTATTTTATTAGTCACATCCCCGAAACCGGGGAAATTCCTGTCTTGCTACTGTTTTACTGCATCAAAAAACGCATACGACAACGTGATCGTTTTAATTTCAGCCGGCAGATCCGGACTGATATAAAACGTCAACGGCATCTCTTTCGATTCTCCCGCTTTCAGTTCTTGCCGCCGAAAGCAGAAGCATTCGATCTTGTTGAAATACTGCGCCGCCTGTCCCGGGCTAACGCTCGGGATGGCCTGTCCCGTCGAAGTCTGGTTGGTGATGTTTTTAGCCTGATACTTCACCAACTCCATCTTCCCCGGGTGAACCAAAATACTTTCCTGCATCGGTGCAAACTGCCATGGCAATCCGGGCATCACGCTGCTGGTAAACTCGACTTTAACCAACCGTGTCTCATCTACCTTCAATGACTTGGCAATTTTTTTTGCCGTGTCATTGGTCTTGCCGTTAAAGCCGGTCACTTCACACATCACCCGGTACAGCGGCACCATTGACACCGCAAACAGGATCGAAGCAGCCAACCCCACCAACAACCGGACAATCAGCTTTTTATTTGCCGCATCGCGGTCCGCATCCCGGTTCAACGCAATACCACCAGCATCGCCAGCAGGTACCAAGCCAATACCAGCACCCCAATGATTAATGCCATTCTGGCACTGGATTTTTTCTTATCCTGTTGCACTTGTTGTGGAGCCGACATTATTACCAAATTCCAATTTACCGGGTGGGCAAGACTACGCCCACCCGCATTCCTTTGCAAAAACCTGCGTTACTTCACCGTCGGCTGCTCCGTAAAGCTGTGATACGGAGGCGGCGATGGCAGCGTCCACTCCAGGCCCTTGGCACCTTCCCATGGCTTGTCGGCAGCCTTCTCGCCCTTGCCGCGTACGCACGACACGATATTGTAGACAAAGAGCAGTTGCGACAGTCCCAGTACAAAGGCAGAAATCGTTGAAATCATGTTGAATTCCGCGAATTGCAGGGCATAGTCAGGGATACGGCGCGGCATACCGGCCAGCCCGAGGAAAAACTGCGGGATAAAGGTCAGGTTGAATGCAATCGCCGTCAGCCAGAAATGCAGTTTGCCCAGCTTTTCATTCACCATGCGACCGGTCATTTTTGGCAGCCAGTAATAAACACCGGCCATGATGCCCATGATGCCGCCGGCAAATAAGGTGTAATGGAAGTGCGCCACCACGAAGTAGGAGTGGTGGTACTGCGCATCCGCAGCCACGTCAGCCAGCACCAAACCGGTCAGGCCACCAATGCCGAACAGGATGATCCAGCCGGTGGTGAACAGCATTGGCGTTTCAAAGCTCATCGAGCCTTTCCACATGGTTGCAATCCAGCAGAAAAACAGCACGGCCAGCGGCAACGAAATGGACATGGTGCTATACATGAAGTACAGCAGCGCAGGCACCGGCAGGCCGACAGTGAAGAAGTGGTGCGCCCACACAATCACCGACAGGATGCCGATAGCCCAGAACGAATACACTTGCGCCTTGTAGCCATAAACCGGCTTACGGGTGAACGCTTCCAGGATATGCGGGATGAAGCCCCATACCGGCAGCAGCAGAATATACACTTCAGGATGGCCGAAGAACCAGAACAGGTGCTGGAACAGGATGGGATCACCACCACCGGCAGCATCAAAGAAGTGAGTACCGAAATGGCGATCCGTCAGCAACATGGTGACCGCGCCAGCCAGCACCGGAATCGTGGCAATCAGCAGGAAAGCAGTGATCAGCCAGCCCCATGCGAACAGCGGCATCTTGAACAGTGTCATGCCAGGAGCACGCATGTTGAAGATGGTGACAATGATGTTGATGGAACCCAGCACCGAGGAAATACCCAGCAAGTGCACGGAGAAAATGGCAAAGTCAACACCGATGCCCCCCTGTACCGAAAGCGGAGCATACAAGGTCCAACCGGTGGCTACCGCGCCATCACCAATGCCAAATAGCGCCAGGGTGAACGGAGCGGTCAACAGAATCGCCGCTGGGGGCAACAGCCAGAACCCCCAGTTATTCAGCCGTGGCAGCGCCATGTCCGGCGCGCCCAGTTGCAGCGGCAGCATCCAGTTGGCAAAACCTGTTGCGGCTGGCATCAGCGCCGCAAAAATCATGACCAGCGCATGAACACCTATCAACTGATTGAAAAACTCCGGCTTCATCAACTGCAGGCCCGGTTGGAACAACTCAGCGCGAACGCCCAGAATCATGATGCCGCCCACCAGGAACATGATCAGCGCGAAGGTCAGGTACATGGTACCGATGTCCTTGTGGTTGGTGGTTGTCAACCAACGCATCAGCCCTGATGGATGATGCTCATGATCATGTTCGTGACCGTGAGCGGTAGTTGCTGTTGTCATTTCACTTTCTCCCTATTAATTCAAGCGTAGCCGCACCGATTAGCGCAAAGCCTTGATTTGCGCCGGCTGCACCACATCCCCGACGGAATTCCCCAGAGCATTACGCTCATAGGTCACAACCGCTGCAATATCCACATCATTCAGCACACCCTTCCAGGCCGGCATCACGTTCTTACCGTTGAATACGCGGTCCACATGGCTATCGGGAATCAGTTTGCCATCCTTGTCAAAGATGGGGCTATTCACAATCTTGCTGCCGGTCAACGCGGGGAACGCAGGTGGCACACCTGCGCCAGTGACTTGGTGACAGACCGCACAGTTCTTCTCGTACACATCCTTGCCGTGAGCCAGCAATTCATCCTTGCTCCACTCCTTGTCAGCGCCAGCGGACGCCGCAGCCAACTGTGTCTTTTTGGTATCGGTCCACTGCTTGTATTCCTCTTCGGACACAGCATTGACCACCACAGGCATGAAGCCGTGGCCCTTGCCACACAGTTCCTTACACTGCCCACGATAAGTGCCCGGCTCTTCGATCTTCAACCAGGTTTCGCGCAGGAAGCCGGGAATTGCATCGCGTGCAACGCCAAATTGAGGCACCCACCAAGTATGAATAACATCCGTTGAGGTCAACAGAACACGCACTTTTTTACCCACTGGCAACACTACCGGCTCATCCACCTCTAACAAGTAGTGCGGATTTTTCTCGGCTTTGTTGTCGATCTCATCCTGAGGCGTCTTGAGGTTGCTGACAAACTTGATGCCCTTGCCATCCCCATCCAGATATTCATACTGCCAGCGCCACTGCATGCCCGTCACCTTTAGCACCAGGTCAGCATTGTTCTTGGTGTCTTCCATCATCACCACGCTGTGGTATGCGGGAATACCCATCAGGATAAAGTCAATGTAAAGCAGCAAAGCGAAAGGAGCCAGCGTCCACACCACCTGCGCGGCGGTGCTGGGGCCAGTGAAGGCTGCCGCCTTATGACCACGACTCTTGCGGTGAGCAAAAATGGAGTAAATCATGATGCCCAGCACAACAAAAAAGATGATCATTGCGATCAACATGAACTTGTTGTGCACATGCAGCGTGTCCAACGCTATCGGTGTGACTGGCTTGGGAAAATTCCACGAATAATCAGCGCCAGCTACAAGTGACCACAGCAGCAAACCCAATCCCGCCGCGAATCGTCCTAATCGCTTACCAACCATACCTCTCTCCTTCAAGACTTTATTAATTATCGGTATGACGAACCCGTCATACGCTTTAGTTCGTGCGCCAGCGCCAAACGCTGCTGATCGTTCATATAACGCCCGAATTCCACTTCCCTACCATGCGAGCACAAGCACAGCCGCTGCATGCCCCCGGGAACAACCTTCAACATCACTCGTACCCAGTAGCGATTGAACTCAATCCGCTCAACCCGTTTCCGGCTACGCAGTTCCAACACCAGACTGTCGCCACTGAGCGAAATACTCTCGTAATCTTCAGAGCATCCGTTCAGATAACTAAAGGCTGCCGCCAGCGCCAGCAATTCAACCCCGGCAAAAGGCATGACCAGCCAAGCCCCAGCAAGCGAAAAACCCGTCGCCACTATCAGAGCGAAACCGGCAATAACCGCAAAACCGCGCCTCTGCTCCACCACCGACATCGAGCAGTTCGGCTTCGTCATTACGCTGAATTCCGCACTAGGCATCACCAATCCCTGCACCCTAACTTGCAGAACGGCAATTTGATCTGCGTCAAATTGCCGCACTTTTGCTAACCATAGCATCAATCAACTTCCAGTTCAACCCGTTGCAGCCCGCCATCTTTGTGGCATACAGGCCTTCCTGTTCCAGCGATTCAAAGGTTACAATTGCCATTTATTCGCAACAAAACAATTCATTTGGAGATTTCAAGATGTCAATGGCTGACCGCGACGGGCTGATTTGGTATGACGGCAAAATGGTGCCTTGGCGGGATGCCACAACCCACGTCCTGACCCATACCCTGCATTACGGCATGGGGGTTTTTGAAGGCGTCCGCGCTTACAAGACCGACCAGGGCACGGCCATTTTCCGTTTGCAGGAACACACCGACCGGCTGTTCCGCTCCGCCCACATCCTGGGGATGAAAATGCCGTTCGACAAGGCCACCCTGATCGAGGCGCAAAAAGCTGCCGTGCGCGAGAACAAACTGGATTCCGGCTACCTGCGGCCCATGGCATTTTACGGCGCAGAAGCCATGGGCATCTCCGCGAAAACGCTGTCCACACACGTCATCGTGGCAGCTTGGGCATGGGGTGCCTACATGGGCAAGGAAGCGCTGGAAAACGGCATTCGTGTAAAAACCTCGTCCTTTGCCCGTCACCATGTAAACATTCATATGTGCAAGGCCAAGGCCAACGGCAATTACCTGAATTCCATCCTGGCGCACCAGGAAGCGGCCCAGGATGGTTACGATGAGGCCCTGCTGCTGGATGTTGACGGCTTCGTGGCTGAAGGCTCCGGCGAGAATTTCTTCCTGGTTCGCAACAGCAAACTCTATACGCCGGATCTGACCAGCGCACTGGAAGGCATCACCCGCGACACCATCGTTCAGCTCGCATCGGAAATGGGTTTGCCGATCATTGAGAAGCGCATCACCCGCGATGAGGTTTATTCTGCCGACGAAGCCTTCTTTACCGGCACCGCCGCCGAAGTGACGCCAATCCGCGAACTGGACAGACGCACTATCGGTTCTGGGACACGCGGTCCCGTGACCGAAAAACTGCAAAAGAAATATTTCGAAGTGGTGACTGGAAAGTCGGCTCAGCACGCCAACTGGTTGACCCTGGTATAAGGAGCGCTACATGGGCGATACATCCCGCGAGATTGAAGTCACAGCGCAGGACCTGCCGTTGCACTGCCCGACGGCAGAGTCGGCGCTATGGTGCTCTCATCCGCGCGTATTTCTGGACGTCACGGTTACCGGCGCAGCGTCATGCCCCTACTGTGGTACCAAATACCGCCTTAAAGCCGGCGAGTCGGTAAAGCACCACTAGTCACAGCGCATTCACTGCGACCGTTGCCCCCCAGAGTTGAGACATGACGTCTCTGCTCCGGGACAACTCTCCGCTACTCCAGAACTGCTCATCACCCGACTGGCCATCCTGCGCTAGCAAGTGTGCAGACTCAAGCCGCCGCCGTAGCTGGCGCGCAACCGCGGCCCCCGTATCAATCACGGTCATGCGCCCTTCTGCCAATTCATCAATCACCGGGCGCAGAAACGGGTAATGCGTACACCCCAGCACCAGAGTATCGGCTCCCGCCTGCCGCAATGGCAGCAAATACGTCCAGAGCAGATCGCGCGTCGCCGGGGCATCCAACTCCCCCCGCTCGACGCATTCCACCAGCCCATGCCCGGCCTGGGTGACCACTTTAACGCCTTGCCCGAAATTTTCCAGTAAAGCGGCGAATTGCGCGCTCCTCAGCGTCCCACTGGTCGCCAGCACGCCAACCACCCCGCTTTGGGTCGCGGCCACCGCCGGCTTGACCGCCGGTTCCATGGCGATCACTGGCACCTGAAAATTCTGCCTGAGCAAAGCTGCCGCCGCCGCCGTCGCGGTATTACAAGCAATCACCAGCGCCTTGGCCCCATGTTCGACCAGGAAACCTGCCAGATGCATGCTGTGTTCCTGGATTTGCTCCGGCGTCTTGGTGCCGTAAGGTGCGTGTGCCGAATCCGCCACATAGATCAGATGTTCGTGCGGCAACGCTTCCCGGATATGTCGCAGCACGGAAAGCCCGCCCACACCGGAATCCATGACACCTACGGGCAATCGACTCACGCGCTGTCCTCAACCCGCCTTCTGCGCCGCCGTCCGGCGACGATGATATTTGTGCACCAGTTCATCCCACTCGACCACCAGTTTGCCGCCGGTGGCTTGATGCTGCTTTTCCCAGTTGGTCAACAGATCAAAACAGGCATGGTCGATATATTCCAGTTCGCCAAAATGCACATGGACTTCCGTGCCAGCCTTGACCTGCTCCAGTATCGCCGCCAGTTTCGGCAGACGGATCAGTGTCGCAGACCCGTTCAAGCGCAGATCAACCCGGTTCCCCTGCTCCTCCTGCTGGATCTGCAGGTGGGAAAACACATACAGCAATTTGACCATGGACAGCACCAGCCCGAGCACCACCCCCTTCAACAGGTCAGTTGCCACAATGGTCACAATCGTGACCAGGTAAATCGCCACTTCGGTTTTGCCGAACTCCAGCAGCTTTGGCACCGCCTTGGGGTAGGCCAGTTTGTAGCCGGTGAATACCAGGACCGCAGCCAGGCTGGCAACCGGGATATATTTCAGGGTAAACGGCAGCACCGCCACGAACACCACCAGCCACACCCCGTGCAGAATCGCTGAAACCCGCGTCTTGGCACCGGCATCCACATTGGCGCTGGAACGCACGATGACCCCGGTCATCGGCAAAACACCCAACAAGCCGCAAATCGCATTGCCCACCCCTTGCGCCGCCAGTTCCTTGTCATATTTCGTACGCGGCCCCTGGTGCATCTGGTCTACCGCACTGGCGCACAGCAGCGTTTCGGCGCTGGCGATAAACGCCACAGAAACCGCTGCCGTCAAAATAGCCGGATCCAGCGCCGACCAGAGATTCTCCAGTGTAGGCAACTGGATCACTGTCCACACATTATTGATATCGCCCGGATTTGCCAGCAGGTCAGGGATGTATTTGATATCCAGCCCAAGTATCGCCGACACCGCCACAGCGACCAGCACACCAACCAGCGGGCCAGGCAGCATTCTCAGTTTCCTGGGCGCAAAGCCGCCCCACAGCGCGATCAGCGCGATGGTCAGCACCCCGATTTCCAGCGCGTGCAGCGGATTTCCACCCGCCGCGACGGCCTGAGCCAAGGTGCCCGGGATGCTAGCCAGGTTCTGGATGCCGCTGCCGATTGGCCGGCTGTCCAGCATGACATGAAACTGCGAAGACAGGATCAATATCCCAATGCCCGCCAGCATGCCGTGGATCACCGCCGGGGAAACCGCCCGGAACCACTGCCCCAGCTTGAGCAGTCCCGCTGCCAACTGCAGCAGCCCTGCCAGCAACACAATGACTCCCAGCATAGGCAAACCGTGGTGTTGTACCAGTTGCCACACCAGCACGGTAAGTCCGGCCGCAGGGCCGCTCACCTGCAATGGGGAACCGGCGAGAAACCCAACCACCAGACCACCGACGATGCCCGTAATCAGCCCGGCGGTGGGCGGCACGCCGGACGCAATGGAAACGCCCATGCACAATGGCAGCGCAACCAAAAACACCACCACCGATGCCAGCGTGTCTTTTCCTATCGTATCGCGAATCCCCAATTGCTTGGCTTGTGACATGCAGCTCTCCAGAATGCAGCGTAAAAAGTCGTGGCAGTTTAGCTTAAAGGGTTAGTGGCGGCAAAACTGCCGCAGGTGGAACTTGTGTGCCATGTTGCCTGACAAATTAATGCGTCAGGCAAAAGCCTCCGCGCAGCATATCGTTTGACAGTGTCAACGCGCGGTACAACCCGAACAACCCGGTCATCGCCATCAACCCGGCAGCCGCCATGCGCGCCCACCGCTGGTGCCCCATCCCGGCCAGCCTGGCGCTGAATCCGGAAATCAGCAGCAAGTTGGGCAATGTGCCCAAGCCAAACACCAGCATGACACCAGCCCCGGCCCAACTGCTACCCGCCAGGAAAGCATAGGGCAATACCGCATAGATCAGCCCGCAGGGCACCAAGCCCCAGGCTGCACCCGCCAGCAAGCGGCCGCGCCAGCCGGTCACCCCCGAAACATAGCCACCTCGCGCCAGGATGGCATTGGTAACCGCTTGCCACCATTTGGCTGATATTGCCATCAACCAGGCCTCGACCCGCCCCGTTGCAGCAAGGCGACCCCGCCAAAGCAACACGGACTGCAACAGCAACAGCACGGCAGCCAAGGCAAACATCAGGCGCTGCACCGGCAGCCAGTTCTGTTGCCAGAACACGGCACCCACCGCGCCAGCCAGGCCTCCCAGCATGGCATAAGTAGCAATACGCCCAAGATGCATCACCAGTTGCTCCAGCATCAGCCGCCGCCGGCTCACAATGCGCACCGGCTTTTCAATTGCAACCGCAATACCGCCGCACATCAAGGCGCAGTGCCACCCGCTGACCAAAGCGCCGAGAAAAATACTAAGTAGCAAAGCCGTTGTCATCCGCGTACAATTCCCACATTAGTTGATCTAGATCAAGAAGCCATGAATCGCATTCCAGCTACCGAGGCACCCAACAAATGCTCCACCTGCGTACTGGGTAAGTTTTGCCTGCCGCTGGGCCTGAGTGCTGAAGACGCCGACCAGATTGACACCATTATCACCGAACGCGTCAGGCTCAAAAAGGGAGAAACGCTGTACCGGCAAAACGATCCGCTAAACGCAGTATTCGGGGTCAGGGTCGGCACATTGAAAACCCTGGTTGTCTTCCAGGATGGCCGTGAGCAAGTGACCGGCTTTCATCTGCCCGGTGAAATCCTGGGGTTGGGAGGCATTGGAGAACACCACCACCACGCCAACGCTTGCGCCCTGGAAGACAGCGAAGTATGCGTCATTCAGCTGAGTCAACTCGAAGACCTGGCCCGTCAGCTGCCCTCCTTGCAGCACCAGTTCCATCGCATCATGAGCCAGGAAATCAACCAGTACCGCTTACATTTGCTGGCACTTGGCAGCATGCGCGCGGAGGAAAGGCTGGCGAATTTCCTGCTGAACCTTTCCAGCCGATTTGCGGCGCGTGGCTATTCGGCCAACGAATTCAACCTGCGCATGAGCCGCGAAGAAATTGGCAGTTATCTGGGCATGCAAATTGAAACCGTGAGCCGGCTGCTGTCGCGCTTCACGGAAGGCGGCCTGCTGCAAATCAAGCTGCGCAACGTCAGGATTATCGACATGGATGGACTGGCCCGTATTGCCGGCCATACCGCCCCGGCCGAAGTGATGCCACCGGCCGGCAGCCACCTCTACTAACGGCCCCAGCCGGAATCAGATCAGATCGTCTTCGCCGTCATCTTCCGGTCGGCGCGGGGAAATGACCAGCGTCAGCGCACTGGATAGCGCACAGAGCGCCCAGAACAGCAAAAATCCGATGCTGTACACCGCCTCCGTCGGGGCTTCAAGCTGGTGTCCGAATACCGCCACATCTTCAGGGTCCACTGCGGCGAACAGCAGGCCTGTCGCCACACCGGCCACCAGGAACGATGGCCACAGCACACGAATGGTATTCTTGCGGATCATTTAATGTGCCGCTTTCTGCTCGGTCACTTTCAAGCCATGCCGCACCACGCCATCATGCAACTGGATGTCAGGGCTGACGGTGAACGCCATCCAGATAGTAATGGCACAGCCAATGATCGCCAACATCGGCCCGCTCATCAGTATCCATGGCCAGGCATACTTCCACCAAGGCTTCGTGTCATTGCGTTGCATCAGTCACTCCCTTATTCAGGCACGATGAAATTGGTATGTTCTTCACGACGGCGGACCGTATCATCCGCATGCTCGCCCTGCTCCTTGCCGGTGACCACAAAAGTCAGCGGGTGTTTGCCTGGTTTGACGTCGTCCATCTCTACCCGCACTTTCAGCGGCACCAGCAGGTTGCTGGCTGGCGCCACCACCAGCTTACGAATCTCGTGGTTCTGCGCCCCCAGCAACTTCATTTCCGGCAAGCCACTCGCCGTCAACTCGACCTCCAGCGGATTTTCCGAGGCATTCATGATTTGCAGGCGATAGACATTCTCGATCTTGTCCCCATCCACCTCACGGGCCAATGCACCCCGGTCGCGCATGATGTCGAAACGCATCGGGCTGCGCGTCGCCAGTGAAATAAAAAATATCGCGGCAAGGGTCAGCAGGATAGTGGAATACACCAGTACGCGCGGACGCAGGATGTAGTGTCGTGCACCTTTGTTTGGCAGTTTCTCCTGCACAGCACGCTCCGAGGTGTAGCGAATCAAACCTTTCGGATATTCAAGCTTCTCCATCACCTGGTCACAGGCATCAATACAGGCGCCGCAGCCGATGCACATATACTGCAGGCCGTCGCGTATATCAATTCCCGTGGGGCATACCTGAACGCAAATGCTGCAATCCACACAATCGCCCAAGCCCTGCGCCTTGTAGTCCACATTTTTACCGCGGCTGCCGCGCGGATTGCCGCGCACCTGGTCATAAGTGACTACAAATGTGTCCTTGTCCACCATCACGCTCTGGAAGCGCGCATAGGGGCACATATACTTGCAGATTTGTTCCCGCAGGAAACCCGCATTGCCCCAGGTGGCAAAGCTGTAAAAACTCAGCCAGAAGGTCTGCCATGGCCCAAGGTTGGCAGCGAGCAGCGCTGTTCCCAAATCGCGAATCGGGGCAAAGAAACCGATGAACGTGAACCCCGTCCAGAAAGCTATCGCCACCCACAGGAAGTGCTTGGTAATCTTCAACCGCCACTTGCGCAGGCTCCACGGCCATTCTTCGCCATCCAGACGAATCCTGGCAAAGCGGTCGCCCTCCACCTTGCGCTCGATCCACATGAAAATCTCGGTGTACACCGTCTGCGGGCAGGCATAACCGCAAAACAGCCTTCCGGCAATGGTGGTAAACAGGAACAGCGACAGCGCTGAAAGAATCAGCAGCAGGGTCAGGTAGATGACGTCTTGCGGCCACAGCACCAAGCCAAAAATATAGAACTTGCGCTGCACCAGATCAAACAGCACTGCCTGGCGGTCATTCCACTGCAACCACGGCAAACCGTAAAAAATCAGTTGGGTAAATGCGACCAGGTAAATCCGCCAACGCGCAAAAACCCCTCTCACCGAGCGGGGATATATCTTGCGCCTGACCTCGTATAGAGACTGTTCGACAGTCTCTAACGAGACGGTTTGTTGCTGTAGATTATTAGTGCTCATAAAACCGGTTTATTTCTGCCCTGCTTCGGCACCAGTATTGGAAAGCCCCCAAACATAAGCAGCCAGCATGTGGATCTTTTCCGGCGTCAGGGTTTCACCCCATGCTGGCATCTTGCCGGCACGGCCTTTGGTCACCGTTTCGATGATTGTCGCTTCAGAGCCACCATACAGCCAGATGCGATCAGTCAGGTTAGGCGCCCCAACGGCCTGGGTTCCCTTGCCGTCCGGACCATGGCAGGCCGCACAAATGCCCTTGAAGGTTTCGGCGCCACGGGCTGCCGCAGCCTTGTCTGCTTCCATGCCGGACAACGTGCGCACGTAATTGGCCACATCCTTGATCTGGTCAGCACTCAAGGCACTGCCCAATGCCGGCATAGCACCCTGGCGACCGCCGGTGATCGTGGTTTTGATCACTTCAGGATCGCCGCCATACAGCCAATCATTGTCGGTCAGATTAGGAAAACCCTTGCCACCACCGGCGTCCGAACCGTGGCACTGGGAGCAGTGCGTCAGGAACAGGCGCTGACCGATCTGGCGTGCTTGCGGGTCTGCGGCAACCTGCTTCAGGTCCATTGCCAGATACTTGTCATAAAGCGGCTTCAGTGCAGCATTGGCAGCATCCACTTCCGCCTGCTGTGCCTTCTGCGTGGTCCAGCCAAGCAACCCCTGATAAATTCCGGATGCCGGATAGAGCGCCATGTAGCCGATACCAACCGCACAGCCCAGCAGATACATCCACACCCACCAGCGCGGCATGGGTGTATTCAGTTCGCGCAGGTCCTCATCCCACACATGGCCGGTATCCTCCACCGTGCCATCCGCCTTGAGCGGCACCTTGGTCACACGATTATTAAGGAGCAGCCACAGCAGGTAGACAATCCCGCCAATTGCAATGGCCGCAATCCACACGCCCCAAAAACTGCTAGTAAAATCACTCATGATTAATCCTTCTTAAATTCGTCAGGCAAATCGAACGGCATGCGGGCGGATTCTTCGTTGGCTTGTTTGCGCTGCGAAGACCATGCCCACCACACGATGCCCAGAAACACGACCAACCCCAGTACAGTAGAAGCTGCCGAGAGATAGACGGTTATCTGGTTCATGTCCGCCGTCCTCAGTTAGCCACAGCCGGTGCAGGAGCCGGAGCCACGGCACGGCGCGCAGTACCCAGATTCTGCAGGTAGGCCAGCAAGGCGTCTTCCTCGGTCTTGCCTTCCAGTTCCTTGGGGGCGTTGGCGATCTGCTCATCGGTATACGGCACACCCACCACCCGCACGGCACTCATATGCGCACTGATGGTGCCGGCATCCGCCATCCTGTCCTTCAACCAGGGGAACGCAGGCATGTTGGACTCGGGCACCACGTCCCGCGGCTGACGCAGATGGATACGATGCCAGTCATCGGAATAGCGACCGCCTACACGTGCCAGATCAGGACCGGTACGCTTGCTGCCCCATTGGAACGGATGGTCATACACCGACTCACCCGCCACCGAATAAGGGCCGTAGCGCTCGGTTTCCGAACGCAGGGTACGGATCATCTGCGAGTGGCAGGTATAGCAACCTTCGCGCAGATAAACATCCCGGCCGGCGAATTGTAGCGCCGTGAGCGGCTTAACCCCGGGATAAGGCTCGGTCGTCGAATGCTGGAAGAACAGCGGAACGATCTGTGCCAGCCCGGCAAATAACACCACTACAAAAGACAGCACAATCAGAATGCCGACATTCTTTTCCAGTGTAGCGTGAGAGAAAAATTTTTCGTTTTGATCAGACATGTTCCTCTCCTTAGTGCGCCGCTTGCGGGGCAGGAATAGGCGCTTCAATAACGCGCTTGTTCTGGACGGTTTTAATCACGTTGTATGCCATGATGAGCATGCCGGACAGGTACATCAGGCCACCCAACAGGCGGATACCGTAGAACGGATAGGTTGCCTTGACCACTTCGGCAAAGCTGTAGGTCAGTGTGCCGTCGGCTTGGAAGTCGCGCCACATCAGGCCCTGCATCACACCGGCAATCCACATTGCGGCGATATACAGCACCACGCCAATGGTAGCGATCCAGAAATGCAGTTCCACCAGACGCTTGCTGTACATTTCCTTGTCACCCACCAAACGCGGGATCATGTAGTACAGGGAGCCGATACTGATCATTGCCACCCAGCCCAACGCGCCGGAATGCACGTGGCCAATCGTCCAGTCGGTATAGTGCGACAGGCCGTTCACCGTCTTGATGGACATCATCGAACCTTCAAAGGTGGACATACCGTAGAACGACAGCGCGGTCACCATGAATTTCAGGATCGGATCCGTGCGCAGGCGATCCCAGGCACCGGACAGGGTCATGATGCCGTTGATCATGCCGCCCCAGCTAGGCGCCAGCAGGATGATGGAGAACAGCGAACCCAAGGCTTGGGTCCAGTCCGGCAATGCCGTGTATTGCAGGTGGTGAGGACCCGCCCACATATAGGTGAACGCCAGGGCCCAGAAGTGAACGATGGACAGACGATAGGAATAGATCGGACGCTCGGCCTGCTTGGGAATGAAGTAGTACATCATCCCCAGGAAACTGGTGGTCAGGAAAAAACCCACCGCGTTATGGCCGTACCACCATTGCACCATGGCATCTTGCGCGCCCGCATAAGCCGAATAGGACTTCCACAGGCCGGCAGGGATCGCCGCGCTGTTCACCAGGTGCAACAGCGCCACCGTCAGGATGAACGAGCCGAAGAACCAGTTGGCTACATAGATATGCTTTACCTTGCGCTTCCAGATCGTGCCGAAGAACACAATCGCGTAAGCCACCCACACCAGCGTGATCAGGACGTCGATCGGCCATTCCAGTTCGGCGTATTCCTTGCCCTGGGTAATCCCCAGCGGCAGGGTAATCGCCGCGGAAAGTATCACTGCCTGCCAACCCCAGAAGGTGAAGTTCGCGAGCTTTTCACAGAACAGCCTGGTGTGGCAGGTACGCTGTACCACATAGTAGGAAGTTGCAAACAGCGCACTCCCGCCAAAGGCAAAAATCACCGCATTGGTATGCAGTGGACGCAGTCGGCCATAGCTCAACCACTCTATGCCAAACGTCAGGTCCGGCCAGATCAACTGGGCCGCAATGAACACGCCGACCGCCATGCCCACAATGCCCCAAAGCACCGTGACCAAGGCAAACTGCGTGACAATCTTGTAGTTAAATGTATCTTCTTGCAACGCTGTCACTCCCATGGTTCCTCCTTATTGGCTTATTTTAAAGCCGATTAATGGCAATCAGATGCTACATTTTGCCGCACCCCAGAGCTTTGATCTGGGTCAAGTTTTGCCGATTCATCCGGCACCGCAGGCTGCTCGGCTGAATCGTCGTCCAGCAAAATCGAGTGCGCCGGGCCTTCCATATCATCAAACTGCCCCTGCCGCACCGACCAGAACAGGAAAACAGCCACCACAACCACCAGCAGAAGCGCAAAAGGAATCAGCAGATACAAGCTTTCCATAATGGATTATGTCACCTTCCTTAATCGCCAGGCGTTCAGTGTAACGCCCAGCGACGAAAGCGCCATACCTACCCCCGCGACCCATGGATTTATCAGGCCACAAGCCGCCAGGGGGATGGCGACCACGTTGTAGACAAACGCCCAGATTAGGTTTTGGCGGATGATGGTACCAGTCCGGCGGGCGTGACGGATGGCTGCCGCCAGCGGAGCCAGCGATTCCGCCGTCAGCACCGCATCCGCGCCGGCCTGCGCCAGCGGCGCGCCGCTGCCTACGGCCACCGAGACATTGGCCTGTGCCAGTTGCGGCGCGTCATTGATGCCATCGCCCACCGCCCAGACAACGCGCCCTTCATCCTGCAAGGCGCGAATGACCGCATGTTTTTCTTCCGGCAATGCCCCGCCGCGATGATGCTCAATCCCCATTTTTTGCGCCCACCATGCCACTGTCAGCGGATCATCGCCAGACAGCAGATGCACCCTGATCCCGGCTTTGCGCGCAGCATCCACCAGCACTTGCGCGCCCGGCCTGGGTGTATCGCTCAATTCAAACACGGCGACTACGCCCTGGGCATCGCCAAGCGCCACCAGCGTGGTGCCGGGTTCCGCAGCCATTGGCTGCATGCCCAGCCAGGCGGCAGAACCCAGTTGCCAGCCGTCAGCCTGCACGCCTTTACCGACCACCCCTTGCGGAGTGGCGCCCAATAACGCCGGACGGATACCCTGTTTTCCCGCCTCCGCCAACAGCGCAACACCCACCGGGTGCCGCTGCCCAGCCTCCAATGCCGCTGCCAGCGCCAACGCCTGCTCGCGACTGAAGCCATCCCGGCAGATGTCCAGACGGGTGACCTGCAACTGCCCAGTGGTCACCGTCCCGGTTTTATCCAGCACTAGGTCCGTCGCCGTCGCCATGGTTTCCAGCGCATGCCCGCGCACCACCAGCAACCCCAGCCGCGTTACCGCCCCCTGTGCCGCCGCCAGTGCAGCGGGCGTCGCCAGGGAGAGCGCGCAAGGGCAGCTGACCACCAGCACCGCTACCGCGTTGATCCACGCACGCGGGGAATCCAGCCACCACCAGACCAACCCGGTCATCAGCGCCATCACCAGCAGCACCGCGACAAAATACCCCGCCCAGCGCTCGGCCAGCCCGGCCATCTGCGGTTTGGCTTGTAACGCCTGGTCCAGCAGGCTGGCGATACCGGCCAGACGCGTGGCCTGCCCCACCGCGGTAATGCGGATAATCAGCGGACTTTCCAGATTGTGGCTGCCGGCGTACAGCGTGTCATTCATGTTCTTTCTCACTGCGCGGCTTTCCCCGGACAATAGCGATTCATCCACGGAGCTCGCCCCGGACAGCACCACCCCATCGGCCGGGATCGCCTCGCCGGGCGGCACCCGCAGCACGTCGCCCACTTCGCAGCGCACCACGGGAATGGTTTCGACATCCTGCGATTCCGGATAAGCCTTGAACCGCTCGCAGGTGGCCGGCAACTGGCGTGCCAGCGCCTCGGCACCGCTCTGCGCATCCTGCCTGGCACGCAGTTCGACGTACCGCGCCGCCAGCAGGAATGCCACGAACATGGTCATGGAATCGAAATAGGTCTCGCGCAGGCCATGCATCAGATTGATTGTCCCGGCGGCGAAAGCGGTGGCCAGCGCCAGCGCCACCGGCACGTCCATGCTCAGCGCACGGCTGCGCGCAAAGTGGCGAATACTGTTGAACGCGGAGCCGAACATTGGCGCCGCCGAATAGAAAATCACCGGCAAGGTGAGCAGCCAACTGGCCCAGCCGAGCAGACTGGCGTGCTCGGCCAGCAAGTCCGTTGCACCGGTATACGTCGGCCAGGCATACATCATCACCTGCATCATGCCCAGACTGGCCACCGACAGGCGCATCAGCAGCTGGCGCCGTTCGCGCCGCGCCATCTCGTTGCTGGCCGAAGGCTCGAACGGCCAGGCGGCATAACCGATTTGCTCGACCGCAAACAGCAGGGTGGAAAGCTTGCAGCGCGCCGGATCGAAACGAATCACCGCGCGCTGCGTAACATAGTTGGCAATGGCGCTCTGTACGCCCGGCACGCGCAGCAGGTGCTGCTCATTCAACCAGACACAGGCGGCGCAGCGGATTTTCTCCAGCCGGAGCGTGACTTCGCTGAGGCCATCCGCCTTGGTCTGCACGAAGCGCGACGTCAGTACCGGATCGTCGTACGCCAGCAGCCGGTCCGGTACGTTGGCAGAAAATTCGTCCGGTTTGCTGCCGAGCGGAATACGCCGGGCATAAAACGCCTGCAACCCCTGCCCATGGATGGTTTCGGCGATGGCCTGACAGCCGGCGCAGCAGAACGCGCGTCTTTTTCCGCCAAGTTCGCTGAAATGCAGGGTAGGCTGCGGCAATTCCCCGCCGCAGTGGTAACAGGTTTCCATCAAACCACTTTGGAATAGCGCGCTTGTGTCTGGCTATCGCGCAAATGGCGGTCAAACGCCATGGCTACGCGGCGCACCAGCAGGCGGCCTTTGATCGGCACGGTAATACGGTCAGCACCAACACACACCAGGCCGGCCTTTTCCAGGTCAGCCAGTTCCACCAGTTCGCTCGCAAAATACTGCTGGAAGTCGATGCCGTATTTTTGCGAGAATGCCGCGACATCCAGGGCGAACTGGCACATCAACTCGCCGATCAACTCGCGCCGTAGCAGGTCATCCGGCTCCAGCCGCAAGCCGCGTAGCGTGGGTACCCGGCCGTCGTCCAGAATGGCGTAGTATTCGTCCAGGGTGCGCACATTCTGCGCATACACGTCGCCCACCTTGCTGATGGAAGAAATGCCGAATGCCAGCAAATCACATTCGGCCTGCGTGGAATATCCCTGGAAGTTGCGGTGCAGCCGGCCTTGTTGCTGTGCGATCGCCAGTTCGTTGTCCGGCTTGGCAAAATGATCCATACCGATAAACACATAACCGGCATCCGTCAGGCTGCTGATGGTATCGGACAGGATTTCCAGCTTGTCGGCGGCATTGGGCAATTCATCCTCGGCAATCCGGCGCTGCGGCTTGAACAGGGTGGGCAAATGTGCGTAGCTGTACACCGAGAGCCGGTCTGGATCCATCGCCAGCACGCGCCGCACGGTTTCGCGGAAGGTCTGCGGTGTCTGTTTGGGCAGGCCGTAGATCAGGTCTACGCTGGTGGAAGTAAAACCGTACTGCCGCGCCCAGCGGATGACAGCGGCGGTTTCCTCCTCGCTTTGCACCCGGTGCACGGCCACCTGCACTTCCGGGTTGAAGTCCTGCACGCCAAGGCTGATCCGGTTGAAACCCAGCTCTGCCAGCAGGGCGATATCGGCCTCCACGACCTGGCGCGGGTCGATCTCGATGGAATACTCGCCGCCCGGCAGCAAATTGAAATGGCTGCGCGTAAGCTGCATCAGCTCACGCATTTCATCATGCGACAAAAATGTCGGCGTACCACCACCCCAGTGCAACTGCGTCACCGGCAGCAATTTACTTTCCGCATCCAGCGCCCGCGTAATCAGTCTCATCTCGCGCGCCAGGTACTTGATGTACTTGGCGCTGCGCCCGTGGTCCTTGGTGATGATCTTGTTGCAGCCGCAGTAATAACAAATATTCGGGCAGAACGGCAGGTGAAAATACAGTGACAGCGGCGATGCATCGCCAGCACGCCGCCCCAGTGCCGCCAGATAGTCGTCAGCGCTAAAGCCAGTGTGAAAACGGTCGGCCGTCGGATACGAGGTATAACGGGGGCCGTTGATGTCGAAGCGGCGCAACAGCGCCGGTTCAAACAGCGGGGCGTGGTGGTCGGATGATTTCATAGCGGGGCGAATATCTCAGTTCTTGCAATATCGGATATTGCGCCAGATCAAGCGTTTTGCAAAGAAGGACGATGCCGTACGACCAGATCAGAACGGCAGGAACAGCACCGAGGCCAGCCCCTGCGCCACCCGTGAAATCAGGCGCTGCGACTTCTCGGCCAGCGTCACTGCATACAAATCCAGACGCCCGATCATTTTGCCGAATTCGCGCTCGAAACTCAGGTTGCGTTCGGTATCGCTCAGTTCATTGGTCAGCAGGAACAGCTCCCCTTTGTCGTTGCGCGCAGTCGACAGCTTCCACGCAGCGATTTCCACGTTGCGCGCTGCGTTGTAGACATTCTGCGGGTCGATGCTGTCCGTCAGGTAAAACTCGGTTTTGCCGCCATGCGCCTTCACCAGCATGGTGTAGATACCAACAATGAACGGCAACACACGGTCGCCCTCGTATCCCGGGTTGAATGCCAGCTGTATGGCGTCAGTGCCCTGCTTTTCGTCAATTTCCTTGAATTTCCAGTCGTGCTTGCCTTCGAATACCCAGCCCACCATCTCATCCACGGTGCCGGAAGTGCTTTTTTTCAGTTCGCGCGGGTTGCGCTTGTACAGCTTGGCCATCAACAGTCGCAGGCTTTGCTTGTTTTCATGCATCTGCACATCGGCCATGCGATCAAGGTCAGCTTTGCCAAGCTGGGAAAGGGAATTGCGCGAATCCAACTGCTGGACTTGTTTGCTGGCGGCAACGGGCGTGTCGGCAGGTGCCGTGGTAACACACGCCGTCAGCATGACCAGGGGGAAAATAACGACCAGCAGACGGCGATTAATTTCGGAACGCTCCCGCTTGATTGACACGGATAGTCTGATCACAGACCGGCACGCCCATTATGGCCAAAGCAACGCCCAAAGTGAATAGCGGTGTTTGCCGACACCGCCACGCCCCTTATCCGACAGGCTGCTCCGGGAAGCACAGTTCATGGCGGTTGCGCCATTCCGGACTGACGTAATTGATGATGATGGTCTTGCGGATGCCGGTCAGCGGACGCACCTTGAAGCCGTGCCAGGTATTTTCCCCCGGCACAAAAATCAGGCCGCGATTGAAACCGCCAGGTGCGCGCCCGACATAGGTATCTGCATCAGCATACAGGTCGGTACCCCATTCCACCGCTTCCGGCTCGCGGTTGAGGTAAATCAGCATGGTGAATTTTTTCACGCCGATGTCGGTATGCGGCTCCAGCCAGAAATTGCCGGTATCCTGGCAGTATTCAATCCGCAGCGAGGTGCCCTCCAGCGGCGCACCGGTCAGGCTTTTCAGCGCATCCACGATTTTCTGGTCCTGAAACACCTCGGCCAGAGCTTGCATGACCGGATGCTGCTGGCGATTCGCTTCCCCGAAATGCACGCGCGAAGCGTTGTGGGTTTCACGCCGGCCATAAGTGTCTGCAATTTCAGCCGGTTCATATGGTAGCGATGCCACCGCATCCACCACGGCTTCCGGCAGGCAATCCGCCAAAAACCAATGTGGGTATGGCGCATCATCGCGCCGGTGGTGGTCTAGACTGGACAGAAATACGCGCTGAATCTGGCTGGCATCAAACATGAAAAATCCCTCGGTTACGGCGCGTACAATACCATAAAAGGACCCACTGGTCCTGATTCGCTCAATCGCTGTCGGTAAACGACTCCTGCTCCAGCCTGGCATCCTGTTTCAGCATTTCGCGGCGCTGGGCGCGCTGGTGCGCTTCTTCCAGCCATTGCGGCAACACGATGACCAGCCTGACCAGCCATTGCGGATGCGACCAGCCATTCTTGCCGGCAAAACCGCGCAGCCATGCCGGGAACAGCCTTGCAATCAACGGCTTGTCAAAGGAAATCATGGTTTCCGCACTGCCAGGATCACCCTGGCGGGCACAACGTCCCAGCAACTGCCGGTCTATGCGGCGCGCCGGATTGTGCTGGCAAATAATCAGGTGCAACCCGCCCAACTCGCTGATACCCGGCCCCAGCGGAATATCGGTACCCCGCCCGGCCATGTTGGTGGAAACCGTGATTTTCCCCAAGTCCCCGGCACGCGCGACAATCTCGGCTTCGCGTTCATCCTGCCGGGCGTTCAGCACCTCATGCACTAGGCCGCTGGCAGCCAGATGCTGTGACAACGTCTCCGAATCAGCCACGGAATCGGTACCAACCAGCACCGGGCGGCCGGTTTGGTGGATGGCCTGGATCCGCGCCACCACGGCAGGCCATAACGCCGCCTTGTTGCGGTAGATGCGGGTAGGCAACATGATGCGCTTGCTGGGCTGCCGCAATGGCACCTTGCACACCAGCAGGCGATAAATCGAGTACAGCTCCCCCCTGGATTCGCTCAGCGTGCCGCTCATGCCACCCAACCGGAGGTAGCGCGGGAAAAAGCGCTGGAACGTGATTTGCGCTGCGGTCACCATCTCGCCGCTGGGCTGGCACTGCTCCTTGATCTCGATCAGCTGGTGCAGGCCGCGCGACCACACACGGCCGGGCGACAGGCGCCCGGTAATTTCGTCGATGATGTGCACCTTGCCGTCCCGCACCAGGTAATGTTTGTCGCGCAGGAACAGGTGCTGTGCCGCCAGCGCCTGGCAGATGCTTTCTTCGCGGTGCAAGCGATTGCGCCACAACGCACCAAGGCGCGCAGCTTTCTCTTCCAGCTTCTTCTTTCCCGCTTCGGTCAGGCTGGCGGACATGCCGTGCCGGTTGAGCGTATAGTCCGCCCCCTCCACCAGTTGCCGCGCCAGCTGCTGGGCCCTGGCGTAATAATTGACCTGCTTGGGATCCACGATACTCTGCGACAGGATCAGCGGCACCCGTGCTTCGTCGATGAGGATACTGTCGGCCTCGTCGATAATGGCCATGCACAACCCGCGCAAAACCGGCTGATAGGTGTCGCCGACCAGACGCGAGATACGGCGGTGCAGGCCTGAACGCGGTGCGCCGCCGATGGCGCGGTCGCGCAGGTAATCGAACGCCAGCTCCTTGGCCGTGCAATAGGTAATGTCGCAGGCGTAAGCCTGGCGGCGGCTACCGGCATCCATCTCTTGCGTCACCGTGCCCACGGTCAACCCCAGCGCATCGTAGAGCGGGCGTGATTTATCGGCATCCCTGACCACCAGGTAATCATTGGAGGTCATCACATGCACCGGGATGCCGGCCAGCGCGATCGCCGCGACGCTGACGGCTGCCGTCAGCGTCTTGCCTTCACCGGTAGCCATTTCCGCCAGCTTGCCGTCGAGAATGATGCTGGCGGCAATCATTTGCGTATCGTAAGGCCTGACACCCATGGCGCGCGCGCATACCTCCTTCACCACCGCCAGCGCCTCCACCTTTAACGGCGACGTCAGCCCGTGCCGCGAAAGCTTTTTCCGCAGTTCCACCACTTGTTGCGCCAGTTCCGTTTGCGACAAATCGCCCAGCAGGGCTTCATGCGCGGCGATCTGCCGAAGCCTGGCGGCATACCGCCGCGCGCTCCGGCCACCGTAGATGGCATAAGGCACCAGCAACCAGTGCTTGAGCGACTCGAAAAGTGTACGCGGAACCTCGCGCTGTTCGGGATAATTGCCCAGCAGGATACCGGGAACGGGATGCTTGATGCTGCTCACCGGAACGCTGCCCAGTATCTAGCTGGAGGTGGCAAAGTAGCGCAGGAACAGCTGGCGCAACCGGCGGTAAGCCTGCGCGGCCAGCGGTTCGCTGCCGTGCTCGAAGCGTACCGCGGCACGCACTCCGGCCCGCTCCAGAACCGTGGCCGGCACGACGACATCCATCAGCACCACTGGCTCGGTGGTATTCAGGCCTTCCTTGTCTTCCGGATCGGTAGGATATTTTCCGCCGTTCTTGTCGCCCATGGCCGCGCTGGGCAATTCCCGGGTGACGGTATTGGTGTCGCTATTCACTCGCGCCACCAGCGCTTCGTCAGGATGATCCGCGGTTCTCACCTGCACACTGCGCAGCTGCTCGCGCACCAGCCCGGCATCCGGTTCCGGCACGGCCACCCGCACCTTGATTTCGGTGGGGTCGAGCACATAGCCGAGTTGCACGCCTTTTTTGACAAACGTACCTGACAGGTCATGTTCATGCGGCAGCACCAGCCTGCCCCTGGCTCGGCTACGTACCTGCAGGCCCGCCAGCAACTCTTCCTGACGCGCCAACTCGGCAGACACTTTTTCCATTTTTTCCGCAATTACGATAGCCCGGCTGGCATCCTTGAACACGGCATAGAACTGCTCCGCACGCAGGCCTTCCAACTGTTTGGAGAGCTTTTCATGCTCCGCCACCAACGCCGGGTCTTCCAGCACCATCAGTACCTGCCCCGGCTCCACCGGGTCTCCATGATGCACGCGCACCTCCTGGATGAAGCCTTCGGTTTCCGGGCGGATACGCGCCTCATCCGGCAGCCAGATCACGCCCTGCGCCATGGTCACGAAAGGCACGGGCAACAGCAGCAGCACCGCAACGGCAGCAGCTACTGCCGAGACAACCAGCAGTTTGGCCCGCACCCGTGCCGCGCCGATCGGGGCGGCGGCAAAAATCTCCTGGCCCAGCACAATCAGTGGCTTGAGCACCAGCATTACCACAACAAACAATACCCCCAGCATGCCAATCAGGAAAGACTGTGACCCCAGCCATAACACCACATAACTCATGATTCCCAGCATGTAGAAGAAAGACAGGGGCGCATAGGCCAGCAGCCACTTGCTTTCCCCGGGTGCGGTCGCCAGCGGGACGACCGCCCTGGCGCCAAGCACCAGCTTTTTCAACTGGTTGATCCAGTAGGTTCTGCTGCGCGTGGCAAGGTTCGGCAGGTCAAAGGTATCGCACAGGATGTAATACGCATCAAACCGCAGCAGCGGATTGCCGTTAAACAGCAGCGTCGATACGCCGCAAATGAACAGTGTCACGAACGCCAGGTCATGGACCAGTCCCGGCTGGACGCTGAACCAGACCAGCAGGGCAATCGCCGCCAGCAGCAATTCAACCATCATCCCGGTGGCACCGACGATCACCCGCTGCACCGGGCGGCGGAAAGCACTGGAAGCCGACGCATCCACATACGGCGCAGGCGTCAGCAAAAACAGCGTGACGCCGAATTCTTGCACCTGCCCGCCCCAGTTGCGCACCGCCAGGGCATGCCCCAGTTCGTGCAGCACCTTGATCAGCGGGAAACTGACCCACGCCAGCAGCAGGTAGCGCGGCGTACCCATATAAGCATTAAAATGCGTAGCGAGTTCATCCCAATGCGCCGCCGCCGCCAGTGCAGCCACCACCACGGCCACTAGCCACAGCAGGAATGTCAGCGGGTTGAACATCAGGGATTCCAGCCAGCCGGCTCGTTCCAGCAGCGGCGTGGGGTCCCATATCGGCAGGCGCATGGCCAACGGGTTGATCGCGGCGCGGCGCTGCTGCTTGGCTTTTTCCTTCTTGCGGCGGAACATCCCGGGAATATTGGGCAGCACTTCGTAGCGCAGCAAGTCGCGCTGGTCCAACTCCGTCAGCAGCCGGATGATCTCATCCTGCGTCGGCGCATCATCACCCAGGATTTCCAGCAGGCTGTCCCACACCGCTTGCACCGAGTGCGAGCCATCGCAACGTCCCACGAACTGATACGCGATCTGGTTGATACGGTGATGGCTGCCGTTGGTCGTATTGGTCAGCAGGTACCAGGTTTGCTGCCGGTATTGCTGCTGCTGTACGGTGACATGGGAGCGCAACTGCGGGCGCTGTTGCGCAAAACGGTGCCAAAGCGGACTGAACAGCGACTCGCGCATTTCAGTTCAACCCGCAATCCGGGAAAACCACGCCGCTCACCATACCCCCCATGACCAGACTGCCAGCCTGATCGAGTTCAGCGCGCGATGCGTCCAGATCCAGACGAAGGGGCGCTGGCCGACGCTGATTTTTGCCACGCCCTCCAGGCCCGGCCGCAGCGATTTATGTGACGGGTCGGCCAGTGCCGCCTCGACTTCAAAAAAATTGCGCCCCTCCTTGGTGGTGGCTACCGGCGTAATGCGCTGCACGCGGAACGGCAGGGTTTTGTCCGGCAAGGATACCAGCGCCACCCGCCCGGCCTGCTGGGTATGGACATCCGCCACTTCGCGCTCGTCCACCTCCACCATCAGGCGGTAAGCATTGGCCGGGGCAATGGTCAGCAGCACATCGCCACGCTGGACCGGCGCCCCCAGCGATTGCCGCAGGTCGCCCTTGATGATGACCCCATCAAACGGCGCCACGATTTTCGACCTGGCCAGTTTGCGCTCGGCCAGTTCGAGTTGGGCGCGCGCCTCTTCCGCCTTGGACTGGTTCACCACCAGTTGCACCCGGTCCGCTTGCGCCAGGGCCGCGCCATATTCGTTCTGGTACTGCGCCAGTTCGCTCTCCCATTTGCGCTTTTCCAGCAGCAACTCCTGGTCGGCCAGTTCCGCCAGCAGTTGCCCCGCTTTCACATGGTCGCCCGGGCGTACATACGATTGCTGCAGGAAACCATTTTCCGGCGCCACCAGTGCCCGCTGGATGGAACCTTCCAGCCTGGCCGGGGCGGCGATGTGGTACTGCACGGGAATGAACATTGCCGCCACCAGCGCAACCAGCACCAGATACAGCACCACCTTGAACGCCGCGTGCCGATACAGGCTGCGGCGCATGCGCCATTTCCAGTCCTGCTTGAGACGTGAATACCACGGATGTTCATCCATCCACTTCAACAGCAACACCGGCCCCAGCAAAACCGCGATGTTTTCGCAGGCGTCCATGTCTTCCGTTTCAAGCGGTGCCGAAGCACCACGCTCAAACGTGATCGCGCCGTAGAACTCATCGTGGTTGGCCAGAGGAATGGTAAACACCTGATTGCCTGTGCTTCTGGCAAGCGTCTTGTGCGCCAGCGTGATTCTGGGGATACTGCCAACAACTTCGTTCGAGGTTAGCACCGCAGCCTGTTCGATCGCCTCATCCATCGCCAGCGCAATCGCCCGGTGTGCTTCATATTTGGGCAGCACATAAGCGCTGTGGGAAACGGCCCTGACGGATGCCTGGCCATGTTCCACCAGGCCGATCGAAACCCGGTCGAATTCCAGCTTTAGCGCAAGTTCCGTGGCAAGCGCGGTCGCCGCCTCGTCAAAGCGGTGCCGTGACAACAAGGTCGCCTGGAACTCCAGGATGGATGCTGCATCTACTTTCAATTTTTCAGTTGCATCTCTAATTGTTGTTTAATATGGCAATAAGCTGCTGATGCTGATTCGTTGTTATGCTATTTTGTAATCCGGCAAGAAGCAACTACAGGTATGATCAAGACTATATAAAAACCGTGCACACCGTAAAGCATTGGTAGTAATAAAGCAAAAACTAATGAAAACCCATCGGCATTTTCAATCAGGATACATCCACGGCGCCTCGCTGCTATTGGCGCTGCTGCTGACTTTTTCTGCCGCGGCATACTTTGTCGATGCCGGTGAAGCCGCGCTGGTGGAAAATGAAAAATCGCTGCGCCAAAGCGCCCTGGCTTACCAGCAGGCACTGCAGAATCGCCTCCATATTGCCGACCAGGCACTGGAGTTGATTGCGCATGACACGCACTCCCCCGCTTTGCCGCGCATTGCCTCCCCTTATTTCAAGAATGTCAGCATGGTGGATGCTGCCGGACAACTGACCCCGATCATTGGCGCCCGGCTCGATTTGCCGGATCAACGCGAAGCCATAGCGATTCACCTCGCCCGCGGCAATCCCGCCTTGCTCACGCTGGCAGACCCCAACCGCGCAGGGGTATCCAGGGTGATCCTGTTGCGCGGGATCCTCCAGGACAGCGGCGTGGCCGGCGTCGTTGCGGCAGAATTGGCAGCAGACTATCTTTGGCAATCGCCGTCCGCTCCAGAGAGCCTGCTGGTGGTTGGCAAGCAAGGCCAGTTACTGCACGCTTCCGCACTGCCGGCAAACCAGCCGCTCAACCCGGCCATGGTAAAAGCACTGCAGCAGCCGACCCGCTCCACCTCCGGCGACCTGCAATGGGGTGAAACTGCCCGGCAGGGTCGCGGCAGCTATGTCACCCTGCCCATGCACGAACGTTATGCCGCTGACGACTGGAACGTGGTGGCAACCGTACCCGCATCGCCATGGCTGAGCAGCGTCACCCCGTTGACCTGGATAACGGCAGCCGGCATCTTGCTCTCGCTGCTGCTGGCATGGCTGGCGGTATTGCGCCTGCGCCGTGCCAGGCGGCCTGACGCGCCGCACAAGAGCAGCGGCACGCAACTCGCGCTGTTCCAGCCGCTGGACATCGTACGGGCGATGGATGACTTCGATCGCGCCATCCTGTCGAACGCCAATTTCAACAACATGATAGACCTGACGTTTGCACATGTGCCCAAGGTCATCCCCTGCACATTGATTGCCGTCACCTCACTGGACGAAAGCACGCCAGATCAGCAAAGCACTTTCGTCAACACCCTGGACAACACCCAATCCGTCCAACTGCCGTCGCTGGACAGAGCCCTCCGGCAGCGCCTGGACAGCGAGCCCAACGGTTACCTGGTCGACCATCCCGAGCAGGAGCCGTTCCTGAAGCCGCTGGCCGACTTCGGCATCACCCGGCTGCATCTGTTCCCGGTCTATCGCGAAGGCGCGCTGGCCGCCATCCTGCATTTCGGCCTGCCGGAAGACAAATGGCTGACCGAAGGCGAACACCACTACGCCCGCGCATTTGCCGACCGGCTGGGGGTGGCGCTGACTTCCGTCATGCGCGGCAAGGAGCTGTACCTGCAAGAACACTTTGACCCGGTGACAGGACTACCCAACCGCTCCTTCTGCAGGGACCGGCTGTCCCAGGAAATTTCGCGCGCCCGCCGCAAAAAGCTGCTGGTCGCCGTGATCAACATCAACCTCATCGGCTTCAAGAAAATCAACGACAGCCTGGGTTATGCCGGTGGCGACGACATCCTCAACCAAATCGCGCAACGGCTGAAAACCACGCTGCGCGAATCAGACGTTGTGTCCCGCTTTGGCAATGACGAATTCGTGATCCTGCTGCCCGACATCAACACCGCCAACGAAATCACCAAGGTTGCCGGCAAACTAGTGGATACGTTCGCCGAGCATTTCGTCTACAACAACCACAATATGCACGTTAACGCCGCCATGGGCGTCAGCCTCTACCCCAATGACGGCCAGAGCATCGACCAACTGCTGCACAACGCCGAGATGGCGATGTCGCGGCTCAAGGCATCCGGTCACACTCAATACGGGTTCTACGAAGAGCACATGAATTCCAAGGCCATCGAGCGCCTGAAACTGGAACACGACCTGCGCCAGGGCATGGGAGAAGATCAACTGTTCCTGGTGTACCAGCCGCAGATTGACCTGCGCACCGGCAAAATTGCCGGGGTCGAGGCGCTGGTACGCTGGAACCATCCGACCCGCGGCATGGTATTTCCGGGCGACTTCATCACCATTGCCGAGGAAACCGGCCTGATCATCAAGATGAGCGAAATCATCCGGCATACCGCCTGCAAGCAATATCTGGAATGGCAGGAAAAAGGTGTGGCGCCGCCGCGCATTGCCGTCAACGTCTCCAGTCAGGACCTGCGCCGCAAGACGTTTGCCGAAGAGGTGCTGGCAACACTGGAACTGTACGATGTACCAACCTCCGCCATCGAACTGGAAATCACCGAAAGTATGTTCGTGGATGCTTCAGGCGGGGTGGTGGAGGTGTTGCGCGGCTTGCAGAACCAGGGTTTCCTCATCGCCATTGACGACTTCGGCACCGGCTATTCCAGCCTGAGCTACCTGGGGCTGCTGCCGTTCGACATCCTGAAAGTGGACCGTTCCTTTGTGCTAGGGATAGGCAAGCCAGCGGAGAAAATCGTTTCGGTGATCGTGGACGTAGCACACACCTTTGAAAAGAAAGTGATCGCGGAAGGCGTGGACAGCGACCACCAGCACAAATACCTCGAAGACCTGGGCTGCGAGATCATCCAGGGCTACCTGTTCAGCAAGCCGCTGACCGCTTCGGACTTCGAAACTTACGCAGCCAAAATGGCCGCCTGAGGCGCGCCGCCGACACCCCTTGCTAAAACACTAAAACAGGTCGCGCGGCGCTTCCGGCGGGGCATTTTCCTCAATCGGCTCGCCATAGAACTTAACCCGGTTGCGCCCGCTCTTTTTTGCCACATAAAGCCCCTGGTCGGCGCGATCAACCAGCATTGCCAGATCAACCACATCGTCTTCCAGTTGGGATACGCCAAAGCTGGACGTAATATTGAGCGGCACGGTATGGCGGATGGATGGGCCTGCGCGCTGCTCTACCTCCTGCCGCAGGCGCTCGGCAATCGCCATTGCGGTGCTGGGTTCGGCACCCGGGAGCAGGATCACAAATTCTTCGCCGCCGTAACGGCACAACTTGTCTTCGGTGCGCAAGCCGACGCCTAGCGACTTGGCGAACGCAATAATCACCTTGTCGCCGACCGCGTGACCATGCACGTCATTGAATTTCTTGAAATGGTCGATATCCGTCATGAGCGCGCATAGCGGCTTTTTATTGGCCCGGTATTCATCGAAAATCTTTTCCGCTTCCGCAAAAAATGCCCGGCGGTTGTAAGCGCCTGTCATCGGGTCGCGCGTCGCCAATCGGTAAAGCTCCTCATTCTTTTCTTCGATTTCCGCCTGCGATTTTTTCAGTTTTTCCATCGCCGAACTGAGGTTCTGGTTCAGCTTGTCCAACTCGGTCACATCATCGAATGTCACCAGGCAGCCACGCACGCTGCCGACATCCTGGATCACCGAACAATTGACAATCACCTTGATCGACTCCCCTGATGGCAGAACAATCTTGACCGGCCAGCCATTGATGGACTGCAAGGCTTCCATGGCCTTGGTCCAAGGGTAACTTTTCGGGTCCGGCCCCAGCGCGCCGCTCACTACGGAGAGTTCCTTGGCATGCTTGCCGAACAATTCACCGTCCATGCCCTCCCCCCAGCTGCGGAACATCTTGTTGGCAATCATCACGCGGCCGGTGCTGTCTACCATCATCACCCCTTCGCTGAAGGCATCGAACGCCGCTCGCACGCGGTCAGGAATCACCGAAGACGGGTCGAGGTAGGAAAATACGCCGCGCAGGTAAAAAATATAGAGTACCAGCCCCCCCAGCAACAGCAGTCCGAACGACATCACCGACGGCTGTTTCAGCCAGCCGCTGATGGTGCCTGGCGAAGAAGGCTGGTAGGCGATTTCCAGTTCGCCCCATGGCTGGTCGCTGGCAGTAATCCCCAGCCGTACAAAATCCTCGGTGGAAGCCTTGTTATCCACCGGTTTCCAGTGCGCTACATGATCCCCAACCTGCAGCACGATGCTGCCGCTCTTGTGGCGAATCGCCGCGGAGAGTATCTGGTCGTTGTGGTGGACCGCATCCTCCAGTGTCTTTTTCAGCCCGTTGAAATCGCGCGACTGGATATGCACCGCGGCCTGGATCGCCAGGTTCTCACTGGTTTTCTCCCGCAGTTCCAGCATGGTTTTCGTGGTGTCCGGCCAGAATCCAACCAGCAGGTCCAGCAGCATGATCCAGCCCATCAAGAGCGAAATCAGGCCAAGGCTGATGCGCATGACCGGGCTGAGTTTGAGCGAGGGCAACTTCAGGCTGATGTTCAATACGCCCCCAGCATCATTTGGTTACTAAGCCAGCACATCTGCGGCGCTCTCCTCGGAATTCTCATCCTCATCGTCTTCATCCCCGTCACCCAGGCCCTCCTCCTCGCTGCCGCGACTATCCAGCAACGAGATCGGGTCGAGGTTTTTCCATACCGGCACGGTTGCCAGCACCGACGACAGGATACCACCCGAGTTGAGTGCCCACACCACCAGTCCGGCAGAAGCTGCCGCGCCGGAGATCTGCACCTTTTTCTGGATGCTGAACGTAAGCAGCGATGCGCCTTCTTCTTTCGTCAACGCATCGGCTTCCAGCAGGCTTGCGCTTTCAACACGGATCTTGCTGCCGGATGCCAGTTGGTTGAGCAAATTGCCCGGAGCGCCGGATTGTTGCTTGGATGCATTGTTGTTCAGCAGTTGCAGTGATTCCGTCCCAAACACCTGGGCGGCCTCGCCACCGGCACTCAGCGCCCTGATCGTCACCGTTGTGCCCGTGGTTGTCACCGGAGCGGATACCGTATTCACCTGGGCAACCGTTTGCTGCGTTCTGCGCTCGGTGTCCACCCGCGTATTGGCAAGGCTTTGTTCATTGGCGTTAAGTGGCACTTGCGCAACAACACCAGTGCCGGCGCCAGTGCCGGCGCCAGTGCCGGTGCCACCACCAGTACCGGTGCCAGTGCCGGTGCCACCACCGGTGCCGGTGCCACCACCAGTACCGGTGCCGCCACCAGTACCGCCACCAGTACCGCCACCGCCACCGCCACCACCGCCACCACCGCCGCCCACAAACGCAATAGCATTAACCGTCAAATCCACCGTCGCCACATTGGAGGCCAGGCTGCCATCAAAAGCCTTGTAAGTGAAGCTGTCGCTCCCGGTATACGAAGCCGTCGGCGTATAGGTAAACGTGCCGTTGGCGTTCAGGGTCAGTGAACCATGCGTGGGGCCGGTCACCAGCACGGCGCTCAAGGCGTTGCCATCCTCATCGCTGTCATTGGGCAGCACGGTACCGGCCAATGTTGTGGTTGCATTGCCAGAAGCTGCGTCATTCACGGCTACCGGGGCATCATTGACATTCAGCACCGTCACCGCTATCGCCTGGGTATCCGTCAACGCGCCATCGCTGGCCTGCACCGTGACGTTATATACATTGTTACCACCCGCATCCGTCGGGGCTTCGAAGTTGGGCGCCCCGACAAAAGCCAGTATCCCGGTGCTGCTGTTGATAGTGAACTTGGCTGCATCGGCGCCGCCCACAATGCTGTAGGTCAGCGTCGGCGCGGGCAGGTCAACATCGGTGGCCGTCACCGTTGTCACCGCCGTCGTATTTTCGGCAACGCCGACGGTAGCCGTTGCCCCGCCGCCGTTGCTGCCGATCACAGGCGCGTCGTTGACCGCATTGATGGTGATGGCCACGGTATCGGTATCCGCCTCCGAGCTGGGGGTGCCTGAAAGGCCCGGATCCAGTCCGGTATTGCCGCCGTCATCGGTGCTCATTTTCAGGGTGTCGGCACCGTTGTAGTTGGTCGTCGGCACATACGTGACGGCTGCCAGCCTGGTGTTGATCTGCGCCACCGTCCCCGTCAATTTGACGGTAGCGGTGTTGTTGTTGGTGACCACCGCGCCGGAGCCCGCCACCGCAAGCGTGCCGTGCAGCACGCTCAAGGTAACGGTAAGGTTGCCAGCGGCGGCATCAATATCAGAGATGTTGAGGCCGGGAATCACCAGGCCGATGTCTTCATTGGTTACCAACGGACCTGGCACGGTATTGACCGGAGGGTCATTCACCGGGCCGACGTTGATAGTCACGTTATCGCTGGCAGTCTGCACGCCGCCTGATCCGGTGTTGCCGTTATCGCTGGTAAGCAAGGTCAACGTATCGGCGCCGTTGAAAGAAGTCGTCGGGGTGTAGGTCACCGTCGCTAACAGCGTGGCATTGATCTGAGCCACAGTGCCCGTCAGCGTCACGGTGCTGGTACCGCTGTTGGTGATGGTGGCGGTACCGCCGCTCACTGCCAGCGTGCCGTTCAGTACGCTCAAGGTGACCGTCATGCTGCCGCCGTTGTCATCCACGTCGGCAATACTCATCAGCCCATTCAGGCTAAGGCTGATGTTTTCATTCGTCACTTTTGCGCCAGGTACCGTGTTGACCGGGGCGTCGTTGACCGAGGTGACGTCGACGGTGATGGTGTTGGCTACCGGGTCGAGGTCGATGCCGCCACCGGCGGTGCCGCCGTTGTCTTGTACCTGGAAGGTGAAGCTGGTGTAGCCGGCGCCGTTGGCGTTCAGTGCCGGGGTGTATTTGAGGTTGCCGGCGGCAATGTCGGCTGCCGTGATGGTTTGCCCGGCAACTACGGCAACGCCGCTCAGGGTGAGGCTGCCGGCACCCGGAATGGTGGTGATCTTGACGCCGCTGAGGCTGTTGGCCGGGCTGTCGCTGGTGTCGCTGAAGCCGAAGTCGGCGGCGCCAAAGGTGTAGGCGGTGTCTTCCAGGGTGGTGACGGTTTTGTCGGCGCCGGCAGGGGCGTCGTTGACCGAGGTGACGTCGACGGTGATGGTGTTGGCTACCGGGTCGA
>CAZEFE010000004.1:191024-191831 GCA_964511385.1 uncultured Methylophilaceae bacterium | reverse complement strand
GCGGTGTCTTCCAGGGTGGTGACGGTTTTGTCGGCGCCGGCAGGGGCGTCGTTGATGGAATTGACAGTGATATTGACGGTGTTGCTGGCACTCAGGTTGCCGCCGCCAGTATTGCCATTGTCGTCCACCGCCAGCGTCAGAGTGTCAGCGCCGTTGTAGTTGGCCGTCGGCACGTAGGTGACGGTAGCGGCCAATGTGGCGTTGATCTGCGCCACCGTGCCGGTGAGCGTCACGGTATTGGTGCCGCTGTTGGTGATGGTAGCCGTGCCGCCTGCCACGGTGAGCGTGCCATGGGTGACGCTGAGCGTCACGGTCAGCGAACCGCTCTGCGCATCCACGTCGGCAATGCTCAACCCGGCAATCGCCTTGCTGGTGTCTTCATTGGTGGTTTGCGCGCCAGGCACCGTGATGGTTGGGGCATCGTTGACCGCCGTAATATTGACAGTGCTGGTGACGCCGACGCTGGTCTGCGCGCCCACCGCGTCGCTGTTGGCGTCGGTCACCGCCCAGGTGATGGTGCGGCTGGTGCTCACCGATGTCGGGTCGTCGCTGGTGCTGCTAAAAGTGATGGAGCGCAGCGCGGTCTGGTAGTCCGCGACGCTGGCCGTGCCGGTCAGCGTGAGGACACCACCTGCGTAGCTGCTGACGCTGATGCCCAGCATGTTGGTGAAGTTGAGTTGGTCGCCGCTGGTGTAGCCGGTGCTGATGGTGATCGTGGCGCCGGTGATTTGCGTGTCGTCGACGTCGCTCAAGGTGATGGTGTTGTCGATCACCGCGGCCGCGCCGTTTTCGGTGTAGGCGAGGGTC
>CAZEFE010000004.1:181581-190924 GCA_964511385.1 uncultured Methylophilaceae bacterium | reverse complement strand
TTCTCGGTGTAGCCAACCGCGCCGCCCGCTACCACCACCGGTTTGTCGTTCACCGGGGTGATGTTGACCGTGACGCTGCCGGTGGCGGTGAGCGCACCGCCGCTGCCCTGGGCTCCGGCGTTGCCGTCGCTGAATGTCCAATCTAACTGTACCGAAGCCGGCGGTTTATCACTGTTGTTGTTGTAGCCGAGTTGCTGCATCACGCTGTTGACCCGCGCATTGGTGGCGCTGGCATTGAAGGTCAATACCAGTGTCCCGCCGGCATTGGAGGTGACCGTGCCGACATTGACACCGCCCACCGTGAAGCTGCCGCCTACCACCAGTACCGAGGTGCCCAGGCTGCCCAGCAGGGTGCCGGTACCGACAAAGGTATCCTGCGCATTCGCACCGCCGTTGCGGGCGATGGTCAGGGTGGCGCCGTTGAAGTTGTTGAGGGTGCTGAGTTCCTGGTCGAATACCTGGACGTTGTTGTCCATCACCACCGTGGTCTGTTCGGTCGTTGCTACCGTCCCGCCCAGGGTAGTGGGCGTGCTGAGGTTGAAGCGGGTATCCAGCGCCCCGGCGGTGGTGTAACGCGTCAGGGCAAAATCGGTGAGACCCGCCACCGTGGTATACCCGGCTGCCACAATCTTGCCGTCGTTCTGGATCGCAACGCCATAGGCTTCTTCGTTGCTTGCGCCAATCGGCGTGGTGACCTTGCCGGTACCGTTAAAGCCGCCATCCAGCGCACCGGCGGTGGTATAACGCGCCAGGGCAAAATCCAGGGTTGCACCCTGCGTGTATCCGGCTGCCACGATCTTGCCGTCTGACTGGATAGCCAGGGAGCGAACCATTTCACTGCCGCCAAAATCGGTGGTGACCTTGCCGCCAGCACCAAATGTGGCATCCAAACCCCCAGTGGTGGTATAGCGCACCAAGGCAAAGTCGAGCGTTGCCGCGGCGCTATACCCGCCCGCCACAATCTTGCCATCCGACTGGATGGCGATGGAACTGACAAAATCCGCACCCGCGCCAACGGCGGTGGTCACCTTGCCGGTGCCATTAAACGTGGTATCCAGGCTGCCGTCGATGTTGTAGCGCGCCAGGGCGAAATCCAGGGTTGCGGCGCTGCTATATCCGCCCGCCACGATCTTGCCGTCGGCCTGGATGGCGACGGCATAGGCGATATCCGTGCTGGCGCCGATAGGCGTGGTCACCTTGCCATCGGTATCAAAACTGGTATCCAGGCTGCCATCGGTGTTGTAGCGCACCAGGGCAAAGTCATAGGTCGCCCCCTGCACGCCCCCAGCCAGCACAATCTTGCCATCGGCCTGGAGCGCAACGCCATAAGCATCGTCGTCCCCGGCGCCAATCGCGGTGACCACCTTGCCGCCAGTGCCGAATGTGGCATCCAGGGTGCCATTGCTATTAAACCTGGCCACGGCGAAATCGCGGTTGCCTAAAGTCTTGCTGGTACCGGCCACTACAATCTTGCCGTCATTCTGGATGACAATGCCATACGCGGTGTCCGTATCAGCACTAAAGTCCACCATGGCGGTGCCGCCCACGCCAAACGTGACGTCCAGGCTGCCGTCGGCGTTATAACGGGTTATAGCGAAATCGTCATTGGTGCCGTTGGAGGCACTCCCCGCGACCAATATCTTGCCATCCGGCTGCACCGCCACGGCACGGCCGGTGTCCGAGACCGGGCCAACAGCCGTGGTAACCATGCCGGTGCCCAGGCTGAAGACAGGCGCGTCGTTGACCCCGGCCACCGCCGCCGTCGCGGCACTGGTCGCGGTTTCCACCGTGCCGTAGGCATCCACGTAGCTGACCCGCACGCTGATCAGCGCGCCAACGTCGGCGTCGCCCAGCGTGTAGGTGGAGTAGGTAGCGCCGTCTATGGCCACGCCGCCGCGCAGCCACTGGTAGCGGAATCCGCTGGTGCCCAGCCCGTCTGCGTCGCTGATGCCGGCAATGCTGGCGGTGAGGGTCTGGTCTTCGGTCGCAACGCCGGCGATGGTGGGTACCCCGACCGGCAGGTCATTGACCGGGGTGACGGTAACCGTCACGCTGCCGGTGGCGGTTAATGCGCCGCCACTGCCTTGCGCCCCGGCGTTGCCGTCGCTGAAGGTCCAGTCCAGGATGACCGATTGTGTGGGGGCGGTGGGGGTATCGCTGCTGAAGTTGTAGCCGATCTGCTGCATCACGCTGCTGACCCGCGCGTTGGTGGCGCTGGCGTTGAAGGTGAGCACCAGGGTGCCGCCGCTGTTGGTGGTAACGGTACCAACCGTCACGCCGCCCACGACCAGGCTGCCGCCCGCAGTCAAAGCCGCCAGGGTGCCGGTGGCGACAAAAGTGTCCACCGCATTGGCGCCGCCGTTGCGGGCGATGGTCAGGGTGGCGCCGTTGAAGTTGTTGAGGGTGGTGAGTTCCTGGTCGAAAATCTGGACGTTGTTGTCCATCACCACCGTGGTCTGCTCGTTCGCCGCCACCGTGCCGCCCAGGCTGCCGGCAAGGTTGAAGCGTGTATCCAGCGCACCCGCCGTGGTGTAGCGCGCCAGAGCGAAATCGGTAGCGCCGACGGCAGTGCCGGCCAGCACAATCTGGCCATCGGCCTGTAGCGCCAGGGCATTGGCGGTGTCAACACCGCTGAGGTCGGTGGTTTGCTTGCCGGTGCCGTTGAAGCTGCCGTCCAGCACCCCCGCCGTGGTGTAGCGCACCACGGCGAAATTATTGGCGCTGCTACCGCCCACCACAATCTTGCCGTCGCCCTGGATGGCGAGCGCGGTAGCGTTATCCGCGCTGGCCGCGCCGATATCGGTGGTGACCTTGCCCGCCGCGCCAAAGGTAGCATCCAGCGCACCGGTGGTGGTATAACGCGCTACGCCAAAGTCGTTGCCCGTCTGCCCGGCCAGCACAATCTTGCCGTCGGCCTGGATGGCAATCGCCCGGCCGCTATCGGCAGCGCCAAAATCGGTGACGGTATAACCAACATTGGTGCCACCGTTGAAGCTGGCATCCAGCACGCCACCGCTGGTGAGGCGCGCCACGAAGAAATTGTTGTTATTGATCCCGCCCAGCACAATCTTGCCGTCGGCCTGGATGGCAACGCTTTGGGCATACTCAGTCAACCCCCCGCCCAGATCCTGCGCGTATATACCTCCCGTGCCGAAACCGGCATCCAGGCTGCCATCCTCATTAAAACGCATCACGGCGGTATCGTTGCCGCCACGATACCCGGCCACCACAATCTTGTCGTCGGCCTGCACCGCCGCTGCCCAGGCCACATCAACGCCACCGGCGATATCCTGCGTCACCAGGCCGTCACCACCACCGAAAGTCAGGTCCAGCGTGCCGTTGCTGTTGAGGCGGGCCAGCGCCATGTCAAACGTACCGCCCACGTTGCTGTAACCGGCCAGGATAATTTTGCCGGTGGATTGCACGGCAATCGCCCTTGCCACATCGTTGCTGGCGCCACCAAAATTGATAGTGGTAAAACCCATGGTGCCGAAGGTAGTATCCACCGAACCATCGGCGTTATAACGCCCCACGGCGAAATCGTTATTCAGCGCGGCGTTGATGGCGTACCCCGCCACCAGCAGCTTGCCGTCAGGTAATACCTGCGTGGCAAAAATCTGGTCGGTGCTGGCCAGCACACCGTTGGTTTTCTTGCCAGTGCCCAGGTCGAAGCTGGGTGCGTCATTCACGCCGGTGACTACCGCCGTCTGCGCGCTGGTGAGGTTGGCAACCGGGTTGGCCGGGCTGTTCTCAGCGGTGCCGGAGGCATCCACATAGCTCACTTTAACGCTGATCTGCGCGCCGACATCGGCATCGCTCAACTGGTAGGTGCTGTAAGTGGCGCCGGCAATGGCCACGCCGTTGCGCAGCCATTGGTAGGAATAACTCACCTGGCCGCTGGCGTTCAGGCCGGGCAGGCCATCCGGCTCAACAATCGCCGAGGTATCCACCGACAGGATTTGATCCTCCACCGCCGACCCCACAATCACCGGCGAGCCGGTGGGGGTGTCGTTGACCTGCGCGATGGTGACGGTGACGCTGCCGGTCACGCTTTGCGAGGCGCCCGCGCCTTGGTTGGCAGCCACGCTGTTGTTGTCGTTGAATACCCAGTCGATCTGCACCGAGGCCGGGGGTGCATCGCTGGTGTTGGTGTAACGGATACGCTGCATCACGTCGTTGACCAATGCCTGAGTGGCGGCCGTGGTGCCCGCGCCGCTGGAGCCGGTGAAATTGATGGTAAGCACGCCGCCCGCATTGGTAAAGGTGGCGAATGTCAGGCCGCCGCTTTGCAGGTTGCCGCCGCTGACCGTGAACAGCGCGCCCACGGTATTGAAATCGAAACTGTCGTTGGCATTGGCACCGCCATTGCGGCTCAGGGTGAGGATGGCGCCACGGTAATCAGCGGCGGCGGCCAGGTCGGGGTCAACCACCTGGACGTTGTTATCCAGCACCACGGCGGTTTGCTCGGTAGTCGCCACCGTGCCGCCCAGCGTGGTGGGGGTGGTGAGATTGAAGCGCGTATCCAGGGTGCCGTCGCTGTTATAGCGGCGCAGGAAACTGTCGCTTTGCGTGCCGTTATTGGCAAAACCCGCCACCAGTATCTGGTCATCCGCCTGCACCTTGACGCTGTACGCCACGTCATCGTCTGCGGCAATGCTGAACGTCAGCTTGCCGGTACCGTTGAAGCCAGTATCCAGTGCACCGGTGGCATCGTAGCGCACCAGGGCAACCTGGTTGAATCCGCCGCTTACGCTATACCCCGCCAGCAGTATCTTGCCATCGCTCTGCGCGGTGACGTTGTAGGCAACATCATCCCCGGCGCCGATGGCGGTGGTCACCTTGCCGCCAGTACCGAAGGTGGCATCCAGGCTGCCATCGCTGTTGTAGCGCACCAGGGCGAAATCAAGATTGGCGCCGTTGGAACTGTAGCCCGCCAGCAGTATCTTGCCATCGTTTTGCAGCGCCAGGCGGTAGCCCACGTCATGGGTGGCGCCAATGCCGGTAGTGACGATGCCGGAACCGCCGAAGGTGGTATCCAGCGTACCGTTTGCGTTATACCGCGCCAGTACAAAGTCGTTATTGGCGCCATTGAAGTTGTAGCCGCTGACCACAATCTTGCCGTCTTGCTGGACCACCACACCGTTGGCTTCATCCGTCCCGGCGCCCACGGCAGTAGTCACCTTGCCGCCAGTACCGAAGGTGGCATCCAGGCTGCCATCGCTGTTGTAACGCACCAGTGCCAGATCATTGTTGGTGCCGTTGAAGCTATACCCAGCCACCACAATCTTGCCGTCTGCCTGCAGGTAAACACCCCGGCCGACATCGGCTGTCGCCCCGATGGCCGTAGTCAGTTTGCCATCGGTATCAAAGGTGGCATCCAGCGCACCACTGGCCGTCAGCCGGATCACGGAGAAATCGTAGTCGGCGCCGACCCGGCTATAGCCCGCCACCACAATCCTGCCATCGTTCTGCACCGCCAGGCTGGTGGCAAAATCATCCGCCGCGCCCACGGCAACCACGGCAACGCCGGACACGCCAAAGGTGGTGTCCAAACTGCCGTCGGTGTTGTAACGAATCACCTGGAAGTCGTAGTTGGCGCCGTTGAGGACGTAGCCCGCCATCAGCACCTTGCCGTCGGGCTGTACCGCCATGGCGTTGGTCACGTTGTCCGTGGCGCCGCCCAACGTGACCGCGCCGGTTCCCAGATTAAAGGTAGGCGCGTCATTGACGCCGGTAACCACCACGGCGGCACTGGTCAGGTTGGCACCGTTTTCCAGGGTGCCCGCGGCATCCACGAAACTCACGCGCACGGTGAGGTTTGTGCCGACATCGGCGTTCACCGGCACATAGGTGCTGTAAGTGGCACCGTTGATTTCCGTGCCGTTGCGCAACCACTGGTAGCTGAAGCCGCTGGTGCCCAGGCCATCGGTATCACTAATGGCGCTGGTGTCCACCGTCAGCACCGAGCCTTCCGCCGAGCCGACAATCACCGGCGAGCCGGCGGAGTTGGGCACACCCGCAACCACAGGCGGCACCACGCTGACCAGTATGGTCTGGGTATCGGTCGCGCCAAGGCTGTCGGTCACTTGCACCACAACTTCATATACGCCGTCGGCGTTGGCATCCGGCGTGGCCCCCAATACTGGCGGCGCCATGAATGTCAGTACGCCTGTCGTAGTATCAAGAGAGAAAAATGCGTCATCCGCGCCACCGCCGAAACTGAATGGCGTTGCCGGCATGCCTTCCGCATCGCTGGCGGTCACCGTGGTCACCGTCGTGGTAGCGCCATCGGCCTGGACGCTGACGGATGCCGTTGCACCGCTGCCGTTACTGGTGATGACGGGGGGGCTGTTGTTGGCAACCACTACATAGTTCGAGAATTCCGAGGTGCTGTTACTGCGCCGCACCGTCGCCGTGACCGCGTCACTGGCCAGCGTCCCCGCTGCCGCCAGGGTGGTGCTGATGGTGGCATTACCACTGGCGTCCGTTGAAATCATGATAGAACCGAGATAAGTCTGCCCTTCGTCGAAACTAGCGGGATTGGTTGACGGCGTGCGGAAAAACTCGACGGTATATGTTGCGGAGGGCTGCCCGTTAAACACGCCCACAATGGCCAGGTTGCCGGCAAGCACCGTGGCGGAACTCAGCACCAGTGTATTTTGCAGGTTGTTGGCGCCGCTGTCGCCATCACCGATGTCGTTCGCGGTCACGCCGTCAGCGCCCAGATCAATGCCCAGGCCGGTATTGGATGAAATGGAGTTGGCAGTGATGTTGACGCTGGTGGCGCTCACCACCGTGATGCCATTGCCACTGTTGGCATGAATGGTGTTGCCGGTAATGGTGGCGCTATTGTTAATGTCGACCACGCGGATACCGTCGCCCGCGTTGTAGTCGATGGTATTACCGGTAACAGTGTAACTGCCGCCGCTGCCGCCGTTACCGATCAGCAAGCCATTGCCGCTATTGCCCAATGCGGTGCCGCTCGCAGACACGCCAATCTGGTTGCTGCTGATAATGTTGCTGCTGTTGCCCGCGCCAACACTGGCCAGGTCTATGCCGTCACCGGCATTGCCGGATATCAGGTTATTGATCAGGGTGTTGGTGCTTGCGCTGTTGTACAGGCTGACGCCATCCGTGGTATTGCCGATCCCGACTAATCCGCTGATGTCGGTACCGATGAAATTGTTCTGGATGGTGTTGAAATCGCCACCGTCAACCGCGATGCCGATGTTGTTGCCGCTGAAAAGGTTGCGCTGGCTGAGCGCCGCGCCGCCGATGTTATTGCCAACGCCGGCGGCACCGCCGACCAGGTGTAAACCCGCGCCGGTATTGCCCAATCCTGCCAGTGCTGCGGTTCCGTCATTATTGAACTGCCCGATAAAATTGCCATAGATGTTGTTGCTGTTGGACCCCGCCTGGATTTCGATGCCGTCGCCACCGAAATTGCGGATCACCAACCCCTTGATGGTGGAGCCGTCAGCCGTACCGCCCAGTTGCAACCCATCCACCCCGACCAGGTCGTTGCCATCCAGCACGATGGGCAGGTAGGTACCGGCAACATAGCCGGACTGGGTGGTGCCATCTATCGTCACCATGTCGGTAATCGTGGGCAATGCCGCCGCCAGTGTCAGCGTTTGCGCCCCGCCGCCACCAACCTTGAAGCGGATGGTGTCGAGGCCCACCGTGTTATTGGCGGCGGTGATGGCCTCGCGCAGCGAAATCTTGCCGTCCGCGCCCTTGTTGGCCATCAGGGCCGTCAGTGATGCGGTATTGCCATCCGACACATCGTTGGCGGTATCCACCGTCAGGCTGCTGACCCTGACCGTCGCGTCATGGGTAAGGCTGGTTCCGCCGTCGCCGTCGGTCATGACAAAACGCACGCCACGATCACCACCGGTCGGGTTGGTGCCATTGGTTTCCTGGAAGGTGATGTTCTTGATCAGGGCACTGGCCGCGGCCACACTGGAATTGGAATTAAAACTGATCACCAGGTCGCTGCCGCCGCTGCCGCCGACAAACGAGCCAATGGTGACCCCGCCGTATTTGACGTTGCCGCCAGCCAAAGTAATCAGACCCGACACCTGGATACCCAGCACGTCTTCCGTGCTGTCGCTGCCGCTAATGAACGAAACCGTCAGCGTGCCGCCATTGAAATCTCCGCCATCCACATCGTTGATCGTGGCATTGGCCCCTTGGTCTATCAACTGCGCGCCGGACCCCACCGCATAATTCAGCAGGTCGCCGGCAACATTGCTGATGGTGGGCGCATCGTTGACCGCCGTGACGTTGATGGTCATGGTGTTGGGCGTGGCATCGAGGTCTACCCCGCCACCGGCGGTGCCGCCGTCATCCTGCACCTGGAAGGTGAACGTGGTATAAGGCGCGCCATTGGCATCCGCCACCGGCACAAATACCAGGTTGCCCGCGGTAATGTTGGCCACGGTGATGGTCTGCCCCGCCGCCACCGCCACCCCGCTCAGCTTGATGGTGCCGGCGCCGGGCAGCGTGGTGATCTTGACCGCCAGCAGGTTGTTGGCCGGGCTGTCACTGACATCGGTAAAGCCGAAGTCAGCGGCGGTAAAGGTGTAATTGGTGTCCTCGTTGGTGGTCACTGTGTTGTTGGTACCGGCGGGGCCATCGTTGATCGAGGTGACGTTAAAGGTGATGGTATTGGCCGTAGGGTCGAGATCGACCCCGCCGTTGGCGGTGCCGCCGTTGTCCTGCACCTGGAAGGTGAAGCTGTCATAAGCCAGACCGTTGGCATTGGCCACCGGGGTGAATTTCAGCTTGCCGGCGGCAATATCCACCGCCGTGACCGTTTGCCCGGCGGTAACGGCGCCAAAGCCGGTAAGCGTCAGGCTACCCACGGTGGGGATAGTGGTGATCTTGACCGCCAGCAGGGCGTTGGCCGGGGCATCACTCGGGTCAGTCAAGCCGAAGTCCAGCGACGTCAGCGTATAGGTAGCATCCTCACTGAACGTGATGGTCTTGTCCGTGCCGCCAGGTGCGTCATTCACTGCCGTGACGCTGAGCGTCATGGTATTGGGCGTGGCATCGAGGTCGACCCCGCCACCGGCGGTGCCACCGTCATCCTGCACCTGGAAGGTGAAGCTGGCGTAGGCCGCGCCGTTGGCGTTGGCCGCCGGGGTGAATACCAGCAGGCCGCTGCCGATGTCGGCCGCCGTGACGGTCTGGCCCGCCACCACTGCTACCCCGCTTAATTTGAGGCTACCCGCGCCGGGGATGGTGGTGATCTTGACCGCGGTGAAGTTGTTGGCCGGGGCATCACTGGCATCGGTAAAGCCGAAGTCCACCGCGGCAAAGGTGTAGGAGCCGTCTTCCA
>CAZEFE010000004.1:48149-181481 GCA_964511385.1 uncultured Methylophilaceae bacterium | reverse complement strand
TCTACCCCGCCACCAGCGGTGCCGCCGTCATCCTGTACCTGGAAGGTGAAGCTGGCGTAGCCTGCGCCGTTGGCGTTGGCCGCCGGGGTGAATATCAGTTTGCCGGCGGCAATATCCGCCGCCGCGACCGTTTGCCCGGCGGCAACAGCGCCAAAGCCGGTGAGGGTCAGGCTGCCCGCGCCAGGTAGCGTCGTGATCTTGACCGCCAACAGGGCGTTGCCATCCAGCGGGTCGCTGAAATTGAAATCCGCCGCATTAAACACGTAGGCGGCGTCTTCATTGGTGGTGACGGTATTGTCGCCGCCGGACGGCGGGTTGTTGGGCGCCAGGACATCAGCCCAGACTTGCTGCTCGGCTTGGCTGATGGCAAGCGCGGTGTCAATTTTGCCCGTCTGGAATTCCAGCAGCCAGTCGCCGCCCTTGGCGGCACTCCCGGTGCGATCTTCCGATGCGGCGACATCGGTCAGGGTGAGGTCGCTGAGCTTGCTGACCAGGCTTTTTCCCGCTTCTGTCTGCGCCAGGTTGCAGCCATAAACCAGAATGTCGCCATGCTCGTTGAACGCCAGGCTCCAGTCGGCAATTGCCAGGCTGTTTTCCGCCAGGGAAGCGGCGTTGAGATGCGTATCCCCAAGCTTTACATCGCCGTCGCTGCCATGGGAAATAATATGGATCGCATCCAGGTCGTGCCGTTGTTGCAGCGTTTCGGAAATCTGGTCGATACCGCTACGCTGGTTGTCCAGCAGGATCACTTCGATATGGCGGCTGGTATCCGCATTTTGCTGAATATCATTGACCAGCGACTGGTAATCCTGGACTTCGGTATCAACAAAAACAACCTCGTTGCGCACAGGCTGGACAGCAACGGCATCAGGGGAGGCGGCGGCAGGAGTGGATAAATCGATGACACGCACTTCGGCGCTCGGAGCAAGCGCCGTGGGGTTGAGCAAGGAAGCCGCGTCAGCCGAATAAAGTATCCGCGGCTCGATGTCTTCGAGTTGGGGGCGAATTCTTTTTTCAGCGTATCGTGTCTTCATATCAGCTCCCTTGCAAGGTCACATGATGAAACAGACTACTTGCCCGGCGGCTTGCTCAAGTCGCGTTTGGCCACGCCGGCTTTTGCGCCCGGCGCCGGTGCCGGATTCCCCGGCGTTGCCGGCTTTTGCGCGCCCAGCTTCAACGTTCCCGGCGATGCCGGCTGCGCCAGCAAATCAGCAGGGTTATTGCTGGCAACCGCCTTGGGCGGATCAGGCAACTCGGCCTTGCAGCGCAAGCCGGATGGGATGGCAAACTCGCTATTGGCGATTTGCGCACGCACGCGGAACGTGTTGCTGGCGCCGTCGATCAACTTATCCACCAACACTACCCAGGCATGCAGCGGCTTGGCATTGGGCATTTCCGGCGTCACCTCTACCATCATGCCCTGGTTCACCAGTCCATACAGCGCAACCGGAACCACCATTTCCACGCGCAGCGGATCAATTTTCGCCACCTTGAACAACGCTTTTTCCTCTACCCGTTCGCCAGCCCACACATAACGGTCCGCAATGATGCCGTCGATGGGAGCACGGATGGAGCGCTGCCCGAGCTGGGCACGCGCCAACGCCAGTTCGCTGTTCCACACATCCAGTTGCTCGCGCGCCTGCGTCAGCCGCTGCTCCGCTATATCGGTATCGGCACGGGATTTATCCAGCGCCTGCTGCGAAATAAAGTTCTTCCTGAGCAAATCCTCGCCGCGCTGCTGCGTCACGCGCGCCAGCTTCAAGTTGGCCTCCGCCGTCTTGAAGTCGGCCTCGGCCTTGGCGCGCGTATTCGCCACATCCACCGATGCACGCTCGACATCGGAGCGCAAGGTTGCCAGCACCTGCCCCTTGCGCACCACCGAGCCACGCTCGACAAACACTTCCGACACGATGCCGATTACCGGGCTGCCGACTTCGGCGACCTGCTCCGGCTCGAACAAGCACCCAAGCGGCTGAGCCGCAATACACACCCCATAAGGGATAAGCAACGCCACCAACAGCACTATCTCTCTTATTCTGTGCATCAAAACTACCCTATCACGTTGACATGGTCATTGGCTAAATTTCATTTAATTTTAACAGATTACCTCTGCGACAACACGTCGCAGACCACTTCGATTCAAGCCTTGGCAGCAAATCCCGCACCGGGGATTTTGCATTAAAACAAATTAGCCAATCGAATTAAGGAACAGCACACGTCTATTCATGTAAAACATCAGGATAAGAATGTCCTGATTTTGCAAACTTAACATAGAAAAAACAGGAGGAACATACTTGGTGCCGGGAGGGGGACTCGAACCCCCACACTGTTACCAGCGGCGGATTTTGAATCCGCTGCGTCTACCGATTCCGCCATCCCGGCATTAGGAGGGGCGCTGAAAGAGGCGCTATTATAGCGAAACATATGATGATGCGCACTGACGACTTTGATTTTGCATTACCCGAATCCCTGATTGCCCAGTTTCCGACCCAGGAGCGACGCGCCAGCCGTCTGCTGCGCGTGGATGGCAACAGCGGCTTGCTGGAGGACTGCCTGTTCCAGCAACTGCCGGATTTCCTGAACCCGGGCGACGTACTGGTATTCAACGACACCCGCGTCATCAAGGCCCGCCTGGCCGGACACAAGGAAAGCGGCGGCAAGATTGAGGCGCTGATTGAACGCATCACCGGCGAGCACGAAGCGCTGGCGCAGATTCGCGCATCGAAATCACCAAAACCGGGCACCCGCCTGATCTTTGCCGACACCATCGCCGCCACGGTGCTGGGACGGGAAGACGACATGTTCCAGTTGCGCTTCGAAGACCCGCGCGGCGTTGCAGCACTGCTGGAGCAGTACGGTGCGCTGCCGCTGCCGCCGTACATCCAGCACACGCCCGGCCAGATTGACGAAGACCGCTACCAGACCGTGTACGCACGCAACCCCGGCGCCGTCGCCGCCCCCACTGCCGGCCTGCATTTCGACGACCACATGCTGGCCGCATTGCGGCAGCGCGGCATTGCCACTGCGTATGTCACGCTGCATGTGGGCGCCGGCACATTCCAGCCGGTGCGGGTCGAGCATATCGCCGAGCACAGGATGCATAGCGAGCGCTACACCGTGCCGCAGGAAACCGTGGACATCATCCGCCAGGCACAACAACGCGGCGGGCGCATCACCGCCGTTGGCACCACGGCGCTGCGCGCACTGGAATCCGCCGCGCGCGGCGGCCAATTGGTCGCCGGCAGCGACGACACCGATATCTTCATCACGCCGGGATACACATTCAATGTGGTGGAGCGGTTGCTGACCAATTTCCACCTGCCACGCAGCACGCTATTGATGCTGGTGTCCGCTTTCGGCGGCGTGGAAAATCTGCGTCATGCCTACCGCCATGCCGTGGAGCAGCGGTACCGATTTTTCAGCTACGGCGATGCCATGCTGATCGAACGGCAAAACCGTTAGGGGGCCGCTTCATCCCGGCAGGTGCGACAGCAAGTAGGCAGCAGCCTGCGCCATGCCCAGCGGCTCGACCGGGTTGGGTTTGGGCTGCGCCAGCAGCATGTGCAACCCCGCCGCAAAATCGCCGGTTTCCATTGCCTGCCGTGCAATTTTCCGGCATTGCCCGTGTGCCTCCAACCAGGCGATCAACCACGGCTCTTCCGGCCAGTCCTCGCGCGTCACGTACAACACCGGCACGCCGTTGCAGGCCGCCTCGGCAAAGCTGCCATACCCCGGCTTGCACAGCAGCACATCGCAACTGGCAAGCACATCGGTAAACTCCAGCCCCAGCGACTCCAGCACGATGGCATCCGGTCGCGACACCTGCCAGTCGGCCTGAATCACCCAGCGCACGCCGGGCAATACCGGCCAGCGCTCCACCGGCAGGCGCATGGCGATGCCCCCCATGCTCACCAGCACCAGTTTTTCGTCAGCGACCAGCCGCAGCCGGGCGTTGATTTGTTCGCGCCGATTGTCCCCGACGCGGGCCACCGGCGCGATGGCCCGCACATTCGGCAGCGCTCTCATCGGCATCGCGGGGGTGATGCGCAAGAAACTGTCGGCAGCCGCATAAGCCGCCAGCATTTCTTCCCGTATTTTGGCGGCGCCATCCATAGCCGCACAGTAATGCCAGAAAATATCCAGCCAGTTGAGCGAACACATGGCAGCGCAGGGGATGCCCAGTTGCCGTGCCGCCATCAGCGGCAAATATGCCACGTTGGTCAGTACGAAATCGGGGTTGACCGCAGCAATCCGCTGCGCCTCCCGCCTCACCCGTGCGGGCCAGTCGCGATGAAATTCCCGGTAGGCACGCATGCTGGGTTGCGGCAGCACATCGAGCGCCGAAGCCATGACCATGCCGAAATCGGCAGCCGCTTCAATATGGTCAAACTCACCGGCGATACGCGATTGCAAATGCAACCGCGGCACCGTGGAGCAGATGGTCAAGCGTATGGCTGGTCGCCGCGTGCGCAACGCATTCAATACCGGCGCAACCTGCGACACATGGCCAAAACCGTGGCCGGAAACATAAACCAGCAGATGGGGAACGCCCGCAATCATGGAATGTCTTTACACCGTATCCTGTTTTGTGAAGAATAGCCGACCTACCGAGGAAAGAACCCCAATAATGTTCAAAATCATGCTCAAAAAGACACTTTGCGCGGGCCTGCTGATGGCCGCTTCCACCCTGCATGCGGCCGTCATCGAACAGGCAACTACCGTCATCAAGATCCCGCTGGCCAAAAAACCGACTTCGCGCCCGATGACGGTGGCCTACGCACCGGACTACAAGCGCTATTTTGTCGCAGATGGCGGGCTGGGGCCCATTCTGGACGGGTTCAGCCTGGCCAGCTCGAAATCGGAAATCCACGCCTTCGATGCCAAGGGCGCTTATCTCAACTCCACCCAGGCGGGGTTGGACAACCGCTCGATTTATTTCAACCAGAATACCAACCGGCTTGAAACCATTACGTACAATATTTCCAGCGCCGCCGGCTTTACCCCGGATGTTGGCATTTTCGCACTGGAACTGGATGCCAACGGCAAGCTGACCACCCAAAAAACCGAGATATCCAGTTTCAATCCGGCATTTGGCGATGCCGGCGCCACACCCAGTTTCGACCCTGTTGAGAATCGCTATTTCGCCAAGCAAGGGCGCGGCAACAAAGTGCTTATTGTGCACCTGGACAAGCGCGAAAGCGTCGGCGAAATCCTGCTCGACCTTGCCAGCGCACATGCGCAGTTTGACGATATCAGCGACACATACGTCGCCTACACCGGCATTCCGGGCGAGGAACTGGCCGTGCTCGATGTCGACCACAAGCGCGTCCTGGTTTTCAACCTCAAAGGCCAGTTTGTCGGCAGCAGCGCCCTGCCGCAAGCACTGCGCCTGCGCTCCAACAACCACTACACCGGCCTGGGTTACGCCAACGGCCTGTTTTTTGTCTACCACGAACCGGAAGGCGAATTCGGCACCTATTACGGGTTCAGTATCTCAGACCAGGCAGTTAACCAGTAACCCCGCTTACAACCAATAAAAACGGCGGCACAGAAACCCTGTGCCGCCGTTTTATATTCCTGTCCGACTCAACTGTTTTTTATTTACCCAGCACGCCCGCCAGCTTGTTGGAAAGCAGGCCAAACACGGCGCCCAGCACGAACGACAGCGACAGCAGCAGCACCGGATTGGTCAGGTTGGCTGCGGTCAGGCTGGCCAGCGGACCGACGCCATCCACGGTAGGCTGATGCAGGGAATAAGCCACTGTCGCCGCATAGCCATACACATTGGCCGGCACCGCAGACAGCAGGTTGGCGCTGGCAACAATCACCAGGAAGAACACCGTCACCGCCACATATACCGGTGCAGCAACAGCAGCCGGCAGGCCAGCCGGATTATTCACCACCAGAAACAAGGCAATGCCGGCCAGCACCGCGCCATAAATCGTGCCGGCGATGGTTTTCTTCAGGGCGGCATCGTCGCCGCCGGTGTGGAAATAACTGCCCCAGGCAATAAAACCTGCCCATACCAACACGGATCCAGCCAACGGGCCAAGCGCCAAATAAGCCCATACGCCACCTAGTATTGCGATACTCAACGACAGTGCGGTCAACTTAGACATACCTTTACTCCCTCGTGGTTGATTTTTAAGGATTCCGGCAGCTTGGATACGGCAGGGACGGGGCTTGCGCCCACCTGACAAGCTCCCCTTCTTATCAAGTCCGCCGCCGATAGTAGTACCTAAGCTACAGGTTGGCAAACAAAATTTGCACCATCGTGGTGCGGCAAAATGTCACGGCACCAGTGCCGTGCATTCCGTGGGATTAACTGCGATATGACCAATAGCGGCGCCATGCGCCAACCACCATGTTGGGGTATTCCGCGCGCCCCAGGCTGCCGTTGTAACGGCCCAGCGCACGAAACAGATTGCCTTTTTCGAGGTCCAGGTAATGACGCAGGATCGTGCAGCCATAACGCAAGTTGACGCGCAAATGAAACAGGTTCTGGTCCGGTGCGCCAATACTGCGCACCCAGAACGGCATCACCTGCATGAAACCGCGCGCGCCCGCGGATGACACCGCGTACTTCTTGAACCCGCTTTCCACCTGGATCAAACCCAGCACCAGTTGCGGGTCGAGCCCGGCACGGGTGGCTTCGTAATGGACGGTTGTGAGGAAATCGAGACGGAACGCCTCGTCGGGAATGCGTTTTTTCAGGCGCCCCGACATTTCCGCCAGCCAGCGCCGGGCTTCGGCATCAGACTGGAACACCAGCCGTGGCGCCGCGGTATCCGACACTGTTTTCTGCAGCCCCGCACGCACGCTGGCGGAAAGCGGCTCTTCAAGCTGCGCGCCGGCCTGCGTTAATAATGGCCAGCCGAGCAGCAGCCATGCAACTAGCCAGCGCATACCGCCATAAGGAACGACACCACTTCGGAGAGCGCAACTGTCCTGGCTTCGCCGCCGGCGCGGGCCTGGTACTCCACCACGCCCTCTTTCAGGCCGCGGTCACCCACCGTGATGCGGTGCGGGATGCCGATCAGTTCCATGTCGGCAAACATCACGCCGGGGCGCTCGCCCCGGTCATCCAGCAGCACGTCGATGCCCGCCGCCTGCAAATCGTCATGCAGTTTCAGCGCCGCTTGTTTGACTTCTTCGCTACGCTCGAAACCAATCGCGGCAATCGCCACGTTGAACGGCGCCAGCGCCGCCGGGAATATGATGCCACGGGCATCGTTATTCTGCTCGATCGCCGCGCCGACAATGCGCGACACGCCAATACCGTAACAGCCCATGGTCATCACCTGGTGCTGGCCGTTTTCATCGAGATAGGTGGCGTTCATTGCCTGGGAGTACTTGTCGCCCAACTGGAAGATGTGGCCGACTTCGATGCCGCGGCAGATTTCCAGCGTACCTTGCCCATCCGAACACGCATCACCCGCCACCACGTTGCGGATGTCCGCTACCAGGTCGGGCTCAGGCAAGTCGCGCCCCCAGTTCACGCCGGCGGTATGGAACTTGGGCTTGTTGGCGCCGCAGACAAAATCGCTCATGACGGCCACGGTACGGTCGGCAATGACACGAATTTGCGAGCGATCCAGCCCGACCGGGCCGAGGAATCCCGGCGGGCAATTGAACACCGCGCGGATTTCCTCTTCGCTGGCAAAGCGGAAATCGGCCAGGCCGTGCAACTTGGCGGCTTTCACCTCATTCAACGCGTGGTCGCCGCGCACCAGCAGCACATGCAGTTTTTCCCCTGCCATCACCGCAATCAGTTTGACGGTTTTTTGCAGCGGGATGCCCAGCAGCGCGGCAACGTCCTCGCAGGTGGTCTGCTTGGGGGTATCCACGTCGCGCATGGCCTCCGTCGGGGCAGCACGGGGGGCAGTGGGTGCCAGCGCCTCGGCCATCTCCACGTTGGCAGCATAGTCGGAACTCGGGTTGTAGGCGATGGCGTCCTCGCCGGAATCAGCCAGCACATGGAATTCGTGCGAGCCGGTACCGCCGATGGCGCCGGTATCTGCCGCCACGGCACGGAACTTCAAGCCCAAGCGGGTAAAAATGCGGGAATAGGTCTGGTGCATCACCGCGTAGGTCTGCTCCAGGCTGGCCTTGCTGGTGTGGAAGCTATAAGCGTCCTTCATCACGAATTCGCGTGCGCGCATCACGCCGAAACGCGGGCGGATCTCGTCGCGGAACTTGGTCTGGATCTGGTAGAAATTGAGCGGCAACTGCTTGTAGCTGCTGATTTCGCGGCGGGCGATGTCGGTAATCACCTCCTCGTGCGTCGGGCCGAAACAGAAATCGCGCTGGTGCCTGTCCTTGATTTTCAGCATCTGCGGGCCGAACACTTCCCAGCGCCCGGTTTCCTGCCACAGTTCGGCCGGGGTCACCGCCGGCATCAGCAGTTCCAGCGCGCCGGCCTTGTTCATTTCCTCCCTGACGATGGCCTCGACCTTGCGCAGCACGCGCAGGCCCAGGGGCATCCAACTATAGAGACCTGACCCCAAGCGCTTGATCAGCCCGGCGCGCAGCATCAACTGGTGTGAAACCAGCTCAGCTTCGTTGGGGGCTTCTTTCAGGGTGGAGATGAAAAACTGGGAGACACGCATGAATCGGGCTTTCTGAAAATTCTCAAGGTGCAGAATTTTATAGCAAAAGGGCGTTTCTATAAATTCAAATTTCTAAGCCAGGCAAGGCGAGAACACAAAATTATGACGCGGCATATACTTGATATGTAAGGGATAATTTTTTGTGATCAACGCAGCATGGCGACGAAAGTTGGATTTACAGAAGTGCCCGAAAAGCGTCAGTGCGCAGTACTGTTGCCGGGTCGCCACCCGCCCAGCCAGCGCTCCAGCGGCAAAATTTCCGGCGGGAAACCATTGTCGTGGAACCAGGCATCCACCGCGTATTGGCGGCCGGTTGCAATCTCCTGGATCACCGCCGTGGTATGCCGGCCAAAAAGCAGGAACCCGCCGCGCGTCGTCGCGCTCATGACCTGATGCAGCCGGATCAGGCCGTCATCCGCCATCATGCGCATGTAACTCAGGGTATTGGTGGATTCATCGTTGCAATCCAGTTGCCCGGGATAGGCGGAATTGCCGAAGGTTCCGGCGCGGTCGCCATCGGTGCCGGTCTTGGGGCCGACCAACCGTTCCAGCAAACCCACCGCCTGGGCAATCATGGCGCGCTCTTCTTCCGCGCTGTTGGCCGGGTCGGCAAATACCTGGCGCACCTGCTGCCATTCCTCATTACTCAGGCTGACCGTTTCCACCGCCGCACAGGTGCCGCCCCAACAAAAGCTGAACTCGTCCGGCACCGGCGTCTGCTGCAGGACGCGCGCCATATCCTCGATACCCGCCCAAGCCAGCATGGGCAACAGCAACAGGCTACAGAACCACAGGCGCATCGGGTAATTCATCGGGATTCTCAGTCAACGCAGGAAAATGCTGGCACAGCAATGCGGAAATACGCTCCAGTCCGAGCAGCACGCCTTGCTCGAAGCGTCCGGCGCGGAATTCGGCCTCCATGCCACGGCAAATGGCGGCCCACCCGGCATCGCCAACACGGGTATGTATCCCGCGATCGGCCACGATTTCCACGCGCCGGTCCGCCAACAGCAGATATATCAGCACGCCGGAATTATGCTCGGTATCCCACACCCGCAACTGCGAGAACACCTCGATCGCACGCTGGCGCGGGGTAACGCCGTGCAGCAAGGCATGCCAATCCAGCCCGGCTTCCACGGCAAAACGCAGTTCGCCCATATGGGTGGTTTCGGAACGTCTGATGGCCGCTTCGATAGCGGCCATGGACGCCTTGGAAAAACAGCGCATCACCTGCCAGCGCCCGGCAAGAAGATGCCTTAGCCATCGTTGCAATCTATTCATCACCAGCCTCCGGAGGCGCCACCGCCACCAAATCCGCCGCCACCGCCAGAAAAGCCCCTGCCTCCCAGCCCGCCGCCGCCAAAACCACCGCTGCCGCTGGAAAAAACCCTGCCCCCGCTACCGGCGGCCAGCGTCCAAAAAAATGTGACGGCTCCCAGGATAAGCGCCATCACGAACCCCAAGCCCAGCACAAGAAACAGCACGGCAACCAAACCGCCGCCGGCCAAAGCACCACCAGCCCTCCCCAGCAGGCCACGCAACAAACCGCCGACAGCAACCGCCACCCACATGACCACCGCGATCAGGCCCAAACCGTAATCAATAGGGCTTTCGGCTTGTGCTGGCGGCGACGGCAACGGCTCGCCATCAATCACCGCGGCAATCTTGTCGGTGCCCGCCACCAGCCCGCCGTAAAAATCGTTCTGCTTGAAATAAGGCCGCATCACCTCGGTCACAATGCGTTTGGCGATGGCGTCCGGCAGCGCGCCTTCCAGGCCGTATCCCACCTCGATGCGCGAACGACGGTCGTCCTTGGCCAGCAGCACCAGCACGCCGTCATCCACGCCCTTGCGCCCCAGTTTCCAGGCTTCAACCACGCGGATGGAATACTGGGCGATGTCTTCCGGCTGCGTAGTGGGGACGATCAGGATGGCGATCTGGCTGCCTTTTTTCGCCTCGAATGCCGCGAGGCGGGCTTCCAGGTCGGCCTGCTGCGCGCTGTTGAGCGTGGCGGTGAGATCGGTCACGCGATGTTGCAGCGGCGGAATGGCGACCTCTGCTGATGCCAGCAAGGGCAACAGGCAGAGGAGCAGGATGTTGATCCAGCGGATCATGCTTTACTTGCCGAAATCCACCTTGGGCGCGGACGAAATCGCCTTTTCGTTCTCCACGGAGAAATTGGGCTTGGCCTTGTAGCTGAACATCATCGCCGTCAGGTTGCTGGGGAAGGAACGCACCGTCACGTTGTAATCCTGCACCGCCTTGATGTAGCGGTTGCGCGCCACGGTGATGCGGTTTTCGGTACCTTCCAGTTGCGCCTGCAAGTCGCGGAAATTGCCGTCCGCCTTGAGTTGCGGATAGTTTTCCGACACCACCAGCAGGCGCGACAAGGCCGAGGTCAACTCACCCTGCGCCGCCTGGAACTTGGCGAACGCCTGCTCGTCGTTGACCAGCTCCGGCGTGGCCTGGATGCCACCCACTTTGGAGCGGGCCAGGGTCACCGCCTCCAGCACTTCCTTTTCATGGCTGGCGTAACCCTTGACGGTGTTCACCAGGTTGGGCACCAGATCGGCGCGGCGCTGGTACTGGTTGAGCACTTCGGACCAGCTGGCCGTGACCTGTTCATCCTGCGACTGGAAGGTGTTGTAGCCGCAACCGGTCAGCGCCAGTGTCGCGGCCAGAGCAAAAGCGGTAAGAAGTTTACGCATGTAAAGGCTCCTGATGAATAAAACGGTAGTTTCAAGATAGGGGCGGTTCTGCCGATTGCAACTGCTTCATGGTAGCACGCGCAAAACACAAATCCTCCCATGCCTTGGCCTTGTCCATCAGGTTGCGCAGCAGGTAAGCCGGATGATAGGTGACGATCACCGGCACCCCGTGGTAATCGTGCAGCTTGCTCCGCAAGGCGCTGATGGATTGCTCGGTGTTCAGCAGCGACTGCGCGGCGAAACGCCCCATCGCCACAATCAATTTCGGCCGGATCAGCTCCACCTGGCGCTTCAAAAAGGGATCGCACTTGACGACTTCCTCGCCCTGCGGATCGCGGTTGCCCGGCGGGCGGCACTTGAGCACGTTGGCGATATACACATTGTCGCCGCGCTTGAGATTGATGGCCGCCAGCATGTTATCCAGCAACTGCCCGGCCTGGCCGACAAACGGCTCGCCGCGCCGGTCTTCTTCCGCGCCCGGCGCCTCGCCGACAAACAGCCATTCGGCGTTGGGGTCGCCCACGCCGAATACAGTCTGGGTGCGGGTTTTGGCAAGACTACACGCCTGGCACGCCGCCACCGCCTGCTGCAAGCCTTGCCAATCCAACTGCATGACTGCCGGCGGGGAAGCCTCGGGCATTGTGCCCGGTACGTCCGCCGGCAATGCCGATGCCGGCACAACCTCGACGGCAATTTCGGCGTTCGCAGCGCCAGGCTTGGGTTTTCTGGCGGTCCACACCGGCAGCAGTTCCAGTTCGTGCAGGCGGTCTTCGCGCGTCAACGTCATATCGCCAGCCCCATCAGGATCGCATCCTCGCGGCCATTGGCGGCGGGGTAATAACCCTTGCGCACGGAAAATTCGTTGAAGCCGAAACTTTCATACAAACCAAGCGCCGCCTTGTTGGAAGGCCGCACTTCCAGGAACATGGTGTGTGCCTTTTTGCGCCTGGCCAGCGTCACCAGTTGTTGCAGCAGGCTGCGCCCCCAGCCTTGCCCCTGATGCTGTTTGGCAATGCTGATGTTGAGCAGGTGCGCCTCGTCCAGCACCATCATCATCACCGCATAACCTATCATCTCGCCTTCCCGTTCATACACCAGGCATTGATATCCGGATTTGAGCGAATCGGCGAAATTGCCGCGCGTCCACGGGTGCGAATAGATGGTAGGCTCTATCCGCATCACGGCATCCAGGTCGGCTTTTTTCATGTCGCGCAAGCGCGGTGCCTCGGTTTCCAGTACGGCGCTCATGCCCGCTCCTTCATGGTGAGCGCAACTTTGTTGCGCACATAAAGCGGGGCAACCTGATCCGGCGCAACTGCCTTGCCCGCCGCGAATTGCGGCGCCGCCAGCGCGGCAATATGGCGCGCCAGGGGGAATGCTTTCAACATGACATCGCCGATTTGTCCCGCGTAACAAGCCCGCAGCGCGGCCTCGTAATTATCCCAACCGCTGCCTGTGCCGCACCAGCCATCGCCTTCAACGGCGGGGAGCGCTTCCGGCGCGTAGAGGCCGGGCGCATGCACTTCATCCCAACCCTTGCCGTTGCGCCGATAGGCGGCGTGGTACACCTCGCCCATGCGCGCATCGAGACAGGTTATGACCTTGTCGTGCCCGGCCTGTTCGGCCAGCGCCTCCAGCGTACTCACCCCGACAACCTTCAGCCCCGCGCCAAACGCCAGCCCCTGCGCCACGCCGCAGCCGATGCGCAGGCCGGTGAACGAACCAGGGCCTTGGCCGAAGGCAATGCCGTCGAGGTCGGACAACTGCAACCCAGCCTCATCCAGCAACTCGCGCAGCAGGGGCAGGGTCAGCGACGAATGTTTCTGCCCGGCCAGCAATTCGCGCACCTTGAGTTCGCCGTCCAGCCACAGGGCAAGGGAAAGGTATTCGGTAGAAGTATCGAGTGCGAGCAATTTCATAAGAGCGCCATTTTGCCACAGTTGGCGCGTCAGTCCGCTTGCACTTTGCCCCGCAAAGCCTTGACGCGGCCGCGCTGCGTTTTGGTCTCCAGCCTTCTTTTGCGCGCACCCAGCGTGGGCCGGGTTGCGCGGCGCGGTGTGGCCGGAACCGCGGCCCGGTTCACCAGGTCATGCAGCCGCAGGATGGCATCCTGCCGGTTGAGTTCCTGGCTGCGATAGCGCTGGGCCTTGATGACAATCACGCCGTCCGCGCTGATGCGCCGGTCGCGCAAGGCCAGCAGAGCGGACTTGACCGTTTCCGGCAAACTGGAGCCACGGATATCGAAACGCAAATGCGCGGCGCTGGACACCTTGTTGACGTTCTGCCCGCCCGCCCCCTGGGCGCGGACAAACGTCACTTCGATTTCGTGGTCGGGGATAGTGAGCAGGGCGAGCATGCCAGCCACCCGCCGGGGTCAGGCGGCAAGCGCGGGCCGGCTGACGTCGCTGGCAACGTCCTTGCGCACCCTGGCGGCCGGCAATATGGCGCTGAAAGTGCTGCCCTTGCCGGCTTCGCTCTGGATTTCCAGCCGGCCTTGGTGCCGCGTCAGGATGTGCTTGACGATGGACAGCCCCAGCCCGGTGCCGCCGGTTTCGCGCGAACGGCTGCGGTCCACGCGGTAGAAGCGCTCGGTCAGCCGTGGGATATGCTGCGGATCAATACCGATGCCGGTGTCCTGCACGCTGAACACCACCTCGCCATGCCGCAGTTCCAGCCGGATTGAAATGCGCCCGCCCTGTGGGGTATAGCGTATGGCATTGCTGATCAGGTTGCCGAAAGCACTGCGCAATTCTTCCAGACTACCATGCACGCGCAACGTGGTATCCATCTGCGTGATCAGGATTTCGTGGCGCCCGGCGCTCAGCCCTTGCGCCTCGTTGAGCAGTGTTTCCAGCAGCGACGGCAGGTGGATATCCGTCTCCTGCGTCAGCCCCTGGCTGCTTTCCAGTTGCGACAGCGTAAGCAGATCTTCCACCAGACGCCGCATGCGCCCGGACTGCTCTTCCATCAGGTCGAAATAGTGGCGCAAATGCTCCGGCACTGCGCCCTCCATGTCCTTCAGCGTTTCGAGGAAGCCGGAAACAACAGTCAGCGGCGTCCTCAACTCATGCGACACGTTGGCAATAAAATCGCGGCGCATGGATTCAATTTTTTCCAGATGGGTGATGTCGCGGCAGATCAGCAGCTTCTGGTTTTCGCCAAACGGCACCAACTGCAGTTCCAGCAATACGCCCGGATTGCGCGAGGTCTTCAGCTTGAGCGGTTCAGCGTAATTGTAGGATTCCAGGTAATTGGCAAACTCGGCCTGGCGCACCAGGTAGGCAATGGGCTGCCCGCCGTCCTGCTCCATATTCAACCCCAGCTGGAGTTCCGCCGTGTGGTTGCACCATTCGATCTGGTCGGTGGAATTGAGTACCACCACGCCATCCGGCAAGGCGCCGGCAGCCTGTTGCAGGCGGTCCAGTGCGGAAGTCAGCTGGGTTTCGCTGCGGCGATGGCGGCGCAATTCCTGGTACAAATCGGCAAAAGCATCTTCCCATACTCCGCCGCCGTCCGGCAGCGCGGAAGGCTCGGGATGCTTCAGCCACAACATCAGCTTGCGCAGGTTGCGCAAATGCGCCAGCAGCAGAGCCAACAGCCACAACAACAGGGCGATAACCGCCGCCCGGCCCCCGGCGATCGGCCACAGTATCAGGCTGAACAGGGCCGCGGTTGTCAAAGGCCAAAGAGTGCGCCACCAGAAATCTTGCACGTTAAAAAGCTCAGGGTTGAAGGACGCTAATTATCTGCTAGTGCGCGGAAAACCGATAGCCTACCCCGCGCACCGTCTGGATCATCTCCTCATGGCCGCTGGTTTCCAGCGCTTTGCGCAGACGTCGGATATGCACGTCCACGGTGCGGTCTTCCACGTACACGCGGTCGCCCCACACCTTGTCCAGCACATGGGTGCGCGAATGCACCCGCTCCGGGTTCGACATCAGGAAATGCAGCAAGCGGAATTCGGTCGGCCCCAGCTCGATCGGCGCCCCGTTCCCGGTCACGCGATGGGTGATCGGGTCCACCCGCAAGCCGCCGATTTCCATCGGGTCGTCCGTCATTTGCGGCGCGCGGCGGCGCAGCACCGCCTTGATCCTGGCCAGCAACTCACGCGGGCTGAACGGCTTGGTTACATAATCGTCAGCGCCCACTTCCAGCCCGCGCACCTTGTCGACCTCCTCGCCTTTAGCCGTCAGCATGATGATGGGGATGGATTTGGTCGCGGCATCGCTTTTCAAGCGGCGCGCAAACTCGATGCCGCTCATGCCCGGCAGCATCCAGTCGAGGATGATCAGGTCCGGCTGCGTTTCCCGCATCAGCAACTGCGCCTGTTCCACGCTCATCGCACGCAACGGATGATGCCCTGCCTGCTGCAGATTGAGCGTCAACAACTCCTGGATCGCAGGTTCATCTTCAACCACCAGTATATTGGCCGGCATGTTTTACTCCTTTTCACCGTTACAAGATGGCTCGCACTTTATGACGGGAATGTTACTCTTTCATGACAAATCGGAAAGGAGTTCACGGCATTTGCCATTTCAAGCGTTTTATAAGACCATGCCGGTTGGATAAGAAGAGGGATGCCTCCCCGATAAATAACAACATACGTCAACCCACCTTGTGCGAGGACTGCAGCAATGTCGAGTTTTTTTTCCAAGCAAAGAATTACCGCAAGCCACAACTATAACCGCTGGCTGATCCCGCCAGCCGCACTGGCTGTTCACCTGTGCATCGGCCAAGCCTACGCCTTCAGCGTATTCAACGAACCGCTGACCCGCGTGCTGGGCATCACCGCCTCCGCGCCGGATGACTGGAAGCTCACCACCATCGGCTGGATTTTCAGCCTTGCCATCGTTTTCCTCGGCTTGTCGGCGGCATTCGCCGGCAAATGGCTGGAAAAAGTCGGTCCGCGCCGCACCATGTTCACTGCAGCCTGCTTTTTCGGCGGCGGCTTCCTGCTCTCGGCCATTGGCGTCAAAACCCACCAGATCTGGCTGGTCTACCTGGGTTACGGGGTTCTCGGCGGTTGCGGGCTGGGGCTGGGTTACGTGTCGCCGGTTTCCACCCTGATCAAGTGGTTCCCCGACCGGCGCGGCATGGCCACCGGCATGGCGATCATGGGTTTCGGTGGCGGCGCCATGATAGGCGCACCGCTGGGCGTGGCACTGATGAAGCATTTCCAGAGCGATACGTCGGTCGGTGTGATGGAAGCCTTCGTGGTGATGGGCGTGCTGTATTTCATCTCCATGGTCATCGGCTCGCTGGCGATCCGCGTACCGCCGGAAGGCTGGCAGCCCAAAGGCTGGACACCGCCGGTCGAAGCCAAAAAAATGGTCACCAAACAGCACGTGCACATAGACCAGGCACTCAAAACCCCGCAGTTCTACCTGCTGTGGCTGATCCTGTGCCTTAACGTCACTGCCGGCATCGGCTTGCTGGGCCAAGCCTCGGTGATGATCCAGGAAATGTTCAAGGGCGGCATTTCGCCGGAAGCCGCGGCCGGTTTCGTCGGCCTGCTGAGCCTGTTCAACATGGGGGGACGCTTCATCTGGTCGTCGGCATCCGACTATCTGGGCCGTAAAAACACCTATTTTGTGTTTTTCGCCCTTGGCACCTTCCTCTACTCCATGCTGTCCACCTTCAGCAGCGAAGGCAACATCGTGCTGTTCATCGCCGCCTCTGCCGTCATCCTCAGCATGTATGGCGGCGGTTTTTCCACGATCCCCGCCTATTTGGCAGACATATTCGGCACCAAGTATGTCGGCGGCATCCACGGCCGGTTATTGACGGCATGGTCCACCGCCGGCGTGCTCGGTCCGGTGCTGGTCAACTACATCCGCGAATATCAGATCGGCCAGGGCGTGGCCAAGGCCGACGCCTATACCAGCACCCTGTACATCATGGCGGACCTGCTCACCGTTGGTTTCGTCTGCAACCTGCTGATGAAGGAAGTGCACGAAAAGCATTACCTGAAGCACAGCGAACTGGAAGACCAGCAGTAAGCGATAAAACGGTTCATTTGGCCATCGCCCAAATGAACCGCCTCGCGTGAAGTGGAATCAACTTTTTCAGGAGAAATCCCCAATGAGCAACGCTGAACAACAGAAAAACGAAAACCACGCCGTGCTGCTGGTGCTGTTCTGGGCTTACGTTCTTATCCCGCTCGGCTGGGGCGTGTTCCAGACCTTCAAGAAAGCGCTGGCGCTGTTCCACTGAGCGCAACCACGGTGGCCCGCCAACCGTTTCGGATCCAGTCGTTGCCATGAGACGCAAACTGGTCGTCGCAAACCGCAAGATGAACGGGAACATTCCCGGCAATCAGGCGTTTCTTGACGGCCTGATTGCGGGAACGCGCGACCACCAGAATGCAGATTACGTGGTGTGCCTGCCGCACCCTTATCTGTACCAGGCGCAAAACGTGCTGCGCGGTACCCCCATCGCCTGGGGCGGCCAGAACATGAGCCGCTACGACTCGGGGCCGTACACCGGGTCGGTTTCCCCCGGCATGCTGGTGGAATTCGGCTGCCAGTACGTCATCATCGGCCACTCCGAACGCCGCTCCCGCGGCCATGAAACAGACCATTCCGCCGGCGAACGCTTTGAAGCCGCCGCCAAAGCCGGACTCAAACCGATCTTTTGCGTGGGCGACACGCTGGCAGAATACGAAGAAGGCCGCACCGACGAAGTGACCTTCCGGCAGCTCACCGCCATCATCGAACAATTCGGCGTAAAGGAACTGGCGCAGGGCATCCTGGCCTACGAACCGATCTGGGCCATCGGCACCGGCAAGGCCGCCTCCCCGGAGCATGCCCAAGGCATCCTCGGTTTTCTGCGCGGCCATATCGCCGAACTGGATGCCGGGATCGCGAAAAACCTCCGCATCCTGTACGGCGGCAGCGTGAATGCCAAAAACAGCGCGGCCCTGTTTTCCATGCCGGATATTGACGGCGGCCTGGTGGGAACCGCATCATTGGATACCAATGAATTTGTTGCCATCTGCCAGACGGCAAGCCGGGCTCATCCATCGTAACAACTGCTTTTGCCGATTCGTATGAATACCAACTTTATCTTAAGCGCCGCACATGCCGTCAACCAGGCCATTCTCGACCATGAAGCCGACATTGAAGCCCTGGACCGTGAAATCGGCGACGGCGACCACTACCTGAACATCAAGCGCGGCTGCGCCACGGTGGTGGGCATAAAGGAGGAACTGGCTGCACTGACGCCGGACGCCGCCCTGCAAAAAATCGGCATGAAGCTGCTTTCCACCATCGGCGGTGCTTCCGGCCCGCTGATCGGCAGTTTTTTCATGAGCATGGGCAAAGCCGTCAAGGAAAACGGTGGGGAATCCCTGCCGCAAATCGCGGCAGCCTTTGCCGCCGGGGTGGAAGCCATCCGCCAGCGCGGCAAGGCCGATGTTGGTCAGAAAACCATGCTGGACGTGTTAATCCCGGTCGCGCAAAAATTTGAAGAACTATCCACGCAAGGTGCGAAACGCAATGCTTTGCTGGCAACCTTAAAACAAACCGCCGAGGCCGGGGTGGAATCCACCCGCAACATGATCGCCACCAAAGGGCGCGCGGCTTTCCTGGGCGAACGCGCCATCGGTCATATTGATCCGGGTGCCAAAAGCTGCCAAGTAATGATTAGCGCAGTTTGCGATTTGGCAAACTGTTAGTAATAAGCAAAGTATAAGAAAGCCAAGATGAAAATTACGCAATTAACAGGCATGGTTGGGTTGTTGTTTCCCCTCATTCTCTTTGCTGCACCGGACGAGATACAGATTCTCGATAAATTCGATTCCGTTAGTACAAATTCGCCGGATGTATATGACTTTATAGACAAGTGCATGCCAACTACTACTGAAACCTCCTTCAAAAAATTAATGCACGATGTAGAGAATAAACCGGTGGGGGTGCTGTATGACCATAATTGGGCGGACTCTTACGTGATCGCCAATAAAACGAGAGTAATGTGCATTCCAATGACGGATAAGCGTTACCCTGTCTTACCCTTGGAGGTTTTTGATGAAACGGTGAGTTTCGTGACAATGCCTCCTGCTAAAACCAAAACATTCAAGATGTCCATGGCTCGCCAAATCGCAGAACATGGTATCGCGAGCGCCCTTATTAAAGATGATAATGACCACGCGACAGCTGTCTATTACATGCTTGCTTCCGTAGCACCTATCACTCTGTACTACCATACCGATTCATTAAAACTCGGCACTTTTAATGAGAACAGCTTTCCGCTAGCACTGCAAATTCCTTATGGCAGCATGACCGTCATAGGCAGGGGCAAGCCCGCGGAGAATGTAAAATTTATTGGCAAGGATTAGGTGGTTAATTTCATGAAAAAATTCATCAACCAGGTGGACAACGTGCTGGTGGAAAGCCTGTCCGGTTTTGCCAGCGCACATCGTGACCTGGTCAGCCTGAATCTCGACCCCAACTACCTGACCCGCGCGGGCAAGGCCAAAAACAAGGTTGCGCTGATTTCCGGCGGCGGCTCCGGTCATGAGCCGTTGCATGGCGGCTTTGTCGGTTACGGCATGTTGGATGCCGCCTGTCCCGGCCACGTGTTCACCTCCCCCACGCCCGACCAGATGCTGGCCGCCGCCGAGGCGGTGGAAGCTGGCCGTGGCGTGCTGTTCATCGTCAAGAACTACGCCGGGGACGTGATGAATTTTGAAATGGCGGCGGAAATGCTGCCGTTCGAGCATGCCACCGTACTCACCAGCGACGACGTAGCGGTGGTGAACTCCACTTACACCACTGGTCGGCGCGGGGTGGCGGGCACCGTCATTGTGGAGAAGGTGGTCGGCAGCCTGGCCGAAACCGGCGCCAGCCTGGCCGCATGCAAGGCGCTGGGCGACAAGGTGAACAGCCGCACCGCCAGCATGGGCGTGGCGCTCTCCAGTTGCACCGTGCCAGCAGCGGGCCGCCCCACCTTTGAATTGGGCGAAGACGAACTGGAAATGGGCGTGGGCATCCACGGCGAGCCGGGGCGCAAACGCGAAAAAATCCGCCCGGCCGACTTGATTGTTGCCGACCTGGTCAACGCCATTCTGGAAGACCTGAAGCCGACAGCCGGCAGCGAGGCGCTGCTGATGGTGAACGGCTTTGCCGGCACGCCATTGATGGAACTGTACCTGCTCTACAACGCCGCGGAAAAACTGCTCAGCACACGCGGCGTAACGGTTTCCCGTTCGCTGGTAGGCAATTACACCACCTCGCTGGAAATGGCCGGAGCCTCCATCACGGTCTGCCTGCTGGATGATGAAATCCGCCAGCACTGGGACACACCGGTGCACACACCGGCACTGCGCTGGGGCAGGTAACGCACCAACCAGCAATCGCATCCCCCTGACAACCGCGCCAACGCCAGCTCCGGCTTGATTTTGCCGGCGCCGGCCAGGCCGGCACTGTTGTTGCTTCTGGGTGTTTACCGGCTGCCCGAGTACAATAGAGCCTTTCCGATCACCCACTTTTGTTTTTCGAGACATCATGAATTCCAAGCCTTTTGTTGCCAGCAAGACCCGCCCCGACTTCGCGACCCTGCCCGCACTGAGCATGGATGGCAAAGCCATCGTCGAAGATTTCAGACATTATTTCAGCCGCACCCTGGGACGCGAACATATCAACCAGGCGGCATACCATGTATTCACGTCGTTCTCCATGGCCTGGCGCGACCGCCTGGTGGAACGCTGGAAAAAAACGCGCGCGACCTATACCGAATCCGACTGCAAACGCACGTATTACCTGTCGCTGGAATTCCTGATGGGGCGTGCGCTGGGCAACGCCATGCTGAACCTGGACGTGGATTCCAACACGGCCGAGGTGCTGAAAAAGCTCGGCCTGGAAATCGAGGAAATCCTCGACCAGGAGCACGATGCCGGCTTGGGCAATGGCGGCCTGGGACGTCTTGCCGCATGTTTCCTGGACAGCTGCGCCACCTTGCAACTGCCGGTGATGGGCTACGGCCTGCGCTACGAGTACGGCATGTTCCGCCAGAAAATCGAGGATGGCTACCAGGTGGAAGAGCCGGACCACTGGCTGCGCATCGGCAACCCGTGGGAAATCGAGCGCCAGGAGCTGGCCGTGCGCGTGAAATTCGGCGGCCGCACCGAGCATTACCTGGATGCCCAAGGCAAGCCGCAGGTACGCTGGGTGGATTCCAATGACGTGCTGGCCATCGCCTACGACATGCCGATTCCCGGCTACCGCAACGGCACGGTGAACACCTTGCGCCTGTGGAAATCCACCGCCACCGACGAGTTCAACCTGAGCGAGTTCAATGCCGGCAGCTATGCCGAAGCGGTGGAAGCGAAAAACATCGCTGAACACATCACCATGGTGCTGTATCCCAACGACTCCAGCGAAAACGGCAAGGAACTGCGCCTGCGCCAGCAATACTTCCTGGCCTCCGCCAGCCTGCAGGACGTGCTGCGCCGCTGGACCGACAACCATGGCGAAGACTTTACCCATTTTGCGGAAAAGAACGCGTTCCAACTCAATGACACCCACCCCACCTGCGCGGTGCCGGAACTGATGCGCCTGCTGATGGACGAGCACGGCTTGAGCTGGGAAAAGGCCTGGAAAATCACCAGCCAGACCATGGCTTACACCAACCATACCCTGCTGCCGGAGGCGCTGGAACGCTGGTCGGTGAGCCTGTTCAGCCGCCTGCTGCCGCGCCTGCTGGAAATCATCTACGAGATCAACGCCAACTTCCTCGCCGCCGTGTCGCACCGCTGGCCGGGCGATACGGATCGGCAGCGCCGCATGTCCATCATCGAAGAAGGCGGCGAAAAACAGGTGCGCATGGCCTACCTGGCGGTGGTGGCCAGCTCTTCCGTCAACGGCGTGGCGGAACTGCATTCGCGTCTGCTGCAACAGCACCTGTTCCGCGATTTCTACGAACTGTGGCCGGAAAAATTCAACAACAAGACCAACGGCGTGACCCCACGCCGCTGGATCGCCTCAAGCAACCCCAGCCTGAGCAAACTGATCAGCGACACCATCGGCAACAACTGGATCACCGACCTGCCCCAGCTGCGCAAGCTGGCGCCGCATGCCGACAACAAGCAGTTCCGCGCCCAATGGCGCGCCGTCAAACAAGCCAACAAGGCCCGCCTGGCCGAGATGGTCAAGCGCGACTGCGGTGTCGAGTTCGATACCAATGCCATCTTCGACATCCAGGTCAAACGCATCCACGAATACAAGCGGCAACTGCTGAACGTGCTGCATGTCATCCACCTCTACGACCGCATCAAACGCGGCGACAAGGCGGGCATCACCCCGCGCTGCGTGCTGATTGGCGGCAAGGCGGCACCTGGATACATGATGGCCAAGCGCATCATCAAACTGATCAACGCCGTGGCTGAAGTCATCAACGAAGACCCGGAAACCGACGGCCTGCTGAAACTGGCGTTTTTCCCGGATTACCGCGTTACCGCGATGGAAGTCATCGCCCCGGGCGCCGACCTGTCAGAGCAGATTTCCACTGCCGGCAAAGAAGCCTCCGGTACCGGCAACATGAAATTCATGATGAACGGTGCGCTGACCATAGGCACGCTGGATGGCGCCAACATCGAAATCCGCGAGGAAGTGGGCGCTGACCACTTCTTCCTGTTCGGCCTGACCGCGGAGCAGGTCGATGCCATGCACGGCCATTACGACCCGGCCGCCATCATCGCCGCGGACGAGGATTTTTCGCGCGTGATGCACCTGCTGCAATGCAACCATTTCAACCTGTTCGAACCGGGCATCTTCGACCCCATCATCAACGGCATCACCAGCCCGCATGACCCGTGGATGACGGCTGCCGATTTCCGCAGCTATGTGGACGCACAGAGCCGCGTCGCGGCTGCCTACCTGGATCAGGAAGACTGGGTGCGCATGAGCATTTTGAACACTGCGGCCAGCGGCAAGTTTTCCAGCGACCGAACCATCGCCGACTACAACCGGGATGTGTGGCACCTGCCGACGATTAACCCGGCCAAGTAACAGGTTGCAGGTAGCACCTCAGGAAACCGCACAGGCTGACTTACGCCTGTGCGGTTTTTTTAGTCTTCGCGGCTGGAGCGCCAGATCGACAGCATCAGCCACAGACCGAACACCGAGGCCATGAAAAAGCCAAGAAAACCGAATGCCGGCAGGCCGAACAGCGTGGGTCCGCCCTTGACGGTCATGACGATGGAGGAGCCGATGATCAGCGACGAGGTCACCAGCGCAATGGTCAACCGGTTGGTGCTGTGATCCAACTGATGGCCGAAGTGGTCGAGCCGCTTCAGGTCCAGCTCGATTTTTAACCGGCCGCGCCGCAAATCCTTGAGCAGATTGCCGACATCGCGCGGCACGCTCACCAGCAGATCCAGCGCGCTGACGATCCCTTTGCGCCCGCGCTTGAACAAGGCTGCAGGTTTGTAGCGCGCAAAAATCACCTGCTTCACAAACGGCGTCAGGTGCCGGACAATCTGGAAATCCGGGTCAAGCTGCCGGCCAAGCCCTTCCAGCGTCACCAGTGCCTTGAACAGCATGGCCAGATCCGGCGGCACCGACAAATGGTTCTCGCGCATCACCGTGGTGAGGTCGCCCAGCAGCGCGCCAAAGCGTATCTGTTTCAACGACGCGCTTTCGTAATTCAGCAGGAACTCGTCAATATCCGCCGCCAGCTTGGCTTGGTTTACCGGCGCATCGCCCGCCCAGGCAATCAGGATTTCCAGCAAGGTGTCGTAATCCTTGGAAACCAGCGCTGCCAGCAGGTCGGCGATTTCATCGCGACGCTCCACCGTCAGCCGTCCCACCATGCCGCAGTCGATCATGGCAATGCGGTTGCCCGGCAGGTAAAACACGTTGCCGGGGTGCGGGTCAGCATGGAAAAAGCCGTCGATCAGCACCATCTTGAGCACGGCATTCGCGCCATGTGCGGCCAGCAGTTTGCAGTCCAGGCCGGTGTTGATGGCGCGTTCGATATCGTTGCCGGGGATACCGACGATGCGTTCCATCACCAGCAGTTCTTCCGAGGTGTAATCCCAGTGCACTTTGGCAAAGCTCACATCCGGGTTGCCTTCGAAATTTTTCACGAAGCGGTCGGTATTGCGGCCTTCCGCAGCCAGGTCCAGTTCCTTGCGCAGCGATTTGGCAAACTGGCCAATGATTTTACCCGGCTGGAAGCGCCGCACTTCCGGCATTTCGGATTCGATCAGGCGCCCCAGGTGGGATAGCAGGCGCAAATCCGCCTCGATGCGGGCGCGGATATTGGGGCGACGAACTTTCAGCACCACTTGCGTACCGTCCGGAAGCTCCGCCAGATGCACCTGCGCGATGGAAGCGGCAGCAATAGGCTCGGTCTGCAAGTTGTTGAACACGGCGAACGGCGATTGGCCCAACGATTTTTCCAGCCCCGGCAGCAATTCATCAAACGGCACCGGCGGCACGTTGTCTTGCAGTTTGGCAAACTCAGCCACCCACTGCGGCGGGAAAATGTCGGCGCGCGTGGCCAGCACTTGCCCCAGCTTGACGAATGTGGGGCCCAATTCCTCGATCGCCATGCGGATGCGTACCGCCGGATCAAGGTGCATCACCTCCTGCGAACTGGCAGGCTGCAGCATGCTGCCGGCGCGTCCGAGCGTGCTGGAAATACCCATGCGCTTGATGACGTCGCCCCAGCCATAACGCATGAGGATGCGCGCGATTTCGCGCAGCCGCCCGAAATCGCGCATCACGGAAACAGTTTCGCGGATCATAAGTGTCAGTTCTTGCGGATATCCCTGGCTTTTTCGGTCAGTCTCGCGGCAATTTCGCCCAGCTTGAACCCGGCCTTTTCCGCGATGCGCGCGCCGACTTCCAGCGCCGCCTGTTTGCCGCTTTCCGCCACGGCCTGTGCCGCACGACTGGCACGATTGCCCAGGTCATCCGCCACCTGCCGCACACGCTCGCCGGTATCGGTGCCGATGCGGCGGCCATGCTCGGCAATCGCCGTCATTTCCTGCTGAACCAGGCCATTGGCGCCGCTGGCCACGCGGCTGACAGTTTCAACAAACAGCCCCTCCAGCCGCTTGAGTTCGGTCAGCCCCTGCTGCACCTCGGTCTCGCTGAATGCCTTGATATCGCCGGCGGCCTCGCCTATCGTCAGTTGCAGAGCTTCTGCCGCGTGTGTCAATGCATCGTCCACGCCGTGCAAGGCGTCAGCCAGCGCGGTTTTCACCTCGTCAGTACGCTTGGCTGCACCCAGGCTGACGCCTTCAGTGATCGCCGACAGCACTTCGCGAATCTGCTGCTCCGCCAGGTCGCGCTCGGCCAAGGCCCGCACCGTCAGGTCGCTCAGCTTTTCGCGCACGTCGCCACCGGCTTCCACCAGCCGGCTGGCGGCGGCTTTAATGTCGTCCAAAGATAAGAATTGAGTGTCGCTCATGATGCGGTCCTTATTTGAAATGGGGTATCACCCCGATTTTACACCAAGGCTTGGGTTTAACTCGCAGCGCTTGCGCTACGGCAGGTTTTCTTATTAAAATCCGGCAGATGCGAAAAACAGCCCTTTCTTTTGCGCGCTTTTTTGCGGCTTGCCTGCTGGTGCTTGTCAGCGGCGTATGCCAAGCCGAAGAGCCTGCTCCCGCTGCCAGCGACACCGTCGCCAAAGCGCAGAGCTTGCTGGATAGCGCCAGCTCCACCGTGCAGGAAGTCCTGATCAATGCCCTGGCCCTGACTGGCACGCCTTACAAGTTTGGCGGCACCACCCCGGCTTCCGGTTTTGATTGCAGCGGTTTCGTGCGTTACGTGTTCCAGCAAGCGGCCAACCTGACGCTACCTCACGGCGCGCGTGCCATCAGCCAACTGGGCAAGTCCATCCCGGCCGATCAGTTGCAGCCTGGCGACCTGGTGTTTTACAACACGCTGAAATCCACGTTTTCCCATGTCGGCATCTACATCGGCGACAACCGCTTTGTGCATGCGCCAAGCAGTGGCGGCGGGGTGCACGTGGTGGACATGACGGACACCTACTGGGCCAAGCGTTTTAACGGCGCCCGCCGGATTGAGCCAGCCGCTCAGCTGCCGCCTTCAGCTTCTGCCGAATAGCCGGTAGCGCCGCCTGCGCGGCTTTTTCACCCTCCAGTATCGCTTCATGCTTTTTGGCGAAGTCCGCCGGGCCGACTGAACCGGTATTCGGCTGTATCACCACGTCGGCGTCCTGCAGTTCCCGGCGGCTGATCACCTGCCCCATGATGCCGAACGTTTGCAGCAGCACGTCCGTCACCCCTTCCACCTTGCGGTACTTGGGCTTGCCGGAAATATCCACCGCAACGATCACATCAGCGCCCAGCGTCCTGGCCGCATTGACCGGGACCGGGCTTACCAGGCCGCCATCGACGTAATCATGGCCATTGATGGTCACCGGCTGGAACAGGCCGGGGACGCTGCTCGACGCCCTGACCGCCATCCCGGTATTACCCTTGCTGAACACGGCCATTTCACCGCTCTGCAAATCGGTGGCAACTGCCGCGTAAGGCTTTTTGAGCTTCTCTATCGGCTTGTTTTGCACCGACTTGTTGATGAACCCCTGCAGCGCTTCGCCCTTGATGAATCCGCGATCGGGAATGGTCCAGTCTCCCACGCTGTCTTCTTCCAGTTTGAATGCGATTTTCTGTAATTCAAAACCGGAATAGCCGGCGGCATACAGCGCCCCCACCACGCTACCGGCGCTGGTGCCGACGACCATGTCCGGGACGATGCCCTGGGCTTCCAACACCTTGATAACGCCAATATGGGCGAACCCGCGCACGGCCCCCCCGCCAAGAACCAGCGCCAACTTCGGCTTGACGGCTTCCGCGCTCGGCGCCTTTACCGGCTCTACAGCTTTTTTCTCCGGTGCCGGCTTGGGTTCCAGCGGCGGCTGTGCCGCACAGGCAGATAGCACTAAAAGCACCAGGCTCAGCAGAATTCTGTTGCGCATTGTCATGATTCAAAAAACATAAGGACCGAAAGCATAAATGGGGTTGCGCCAAAGCGCCAGAAAAAATCATATGTAAAAACACTTGCAAACACAAATGAGAATAACTATCATTTGTAAAAATCACTGGAGCCCCAAAATGAAATACCTACCGTTGTTGCTCGCATTAATCTCCGCCAATGCTTTGGCGGCTGACGAGGAATACACCATCCAGATCAAGGATCACCGCTTTGAACCCGCAGAACTGGTGGTACCCGCCGGCAAGAAAATAAAGCTGCGCGTTGAAAACAAGGATGCCACCCCGGAAGAATTCGAAAGCCATCCGCTCAACCGCGAAAAAGTCATCACCGGCAACGGCACCGCCACCATTTATGTCGGCCCACTGACGCCCGGACGCTACCCGTTTTTCGGCGAGTTCAACGAAGCCACGGCCCAGGGCGCCATCATCGCCAAATAATCCAGAGCCCCAGCCATGTTTGGTACTGCCATTATCGTTTTCCGCGAAATCCTCGAAGCCGCCATCATTATCGGCATCGTTGCCGCCGCCACCCGCGAAGTTCCCGGCCGCACGCGCTGGCTGGTTGCCGGCCTGCTGGCCGGGCTGACGGGCGCCTGCGTCATTGCCGGATTTACCGAGAAAATTTCGGAACTGGCCAGCGGCATGGGCCAGGAACTGTTCAATGCGATTGTGCTTGGCGTTGCCGTGCTGATGCTGGCCTGGCACAACATCTGGATGGCCTCGCACGGGGTCGAACTGGCCGCGCATGCCAGCCGGGTCGGGACCGCGATCCGCGACGGGCGCAAGGAATGCTCCATCCTGCTGCTGATTGTGGGCCTGGCGGTGCTGCGCGAAGGCTCGGAAACCGTATTGTTCCTCTACGGCATTGCGGCATCGCAAGGCATCGGCGCCAGCACCCTGATGCTCGGCGGGTTGCTGGGTGCCGCCGCCGGCATTGCCGCCGGTTATGCCCTGTACGCCGGACTGGTGCGCATCCCGATGCGCTGGTTCTTTACCGCAACCGGCGTCCTGGTACTTTTGCTTGCCGCCGGCATGGCATCGCAAGCCGCGCACTTCCTGATCCAGGCAGACTTGCTCCCCAGCCTGGCGTCACCGCTGTGGGACAGTTCAGCGCTGCTGCAAGAAAATTCCGTTCCCGGCATGCTGCTGCACAGCCTGATCGGCTACGAATCGCATCCGGCCGGGATGCAGGTACTGTTTTACGGCATCACGCTCATCCTCATCGGCGCCGGGATGAAATGGAGCCATCGCATCAGCCATTCAACATCGAAGAGACCATCATGAATCTGCAAAAACATTTATTCCCGCTCCTGATGCTGGGGCTGGCCGCAGCGCCAGCTTTCGCCGGCCCGGCCGATTACGTCTACACGCCGACTGTGGAATACGGCGAGAAGGAAATCGATTTCAAGTTCGGCACGGAGAAAATGGTCAATGGCGACCGGGCGCAAGTTGCCAGCCTGGGCTTTGGTTACGGTGTCACCGAATACTGGTTCACTGAGGTTTATTTCAAACGCGAACGCGAAGGCAGCGAAAAAGTTTCCATCGCCGAATGGGAAAACAAGTTCCAACTGACGGAAACCGGCAAATATCCGGTTGACCTGGGACTGGTCGTGGAAATCGAAGCGCCGTTCAGCGATCGTGAGCCTTATGAATTGAAACTCGCCCCGCTGTTGCAAACGGAGTTCAACAAGCTGCAACTAAATGGCAACCTGATTCTTGAACGCAAGTTCGGCCCCAAGGATGCGGACGACCAGCATGTCACGGAAATGGGTTACCAATGGCAAGTGAAATACCGCTGGCAGCCAAAGTTTGAATTCGGCCTGCAAGGTTTTGGCGACCTGGGCGAATGGGATCACTGGAACAACAGCAGCAACCAGAACCACCGCATGGGGCCGGCTGTGTTCGGCAAAATCGATACGGTTCCGCACCAGGCGATCAAGTACAACGCGGCGTTATTGTTCGGTACCAGCGAAGCTGCGGCGAACCACACTTTCCGCATGCAAGTCGAATACGAGTTCTGACGCCCCGCCTCCAGGCTCCCTTGTGTGGCAAGGGAGCCTAATTTGCATTATCTCCTTGGCAGACCAACCATAAATAGCAGAAAATAAACCTTTCTCGGACTACACTGTCCCACCGCTACTCTATTACATAGAAGAAAGTTGATTTTCATGCGCGAAAAATTCCAAAAAACCGGCCTGATCGGCTTGGGTGCCGTGCTGGGCATCCTGTTGAGCCTGAATTTTTCAGCCATCGCGGACAAGGACGCCAAAAATCAGCTGCCGCTGGATGAACTGCGCGCTTTTGCCGAAGTATTCGGCAAAATCAAAAGCGATTACGTTGATCCGGTCGAAGACAAAAAACTGCTGACCGAAGCCATCAATGGCATGCTGACCGGGCTGGACCCGCACTCCACCTACCTCGACCCAGACGCCTTCAAGGAACTGCAGGACACCACCCACGGCGCGTTTGGCGGCTTAGGTATAGAAGTTGGCATGGAAGACGGGCTGGTCAAGGTCGTCGCGCCGATCGAAGACACTCCGGCGTACAAAGCCGGGCTGAAGTCCGGCGACCTCATCATGAAACTGGACGACACGCTGGTCAAAGGCCTGACGCTGAACGAAGCCGTCAAGCGCATGCGCGGCGAGCCGGACACCAGCATTGTGCTGACCGTGCTGCGCAAGGGCGAACACCAGCCGCTGACCTTCACTATCACCCGCGCCATCATCAAGGTGCAAAGCGTCAAATCCAAGGTGCCGGAAACCGGCTATGGCTATGTACGCATCACGCAATTCCAGGAACGCACCGGCGAAGACCTGGCAAAGGCGCTGAAATCCATGCGCGAACAAAACAACAACTCGCTGAAAGGGCTGGTACTGGATTTGCGCAACAACCCCGGCGGCCTGCTCAATGCCGCAGTTGGCGTATCGGCGGCATTCCTGCCGAAAAACGACCTGGTGGTTTATACCGAAGGTCGCGTGGCGGATGCCAAGATGCGCCTGACGGCCAACGCCGAAAACTATGCGCGCGGCGGCCCCAAGGATGACTATCTGCGCGACCTGCCCGCCGACATCAAGACCCTGCCTATCGTGGTCCTGGTCAACGGCGGCTCTGCCTCGGCTTCGGAAATTGTTGCCGGGGCACTGCAAGACCACAAGCGCGCCGTCATCATGGGCACCCAGACCTTTGGCAAGGGTTCGGTGCAAACCATACTGCCGATGAACAACGGTGCCGGCATCAAGCTGACAACCGCCCGCTACTTCACGCCCAACGGCCGCTCCATCCAGGCCAAAGGCATCGTGCCGGACATCATCGTGGAAGACCCGGCCGAACAAGGGATGAACCTGCGCGAGGCAGACCTGAGCCGCCACCTGGCCAACCCCAAGGAAGGCGAAGCGCCTGCAGCGCCCGCCAAGGCAGCAGACAAGGAACCGGCAAAAGACAGCAAGGACAACAACAAAGACGCCAAGACCGAGCGGCAAGCCCCAATCGAGCCAGCTTCCAAAAATGATTTCCAGTTCAACCAGGCGATGAACCTGTTGAAGGGGCTGCAAATCCTGCAAAAGAAGTGACCATCCTCGCAGAAACTGGTCGGTGTGTGGCATGCGGGCTCTGCTTGCCACACTGCCCGACCTACCACAAGACCCAATCTGAAGCCGATTCGCCGCGCGGCCGCATCCTGCTGACACAAGCCGTTGCACAGGGCGTACTGCCGGTGAACGACAAGTACATGGCGCACATGGACTTGTGCCTGACCTGCCGTGCCTGCGAGCGAGCCTGCCCCAACCAGGTCGAATACGGCAAGATCGCCGACTTTGCCCGCGCCATGATCAGCACGCACCGGCCGGCCGCATGGCGTGCGCGGCTGGCGCTATTCCTAGTCGGCAACAGGATGCTGCTGCGCCTCGGCGGCGCGGTGCTGCGCATCACCACCTTGACCGGCCTCAACCGGCTGCTGCCCATCCTGCCAGCCACCCCGGCACAGCACCACTGGAAACCGGTTTATCCGGTTCCCAATGCCCGCGGCGAAGTCCACCTGTTCCTGGGATGCGCCAGCAGCGTGCTGGAAGCCGACACCCTGGCCGCCAGCATTTTCGTGCTCAACCAACTGGGTTATACGGTGCGCGTGCCGGGCCGGCAGACCTGCTGCGGCGGATTGCATGCGCAGGCGGGCCACTCCGCCGAGCAACTCGACCAACAGAACCTGGCGGCTTTTGGCACGCAGAACACGCCCATTGTTTCCGTCGCCACCGGCTGCGGCTCCCGTCTGCACGAACTGCTGCCGGGACGCGCCATGGACATTGCCGCCTTTCTGGCCCAGGCCGATGGCTGGGACAGAGTGGCACTGGCGCCACTTGCCGCCAGAATCGCCGTGCATGAGCCCTGCTCGCTACGCAATGTACTGCGCAGCGAAGCCAGCCTGTACCAACTGTTGCAGCGGATTCCCGCTGCCGAAGTAGTGCCGCTGCCGGGCAATGCACAATGCTGCGGCGGCGCAGGCGCTTATGCGCTGACCCAGCCGGAGATGGCAGGTAAACTGCGTGGTGATAAAATCGGCCTGATCGAAAAAACCAGCGCGGATTACCTGGTCACCTCCAATATCGGCTGCGCGCTGCACATCGCCGGCGGCCTCAGGGACCAGAAAACCGCCATCATTCATCCGGTCATGCTGTTGGCCAGACAAATGGGGTACACGCCATGATAGACAAACTGGATCAGCTTATTTCCGAATTCGACAAAGGCTTGCGCACCGTGTTCGCCACGGCACAATCCAGCCGCCCGCATCCGGATCAGAACGTAGCAGAATCGCCGCTGTCCGATGCTGAAAAACGCCATGCCGCCGGACTGATGCGCGTCAACCATAGCGGCGAAGTCTGCGCCCAGGCGCTGTATAACGGCCAGGCGCTCGCTGCCAGCAAACCGGAAGTTGCCGCCGCACTCAAACAGGCCTCCAGGGAAGAAACAGAACACCTGGCCTGGTGCGAGCGCCGCATCCATGAATTGGGCGGGCACAAAAGCCTGCTCAACCCGCTGTGGTACGCCGGGTCGTTTGCGCTGGGCGCGCTGGCCGGCGCCATCGGCGACAAATGGAGCCTGGGCTTCCTGGCTGAAACCGAACATCAGGTCAGCGGCCATTTGCAAAGCCACTTGGCCAAGCTGCCGGTGCACGATGAAAAAAGCCGCGCCATTGTCACCCAGATGCAAGTCGACGAAACATCACACGCCACCACAGCCATTGCGCATGGTGGCATCGCACTGCCGCCGCCGATCCAGATGGCAATGAAACTGACATCCAAGATTCTTACTCACACCGCTTACCGAATATGAAATTCTCCGAGATTCTCGCCACCCTCAACAGCGCTGAACATTTGCAGCGCATCGAGCTGACTGACAGCAAGGGTATGGTTGAAACCATAGAAAACAAACCCGGCAGCCAGGGTTCGTTGAAAGTGTATTTCCACCTGTACCAGAAACACGGCCGCATCAACACCGCAGCCGCCAAAGAAGGCATGAAGCTTTACGCCGAACACACCGAGGATGCCAGGCTCAACCCTGGCAAGCACCCTAACATCGACCGGCTGATTGACGTGGTGGAATCCGGGCAGGAATGGACGGCAAGGCTGTTCCCGGAACAGCCTTGAGCCAGCGGAAAATCAGGCGGTTTCCACGATCTCGAAATCGTGGGTGATTTCCACGCTTTTTCCCAGCATGATGGATGCCGAGCAGTATTTTTCTGCCGATAGCTTGACCGCGCGCTCTACCTGAACAGGGTTCAAGCCCTTGCCGGTCACCACGAAATGCACGTGGATTTTGGTGAACACCTTGGGAATTTCGTTTGCGCGATCGGCCTCTATCTGCGCCACGCAATCAGCGATGTCCTGACGGGCCTTCTTGAGGATGGTCACCACATCAAAAGACGTACATGCACCCATGCCAATCAGCAGCATTTCCATCGGGCGCATGCCGATGTTGCGGCCACCCGCTTCCGGCGCGCCGTCCAGCACCACGGCGTGGCCGGTTTCGGACTCGCCTATGAAACATACGTCTTCCACCCACTTCACGCGAACTTTCATTGCCTTTTCCTTAGAGTCGAAGGCGCAAAGTGTAGCTGATACAATCCCGGCATGAAATACCACGACCTGCGGGACTTTATTGCCCAGCTCGAACAACAAGGCGAGCTCAAGCGCATCCAGGTGCCGGTCAGCCCGCACCTGGAAATGACGGAAATCTGCGACCGCGTACTGAAACAAGACGGCCCGGCGCTGCTGTTCGAGAACGTGGCCGGCCACAACATGCCGGTGCTGGCCAACCTGTTCGGCACGCCGCGCCGCGTGGCCTTGGGCATGGGCGAGGAAAATGTGGCGGCGCTGCGCGAAGTAGGCAAATTGCTGGCTTTCCTGAAAGAGCCGGAGCCACCCAAGGGGCTGCGCGACGCCTGGGACAAGTGGCCGAAATTCAAAAAGGTACTGGACATGGCACCCAAGGTAGTCAGCCGCGCACCGTGCCAGGAAATCGTATGGCAGGGCGATGAGGTGGATTTATCAAAACTGCCGATCCAGACCTGCTGGCCGAGCGATGCCGGGCGACTCATCACCTGGGGGCTGACCGTGACCAAGGGGCCGCTCAAGGAGCGGCAGAACCTGGGCATTTACCGCCAGCAAGTCATCGCCAAAAACAAGGTCATCATGCGCTGGCTGGCGCATCGCGGCGGCGCGCTGGATTTCCGCGACTGGTGCACTGCCCATCCCGGCGAGAATTTCCCGGTGGCGGTGGCATTGGGCGCCGACCCGGCCACCATCCTCGGCGCGGTGACGCCGGTGCCCGATACCTTGTCGGAATACCAGTTTTCCGGGCTGCTGCGCGGCGGCAAGACCGAGATTGTGCGGTGCGTGAGCAACCCGTTGCACGTTCCGGCCAGCGCGGAGATTGTGCTGGAAGGCTACATCGCGCCGGATGAAACCGCCGCCGAAGGCCCGTTCGGCGACCACACCGGCTATTACAACGAGGTGGATGACTTCCCCGTGTTCACCATCACCCACATCACGATGCGCCGCGACCCGATCTACCACAGCACCTACACCGGCAAGCCGCCGGACGAACCCGCCGTGCTGGGCGTGGCGCTGAACGAAGTGTTCGTGCCGCTGTTACAGAAACAGTTCCCGGAAATCAGCGACTTCTACCTGCCGCCGGAAGGGTGCAGTTACCGATTAGCAGTGGTGAGCATGAAAAAGCAGTACCCCGGCCATGCCAAGCGCGTGATGTTCGGCGTGTGGAGTTTTTTGCGGCAGTTCATGTACACCAAATTCATCATCGTCACCGACGACGACGTCAACATCCGCGACTGGAAAGAGGTGGTGTGGGCCATGACCACGCGCGTGGATGCGGCGCGCGACACGCTGATTGTGGACAACACGCCGATTGATTACCTGGATTTCGCCAGCCCGGTATCAGGGCTCGGCAGCAAGATGGGCATTGACGCCACCAACAAGTGGCAAGGTGAAACCAGCCGCGAGTGGGGAACACCGATTTGCATGGACCCCGCCGTAAAAGCGCGAGTGGATGAAATATGGGGAGGTTTGGGGCTGGATTAGAACGCCAGCCCCGGCATGGCAATTAATGCACGTGCAGCAATTCAACATCAAACACCAGCGTCGCATACGGCGGGATCACCCCGCCTGCACCACGCGAGCCATAGCCCATGCTGGAAGGAATAATCAGGGTGCGCTTGCCGCCTTCCTTCATACCCACCACGCCTTCATCCCAACCGCGGATCACCTGGCCACCGCCGAGAAAGAACGTAAATGGCTCACCGCGATCAACCGAACTGTCGAACTTGGTGCCGTGTCCCTCGGGCTTGCTGGGATCATACAGCCAGCCGGTATAGTGCACATCAACGCTGATGCCGGGCATGGCTTCCTTGCCGGTGCCTACGTTACGGTCGATTTTTTCAAGTTCGGTAATGGATTTTTTCATTGCGGTTTTTTCTTTCTGGGGTTCAGCGGATGCGAAATTGGTTAATGCCAAAGCAGATAAGGCCACCAGAACAGCGGCCAGTTGACGGCGGTTAATCATTCAGTTTCCTTGGTGATGGTGAAAAAACGCCATGATAGCGTATAGGTTATAATTGTGCAGGCTACGGCTCTTGTTTATCATCCTAAGTCTTATCACGTGAGTATTTCAAATTGAAGAAATCCAGTTATAGCTATGAAGAGCTGCTAGCCTGTGGCCGCGGCGAAATGTTTGGCCCGGGCAACGCCCAGTTGCCGCTGCCCCCGATGCTGATGTTCGATCGCATCGTGACCATCTCCGAAGACGGCGGCGCGCACGGCAAGGGGCAGATTATTGCGGAGCTGGATGTGCGCCCCGATTTATGGTTTTTTGGCTGCCATTTCGAGGGCGACCCGGTGATGCCGGGCTGTCTGGGTCTGGATGCCATGTGGCAACTGGTCGGTTTTTATCTGGGCTGGATGGGCGGCCCGGGGCATGGGCGCGCACTGGGTGCCGGCGAAGTCAAGTTCACCGGCCAGGTGCTGCCCAGTCACAAGCGTGTCACCTATCGTATCGACATCAAGCGTACTATCATGCGCAAACTGGTGATGGGCATTGCGGATGCCCGCATGAAAGTGGACGGCCGGGAAATCTATACCGCCAACGACCTCCGGGTCGGCCTGTTCACGCAAACGGACAATTTTTAGGAGGGAAGCCACTATGCGACGTGTCGTCGTCACAGGCATGGGCATCGTTTCCAGCCTCGGCAACAACAAATCTGAAGTACTGGACAGCCTGCGCGCAGGCCGCTCCGGCATTACCTTCCAGCAGGCGTATGCGGACCAGGGCCTGCGCTCCCAGGTAGCCGGCTCCATCAACCTCAACGTACAGGAACTGATAGACCGCAAACTGATGCGCTTCATGGCCAACGGCCATGCCTATGCCTGGCTTGCCATGCAGGAAGCGATTGCCGACGCCGGCCTGCCGCCGGAACTGGTATCGAATATCCGCACCGGCCTGGTGGTTGGCGCGGGCGGTGCTTCGCACGAAAGCATCCTGGAAGGCATAGACACCCTGCGCGAAAAAGGCGTGCGCCGCGTCGGCCCCTATATGGTGACCAAGGCCATGGCCAGCGGCGTATCTGCCTGCCTGGCGACCGGCGCGCAGATCAAGGGCATCAACTACTCCATCAGTTCCGCCTGCTCCACCAGTGCGCATTGCATCGGCAATGGCGTGGAGCAGATCCAGATGGGCAAGCAGGACATCGTATTCGCCGGCGGCGCCGAGGAAGAACACTGGACGCTGTCGTTCATGTTTGATGCCATGGGCGCGCTGTCCAGCAAGTACAACGATACTCCGGACAAAGCATCGCGCACCTACGACGCCAACCGCGACGGCTTCGTCATCTCCGGCGGCGGCGGCATCCTGGTGCTGGAAGAATACGAACACGCCAAGGCGCGCGGCGCGAAGATTTATGCCGAAGTGGTCGGCTACGGCGCCACCTCCGACGGTTACGACATGGTCGCCCCGTCCGGCGAAGGCGCGGTGCGCTGCATGCGGATGGCATTACAAGGCGTCGAGGGCCCGGTGGATTACATCAACACCCACGGCACCAGCACGCCGGTCGGCGATACCAAGGAACTGGAAGCCATTCGCGAGGTATTTGGCGCGCAGCAACCGGCGATCGCCTCCACCAAGTCGCTATCCGGCCACGCCTTGGGCGCGGCGGGCGTCAACGAAGCGGTATATACCCTGCTGATGATGGAACACAACTTCATCGCGGCATCGGCCAATATCGAAACGCTGGATCCGGCGGCGGAAGGCATGAACATCGTGCGCAGCCGAATCAACAACGCCAACATCAAGACCGCGTTGTCGAACAGCTTTGGCTTTGGCGGCACCAATGCCTGCCTGGTGTTTTCAAAACTCTAAGCCAGCGTCTAGCGCAGACTGATCCGTGGCCAGCCGTTGGCCTTTGCGTGCTCGGTCAGCACCGGATCAGCATCCACCGCCACCGGGTGATCGACCAGCTTCATCAGCGGCAGGTCGTTGTGCGAGTCGCTATAAAACCAGGTAGCATCAAAGCCTTGCAGCGTCTCCCCGCGCGCTTCCAGCCATTGCAGCAAGCGCGTGACCTTGCCTTCCTTGAAACTGGGTACGCCTGACACGCGTCCGGTGAACTCGCCGTTCACTTCTTCCGGGACAGTGCCGATCAGGTGCGGGATACCAAGCTCCCGGGCAATGGGCGCCGTCACAAAACTGTTGGTGGCGGTAATGACCACCATCAGGTCGCCGTTGGCGCGGTGTTTTTCCACCAGCGCACGCGACTGCGGGGTAATGATGGGCTGGATCACCTGCTGCATGAACTTGGCGTGCCAGGCATCGAGCTGCGCGCGCGGATGGGTCGACAGCGGCTTCAGCTGGAATTCGAGAAAGGCGTGGATGTCCAGCGTGCCCTGTTTGTAGTCTTCGTAGAATTGCGCGTTGCGGGCCAGGTGCAATTCTTCGTCGAGCACCCCCAGGTTAATCAGGAAACGGCCCCACTCAAAATCGCTATCGCCCGCCAGCAGCGTGTTATCCAGGTCAAACAGAACGAGTTGCAAATCAATTCTCCAAAAGTTTATTGCGCGTATTGTATTGCCGCGAAATCGGCCAGCATTATACCCACGACTTCATGGCGAAGTTTTTTTCGGCCACAACACCAGCGATACGCCCGCCAGGATAATGCACAGCGCGGCTATTTCATGCCATTCCAGCCGCTCGCCCAGCAGCCAGGTTCCCAGCAGCATCGCCACCAGCGGGTTCACAAACGCATAACTGGTCGCCAGCGCCGGCCGCACCGTGTTGAGCAAATAAAGATAAGCGGTGTAAGCCACATAGGAGCCGAACACAATCAGGTAGAGCAGCGCCAGCACTGCCCCGGTCGAGGCATGGCGCGGCACTGGCTCGCCCATGCCCTGGCTGAACAGCAGCAGCAACGTGCCCGCGCACAGCATCTGCGCGGCGCTCGACATCAAGCCTTCCGGCATGGGCAACTGCTTGCTCCACACCGAGCCGAACGCCCAGCTTAATGCCGCAAACAGGATCAATGCGGCCCCCAGCGGGCTGGCCTGCATGTTGTGCCCCAGCGTCAGTACGGCAACCCCGGCGGTGCCGACCAGGATGCCCAGCCATTCCTTCAGGTGCGGGCGGTTGCCCCACAGGCCGGAAAACACCGCCACCCAGAGCGGAACCGTGGCAATGGCCAGGGCGGCGGCACCAGTTGCCACCCATTGCTGGGCGTAGGCAATGCTGGCATTGCCCAAAGCCAGCAGCATCGCGCCGATAACGGCTGCGCTGGCCCATTGCCGCAACCCCGGCGCAGGTTGACCGCGCACGCGGAGGATCGCGTACAGCAGGATACCGGCGCAGAAAAAGCGCAGGCCGGCCATCATGAACGGAGGAAAACTTTCTATCGCCAGTTTCATGGCGTAAAAAGTCGAGCCCCAGATGAAATAAAGCGCAACCAGCGACAAGCTGACCAGCCAGCGCGTACGGGTATTCATACGGCGAACGATTTCGATAAATGACGGGCATGATCCATGTGCCGGATCATACCCGTCGCAGATGACAAACGATCAGACCTGCGGATGCGCGCGTTCAAGCTTGGAATGCAGCTTGTTCAACGCGTTGATGTAAGCCTTGGCCGAGGCGATGACAATATCGGTATCCGCGCCCTGGCCGTTGACGATGCGCCCGCCCTTGGACAGGCGCACGGTGACTTCGCCCTGGGCATCGGTACCGCTGGTGATATTGTTCACCGAGTACAACAGCAATTCGGCACCGCTTTGCACCATCGCTTCGAGCGCCTTAAACGAAGCATCTACCGGCCCGCCGCCGTCGGCCTCGGCCTTGCGCTCCTTGCCGGCTTCGGTAATGGTGACAGTGGAATGCGGCGTCTCTCCGGTTTCCGAGCACACATGCAGGTAGACCAGTTTGTAATGCTCGGAAGCCTCGCTGACAAACTCGTCGCTGACCAGGGCCTGCAAGTCTTCATCGAAAATTTCCGACTTCTTGTCGGCGAGATCCTTGAACCGTGCAAAAGCCGCGTTCAAGGCATCCTCGCTCTCCAGCACGATGTCGAGTTCCTGCAGGCGGGTGCGGAACGCGTTGCGCCCGGACAGCTTGCCCAATGTTAATTTGTTGGCGTTCCAGCCCACGTCTTCCGCGCGCATGATTTCATAGGTTTCGCGGTGCTTGAGCACGCCGTCCTGATGGATACCGGACTCATGGGCGAAGGCATTGGCGCCGACGATGGCCTTGTTCAACTGCACCGGGTAACCGGTGATGCTGGACACCAGCTTGGAGGTCGGCACGATCTGCGTGGTGTCGATGCGCGTGTCGCAGGGAAAAATGTCCTTGCGTGTCTTCACCGCCATCACGATTTCTTCCAGGCTGGCGTTGCCGGCGCGCTCACCCAAGCCGTTGATGGTGCATTCCACCTGACGCGCACCGTTCATCACCGCGGCGAGCGAGTTGGCGACTGCCATACCGAGGTCGTTGTGGCAGTGCGTGGACCACACCACCTTGTCGGCATTGGGCACGCGCGCGAGCAGTTCCTTGAAACGCTCGCCCCACAAGGCCGGGATGGAATAACCCACCGTATCCGGCACGTTGATGGTCTTGGCACCGGCCTGGATCACCGCATCGAACACGCGTACCAAAAAATCGATGTCGGAACGCACGGCATCCTCGGCCGAAAACTCTACGTCTCCGGTGTATTCCCCGGCCCACTTCACGGCCTGCACCGCACGCTCGACCACCTGGTCCGGCGTCATGCGCAGCTTGTGCTCCATGTGGATGGGCGAGGTTGCGATAAATGTGTGGATGCGGCCGGACTTGGCAGGCTTGATCGCTTCGCCGGCACGACGCACGTCGTTCTCGCTGGCGCGGGCCAGTGAACACACGGTCGAGTTCTTGATGATTTCGGCAATGGACTTGATCGCGTCAAAGTCGCCGGGGCTGGCGGCGGCAAAACCGGCTTCGATCACGTCCACGCCCAGTTTTTCCAACTGGCGCGCAATGCGGATTTTTTCTTCCTTGGTCATGGCGGCACCGGGGCTCTGCTCGCCATCGCGCAAGGTGGTATCAAAAATGATTAATCTGTTGTTGTCTTGCATGGAAATGTCTCCAATGTTCAGTCCGGCGCAAAAATGTTCGGCCCGACCATAAACTTATCCACTCGCGGGACTATGCCGCGAGAACCTGAAACCTGTGTATTGTGTGGGGGAGTATTTAGCGCGTGACGCGCAGCAGCAGACCTGCCAGCAGCAGGCCGAAATGCGGAAGAGCTAACGTGATGTAGCGATTGAAAAACATAGTGGCGCAAATATAGCGGCTTTTCTTCTAACTCGCAAGCCTCGCGACATCGGGTCCGCAACGACTAAAACGCCGCCAGGGCGCCCCAGAAACGCTGCATGGAGAGGTTGGCTCCAGCAATTTCCTTGTGCACCGCCTCCCGAATCTCGTATTCAGGTGTAGCCGTGCGCCGCAGCAACCGCCCCCCTTGCGGCATCCCGGTTGCATTCAGGACACTCATCACCTGCGGGTGATTTGGGTTGACGCCGGTCTTGACCACAACGGCAATTTCGTAATTCTTCAAGCGCACAAAACTGCCCGGTGGATACAGGCCAATGTTCTTGATGAAGTACGGTGCCAGCGAAGGATCAATCTCCTTGTCCTTGCTGAGGAAGATGTTGCGCAATGCGCTGCTGGGCAACACCTGTTTACGGTAATCCTTGCCGGTCACCCGCGCGCAGTAGCGGTCGGCCAGGCCGATCAGCTTGGCGAACACCGGGATTTCGGCTCCGGGCTTGCCACCGGGATAGCCGCTGCCATCTTCGTTTTCGTGATGGTTCAGCACATAAGATAGCCAGGCTTCGTCAGTCACGCCCACATTCTTGAGCATTTCGACACTGTGTTCCGGATGCTTGCGGACGTGAGTTCTTTCCGCCTCAGTCAGCGGACCTTGTTTGTTGTCCAGGTGCTCCTGATAATCCAGCATGCCCAGGTTGGAGGTCAACGCCGCGGCAATCCCGGTGATGATTTCATCCTGCGACATGCCCATGGAACGGGCGATCAGCGCGGCAACCACCGCCGTATCGGTGCAATGCCTGAACACATAAGGCCCACCTGGCTGCTGGTTGAGGAAAATACACGCGATGGCCACATCGGAGTCCAGTTCCAGCGCCTGGTAAATCATTGCGGAGATTTCCCGGATTTTGGCTTCGGCATTGCTAAGTGCGGACAAGCCAGGCAACGCCTTGCGCAGCATCCAGTTGGCGCGGTTGAGTATGCGCACGACTGACGGTTCGTTTTTCGTGGGGGTCAGGGGCTGCTCAATATCCCGCACATCGCCGACCTCAGAGTACATCCCCTCCCTGACCATGCGTACGGCCTGGTTTTCGGTAGCGACAACCTCGCCTTTCCCAAGCAGCAGGCGCCCATCCTCATGGTACACATTCCAGGGCAACGGCTGCCCAATAATGATGTCGGATACACTGATACGCCGTTTAGCCATTACACACTCCAGAAAATTCGCTGCGCCATATTAACCCAGATCGAGCAGATTCAAACACCCGCCCCCTAATAGGCTGCCTGCTCACCCCAGAACCTGGGCATCTGCAGTTTGGCACCAGCAACCTCGCGGTGGACAGCTTCCTTGATCCCGAAAAAAGGATTGGCGGTATCCCGCACCAGTTTGGTATCAGGCGGCATCCCCAGTTTGTTGAGCACGGTAATCACAATGGGGTTGTTCGGGTTATCGCCTTTTTTGACTACAACCGCAATTTCGTCATTTTTCAACTTCACAAAACTGCCCGGTGGATAAAGCCCGATATTCTTGATGAAATACGGCGCCAACAACGGGTCTATTTCCTTGTTCTTGCTAAGGAAAATGTCACGGAGCGCGGCATTGGGCAACGCCTGCTTACGGTAATCCTTGCCGGTAACTCGCGCGCAGTACCGATCCGCCAATCCAATCAGCTTGGCATATACAGGAATCTGGTCCCCCGCCTTGCCGTCGGGATAGCCGCTGCCATCCTCATTTTCGTGGTGATCACGCACATAGGATAACCATGCCTCGTCGGTCACCCCCGCTTGTTGCAGCATCGCAACACTATGCATGGTGTGTTTGCGAATGTGATCTTTTTCCGCCTGGGTCAGCGGTTCTTTCTTGTTATCCAGGTGTTCCTGATAGTCCAGCATGCCGAGATTCGACGTCAGCGCGGCGCAGATGCACACCTTGATTTCGTGGGAAGGCTTATTCATGGACCGGGCAATCAGCGCCGCCACCACTCCGGTATCCACGCAATGCCGGAAAACATAAGGGCCAGCCTCGTGATTCAGGAAAATGCTGGCCACCGCAATGTCCGGGTTCAGTTCCAGCGCATCGTAAATCAAGGTCGCAATTTCCAGCATTTTCGCTTGTGCATTGTCCAGGGTTGGCAATACCGGCAAGGTTTTTCTTAACAGGCGGTTCGCGCTGTTCAGCATGCGGATGGTAGATGGCGCTTCCTTGGGGCTGAGCTTGATTTCATCAATACCCCCGGTGTCCTCAACTTCGGAAAACAACCCCTTCTTGACCATGAACTCCACCTGGGATTCTGTCGCAACCGTCTCCCCTTTACGCAACAACAGGCGCCCATCCTCGCCGTACACATTCCACGGCAGAGGCTGCCCCACAATGATGTCAGCTGTGCTGATTCTTCTTTTGCTCATTTATCTCGCTCCCCGCATTCCCCGATTTATCAATCCAGCCATCCAATCACAATGCTGCTACCGTCCCCCAGAATCTGGACATCGCCAGATGGCCGCCAGCGTCTTCCTTGTGCACTTCTTCCTTGATGGCAAATTCGGGATTTTCGCTATCCCGCACCACCGTCTGGTGCATAGGCATGCCTGACGCGGAAATGGTGACATGAACCATGGCGCCATTCGGCGATGCGCCCTTTTTGGTCACCACGCCGATTTCCCCGGTTTTCAAGCGCACCGTTGTCCCTGGCGGGTGCAACCCGACAATTTTAATAAAATGTGCCGCCATCAGCGTTGGCGGTTGCTCGCCGTGGTTCAGCAGCACTTCGCGCAAGGCGAGGCTGGGCAGTCTTTGCGGAGCATATTTTTTCTCCACCAGCCGCGCGCAATAGCGATCCGCAAACGCGATCAGTTTTGCCGCCAGCGGTAATTCATCGGCTTTTTTGCCGTTAGGGTAACCACTGCCATCTTCGCACTCATGGTGGTACATCACATATTCAAGCCAGTGCTCATTGGTGATCCCGGCGGCTTTCAGGATATTGACCCCCTGCACCGGGTGCTGGCGTACCAGGCTCAATTCCTGCTCGCTTAACCTGCCGCGTTTGTTATTCAAGAGATCCTGATACTTGAGCATGCCGACATTTTGCGTCAGCGCCGCAGAAACCATGACCAGTTGATCCTCGGCTGGCTGTTGCATCGCCCGCCCGATCAGCACCGCCACAATCGCGGTATCGATCGCATGCCGGGTCACATACGACCCTTCGTCATCATGCAGCAGGATCGAAGCTACCGCCGCATCCGCGTTCAAGTCAACCGCTTCCAGCACCAACTGGGAAATGCCATTCACCCTGGCTTCAGCATCCCCGCCTTCCTGCAACATCGGCAACGCCTGCAACAACAGCTTGTTGGCAAGGTTCAGGGTGCGCACCACTGACGGCGGCTCACGCTCCGCCTCCCCCAAGTCCGCAGCAGCCCCGTTATCAGTATCAAAATAAAGCCCCTGCGTCGCCAGGCGATATGCCTGCAATTCGCTGGTGATCTCCTCCCCCACCTTCAATAACAGACGACCTTCTTCGTTGTAGACATTCCACGGAAGTGTCGCTCCAACTACCGCCTTGGCCGCCGTCAGATATCTCTTGGCCATTCAATTCACCTCCAATATGTCGTCACCGGCTCAGTCCCCCTGCCGGCCTTTTCCTAGCACAGGAACCAGCCAGTTGGCATACCCTGACAACCCATACAGCACAAACAGCGCAAACAGCACCTCCGGCGGGCTGTAGGAAATCAGTACAAAGCCCAGCACGATCAGCAGGATCACCACGAACGGCACGCTACGCCGCAGGTTGAAGTCCTTGCCGCTGAAATAACGCAGATCGCTCACCATAGTGAGCCCGGCAAACACGGTAAATCCCCAGGCGACCCACTTCATCTGCAGCCAGCCGGCCAGTATATCGGCACCGGCGATGCCGTTGTCATGCATCACCCACACCAACCCCGCCAGCAGGGCCGCCGCCGCCGGGCTGGGCAAGCCTTGGAAATAGCGCTTATCGCTCTCGTCCAGCTTGGTGTTAAACCGCGCCAGACGCAGTGCCGCCCCCGCGCAGTAAATAAATGCCGCGATCCAGCCCAGCTTGCCCATCGGCTTGAGCGCCCATACATACAGCACCAGCGCCGGGGCAACACCAAACGACACCATATCGGATAGCGAATCATATTCGGCGCCAAATGCGCTCTGGGTATGCGTCAGCCGTGCCACGCGGCCATCCAGCCCGTCCATCACCATCGCCAGAAAAATGGCCACGGCGGATTGCTCGAAGTTTCCGCCCATGGCCTGCACGATAGAATAGAAGCCGGCGAATAATGCGCCGGTGGTAAACAGGTTGGGCAGCAGATAGATGCTGCGCTCGCGGATTTTCGGGTCCAGCAGCGGCTTTGGCCGGCGTGGACGGGGGGTCTGGTTTGCCATAATTCCGCTAAGTATAGCAAAACCATAGCAAACAGAAGGTTATGGTAGTATCCGCGCCTATCAATTTGTTTTTGCCGTACCACCCATGCAATTCACACTCTCCCATACCCAAGCCGCGGCGCGGCGCGGCACCCTGCACCTTGCCCACGGCAAGGTGGAAACCCCGGCTTTCATGCCGGTCGGCACTTACGGCACGGTCAAGGCGATGAGCCCGGTCGAGCTTAAGGATATAGGCGCACATATCGTGCTGGGCAACACGTTCCACCTGTGGCTGCGTCCGGGGCTGGACGTGATTGCCGCGCACGGCGGGCTGCACCGGTTCATGGGCTGGGATGGCCCGATCCTGACCGACTCCGGCGGCTTCCAGGTATGGAGTCTGGGCGACCTGCGAAAAATCAGCGAGGCTGGGGTGAAATTCCGCTCCCCCATCAATGGCGACGCCTGCTTCCTGACGCCGGAAGAGTCCATGCGCATCCAGAAAGTGCTGAATTCCGACATCGTCATGATTTTTGACGAATGCACGCCCTACCCCGCCACGCGCCGGGAAGCGCAGGATTCGATGGAACTGTCGCTGCGCTGGGCCGCGCGCAGCAAGGCCGCGCACCAGGGCAACCCCAATGCGCTGTTCGGCATTATCCAGGGCGGCATGTATGAAGAGTTGCGCGACCGCTCCCTGGCCGGCCTCACCGACATCGGTTTCGACGGCTACGCGATCGGCGGGCTATCGGTCGGCGAACCGAAAGAAGACATGCTGCGCATCCTCGCCCACACCACCCCGCAAATGCCTGCCGACAAGCCGCGTTATTTGATGGGGGTAGGCACGCCGGAAGACCTGGTGGCAGCCGTCAGCAACGGGGTGGACATGTTCGACTGCGTGATGCCCACCCGCAACGCCCGCAACGGCTGGCTGTTCACGCGCTGGGGCGACATCAAGATCAAGAACGCACGCTACAAGGACGACACCGGGCCACTGGATGCCGATTGCCAATGCTACACCTGCCGCAATTTCACCCGCGCCTACCTGCATCACCTACATCGGGTGGGAGAGATTCTGGGTGCTCGCCTGAACACCATTCACAATCTGTTTTATTACCAGGAACTGATGCAAGGCATGCGCAGCGCCATTGAAGCGGGAACATTTGCCGAGTTCACCACTCAGTTCATTCGGCAGCGCAGCACCTTGTGCTAGAATCATCCGGTTTTTGTACCCACTATAAGGAATATTCCCGTGTTCATCAGCAACGCTTACGCGGCAGACGCAGCGGCCGCGGCCCCCGGCCTCACCAGCTTTTTGCCTTTCATCATTATTTTTGTGCTGTTCTGGTTCATGCTCATCCGCCCGCAAATGAAGCAGGTAAAAGAGCATCGCAACATGCTGGCGGCGCTGCAAAAAGGTGATGAAGTAGCAACCAGCGGCGGCCTTGTCGGCAAAGTTGCCAAGGTTGGCGACAACTTCGTCAGCATCGAAATCGCCACCGATATTGTTGTCCATGTACAGAAGAGCACTGTTCAAACCCTGCTGCCCAAGGGCACCATCAAGGGCATCTGACACGTCACAACCCAACTTGGAGATATGCACGCAGCGGCCTGATGCCGGAAGTGCATGACTGACCATATGAACCGCTTCCCTCTCTGGAAATACATTTCCGTTGCCCTGATCCTGATCCTGGGCGCGCTTTACTCGCTGCCCAACCTGTATGGCGAATCGCCGGCAGTGCAGGTCTCCGCGGCAAAATCCACCGCCAAGGTGGACTCCGCCCTGCTGGGTGAAGTAGAAAGTACGCTCAAGCAGCAAAACCTGGCCTACCAGGACATCATCCTGGAAAAAGCCAGCATCAAGGTACGGTTTGCGAACCCGGACGAACAGATCAAGGCCAAGGACGTACTGCAGAACAAGCTGGGCAACACCTACACCGTGGCGCTCAACCTGCTGTCGCGCTCGCCCGCCTGGCTGCACAGCCTGGGCGCGCTGCCCATGTACCTGGGCCTGGACTTGCGCGGCGGCGTGCATTTCCTGATGCAGGTGGACATGAAAACCGCGCTGGATCAGGCGCTGGAACGTTATGTCGGCGACCTGCGCACACAGCTGCGTGAAAAACGGATTGCCTACTCCGGCATTTCCCGTGAAGGCCAGGCGGTGCAGGTGAAATTCAAATCCCAGGACGAGCGCGAAAAAGCCAGGGCGGAAATCAGGAAAAATTTCCCTGACCTGACACTGAAAGATGCCGATGGCACGGCCGGCGACAAGCTGCTGCTGGCAGTGCTGGATCTGCCGGCGCAACGCCGTATCCAGGATTTCGCCCTCAAGCAGAACATCACCACCCTGCATAACCGCGTTAACGAACTGGGCGTGGCCGAACCCATCATCCAGCAGCAAGGACTGGATCGCGTCGTGGTACAACTGCCCGGCGTGCAGGATACCGCCAAGGCCAAGGAAATCCTGGGGCGCACCGCCACGCTGGAAATCCGCATGGTGGACGAAGAGCACGATGTTGCCGCTGCCGCCAGCGGCACGGTACCGTTCGGCTCGCTGCTGTTCCAGGAACGCGACGGCCGCCCGATCCTGGTCAAGAAACAGATTGTGCTGACCGGCGACTACATCACCGACGCCAGCCCCGGGATCGACCAGCAGACCGGCAGTTCGGTAGTGCACGTCAACCTGGATGGCCGCGGCGCACGCATTTTCAAGCAGGTCACCCGCGAAAACGTCGGCAAGCGCATGGCGATCCTGCTGGTGGAAAAAGGCCAATCCGAAGTGATTACCGCACCCGTGATCAACGAGGAAATCGGTGGCGGACGCGTACAGATTTCCGGCATGGCCAACGTGCAGGAAGCCACCGACGTTTCGCTGCTGCTGCGCGCCGGGGCACTGGCGGCGCCAATGGACATTATTGAAGAACGCACCATCGGCCCCAGCATGGGCGAAGAAAACATCAAGCGCGGCGTGCATTCCACCCTGTGGGGCTTTACCGCCATTGCCGTTGCCATGATTCTTTACTACCTGGTATTCGGCTCCATCTCCGTGCTCTCGCTGGGCGTCAACCTGCTGCTGCTGGTAGCGGTGCTGTCCATGCTGCAAGCCACGCTGACGCTGCCGGGCCTGGCGGCAATCGCGCTGACGCTGGGGATGGCCATTGACGCCAACGTGCTGATCAACGAGCGCATCCGCGAAGAACTGCGCATCGGAAACAGCCCGCAAGCCGCTATCGCTGCGGGTTATGACCGTGCATTCGCCACCATCCTGGACTCCAACGTCACCACGCTGATCGTCGGCATCATGCTGTTCAGCTTCGGCTCGGGCCCAGTTCGCGGCTTCGCCATTGTGCATGTGCTGGGCATATTGACCTCCATGTTCAGCGCGGTAGTGGTATCCCGCGCACTGGTTAACCTGATTTACGGCCACCGCCGCAAGGTTGGCAAACTGCTGATCGGCTAAGGATATAAAAAATGGAATTATTCAAAATCAAGCGCGACATCCCTTTCATGAGCTATGGCAAGCTCACGACGTCGATTTCGCTGATTACATTTATTTTCGCCGTCTTTTTCCTCGCCACCAAAGGCCTGAACCTGGGCGTGGATTTCACGGGCGGCACCGTCATGGAGGTCTCCTACCCCCATGCCGCCGACCTGACCAAAATCCGCACCGCCATTGACGCCTCCGGCCTGAAGGAAGCCTCTGTACAGAACTTCGGCACCAGCCAGGACGTCTTGATTCGACTGCCGGTCAAAAAAGGCGTATCCAGCGCAAAACTGTCCGAGGACATTCTGGAAACCCTGAAGCAAGTTGATCCAACGGTCGAGAAACGTCGCGTCGAGTTTGTCGGGCCGCAGGTCGGGCAAGAACTGTATGAAAACGGTGCAATGGCTCTGCTGCTGGTATCCATCGGCATCATGGGCTACCTGGCGCTCCGCTTCGAATGGAAATTCGGCGTGGCGGCCATTATCGCCAACCTGCACGACGTGGTCATCATCCTCGGCTTTTTTGCCTTCTTCCAGTGGGAATTCAACCTCACCGTGCTGGCCGCGATACTGGCGGTGCTGGGATATTCCGTCAACGAATCGGTGGTGGTGTTCGACCGGGTGCGTGAAAACTTCCGCAAGATGCGCAAGGCCACGGTGCCGGACATCATCAACAACGCCATCACCAGCACCATGTCGCGCACCATCATCACCCACGCCATGACGCAGACCATGGTGTGTTCCATGCTGTTTTTTGGCGGTGAAGTGCTGCACAATTTTGCGCTGGCGCTGACCATCGGCATCCTGTTCGGCATCTATTCTTCCGTGCTGGTCGCCAGCCCGATTGTGATGTGGCTGGGGATTTCACGCGAAGACATGGTCAAGCCGGAGAAAAAACAGGAAGGCGCTGAAGCATTGCCTTGACAAGGCAGTGCTCAAACAAGGAGACTGATAGTCTCTTAAGTCACTGATTAAAATCCTTTTGGACGGAATCCCCATATCGTTTCAGCTTGCCGTGCTGGCATTGCTGCTACTCATCGGCGCGTTCTTCTCGATCGCCGAAACCAGCCTGATGTCCGTCAATCGCTACCGGTTGAAACATCTGGTGAAGTCTGGCCATCGCGGAGCAAAGCTGGCCGTCACTCTGCTGGCGCGCACGGACAAGCTACTGGGCGTCATCCTGCTAGGCAACAACTTTGCTAATGCCGCATCAGCGACACTGGTAACCGTTATCGCGGTAGAACTGTTTGGTGAAGGTGAGTTGGTGCTGGCTACGGGTACCCTGGCCGTAACTTTCGCCATTCTGGTGTTTGGTGAAATCTCCCCAAAAGTCATTGCGGCGGCTTATCCTGAGCGCCTAGCCATCGCCAGCAGTTACATCCTGTATCCGCTACTCAAGATCACCTACCCTGCAGTCTGGTTTATCAACTTATTTGTGCGCGGATTCCTCACCATCCTCCAGTTGAAGCCCAACTTTTCCGGCGCCGTGCACTCCATCACCATGGAAGAACTGCGCAGCATTGTGCAGGAAGCCGGTGGCTTTATCCCGCAACAGCACCAGAATATTCTGCTCAACCTGTTTGATCTGGAAAAAATCACCGTGGACGATGTCATGTCCGCCCACACCCAGATCGAGACCATTGATTTTGATGCCCCGTCGGAAACCATCGCCGAGCAGATTGCCACCAGCCACCACACCCGCCTCCCCGTGCGCTCCGGCCAATCCGAAGAAGTCATCGGCGTGCTGCACATCCGCCACGTGCTGCACCAGGCGAAAAGCGGCGCGCTGACCAAGGAATCGCTCAGTGAAATCATGAGCGAGCCTTATTTCGTGCCTTCCGGCACGCCGTTGTACACACAGCTCCAGCAATTCCAGGAAAAACAGCAGCGGCTGGCATTGGTCGTGGATGAATACGGCCAGCTCAAAGGCCTGATCACCCTGGAAGACATCCTGGAAGAAATGGTCGGCGAATTCACCTCGCAATCCCCCACCCATACCGCGGCATTCCACCCGCAGGCAGACGGCGGCTGGCTGGTGGATGGCACAGCCTCGCTACGCGAACTCAACCGCAAGCTGAAACTCAATTTCCCGCTGGATGGCCCGAAAACACTGAATGGGCTGGTGCTGGAACATTTCGAAGACATCCCGGAAGCTGGAACCAGCTTCAAGATTGCCGGGCATACCCTTGAGATCATTCAAACTCAGGACCGGGTAGTCAAGATCGTATCGGTGCGCCCCTAACCCCCCTTTGCCACGGGGCTTGAATTATTTTGAAATAAGCCCAAAATAAAGCCAAGTACGGTAAACAACATGGCAACCAAATCCGTTGAACGTTTGAAAACAGAAGTCGGTGGAACGAAACCGGTGCCGCCGCCTCTATATAAGGTGAAGTTGCTCAATGATGACTTCACACCCATGGATTTTGTAGTTGAAGTACTGGAGAAATTTTTTGGCAAAAGCCGGGATCAGGCGATGCGCCTGATGTTGCAGGTTCACAATGAAGGCGCCGCCATCTGCGGGATTTACCCGCTGGATGTAGCGGAAACCAAGGTCAGGCAAGTGACCACCCTGGCACGCGAACAGCAGCACCCGTTGCAATGCGTCATTGAGAGTTGAAATTAACAGAGGTATCTGGAAGTGATCGCACAAGAGCTTGAAGTCTCCCTCCACATCGCCTTCATGGAAGCGCGCCAGCAACGCCATGAGTTGATTACCGTGGAACACTTGCTGCTGGCCATGCTGGACAACCCGACAGCGTCCCAAGTGCTGCGTGCTTGCGGCGCCGACATTGAAACCTTGCGGCGCGAACTCACCGAATACATCGCCGAGCACACGCACACCATTTCTGGCACGCAGGAAGTGGATACCCAGCCCACGCTAGGCTTCCAGCGCGTGATCCAGCGCGCCATCCTGCACGTGCAGTCTTCCGGCAAGAAAGAAGTGTCCGGCGCCAACGTGCTGGTCGCCATTTATGGCGAAAAAGATTCCCACGCCGTGTTCTTCCTGCACCAGCAGGGCGTCACCCGGCTCGATGTGGTCAACTACATCTCCCACGGCATTTCCAAAGTGGCGGAAAGCACCGCCGGCAGCAAGCGCCCGCAGAGCGAGCAGACCGAAACCGAACAGGAACAGGGCACCGCCGGCGCGCTGGAAAACTACACCCTCAACCTCAACGCCCAAGTCGTCGCCGGCAAGATCGACCCGCTCATCGGCCGCGACATGGAGTTGGAACGAGTGATCCAGACCCTGTGCCGCCGGCGCAAGAACAACCCGCTGCTGGTCGGCGAAGCCGGCGTGGGCAAAACAGCGATTGCCGAAGGCTTGGCGCGGCGCATCGTCGAAGGCGACGTGCCCGACATCCTGGCCTCCGCGACCATTTATTCTCTGGACATGGGCGCACTGCTGGCCGGCACCAAATACCGCGGCGACTTTGAGCAGCGCCTGAAAGCCGTGCTGAAAAAACTCAGCGATAACCGCGATGCGATCCTGTTCATCGACGAAATCCACACGCTGATTGGCGCCGGTGCGGCCAGCGGCGGCACGCTGGACGCTTCCAACCTGCTCAAGCCGGCGCTGTCCAACGGCCAGCTCAAATGCATAGGCGCCACCACCTATCAGGAATTCCGCGGCATTTTCGAAAAAGATCACGCACTTTCCCGCCGCTTCCAGAAAGTAGACGTGGCAGAGCCATCGATCAACGAAACCGTGGCAATCCTCAAGGGCCTGAAATCGCGCTTCGAAACCCACCATGGCGTCAAGTACACCACGGCAGCGCTGTCTACCGCCGCAGAACTATCGGCCAAGTACATCAACGACCGCCACCTGCCGGACAAGGCCATCGACGTGATCGACGAAGCCGGCGCCGCGCAGCGTATCCTGCCCAAGTCGCGGCAGAAGAAAGTGATCGGCAACAAGGAAATCGAGGGCATCATCGCCAAGATTGCGCGCATTCCGTCCAAGAACATTTCCAGCGACGACCGCAATGCGCTGAAAACGCTGGACCGCGACCTGAAAGCCGTGGTATTTGGCCAAGATGCCGCAATTGACGCACTTTCCGCCGCCATCAAGATGTCGCGCAGCGGCCTGGGCAACACCCACAAGCCCATCGGCGCCTTCCTGTTCAGCGGGCCTACCGGCGTCGGCAAGACCGAAGTCGCGCGCCAGCTGGCCTATACCCTGGGGATCGAACTGGTGCGCTTCGACATGTCGGAATACATGGAGCGCCATGCCGTGTCACGACTGATTGGCGCGCCGCCGGGTTATGTCGGCTTTGAACAGGGCGGCCTGCTCACCGAAGCCATCACCAAGCAGCCGTATTCGGTGCTGCTGCTGGACGAGATTGAAAAAGCCCATCCGGATATTTTCAACATCCTGCTGCAAGTGATGGACCATGGCACGCTGACAGACAACAATGGCCGCAAGGCGGATTTCCGCAACGTCACCATCATCATGACCACCAATGCCGGTGCTGAAGCACTATCCAAAACCAGCATGGGCTTTACCGCCAACAAGGCGGCCGGCGATGAAATGGCGGAAATCAAGCGCTTGTTTACCCCGGAATTCAGGAACCGCCTGGATGCCACGGTGTCGTTCAAACCACTCGACCACAGCGTGATCGTGCGCGTGGTGGACAAATTCCTGATGCAACTGGAAGACCAGTTGCACGAGAAGAAAGTGGACGTCAATTTCACCCCGGCGCTGAAAGAATTCCTGGCGAAAAAAGGCTTCGACCCGCTGATGGGCGCGCGCCCCATGGCACGCCTGATCCAGGACACCATCCGTCGCGCCCTGGCTGACGAACTGCTGTTCGGTCGCCTGGCTGATGGCGGCCATGTGACAGTGGACATCGATGCCGACGACAAAGTGGTTCTGGATTTCGAGAACCATGCAACCTCTGCCAGCCCTGTAGCCGACGTCGCGAATGTTGCGTAAAAGCGGCTTTTTAGCCGCTTGTTGGCTGCTGGTCGCAAGCCTTCCCGCGCAGGCGTTCCAGAGTGGCGAACCGAGCCGCGCCCTCGCGGCCAGCGGCACCATCGAAGTTGCGTTTTCACCAGAACAGGATGTCGCGGGACTGATCATCAGTGCCGTCACCCGCGCCCGCACGCAGATCCTGGTGCAGGCGTTCTCCTTCACCCATAAAGACATTGCCCAGGCATTGATCGCCGCCCACAAGCGCGGCGTTGACGTCAAACTGATTGCCGACCAGGAACAAACCCGGCGCATCACCGGCGAAAAGATTTCCCTAATGGCGAATGCCGGCGTTCCGGTGTGGCTGGATGGCGAGCACCAGAGCGCGCACAACAAGGTGATGGTAATCGATGCAGGAACTCCTGATGTTGTTGTCATCACAGGGAGTTATAATTTCACTTTTGCAGCACAGTTCAAGAATGCAGAAAACCTGCTGCTGATTCGTGGCAACCACCCGCTGGCGCAACGCTACCAGGACAACTGGCGCCAGCATTTTTCTCACGCCAGGCGCTGGCAAAACAACTAAGGAAAGCACTCACCCATGAAAACACTGGAACAAGACCTCTCCGGGCACTCCATGCGTATCGGCATCGTGCAGTCTCGCTTCAACCAGAACATCGGTGATGGCCTGTTGTCCGCCTGCACGGCCGAACTGTACAAACTGGGTGTCGCCGATCACGACATCACGCTGGCCACCGTGCCCGGCGCGCTGGAAACATCCTTGCTGCTGCTGAAAATGGCAAAAAGCCGCCACTACGACGCCTTGATCGTACTCGGCGCCGTCATTCGCGGCGAAACCTATCACTTTGAAATTGTCGCCAACGAATCCGCCAGCGGCATCACGGAAGTACAGCTGGAAACCGGCATCCCGATCGCCAATGGCATCCTCACCACGGAAAACGACGACCAGGCACTGGCCCGCATGTCGGTCAAAGGCGCGGAAGCCGCGCGGGTCGCCGTTGAAATGGCAAACTTATTAAGGCATCTATGAGCGAAACCCTAAGCAAAGCAGCCTCGACCGAGGCGACTCCATCCAAAAGCAATGGCAACCGCCGGCTGTCCCGGGAGTTGGTGCTGAAAGGCCTGTACCAGTATTTCCTGAGCGGCAATGCTGAAAAAAGCATCCTGCCCCAGCTCACCGAAGATGCCACGTTTGCCCGTGCAGACCAGGGCTACTGCACCCGCCTGCTGCACGGCGTACTGGAAAACCTGGATGGCCTGCACCTGAAGCTGGGTCAGTTCGTCGATCGCAAAATCGAAGAACTGAGCCCGGTCGAACATGCCATCCTGTGTATTGCCGCCTACGAACTGGCGTTCGACCCCAGCATTCCCTACCGCGTTGTCATCAACGAAGGCATTGAGCTGGCAAAACGTTACGGCGGCGCTGACGGCCACAAATACGTCAACGGCGTGCTGGACCACCTGGCCGCAGACCTGCGCCCGGACGAAGCCAGCCGCAAGCGCAAGTAACCACACGCAGCCGCGCTTGCCTGTTGACGTAAGCGCGGCTTTGCGCCAATCTTGCGCTTGTTGAAAATAAAGTCTCCGGAACCAGGTTCCGTGCTGGATCAGCAAGGTGAGCTAAAACATGTCAGACCCAAAAAAAACGCTGGAAAACATTGCCAGGCTTAACCGCATTGGCGTGGCCTTGTCCTCGGAGCGGGACACCAAACGCCTGCTGGAGATGATTTTGCTGGGTGCCAAGGAAATCGCCAACGCTGATGGCGGAACCCTGTACACGGTCACTGACGACAACAAGCTCAAATTCGAAATCATGCGCACGGATTCGCTGCATATCGCCATGGGCGGCACCACCGGCAAGGATATCCCGTTTCCCCCGTTACCGCTCTACCGCGAGGACGGCTCGCCCAACACCAACATGGTAGCGGCCTATTCGGTGATCAACGACAAAACCGTCAACATTGCCGATGCCTACGAAGAAGAAGGCTTCGACTTTTCCGGCACGCGCAAGTTTGACGCCAACACCGGCTACCGTTCCAAGTCGTTCCTCACCATCCCGATGAAAAATCATGAAAATGAAATCATCGGGGTACTGCAATTGCTGAACGCACAGACGCCGGGCACCACGGACGTCATTCCGTTTTCCGCCGAAAACCAGCAACTGGTTGAATCGCTCGCTTCGCAAGCCGCGGTAGCGCTCACCAACCATAACCTGATCGAAGGCCTGAAAGCGCTGTTCGAATCGTTCATCACCCTGATCGCTGACGCAATCGACGAAAAATCGCCCTATACCGGTGGCCACTGCCGGCGCGTGCCGGAAATGGCCATGATGCTGGCCAAATCCGCGGTCGAAACCAAAGCCGGCCCACTGGCTGACTTCACGATGTCGGAAAAGGAACTGTACGAACTCCGCATTGCCGCATGGCTGCATGATTGCGGCAAGGTCACCACCCCGGAATACGTAGTGGACAAAGCCACCAAGCTGGCCACCATTTTTGACCGCATCGAACTGGTCGACAGCCGCTTCGAGGTACTCAAGGCCCAGGCTGAAATCGAAATGCTGCGCAAGCAGGTCGAAGCCCTGCAAAAAGGCCGTCCAGACCGCCTCCCGTCAATGGAAGTCCAACTGCGCGCCTACAAGGAACAACTCGACGACGACCGCGAATTTATCCGCAAGGCCAACATCGGCGGTGAATTCATGACGCAGGAACACCAGGACCGCGTGCGTAGCATCGGCGCTTACACCTACGTCAACGACAAGGGCGAGCGCGTGCCATTCCTCAGCGAAAACGAAATCTACAACCTCAACATCGCCCGCGGCACGCTCACCAACGAAGAGCGCGAAATCATCAACAACCACATCGTGGTCACCATCAACATGCTGGAATCGCTGCCCTACCCCAAGGCCCTCAAACGCGTTCCGGAATACGCCGGCGGCCACCACGAGCGCATGGACGGCAAAGGCTATCCACGCGGCTTGACGCGCGAGCAGATGTCCATTCCCGCCCGCATCATGGGTATTGCCGACATCTTTGAAGCGCTCACCGCGCGCGACCGGCCATACAAAAAAGCCAAGACGCTGTCCGAATCGCTGTTCATCCTCGGCAAGATGAAGCTGGACAACCACGTCGACCCGGACCTGTTCGACCTGTTCATCCGTGAAAAAATCTACCTGCAATACGCCAAGCAGTTCCTGGAACCGGACCAGATCGACGAAGTCGACACCTCCAAAATTCCTGGCTACACGCCCTGAGGATGGCGCAGATGCAAGCTCACAGCGTCGAAGCGATTTGTTCCAGCAACTGCGGAATGGATTCCAGGGTAACGCCGTGGCAGAAATCCCCACCGGGAGAAATTTTGAGATTAGGCCCAAGCTCGCATTTGCCCAGGCAATCGAAACGCTCCAGCCGCAGCGGCAAGCCTCGTGCTTCAAGCTCTTGCGACAGCCGCCCGGCAATGGCCTCCGCCCCGCGTGCGCCGCATGACGGCACATCGGGGTTAGCGCGGTGGCGAACACAGACAATAATGACTTCGGGACGCATTTTTTGAATTGATACCATCACTTTTCGGCCACTATAACCCAGCTACCGCGAACCCAACCATCATGCGCAAACATTTACTCCCTGCACTCCTCGCCGCCCTCACTTTGAGCGCCGCCCAAGGCCTGCCTGCCACCGCGGCAGATGCCCCGGCGCCCGCCGACAGCGGCTACGACGTCATCAACACCATCCAGGGCGACATGCGCGAAAGCCCCGCCCCAAAGAAAAAACCGGTCGAAGAACCGCCGAAAAAAACCAAGTACGACCAACTGCCGCTCAACCAACTGCTGGATAAAGCCAACACCGACGATCTCACCGCCCAGTTTGAACTCGCCAGCCGCTACAACTACGGCCGCGGCATCCCCAGGGATACCGCACAAGCCCTGCGCTGGCTGCGCAAAGCCGCCAAGGCCGGGCAACCCGATGCGCAAAAACTGCTGGCGATCAAACTCTACAACGGCTACGACACCCCGCCCAACTACAAAGAAGCGCTCAACTGGGCGGAAAAACTGGCTGAAAACGGCGATGTCGCCGCCGCCATCATGATCGGCAACATGTACGCCACCGGCGAGGCCGGCAAACGCAACCTGCCGCGTGCCTACACCTGGTACGCCATCGGTGCCTCCGGCGAAAAAATCCCGGAAGACAACCCCGCCATTACCGAAGAACAACTGCAGCAGAACAGCCAGGTGCTCAAAGCTGAAGAAGAACGCGACAAAATGGCCGGCCTGATCAGCGCCAGAGAAGAAGCCAAGGCACAAAAGGACGCCAGCGCCTGGTGGCTGAAACATATCGACAACATCACCAAGGTCAAAGAAGCCAAAGCCAAGAAAAAAGCGGAAGAAGAAGCCGAGCTACTGGCGGCAGAGGAAGCCGCGAAAAAAGCCAGACGACGGCAGTAGGACAACCCACAAAAGTAAAACGGCCCGCATTTCTGCGGGCCGTTTTATTTGGTGGTGATGGGGGGACTTGAACCCTCGACCTACGGATTATGAATCCGTCGCTCTAACCAGCTGAGCTACATCACCGGAAAAACGAAAGGCGCAATTCTATTGATTTAGCAGGGGTTTGTCAAAAACATCTGGCATGCCCTGTGCCCGGAAATGTTATTGTTTGTCTGGGCGGTCTGCGTCATTAAGCGGATAGGCATCGGCGACATAGGCTGGCCCCTTCATGATCAGCACAATGACGCAACCGATGGTGACGGTGAGCACCACTGCCCAATGCACCACCACTGCACCGATGGCGACAAAATGCACCATGCCGAGGTTGGCGCTGATTTCGCGCTCGGTGCCGGACCACGGTACCAGGTGCAGAACCAGCACCACCAGGATGGGCAACAGCGTGCCTATCAGGAAAATACGCGGCATGCTGCGCAACAGCCTCCACTCCAGCCCGGCTGGCTCTGTTGATCTGCCATGGAGTTTTTTCAGCCAGTTCATCAGCCATCCTTATTTTCCACAATTTCGGCGCCAGGCACGCCGACGCAGACAGGGTTAGACGTTGAAGCGGAAGTGCATGACGTCACCGTCCTGCACCACGTATTCCTTGCCTTCCAGCCGCATCTTGCCGGCTTCTTTTGCTCCCTGCTCGCCCTTGTAGGAAACAAAGTCGTCAAAAGCGATGACCTCGGCGCGGATGAAGCCTTTTTCAAAGTCGGTGTGGATCACGCCGGCGGCCTGTGGGGCAGTGTCGCCCTTGTGTATGGTCCACGCGCGCACTTCCTTCACCCCGGCGGTGAAGTAGGTTTGCAGGCCCAGCAATGCATAAGCCGCGCGGATCACGCGATCCAGCCCCGGTTCATCCAGGCCCATTTCCGCCAGGAACAAGGCTTTGTCTTCGTCTTCCAGATCGGAGATTTCAGCCTCGATCTTGGCACAAATGGCGACCACCGGTGCCTGCTCTTTCTTGCCCAGCTCTTCCACGCGGGCCAGCAGCGGGTTGTTGGTGAAGCCGTCGTCGTTGACGTTGGCGAGGTACATCACCGGTTTGACTGTAATCAGGCACAGCGGTTTGATCAGAACCAGGTCTTCCTTGCTCAAGCCCAAGGTACGCACCGGCTGGCCTTGGTCGAGGTGTTTCTGCACTTTTTCCAGCACGTTGCACAGGGCAATGGCTTCCTTGTCGCCGGATTTGGCTTTCTTGCTTTCGCGGGCGAGCGTTCGTTCCACCGTTTCCATATCGGCCAGCGCCAACTCGGTGTTGATGGTTTCTACGTCGGAAATCGGGTCCACCTTGCCGGCCACGTGCACCACGTTGCCGTCCTCGAAACAGCGCACCACGTGGGCGATAGCGTCGGTTTCGCGGATGTTGGCAAGGAACTTGTTGCCCAGCCCTTCCCCCTTGGACGCACCCGCCACCAGGCCGGCGATGTCGACGAATTCCACGATCGCGGGCTGGGTCTTTTGCGGCTTGACGATATCGATCAGCGGCTGCATGCGCGCATCGGGCACCTCGACAATGCCGACATTGGGCTCGATGGTGCAGAAAGGATAGTTCTCCGCCGCAATACCGGCCTTGGTAATGGCGTTGAACAGGGTGGATTTGCCTACGTTAGGCAGGCCGACGATACCGCATTTCATTGATAACTAACCTTTCAAAAATTTAGTGTGCTGGTTTTCTCAAGCCATCCCACAGCAGCAGGGCGACGCCGACGCTAATCGCCGAATCTGCCACGTTAAACGCGGGAAAATCATATTGCTGATAGTGGAAATACAAGAAATCCACCACATGCCCCAGCGTGACCCTATCCCACAAATTGCCCAGCGCACCACCGAGGATCAGCGCCAGCGCCAGGCAGAACAGGGAATCCTGGCGATGCTTGCGCAGCAAATACACCATCACCCCGGAAGCCAGCACGGCAAACGCGGTAAACAACGGCTTCTGCCAGCCGCCGGCACCGGCCAGGAAACTGAATGCCGCACCACTGTTATAAAACAGCACCAGGTCGAAAAACTCAGTAACCGCGCGGTGTTCACCGTAAGCCAGCGCTGACTGCACCAGGCTTTTGGTGTACAGGTCGAGCACAACCACCACCGCGCTGATACCCAGCCAGTGCCACCAGTAGCGCAGCGGCTTCATGCAAAGCGGCGCGATTCGCCAGCGCCGTACAGGTTGCTGACGCAGCGCCCGCAGATGTGCGGGTGTGCCGTATCAGCGCCGACATCGGCGCGGTAGTGCCAGCAGCGGTCGCATTTGGCATGGGCGCTGGCAGTGGCGTTCACCACCGTTTCCGCACCTTCGTTCTGCCGTACCGTCACCCGCGAAGTGATGAACACAAACTTGAGGTCATCCCCCAGGCGGCTCAGCGCCCGGTACACGGTGCCGGAAGCTTCAATTTCCAGTTCGGCCTGCAATGAAGAACCCAGCAGGCTTTGCGCGCGTTGCTCCTCGATGCGTTTGTTGGCGAGGTCGCGCACATTGCGCACTTCCTGCCACTCTTGCAGCAGCGCTTCGCTGACGCCGACGTCCGGCAACTCGTGCCAGTCGCCGAAGAAAATACTGTCATCCGCATTGTTCACCAGCTGTTGCCAGACTTCTTCCGAGGTAAACGACAGCACCGGCGCAAACAGCTTGGTCAGCGTCTGCACAATATGCCACAACGCGCTTTGTGCGGCGCGGCGCGGCGCGGAATCCGCCGCCGTGGTGTACAGCCGATCCTTGAGGATGTCGAGGTAGAAGCCGCCCAGCACCTCGGAGCAGAAAATCACCATATCCTGCATCGCGGAGTGGAACTCGTAGCGCTCATACGCCGCCAGCACGCGCTGTTGCAGTGCCTGGGTGAGGGCAATGGCATAACGGTCGATCTCCAGCCATTGCTCCACCGGCAGCAGGTTTTTGCCGGCGTCGAAATCCACCGTGTTCGCCAGCAGGAAGCGCATGGTATTGCGGATGCGGCGGTAACTTTCCACCACGCGCTTGAGGATTTCGTCGGAGATGGTCAGTTCGCCGGAATAGTCGGTGGAGGCGACCCATAACCGCAGAATGTCAGCGCCAAAGGTATCCATCACCTTTTGCGGCGCAATCACGTTGCCCTTGGATTTGCTCATCTTGTGGCCGGAGCCATCCACCACGAAGCCGTGCGTCAGCAGTGCTTCATAAGGCGCACGACCATCAATCGCGCAACCGGTGAGCAGTGAACTCTGGAACCAGCCGCGATGCTGGTCGGAACCTTCCAAATACAGGTCGGCGGGATGTTGCAACTCGGGGCGGCGCTTGAGCACGGCGGCATGGGTGGCACCGGAATCGAACCACACGTCCAGGGTATCGGTGACTTTTTTGTACTGCGCGGCGTCCTGCGGTGCGTGCTGGGCAAGAAACGCCGCACCATCCAGGCTGAACCAGGCTTCGATGCCTTGGTTCTCGACTTGTTGGCAAACCTTTTCCAACAGTTCCAGCGTATTCGGATGCGGCTCGCCGGTTTCCTTGTGCACAAACAACGGCATCGGCACGCCCCAGTTGCGCTGGCGCGACACGCACCAGTCGGGGCGGTTTTTAATCATGGCTTCCAGCCGGGCGCGCCCCCAGCTCGGGAAGAATTGCGTATGCTCCACCGCGGCGTTGGCGGTGCCGCGCAAAGTTGCACCGTCCTTGCCGTGCTGGCCCATGCCGATGAACCACTGGTGCGTGGCGCGGAAAATCACCGGCGTCTTGTGGCGCCAGCAATGCGGGTAACTGTGGCTGAGGCGCGCGGAAGCCAGGAGGTTGCCGCTGGTTTGCAGGGTTTCGATCACCACCTTGTTGGCATCCCAAATGCTGAGGCCGGCAAACCTTTCGACGCGGCTGTAGAACTTGCCATCGTCGCCCACCGGGTTGTCCACCGGCAGGTTGTAGCGCATGCCCACGGCGTAGTCTTCCAGCCCATGCGCCGGGGCGGTGTGCACCAGCCCGGTACCGGCGTCGGTGGTGACGTGGTCGCCCAGGATCACCGGCACCTGGCGCTCGTAGAACGGATGGTGCAGCTTGAGGTGCTCCAGCGCCGCGCCCTTGCAACTGCCCAGCGTCACCACGTCTTCCAGCTCGTAGCGGTTGATGGTGTCCTGTGCCAGTTCCTTGCACAGGATCAGCAAACCCCTGGCGGTCTGGATCAGCTCATAGGTCAGTTCCGGATTGACGCACACCGCCTGGTTGGCCGGCAGCGTCCACGGCGTGGTGGTCCAGATCACCGCAAATGCCGGCTCGTGCAGGTGCGCCACGCCGAAAGCATGCGCCAGCGCGGCGTTGTCCACCACCTGGAAGCCGACATCAATCGCCGGGCTGTTCTTGTCCTCGTACTCCACCTCGGCTTCCGCCAGTGCCGAGCCGCAATCCACGCACCAATGCACCGGCTTGCTGCCTTGGTACAGATAGCCGTTTTTGTAGATTTCGCCCAGGCTGCGCATGATGTCGGCCTCGGTCTTGAAATCCATGGTCAGGTAGGGATGATCCCAGTCGCCCAGGACCCCTAAACGGATGAAATCGGCTTTCTGCCGCTCAACCTGCGCCTTGGCGTATTCGCGGCACAGCTCGCGGAATTTGGCCGGCTCGATGTTCTTGCCGTGGTTCTTTTCCACCACCAGTTCGATCGGCAGGCCGTGGCAATCCCAGCCCGGCACGTACGGCGCATCAAACCCGCTCAGGGTCTTGGTCTTGACGATGATGTCCTTGAGGATCTTGTTGACCGCGTGGCCGATGTGGATGTCGCCGTTGGCATAGGGCGGGCCGTCGTGCAGGATGAACTTTTTTGCGCCTTTGCGCTTTTCGCGGATTTTCTGGTACAGCTTTTTCTGCTGCCAGGCCTGCACCCAGGCGGGCTCGCGCTTGGGCAGGTCGCCGCGCATCGGGAAAGGCGTATCGAGCAGGTTTACCTTGCTGTCTGGCTTTTGGTCTGAGGCTTGAGTCATATCAGTTGGGTCATGCACATCGGTCAAAAAATTCTCTGGCTGCACGTTCGTCGTCAGCAATTTTGCGCTTGAGCGCTTCCAGGTCGGGGAGTTTTTCCTCGTCGCGGATTTTTTTCAGGAACTGCACTTGCACGTGCCGGCCGTAAATATCGCGGTCAAAATCAAACAAATGCACTTCCAGCGTCACCCTGCCGTGCTCCTTCACCGTCGGCCGCACGCCTAGGCTGGCAACACCGGGCAATGGCAAATCGTCCACACCCGCCAATTTTACCGCATAGATGCCGGTCAACGGCGGTTTGTCCATCGAGGAATGATCATGCGGCATGTGGATATTCGCCGTCGGGTAGCCCAGTTCGCGCCCGAGCTTGTCGCCATGCACCACATGGCCGCTGATGCTGTACGGCCGCCCCAGCAGTTGCCGGGCAAGTTCCAGGTCGCCGGTAGCCAGCGCGTTACGGATGGAGGTGCTGGAAACGCGCAAGCCATCCAGTTTGACCGGGGGGAGCACCTGCACCTCGAAACCCAGCGCATCCCCAAAACGCTGCAACATGTCCAGCGTGCCGCGGCGCCCGGCGCCAAAGCAGAAATCGTCGCCGACAATCACGTAGCGTACATCCAGCGACCGATGCAGGATGTTCCGGGCAAAATCTTCCGCCGTCATCGCGGCAAAAGCCGCATCGAAATGGCAGATATGCACGCGGTTAATGCCGGCCGCTTCAAACTGTTCCAGCTTTTCCCGTAGCGAAGCGAGCCTGACCGGCGCCTGTTGCGGATGGAAAAATTCGCGCGGGTGCGGCTCGAAGGTCATCACGCAGGATGCCACGCCCAATCTTGCCGCGGCATCTTTCAACTGCCGCAACACGGCCTGGTGCCCCAGGTGCACGCCGTCAAAATTGCCGATCGCCAGCGCCATCGGCTCTTCCGCCTGTTCCGGGAAATGCCGGAACACTTGCATCACACTGTGCTCACTCATGAAACCGCGCGCCTGACGAAATCCTTAGCGCGAAAACCCAGCGCCCACAATGCGGCAAAATAGGTGACCACGCCCAGCGCTACCAGCCCCAGCAGGCGGATCAGCCGCCACCGGGCCGAAATATGCAGCCACAGGTCGTCGCTACCCATGGCAAAGTGCAGCGCCAACGACATAGCGACAACGGCGGCGCCAACCTTGAGCAGGAATACCAGCCAGCCCGGCCGCGGCTGGTAAATGCCGCCCTTGAGCAGGAACCACAGCAGCAGCCCCGCATTCAGGCAGGCTGCCAGCCCGATGGAGAGCGCCAGCCCGGCGTGGTGCAGTTGCAGGCCAAACACGAACAGCAGATTCATCAATTGCGTCATCAGCAGCGTAAACACCGCGATCTTGACCGGGGTCTTGATGTTCTGCCGGGCATAAAAGCCGGGGGCCAGCACCTTGACCATGATCAGCCCGAGCAGGCCGCAGCTGTAGGCGATGACCGCCTGGCGGGTCATCCACACGTCATGCACGCTGAAATGACCATAGTAGAACAGGCCGGAAATCAGCGGTACCGCCAGCACCGCCAATGCCGCCGCTGCCGGCAGCGCCAGGATCAGCGTCAGGCGCAGCCCCCAGTCCAGCAATTGCGAATACTCCCCGGTGTCCCGGTTGCTGTGGCTCTTGGCCAGGCTGGGCAGCAGGATCGTGCCCAGCGCCACGCCCAGCATGCCAGTGGGAAACTCCATCAGGCGATCGGCGTAATACAGCCAGGACACGCTGCCGGTGACCAGGAACGAGGCGAAAATGGTGTTGATCAGCAGCGACAGTTGCGCGATGGACACGCCGAACACCGCCGGCCCCATGAGTTTGAGGATGCGCCACACGCCTTCGTCGTGCAGGTTCAGGCGGAACTTCGGCAGCAGCCCGATTTTTGCCAGATGCGGCAACTGGAATGCCAGTTGCAGCGCGCCGCCCAGCAGTACCGCCCAGGCCAGCGCCATGATCGGCGGGTTGAAATATTTGGCCATCACCAGCGCGCCGAAAATAAACGCCAGGTTCAGCAGCACCGGGGTAAACGCCGGCACCGAAAACTTGCTGTAGGTATTGAGCACGCCGCCCGCCAGCGCCACCAGCGAAATGAACAGGATGTACGGGAAAATGATCTGCAGCATGCTGACCGTCAGGCCGAACTTGTCGGGATCGGCATAGAATCCCGGTGCGCTGAGATACACCACCACCGGTGCCGCCAGCATGCCCAGCAGAGTCACCCCCAGCAAGGCCAGCAGCAGCAGCGTGGCGACATGGTTCACCAGCGCCTGCGTAGCCTCGTGCCCCTTGCGGTTTTTGTATTCTGCCAGCACCGGCACAAAAGCTTGGGAAAACGCGCCTTCGGCAAACAGGCGGCGCAGCAGGTTGGGGATCTTGAACGCGGTAAAAAAAGCGTCGGTTTCCAGCCCGGCGCCGAACACGCGCGCCACCAGCGTATCCCGCACGAACCCGAGAACGCGCGACAGGAATGTCATGCTGCCAACAGTGGCGAGCGCCTTGAGCAGATTCATGGTGTTAGGGAATGAAGCCGACTAAAATAATGAAAGCGCGAATTCTATCACGAGCACCCTAGTTAGCCTTGCAAAACCCGGTTTGCCCCTGTATGATTGCGCGTTTTCAAATTTGGGTTAAGTTCGGCTCGATTTTCGACTTGGCCCGGTTTTTTGCTCACAGAATTCTGAATGGAGAAGTTTAATGGCTAACAGCGCACAAGCAAGAAAGCGTGCACGTCAGGCGGTCAAGCAACGCGCCCACAACGCGAGCTTGCGCTCTGAATTGCGCACTGCAATCAAGAAGGTAGCAAAGGCAGTACTGGGTGGCGACAAGGCCGCCGCACAGGCCGTGTATCAAGAGTCCGTCAGCGTAATCGATCGCATCGCCGACAAGAACATCATTCACAAGAACAAGGCCGCTCGCCACAAGAGCCGCCTGTCCGCCGCCATCAAGGCGCTGGCCTGAGTTAATATTCTCAGCGCGTGAATGCAAAAAGGCCAACCATCCGGTTGGCCTTTTTTATTACCAAGATTTAACTAACCCTAACCTTCAACCTTGATGTTCTTGCGGGCAAGCATCGCTTCCTGCAATGCCGCATCCAGGTTTTCCGCCACTACCGTGTAGTGCCCCATCTTGCGGCCGGGGCGCGCCTCCGGCTTGCCGTACAGGTGCAGCTTCAGGTTGGATTGCTCGAACAGCAGGTTCCATTCCGGCTCGCCATCACGCCAGATGTCGCCCAACAGGTTCACCATCACCGCCGGGCTGTGCAGGTGCGGGTTGCCCAGCGGCAAGCCGCACAGCGCCCGTACCTGCTGTTCGAACTGGTTGGTGACGCAGGCATCCAGGGTGTAGTGCCCGGAGTTGTGCGGGCGCGGCGCCATTTCGTTGACGTACAGTTTGCCCTGGCAGACAAAAAACTCCACCCCCAGCGTGCCGACATAACCCAGCTTTTCCGCCACGCCGCGCGCCAGTACCTGCGCCTGGTTGCGCACTTCGGCGCTGCCGCGGGCAGGAACGATGCTGACATCGAGGATGCCGTTGCGATGTTCGTTTTCCGCCGTGGGGAACGCCTGCACGTTGCCGGCCGCATCGCGCGCCAGCACCACGGAAACTTCATAATCCAGCGTCAGCCGCTGCTCCAGCACGCACAGTTCGCCCTTGAAGTCGCGGAATGCCGCCAAGGCTTCTTCCGGCGAACCCACCCGCGCCTGGCCTTTGCCGTCATAACCAAAACGCGCCACTTTCAGAATGCCAGGGTACAGGCCGCTGGCCGCATCCGGCACATCTCTTTCGGTGGCAATCTGCGCATATGTCGCATGTGGAAAACCATTGTCGCGCAGGAAATTCTTTTCGTTGATGCGGTGCTGGCAAATGGCCACCGCTTCCGCCCTGGGATGCACCAGGCAGGACTTCGCCAGGTATTCCAGCGTACTGGCCGGCACATTCTCGAATTCGGTGGTCACCGCGGCGCAGGTGTGCGCCATTTGATCCAGCGCGGCCGTGTCGTCGTACGCCGCATGCAGGTGCACATCGGCAATTTTTCCTGCGGGGCTGTGCGGATCGGGATCCAGCACCGTCACCTTGTAGCCCATTTCGTGCGCGGCAATCACAAAGAATCGCCCAAGCTGCCCGCCACCGAGCATGCCCAGCATATTCGGCGGCAATATCATGCGCTCTCCTTCAACTGCATGGCCAATACCTTTTCAGTTTGTTGTTTGCGGAATGCCTGGAGTTTTGCCGCCAGCGCCTGATCGGTGGTTGCCAGCAGGGCCACAGCAAACAACCCGGCATTGGCGGCACCGGCTTCGCCGATGGCGAACGTCGCCACCGGGACGCCCTTGGGCATCTGCACGATGGACAGCAGCGAATCCTGGCCTTGTAAATGTTTGGACGGCACCGGCACGCCCAGCACCGGCAGCGTGGTTTTGGCCGCCACCATGCCCGGCAGGTGGGCGGCACCGCCGGCACCGGCGATGATGGCACGGAAACCTTTTTCAGCAGCGGTTTCAGCGAATTCGAACATCAAATCCGGGGTGCGATGCGCGGACACCACGCGTGCTTCATAAGCCACGCCGAAGTCCTTGAGCATATTGGCAGCGGCCTGCATCACCGGCCAATCGCTGTCGGAGCCCATGATGATGGCAACCAATGGTTGTTTGTCTGACATGATTTCCCCTTGCTTAAAGCACTACCAGATTATCTCGGTGAATAAGCTCCGGCTCATCCACATAACCCAAAATCTGTTCAATTTCACCGCTCGGTTTTTTCAGGATGCGCGCGGTTTCGGTTGCATTGTAATTCACCAGCCCACGCGCTATTTCCACACCTTGCGGATTGCGGCAGACCACCAACTCGCCGCGCTCGAAATCGCCCGACACCGCCGTCACGCCGATCGGCAACAGGCTTTTGCCATCATGCAGCAGCGCTTTGGCCGCGCCATCGTCCAACGTCAGTTGCCCGCGCACTTGCAGGTGATCCGCCAGCCATTGTTTCCTGGCGGCGGTTTTCATTTCCGGGGCTTGCAGGTGGCTGCCGATCAACTCACCGCCGGCCAGACGCACCAGCACATCCTTTTCACGCCCTGAAGCAATAATGGTATGCGCCCCGCTACGCGCTGCGCGCTTGGCCGCCAGCACCTTGGTCAGCATGCCGCCGGTACCAACACTGCTGCCGGCACCGCCGGCCATGTGCTCCAGCGCGGCATCGCCCGCGGTAGCATGTTGGATCAGTGTGGCGGAACTATCCTTGCGCGGGTCGGCGGAGTACAGGCCGGACTGGTCGGTGAGGATCACCAGCGCATCGGCTTCGATCAGGTTGGCCACCAGCGAACCCAGCGTATCGTTGTCGCCAAAACGGATTTCATCCGTGGCCACGGTGTCGTTTTCGTTGATGATGGGGATGACGTTCAAATCCAGCAGCGTGCGCAGGGTGCTGCGCGAATTGAGGTAACGCTTGCGGTCGGAGAGATCGTCATGGGTAAGCAGAATCTGTGCGGTATGCAACCCATGCTCGCCAAAACAGCTCTCGTACATCTGCACCAGCCCCATCTGCCCCACGGCGGCGGCGGCCTGCAATTCGTTCACGGCGGTTGGCCGCTTGCTCCAACCCAGGCGCTGCATGCCTTCGGCCACGGCACCGCTGGAAACCAGGATGACTTTTTTGCCTTGCTGCGCCAGTTGCGTGATTTGCGCCGCCCAGGAGGCAATGGCGCTTTTATCCAGGCCGCGACCTTCGTTGGTCACCAGGCTGGAACCCACCTTTACGACAATAACCTTGGCATTATTCAGCAGCGAGATCATGTTCATGCTTGTTCTGATCGAGATAATCCATGATGGCGTAGGTCAGCGCTTTGCAACCTTCGCCACTGATCGCGGAAATGCAGTAGCAGGGATGATCCCAGCCAAACGCTTTCAGGAAACTGACGCGGCGCGCATCGCGCTCGTCTTCCGGCACCATGTCCAGCTTGTTCAGCACCAGCCAGCGCGGCTTACTGTATAAGCCTTCGTCGTACTTCCTCAACTCCTCGACAATCGCCCGCGCTTCTTGCACCGGGTCGATGCTGTCATCGAACGGCGCGATGTCCACGATGTGCAACAGCAAGCGGGTGCGCGCCAGGTGGCGCAGGAACTGATGGCCCAGCCCGGCGCCTTCCGCGGCGCCTTCGATCAGGCCGGGAATGTCGGCAATCACAAAACTGCGGTTGGTATCCACCCGCACTACGCCCAGGTTGGGATGCAGGGTGGTGAACGGGTAATCGGCCACCTTGGGCTTGGCGGCGGAGACCGAGCGGATAAAGGTGGATTTGCCGGCGTTGGGCATGCCCAGCAGGCCGACATCGGCCAGCACTTTCAGTTCAAGGTACAGCTCGAACTGCTCGCCCGGCTCGCCGGCAGTGGTCTGGCGCGGTGCGCGGTTGGTGCTGGACTTGAAATGGATGTTGCCGAGGCCGCCCACGCCGCCTTTGGCGATCAGTATCTTCTGGTCGTGCTCGGCGAAATCGGCGATGACGTGCCCGGTCAACTTGTCGGTAATCACGGTGCCAACGGGTACGCGCAGCAGCATATCCTCGCCACCCTTGCCATAGCAGTCCGAACCGCGCCCGTTTTCACCGCGTTCGGCGTGAAACACGCGGGTATAGCGATAATCCACCAGCGTATTGATGTTACGGTCGGCTATTGCATAAATGGAACCGCCGCGACCACCATCGCCGCCGCTGGGGCCGCCGTCCGGTTCGTATTTGTCGCGCCGGAACGTGGCAGCACCATTCCCGCCGTCACCGGCGTAGACTTTGATGGTTGCTTCATCGATGAATTTCATTGCTTAAAACCTATGCTCCCGCCGTAAACAAAAAAGCCTCGCCGCGATGGCGAGGCTTTTCATGCTTATACAGCATCCGATCAGACCGGGGTAACGCTTACCAGTTTGCGTTGCAGATGGCCCTTGACGCTGAAACTGACCTTGCCATCAACCTTGGCAAACAGCGTGTGGTCCTTGCCGATACCGACATTTTCACCAGGGTGCACTTGGGTGCCGCGCTGACGGATGATGATGCTACCTGCGGAGACAACCTGGTCGCCAAACACCTTGACGCCCAGACGCTGGGCCTGTGAGTCGCGACCGTTGCGGGAACTACCGCCTGCTTTTTTGTGTGCCATTTGTTAACCCCTTACTTCGCTGCGATCTGTTGAATCTGGATTTCGGTGTAGGACTGGCGATGACCTTGCGTCTTGCGATAGTGCTTGCGACGACGCATTTTGAAGATCATGACCTTGTCATAACGACCTTGGGAAACCACGGTTGCCTTAACCGAAGCGCCTTTGACCAGAGGTGCGCCAATCGTGACATTGTCACCATCTGCTACCACCAGAACCTGGTCGAGAACGATTTCGCTACCGACTTCATTCGCCAGCTTTTCTACTTTGAGTTTTTGACCAGCGGACACGCGATACTGCTTGCCCCCGGTTTTGATGACTGCGTACATGTTAAGCCTCGCTTGTTCAGCTGCGACTCCCAATGAATCACAACTGCATCGAAAAAGAATCGCGCATTATACGGACAGCATCTAGCCAGGTCAACCAGATTCATCCTGATGGCTGTGATAGAATTTTGCCCGTCCTTCATCATTATACAAAAAACTCAGTGCCACTCGACTTCATTCAAGCCAGCATTGCCGCCGAGATGCGTCATGTCGATGCGGAAATTCGCAAACACCTCCTGTCGGAAGTCGTGCTCGTCAATCAGGTTGCCGAATACATCATCAACAGCGGCGGCAAGCGACTGCGTCCGGCATTGGTGCTGCTCTCCGCCGGTGCGCTCGGCAACATTACGCCGCAGCACCACACGCTGGCCGCCGTCATTGAACTGATCCATACCGCCACGCTGCTGCATGACGACGTGGTGGACGAATCCGGCATGCGCCGTGGGAAAGCCACGGCCAACGCCATGTTCGGCAACGCCACCAGCGTGCTGGTAGGCGACTTCATTTATTCGCGCTCGTTTCAAATGATGGTGGGCGTGCAAAACATGCGCGTCATGGAAACCCTGGCAAACGCCACCAACATCATCGCCGAAGGCGAAGTGTTGCAGTTGCTGAACTGCCACGATGCGGACATTGCCGAGGAAACCTACCTCAAGGTCATCGATTACAAAACCGCCAAGCTATTTGAAGCGGCCGCGCGCCTTGGCGCCTTGGTCGGCAACGCCAGCACCGCCGACGAATCCGCCTTGAGCAGTTATGGCAGCCATCTGGGCACCGCCTTCCAGTTGATCGACGACGTGCTGGATTTTGCTGGCGACGCCGTGGATATCGGCAAGAACCTGGGCGACGACCTGGCCGAAGGCAAGCCCACGTTGCCGCTGCTATATGCCATGCGCAACGGCACCTCGGAACAGGCTACCCTGATCCGCAACGCCATTGAACAGGGCGGGCTGGAAAACATGTCACAAGTCATCAAGGCGGTGAATGACACCGGCGCGCTGGATTACGTATACGCCCTGGCGGAAGCGGAGGCCAAGGCTGCCAGCAACGCCATTGCCCATCTTCCGGATTCACCTTACAAGGATGCTCTGGTACAATTAGCCACCTTCGCGGTCAGCCGTAATCACTAAACCGCATTCGGGGTGTAGCTTAGCCTGGTAGAGCGCTACGTTCGGGACGTAGAGGCCGGAGGTTCGAATCCTCTCACCCCGACCACTGAATACCTTCGGGACAACACCGACTTCTGCATTGATTGTTTGGAGCCCACCCCGTGTATAACTGGTATAGCTGGTTCGAAAAACGCCTGAACGCATTCCCCGATTCACCCCCACTCACACCGCCCGCTAAATTCTGGCCGTTTGCCTGGATTTGCACCAAGGGACTGCGCGGTTTCATGCTCAGCATGACGCTGCTCACCGCCGCCATCGGCGCCTTTGAAGCCCTGCTCTTTGCCATGATGGGCCGGGTGGTGGACTGGCTGAGCAAGCTGCCGCCCGACCAGTTGTGGTCGCAGCAGCGCGGCCATTTATTCCTGCTGGCGGGAATCCTGCTCGGCAGCATCCTGCTGGTGGCCTTGCAGTCCATCATCAAGCACCAGGTGCTAGCCGGGCACTTCCCCATGCGCCTGCGCTGGAACTTCCACCGCCTGATGCTTGGCCAAAGCATGGCTTTTTACCAGGACGAATTTGCCGGACGGGTCGCGGCAAAAGTGATGCAAACCGCGCTGGCGGTGCGCGACATGTGGTTCATCCTCGGCGACATCCTGGTGTTCGTGGTGATTTACCTGGTCACCCTGCTGGCGGTTGCCGAGCATTTCAACGCCTGGCTGATGGTGCCGTTTTTCTGCTGGCTCACGCTGTATATCGCCGCACTGTCCTATTTCATCCCGCGCCTGAGCAAGGTATCGCAGGCGCAGGCCGACGCCCGTTCCATCATGACCGGGCGCATCACCGACGCCTATACCAACATCGCCACCGTAAAACTGTTCTCCCATGCCGGCAGGGAAGCGGCTTACGCCAAATCGGCGATGCAGGAATTCCTGGTATCGGTGCACAAGCAAATGCGCATGGTGAGCAGTGTGGAAATCCTCAACCATGTGCTCATCATGCTGCTGTTGCTGGCCATCATGGGCGTGTCGTTGTGGCTGTGGTCGCATGGCCAGGTCAGCGTTGGCGGGGTTGCCGCGGTGACCGCCATGGCGCTGCGCCTGCACGGCATGTCGCATTGGGTAATGTGGGAAATGACCTCCCTGTTTGAACAGGTCGGCACCGTACAGGATGGCATCAACACCCTGTCCACCCCGCATATCGTCACAGACGCCGAGCAGGCCCGACCGCTGGTGGTGCACAAGGGCGAGATCCGCTTCGAGCATGTGGATTTTTCCTACGGCGGCAAAGCCGAGCTGCTGAAGCGATTCTCCCTGACCATCCGCCCCGGGGAAAAGGTCGGCCTGGTCGGCCGTTCCGGCGCGGGGAAGTCCACGATCGTCAACCTGCTGCTGCGCTTTTATGACGTGGAGTCCGGCAGCATCCTGATCGATGGGCAGAACATTGCCCAGGTCACGCAGAACAGCCTGCGCGCCAATATCGGCATGGTGACGCAAGACACCTCGCTGCTGCACCGCTCGGTCAGCGAAAACATCCTGTACGGCCGCCCGGAAGCCGGGCAACAGGAAATGCTGGCAGCGGCCAGACGCGCCGAAGCCGATGCATTCATCCAGACCCTGCGCGACCCCAAAGGCCGCACTGCATACGACGCGCACGTCGGAGAGCGCGGCGTCAAGCTATCCGGCGGGCAACGCCAGCGCATTGCCATTGCCCGCGTGATGCTGAAGGATGCGCCCATCCTGTTGCTGGACGAGGCCACCAGCGCGCTGGATTCGGAAGTTGAGGCCGCCATTCAAAGCAGTTTGTACCGCCTGATGGAAGGCAAAACCGTGGTCGCCATCGCCCACCGCCTTTCCACCATCGCCGCCATGGACAGGCTGATTGTGCTGGACGAAGGCCGCATTATCGAGGAAGGCGACCACCAGAGCCTGCTCAGCAAGGGCGGGCTTTACGCCAAGCTGTGGGCGCACCAGAGCGGCGGCTTCCTGATCGACGACAGCGTGGAAGAAACCGCGGCACTCACGGCCTGAGCCGGTTATTTATGCGTGAAGTTCAGGGCGGCCGAGTTGATGCAATAACGCATGCCGGTCGGCGGCGGACCATCGGGAAATACATGCCCAAGGTGCGCGTCACAGACATTGCAGATCACTTCGGTCCGGATCATGCCATGCGAGGTATCGCGCTTTTCCCGCACATGTTCCGGATTCAGCGCCTTGAAGTAGCTGGGCCAACCGCAACCGGAATCGAACTTGGCATCCGACTCGAACAGCGGCGTGCCACAGCAGACACAACTATAGATACCGACCTCTTTATGGTGGGCATATTCCCCGGTGCCCGCCCGCTCCGTCGCGGCCTCGCGCGTGACGGCATATTGCATGGGAGATAACTGTGCCCGCCATTCCGCGTCCGATTTGATGACTTTTTTCATTTCCCCTCCCCGCAAACAATCTTATTCACTGGCTACCGCGGTAATATTGTTGCCGCGCTTTTGTACCGGCTACTTTACCCTAATCGCCAACGTTGCAGAATCTCCTGCCACCACCATTTCGGGAGCCAACCATGCCATCCTACAATTTGACCCTTTACGTTAACGACCGGTTCACCAGCCCCTATGCCATGTCGGCCTTCGTCGCCCTGCAGGAAAAAGGGCTGGCCTTCGACATCAAAACGGTCGACCTCTCGCGACAGGAGAACCATGCCCCAGGTTATGCCGCCCTCTCGCTGACACAGCGGGTGCCGACCCTGGTGCACCAGGATTTTCACCTCGCGGAATCTTCCGCGATTGCCGAATATCTGGAAGATGTTTTCCCGCAACCGCCGGTTTATCCCGAGGATGTCCGCCACCGGGCACAAGCGCGGCAAATCCAGGCCTGGTTGCGTAGCGACCTCTTCTCCATCCGGGAGGAACGCTCAGCCGAAGTGGTGTTTTACCGAAAAACCGACGCGCCGCTTTCTGCCAACGCCAGGATCGAGACAGAGAAATTGTTTGCCGCCGCCGACGCCCTGCTGCCGTACGGCGCACATTATCTGTTTGGGGAGTGGTGCATTGCCGACACCGATCTCGCGTTCATGCTCAACCGGCTGGTGCTGAACGGCGACCCGGTGCCAGACCGGCTGGCCGCTTATGCAACCTTCCAGTGGCAACGGCCGTCGGTGCAAGCGTGGGTCAACATGGCACGCCCGCCGCTGGCAACGGCCTAGTGATTTAACCCGGATTAGCGCCCGAGCATTTCTGCGGCATGCGCCCGCGTGGTATCGGTAATCTCCACGCCGCCCAGCATGCGGGCGATTTCGTCCACCCGCTCCGCCGCGCTCAGCGCTTCGATCCGGCTCAGGGTAAGCCCGCCGGCGCTGGATTTGCTGACGCGCAGATGCTGCTGCCCCAGCGCCGCCACCTGCGGCAGGTGGGTAATGACCAACACCTGCCGGGATTGTCCCAAGCGCCGCAGCAACTGGCCCACCACTTCCGCCACGCCGCCGCCGATGCCGACATCCACTTCGTCAAAAATCATGCTGGGCGTTGCGCCCTGCTCCGCGGTAACCACCCGCAGCCCCAGGCTGATGCGCGATAACTCCCCGCCGGAAGCAACCTTGGCCAGCGGTTTCGGCGCCATGCCGGCATGACCGGACACCAGGAATTCAACCTGCTCCAGCCCGTGAGCCGTGCCTTCCGCCACCGGCGTCAGTGCCACCTCGAAGCGCCCGCCGGCCAGTGACAGCCGCTGCATTTCGGCGCTGACCTGGCGGCTTAAGTCCGTTGCGACGCGCCGGCGCTCAGCACTCAGCTTGCTCGCCAGTTGCTGGTATTGCTCCCGCGCCGCGGCTTCTTCGCGCGCCAGTTGACCGTCATCCCCCAGCCCGTCCAGTTCTGCCATACGGCTATGCCACTGCTGCAACACGTCCGCCAACTCTTCAGGGCGCGCCCGGTATTTGCGCGCAGCGGCATGGATCGCCTGAATGCGCGCTTCCACTTCATTCAGGCGATCCGGATCCAGTTCCGCCCGCCCCAGGTATTTTTTCAGGAAGCGGTCGGTCTCCTCAACCTGGATCAACGCGTTATCCAGGCTGGCCAGCGCCTCCTGCAGCACCGGGTCATATTCCGCCAGCTCCTGCAGCTTGTGCTGTACCACGGCCAGCTGGCGCGCCACGGCGATGTCGTTTTCCGCCAGCAGGTCGCGGCATTGCTCGCCGCCCGCAATCAGGCTGGCGGCATGGCTCAGGCGGCTGTGTTCCTGCTGCAACGTTTCCCATTCTTCGGCGGAGGCGTTCAACTGCGCCAGTTCGCGTGCCTGGTCGCGCAATTCGGCCAGTTCTTCCGCATAAGCGCTGGCATTGCGCTCCAGTTCGATACGGCGTTCAAGCAGGGTGCGCCACTGCTTGTGCGCGGCCGCCACCTGCTGGGCGAGCGGCGCGGCGCCGGCAAAATCATCCAGCAAGGCGCGCTGGGTGGCCGATTTGAGCAGGGAGTGATGGGCATGCTGGCTGTAAATATCCACCAGCAGGTCGCCGGCTTCGCGCAATTGCTGCATGGTGGCGGTGGAGCCATTAATGAAGCCGCGGCTGCGGCCATCCCCGTAGATGACGCGGCGCAGCAGGCAGGCATTGCCGTCGGCTAGTTCGTTCTGTTCCAGCCACTGCTTCAACTCCGGCAGGTTGCCCGCATCGAACTCGGCGCTGATCTCGGCCTTTTCGCAGCCCTGGCGCACCACGCCTGATTCGCCGCGTTCGCCCAGCGCCAGCGACAGGGCGTCGATGAGGATGGATTTACCGGCACCGGTTTCGCCGGTAAGCACGGTGAAGCCGGGCGCAAAGTCGAGTTCCAGCCGGTCAACAATGACAAAATCCTTGATGGAAAGTGAGCGCAGCAAACGTTACCCCCAGTACAGCTTGTCGCGCAGCACTTCAAAATGGCTGTGCCCGGAGGGATGCAGCAGGTTCACGGTTTTATCGTGGCGCTTGATGTCGACGACATCCCCCAGTTCCAGTTCCATATAGGGCAAGCCATCCACCTGGATGCGGGCATTTTCGCCGTGGGTGAACTGGATGCGGATATGGCTGCCGCTACTGACAATGATGGGGCGGTTGGTCAGCGTGTGCGGGCAGATCGGCACGATGGTGAAGGCATCCATGGTCGGATGCACCACCGGCCCGCCGGCTGATAGCGCATACGCCGTAGTGCCGGTAGGCGTGGCTACAATCATGCCGTCCGAGCGCTGATGGGTGACCACCTGCCCGTCCACGATCATTTCCAGCTCGATCAGCTTGGCCGTGGTGCCCTTGCTCACCACCACATCATTAAAAGCCCGGCCTTTGCTGATGATCTCGCCATTGCGCTCGATTTCGGCACACAGCATGATGCGCTGCTCCAGGGTATATTCCCCGGCCAGGATGCGCTCCATGGTCGGCAGCATCACATCGGAGGAAATATCGGTCAGGAACCCGAAGTGCCCACGATTGATGCCCACCAGCGGAATACCGTAATTGCCCAGCGCGCGCGCCGCCATCAGCATGGTGCCATCGCCGCCGATAACAACCGCCAGGTCGCTGTCGGCGCCGATATCCTGGATGCTGCGTGTGTCGTAGTCATTGATTTCCAGACGATTGGCGGTGACTTCCTCGACCAGTACCTTGATGTCGCGTTTAACCAGAAACTGCGCCAGCGTCAGCAGTTGCACCCGTACTTCCGGGCTCATGTATTTGCCGATCAGGGCAACGGATTTAAAGACAGAATTCATGGGCGCATTAAACCATAGCAGCCCCGCTGGCGAAAGAGTGCCAAGCCCGTTAGAATTGAACGATAGCTATGGATCAACGCGCACAAATTCTGCTTAAAACCCTGGTGGAGCATTACATCTCGGATGGCCAGCCGGTGGGCTCGCGCATGCTGTCAAAATGTTCCGGACTGGATTTGTCGCCCGCCACCATCCGCAATGTGATGTCGGACCTGGAAGAAATGGGTTTCGTCGCCAGCCCGCACACATCCGCCGGGCGCATCCCCACACCGCAGGGCTACCGTTTTTTTGTCGACACGCTGCTGCAAGTCCAGCCGCTACAACAGTTGGAAATAGAGCGCCTGCAGCACGAACTGTCCTCGCCCGATCCGCAGGAACTGATATCCTCGGCCGCCAACGTGCTGTCCAACCTTACCCAGTTCGCCGGCCTGGTGATGCTGCCCAAGCGCAATGCCGTGGCGTTCCGGCAACTGGAATTCCTGCCGCTGTCGGAAAAACGCATCCTGCTGATTATCGTTACCACCGACGGCAACGTGCAGAACCGCATCATCGTCGCCGACAAGCATTACAGCGCTTCAGAACTGACCCAGGCGGCCAATTTCTTCAACCAGCATTACACCGGCTGCACCTTTGAGCAGGCACACAAAAAGCTGCACGAAGAACTGAGCAAACTGCAAAACGACGTCACGCGCCTGATGTCCGCCGCGCTGGAAGCCAGCAGCAAGGTCATGGACGAAAACAGCGAAGGCCTGGTGATGGCGGGCGAACGCAACCTGCTGCGGGTGGACGACCTGTCCACCAACGTCGCGTCGCTGCACAAACTGTTCGAAGCGTTCGAGAAGCGCAGCGCCTTACTGCAACTGCTGGATACCAGCCGCCGCGCCGAAGGCGTGCACCTGTTTATCGGCGGCGAATCCGGTTTCCTGCCGCTGGACGAGTGCAGCATGGTCACCGCGCCCTATGAACTGAACGGCCAGGTGGTCGGCACGCTGGGCGTGATCGGCCCCACCCGCATGGCTTACGAACGCGTGATCCCGATTGTGGACATCACCGCACGGCTGCTTTCCAGCGCACTTTCCACACACTAAGGTTTTCTTATGGCTTTTTACGCCCCCGAACCGCCCCACACCCACGGCACGCCGCCCAAGGTGGGCATCCTGCTGGCCAACCTCGGCACGCCGGATGCCCCCACGCCTGCCGCGGTACGGCGCTATCTCAAACAGTTTTTGAGCGACCGCCGCGTGGTGGAAATCCCCCGCTTTATCTGGTGGTGCATCCTGAACCTCATCATCCTCAATGTGCGCCCACGCAAATCCGCCGCCAAATACGCACTGATCTGGACTGCGGAAGGTTCGCCGCTGCTGGTGTTTACCCGTGCGCAAGCCGAAAAATTGCAGGCCGAACTTGCCGCGCGGTTTTCCGCGCCCATCGCAGTGGAAATCGGCATGTCCTACGGCAACCCGTCCATTGCCTCCGCCCTGGAAAAACTCAAGGCGCAACACTGCGACCGTATCCTGGTGCTGCCGTTGTACCCGCAATATGCCGCCAGCAGCACCGCGCCGGTGTTTGATGCCGTGTGGGCGGCACTGACGCATATCCGCAACCTGCCGGAAATCCGCACCGTGCGCAGCTACCACGACCACCCCGCCTACATCGCGGCATTGGCGGAAAGTGTCCGCCAACATTGGGCGCAGCATGGGCAAGCGCAAAAGCTGCTGATGAGCTTCCATGGCGTGCCCCAATACACGCTGGACAAGGGCGACCCCTATTTTTGCCTGTGCCAGAAAACCGGGCGCTTGCTGGCCGAAGCCCTGGGGTTGCGCCAGGATCAATACCTGGTCAGCTTCCAGTCGCGGTTTGGCGCGGCCGAGTGGGTCAAACCCTACACCGCGCCGACACTGGCCGAATGGGGAAAACAAGGCATCAGCAGCGTGGACGTGATCTGCCCCGGCTTCGCCGCCGACTGCCTGGAAACGCTGGAAGAAATTGCCATGGAGTGCAAGGCGGAATTCCTCAATGCCGGCGGCAAAACCTTCCATTACATTCCCGCGCTCAACGCCAGCCCATCGGCCATTACCGCGCTGACCGACATTGCATTGCAACACCTGCAGGGCTGGGATGCCGCCAGCCACCGTTTTGATGCCAACCTGAACCGCACCCTGGCCGATGCCATGATGCAGAGACAACCATGAATCCCATCATCCGCAACGCCATCAGCGCCCACCAGACGGTTATTGCCCAGCTCGAAGGATTAGCGCCGCAAATCGAAACCTTCAGCCAGAAAATGGTGGAATACCTGAGTTCCGGCGGCAAAATCGTATGGATGGGCAACGGCGGCAGCGCCGCCGACAGCCAGCACCTGGCCGCGGAAATTGTGGTGCGCTACCAGACCGAACGCCGCGGGCTGGCCTCGATTGCACTGACCACGGATACCTCCATCCTCACCGCCGCCGGCAACGATTACGGCTTTGAGCATGTCTTTGCCAGGCAGGTTGAAGCGCTGTGCCGCGCCAACGACCTGGTGGTAGGCATTTCCACCTCGGGCAACAGCCCCAATGTGCTGCGCGCCATCGAGGCCGCAAAGCTGCTGGGCGCCTATACCGTGGGCATGACCGGCAGTAACGGCGGCAAACTCGCCGAACTGTGCGACCTGACCATCGCCGTACCGTCAACCGTCACCGCGCGGGTGCAGGAAGCCCATATCCTGATCGGCCACATGTTGTGCGAAATGTTGGATGCGGCATTCGCCAGCCACCACGGCGGCTGATGCTCCACCGCGCGCTTGTCTGGTTCCGCCGCGACCTGCGCGATGTTGACCACGCGGCGCTTTACCATGCGCTGAAACAGGCCGAGCAGGTTTTCTGCGTTTTTGTCTTCGACACCGACATCCTCGACACCCTGACCGACCGCGCCGACCGGCGCGTGACGTTCATCTGGCACAGCCTCCGCGAACTGGCTGCCGCGCTTGAAGCCAACGGTGGCGGCCTGATCGTGCGCCATGGCAAGGCGCGGCGGGAAATCCCGACACTGGCGCAACAACTCAAGATGGACGCCGTTTATGCCAACCACGATTACGAACCCGCCGCTTTGGCCCGCGACCAGGCCGTGGCGCAAGCACTGGCCGCGGCCGGCATTGAGTTTCACAGCTACAAAGACCAGGTAATATTTGAAAAGGACGAGGTGCTCACCCAGCAACAGCAGCCGTACAGCGTGTTCACGCCGTACAAGAACGCCTGGCTGAAGCAACTCACCGCGTTTTATCTCAAGCCGTACCCGGTACGGCAATACCTTGCGCGTCTCGCCCGCCCGCCGGAACAGGCCATGCCGTCGCTGTCGCAACTGGGTTTTACCCCCGTCGAGTTAAAAATAGCGCCTGGTATGTCCGGCGCGACCCGGCTGTTTGCCGACTTCTGCGAGCGCATGCCGGCTTACCGCGACACCCGCGACTTTCCAGCCATCAAGGGGCCGTCCTATTTATCGGTACACCTGCGCTTCGGCACCATTTCCATCCGCGCCCTGGCCGGGGAAGCCTGGGCTTTTCACAACGCCGGGGCGGCCACCTGGCTGTCGGAACTGATCTGGCGCGACTTCTATTTTATGATCCTGCATCACCACCCGCGCGTTGCCGCCGGCCATACCTTCAAGCCGGAGTTCGACCACCTCGCCTTCCCCAACGACCCGGCGCTGTTCCAGGCATGGTGCGCAGGCCGCACCGGTTATCCGCTGGTGGATGCGGCGATGCGCCAGCTCAACGCGACCGGTTACATGCACAACCGGCTGCGCATGGTGGCCGCAAGTTTCCTGGTGAAGGACCTGCTCGTGGACTGGCGCTGGGGCGAGCGCTATTTTGCGGAGAAACTGCTGGACTTCGACCTCGCCGCCAACAACGGCGGCTGGCAGTGGGCAGCTTCCACCGGCTGCGACGCGCAACCCTGGTTCCGCATTTTCAACCCGGTCACCCAGTCGGAAAAATTTGATGTCCAGGGGAAATTCATCCGCAAATACGTGCCGGAACTGGCGCAACTGGATGACGGCGAAATCCACGCACCGTGGAAGCTCTCGCCGAGCCGGTGCCAGCAGCTTGGTTTCAGCCTCGGTGAGGACTATCTCGCCCCCGTGGTGCAGCATGAGCTGTCGCGAATACAGGCGCTGGCATTGTACAAATCGGCCAAGCTCATTTAACCTAGCGCCCAATAAAAAACCGTAGTTTATTTTCAGGAATTTTTGAATGGCCCAGCCTCAAGACAATACCTATCAGCTCATGCACAAAGTGCTGGGCTCGGTCAAAGTGTTCAGAAACATCGCGCCGGACGACCTGAAGGAATTACTGCAGTACGCCAAATCGCTGGAATTTGCCGCCGGGCAATGCGTGCTGCGGGAAGGCGACCCCACCCGCGAGTTTTATGTCGTACTGGCAGGGGAGTTTGTGCTGCTGCAAAAATCCCCCAATGGCGAAAGAAAAATTGTCAGCCAGCGCCATCCGGGGGACTCGTTCGGGGAACTGGCGTTCTGCGACGGCGAAGCCCGCGACGTATCCGCCTACACCATCCGGGACGGCGTCCTGCTGGCGTTCAGCCCGTACCATATCCCGCAAAACCACAACCTGGCGCTGCAACTGTACGTCAACATCGCCCGCGAACTGGCGCGCCGCTTGCGCGGCAGCAACCTCATTGCGCTCAGCAACGACGAGGCGTTCGAGACCGCGCCCGAGGCCTTGCAAACCTTGTGGTCATGACCAACCGAGTGGCGCGCTGACGCCCGCGCGCTAACTTGCCCGGTGGTATTCGACCAGCTTTTCCACCTCGTTTTTTGAGCCCAGTATCACCGGCACCCGCTGGTGCAGCCCGGTCGGCTGTATTTCCATGATCCGTTCGCGGCCGGTGGTGCTCAGGCCGCCCGCCTGCTCGATAATAAAACTCATCGGGTTGGCCTCGTACAACAACCGCAACTTGCCTCCCTTGTCCTTCAGCTTGCTGTCCTGCGGGTACATGAACAGGCCGCCGCGGATCAGGATGCGGTGCACTTCCGCCACCATGGATGCCACCCAACGCATGTTGAAGTCCTTGCCCCTGGGGCCTTCCTTGCCTTTCAGCGCCTCTTCCACATAACGCTGTACCGGCGGCTCCCAGTGCCGCTGGTTGGAGGTATTGATGGCGAACTCATGCGTATCCGCCGGTACCTGCATGCCGGGATGCGTCAGGTAGAACTCGCCCACCTCGCGATCCAGGGTGAAGCCGTTAACGCCGCTGCCGGTGGTAATCACCAGCATGGTGGACGAACCGTACAGCGCGTAACCCGCGCACACCTGGCGCGTGCCGGGCTGTAGGAAATCCTGCAGTTTGGGATGCGTCACCCCGTCCGGCGCGCGCAGGATGGAAAAAATAGTACCGACCGAGATATTGACGTTGACGTTGGAGGAGCCGTCCAGCGGATCGAACAGGATCAGGTATTTGCCGCGCGGATACTGTGCCGGGATTTCATACGGTTCGTCCATTTCCTCCGAGGCCATGCCGGCCAGGTAGCCCGACCACTCGATGGAGGAAATGAAAATGTCGTTGGTAATGACATCCAGTTCCTTCTGCACCTCGCCCTGCACGTTCTCGGTTTCCAGCGAGCCCATGGTGCCAACCAGCGCACCCTTGTTGACCGCCAGCGAAATTTTCTTGCACGCGGTCACGATATCGCTCAGCAACATGGAAAACTCCCCGGTTGCCCCTTTGTTGCGGCGCTGTTCTTCGATAATGAACTGGGTAATGGTCACGCTTGGCATGGCATCTCTCTCTGGCTGTTGTATTTACGTCAGGAAACTCTAGCACGCCGCCAGCATGGCGCAAACACACATAAAATGAGTGGACAAATCAGGGTCGTCTACATTAAAGTTCCACCTGATCTGCAACGTTGTCATTATCGAATTAATGGAATCAAACATGCGCAAGCCCATGAACTGGATCAAGCCACTGATTATCGGTGCCCTAGCAACATCGCTGCTTAGCGGTTGCGCCACCCAATCGAGCAAGGATCCTCTGGAAGGATTGAACCGCGGCATCTACAAATTCAACGATGTCGCCGACAAGGCCGTGATCCGCCCGGTGGCGGGCGCGTACAAGGCAGCAGTGCCCAGCCCGCTGCGCACCGGCGTCAATAACTTTTTCTCCAACCTGGGTGAAGTGGTCACTGTCATCAACGACCTGCTGCAATTCAAGATCGACAAGGCATTCAACGATGCCGGCCGTTTTGCCATCAACTCCACCTTCGGTATTGCCGGCCTGGTTGACTGGGCATCGATGGACGGCATTGAGAAGCGCAACGAAGATTTCGGCCAGACCCTGGCTTACTGGGGTTGGAAAGACAGCGCCTATCTGGTGCTGCCGATCCTGGGCCCGAGCACGCTGCGCGACACTGGCGGCCTGGTCGTGGACAGCATTGCATTTGACCCGTTGGGTTATATAGACGATACCCGTGACCGCAACCTCACTTACACCCTGAAGCTGGTTGATAAACGCGCCCAGTACCTGCCGGGCAGCGACCTGCTGGATGAGGCGGCACTGGATCCTTACCTGTTCATGCGCGATGCCTACCTGCAACGCCGCGAGAACCAGGTCAACGACGGCGCAAGCAGCAACACCGCCGAAGAGCCAGCCAGCAATTAAGGCTGACCCGCAGCACAATAAAAAAAGCCCCGAACTCCGGGGCTTTTTTTATTGCACCTCCCACCGTAAAATTATTCCCCGGCCACCGTCATCTGCTCCACCAGGATCGAGCCACATTGCCTGGAGCCCTGGATCAGTACATCGTTGCCTATCGCAGCAATGCCATGGAACATATCGCGCAGGTTGCCGGCAATCGTGATTTCTTCCACCGGATGCTGGATTTCGCCGTTTTCCACCCAGAAGCCGGCGGCGCCGCGCGAATAATCGCCAGTGACCAGATTGATGCCGTGCCCGAGCAACTCGGTAACCACCAGCCCTCTGTGCAGGGTTTTCACCAGCCCGGCAAAATCCTGATCTCCGCTTTTGACGATCAGGTTATGGCTGCCGCCGGCATTCCCGGTCGTGGTCATCCCCAACTTACGCGCGGAATAGCTGGACAGCACATAGCCCTGCAACACGCCATCCGTCACCAGTTCCCGGTCGGTGGTGGCCACCCCTTCGTTGTCAAACGCGCTGCTGGCCAACCCCTTGGGCAAGTGCGGACGCTCGCTGATGCTGACGTTGGGCGAAAACACCGGCTGCCCCAGGCTATCCAGCAAAAACGAGGACTTGCGGTACAGGCTGCTGCCGGAAATTGCGCTGATGAAATGCGAAATCAAGCCGGAAGCGATACTCGCCTCAAACAGTACCGGCACCTGTCGGGTGGTAATGGGACGCGGGTTCAGGCGGCGTATCGTGCGCTCGCCCGCTTTGCGGCCCACCGCCTCGGCACTTTCCAAATCGGACGGCGCACGCGCCGAGTGGTACCAGTAATCCCGCTGCATGGCGTCGCCATCTTCCGCAATCACCGAGCAGCTGATGCCGTGGCGCGAAGTCGGGTAGCCTTCGCAAAAACCGTGGCTGTTGGCATACACAAACAGGCTTTCATGCACCGAGACACTAGCGCCTTCGGAGTTGGTCAGGCGCGCATCGGTGTCCAGCGCCGCGGCTTCACACCGCCGCGCCAGCGCAATGGCTTCGTCCACCGAAATGTCCCAGGGATGGTACAGGTCCAGGTCGGGCACCGTTTTCGCCAGCAGCGCAGGCTCGGCCAAGCCGCAGAATGGGTCCTGCGCGGTATAGCGGGCAATGCTGCAGGCTTTTTCCACGGTATCCTGCAGCGCTTGCGGCGACAGATCGGAACTGCTGGCATGGCCGCGCCGCTCGCCGAAATACACCGTCACCGACATGCCCTTGTCGCGGTTGTATTCGATGGTTTCCACCTCATCCAGCCGCACCGAGATGTTCTGCCCGAAGCCGGTGCTGATTTCCACCTCAGCCGCACTGGCGCCCGCTGCCTTGGCTGCACGCAGAACCTCCTGCGCCATGTGCTTGAGTTGGTCTAAGGTGAGACTGAATCGTGTGCGACGCATGGAAATAACCGTGATTAAAAACTGCTATGATACCTGACCATGCAAAAAGCCCCACATACAGACGACTTGCCGCAGGAAGAAATCAGCAAAACCCGCATCAAGCAGCAGATGCAGGAACTGCAGGACCTGGGCACCACCCTGGTAGAACTACCAGCCGACAAACTGCGCCAGATCGACATGCCGGAAAACCTGCTGGAAGCGGTGTTGGCGGCGCGCAAGATTACCGCGCACGGCGGCCGGCGCCGCCAGTTGCAATATATTGGCAAACTGATGCGCAACGTCGACCCGGCGCCGATTCAGGAAAAAATAGACCAGTGGAACGGCAACCACGCGGCGGAAACCGCGCGCATGCACCAACTGGAAAACTGGCGCAAACGGCTGATTGAAGACGATGCGGCGCTGTCCGAGTTTCTGGATCAGCACTCAACCGCGGATGTGCAGCACCTGCGCAACCTGATCCGCAACGCGCGCAAGGAAGCCGCCGCGAGCAAGCCCCCGAAAAGCAGCCGGGAGCTGTTCAAGGTCATCCGCGAGATCGTCTAGCCGGGCATCAGGGCGTATTGAGCGTCACTTTTTTCTGTAGCTGCACGCCACCCCGCGCGTAGTGAATCTCAACGGTTTTCCCGGCATTGCTGCGCACGGCATTGATCAGGGCATCACCGTTGCCGATGTCCACGCCAGCCACCCGCAGCACCACATCCCCTTTACGGATATCGGCGACAGCGGCCGGCGATTCCTTGATCACGGCAATCACGGGCACGCCCGGGCTTTTGTCATCGGCCGCACGGTCTTGGACATGCAACCCCAGCAACGGGGTAGGCAGTTTTGTCCAGAACGATGCGTAATACTCATAGCTGTATTCCATGCCCCCAATCAACTGCATTTTGGGCGCATCTCCCGCCACCCCTTCTGCCACAGCCGGTTCTGCAGGTCCTTTCGCTTTGGCTTTGGCGGCATCCAGCTTGGCCTCATGGGGAATCTTGCCGAACCGCGTGCTATACACCATCACCAGATCCGCCCGGATATTCTTGGCATGCGCAACGGCCTGATCCGGCGGCACCTCGCCGCCCACGAAGGACGACGACCCCAGCAGATCGTAACCGTCTTCCATCAACCGCTGACCATCGGCATCCTGATCCGATCCGCGATAAATCCGCACATTCGCTCCAGTAGCCGCTGGCGCTTCACGGCGCTGTTCGTAAGCGGCTGCATATGGATTGCCGTTTTTGGCACTGGCTGCATCCGCAGAAAACCCCACACTCGGCAACGAAAAACCTGCAGCCACAACAAACGCCTGCAACAAGGCAATTGATCTCATTATTCTGCTTCCTTAATAAATTGATAGATATTCCACCGCTACGGTCCTGCTCAACGAGCAGCCGCCTCAATGGTATGATAAAACCAGTCTCTACAGCCTTTCCGACCAGTATATGTCAAAAGAATTCATCAAAATCGGTTTAGTCAGCATCAGCGATCGCGCGTCGCAAGGCGTTTATCAGGACCAGGGCATCCCCTCCCTGCGCGACTGGTTGAACCGGGCGCTCATGACGCCCTGGCAGGAAATCAGCCGCATCATCCCAGACGAACAGGCCGAGATCGAGTCCACGCTGAAAGACCTGGTAGACCACGAAAACTGCGGCCTGGTGCTGACCACTGGCGGCACCGGCCCGGCGTTGCGGGACATCACGCCGGAAGCCACGCTGGCTGTTGCCGACAAGGAAATGCCTGGTTTCGGCGAGCAGATGCGCCAGATCAGCCTGCACTTCGTGCCCACCGCCATTCTGTCGCGGCAAGTGGCGGTGGTCCGCAAGCAAAGCCTGATCATCAATCTTCCCGGCCAGCCCAAAGCCATTGCACAGACGCTGGAAGGCCTGAAAGACGAAGCCGGCAACCCCGTGGTGCATGGCATTTTTGCCGCTGTGCCCTACTGCCTGGACCTGATTGGCGCGCCTTATATCGAAACGCACGAATCCGTGGTCAAGGCGTTCCGCCCAAAATCCGCACAGAGATCCGCCTGATGGCTTCCGAATTCGACCTCATTGCCAGATATTTCACCCGCCCCACGCCGCAGGCCGCCCTGGGCGTGGGTGACGACGCCGCCTTGCTGACTGTGGGTGCAGGCATGGAACTCGTCGTTTCCACCGACATGCTGGTAGCCGGCACCCATTTTTTCCCCGATACCGACCCGGAAAAACTGGGCTGGAAAACGCTGGCGGTCAATATTTCCGATCTCGCGGCGATGGGGGCAGACCCGCGCTGGGCAACCCTGGCGCTGGCATTGCCGGAAGTCAACGAACCCTGGCTGGCGGCTTTTTCCCAAGGATTTTTCGACTGCGCGCAGCACTTCGGCGTGGATCTGATCGGCGGCGACACCACGCGCGGCCCGCTCACCCTTTCCGTGCAAATCATGGGCGAAGTCCCCCGTGGCACAGCACTCCGACGCGACAGTGCAAAAATCGGCGACGACATCTGGATTTCCGGCCAGCTTGGCAATGCTGCGCTGGCACTGGCCGGGCTGCACGGCAAAATACCGATGGCAGGCCTGGAACCCTGCCTGCCCGCGCTGCACAGCCCCCAGCCGCGCGTTACCCTTGGGCTGGGCCTGCGCGGACATGCCCGTGCGGCAATTGATATTTCCGATGGCCTGGTGGCAGACCTCGGCCACATCCTGCAGCGTTCCAACTGCGGCGCCGAGATCAAACTCGACCTTGTTCCGCGCTCGGCCAACCTGGCCGGCTTCATGTCCCAACCGCTGGGCTTGCACTGCCTGTTGGCCGGCGGCGACGACTACGAACTGTGTTTTACCGCGCCGGAAAACCAGGAAAGCTACATTGACTCGCTACGCGACAAACTCAACATCCGCCTCACCCGCATCGGCAAGATTACGGCCGGGCGCGAACTGCGCGTGCTGGACAAGCAAGGCAACCCAGTGACATTCGAAGGCAGCGGCTATGACCACTTCGCCCAACCTTAAATTCATGCTGTCGCACCCGGCGCACTATTTCTCGCTGGGCTTCGGTAGCGGGCTGGTACCCAAAGGCCCCGGCACGGCAGGCTCGCTGCTGGCGATCCCGCTGTTCCTGCTGGTTCCGGCGCCAACCAATATTGCGTACGCGCTGGCCGTCATCGCCCTGCTGTTCCTGTTCGGCGTGTGGTGCTGCAATGTCACCGGCAAGGCGTTAGGCGTTTCCGACCACGGCGCCATTGTCTGGGATGAAATGGTCGCTTTATGGCTGATCCTCGCCCTGATGCCGCGTACTGCGTTATGGATCACCTTAAGTTTCGCCCTGTTCCGCCTGTTCGACATCTGGAAACCGTTCCCGATCCGCCAATGTGACGCCCGGCTCAAAGGCGGCTTCGGCGTGATGTTCGATGACCTGCTGGCGGCGGGTTATGCGCTGGCCGTGTTGAAAGCACTGGCATGGATGACAGCGAACTCCTGAACCTTGCCGCCGAACTGGGCGCAGCGCTCAAACAAAAAGGCTGGAAGCTGGCCCTCGCCGAATCCTGCACCGGCGGCATGGCGGCGCAGTACGTCACGTCCATTCCCGGCAGTTCCGCCTGGCTCGAGCGCGGCTTTGTCACCTACAGCAACGCCGCCAAAATTGAAATGCTGGGGGTATCCCCGTCCACGCTGCAACAGCACGGCGCCGTCGGTGAGCAAACCGCGCTGGAGATGGCTGTGGGCGCGCTCAACCATAGCCACGCCGATGTCGCGGCGGCCATCACCGGCATTGCCGGGCCGGATGGCGGCACGGCGGACAAGCCGGTGGGTACGGTGTGCCTGGCCTGGGCGGACAGTTCAGGAGCCAGTGCCAGCACCACAAGACTATTCAAAGGTGACCGTAACACCGTGCGCAAACAATCGGTGTATGATTGCCTTGAAGGTGTGGTTCGGAGATCGCAATCAGTTTCGGAACCGCTTGGGCAGGATCATTGCCCGGGAACCTTCAGCAGCAGACGGGGGTCGAATGTTTGTGGTGATGCAGACGGATGACCACCCAATATAACTACTATAAAGATGTACAACCGGTACTGATAAATGCAGTTTTTATCAGGATCAATTTGACGTTAGGCCTGTTTGCACGAGGCTGATATTTCAACATCTGCCTTCGTGCGTAACCTAGGAGGAGGTGGATATGTTTAACTTACGATTAGTCGCAACAACCCTGGCTTTGTCAGCTTTGCTGGCAGTTCCCGTCGCCGCCTCGGCGAAATCCGACCCACAAAACGCCCTTTCTTGCGGCAGCCAGCAAAGCAGCCGCGATGACAGTGCCGGACATTGTGCGGCAGTCTGCACGCCGGACCCGGCAGGATTGGCAGACGAAGGATGCATGGCGCAATGCAAGGTGAGTTCCGGCAACGCGAGCTCCGCTGACGCCAAATCATGCAAGGATGCCAAGTAGCTTTTGAACCCGGTCTTGCCGCACGCAAGACCTGAACCACAACCCGAACGGCCTCGTGCCAAAACTGCACGAGGCCGTTCGGCTTTTATGTGGCACGCCCTCGCACGCAGCCTCCCTTCACGCTTACCTTAGCACCTGATTTATGACATAATTTGCCCCTTTTACGGGCTTAGGGGTTTACGGCATGGATGAGAATAAAAGCAAGGCTCTGGCGGCTGCGCTCTCGCAGATCGAGAAGCAGTTCGGCAAGGGTTCCATCATGCGCATGGGCGACACTGATGTCGCCAAGGATATCCAGGTGGTTTCCACCGGCTCGCTGGGGCTGGACCTGGCGCTGGGCGTAGGCGGCCTGCCGCGCGGGCGCATCGTTGAAATCTACGGCCCGGAATCTTCCGGCAAGACCACGCTGACGCTGCAAGTCATCGCCGAAATGCAAAAACTGGGCGGCACCGCGGCATTCATTGATGCCGAGCACGCGCTTGACCCGCAATACGCGCAGAAACTGGGCGTACAAGTTGCCGACCTGCTGATTTCCCAGCCCGATACCGGCGAACAGGCGCTGGAAATCGCCGACATGCTGGTGCGTTCCGGTTCGGTGGACGTGGTGGTGGTGGACTCGGTCGCCGCATTGACGCCAAAAGCCGAAATCGAAGGCGAAATGGGCGATTCGCACATGGGCCTGCAAGCCCGCCTGATGTCGCAAGCGCTGCGCAAGCTCACCGCCAACATCAAGCGCACCAATACGCTGGTGATCTTTATTAACCAGATTCGCATGAAAATCGGCGTCATGTTCGGCAACCCGGAAACCACCACCGGCGGCAACGCGCTCAAGTTCTATGCCTCGGTGCGCCTCGACATCCGCCGCACCGGCGCCATCAAGAAAGGCGACGAAGTCATCGGCAGCGAAACCCGCGTCAAGGTGGTCAAGAACAAGGTGGCCCCGCCGTTCAAACAGGCGGAATTCGACATCCTGTACGGCGAAGGCATATCGCGCCAGGGCGAAGTCATCGAGATCGGCACCAATCTGAAACTGGTGGAAAAATCCGGTGCCTGGTACAGCTACAAGGGCGAAAAAATCGGCCAGGGCAAGGACAACGCCCGCGAATACCTGAAAGAGCACCCGGAAGTCGCCGCGGAAATCGAAGCTAGGATACGCGAGCATGCCAACCTGGGTCTGGGTGAAGCCGTCAAAACCGTCATGCCGGAGCTAGGCGACGAATAACGCGCCCCCTCTTTCATTGCGGCAGCGCGCGCTGAATTATCTTTCGCGCCGCGAGCATTCTCGCCGCGAACTGCAACACAAGTTGGCCGGGTTCGCGGAAGAAGGCGATGACCTCGAGGCATTGCTGGACGATTTTCAGCGGCGCGGCTGGCTCTCCGACGAGCGCTTTGCCGAGCAGGTGGTGCATAGCCGGAAGGGCCGCTACGGCAGCCTGAAAGTGGCGCACGAACTGCGCGAAAAAGGCGTCAGCGAAACACTGGCGGACCAAGCGGTGAGCGAACTGGCCGATACGGATTTGGCCAACGCCCGCGCCATCTGCCGGCGCAAATATGGCGGGCCGCCGGAAAACCGCGAGGAATGGGCAAAGCAGGCGCGCTTTTTACAAAGCCGCGGATTTGGATTTGATGTCATCAAGCGGGTCTTGAATGAAGCGCCGGATGAAACGAACGACTAAGCTGGATTAAAAAAACACATGACAAGCAACGAAATCAGACAGGCATTTCTGGACTTTTTCGCCTCCAAGGGCCACACCGTGGTGGCCTCAAGCTCCCTGGTGCCGCACGGCGACCCGACCCTGCTGTTCACCAACGCCGGCATGAACCAGTTCAAGGATGTGTTCCTCGGCTTCGACAAGCGCCCCTACACCCGCGCCACCACCAGCCAGAAATGCGTACGTGCCGGCGGCAAGCACAACGACCTGGAAAATGTCGGCTACACCGCACGCCACCACACCTTTTTCGAAATGCTGGGCAATTTCAGCTTCGGCGATTATTTCAAGAAAGACGCCATCCACTACGCATGGGAACTGCTCACCGTCGTGTTCAAGATTCCCGCCGACAAACTGACGGTGACGGTCTATGCCGAGGACGACGAAGCCTACGACATCTGGGCCAACGACATCGGCGTGCCGAAAGAGCGCATTATCCGCATCGGCGACAACAAGGGCGCGCGCTACGCCAGCGACAATTTCTGGATGATGGGCGACACCGGCCCCTGCGGCCCCTGCACCGAGATTTTCTACGACCACGGCGCGCACATCCCCGGCGGGCCGCCCGGTTCTCCTGACGAAGACGGCGACCGTTTCATCGAAATCTGGAACAACGTGTTCATGCAGTTCAACCGCGACGAAGCCGGCGTGATGCACCCCCTGCCCAAGCCCAGCGTGGATACCGGCATGGGCCTGGAGCGTATCTCCGCCGTGCTGCAACACGTGCATGCCAATTACGAGATTGACCTGTTCCAGAGCCTGATTGCCGCCGCCGCGCGCGAAACCCAAACCACGGACATGGGCAGTCCCAGCCTCAAGGTGCTGGCCGACCACATCCGCGCCTGTTCCTTCCTCATCGCCGACGGCGTGATCCCCGGCAACGAAGGCCGCGGCTACGTGCTGCGCCGCATCATCCGCCGCGCCATTCGCCACGGTTACAAGCTGGGTGCGCGCAAGGCATTCTTCCACAAGATGGTGGCCGATTTGGTCAATGCGATGGGCGCAGCCTACCCGGAACTGAAAGACGGCCAACAGCGCGTGACCGACATCCTGCATCAGGAAGAAAATCGTTTCTTTGAAACCATTGAACACGGCATGGCGATTCTGGAAGCCGACCTGGCGGAAATGTCCAAGGCCGACGTCAAGGTTTTCAATGGCGAAACCGCCTTCAAGCTCCACGACACCTACGGCTTCCCGCTCGACCTGACACAAGACATCTGCCGCGAGCACGGCATCAGCGTGGACGCTGCCGCCTTTGACAAGGCCATGGCGCACCAGAAGGAACAAGCCCGCGCCGCCGGCAAGTTCAAGATGGCGCATGTGCTGGAATACGAAGGCCAGGCCACCACTTTCCACGGTTATGAAAAACTGGAAACCCCAGCCAAGGTGCTGGCGCTGTACAAGGACGGCGCGGCCGTGAGCGAATTGCACGAAGGCGACCTTGGCGTGGTGGTGCTGGACAACACCCCGTTCTACGCCGAATCCGGCGGCCAGATCGGCGACAACGGCGAGTTGAAAGGCAGCAACGGCATTTTCGCCGTGGAAGACACGCAAAAAATCCAGGCCACGGTATTCGGCCACCATGGCGTGCTCAAGACCGGCAAGCTGGCAGTGGGCGACAGCGTCAGCGCGCGCGTCAATACCCAGGCCCGTGCCGCCACCATGCGCAACCACTCCGCCACCCACCTGATGCACAAGGCCTTGCGTGAAGTGCTGGGCGAGCATGTGCAGCAAAAAGGCTCGCTGGTGGATAGTGACAAGACCCGCTTCGACTTCGTGCACAACGCACCGATGACGGACGAGGAAATCCGACAAGTAGAAACCAAGGTCAATGCCGAAATCCTGGCCAACGCCGCCTGCCAGGCGCGCGTGATGGACATCGAATCGGCGCAGAAGACCGGCGCCATGATGCTGTTCGGCGAGAAATACGGCGACGAAGTGCGGGTGCTGGATATCGGCTCCAGCCGCGAACTGTGCGGCGGCACCCATGTCTCAAGAACCGGCGACATCGGCCTGTTCAAGATCGTCACTGAGGGCGGCGTGGCGGCAGGCGTGCGCCGCGTCGAAGCCACCACTGGCGAAGGCGCGTTGAAACTGGTGCAAGCTCAACAACTAATACTCAACCAGGCTTCCGGCGAACTCAAGGCACCTGTACACGAAATCCCCACCAAGATCGTGCAGATCATGGATAACGTCAAGACGCTGGAAAAAGAACTGGCACGGCTGAAATCCAAACTGGCTTCAAGCCAGGGCGACGACCTGGCCGACCAGGCCGTGGACATAAGCGGCATCAAGGTGCTGGCTGCGGTACTGGAAGGCGCGGACGCCAACGGCCTGCGCGAAACCATGGACAAGCTGAAGGACAAGCTGAAATCCGCCGCCATCGTGCTGGCTTCCAGCAGTGACGGCAAGGTCAGCCTGGCGGCGGGCGTGACGACTGACCTGGTCGGGAAACTCAAAGCCGGCGAACTGGTCAATTTCGTTGCCGGGCAGGTGGGCGGCAAAGGCGGTGGCAAGCCGGATCTGGCGATGGCCGGCGGCACTGAGCCGGCGCAACTGCCGCAGGCACTGGCAAGCGTTGCAGGCTGGGTGAAGGAAAAACTGAATTAACCGCCGACAAATGCGGATAAACGCCGATTAAAACCGGGGTTATCTGCGTTCATCGGCGTTCATCTGCGGTTTAATTTTTGGATTTGAATATGGCATTAATCGTACAGAAATACGGCGGAACCTCTGTTGGTTCGCCAGAGCGTATCCGCAACGTGGCGCGCCGGGTGGCGCGTTACAAGGCAATGGGGCATCAAGTGGTGGTGGTGGTTTCCGCCATGTCGGGCGAAACCAACCGGTTGATCTCGCTGGCCAAGGAAATCATGCCGGAACCCGATCCGCGCGAACTAGACCAGATGGTGTCCACCGGCGAGCAAGTCACCATTGCGCTGACTTCGATGGCGCTGATGGATTTGGGATTGAAGGCCAGGAGTTACACCGGCGCGCAGGTGCGCATCGTGACCGACGACGCCCACACCAAGGCGCGCATCCTGAGCATAGACGAAGAGCGCATCCGCGCCGACCTCAATGCTGGCTACGTGGTGGTGGTCGCCGGCTTCCAAGGCGTGGACGAAAACGGCAACATCACCACGCTGGGGCGCGGCGGTTCCGACACCACCGGCGTGGCGATGGCCGCGGCGCTCAAGGCCGACGAATGCCAGATCTACACCGATGTGGACGGGGTCTACACCACCGACCCGCGCATCGTGCCGGATGCCAGACGGCTGGATTCGATCACCTTCGAGGAAATGCTGGAACTCGCCAGCCAGGGCTCCAAGGTGCTGCAAATCCGCTCGGTCGAATTCGCCGGCAAGTACAAGGTTAAATTGCGCGTGCTGTCCAGCTTTGAAGAAGACGGCGACGGCACGCTGATTACGTTTGAGGAAAAAGACAACATGGAACAACCTATCATCTCCGGCATCGCCTTTAATCGCGACGAAGCCAAAATCACCGTGCTGGGCGTGCCCGATCGCCCCGGCATTGCCTACCAGATCCTGGGGCCGGTGGCTGACGCCAACATTGATGTGGACATGATTATCCAGAACGTGGGGGCTGATGGAACAACGGACTTCACCTTCACCGTGCACAAGAACGAACTGAACAAGACGCTCGCCATCCTCAAGGACAAGGTACAAGGCCACATCGGCGCGCGCGAAATCACCGGCGACGACAAGATCGCCAAGGTGTCAGTGGTCGGCGTCGGCATGCGCTCGCACGTCGGCATCGCCAGCCAGATGTTCCGCACCCTGGCGGAAGAAGGCATCAACATCCAGATGATCTCCACTTCGGAAATCAAGATTTCCGTGGTGATTGACGAAAAATACCTGGAACTGGCCGTGCGCGTGCTGCACAAGGCGTTTGAACTGGATCAGGCAAGCTGATCAACAAATCAGCCATTTGACCTTTAAGGCGTAAAACGGTATTCTTGCGCCCTCTTGCGGAGAGCTGGCCGAGTGGTCGAAGGCACTTCCCTGCTAAGGAAGCATACGGGCTTTAAACCTGTATCGAGGGTTCGAATCCCTCGCTCTCCGCCACCCCTTGAAAACCCGCATTGCTATTGGCTTTGCGGGTTTTTTATTTCCACGGTTTAGCCACTATTGACTGAAACCTGCTGATTAAATCTTGAGCAACAACCGCTCAAAATTTGTCCCCATTGTCCCCAAATTGTCCCCGAGTGTCCAGCCGTATCCGCTGGAACTGTCCCCGAATTGTCCCCGAAGACACCATTAATCTTGTCATCGGCCAATAATTTTATGCAGCATCAAGAGAATGAAAGCCAGCTTGAAACTCCACTTCATCCACCGCCACCACAGCCTGAACACAAAGACCAGCGCTTTCCACAGCCACTTCAAAACTTGTTTTGTTACATTCCACATGATTCATTCTCCAAAGTAAAATTGCTGGCAGTACGTTTCCAAGGCATCACGTTCATCACCTGCCGGAATGATGTACTCCGTCCAAGGCGTTCCCCAGTCCTGATACTGCAAGCGTGGTCTGGTAGGTTGTCCGTCATTCAATGCCCCAATGATGCGAACAGCAGGGCCACCGGTACACAACAGGATTTCAAACTCTTCCGGTTCTGCCTCTTCACCAGGTATATGCCAGCCGCTACGCACTAGAACGCTCAAGGGGTCATCCTGAATAGCTTCGCGGGCTTCATCCTCGTCATCCGTGGTTAAGGCTTCAACCATTTCCATGATGCTTTCCAGTTGCGACCTTGCCTGTGCTTCTGCATTGCTTTCAACATATGCTTTTTGGTGGGCTGCCGGGGTAGAGGGGTGGAACCCTTCTGCTTTTGAGGTTTGGCTTTGTGGCTGATTGGTTGCGTTGTTCATGGTCTTTCTCCTTTGGTGGGTTAAGTGAATCTGCTTTTCGGAGCCGCTGCGCCCATAACCGGCATGTCTGGCGCGGTTTAGGCGAGTTGCAAAGGAAGTGACAGATTGCGTAGCCCCAAAGGGGTGAAGCGGGAGGGATACCGGAAGCTGATGTTGCTGAGGATATGCTCACGATTCACAAGCTGGCGCGCACCTGTGCAATGCGAGCCTGCGCCTGACTGACGGTTTAGCGGCTTTGAAAACAGTTGAACGACCAAAGGCATGACAACGCGACGGGTTATCAGCCATGACGAAGTTTCAAAAAAAACGGGATTCGGCTCTGGTAGCCGATTTCCAAGCGGTTTTGAGGGTTTTGAAGTGGTGTTGAAAAAGCCCTGTAACCCGCGCCGTTATTGGGTTTGAGGGCGATATAACAAACTAGAGGCGTGTGTTAACTTGCCTAAAGTTTGTGCAAAAAAGTAGTGGATTTGGCTTTGGTGGCTGATTCTACGACGATGGTTATTTGTGGATAACCGGTAGGGTGTTTTCCATCATCCGCCGCCCATGTCATGCGTGCAAGGCGGTTGTGGGAAACCCAGAAAATGGCTACAGTGGCTGAATTTGGCGGGATTGGATGTATAAAAAAAGCCCGGCGAGCCGGGCTTTTGTTGTTTGTGATTGCGTAATAACTACAACAGCCCTTTGCTAACCACCTTCAAACCTAATTTGGTGGCAACACCAGCCGCTTTTTCAGTTGCGTTCTCAGATCGGAAGCTACTGCCCATCATCCCGCCAAAAATTGTACTTGCAGCATCCGGGATCAGATCCACCATCGCCTTCATCACCTGTGCCAGCAGCATGATGAGGATGGTGTCTTTCCACGCGCTGCCCCCTACAAAGCCGGTTGTGGTGCCTATCATGTGTGCAAAATAGGTGAACACGGGCATGGCTGCGGCCACCGCCACCTTGATGCCAAGCGCCCCGGTCAATAACCCCAGCCACCCCCACATGATTTTGCGCGTGAAGGGCAACACCCCAAACGCCAGGCAGATCGGCCCGACAATCAGCCCTATGGCGGCGGCACCGTTGGCAATCAGGAAAGTAGCTACCACCGTGGCGGTTGCCATCCCCAGCTTGTACAGCGCCGGCCCGGTAAACAGGATGAACATGACAGTGAACAGGAAAAAATAGCTCACGATATTTTCCAGCGTGGAGATAATCGCATGGGCGATAAAGGTAAACATCGCCTCCACCAGCCCCCCGGCTGCTTGGGCAACAGTACCACCACTGCTGCCGGATGTGGCCGAGTAAATGGCATTAGCCCAGGAGTCGAAAAACTTGGGCAGCAGCTCCCCAAACAAAGCGTCATATTGCGTCACTAGCGCAAAAAAAAGAGTTATTTCAATGAACGCATCCGTCAGCACTCCGCCGTCCGCATAGGCAACCCGCGCCAATCCAGCCCACACCAGATAAATAACCGATAACAACACCGCCAGTTGCAAAGCAGGGCCACCCGTGCCGGTAGATAGGTTCTTCGCCGCCTTCCTTGCGTCATCCCACGGGCTGGCTTGTTCAATCAATCCAGCCACACTGTCCTTAACCCCCGACAGCTGCATCAGGTTTTCAGTGATGGTTTTGTTGAAGTCGAAATTGATGCCGAGGGCTTTCAGCACGGTGCTTTGCGCCCAGTCAAAAAAACCACCGCCCGTGCTAGATTGTGATTGCTGGCCGGTACTGGCAGGTGGATCATCCGCCCAAGCCGGGGCGGAAGATACGGCAACAAGAAGGCAAAACAACAAAATGATTTTCCTCATGATTAAAGCTCCTGAATAAAAAAGCCCCGGTGAAGGGGCTTTTGGTTACTTCTTGACTTTCCACCGGTCAGAAAAGGTGTCCAGCGCTTCCTTCTCGCGTTTCGCTTGATCCTTGGCCTTGTCCACCTGTGCTTGATCTTTTGCGGCCTGGATGGCCTTCTGCTCGGCCAGCGCCTGTACCTGCTCCGCAAGCAACTGCTGGATGTTCTGGTTTTGCGAAACGATGGTATCCAGATACTGGTTGGTCGTTTGCGCCGCCTGCATCACGCCTTCGTTGCTGGCGTTCTGCTCTTGCAGCTTCATCCTGCGGTCATTGGCCGTTTGCACGTTCCTGCCTACCTGCGCTGCCAGATCGAACAACTCCCGCGCTTTCAGATCGCCTGAGGCTGCACGACGGGCAAGCGACGGGAGGTAATCATCAAAATGACCGCCGCCACCATCATTTACATAACTACGCTGCAATCGGGAAATAAAGTCGCCTTGGTCGCCCAGTGCCCTTTCCACGCCTTCATTGGCGATACGATAGGCTTCAAGCGACCGCAGATCGTTTGTCAATTGGTTGTAATCCGCATCCGTCACGGCCTTGCCCAGCTTTTTAAGGTTCTGGTACATGCTTTTCAATTGGTTTAACTGGTGGAGGGTCTGCATGACGGCTTCGCCCTCGGTATGAATGGCAGACTGTGCTTGCATGGAGTTGACGGCATAGTTGCGTGGGTCAAACACAATGCCGCCTGCCATTGTTGGAATTGTTGCTGCCGACAACAAACCGGCCAGCAACAGGGATAGGGTAAGTTTTTTCATAGCCATTCTCCTTGTGAAAGTATTTCCTTGTCCGTCACCCATTCTTGGGTGCGGGCTTCCAAAAAGTGAGGATCGAGCGTCCGCACTTGTGCAAGCCAGCTCATGAATTCGAGGATGACGCCCACTTTTTTGAACACAAGTTGGATGTCCTCTTTCACGTTGTTGGTGATGCAAAAGGCGCTGACGTTCGCCGCCCTAATCAAAGCCCCGTCCGCCACGCCGTAAATCAGGCGCACAATCTTCCAGGTATCCGCATCCGCAAAGTAAGGATGCAACCGCATTCCAAGCCAAAGGCGACAAAAATCCTGTTTATCCATGTTTTTGAGAAACAGGAAAAAATCGAGAACAAATTGCACTTGATCGTCGTCCGGATAGAATTTGTGTCCTGCCGCCACAAACCGCTCCCACGCCTTGCCGGTTTGAGGTGTGATGGTTTCGGGTTTGGCGAAAGCAAGTTTGATGATGCGATTGCAGGTTAAGAGCGGCGACTCGCCAGTAAAATTTTCAAAATCCATTTTTAACTCCTTAAAATTTGGGGGCGTTTGCGAATCGGTCAGCCAGTTTGCGTAGCGCGCCGATTTGCTTTTGAGTGAACTGGTGAGGTGTCGCAATCTGCTGCTCGACCTTCTCAATCAGCCCGGCAACAAATTCGCGCTCCCATTCATTGAGTGACTTCTGACGCTCTTCTGCGGCCAGCCATTCGAGCGCGGCGAGCGCTTCCGGGTTTTCCTGCGGGAAATCTGGTTTTCCGCCGTCGTCGGGGAAGATGGCCCGGCAAACCTCTTCCGGGGCCTGGCAAACCCAGTATTTTTTGCCGGTTTTCTTGCTCGTAATGAGCTTCATGTTGAAATCCCCGCACTCGGGGCAAACGTGTTGAGCCATGATGGCGCTCCTTGTAATTACCGTTTCCGGCATAACCAATAGCAGCCGCGCGCGGAAATAAGCGATCAGTAAGCAAGCGAAGCGCTGCAAGGGGAGCCGCCGAAGGCGGGGCGGGGCGTACAGCCCAAGCCCCCGGAGCGCCAGCGTAGGGCTGGGGGGAGCCGCGTAGCCAACAGCGCCCAAGCGCTGGGGGCGTCCCCAAGCGTCGAGCAAGCGTAGCGCGCCGAGACCTTGGGGGACGTGGGGGGCACAGCCCCGGACGTCGGGAGCGAAGCGCCCGACAACCCCAGTTCGGGGAGCACGCCATCAGGCGTGCGTGTCCCCGCGCGGGTTCCCTGTTTTTGAGGGAGCGTAGCGAGCGAAAAAATAGGGCAGCGGGGATTCAGGCGCGCAGCGACTGAACGAGGCGAATGAGCGCAGCGAATTCGAGGGAGCGCAGCGAGCGTCCGAAGCCCCACGAAGTGGGGTTGTCGGGCGCCGCAACGCGGCGACCACGTCCCCCGAGGGCGTAGCCCGCTGGAGCGAAGCGAAAGGCAAGTCAAAAGATGTAGGCTGGGCGTTCAGCCCAAGCCAGACAAGGGTTTCGGCCCTAGCCGATGCCGCGAAGCGGCACCCTTGGCGGTACATTTTTTGATGCGCAGGCACGGCTTTATCGTGCCGCAGTCTCGTTCCGCTTTAGTCGTTCCGGCACGTTACACGAAAAGTACCATTTTCGCGGAACGAGAAGCCGACACGACTAGAGACTTAGCGGAACAAAAAAAGACCGCTGATTTTTAGCGGTCTTTGCGATTTTAGGTTTTTGACGTTGGGTCTACAGGTGTTGGAGAAAGTCCTGGTATTCGCAGAATGCCAAGACTTCCGGGAGCTTGCCGGACTTGTGCACACTCTCGATCGCAGCTTGCACTCGCCGCATAATGTCATTATTTGGGCAAGCCCAAATAACACGATCCCACTTGTTTTGCTGGATTGCCTTGAGGTGATTCTGCAAAACGGAGTGGTATCGTTTTTTGTTTTTGAGTGTACGTTCCACCTCGACCGCCACCCGCACCCCGCCCGATGTAAGTAATACCGCATCAGGGCGCTTGATGCCCTTGATTCCTGCTCCCAGCCGGTCGCCGGGCAGCCAGCGTGATACACGCCCGCTGCTCAGCGCTTGCAAGCGCAAGCGTTGCAGTTCCAGGGTGTGGGTGAGGTAGACAAGATTGATCTTGTGAGGCTCAAATGCCTTCCACACCGGTTGCTCGCCTGAGTGGGGATCGAAAGCGGCAGCTTGCCCGCTTTCTGTAATGCCGATTAAAACAACAGGAGGAAGTTGAGGAAGAAGTTTGATTGAGTGGCGAATAACCAAACCTTCCTTTTCTAGTTTTGCGACGGTTGAGCGAGTACCCCGCTCACAAATACCTAGTACCCTCCCTGCGACTTCCGGCACTGTATAAATTTCATCACGCAAAAACCGCAGTAATGCCTGCCGCTTGGCCTGCGCCCGTTCTTTCCTTTCAACTGGGTTTTGAATAAGCATTGGTTTCTCCTAAGGTAAACACTCAATAGAGGAAACGGCAGGAAATAACAGCAGTAGAAAACCGGAATTCGGCTCTGGTGGCCGATTTCCGGGAGGTTTTGAGGGTTTTGGAGTTGTGCAGTAAAAAGCCCTGAAACCCGCGTATTTATTGGGTTTGAGGGCTATTTAACAAACTAGATGCTTGCTAAGGAATGTTTTAGCTTGCCTATAGTTTAAGCAAAAAATCATTGGTTTTGGCTCTGGTGGCCGATTCCAGCGGTATGGTTATCAGTGGATAACCGGCAGGGTGTTTTCCATCATCCGCCGCCCTTGCTATGCGTGCAAGGCGGTTGTGGAAAACCCCGGAAAGTGTCTCTGGTGGCCGACTCTAGCGGAATTGGTGGCAAAAAAAAGCCCGGCGAACCGGGCTTTTTTTATTTGAGCAAATCCGCCAAGTCGTCCTCCCGCTCCTGTGGTGGAGGCAATTCAACCTCCGGCGCGGCGACTGGCTGCGGGGGTTTGCCGAGAGGCAAAAAGCTGCTGGAAAGATAATATGCAGGCCCTAGTCCAACCACAACACCCACGGATGCCTCGCCATCAACAGGCTTTGGCAAATGGGTGAAAACGTGTGCTGGCATGTGCTTGCCAGAGTCCATTTTTTTGGACTGGGTTTCGCCCATGTTGCTTTTGCCCGTGGTTTCTGCCTCTACCGCCACCTCACCACAAATTGCCTCCAACTCGTGGGCGGTTGCAGCATCAAGTGCCTTGTAGCAGATTTTGATCCCTGAATTGCCCCAAATTGCACCACGGACAGCATCAGGATTGAGGCCGCCCGCGTCTTTGAAATCACCTAGTGTTTGATGTGCAAAAAATAGGTGGCAGTTGCGGTCGCGGATGGTGCCTGCTGCCCGCAAAGTTGCCGGACTGAGAAGGTATTTTACTTCGTCCAGAAACATTGCGACTGAAAGGGAATCGTCTGTTCGCTCATCCAAAATTTGCATGATGCGTTGCAGGAGTAGCTTTTGCCCAGCCATCACTTCAAGTTTTGTGAGGCTTCCAATAACGTATAGGAGGCCCGGCTTACTCAGCACCTCCTGCAAATCCAGCCCTGAATTTGTGTGAAAGGCCCTGACGCGCCCAAGCTGACGCAGTTCCATCCACAAATTTTCCTGACTGGTTACCCCGGTGTCTTCTCCTGCTAATGAAATGATTTCTGGCAGGTTGGTGCCACCAGTGATGCTTTCAGTAAAAATCCAGTTAGCTTCTCTGTCCTTCGCACGATGGAAATCCACCTTGGACTCCCCAGACTTTCCCAACTCAAGCGCGACCTGTAGTAATTCCTCTACCTGGTCAGTACGGCAACCCGCAAACGGATTCACCTGCGGAAAGTTGGCAACCGGGCGCAGATCAAGCACATGGACGGGGAAACCTCCCCATGTGCGCCCAGCCTCAGCCAGCACGCCGGGCAAGTTACGGTCAGCCTTTGGGTCAAAAATCACAACAGATTCACCCGCCGCAGCCAGTTGGGACAGTAATACACCAGCCAGGCTGGATTTACCGACACCGCTTTCCCCCAGGATTTCGCAATGGTTTTTTTGGAGAAGTTTGCGCCGCCAGTAGACAGGTTTCCGGTCTTGACCCAGCCCCACAAAGATACCTTTTTCAAGGTTAACGTATTTGTGTGGCTGAAAAGGCTTGGTCATATTCTGCAAAGCTTTTGAGTCCTCAACCACATCCCGAACCGCCCCACTGGCTTTTCCCGCCCTGCCAGAGAAAAGCCACAAAGCCGTCAGCCCGGCCAACACCAGCCCGGCTACGGGAGCGAGTTGGATGGTGTGGTGATTCTCGGCCACCCAGCCGCCCAGCGCGTGAATTTGCTTGGCAACTCCATCGCACTCGGTAGGAATCAGAAAACCGGTTCCCCCGCCTATGGCATCAAACAAACCACAAAAATGAATGCGTACCCCGTCCCCAAAACTGCGGTAGTGGTTATGGAGTGTTTGATCTGTCCAGACGAACAGGAAAGGCCAGCAAACCAGACCCAATAACCAAAAAGAGAAAACAAGACTAAGCTTGTAGCTGAAATTCTGAATACTGGTCTTACTTCTCATGGTCGTTTCCTTGCAGTTTGCGCGGCCTGCCCGACCCACGCTTTGGTTGTTGTGGCTGAGGTGCATGCTGAACAGGCCCGCACCTGCGCTGCTGCTCCAGCCAGTCAACCAGCGCGGCAGGGTCATACAGCACCTTGGCTCCGATTTTGAAAAATGGTATCCCCAGCCCGCGACTGTTTTTGCTTCTGTCGCGGCGAATGGTCGCAAGGCTCAAGCCAAGAATCAGCGCGGCTTCTTGTTCTGAAATTTTCATTTTTCGCCTCCTTTCTTGGGTGCGCGAATGCGCCCAAGAAGCGGATTGGAAATTTGCAAAAAAGCCACAATTTCAGTCTCTGGCTTGCCGTTTTGTCGCATTTTTAGAGCTTTCGCCTGGACAGCGTAGATTTTGTTGCGAGCTTGCCGCTCCGATAACTTATGCATTTTTGCGACTTCTGTCGCATCCGAAAGCCTCAGAATGTTTTCTGTTTTGAGAATTTTTCGAACGGGATCATCGTCAAATTGCCAAGAATCGAACGAAATTTTTTCCGACTCTAGAAAAAATTTCTCCGCCTCGAACCAATCGAAAAGATTGGCTTCGCCGCGAACTCTTGCGGAAAAAACAAACCGGAAATAATTGACTGGATTTTTTAAATTTTCCGGCAAATTTTCCAAAATGTTCTCAAAAATAACTTCAACCGCAATTTCTGAGACGTTGTGGGCGCGCGAAAGCGCCCGGAAATCGGCAGGGCCGATGGCGGAGCGAATTGCCGCCTCCGCCGGGGAAAAGAAACTTTGCATAACGCAACTCCTTGATTAAGTTCAAGCAATTGCGGCTAGAGACTTTCGCGCCTCAGGTGGGGTTGAGCTCCGCCCCGCGTGCGCGAAAAATCGCGCAAACTCAAATTAACATTATGATTTAAAATGGGATTTTGCTTTGGCTCGACCGCGCCGCGTGGCGCGCAAAGCGCACCCCAAACGGACGAAAGCGAATTTCGAAAGAAAAAGACGTGCGGAAGCCTCGCTTCCTCACGATTTTGAAGTTAAGCCGTTGATGGGCTTAGATTTTTTGCCGTCCGCGAAACCCCGGCTCGTCGCGCGCCAGCCCGAAGCTGGCGGAAATTTTTACCGGGCTTAGCCCGGCTATATCCCGGCGTGCCGGGACGTGCCCACAAAAATACCCTTTTCTCCGAAAATGTCAAGGGTTTTGGAGACGGGTGGGCGGTTGGGGAATTTTGTAACAAGCTCCAGACTTCCGCCCACGGCCTCGACATAACGCCTCACTACAAAACTAGACGATATCCTGCCACTCACCATCTTCAACCTTTCCACACTTAATGCACGTTCTTTTTGGCCTCCAAGGATTTATATCGTGAGAAGGTGGATTTGGATTATCCGACCACTCCCCCCAAGCATGCCAGCAAGCAAGTTCCCTGAAAAACTTAACTAAACGCTCAACTTTGATTTCAAAATAATTCATAAGTGTATCCCCTCCAAAAATAACTCCACCCGCCTACTGCGTGAAGGATGAATATGTTTGTAACGTTCATCCCGTGAAACGCTCAGCGCCAGTTGCCCAGTACAAACCGGGCACGCTCTCCTCGCCTCCCATGCCGCCCGTAGTAGCTTCCTGCCACACGTCCTACAGGCCACTAAATCCAGCTGCTGTTGCGTCAAGTGAAATGCCCGTTCAATCACAAACTCGGGGCTGTCCACAGATTGCAGAAAATTCGTCCATGCCGCAATAAAAGCGGGCCAAAACTCCATTGTTGCCCTCGCCGTCAGCCACCACTGCCAGAAAACAGCGGCATGAATTTGCCTTGGAGCAGAATGCCAATAGCCAGATGAAACCGTATCAAATAGTGTGCTGGGCAATTGCCCAGATCGTCCACCCTTGCCACCGCAAGCTTTGTTAAATTTCTTGATTTGCAGTATGCCGAAGCCACCATGTTTTTTCCGATAAAACTGGTCACAGCAAATCCTTTGCCGCATCCCCAGTCTCAGCAATATATGCACAATTTCAAGCTCTGTTAGTTGGTTCAGATCGATTGTGATTTGATTGATTTGCATGATGGCCTCCTTAACCCAGCTTCCGCGCCAAATGCTCGGCATTAAGATGCGCATAGCGTTTCACCATTTGCAAAGTCTTGTGACCTGAAACCGCCGCAAGCTCCATGTTGCTAAGATCGCCGCGCTCGGCCAAGCGAGAAATAGCCTCATGTCTGAGGTCGTGCCAGGTGAAATTTTTAATTCCTGCCCGGTTACGCGCATGTGTAAACGCTTGATAAATACTGCGCCCGGCCATAAAAATCCGCCCGCCCTCCAAGGGGCGTGGCAAGGATTTAAGGATTTTGATGGCCCTGCTGGAAAGGGGCACGGCTCGGGCTTCGCCGTTCTTGATCTTGTTCGGGTCAAGCAGCAGCGCAAGCCGCCGTTTCCAGTCAATGTGGTGCCATTCAAGCTGTGCAAGCTCCTCCCGGCGCATGGCGGTTTCAATCGCAAACAGGAAGGCCGGAGCCAGCAACTTGTTTTTGCTGGCCTCGCACTCCGTCAATAACCGGTTTAACTCAACCTCAGAAAGCCGCCGCTCGCGCGGCTTGTTCACCTTGGGTTTGCGAATGTTTCGGACAAGGTTGCCATGCGGCAAAAAAATCCCAAACTCTTTCTGGCATACATCCAGCACCTTGCTCATCATGTCCAGTTCTTTTTTGACGGTGCTGCCGCTGCGAATTGCCAGCCGCTTGTCGCGGTATTGGCAGATCAGGCCAGCGGTAATGCCTGAAAGGCAATAGTCGCCGAAAAACTCCACCAGGTGCGCTAACGTGTATTTCCATGTTCGATTGCGATAGTGATGTACCGCATATTCGGCACTAAATTTAGTTGCCACCGTTTTAAATGTGGTGCCGTCCGCCGAGTTGGAATTGACAAAGCTGCCCTTGTCCATTTCCACCTCGACTTGCCGCGCCCATTTCTGTGCGTCTTCCTTGGTGAAGAAAGTTTTGGATTGAACTGGATAGCCCTTATGGCGGATTTTGACCTGATAGAGTCCGCTAGCTCGTTTGGTGATGGTTGCCATTGAATTGTCCCCAAATTGTCCCCGAAATAGGTACAATCAATAGCAGCAACCGAGGGAAATAAGGCTGGAAGCGGTTTTCAACCAAGTCGATGTTTCGACGGATGAAAACTGCTAAGGAAGCATACGGGCTTTAAACCTGTATCGAGGGTTCGAATCCCTCGCTCTCCGCCAATTACGCTTCGGCGTAATTCACTAAACCCGCTTCATGCGGGTTTTTTTGTTATGTATCCCGCTCATATTTGTTTGGCAAAATGGCAGAATAACCCCATGGATAACCGTAAACACTGGGACCAGGTTTACCAAACCAAGGCACCTGACGCTGTCAGTTGGTATCGACCACACCTTGAGCGGTCACTGGAACTCATCCGGAATTCAGCAAGCAGTCGCGACGCTTCCATTATTGACGTTGGCGGGGGAGAGTCCACCCTGGTGGATGACCTGTTGAACGAGGGTTATAGCAAGCTGACCGTACTCGATATTTCGGCGGTTGCCATTGAGGGCGCAAAAAAACGCCTGGGGGAGCAAGCCGACAAAGTCACCTGGTTGGCTGCCGACATTACCACTGCAAACTTACCCAAGCACCATTACGAGGTCTGGCACGACCGTGCCGTATTTCACTTCCTCACATCCCCAGAACAGCGCGCAGCTTACGTGCGGCAAGTATCCCGCTCGGTCAAGGCAGGCGGGTATGTCATTGTTGCCACCTTTGGCCCGGAAGGCCCGGTAAAATGCAGCGGCCTGGATGTTGTGCGATATGACGCCGCCGGGTTGCACGATACCTTTGGCAACGACTATCGGCTCATCAACAGCGCCACGGAACTGCACAATACCCCGTTTGGCACCACGCAACAGTTTCTTTATTGTTATTGCAAACTGGTTGGGCACTCCGGCACCGCCGATTCGCAATGAAGCTTCAATCCAGCGCATCCGCCGGTTGTTAAAGCATTCCCATGGCGAACTACAAATCCACTGACATCGCGCAGGCATTTACCGGCTTCGACACCGTCATCGATGTCCGCTCGCCCGCCGAATACAGCAGCGACCACTTTCCTGACGCCATCAGCCTGCCGGTGCTCGACGATGAGGAGCGTGCACGTATCGGCACCCTGTTCACTCAGGTATCGCCGTTTGAAGCGCAAAAACAGGGCGCGGCGCTCATTGCCCGGAATATCGCCAGGCATCTTGAGGAAGCGCTGCATGACCGGGAGAAAGGCTGGCGCCCGCTGATCTATTGCTGGCGAGGCGGGATGCGCAGCGGGGCGATGGCGCACATTCTGGCGCAGGTAGGCTGGAAAACAACGCAGTTAACCGGCGGCTACAAAGCCTACCGCCGGCATGTCATCACCGCGCTGGATGCCCTGCCAAACCAGTTTAACTTTGTTGTCATCGCGGGCGCGACCGGTTCCGGCAAAAGCCGTTTGCTGCACGCCCTGGCACAACGCGGCGCCCAGGTCCTGGATCTGGAAATGCTGGCGCAGCATCGTGGGTCGTTGCTGGGCACCCTGCCCGACCAGAACCAGCCTTCACAAAAGACCTTCGAAAGCCGCATCTTCAACGTGTTGCGAAGCCTCGACACGGCACGACCGGTCTATGTTGAAGCAGAAAGCCGCAAAATCGGCGTATTGAACGTGCCTGACGCGCTGCTCGAGCGCATACGCACAGCCAGTTGCATCGCCATCGAGGCGCCGCAGGATGCGCGGGTAAAGCTGTTGCTGGAAGATTACGGGCATTTCCTGTACAACCCGCAATTGCTCGGGGAGCGCCTGTCGTTGCTGCTGGAATTGCACGGCCACAAGGTCATAGAGCGCTGGTGTGCCATGGCAAACGGCGCGGAGTGGCAGCCCCTGGTCGCCGAATTGCTCGCCGGGCATTACGACCCGGCCTACCGCCGCTCGTCGGGCATCAGCTTCAGCCAACTGCAACATGCTGAAATCTATCAACTCACCGCGCTGGACAACGAAAGTCTCGACCGCGTGGCGCAAGACCTGATCAACCATGAAAGAACCAGCAATGAGTAACATCCGGCTTACCCAGTACTCGCACGGCGGCGGCTGCGGCTGCAAAATCGCACCGTCCGTACTGTCGCAAATATTGTCCAAGCTGCCGCAGGCGGGCATGTTCCCGGAGTTACTGGTCGGCCTGGAATCGAGCGACGATGCGGCGGTTTACCGCCTGAACGACACCCAGGCCATCATCGCCACCACCGATTTCTTTATGCCGATTGTGGACGATGCGTATGACTTTGGCCGCATCGCCGCCGCCAATGCGTTATCCGACATTTATGCCATGGGCGGCAAACCGATTTTTGCACTGGCCGTGGTCGGCATGCCGATCGACAAGTTGCCGCTGGAAACCATCCAGCAGATCATGGCGGGCGGTGCGGCGGTGTGCCAGGCTGCGGGCATTCCCATTGCCGGCGGGCATTCCATTGATTCGCCGGAGCCGATATACGGATTGGTCGCGCTGGGGCTGGTGCATCCGGATCAGGTCAAGCGCAACAACCAGGCCAGGGCCGGTGACGTATTGATTCTCGGCAAGCCGCTGGGCATCGGTGTGTTGAGCGCCGCCCTGAAAAAGGGTGAACTGGACGCCAAAGGCTACCAGCAGATGATAGATATTACGACCCAACTCAACCGGACCGGGACACAGTTATCCGCCATAAACGGAGTGCATGCAATCACGGATGTCACCGGTTTTGCGCTGCTCGGCCATTTGCTGGAAATCTGCCGCGGCTCGCAGTTGCAGGCCGATATCGAATTCAGCAAGGTGCCATTGATCGAGACCGCCATGAAACTGGCCCAGGACGGCTACGCCACCGGCGCCGCCGCACGCAACTGGGGCAGCTACGGCCAGGAAGTGGTGTTGGGTGAAAACATCGGCGAATGGCAGCGCAAGCTGCTGTGCGACCCCCAGACCAGCGGCGGCTTATTAGTCAGTTGCGCCCCGGAGTGTGCAGATGCCGTACTGCAGGCATTCCATGCCGACGGCTTCGGCCAGGCAACGATGATTGGCACGCTAAGTGATGGCGCTGCACGCGTCAACGTGGCCTAACCATCAGGCTGGGCGCCGTTCGCTAAATAAAGTGCGGGAGAGAAAAAATCCGCCAGTACATTGCATGTACCGGCGGTCTGAGATCCGCATGACCAGGCTCAACGGAGATGAGCTCAATATGCGGGTGAGGAGATCGTTGCGGCACGAATCATAATGGCCTGCTGGACCCAAGCATATAGGGAATTCCCTGATTTTTAACTCATGGCCCAGAGAATCCACGAGAGCGCTAGCGAAATCCGGAAATACAGGACACGAACTTACTCGAAATTGAGCGCGTCGATTTCCCGTTGTTCAAGCGTAGCCAATAAAGCACGCTGCGCTTCCGGGCTCATTCCCGACCAGTTCTTGATTTCTTCGATGGTGCGATAACAACCCAGGCACTGCTGGGTTGTTTCGTTCATCTGACAGACATTGATACAGGGCGAAGCGATTGCAGACACCATGCTAACCCCGCCGCTTATGCCAGCTTGCCATGGCACTGCTTGTACTTCTTGCCGGAACCGCAAGGGCACGGGTCGTTGCGGCCGACCTTGACGCCTTCGCGCTCGAGCGGCAGCTGGGCATCGGCGTCATCGTCGCCAGCCAGCGCGGCTTCATAGTCAGCATGCTGATAACGCACATTTTCCAGTTCGGCGGGCTTCTCTACGGCTTCCACATCAGCCTCGGTGCGCACCTGGACCATCATGGTGATCTGGGTCACTTCGCGCTTGACGGTTTCCAGCAGGCCGGCAAACAGTTCAAAGGCTTCGCGCTTGTATTCCTGCTTGGGATTCTTCTGCGCGTAGGAACGCAGATGGATGCCCTGGCGCAGATGATCCAGCGCGGCCAAATGCTCGCGCCAGTGGTTATCCATGCTTTGCAGCATCACCGCGCGCTCGAACTGGCGCATGTTGGCGGCACTGGCCTGGTGTTCCTTGGCGGCATAAGCGTCATCGGCGATCTGCATGACACGCTCGATCAGGGTTTCTTCATGCAGGCTGGGTTCTTCCGCCAGCCACTTCTGCAACTCCACATGTAACCCAAGCTCGGCCTGCAGCGCTTTCTCCAGCGAGGCGATTTCCCACTGGTCTTCAATGCTGCCCGGCGGAATGTATTGCGCGAACAGGCCGGTAATCACATCCACCCGCATGACGCGTATGGTTTCGCCGATGTCGGCAGCTTCCAGCAGTTCGTTGCGCTGCTGGTAAATCACGCGACGCTGGTCGTTGGCGACATCGTCGTATTCCAGCAATTGCTTGCGGATATCGAAGTTGCGCCCTTCGACCTTGCGCTGGGCGTTCTCGATAGCGCGCGTTACCCAGGGATGCTCAATGGCTTCGCCTTCCGGCATTTTCAGCCGCTCCATGATGGCCGACACGCGGTCTGAAGCAAAAATGCGCAGCAGCGAGTCTTCCAGCGACAGGTAGAACCGGCTGGAGCCGGGATCGCCCTGACGGCCGGAACGTCCACGCAACTGGTTATCCACGCGGCGAGACTCATGGCGTTCGGTACCGATGATATGCAGGCCGCCGGCCGCCAGCACTTCTTCGTGCAGCTTTTGCCAGTTGGCGCGAATCTCTTCAATCCTTGCGTTTTTCTGCGCTTCGCCTAGCGTCTCGTCGGCGCGTACGCGGGCAATTTCCGGCTCGGGGTTGCCACCCAGCACAATATCGGTACCGCGGCCAGCCATGTTGGTGGCAATGGTGATCATGCCGGGGCGACCGGCCTGCTCGATGATATGCGCTTCACGTTCGTGCTGTTTGGCGTTGAGCACCTGATGCGGCAGTTTGGCCTTGTCCAGCAGGGAGGACACCAGTTCCGAATTCTCAATGGAGGTGGTACCCACCAGCACCGGCTGGCCACGCCTGTGGCAATCCTGGATATCGGCAATCACCGCGTCATAGCGCTCGCGGGCGGTGCGGTACACCTTGTCCATCTGGTCCTGGCGCACAGTTGGGCGGTGCGGCGGAATCACCACGGTTTCCAGGCCGTAAATGTTATTGAATTCAAACGCTTCGGTATCCGCCGTACCGGTCATGCCGGACAGCTTGGCATACATGCGGAAGTAGTTCTGGAAGGTGATGGATGCCAGTGTCTGGTTTTCCTTCTGGATGGTCACGCCTTCCTTGGCTTCCACTGCCTGGTGCAGGCCGTCCGACCAGCGGCGGCCGGCCATCATGCGGCCGGTAAATTCGTCGACGATCACAATTTCGCCATCCTTCACCACATAGTGCTGGTCGCGGTGGAACAGCGAATGCGCCCGTAGCGAGGCATACAGGTGGTGCACCAGCGTGATGTTGGCGGCGTCGTACAGGCTGCTGCCCTCCGGCAACAGGCCGGCGCCGGTCATCAGTTCCTCGGCATGCTCGTGCCCGGCTTCCGACAGCAATACCTGGTGCGCCTTTTCATCCACCCAGTAATCGCCTTCGCCATTTTCTTCCTGCTGGCGGATCAGCTTGGGTGCCAGTTCGTTGATGCGCGTGTAAAGCTCGATGCTGTCGTCGGCCTGGCCGGAAATGATCAGCGGCGTGCGCGCTTCGTCAATCAGGATCGAGTCCACCTCGTCCACCACCGCATAATTCAGGCCGCGCTGCACGCGCTCTTCCACGGTGTACACCATGTTGTCGCGCAGGTAATCGAAACCGAATTCGTTGTTGGTGCCGTAGGTAATGTCGGCGGCATACGCCTGCTGCTTGGCATCGTGCGGCATTTGCGACAGGTTGACGCCATAGGTCAGGCCGAGGAAATTGTACAAACGCCCCATCCATGCCGCATCGCGGCTGGCCAGGTAATCATTCACCGTCACCACATGCACGCCCTTGCCGGACAGGGCATTCAGGTAGGTTGGCAACGTAGCCACCAGCGTCTTGCCTTCACCGGTGCGCATTTCGGAAATCTTGCCGTAATGCAGCACCATGCCGCCGATCAGCTGTACATCGAAATGGCGCATCTGCAGCACGCGCTTGCCGGCTTCGCGCACCACCGCAAATGCCTCAGGCAACAGCTTATCCAAGGACTCGCCGCCAGCGTGGCGCTGCTTGAATTCATCCGTCTTGGCGCGCAGCTGCTCATCGCTCAGCGCTTCCATGGCCGGCTCCAACGCATTGATCTGGGTGACTGTGCGGCCATATTGTTTGACCAGCCGCTCATTACGACTACCGAAAAGTTTCTTGAATATATTGGATAACATGTTTGCTTTGACTATGAATGATGCCTGAACCCCAGCAAGCCAGATTGGCTTCGGGCAAGTTGAATGATATGACTAATGTTGTTCGCGTTTGAGATATTTGCGCGGGTCGAGTGAAGCGCCATCAAGTCGCACTTCAAAATGCAGATGCGCGCCTGTAGAACGTCCGGTACTACCCACTTCAGCAATCAGTTGCCCTTTTTGCACCCGCTCGCCCGCTTTGACCAACAATTTCGATGCGTGCGCATAACGTGTTTCAACCCCGGACCCGTGATCTATTTTGACGATATTACCATAGTCGGGCGTCTTCTCCGCGGCCACCACGATGCCGGAAGCGGCGGCGCGAATGGGAGTGCCGACTTCGGCCAGGAAATCCAGGCCTTCATGAAACGCCATCCGCCCGGTAAACGGGTCGATCCGCCAGCCGTAGCTCGAAGAATTGTACGCGGCTTCCACCGGTGCTGCGCTGGGCAGCGTTTCCTTTTTCATGCTCTGTTGCAGCAGCACGGCCTCCAGCACCCCCAGGTGATCGGATCGCAACTCAAGCTGCGCCAGCAAATCCGCCATCTGCTTCTCGATATCCTGCGCGCTCATATCATAGGCGCGCACCAGGGGACCGCCGCGCCCTGGTTCAGCATCCTTGGCCAGGTCTTTTTCCTTGACGCCGGCCAACCGTGCCAGACGCTCACTCAGCGCATCCAGCCGGATGACGCGCGCCTGGATCTGCCCCAGTTGCAGTGCGAGCGCGTTGAGATGCTCCTGTGTTTCCTGCTGGTGCAGATGAAAATTGGCCGGTAGCAGGCGTGCCGGATTCACCGCTTGGAGCGCTCCGCTGCCTTGTGGCAGAATGAAGGCCAGCAGCAGCATGCATGGCAGGCTCACCACGACCAGCAGCAACGCAACCGCTTGCCACAGGTGCAGCGTCTTGGCCTTGGCCATGTTTTTAGAGACAAGAATAATGTTCATAATGTTTGTTCTGCAATATCCTGCAAGCCGCGACTAATACCCATGCGCAGACTCAACTCCCTGCTTGGCAGCAACCCCGAACTCAAGACCTTGGCCTTGCAAGCCGAGCAGTTGGCCCAGATACAAAAAAAGTGGGCTGCCATTGCGCCCGCTCCGTTCGACCAGCATTGCCGCACAGGCTTTATCCGGGACGGCCTGCTGATGCTCTACACCAGCAGCAACGCGATCGCAGCCAAATTAAAACTGCTGATCCCCAGCCTGCTGAAAAAACTGCAAAAAGAAGGGCTTGAAGTTACTGCAATTCGCGTCCAAGTGCAAGTTGAATCGAAACCCCGCGCCCCTACTGCGAAGCGGCTGCACATCAGCCACAGCGCTGCGGACAAGCTGCGGGACCTGGCGGAAAAACTGCCCGAATCCCCGCTGCGCGCCGCACTCAAGAAACTGGCAACCCGCGCCTGATGGAACAACTCGCGATCTACCTGGCGATTGGCGCTATCGGCGGATTATTTGCCGGTCTGCTGGGCGTTGGCGGCGGCATCGTAGTCGTGCCGGCACTGGTCATCGTATTCAGCAGCATCGGTTTGCCGCATGAGCACTTGCTGCATTTGGCCATCGGCACCTCATTGGCCACCATCGTGGCGACCTCGGTAGCATCCATGCGCGCGCATCACGCCCGAGGCGCCGTCAACTGGCCGGTCGTGCGGCAGATGCTCCCGGGCGTGGCCGTTGGTTGTATTTTCGGCGCCTGGGCCGCGGCGCAGATACCCACCACCCCATTGCGATGGATTTTCGCTGCATTCGAGTGTTACATCGCCACGCAAATGCTGCTGGAGTTCGCCCCCGATCCACACCGCGAACTGCCGGGAAAAATCGGCATGGCGCTGGCTGGAGGCCTCATCGGCGCCGCCTCCAGCCTGCTGGGCATTGGCGGCGGCACATTGACAGTGCCCTTCATGACGTACTGCAATATCCCGATGCGTCAGGCGGTGGGCACCGGCTCGGCGCTCGGCCTGCCGATTGCGGTGTTTGGCTGCGCCGGGTTCGTCGTTTCCGGCTGGCATGTCGCCAACCTGCCGCTGCATAGCGCCGGTTATGTGTATTTGCCGGCATTGCCGGCCATTGCCGTCACCAGCCTGCTGATTGCCCCGCAAGGGGCGCGCCTGGCGCATTACCTGGAGCCGGCGCTATTGAAGAAAATTTTTGCAGCGGTGCTATACGTCCTGGCCGCCAGGATGGCGTTTACCTAGCGTAAACCCACGCCAGCAGCGCATCCATGGCATCCCGCGCCTTGTCCGCATTTTTGTGGTTGACCAGAAACACCACCACCCAGTGCCTGTCCTGCGCATCCAGCACATAGCCCGCCATGGTTTTCACGCCATCCAGGGAGCCCGTCTTGATATACGCCCGCCCCGCCAACGCAGTGTTTTTGAGGCGTGACTTCATGGTGCCATCCACCGCGGAAACCGGCAGCGACGATACGAATGCCGGCATCACCGGGCTGTACCAGGCGTTGATCAGCACCTCGCCCAGATGCCGCGGGCTGACGCGCTCGGAGCGCGACAACCCGGCGCCGTTCTCCAGCACCAGTTCCGGATAACGGCTGCCTTTTGCCGCCAGCCAGTTCCTGATGGCGAGCGCGCCCTTGCCCATGGTGCCCGGAGCCTCCTCCTGCTCCGCCCCCAGCGTCAGCAGCAGCTGTCTGGCCATGACGTTGTTGCTGTACTTGTTGACCAGCCGCACCACATCCGCCAGCGGCAAGGAATCCATCCTGGCCAGCAGCCGCGCATTGTCCGGCACACCGCCGGCCCTGACCTGGCCGTTGAACACACCGCCCATCTCGCGCCAGAGCTGGGTGAATAACTGCGAGATATAGCCGGTATCGTCGAACAGCGCCAACTCCAGCGACTGCACCCCGCACGCTGCGGGATAGCGCCCGCTGAACTGTATTGTGACGTTCGCGCCGTCGCGCTGCACCTGGCGCGTCACGCGCTGCTTCCAGCCTTCGCACTTGCCCGCTCCCGGTTGCACCTGGTTGACGATACGGATGGCGGGTAGCGCCGGCGACGCCACCACTGCCACGCTCCCGGCATCAGGACGGAAATCGAAGCGCACCGCCTTGTAATTGACCAGCAGCGCATCCGGTGCAACGTTGTAGGCACGGTCGGGCTGGTCATCAAAACTCCCGGGGTCTGCCGCACTGCGCTCGAAATAACTTTGATCCAGGATCAGGTCGCCCTGGATTTCGCGCACCCCGCGTTGCCGCAACTCGCGCAGCAGCAGCCAGAAGCGCTCCAGCGTCAGCGCCGGATCCCCCATGCCCTTCAAGACCAGGTCGCCGCGCAGCACCTCGTTTTGCAGCGGCGCGGCGCTATAGGCATCGGTATGCCAGGCATAGCCCGCTCCCAGTTGCTCCAGTGCCGCATAAGTGGTGAGCAGCTTCATGGTGGAGGCTGGATTCATCGCCTGCTCGGCATTCAGTAGCAGTGCCGGTGCTGGCGCATCCACGCGCTGGACCACAACCCCCACCGCAGATTGCGGCACCCCCGCGTCGCGCAGTGCGGCAGCCACCGATGCCGGCAACTCGCCCGCAACAGCAGACCCTGCCAGGCAGCAGATCAAAAAAACAAATGAAAGTCGCATGCGTGGATTAAAGCACAAAATCCGGACCGGTTGACCCTGGACCACGGCTCTCGGTATAGTCTGCCCCCGTCACCAACAGCACCACATACCATGGCCTCTGTCCTTATTGCCGGTTGCGGCGACCTCGGTTGCAAGCTTGCCGAACTGCTTGTACACGCCGGGCACCAGGTCACCGGCCTGCGCCGTAGCGCGACGCCGCTGCCCGCCAACGTGCAGGCAGTACGCGGCGATGTCACCCAGCCCGCCTCCCTGCAAGCACTGGCCCCCGTCAAGCCGGAAATACTGGTGTACTGCGTCGCCGCAGGCGAGCAAAGTGACGCGCACTACCGTGCCGTGTATGTAGACGGCCTGCGCAACGTGCTGACCGCACTGCTCCCCGGCAAAAGCCTGAAACATGTATTTTTTGTCTCCAGTACTCGGGTGTACGGGCAGGAAACCGATGCCCTGCTGAACGAAAGCACTCCGGCAGAACCAGCCGATTTCGGCGGCCAGCGCCTGCTGCAAGCCGAAGAACTGTTGAAACGCCTGCGCGGCCCCACCACGGCACTCCGGCTTTCCGGCATTTACGGCCCGGGACGTACCCGCATGATCAAACTCGCCAGCCAGCCCGATCTGTGGCAAGCGCAAAACCCGTGGACCAACCGCATCCACCGCGATGATGCCGCGCGTTTCATCGAATTCCTGATCGCCCGCGTGGCAAAAAAAGAAGCCGTTGATGATTGCTACATCGTCACCGACAACCGCCCCGCTCCGCAGTGGAATGTGCTGCTGTGGATCGCACAGCGCCTGGGCGTCAACACCAGCAAATACCAGGCGCCCGCCGTCAGGGGCGGCAAGCGCCTGAGCAATTTCAGGATGCGCGCGCTGGGATTCACCCTGCAGTACAAGGATTACGAAGCGGGGTATGGGGAAATGCTGAACGCGATGCCCGCGCAGGCAAAGGCGGTGGCGGCGGTGTTTCCCAAAATACGCTAAATCAGTCGCCGAGCAGTTTGAGCGTGCCTTCCGCCAGCCACTGCATTTCCTCGCGTTCCAGCACATAGGGCGGCATGAAATACACCGTGTTGCCAATGGGACGCAGCAGCAAGCCTTGACCCAGCGCCGCCTGGTAAAAATCCCGCGCAAACTGCGGGCGGTCGGTTTTCACCTCGAACGCCCAGATCATGCCGAGATGGCGGAAATCCCTGACTTTCGGATGCGTCATCACCGGGGCAAGCAGTTCGTTCATCTGCGCCGCTTTTAGCCGGTTGCGCCCGAGCACGTCGTCCGTGGCAAAAATATCCAGCGTCGCCAGCGCCGCCCGGCAGGCCAGCGCATTGCCGGTGTAGCTGTGCGAGTGCAGGAAACCACGCGCGGCCTGGTCGGCATAAAACGCGGCGTACACCCCATCTGTCGTCAATACCGCAGAGAGCGGCAGGTAGCCGCCGGTGATGCCTTTGGACAAGCATATGAAGTCCGGCCGGACCGCCGCCTGCTCGCAGGCAAACATCGTCCCGGTGCGACCGAAACCAACCGCGATTTCATCCGCGATCAAATGAATCCGGTACTGGTCGCACAATTGCCGTGCCCGCTGCAGATACACCGGGTGATACATCGCCATACCCGCCGCGCCTTGCACCAGCGGCTCTACAATCAAGGCGGCGGTGGTCGCACCATGTTGTTGCAGATGCTTTTCCAGCGCCTCGGCGCAGCGCAGCGCATAAGCTTCCTGCGATTCGCCCGGCTCGGCCAATCGCCAGTCCGGGCTGGGCACCTGGGTACTTTGCCGCAGCAGCGGCGCATAGGTATCCTTGAACAGCGCCACATCGGTGACCGACAATGCGCCCACGGTTTCACCGTGATAGCTGTTTTGCAAACTGATGAATCCGGTTTTTTCCGGCTGGCCGGTATTGCGCCAGTAGTGAAAACTCATCTTCAACGCAATTTCGGTGGCCGAGGCGCCATCCGAGCCGTAAAAAGCGTGCCCTAACCCGGTCAACGCCGCCAGGCGCTCCGACAGTTCCACCACCGGCTGGTGGGTGAAGCCCGCCAGCATGACGTGTTCCAGTTGATCCAGTTGGCTTTTCAACGCGGCATTGATCCGCGGATTGGCGTGGCCGAACAGGTTGACCCACCAGGAACTCACCGCATCCAGATAACGCTTACCGTCGAAGTCGTACAGCCAGGCCCCTTCGCCACGCGCAATGGGGACCAGCGGCAAGGTTTCGTGCGCCTTCATCTGCGTGCATGGGTGCCAAACAGAGGCAAGGGAGCGGTTGATGAGATCGGTATTGCGCATGCAGGTGACTTCCGGAGAATATTTATGACTTTATAAATATATGATTTTACACGATTAACAAAACTTTAACCGGTCGCGGGCTTGAAATATCAGGTGGCCGCCCCTATCATTAGCACTCGAATGACATGAGTGCTAACAACATTCTGTCTCAACCTACGACCCACATGGTTTAACGATTTCTTAATTTGGAGATTCAACAATGAAAATTCGTCCTTTGCATGACCGCGTAATCGTCAAGCGTTTGGAAGAAGAACGCAAAACCGCCTCCGGCATTGTGATCCCTGATACCGCGACTGAAAAGCCCGATCAAGGCGAAGTGATTGCAGTCGGCCCAGGCAAGCGCGACGAAAACGGCAAGCAAGTCGCTCTGGATGTCAAGGTTGGCGACAAGGTGCTGTTCGGCAAGTATGCCGGCCAGACCGTCAAGGTTTCCGGCGAAGAAGTGCTGGTAATGCGCGAAGAAGACATTCTGGGCGTAGTCGAAGCCTAACCTGCCCAGTTACCCGAATTCATTAGGAGAAATAAATAATGGCTGCTAAAGACGTACGTTTCGGCGATGAAGTTCGCCACAAAATGGTTGCTGGTGTAAACATCCTGGCAAACGCAGTAAAAGTCACTCTGGGCCCCAAGGGCCGTAACGTGGTGCTGGAGCGCTCCTACGGCGCCCCCACCATCACCAAGGACGGTGTTTCCGTTGCCAAGGAAATCGAACTGAAGGACAAGTTCGAGAACATGGGCGCGCAAATGGTGAAGGAAGTGGCAAGCAAGACTTCCGACATCGCCGGTGACGGCACCACCACCGCCACCGTGCTGGCACAAGCCATCATCCGCGAAGGCATGAAATCCGTTGCCGCCGGCATGAACCCGATGGACCTGAAGCGCGGCATCGACAAGGCTGTTGGCGTGGCCGTGGAAGAGCTGAAGAAGCTGTCCAAGCCATGTACCACCAGCAAGGAAATCGCCCAAGTCGGTTCGATCTCCGCCAACTCCGACGCACACATCGGCGAAATCATCGCCAACGCGATGGACAAGGTGGGCAAGGAAGGCGTGATCACCGTGGAAGACGGCTCCGGCCTGCAGAACGAACTGGACGTGGTGGAAGGCATGCAATTCGACCGCGGCTACCTGTCCCCTTACTTCATCAACAACGCCGACAAGCAAATCGCGCTGCTGGATAATCCTTTCGTGCTGCTGTACGACAAGAAGATTTCCAACATCCGCGACCTGCTGCCCACCCTGGAACAAGTCGCCAAGGCTGGCCGTCCGCTGCTGATCATCGCTGAAGACGTGGACGGCGAAGCGCTGGCCACCCTGGTGGTCAACAACATCCGCGGCATCCTCAAGACCACCGCGGTCAAGGCTCCTGGCTTCGGCGACCGCCGCAAGGCCATGCTGGAAGACATCGCTATCCTCACCGGCGGTACCGTGATTGCCGAAGAACTCGGCCTGAAGCTGGAAAACGTGACCCTGAACGACCTGGGCCAAGCCAAGCGCATCGAAGTGGGCAAGGAAAACACCACCATCATCGATGGCGCGGGTGCCGAGGCCAACATCAAGAGCCGCGTCGACCAAATCCGCAAGCAGATCGACGAAGCCTCCAGCGACTACGACCGTGAAAAACTGCAAGAGCGCGTGGCCAAGCTGGCCGGCGGCGTTGCCGTGATCAAGGTTGGCGCTGCCACCGAAGTCGAAATGAAGGAAAAGAAAGCCCGCGTGGAAGACGCGCTGCACGCCACCCGCGCCGCCGTGGAAGAAGGCATTGTCGCAGGCGGCGGCGTAGCCCTGCTGCGCGCCCGTGACGCTATCGCCAAGACCAAGGGCGACAACCACGATCAGGACGCCGGTATCGCCATCGTGGTGCGCGCGATCGAAGAACCGCTGCGCCAGATCGTCGCCAACGCCGGTGTTGAGCCCTCCGTGGTAGTCAACAAGGTGCTGGAAGGCTCCGGCAACTTCGGCTTCAACGCTGCCAACGACACCTATGGCGACATGGTGGAAATGGGCGTGCTGGACCCAACCAAGGTGACCCGCTCCGCGCTGCAACACGCCGCTTCCGTGGCCGGCCTGATGCTGACCACCGATTGCATGGTGGCAGAACTGCCTAAGGAAGACGCCCCGATGCCAGGTGGCGACATGGGCGGCATGGGTGGTATGGGCGGCATGATGTAAATTCGACGATGCCCGGATCACCGGGCATCCGCCCAAAATAAAGGTATTTCATCTCTTGCCCCGCTTCGTGCGGGGCATTTTTTTGGGATTTTTCCGACCGAGAAACAAATTGACCTAAATCAAATTTAGGTCATATACTTCCTTCAGACAAAAAAATCCCCGGTTTCAAGGGGATAAAACCGGGGAGGTAAAGAGGCTTTGATGTTGCATCAAAGCCACCGCTCAGGGAGGAGAAGCGGGAGACGAATAAAATCGTCTGCTTCTAAGACAGACATCATCAAAACAAGTTCCCGTTGTATTAACATTCGAAATGCGTGCGCTGCACGCATTTTTTATTTGCACCCAGATAACCCAAACTGCGCCATTCATAGTAGGGAGGTGGTGGAAATAGGACAGTTATACAGACAGAAAAAGCGCCGGAAGCCGCGTAGATACTGATTTAAACGAGGATGCATTAAAAAATGATTTCCGGACAGTTATTGGGGGGAAAGTGCTAAATAATACCTACAAATATACGGAAAATAGTTCGTTCAATAGCGGATTAAATACCAATTAAAAGGAATTTAATCAGTCAGCGAGTGCTATTTAATATTGTCACAAGGTAATCTTCAATTACATCTTCCGCGAGTTTCTGATCGGATTCCGGGAATCCAACTAGCGGACGCGCTTCAAGTCCTGGGTGGTTTACTCTTTTACGAACAATTCCCATGAAAGCGAGAGCCTTTTTGGCATTTGGTAATATGGTATAAGGATCGGCGCCGCCATGATGAATGTTTGCCAACTTTGAATCACGCTCACCATCAAAACCAAGTCTAAGAACATCATCTGTCACACTGTAATGAAACGCTGACAGCATATCACCGGTCTTTTTAAGCACGTCGCCACGTCGCTTCCCACCGAACTTCTTGGTGGATTCAGCCAGCGCCTTCCATTTGTTCCCATCCGGGTCAACGCCAGCCTCATGGCGACGCTGGTTTACCGGCAGCAACGACTCGCCAATACTTTCAAGCAATCCGGTCGGCTCCTGTGTGGCTTGTCGGGCCGCCGCCAGTGCGCGTTTAAGGTGATCTGTTTGAAATTTAATTTCTAATTGCATATACTGGACTCCTAAGTGGCGATAGAAGACCGGGGGCATGACACTCCAGACCCAATCAAAACCACTCGACGCGGCCTTGCATGGGGCCGCGTTTTCATTTCTTGAATACCAAACGCCCGACGCGTTGCTTGTCAAAATACTTCAAGCGAGCTTTTTCACTGCGCGGTTCAGCCATAAAGGCAGTCGAACCAGACCATCCAGTCCGGCCCCACTCGAAAGCAACAATGGCGTACTCACCGGTACCGTCAACCTCAAACATCCTCAAATAGCGGCGCTTCAAACGCCAGCGCTTTGGCTGGTCTGGATTGGCGGATGATGCCAAACGATCCTCCTCCCAGTTCCACCATATTTCGTCAGGCTCAACCAAAGCCATGGCCAACAGGTTTACATAGCGCAGCCGATCCAGCTTGTCAGGTGCAGCCATCCACTTAAATTCACCCGAACCATCATCAAAAAGCGCCTTGGTAATTGCAACAGCAACACCACTTGAATCTACAAATACTGAACCTTTGTCGCGTGTGGCGCCAAAAACACCAAGAAAGTCATCAACCGCCTCTAGCGGAGGATTGTCGGCAGGCAGTATGACGCTTGGATTTATTTTTGATGGATTTGGAATTGGTGGCGCTGTAAATCCAGTAGGCCATGCCGTTCCACGCTCTTTTAATACTGCGTCATACCCTTGAAGAGGAGGAACGGTGTGCGGCTCAAGCCACGCTTTTCCGGGATTATAGGCAAAACCAGGATCAATCCCTTTCGGCACGCGCACCGTGCGCGGATTGCTGCCGTTTTTACCGACTATGCGCTCTTCCCACTCAATCGGCGGTGCGATATCCGGCCCGGATAACCCCTTTTGCTCCCACGCTGCCTTGGCCTCGGTGTGGCTAAGCGAATGCACCCGGCATTTACATCCCCATGCGTTCTGCGGATAGTGTGTATCCCACCAGGGATCATCCGCCAGAAGTATTTTTCCGTCCCATGCCTTGTGCTCAAGGCGGGGGTGCTCGATGCTGGTGTGGTCGTACTCCCAATACGGCCGCAGATGCTTGACCGCCTGCATCTGCTGGTAGCGCCCGGCGTTGTAGGCCTGGGAGATGTTGGTGTCATAAATAACCCGGCTACGCCAGCCGGGTGAGCCGTTGTACGCCCAACCGTACTTCTCCGCTATCTGCGGAAACGCCGCCTTGAATTCGTCGTAACCACCCCCTGCCCACTTGGCTTGATAGATACCGTTGTACAAATCCTCCAGCAGCGCATCGTTTGCGGCTCCGGCCACCATAAAAGCATGGCTATGCTGCTCCTGCCAAATATCCGTCCAGCCAGATGTGGGTAACTTTATCTTGTTGCGATAAAAGTCTATCGCCTGGGTGAATGGAAGCTGGGATGGGTTAGCCATACCGGCTTTTACGCCTCATCCCGCCCGGCCAGATTGGCCGCAGCCATGCCTAATTGCAGTTTTTTCACCCACTCGGCATCCGGCGGCGCGGCCAGAGTAGCCACCGCTGCCAGTGCATCGTCAAAACTCCCGGCCTCCGCCACGGCTGCGGCCACCTGCTGAATCATCGCCTGCTCGTAGGGTGCGCAGAGCGCGGCGAGTTGTGCTGTGTAAGCTCCCGTTACATCACCATCATGCGCCTGCTTTGCCAGCATGGCCAAACGCACCAGCGCAGCATCGGCGGGCGCTGGCTGTGGCGTTGATTTTCCCGGCGCGGTCAGCAGTTTGGCATTTTTGTCGGCGCGCGGTATCTGCATGGTCTGGTGCGCCCACTCAATATCCACCTCCATGCCCATGCCAACGGCCTTTTCCAGCACGTCTACCATTGCCTTCTGGTCTACCGTTTCGGCAGTGTCATATTTTAATGACGGCAGCCGATCCGGCGGGAACATGCCGTTAATCAGCGCAATCGGCGCCAGCAGTTGGCTGTTCAAGGTGGGCTCGATCTGGCGCACGTCGTGTAGCATGATCTCGCGCCGCACCTTGTCGTGGATCTCGCCCAAAGCATTGGTGCTGGTCTTGCCATCCGCCTGGCTGGTCAGCGTACCGCCAAGGATAGCCATGGATTGCTTGCGTTCCCAGTACTCGATGGCGTTCAGGAAATCGTCAACCTTGCCTTGTTGCGCCTGGATGAACTCAATCGCCATCGTGCTGGGCACAACACCAGCGCCATCGTTGCCGATACTGCGCACCGCGCGCAGCAGTTCATTGCGCGCCTTGTCGCCGATCCCGGCAGGAAACTTGCCCAGGCGCAACGGTAGACCGTAGACCTCAAGGAAGCGCTGCAAATCGCGCGTATTGTAGGCTTTGTAGGCGTAAGTCCAGGCCAGCACACGGAACAACGCCGCCTGCTCGATATACCCGGATTTCGCGCGGTGTTCATGGACAATCCAACCCCATGGCCGCAACGGTTCCGGCATGCCAACCTTGAGATATTGCAACTCGCGATTATCGTTGGTCTGGAAAAAGCGCTGAGGAACCCAATCCAGCCCCTTCGGCACCCATTCACTACCCGTTTTCCAGTCTATTTCAAGCGCCGCGAAGCCCTTGCCGATAGCATCTGTCAGGTCATATTGAGCATCCTCGAAACGCGGAATATCGCGCAGCATGTCCGCCAATTCCTTGGCTCGTTCAATTTCAGATTGATTCGCATCTTCCTGCGGGTGAACCTGCCAGCCAAGACCGGTCACCGCACGACGGCGCTTGGCCAGCTCGGAGAAAACGTGCGTGTCCTGCTCCTCTATCAGCTCAAAAAACTGCGCCTGGTCGGTGATAAAGCCCTGATCCGCATTGGCGAATGCCTGCGCCAACCTGGTCGGGTCAAGCGTGGTCACGCTCATATAGTTCAGTGTGCCGCCCTGTGCCGAGCGCGGCCCGGCAGCCTGCATCGTGGTATCCGGCTTTTGCTTTTTATCCACGGCCAACGCTGCCTGTTTGCGTTTTTTAGTCATCGTCCCCATCCTCGTCTTGATTCCTCCGGCTGGTGCTGCGGCGCTGGTTTCTTCCGCGCCCAGCCGAGGTGTATTCCCACTCGCCGCCATATTGTTTTGCGATTTGCCATAACATTTCGAGCGCATCAGGCCCATCGTCGTGATCTGCCTCAGGGTAGAACTGGAGCTGCTCACGCATAGTGGTTTGATTGTGGTGTAAACGGATCAACCCATTGGAAACGTGCGGCTGCAAGCTGATAATGCGCAGGTCTTTATCCGTATCCGGCTCTACTGGAACGCCTGGGAAAGGGATGCCGCGCGCAGCCGACTGCTTCAAAATTTCTGTAAACAAGAAAAATTGAAACTGTACAGCCTCAACAGCCCATGCGATGCAGCGATACTGCTCCTCAAAGTCAATGGCCCGTGCAATGATCAGGTCTGGAACGCGGCGGCAGATGTCCGCTTCCACGACATCAAGGATCATGGTATTTCTGTTCATCCCGCCGACTAAAATTGCTGAAGGGTCGCCTTTTTTAGCCTTCTTTCCAAGGCTGGGGTCAATGGAGCCATAAAAAACCCATTCATCCAGTCGATTCACCCAAAACTGTATGGTTTTAAATGGCGCATCTTCGTCGTTTCCAGCCTCGTTCTGCTGCTCCTGGTTGAACGAATCGTGGTTGATCGCTCGCATGCACATCAGCCGATAAAGTGGCCGCACTTCCGGCCAACTCACTACAGCACCGGCGATCATGGCCGCTTCATTGGCCTTGTAAAAATCCAGCGCTTCCATTTCGGCAGCCTCGCGCTCCTCGTCCGATCCGCCGCGCGTATAAATTGCCTCCCACTGCTCCCACAGCGCCATGTTGTCCGGCCAGCGCGTGATGGACTTGAACACCCGGCGCCGCCAACCAGGCGCGCGTGAAACGCGGTTGATCGCGGCATCGTAGTGCAGGCTTGTGCCCACCCAGAATACATCCATGCCGCCAGCGGGCGAGGCCAGCCCAAGAACGGCGGAAAGCACAAAGTTCTCGGTCTTGTCGCGCTGCGCTTTCTGGCGTACCTGCTCGTCGTTTTCCAAGTCATCAAGAAAGATCAGATCAGGCCGGTAAGCCCCATGTTTCATCCCGCGCAGCTTCTTGCCAGTGCCACCGATGCGAATTTTTATATTGTTGGCAGTAATCGCCGTGGTGATCTGCCAAACACGGCCACGGCCTGTCGCCTCTGGGAAATCCATAGCCAGGCGCGGGTTGGTATCCAGCTCCGCCTTGATGGATTCCAGCATCTCGGCGGCTTGTTCCTCCGTATTCATGACAATGGCGGTCATGTGCTTGCGCGCCTTCGCGGCAATCTTTCCGGTCTTGATAAAGTCGGAAATATAGTTCGCCCGGCAGATGCACCAAAGACAGCCAAGCTGTGTTTCGTAGGTTGATTTCGCCTCACCGCGCGGCGCTTCGTGGACTTCCCGGCCATCTGCCGGGCCATCTATCACGGCAGGCAGGCGCTTGAAGATGAACTGCTGAAAAATTGAGAAGTACGGCGTCTGCACATAGTGCGGAAAGTAGGTCTGGCAGAAAAACTCATAGTCCAGCACCGCCCGCCCGCGCCTCGCCTCGCTCGCCGCTTCATCCGTGGGGAAGGCGGCGCACTCCAGCTCAATTAGCTCTCTCAGCTCCTCACCAAGCTGCGCAAGCTCCTCCTCAAACTGCTTGCGCGTCTTGATTTCGGCGATATCTGGTAAATCAGCCATAGCGCTTGCTGATAATGGCACCAATATCATCCAGGTGCGGGTGCAGGGCGCGCAGCGCATCCTTGTCGGTGGCGCTCAAGTGGCTGACGATGGTTTTGAGTGTATCCAGAGCCACCGATAGTCCGCTATAAGCCGGATTGATGCGTGAAAAAGCGCGGCTGAACTTGGCGTAAGCATCGGCCAGTTGCGCCAGCATATCCGCCTTGATCTGCGCCGGGATATGGGTGGCATTCTCCAATTCTCGCGTTGTGGTAATGATCTGGCGGGCGAAATCCTCAATCAACTGCTTGTTGAGGTCGTCAATGCCCTGGTCGCTTATACGATAAGCTGCGCGCGCGGTATCCCAGTCGTCCCCTTTCTTCTTGGCGGCAGTCTTCCACTCGCGCGCCGTGTCGTAGCTCACGCCATGCGTGGCGGCTGCGCCGGTCAGCGGCAAGCCCTCAACAAACAGGCGGCGGACGTTGTCGCGCGTCTCCTGGCTGTGCGCCATCAGGTGATCCTTTTCAGCAGTTCGACTAGCCCGGCCGCCAGCGCGCCGCCCAATCCGCCTCCCAGCGCCGAGAGCTTGGCCACCTTCTCAATCAGCGCCTTGTCTTCCTTTTCAAGCGCAACAATTCGATCATCCATGCCGTCAAGCCGCTGGTTGATACCATTCTCCAGCCGCTCCATCTGCCGGGTGCTGGCCGCTTCGATCCGCTTCAACTCGTCGCGGATCGCCTGGAGCGATTGATCCATCGTGCGGTTCATCGCCCGCATCTCGCCGGTCAACTCCCCCAGCTTCTCCGCCACTGCGGCCATGTTGTTCTGGTCTGCCATGTTTAGCCTTTATTGTTGGTTGGTATTGTTGGATCGGCCTGCATCTTTCCACGGAACCAGCTTGCCACACCAAGCACCGGCGCCATCGTCGCCATAATCGCGGCCTCGGCACCAAGCATGGCTGGCAGGTAATTGAGCACTTCCGGCTTGACGCTGAAAAACATCACGCCAATGTAAGAAATGGCGGCGGTCAAGCCGCCGATGATGGCAAGTAAAGCGAAGCTGAAGCCGATGGCAGGCCGCCAGGAGTAAGTCGGCCAGTGCTCAGATGTCGATTCTGATTGCATGGTCTTGTTGATGTCGGCGGCGTTTTGCACGGCCAGCGTCTGGAATTCAAGCTCCTGCGCCAGCACCGCCTGGCGGTATTGCAGTACCAGGTTTGGGTCGGCTTGCAGCGCCTTGATCGCCTCGTCTCCGGTCGTCTTGCCGGTTACGGTTGTGGCAATGTCTATGGCTTTTTGCGCCACCTGTTCAGCCTTCTCGCTGCCGGTGATCCACTTGAGCAATTGTGGCGCGAACTGCGCCAATCCCATTGCAATGCTGATTGGTTCCATGATTAAACTCCCGCTGTGTAGGTGGCTTTGCCCAGCGCGTCAAAATGCGCGGTAAACAACAGCCCGCGCTGCGCCGGAGCAAAGCTGATATGCACCCAGTTGCCTTCCTGGATACACTTGTCAAACGAAATGTCGCTAGTGGCAATGGCTTTGGTGATCTGGAGCGGAGTGCCGAAATCCGGCGCAATGAAATCCGCCGCGTAGCCTTCCATGTGAGCCGAGCGCGTTGCGCCGCCAACCGCGGCATTAAGCTGCTGGCAGCGGTAACCGCTATCAATGTATATGGGAACGTCCAATAACGCGCGGACTTGCTCAAGCCCCATGGCCAGCGTGGTGAGGTGCGCCACGATCTCAGGCGTTGGCGTGTTGTCTATGCCAAGGCGCGTGGCGACGGAAGAGCGGGTCAGCTCATCAAGGGTAAAGTGTTCAGTTAGTTTCAAGGCGCAGCCCCCGGTCAATGCGATGACCGGAGATTACGCGCGCGCGGGGGGATGGTTTAGACGGGAAATGTTTCCCGCAATGAATACGGTAAGCTGAATTGGTGGAATAAGCACCTCAAACAGGAGGCCACCGGACTTTCGCAACTTACCGCGTCTTGTTTTCCGGCAGGTCGAACATGCCGACCAGATGAACTGCATGGGCTACACCGCCAGCGCTATTCGGATAATGCTGCTGCCCTGTGACAATTCCGCAGAAGCGAGCTCGGCTGTTCGCCATGACTTCCCCTGTCGACTTCACTGCAATGAAGCGGTAGATTCTTCCGCCATCGTCATACATCCCACCTAGGAAAATCTTCTTTTCAGGTATTGAGTTGTCAATTGCGATCTCAATAACCTCGCCGCTAGCGCATAGCTTCTGACCGCGCTGGGTGTCTGAGTCTTTCATCACCAACCCATATTTAGTAGTTGGAATTTCCTGAAGCTCGTCCCAGCGCATATTGTCAGCACCCCAAAGAGCGATCTTGGCGGCACCTGCGCTGACATCAGCGCCCTGAATATCAACCATCTCCGACCTCGTGCTTGCTATGGCCTGGTGGAGATTGACCCATGGCCGCACTTTGGGGCCGATCAATTTCCCCTGGGTATATGAGTGATCCTCTCCATCAATACCGGTCATATTGCTTCCAGTGCATAACCAGGCACAAGGGCGTTTACCTACTGTTGCCTTGTCGTCAGCAACCTGAAAGTGGCACGTATGTCCCATTGGCGCAGAGTCAAGAGGGATTAAAGTAGGACGCTGCTTTATGGTCAAATCAAAACTTGACTCTCCCAAGTAATCGACTCGCTCTATGTCGTCTTTGTATTTATAAATTCCGGGACAGTTTTTTGCCAATGCAGTGAAGAGCGGAATGGCATGGCTGACATCAACATCCTTGGGGGCATCTACCGGTGTTGCCGCCACCGTCAGCAACATGCAGGCCGGCGCCGGTGAGCCTTGGGTACTGCTTTGCACCGAGCGCGCACCAAAGGCGTTCTACCTGCAAGAGCGTATTGCGGCGGAATTCCAGGCCAAGACTAGTGCCGCCAACAGTGATGGCGTGTTTGAGAACGACAAGTTCAGCTACGGCGGGCGCTGGCGCGGTGATGCCGTGTACGGCTTCTGGCAGCTGGCGTTCGGCTCCAAGGCCACGCTGGACGTGACCAACTTCACCGCCGCCTATACCGCGATGATGAAGTTCAACGGCGACGGCAACCGCAAGCTGGGCATTACCCCAGACTTGCTGATCTGCGGCCCCAACAACATGGCCGCCGCCGAAGCGCTGCTGAAAGCACAGCAAAACGCCAACGGCGCCAGCAATGTGAATTACAACAAGGTAAAGCTGGTCGTCAGCGCCTGGCTGCAGTAACCCGGAATTAAGGCCAGCTTGAGTGCTGGCCTTATCCGTCAACAAATTTAGGAGATTTGACATGGCTAATTTACAGCGCTGGGTACGCATCCAGCCCAAACAACAAGCGCAATCGTTTTATCGCTGCGGCATGCAGTTCACCCGCGCCTGGCTGCCGGTCGAAGTGGACAAATCCACCGCCGACCGCTTGGAGCAAGAGCAGATGCTGGAAGTGACGGATACCGAACCTGAAGGATTGGAAGCTGCTGGCGAAAGAGCGACATCCGGCGCAGGCTCGCCTGCGGCTGTAGTCACTGATGCAGACAAGTTTATTGCAGTTCGCGATGCGATTGTTGGCCTGGATAAAACCGTTGAAGTGAATTGGAAAAAAGACGGTGCGCCAAACACGGCAGCAATTGCTGCCATTGTCGGTTTCGATGTAAGCGCGACCCTGCGTGATGCGGTCTGGGCAGAGCTGGAAAAAGAGCGCCTTGCCATTGAGGCTGCCCGAAGCTAACCATGCCATTCGCCACCCGCTCTGATCTGCTGGCACGCTGCAATGCGCGCCGCCTTGCCCAGTTGGCCGTTCCGGCCGACATGGACATGGTGCCGGATGAAGCGCTGCGCATCGCCGTCAATGGTGGTGATCTCAGCTCCTATCCGCAGGCGGAGCAGGACGCGCTTGCGCTTGCGCTGGAAGCCATAGACAACGCGCTGACCGATGCCGATGCGCTGATACTGAGCTACGGCATACCGGAAACGGTGCAGACCACGCTGCTGGCGCGGCTGACAAGCACCATCGCACTTTGGTACCTGCAAGGCGCGGAGCGCATGACAGACGAAGTCAACAAGGCTTATGACAATGCGGTGGCCATACTCAAATCGCATGCGCGCGGCGAAATCAACCTGGCGCCCGCTGATCCGGCCGATGTGCCGGTGACCGACGACCTGGCTTATATCGCCAGTAACCCGGCACGCTATACCTCACCAGATGCTGGAGGCGACTGGTGATTTCGCTCACACCACTCATTGCGCATCTGGCTGACAAGCCCGCCGGGTTTAACGGTATCTGGTTCCGCCAGGTGGCCGGTGCGGCGGAATACGCCCAGATCAGGCCGGAGGCTTTGCCGCTGCCTGCTGCCTGGGTGGTGCGCGCGGCGGACAAGGTAGACCACGCCGGTGAGCGTGCGGAAAACATGACGCTCGGCTTTGACGTGGTGATCGCCATCGAAAACGCCAGGCGGCACAAGCCGGGCGAGACCGACGACGAGCTTCTCAAATACCGGCTGGCAGTCAAGACGCTGCTGCTGGGCTGGGAGATCGAGCCGGATGTGCGGCCCATCAAGTTCAGCGGCGGGCGCGTGGTCGAATATACCGATGCCGACCTCTACTGGGCTGATCGCTATAGCTTCGAGGCGCTCATCACTAATTATTTACCCGATCCTGGCGCATTCCAGGAAATTAAATACACAGGAGATCAGCTATGACGATTCCATTTGATTATATCCCGCAGGCACTGCGTTACCCCGGCGCTTATGTCGAGGCTGACGGCAGCAAGGCCGGGCTGGGCGGCGATATTCCAGCCATGCTGCTGGTCGGCCAGAAGCTGGCCACCGGCACCGCACCCGCCGGTGAGATTATTCGCGTTAGTAGCGTGGAAGACGCCAAGACCAAGGCCGGTGAAGGCTCCATGCTGCACCAGATGGCCGAGCGCTACCGCGCCCGTGACAAGGTGCTTGATCTGTACATGCTGCCCTATTCCGATCTGGTAGCCGGGGTCAAGGCCACCGGCACCATCACCGTGACCGCGCAGCCTACGGCCAGCGGCACCCTGGCGCTGTACGTGTCAGGCAAGGTGGTCAACGTCGGCATCACCGCCGGTGACACCATCAACAACGTGGCCACTGCCATTGCCGCCGCGTTTACCGATGCCGGAATCCCGGCGACTGCCGCCGCTGCCGCCGCCGTGGTTACGCTCACCGCGCGTCACAAGGGCACCTGCGGCAACCATATTGATATCCGCCTCAATCTCTATGGCGAGACCACCCCGACCGGCCTTGGCCTGACCATTGTCGCCATGTCTGGCGGCAGTGGCGACCCGGTGCCCGGAAATCTTGAGGCCACGCTCGGTTCTGGCCGCTGGTATCGCTATGTGGCGCTGGGCATCAACGATGCCGCCACGCTGGCCGCCTGGCATACCGAAAGCCAACGCCGCTACCAGCCGCCGGTACAGGCCGGGTTCCGCGCCTTTACCTCGCATCGCGGCGATTACGCAGCGGCGGCGGCTTTCGGCGAAGTTAAAAATTACGAACACATCGCCAACCTGAGTTTGGAACTCAACCCGACCAGCACCTGGGAGGCCGCCGCGATGCTGGCCGCTGCTGCTGCGCCCAAGCTCTACAACAGCCCGGTGGAATCGCTGGAAGGCGTGCAACTCACCGGCATGATCGGCGTGAGTTACCACGACTGGACGCAGGCCAACAGCCTGCTGTTCAATGGCATGAGCGTGATGCAGGTGGCCAAGGATGGCACCTGCACCATCAAGCGCCTGATCTCCATGTACCAGTTCCGCCCGGACAACAGCCCGGACGATGCCTTCCTGGATATCAACGCCGCCGAAGTGTATGAGCGTATCCGCCTTGAGCAGCGCATGGAATCCATCCGCCGCTTTGTCGGCACGGCGGCAGCCAAGGATAACGAAGGCTACCGCCCCGGCCTGCGCATCACCACCGAGGATTCGGTGCGCGCCATGCTGCTGAGCGTGTACAAGAACAAGCTGGTGTCGGAGTACGGGTGGTGCCAGGCCTACAAGTTCTACAAGGACAACCTGGTGGTGGAGCAAGACCCGGACAACCCCAGCCGCTTCAACTATGTGGATACGCCGGTGCTGCTGTCGCCCTTCTACATCGTGGCGGGTCGCGGCCAGTTCCGCAAGGTGGCCGAGGTTTAAGCCGCAGGTTAATCAGACGAACAGGAGAACAACATGGCAACACTCAACAACATCCGTACCGTATCCGTGCCCAGCATCGGCAAACTGCCGCTGGCCGACAAGCCGGGCACCTTCACGCCGTCGGGCAAGAAGCGAGACCACAAGGCTGGTCGCCTGCCGGAAGACGGCGGCCACACAGAATCCGGCACGCCCGCCAAGCTGGAACTGGAAATCAACCTCCAGCCAGGCGTGGATATCGTCGCCATCAACGACATAGAGAACGAAGACATCACCATCCGCCTGGCCGATGGCCAGGTGCACATGATGAGCCAGGCGTTTGTATCCGAGCCGGTGCCGGTGGGTGGTGATGGCGGCAGCAAGATCACCTTCATGAGCAACACCAGCGAGCGGATCGGCTAACTGTGGTCAGCGCCGTCAGCAATACCGCCGTTGACCTTGCTAACCCGTCCGGCACGGCCGCCGCCGTCGAGGTGCTGGATCAATCCGGCGCCCCACGCATCGCCGCTGCCGTGGTGCTGGTCAACCAGGCCGGTGAGATAGCCACGCTTGAACTGGGCGCTGCCTCTCTTGGCGCGTTGGAAAACATCACTATTGGCGGCAGCGTGGAGCTTGGCGGCACTTCACTGGCCGCGCTGGAGAATGTCACGGCGGAATTGGGTACGGCCTCGCTGGCCGCCCTGGAGAACGTCACCGTCGGCGGTACGGTGGAGCTGGGTGCCACCTCGTTGGCTGCGCTGGAAAGCATCACGGTTGGCGGCAGCGTGGAGCTTGGCGGCACTTCACTGGCCGCGCTGGAGAATGTCAC
>CAZEFE010000004.1:0-48049 GCA_964511385.1 uncultured Methylophilaceae bacterium | reverse complement strand
GGCGGAATTGGGTACGGCCTCACTGGCCGCCCTGGAGAACGTCACCGTCGGTGGAGAGGTGGAACTGGGCGCCACATCACTGGCGGCGCTTGAGAATGTAACGGTTGCTCTGGATGCAGGTTCGTTATCCGCATTGGAGAACATCACTGTCGGCGGTGCGGTGGAACTTGGGGCTATCTCGCTGGCCGCGCTTGAAAGCATTACCGTTGCCGATGTGGCCACGGAAACCACGCTGGCCTCAATTAACGGCAAGCTGCCAGATCTGAGTGCCGGGAGAATTCCAGTTGAATTGCCTTCCATCCCTGTGCCAACCGAAGACGATGCGCTGTATTCCCTGGTAGAAACGCTGCGCGATTTATCCTCAATTCTTTCCATCTTCGGTGCCATGCGCGGCGCGGATGGGGCGTTGCGGGTCAACGCGCTGACCGGCTCTACCGTAGCGGTGTCATCGCTGCCGACCCTGGCAGCCGTAACCACGGTTTCCGCTGTGACAACGGTGGGTAATCAAACCAGCCTCGGTGGGTACCAGGCTTCCGGCCTTGTGTTCGCGCAAATGAACCTCTGCGCACAGCAGGCCAATATCGCAAATATGGTGGGTTAACACATGGTACAACAAAACAACAAACCGCTTTTGAACCGCAAGGAATGGCAGGCCATGACGCCTGCACCGGCGGCTTGTGCTGCTGGCTCTTTTGTCGTTGCGGGCACGCTGGGAGTGAATAACCTGGCGTTGTTCTGCGTTAATGCCACCACCCACTACCTGTACCACCATGACGAAGATGCCTGGGTACAGATTGCCTCCGGTGCGCTGGCAGGCACGTTTGGCGCTGGCGCTTGCGGCGTGATGGCGCGCTGGTCTAACACCGTCACGGCCAATGGCGGAAGCACTACCACCGCCACGACTGCGGCCAACATCAACGGCCTGGCGATGGGTAAAACCATCCGTTTCCTCACCGGTGCCAACGCCGGTTTGGAGCGAACAATTGATCGCGTGGTTACCAACCCTGGCGGCAATGCCACGCTTGGCTTCCCGGCGCTACCTAATGCCGTAGCCAACAACGACACTTTCGTGGTGAACACCGGCTGCGTGTTCATCATGAACGCGGGCACCATCGCCGCCGGTATTTTCAAGAGTTACGACCTGCTCACCGGCACCTGGACATCGCTCTCCAATACCGGCCTGCCAGCCACCTGGGGCACCGATGGCAAACTGGTCAACGCCAACAGCCGCGTCTCGTTCGCCAGCGGTACCGCCACGGCGGGCGGGGCTTCAACGCTCACGAACTCGGCAAAAAACTGGACAGCCAACCAGTGGACGAATTACCAGATACGCATCATCGCTGGCACGGGTATCGGTCAGATTCGCACTATTGCCAGCAACACCGGAACGGTGGTTACCGTATCCTCTGCGTGGACAACGCAGCCCGATGCCACCAGCCAGTACAGCATCGAAGGCAACGACGATTACTTCTACCTGCTCGGCAACAACGCGGTGACCATGTACCGCTATTCGCGCAGCGCGAATACCTGGACAACGATGGCGCCAACGGTTGCACGCGCAGGCGCACCGATTGCAGGCATGTCTGCCAACTGGGTAGACCAGACCGGTGATGCGGACTGGGCGAGCGAGTTGGATATCCGAGACGGGCGCTACATTTACTCATTCCGTGGTGGTGCATCCACGCTGGATCGCTTTGACATTGCCGGGGGCACGGCGGGCGCTGGAGCCTGGGCGGCCATTACCTACAACAATGCCACTGAGACCTTTGCCGCCGGTAGCGGTTACGCCACCGACCCGCTACCTCTATGCCCGCAAGGATGCCACCGGGCGCATTTTCAAGTACTCGCTGCGCGGCAACTACCTGGAGCCGCTCAGCACCCTGCTTTATGGCGATGGCGCGGCGGTGCTGGGTGACAAGGTGTGGGTCAAGAATTACGACGATGCGGGTGTCATCAAGTGGCTGTACCTGCTGCGCAACTCCGGCACGGAACTGTTCCGTTTGCCGCTGTATTAGGGGTATTTGATGCTGCTCTGGTTATGGCTAAAACGTCACCTGAATCTGCTGCCAAAGGTCTATCACATGAAAACCGGCAGCGCGCCGGTTTTGGAGATCGCTACCGATCACCAGCAGGCAGGCGTGAGCATCAAAACTGCTGCCGCGCCTGTGTTGCAGATCCTCACCGGAGACCAGTGCTGTGAGTGCTAGATACATGGTTGGGCAGACCACCCGCATCTGGTGCGAGATCACCGACTGCGGCACCGGCCTGCTGGTTGACCCGGTGGCGCTGTCGCTGGTGGTCAAAAAACCGGACAACACTACCGTGACCTACACCCTGGGGGTGGATGCCGCCCTGGTGAAAACCGCCGTCGGCAAATACCAGGTCAAGCTGTTGCTTAGCCTGCCTGGGCGCTGGTCGTGGCACTGGGATGTGCCGCCACCGGATTCCGGCGTGGGCGACGGCCAGCTCGAAGTAAAGAAACGTACCACCGATTAACTCAAGGAGAAAAAATGAAGACACTCAAGCTCAAGCACCCCGTGACCATTGGCGAGAACAAGCGCCTGGATGAACTGAAATTTCGCGACTACGCCACCGCCAACGACCTGCTGGCCTTTGACGAGCGCGGCGCGCAGCGCCAGACCATCGTGCTGATCGCCAACCTGACCGGCACCGACGAGGCGCTGATCGGCAAGCTGCATGTGGCGGATTTCCGCGAGGCGGACAAGGTCGCCTCATCCCTGATTGCCGACGAGGCCACAGGAAAAAACGCGCAAGAGTCCTGATGGCTTTGGCCCTGGTGATGCGGGGCTTGAATCAGGACGAGGAAAAAATAGCGAAATGGCCGCTGGGTAAATTGATGATCTACGCCAAAATATCCGCCGACATGGAAGGCATCAAGTTTGATGGTTGACCGGGAAACATTTCCAGCCTAATCCCCGTCCCCGCGCGCGCGTAAGCTCCGGTGAACTACCACCGGGGCTTTTTTATTTATGACAGTCAACGCGGAACTGTTAATCAGGTTCAAGGATGGCGGCGCTGCCGCCGGGCTGAACAAGATCGGCGAAACGGCGGACAAGGTTGCCAGCAAGTCGGCTGCTGCTGCCGAGAAGATGTACAAGAACCACGTGGCGGCGGAGCGTTATTCGCTGGCCGCCGTGGAGCACTTCGAGCGCCAGCATGAGCAGCTCAAGATACGTTCCGAGCGCACAATCCGCGCTGAAATATCCCAAACCCAGCAGGCTTACAAGAGCCTGGCCGCCTCCGGCTTGTACAGCGCCAAGGAATTAAGCCGCGCTTATGACGCGCAGATCAAGCGTGTGCGAGATCTGCGTAACGAGATGGGCGAGCTGACCAAGGCGCAGAAGGCCATGGCCGCGCTGCCGATTGCCGCAGGCGTTGGCGCTGCGGCATATACGCTCAAATCCCCGGCGATGGCCGCCATGTCTTTTGATGAGCGCTTGGCCAACATGGCCAATACGGCATTTTCGGAACGTGACACATCTGGCCGCCGCGCCGGTATGAAGCAACTCGAATCAGCCATCAATAAGGCTGTTGGCAAAGGTGGCGGCGGGACGCGCGACCAGGCAGCAGAGACGCTGGATACCATGATTGCATCCGGAGCGATGACTTCGGACGATGCCATCAAGATGTTGCCGCAAATCATGCGCGCGTCCAGCGCTTCGGGCGCTAATGCCAATGAGTTGGCGCAGATTGGCATCCGTTCCATGCAGACGTTCAAAATCAAGCCGGAGGATATGCCGAACGTACTGAATATGGCGCTGGCTGCCGGTCAGGCAGGCGGATTTGAACTGAAGGATATGGCGAAATGGCTGCCTCAACAAATGGCGGCTGGAACCATGTCAGGCTTATCTGGCCGTGCCGGGTTCGCCAAATTGGCAGCGCTTAACCAGGCGGCGGCAATCACGGCTGGTACAAAAGATGAGGCTGGCAATAACGTGGTCAATTTGCTGGCCAAGATCAATTCCAGCGATACCGCCAAGGATGCCCAGAAAATGGGCGTAAACCTGCCTGCGTACTTGCAATCGCAACGATCAAAGGGTGTTGATTCGGTAGATGCCTTTGCGGCTCTAGTGGATAAGTCCGTCTCCAGCCGCGGCGATTATCAGATAGCTAAAAAGCAACTTTCCTCAGCAAAAACGGGGGACGATAAACGCGCCGCGCTGGAGAGCATGGCAACGATTGCCCAGGGTGCCGGTATCGGCAAGCTAATACAAGACAGGCAGGCGTTGATGGCGCTGCTGGGGATGATGAACAATCGCCAGTACATGCAGGATGTGTTGGGTAAGGTAAAAGCAAATGACGTATCGTCTGGCGGGGCAATAGACAAGAATTATGATCTTGTTTCCGAGACCAGCGCATTCAAGCTACGTCAGGCCGAGCAGCAAAAAGATATTGGCCAGAAGGCCGCAATGGATGGACTAACGCCCTATGTTGGCAAGGCGGCGGAAGCCTTTGCAGATATTGCAGCCAAGCATCCACTGCTGGCAGGTGCCACCATGCTGGCCACCAGCGCCGTCACCGCGTTTGCTGCGGCAACAGGGTTGGCGGCAATGGTGGTTGGTGGAGGTAAAGGTGGCGCGGTTCCCGGTGTATTAAGCAATCTATCCAACCTGCCAGGAAAAATTCCAAGGTCTGCCAAGATCGGCGGGGTGGCTGGCGTGGCGGCGCTTGCCGGTAACTATGCGTTGAGCGCCGGTTTTGGCGAAGAATCTGCTGTTTCAAGATATGGCTCCGCTGCGCTGAATGGCGCCAGCATCGGTGCGACCGTCGGCAGTATTGTTCCCGGTCTGGGGACGGGTATCGGCGCTGCGGTGGGTGGAGGTATCGGCCTGCTGTATCAGGGCATCCAGGATGCGCTAAAGGCCAGCGATAAAAAGCCGGTGGACGTAAATGCCAACATGACGGTTGGCCTTGCCCCTGGCCTGGTGTTGCAGAACCAGGCCATGCAGACCAGCGGCGGCGGGAATGTGAAACTCAATACCGGTAACGTCTGGAACGGAGCGCCCTCATGACCTGGCTAGACCGTATGGCGACCGCCCGTTATGGAGACCTCGAATTTCTCACCGAGAGCCACGACAGCACGTCTGGGCGACGGCTGGTGGTGCACCAGTATCCTGGCGGCGAATTTGCCGATGTGGAAGACCTGGGCGGCAAGGCTTGGGATTACAAGCTGAATGCGTATTTCATCGGTGCGGATTACGACCTGGCGCGCAACAAGTTCCTGGTCCGGCTCAACCAGCCGGGCGCGGATTGGCTAACGCACCCCTGGCTGGGGCGCTTGTGGGTACGCGCCGAGAGCTGGACGGTGCAGGAGAGCAATGAAAAAGGCGGTATGTGCAGCATCGCCCTGGTGTTCAAGCCCGGTGGCGGCGATGTGGCAGCACCAGTGCCGGACGTGGCGGACGATGCCCAGGGCAAGCTGGATGATTATGCCGCCGCGGTGGAGGATGACTTCACCCTGGCGACGGTGAATAACGACAGCTTTAATGTGATGGCGGCGGAAGCCAGCGACCAACTGGAGATTCTGCGCAAGGCCATCTCGCTGGCCAGCCTGCCGCTGACCTGGGCCAACCAGGTGATTAACGTGGTACAGGGTATCAAGACCGATATCAACGTGCTGCTTGGCATCCCCGACCAGTACGCCGCGACGATCCGCTCGCTGGCCAACCTGCTGGGTGGGTCAACTGGTGAGGGCGACAACCTGGATGACGTAGCGCGCCCGCGCATTGTGACGCGCCTGGCCAGCCTGTCTGCCAGACCGGCCAATATCAGCGGCACTTCCGCCGCGCTGCGCAGCAATATGCTGGCCGAGGCGGCCTTGCGCCGCCGGTTGTTGTGGTTTTCTGCCGCGCAACTGGCGCTGGCGGATTACCGTGCCGCACCGGCGCGCGATGCCGGTATGGCTGCCGTCGTCAACACCCTGACGCTGCTGTTGCCGGACATGCCAGACCCCGTATTTCAGGCCGCCGTCTCTGCCCGTACCGCGCTGATTGCCGCGCTCAATGCCCAGCAGTTGCGGGGCGATACCACTCGCGACGTGGTGCAGCCGTTGCCCAGCACCCTGCTGGCGCATCGGCTGGGGGTGGATGACGACGTGTTTATCGCGCGCAACGGCATCCGGCACCCGCTATTCGTGCAGGGGCGCGTCTATGGATAAACATCATGGTTGAGCTGCAATTCGATGGCTACAAGTACCGCTACTGGCAGGGCGTGGAGATCCACGACTCGGTAGACGATTTGTGCGCAACCGTCGGTTTGAAAATCAGCGGAAGCGGGCACGGCGCCGGGGTGTTGCCGATCACAGCCAATACCGAGGTGGCGGTGCTGGCCGATGGCGAACTGGTGACTACCGTCCGCCCCGATCTGCTGCGCCGCGCCGTGGGCGAACAGGATCACCACTTGCAGCTTGAAGCGCGTTCCCTGGGGCGCGAGCTGGTGGATTGCCAGTATTCGGTCACCCTGGACGGGCTGAAACTCGAAGAGCTTATAAAGCGCCTTTGCAAGACCTTTAAAGTGCCGGTAAAGGTGAGCGCCGAGACTGTCGTGGTGCCGCATTTCAGCATGCAGTGCGAGCAGCCGAGCAACGCCCTCATCAACGCCGCGCGCGCCGCCAACCTGCTGCTTTATCCGCAGCCGGACGGCGGCCTGCTGCTAACCGCGCCCACCGCTTCCGCGCCGGTGGCCACGCTGACTTATGGCCGCCACATCAAGAGCTACACGGTAGTGGACGAATACCGGTTGCGCTTTAGCGAATACCGGGTGAAATCGTTTGACTACGATGGCGGCAAGTCGCTGAAGGGCGATGCCAAAGACCCCGGTATCAGTTACTTCCGCCCCATGCACATCGTGGCGGATCGCCACGGCGGCGGTCTGGGCGGCTGCGGCAGGCGCGCCGCGTTCGAGCGCAACCGCAGGCTGGCCAGGGCGCACCGGCTTGATCTGGTAGTGGCCGGGTGGCGGCACGATGGCGGGCTGTGGGCGATCAACACGCAGGTGCGCGTGGTGATACCTCAGGAAGGCATAGACGCGGTTTACATGATCGGCGAGCGTAGCCTGGCGCTGGATGAACAGGGCGGGCACGTAGCCAGGCTTTCGGTGATGCACCGCGAGGCTTTCCTGGGCGAGGAGAAAAAGCGCACCAAGCGCGCTTCCGGTGTGGGGGTGAGGCGATGATTGCCCAGATGTGGCACCGGCTGCGGCTGATCGTCGCCCAGGGCGTGGGCAGGGTCATCAGCCATGACCGCGTACAGGCCACGGTGCTGGATAGCGAGACGCTGGCCAACCTGCACCGGGTGGAGCCGTATGGTTTATCGTACCGGCCCAAGCCAGGCTGCGAGACGTATCTGCTGTTCCCGGCTGGCGACCGATCCGGCGGCTTTGCCATCGTTTGTGGCGACAAGCGCTACCAACTGCAACTGACAGAGGGGGAGGTAGCGCTGCACGACGACCAGGGGCAGAAAGTGCACCTGAAGCGCAACAAGATACTGATTGAAACACCACTGGACTTTGAAGTCCGTGCCGCAAACATCAAGCTGCACGCAACCACCAGCTATAAATTCGACGTGAATGGCCAGGGTCAAAAGTGGGATGGCAATGGTGTCGAGACATGGCAGGACAACGATGCGGCCAAGCCGCACCACAACCACGCACCTCCGGAGATTTGAGCATGCTGAAGCTGGTACAGACCAACAATGGGGTGTTTGACCTGGCGTTTGACGACCCTGCCTTGAATGACACCGATGCCAAGGTGGCCACGCTGATTTACGCGGCGCTGTTCACCGACCAGGAAGCACCGGAAGGACGCGTTGTTGATCGCTACGAGCGCCGTGGCTGGTGGAATGATCCGCAGGCTGGCACCGGCCTGTGGTATGTGCGCCGCCAGCCATTGAGCAGCGCCGCCCGGCGCGAGGCGCTGGATATGGTACGCGATGCCCTGACCGCGCGCGAAGCGGCATTGCAACAGGTTGAGGTGGAAGAGATAGAGCACCCAGGATCGTCGGGAAGCGTTTCCAGCGTTTTTTTACGCTTCAGCGGATTCCACAATGGCGAAAAATTAATCGTTGAGATGCCGCTCAACCCATCATGACCACACCCTATACCAGGCCATCATTCCAGGAACTTAAAGCGCGCATCGGAGGCGATTTTGCTACCGTGCCCGCCGTTCTTGGAGGGCCGATATCCGCATCCTGGGCGCGCGGGTGTCACGGCCTGCACGGTCACCTGGATTGGGTTGATCGGCAATCCTCCCCCCTTACCTGCGTTCTGGAGCGGCTTTACGACTGGGCGGCGCTATATGGTGTTGACCGATTGATGGCCACGTCGGCGGTCGGCAACGTGCCGGTCACCGGCAACCCTGGCACCGCCCTGCTGGCGGATACCCTGGCGCGCGGGCAGAACGGTTACGACTACAAAATACTGGCCGCGACCACTCTGGATGGCGTAGGCAATGGCACAGCGCAAGTGCGCTGCGTTTCGAGCGGGCTGGCTACCAACATGGAGATTGGCCAGACTTTGACGCTGATTGATCCGGTACCCGGCATTAGCAGTACGATCACGCTGACCACCGCACTCACCGGTGGCGCTGATGATGAGCTGGTGGATGACTGGCGCATTCGCGTTGCTGATGAGTGGAATGTTGTGGTGACACGCGGGGCGCGTTCCGGAAAGCCGGAGGATTATCGCCAATGGGCCAAGAACGCACACCCATCGGTGAGCGGCGCTCTGGTGCAGTTACATGCGCTCGGCACCGGCACGGTGCTGGTGCGCCCGATCTGCAATACGCTTGCGAACAGGCAGCCAACAGTGGCGGTGCTTGACGCTGTTGAAGCGTATTACTACACCATCGCCCCGGCCACTGCCGACTGGCGTTTGGCGGCCCCGATCATTCGCCCGGTAGGGCCTCAACTGCATCTGCTGCCGGGCCATGACACCACCCAGAACCGCGCTGACATCGAGGCGGCCATTTCCGCCCTGGTGCTGGCAGAAATGAGCGAGACATCCATGATAGGTATGGGCGAGCTGGATGCCGCCATTGCCACCGTTACCACCCAATACACACGCATCGCGCCCGTGGCAGACATTACTGTTGCTGCCGGTGAAGTATTCACGCTGTCGCCGGTGACCTGGTCATGAAGATTACTCCGCACACCGGCCCGCAGTACGGTGAAGCCTTGCAGGCACTGCTGCCGCCGGGCCAGGCGTGGGAGTGGGCGCCGGGTAGCTTTGGCGCCAACTTAATGGTCATGGCCGGGGCTGAATTGGCCCGGCTGGATGGTGATGTGCAGCTTGTGCTGGATATGGCGATTGAGCGCCATCGCCCGAAATACACCAGTTGGCACATTGACGAATACCGGCGCGTGGCCAATGAGGCATTGAACGGGCTGACGGAAACCATGCCGCGCCAACCGTTCACGGTGGGCAGTCATACGGGAGATCGGCTATGGAGCGAGAACGCCGCCAGCGAGACGTTTCCGGTGCCGCTGGTGACGGTGGATCATCTGCTGCGCCCGCTGCGCGTTGGGTTCCACGTGGGAGACCGGCTGTGGGGAAATTCAAGATCAACGTATGTGCTAATGGTGAGGTATTACCGGGCCGTGGTTGATCCAAAGCCTATATGGGATGCGCTGCTGGCCTTTAAGCAGGCGCACGTTTTTTTATGGTTTGAAGATATTACCGGATCGGGTGGAGAGGTGAGCTATGCACAAGACTGAGGCGGCTGGACACATAGGCAATATGTTTGTTGAGGAGGATACGGGTATTGCGCGCCCTCCGACGCAGGTTACCGAAGATATGCTTAATGCTTTCATGATGGAGCTGGTTCATGTGGCTACCATGAACGGCGAGGCACTATTGACGCCTGGTACAGATACGTTCACGCAATGCCGCGATGCGATCATTACTAAGATACAGAGTGCCATCAACAACGGCGCTACCACGCTGATCGTCCGCGCCGCGACGACCACCGCCATCAACCTGGCCGCACCTGGAGCCACCATTGACGGCGTAACGATGGTGGCAGGCGATGTGTTCCTGGACAAAGACAACGCCACCGCAGCATTGCGCGGTCCGTACATCTGGAACGGCGCAGCGGTGCCGGCCACGCGTGACCCGCGCATGGATACCGGCGCGGAACTCAAGGCTGGGGTGTTGTTTGTTGTAACAGAGGGCACCGCGTATCCAGGAAACGCTGACTCTATTTTTGAAATTTCCAACGATGGAACAATCACCGTCGGAACGACTCCGCTGAGTATCATCAGAAAAGATTACCAGCAGCCGCAAAGCCAATCCCATTTTAGCACCGTCATCAACGGGGATTGCCGCGTTGCCACAAAAGCGCCGCCTGCCATATCTACGTCAGGCCAGTACGGCAATGTCGATATGTTTGCGGCCTGGGCTACGGGCACTGCGGTATCCGCCGGCACCATCACGCAAGATACCGCATCGCCGATCGGCGATGCGGGGACGGCGCTGCATCTTTCTGGCGTGACCGTTACCGGCTCCGGCGTTGTATATACGCAATATCGGCAAAAGGGCGAGGATTCCAAATCGTTCAAGAACAAAAAAGCCAGTTTCGGCGTGCTGGTGCATCACGACGTGGGCAGCAGTATCAACTACACCATCACCATCAAGAAGGCGACCGCGCTGGACAATTTCGGCGCAACCACCACCATCGCCACCAGCAGCGCGCAATCTGTCCCCACGGGGACCGGCACCCTGGTCAAGTTTGAGAATGTTGACATGGGCGATTGTTCCAACGGCTGGTCAATGGAAGTCAGCGCCGCATGCGGCGCTGTAACCACCAAGAATTTCCGGTTTACCGAATTCCGCGCGGTGCGAGGCGGCTCCCTACCGACGGACATGCTTCCACGACTTCTGTCGGATGACCGTGCAGCCTGCCGTGAATTCTGCCGGATGATCAATCCGTTCACAGCAGGATCTGGCGATATATTCCATGCCGGCCGCGCGCTGACTACAAGCACGTTCCGTGGCGTTTTCCGGCTTGATCCACCAATGCGTGTCGCGCCGGCCGTTACCGTGGTTGGAACTAATTCTAATTTCGCGGGCGAGTACGGGAACGGCAGCATCGTATCAGCCACAGCGACTCCGACACTATTTTCATCCGATCGGAATGCCGTTGAAATAAATTTCGCTTGCGCCGCCAATCTCACCGCACAAACGCCGGTGACGGTAAAGGCCGCAGGCAACGCTCAAATCCTGCTCGAATCGCAACTGTAAGGAATACACATGTATAAATTGACTGGGAACCCAAAGATTGTTCGTAAATTAAACGACGATGGGACATTCACCGAAATACCTGAAGGCCATCCATTATTCGACGAATTCAATGCCTGGGTGGCGGAAGGTAATACTCCGGCACCAGCAGACCAGGCTGAACAGCCATGATGACCTCAATCACCTGGTGGCAATGGCTGCTAATCGCCTACGCCGCGATCGGCCTGCTCGGTCAACTGCTATGCCTGACCGTCCGCGACTGGCGCGCCAACGTCTCTCACCTGATCTGGTGGATGGCGTTCGTGCCGGTGTGGCTGATCGGATGGCCGATCACCTCGATCCTGCTGCTGACGCCGTGGAGCGGTGGCAGCACCTGGTTTGGCAACTATCTGTATCCGCGCGGCATCGGCAACGCGCACCAGTCAGCCAGCCCGACCTATTGGCAACAACTTGTATTTTTATGCGGCCGCAACCCGGCCAGCAACTTCGGCAAGTTCACGCTGGGGGTTAAATTCGATTCAACCTGGGCGTGGGAAAAGGACGTGCGCGGTAGCAGATTCGCCCTGAAATACGGCTGGGCAATTACGGCGCCGGATCATCGCGTGCCGTATGCCAAGTTCATGTTCCGGCCGTACCGGATCAAGCAGTAAAAGAGAGCGGCCGGAACCGTGCGCGAACACGGCACCGGCCACTTCAACCCACAGACCAAACCTGTGAGCCAAAGCCAAGGCTCCCTGCCATGACGTCACGGCGGGATCAAGCCTAGCGCAATTTCAACTATTGAGAAAGGCTTGCAGCTTATGAAAGCATTACCAATCATCCCGTGGATTGGCGGTAAACGCCGCCTGGCCAAGTTCATCCTGCCGCAGTTCCCGGCTCATGAATGCTACGTTGAGCCGTTCTGCGGCGCAGCAGCGCTGTACTTCATGAAAGACCAGGCGCACACCGAGGTGCTTAACGACATCAACGGCGAGCTGGTGAACCTGTACCGGATCGTCAAGCATCACCTGGAAGAGTTCACCAGGCAATTCAAATGGGCGCTCACCAGCCGTGAAATGTTCAAGTGGTTGCAGATCACTCCTGAAGAAACACTGACCGACGTACAGCGCGCCGCGCGGTTCTATTACCTGCAAAAGCTGGCATTCGGTGGGAAAGTGGACAACCAGACGTTCGGGACAGCCACGACCAGCCCGCCCAAGCTGAATCTGTTACGCATTGAAGAGGATTTGAGCATGGCTCATTTGCGCCTGAGCAGAACCTATATCGAGCACTTGACCTGGCAGGATTGCATTCGCAAGTATGACCGGGAACACACCTTGTTTTACTGCGATCCTCCTTATTGGGGGACGGAGGGCTACGGCGTGGATTTCAGCCTGGAGCAATATGACGTAATGGCTGCGCTGGCCAGGACGATCAAGGGCAAGATGGTCATCAGCGTCAACGATATTCCGGAGATGCGCAAAGCGTTCTCAGGCTTGAATATGGATACCGTGCCGATCAGCTATACCGTCGGCGGTAAGCAGGGACGTGGCGAAAGGAGTGAACTGGTCATCAGGAATTGGTAATGTTGTGAATCTCGGCGGCTCGATCAAAACCAACCCATTTCCCATTCAAGTCCTGCCCACGGCCGGCTAGGACGATACGGGCAACCTGGTTAAGATCGAGTTCGCCGCGCGCGGCTGCTGATAGGATAGCTGAATGGATGGTTTGAAGCTCTTGCTCGGCTGTTGTCATGTTGGTGTCTCATGGTTGGTTGCGACACCTGTATGTACGCTCTACCCGATGGGTGGAGTCAAGCGGTTAATTATTACCCGTCCAGAATTCAATCTAATTGTATTAAAATTCTTTGTCCGAAATTCAAACGCGCTTTGTCCGGAATTCAAACGCGCTTTACTTTCATGTCCCTCGATATCCTGTCCGGCCTCAACGACAAGCAATTGCAAGCGGTCACGCTGCCGCATACCTCAGCGCTGATCCTGGCCGGTGCCGGCAGCGGCAAGACCCGCGTGCTCACCACTCGCATCGCCTGGCTGATACAAAACGGGCTGGTTTCGCCCAACGGCATCCTCGGCGTGACCTTTACCAACAAGGCCGCGCGCGAAATGCTCACTAGGCTTTCCGCCATGCTGCCGATCAATACCCGCGGCATGTGGGTCGGCACTTTTCACGGCCTGTGCAACCGCTTCCTGCGCGCGCACCATCGCGAAGCCCGGCTGCCCGCCACTTTCCAGATTCTCGACACCGCCGACCAGCTTTCCGCCATCAAGCGGCTGATGAAGCAGATGAACGTGGATGACGAAAAATATCCGCCCAAGCAGATCCAGAACTACATCAACGGCTGCAAGGACGAAGGCTACCGCGCCGAGCAGATGGAAGCCTACGACCGCCACACGCAGACCATGCGCGAGGTGTTTACCGAATACGACAAGCAATGCCAGCGCGAAGGCGTGGCCGACTTTGCCGAACTGCTGCTGCGCTGCTATGAAACCCTGGCGCGCGAGCCGCAGTTGCGGGCGCATTACCAGGAGCGCTTCCGCTACATCCTGGTGGACGAATTCCAGGACACCAACCGCCTGCAATACCAGTGGCTGAAGCTGCTGGCGGGTTCGCAGAACTGCGTGTTTGCCGTCGGCGACGACGACCAGTCCATCTACTCCTTCCGCGGCGCGCGGGTGGGCAACATGCAGGATTTCCAGCACGATTTCGCGGTGCAGGAAGTCATCAAACTGGAGCAGAATTACCGCTCGCACAGCAATATTCTCGACGCCGCCAACGCGATTATTTCCCACAACCAGAACCGTTTGGGCAAGAACCTGTGGACTTCTGATGGCGGCGGCGAGCCGATCCGCCTGTTCGAGGCGTATACCGACACCGAAGAAGCCGGGTTCGTGGTGGACGAGGTCAAGGCGCTGCACAAGGACGGCATCGAGTTGCAGGAAATGGCGCTGCTGTACCGCTCCAACGCCCAGTCGCGCATCCTGGAACATGCGCTGTTTTCGGCGGGCATTCCTTATCGCGTGTATGGCGGCCTGCGCTTCTTCGAGCGCGCCGAGATCAAGCATGCTTTAGCCTATCTGCGACTGGTGACCAACCCGGACGACGACACCTCGCTACTACGCGTCATCAACTTCCCCACGCGCGGCATCGGCGCGCGCAGCCTGGAACAATTGCAGGAAATCGCCCGCACCCACACCTTCAGCCTGTGGCAGGCGGCATTGACGCAAGGCGGCAAAATCGCCGCTTTTGTCACTCTAATCAAGGGCATGCAGGAGCAATGCAACGGCCTGCCGCTACCGGAAATGATGGACGTGGTGACCCAGACCAGCGGACTGCGCCAGCACTATGCCAGCGAGAAAGAAGGCGAAGACCGCATCGCCAACCTGGACGAACTGGTCAATGCGGCGGTGACCTTTGTGAAGGAACGCGACGAAAACAGCCTGACCGACTTTCTCACCTACGCCAGCCTGGAAGCCGGCGAGCACCAGGCCGATCCAGGTCGTGATGCCTTGCAACTGATGACGGTGCACGCCGCCAAGGGGCTGGAGTTCCACACCGTATTCATCAGCGGGCTGGAAGAAGGCCTGTGCCCGCACGAACAAAGCATGGGCGAAGCGCACGGGCTGGAAGAAGAACGCCGCCTGATGTACGTGGCCGTCACCCGCGCCCGGCGGCGGCTGTACCTGAGCCACGCGCAAAGCCGCATGCTGCACGGCCAAGTGCGCTACAACGTGCCGTCGCGGTTCCTGGATGAAATCCCCGGCAACCTGCTGAAACGGCTGAACGCCAAGCCAACGCCAAAATATCCCGGCAGTTCGTTTCAATCCGCCTGGCAGGAAACGGCGCGCCCCGCTTCTGCCGCCGCCCCGGCCTGGAACATCGGGCAGCCGGTGCGCCACGCGAAATTCGGCGCAGGCGTGATTTTGGCCTACGAAGGCGGCGCGGATGCCAGGGTGCAAGTCAGCTTCAAGGAAGCCGGGGTGAAGTGGCTGGCGCTGGAATATGCCAAACTAGAAGCTATGTAACCCGGAACACCTCTTCATGGCCAATTTACAAGCCCAACTCCAGCAAGCCCTGGCGGCACACCAACAGGGCAACCTCGCGGTAGCCGAAAGCGCTTACCGGAAAATACTGGGCAAAGCGCCCAAGCACTTCGACGCCCTGCATCTGCTAGGCGTGCTGTGCGCCCAGCAGGGGCAGTTCGCGCAAGCCATTGACCTGATCCAGCGCGCGCTCAAGGTTAATCCGGGGCACGCCGGCGCTTATTCCAACCTGGGCAATGCCCAACTCGGGCTCGGGCACGCTGAAGCGGCACTGGTCAGTTATGACCGCGCACTGAAGACGCAAAAATCCCCCGACCTGCTGTTCAATCGCGGCAATGCCCTGAAAGGCGCGAATCGCTTCAGCGAAGCGCTGGCCAGCTACGACCAGGCGCTGGCGCTGATGCCCGCCCATGCCGATGCATTGATCAATCGCGGTCATGTCCTGCAAGCGCTGGGACGACAGCAGGAGGCGCTGACCAGCTACGAGGCCGCGCTCGCCATCAAGCCCCATACCGTCAATGCGCTGGTCAGCTACGCTCATTTGCAGCAGCAACTGGGGCATTTTTCTGCGGCGCTGCAGGCCGCGAAAATGGCGCTGGGCATCGAGGACAGCATCAATACCCGTTCCACGTTCTTCAACATCGTCAAGACCACCTTGCTCGATGCCGACGAAAGCATCGCGCTGACGCCGCTGCTGATCCGGGCCATGTCCGAGCCGTGGGGCAGGCCTTACGAACTGGTGCCGACCTTCATCCGCCTGGTCCGGCAAGACGCCGTCATCCAGCGCTGTATGGCGCGTGCCAGCCAGGCATGGCCGCAGCCACTCCCTATCGAGAACCTGTTTGCCGACAACGAGTTATTCGCAGTGGCACGGCACCCAGGGCTTTTGTGCCTGCTGGAAAACGCACTGGCAACCGATCTCGAACTGGAGAAATTTCTCACACTCACCCGCAACGTCCTGCTCCAGGCCGCAGCATCCACTGCGGCAACAGCCCCCATCGACCCGGATGTGCTGCACTTTTTCTGCGCACTGGCCAGGCAATGTTTTATCAACGAGTATGTGTTTTACTGCCCGCCCGACGAATTCGCGCAGGCAGAAGCTCTTGCCCGGCAACTGGATACGACGCTGCTATCCGGCGCAACCGTCTCCCCGCTGTGGATAGCCGCTGTTGCTTGTTATTTCCCGCTACACAGTCAGACTGGCACTGCCCGGATGCGGGTCAACAGCCTTTATCCAGCCCCTATCAACGCACTGCTGCTGCAGCAAGTCGAGGAGCCGCTGCAGGAAAAAATGCTTGCCGGCCGCATCACGTGCGTGACCCCGGTGAACAACAGCGTTTCGCAGCAAGTTCAACAGCAGTACGAGGAGAACCCGTATCCGCGCTGGATCAAGTACGCTCCGCAACGCGCAAAAACCACGTTGGCCGCCTACCTGAAAGAAACATTCCCGCATGCACCATTCAGCGCTGCCGCAGAAAACGCGACGCCGGATTATCTGATTGCAGGCTGCGGCACAGGACAACAGGCCATCGACGTGGCGCTGAACTTTCAGACATCGCGCATCGTTGCCGTTGATTTGAGCATGACCAGCCTTGGCTACGCCGCAAGAAAAGCGGCCGAGTTCGCCATTAGCAACATCGAGTATGCCCAGGCCGACATCATGGAACTGGGCACGACCGGGTGGCAATTTGACGCCATGGAATCCGTCGGCGTACTGCATCATCTGGCTGACCCGGTGGCCGGGTGGCGCGTACTGCTTTCCATGCTGCGCATGGGCGGGTTCATGAAACTGGGGTTTTATAGTGAAATTGCGCGCAGGAACATGACGCTGAACACCGAGCACCCGCCGGTTTCAAGCGCTGAGGACATTCGCCACTTGCGGCAACAGATCATGTTGCATAGCGATGACCCGCAATATGCGGACATGCTGGCCATCCGGGATTTTTACAGCACCAGCGAGTGCCGGGACTTGTTGTTCCATGTACAGGAACACCGCTTCAACCTACCCCGGATCAAACAGGTTCTTGCCGAACTCGGGCTGACATTGCTGGGATTCCAGTTGTCCCAACCGATACTCAGGCAATACGCGCAGCGTTTCCCGGACGACGCTTCCGCCACCAACCTCGACTACTGGCACATATTCGAACAGGAAAACCCCGATACGTTTATCGGCATGTACCAGTTCTGGGTGCAGAAAACAGGCGCGGTACAATAAGCCGGACTACAGCGCCATTTCACCGCCGCCGTAATCCATCGGCTGGAAAATATCCTTGTAGCTGGCGTACAGCGATGCGGTCATGGTGGGAATCATCACCAGCAGCCCCAGGCCGAAAGGCATGGCTGCCAGCACGATCAACATCAGGGAAATCAGGCTGTACACCGTAAACGGCAGGATGTTGCGCAAACAGGCATAAAAGCTGGTTTTCATTGCATCCACCGCCGTCAGGTCATGCAACACTACCAAGGTCGGCGCAAACCAGTACGCCATCATCAGCGGGATCAGCGCCGCTACGCCGAGCAGGGCCACCACCATGGCGCCGCCGCCCGCTGCCGCAGCAACGGCACCTGCATGCTCAATGTCATGGGAATGCGCGCCCAGGGCGCCCAGCAGGTTGCCGCCGGTGGCTGCAAACACCACACCGGCAATCACAATCACCCCGGCCAGATAGATACCGCCCACCGTCACCAGTTGCGAGGTGTTCTGCTTGAAACCGATAAACAGATGGTTGATTTCCAGTTCTTCGTTATTTTCCAGGGCACGGCAACCCAGCATGAAACCGGCCACAAACACCGGCGCCAGCAGGTTCAGCACGATCGGCCCCAGCAACGGCACGATGGACAACACACCGCCAATCAACAGGTAGATGAAAAACAGGGCAATCCAGATCACCGGGCTGCGCCTGAACAAGGCGAACCCGTCCCGGATCCAGTTCCAGCCATGTGACGCACCCACGGTTCTTGCTTGCATGATTATCCTTACCCTTGTTATTCCGATGTCCAATAGAACCGATAACTAGGCGCCCCGACGAAGACAGTACTGTAGTACGGCAAGGAGGGGCAACAACGTTATCGTTCTTATTGGAAATCGGAGTTATACCCAGATGGCCTTGATGGCCGCTTCATCCCTGATCCGCGCCTGCAATACCCGCCGGAAATGTCCGGGGTCCTTGGCATGCGTCAATTCGCCCGCCTGCGGGAAATGATAATCCTGCAAGCGCGACAGCCAGAACCGCAGCGCGCCGGCGCGCAACAACACCGGCCAGGCATCGCGTTCAGCGGCCGTTAACGGCCGCAGCTGGTGATACGCCGCCAGCATGGCTTGCAGCCTGGCCGCATCCAGCGAGCCATCCTCATTAACACACCAGTCATTCACGGTAATCGCCAGGTCATAAGCCAGCGCGTCGTTGCAGGCATAGTAGAAATCGATCGCGCCGCCCAGCGTATCGCCATCAAACAGCACATTGTCCCGGAACAGGTCGGCATGAATCACGCCGCGCGGCAATTCCACATTGCGGAACCGCGCCTGATATGCCAGTTCATCTTCCAGCAGGCGCTTTTCGGCCTGGTCGAGCCTGGGCAACACCCTTGCGGCGGTCACCGCCCACCAGTGCGGGCCGCGTGGATTCTGCATGGTGGCAGGATACGACAGGCCGGCCAGGTGCATCCTGGCGAGAAAATTGCCAACTTCGGCGCAATGCCCGGGCCCGGGCTGTTCCAGCGACGAACCCCGCAGGCAACTGACCAGCGATGCCGGTTTGCCATTCAACTCACCCAGGTACTGGCCGGCACGATTGGCCACCGGGCTGGGGCAGGGAACGCCATGCGCCGCCAGGTGCGCCATCAGGTCGAGAAAATACGGCAGTTCCTCGGCACTGTTGTGCTCAAACAGAGTGAGCACAAAACGGTTGCTGTCGGTGATGACAAAATAATTGGTATTGGTGACGCCGGAGGCAATGCCGCGCAATTCCCTGGCCACGCCGACCGACGGGTAATCCTCGAGCCAGGAGCACAACTGTTCTAGGGTGACGGTAGTAAAAACGGACATAAAAAAGAGGGCGTCAGACGCCCCCTACTCAGTAAACATTTAGAAACGGAACAGTATCCATTGCGGCACGGCAATCGGCGCCCCGGGGCCGTCCATCCGCGCCCAGCCGCCATCGATCGATTCTTTTACCAGGTAGTACGGCACGCCGTGCGCCGGAGTGATTTTCTGCATGTACAACTCGCCGTTAACGCGGTATTCCTCGATGGTTTCCTCGCCTTTTTTGGTAATCGTCACCTGCGGTTCGGTCAGCGGGTCAGGCTCATAACCGGCCGGTGCCGGCGGCGGTTCCGGCAACGGCTCAAGCTGCGGCGGCTGGTCGGCGGCCAGCACAGCCAGCGGTGCGAGCAGCAGCAGGAGAATCAACAGACGGGAATAGCGGCGCATGGGAGCCTCGCGTTATGGTTATTCAATAGCCGGATTCTAGCAGAAAGCCGGCTCGCTACTAAAGATTCAGTTGTATCTCGCGCTCTTCCGTGGAAGGCTCGAACGCACGGCTTTCGTAATATTTGAAAATCGCCTCCACCACCTGTGCGGGCTCGTCGATCACCTGGATCAGGTCCACGTCCTCCGGCTCGATCATGCCTTCCGCCACCAGTGCCTTGCGAAACCAGTCCAGCAAACCGGCCCAGAACGCCGAGCACACCAGGATGATCGGGATGGTGCGGGTCTTGCCGGTTTGCACCAGCGTCAGCGCTTCCATCAGTTCATCCAGCGTGCCGAAGCCGCCGGGCATCACCACATAGGCCGAGGCAAATTTGACGAACATCACCTTGCGTGCAAAAAAGTGACGGAAGGTCTGGCTGATGTCCTGGAACGGGTTGGTGTGCTGCTCATGTGGCAGCTGGATATTCAGCCCGACGCTGGGGGACTTGCCGTAATAGGCGCCTTTGTTGCCCGCTTCCATGATGCCGGGGCCGCCGCCGGTCACCACGCTGAAACCGGCATCGGAAAGCTGGCGCGCGATATCTTCGGCCAATTTGTAATAAGGATGCTCCGGCGAAGTGCGGGCACTGCCGAAAATAGACACCGCCGGGCGGATTTCCTTCAGGTGCTCCGTGGATTCGACAAACTCTGCCATAATCTCGAACACCCGCCAGGACTCATGCGCCGAATGCCCGCGGGCAAGCACTTCGGCATCGGTAATTTTGGGTAATTTGCTGGCCGCAGACATTCTTAAAGAAACCTCAAAATGATGAAGAAATTACTGCTGGTTGACGGCTCATCCTATCTCTATCGCGCCTTTCACGCCATGCCCGACCTGCGCAACCGTGCCAACGAACCCACCGGCGCGATCCAGGGCGTGCTGAACATGCTGCGCCGCCTGCACAAGGACTACCCTTCGGATTATAGCGCCTGCGTGTTCGATGCCAAGGGCAAAACCTTCCGCGACGACATTTACCCCGAATACAAAGCCAACCGCGCCAGCATGCCCGACGATTTGCGCGTGCAGATCGAACCCCTATTCGAGACGATCAAGGCCATGGGCTGGCCGCTGATCGTGGAAGACGGCGTCGAGGCCGACGACGTGATCGGTGCGCTCGCCAAACAAGCCGAGCGCGAAGGCATGCAGGTCATCATCTCCACCGGCGACAAGGACATTTCGCAACTGGTGAATAATCAAATCACCGTCGTCAACACCATGCGCGACGCCTTCAGGAAAGTGGACGAGGTGCTGGACATCGCCGGCGTGGAAAAGAAATTCGGCATCCCGCCCGGTTTGATGGTGGATTACCTGATATTGATCGGCGACACCTCGGACAATGTGCCGGGCGTGGAAAAAGTCGGCCCCAAAACCGCGGTGAAATGGCTGACACAGTACGGCTCGCTGGAAAACATCGTGGCGCATGCCGACGAAATCACCGGCGTGGTCGGCGAAAACCTGCGCCGGGCGTTGCCCTGGCTGCCTACCGCCCGCGAGCTGATTACCATCCGCTGTGACGTCGGCATCCGGGAAAGCCTTGCCGACCTTGCCCCGCAACCGCAGGACAAGGCTAAACTGGCGGAACTGTTTGAGCATTTCAATTTTAATAGCTGGCGCCGCGAGCTGGATTTGCCGGCTCCCGCCCGCCCAACCGCCGCGGCGCCATCCACCACCAGCTCCGGCGATTTATTCTCCGCCAGCGCCGTCACTTCTCGCCACTACGAAACCATCCTCACCACCGCCCAGCTCGACACCTGGCTAGGCAAGCTGGCGCAGGCGCCGCTGGTCTGCTTCGACACCGAAACCACCGGGCTGGACCCGATGACCGCGCAACTGGTGGGCATGTCTTTTTCCATTACGCCGGGCGTGGCGGCGTATTTGCCGCTGCGCCACGACTACGCCGGCGCGCCGCAGCAACTGGATTTCAAAGCCACGCTGGCGCGAGTGAAGCCGCTACTGGAAAGTCCCACGCTGCTCAAGGTCGGGCAAAACCTGAAATACGACAAGCACATCCTAGCCAACCACGATATCCAGCTTAACGGCATCGCCCACGACACCCTGCTGCAAAGCTACGTGCTGGAAAGCCACCGCCAGCACAACATGGACGACCTGGCCATGCGCCACCTGGGCGTCAAGACCATTACCTTCGAGGAACTGGCCGGCAAGGGCGCCAAACAGGTGCCGTTCAGCCAGATTGCCATCGACCAGGCCAGCGAATATGCCGCTGAAGATGCCGACATCACCTTGCAGCTGCATCAGGCGCTGCACCCCAACATCGCGCGCGACGAAAAGCTGACGCGCATCTACCGCGACATCGAAATGCCGCTGCTGAGCATTTTGTACGACATTGAACGCAAAGGCGTGCTGCTGGATTCCGCCAGGCTCAATGCGCAAAGCCACGAACTGGGGCACAAATTGCTCTCTATCGAGCAGCAGGCGCACGCACTGGCCGGGCAGCCGTTCAACCTGGGCTCGACCAAGCAGTTGCAGGAAATCCTGTTTGGCAAGCTGGGCATCAAACCGCTGAAAAAAACGCCTTCCGGCGCGCCTTCCACCGATGAGGACGTGCTGCAGGAACTGGCGCTGGATCACCCGCTGCCGAAAATCCTGCTGGAGCATCGCAGCCTGTCCAAGCTCAAGTCCACCTATACCGACAAGCTGCCGAAAATGGTCAACCCGGCCACCGGCCGCGTGCATACCAATTACAGCCAGGCGGTGGCGATCACGGGCAGGCTGGCCAGTTCCGACCCCAATTTGCAGAACATCCCGGTACGCACCGCCGAAGGGCGCCGCATCCGCGAAGCCTTTATCGCACCGCCCGGCTGCTCCATCATTTCCGCCGACTATTCGCAGATCGAACTGCGCATCATGGCGCATTTATCACAAGATGAAGGCCTGCTTAAGGCCTTTGCCGCCGGCGAGGATATCCACCGCGCCACCGCCGCCGAAGTGTTCGGCGTCCCGGTTGCCGATGTCAGCAGCGAACAACGCCGCTACGCCAAAACCATCAACTTCGGCCTGATTTATGGCATGTCCGCTTTCGGCCTGGCCAGCCAGTTGGACATCGAGCGTAGCGCGGCGCAAACCTATATCGACCGCTATTTCGCCCGTTATCCCGGCGTCAAGGACTACATGCAGCGCACCCGCGAAACCGCCAAGGCGCAGGGTTACGTGGAAACGCTGTTCGGCCGCCGCCTGTGGGTACCCGAAATCAACAGCCCCAACGGCATGAGACGGCAAGGCGCGGAGCGCGCCGCCATCAACGCCCCCATGCAAGGCACCGCCGCCGACCTGATCAAACTGGCGATGATCGCCGTGCATCACTGGCTGCTGGAACAAAAACTAACCACGTCCATCATCATGCAGGTACACGACGAACTGGTGCTGGAAGTGCCGGACGCGGAACTGGAACTGGTCAAACAGCACCTGCCGCGGCTGATGAGCGGCGTTGCCAGGCTGGATGTGCCGCTGGAAGCGGATCTGGGCGTGGGCGCCAACTGGGAGGCGGCGCACTAACCAGCACCGCCATTCGGTACGGTTGCGGCCACTGCAAAATAGCTTTATCCGGAAAGGGATTGAACAAGCGGAAATAGACCGCAGTCAATGACTTATGTTATGATGCCGGTCTTGTTGGGCGAGGCAGCAGTTTGTAAATGGGCATTGCGCCCATTTTTTGTTTGTGTCGCCCGGAAACGCTTTGTCATCAGGATGTGCGAATGGACTTGAGTTCATTACTTGAAAAAACGGTAACCCAGTTGGGTTATGAGCTGGTGGACTTGGAAATGTCCAACCGCGGCAAGCTGCTGCGCCTGTTTATCGACAAGCCGGAAGGCGTCACCATCGACGACTGCACGCTGGTGAGCAACCATGTATCCCACCTGCTGGCGGTGGAGCATGATGTGGATTACGACCGGCTGGAGGTCTCATCTCCCGGCCTGGACCGGGTGCTGAAAAAGCCCGCCGATTTCGAGCGGTTTGCCGGCGAGCGCATCAAGCTGAAGCTGCGCGTTCCGCTGAACGGCAGGAAGAATTACGTAGGGAAGCTGCAAGGACTGGAGGATGGCGAAGTGCTGCTGCAGTGCGCCGAGTCCGTTGAGCGCATCGCGCTGGGCAATGTTGAAAAGGCGCGGCTGGATCCTGAATTCTAGCCGCCCGCTGTTGGCTTCCCGGATTTGTACGATTTTTGAAGATTAGAGTATTGAGCGGAGAACGATCATGAGTCGCGAAATTTTGTTGATGGTAGATGCGCTGGCCCACGAAAAAAACGTGGAAAAAGAGATCATCTTTATCGCCCTGGAACTGGCGCTGGCTTCGGCCACCAAAAAGCGCTTCAAGGAAGATGTGGATGTGCGCGTCGAAATAGACCGCACCACCGGCGAGCATCAGTCGTTCCGCCGCTGGACGGTCACCGCGCCAAACGAGGAAACCGGTGCGCTGGAAAACCCGGACGCCCAATTGCTGCCGGATGACGAGCGCGCCAAGGGGTTGGAAATCGGCGACGCCGTCGAGGAGCCGCTGGAATCGGTAGAGTTCGGCCGCATCGGCGCTCAGGCCGCGAAACAGGTCATCCTGCAAAAGGTGCGCGAAGCCGAGCGCGAGCAAATCCTCAACGATTTCCTGGCGCGGAAAGAACACCTGGTCAGCGGCACCATCAAGCGCATGGAAAAGGGCAACGCGATTATTGAAATCGGCCGCCTGGAAGCATTGCTGCCGCGCGAACAGATGATCCCGAAAGAAAACCTGCGCAATGGCGACCGCGTCCGCGCCTACCTCAGCCGCATCGAGCGCAACGTGCGCGGTCCGCAGCTGATCCTGACGCGCATCGCGCCGGAGTTCATCATCAAGCTGTTTGAACTGGAAGTGCCAGAAATCGAGGAAGGCCTGCTGGAAATCCGCTCCGCTGCCCGCGACCCCGGCTCCCGCGCCAAGATCGCCGTCAAATCCAACGACCAGCGCCTCGACCCGGTGGGCACCTGTGTCGGCATGCGCGGCTCCCGCGTGCAGGCCGTCACCGGCGAACTGGCCGGCGAGCGCGTGGACATCGTGCTGTGGTCCATGGACCCGGCGCAGTTCGTGATCAACGCCATGGCGCCAGCCGCCGTGTCGCGCATTAGCATTGATGAAGAAGCACACAGCATGGACGTGGTGGTGGCCGAAGACCAGCTGGCGCTGGCCATTGGCCGTGGCGGCCAGAACGTGCGCCTGGCTTCGCAGCTGACCGGCTGGGAACTCAACCTGATGACCGAAGACGAGGCCGAGAAGAAGGGCGAAGAGGAATACGGCAAGGTACGCGACCTGTTCATCAGCAAGCTGGACGTGGACGAAGAAGTGGCGGACATCCTGATCCAGGAAGGTTTTTCCACGCTGGAAGAAATCGCCTACGTGCCGCTCAACGAAATGCAGGAAATCGAAGCGTTTGACGAGGATACCGTCAACGAACTGCGCAGCCGCGCCCGTAATGCGCTGCTCACCGAAGCCATTGCGCGTGAAGAGAAGGTCGAGGAAGCCTCGGAAGAACTGCTGGCAATGGAAGGCATGGATGACAAAACCGCACATTTGCTGGCATCCAAGGGCGTAGCCAAGCTGGACGACCTGGCCGACCTGGCCGTGGATGAACTGGTGGAAATGACCGGTATGGATGAAGACCGTGCCAAACAACTGATTGTGACGGCGCGCGCGCCCTGGTTCGCATAACAGCGCCCCATCAGATACGAGAATACGGCCTTAAGGAGCACAAATGGCACAAACAAGCGTAACGCAATTCGCCAGCGAACTCAGTCTTCCGCCCCAGCTGTTGCTGGAGCAGTTGAAGGCTGCGGGCGTGAGCAAGACATCTCCGGATGACACGCTGACCGAGCAGGACAAATCGGCACTGCTGGAATACCTGCGCAAGGAGCACGGCGCACAACAGCCTAAAAACAAGATCACGCTGACGCGCAAGCAAGTCACCGAAATCAAGCAGTCCGATGGTGCCGGCCGCGGCCGCACCATTCAGGTGGAAGTGAAAAAGAAGCGCGTACTGGTGCGCCGCGACGAGGCTGACGAACAACCCGCAGCGGCTCCGGAACCGGCACCTGAAGCGCCGGTAACCGAGCCGGCACCGGCAGCCGTTGTTGAACCAACGCCGGTTGTTGAAGCTGCGCCTGAAGCCGTGCCGCCGGCGCCTGAAGTGGTCGCTGAACCTGCGGCGCCCGAGCCCGTAGCCGCTCCGGAAGCCGCTGCTCCTGCCGCTCCCGCCAAAGCCAGTCCGCCCAAAAAACTTTCCGTACTGGATGCAGAGCAGATCGCCATTCGCGAGGCGGAAGCTCGCCGCCAGGCCGAGCTGATCGCCCTGCAGAGCGAGGAAATTCGCAAAAAGCAGGCCGCGCTGCAGCGCAAGCAGGAAGAAGAAGCAGCGCGCCAGGCCGAGGCTGAAGCCGCCAAGAAGAAGCTGTCCGAAGGCACGCTGCACAAGCCCGCTGGCAAACCTGGCGACAAACCCGAAAAACCGAAAGCCAGCGAGCACAAGGGCAAGAAAACCGTCAGCAAGGAGCCAGACACCAAGCGTCGCGGCACCGGCCTGAAAACCCGCGGCGACGTTGGCATCGGCCAAGGCTGGCGCGCACCAAACAAGTCCAAATCCGGCAAGCATCACAAGGATCAGGACGCCCAACACGCGTTCTCGGCACCGACCGAACCCATCGTGTATGAAGTGCTGGTCCCGGAAACCATCTCCGTTGCCGACCTCGCCCACAAAATGGCGGTCAAGGCAACCGAAGTCATCAAGTCACTGATGAAGATGGGCATGATGGTGACCATCAACCAGGTGCTGGATCAGGAAACCGCCATGATTGTGGTGGAAGACCTGGGGCATATCGCCAAGGCTGCCGAGGCGAACGACCCGGATGCATTCCTGACCGATGAAGAACACGTGGAAGCCACGCTGGAGCCGCGTCCTCCGGTCGTCACGGTGATGGGCCACGTCGACCACGGTAAAACCTCGCTGCTCGACTACATCCGCCGCACCCGCGTGGCGCATGGCGAAGCCGGCGGCATTACCCAGCACATTGGCGCTTACCACGTGGAAACCCCGCGCGGCATGGTCACCTTCCTCGACACCCCGGGCCACGAGGCGTTTACCGCCATGCGCGCACGCGGTGCCAAGGCCACCGACGTGGTGATCCTGGTGGTCGCCGCTGACGACAGCGTGATGCCGCAGACCATAGAAGCCATCCACCATGCTAAGGCGGCCCAGGTGCCGATGGTGGTGGCCATTACCAAGGTGGACAAGCAAGGCGCCAACGCCGAAAAGGTCAAACAGGAACTGGTAGCGCAGGAAGTGGTGCCGGAAGACTGGGGTGGCGACACCATGATCGTGGAAGTCTCGGCCAAAACCGGCCAAGGTATCGACGACCTGCTGGAAGCCGTGTTGCTGCAAGCCGAAGTGCTGGAACTGAAAGCGCCGGTCACCTCCCCTGCCAAGGGTCTGGTGATTGAAGCGCGCCTGGACAAGGGCCGCGGTTCCGTCGCCACTATCCTGGTGCAATCCGGCACGCTCAAGCGCGGCGACATGCTGCTGGCTGGCAGCGCCTTTGGCCGCGTCCGCGCCATGCTGGACGAAAACGGCAAGGACATCAAGGAAGCCGGCCCATCTATCCCGGTGGAAATCCTGGGCCTGTCGGACGTGCCGAATGCCGGCGAAGAAGTCATCGTATTGAATGACGAGCGCAAGGCGCGCGAAATCGCGCTGTTCCGCCAGGGCAAGTTCCGCGACGTAAAACTGGCCAAGCAGCAGGCCGCCAAGCTGGAAAACATGTTCGAGCAGATGGGCGAAGGCGAAGTGAAGACGTTGCCGCTGATCATCAAATCGGATGTGCAGGGTTCTTACGAAGCGCTGGCCGCTTCGCTACAGAAGCTTTCCACTGACGAAGTCAAGGTCAACGTGCTGCACACCGGCGTGGGCGCGATCACCGAATCCGACGTCAACCTGGCAGTGGCTTCCGGTGCCGTGGTGATCGGCTTCAACGTCCGTGCCGACGCCGGCGCGCGCAAGCTGATCGAATCTGCGGGCGTGGATGTGCGTTACTACACCATCATTTACGAAGCCGTGGATGAAGTGCGTGCCGCGCTGACCGGCATGCTGTCACCGGATCAAAAGGAAGTGGTGATCGGCATGGTGGAAGTACGCGAAGTGTTCACCATCTCCAAGATCGGCACCATTGCCGGTTGTTATGTCATGGACGGTCTCATCAAGCGCACCTCCCATGTCCGGTTGCTGCGCAACAACGTGGTGATCCATACCGGCGAACTCGACTCGCTCAAACGCTTCAAGGACGACGTGAAGGAAGTGAAAAACAACTTCGAGTGCGGTCTGTCGCTGAAGAATTTCAACGACATCCAGGTGGGCGACCAGTTGGAAGTATTTGAAATGGTCGAGGTGGCGAGAACGTCGTTGTAATGGCAAAAGAGTTCTCCCGCAATCAAAGAGTGGCCGAGCAAATCCGCCGGGAACTGGCGGATTTGCTGCAGTTCGAAGTCAAGGACCCGCGCGTGGGAAACGTCACGGTGACTGACGTCGAAGTCAGCGGCGACCTGGCACACGCCAAGGTGTTTTTCTCTACGCAGGATGATGCTGATGCCGCGCTCATCGGCCTGCAGAAATCCGCCGGATTCCTGCGCTCCCAGCTTTCCAAGCGCATGTTGTTACGCTCGGTGCCCCAGCTGCATTTCAACTACGACAGCTCGATTGACCGCGGCATGCATTTGTCCAGCCTGATCGACCAGGCCTTGTCCGACACCCCGTCCGACGACAGCTAAACCGTTCGCCCGTGCAATTCAAACGTATCAAACGTCCGGTCCACGGCGTGCTGCTGCTGGACAAGCCCGCAGGCTTCTCCTCCAACCAAGCGCTGCAACGCGCCAAACACCTGTTCAGCGCCGCCAAGGCCGGACATACCGGCAACCTGGACCCGTTTGCCACGGGCCTGCTGCCCTTGTGCTTTGGTGAAGCCACTAAGTTTTCGCAAACCCTGCTCGATGCCGACAAGGTTTATCGCGCCACGCTCAAACTGGGTGTGACCACCACCACCGGCGACACCGAAGGCGAAATCACCAGCCAGTCGCCGGTCAGTACTGACCGTAAGCAACTGGAAACAGTCATCCAATCCTTCCTCGGCGAAATCCAGCAATTGCCGCCCATGCACTCCGCCCTCAAGCATCAAGGCAAGCCGCTTTATGAATATGCCCGTGCCGGCGTGGAGATTGAACGCAAGGTCCGCACCGTATCCATCCATCGCATTGAACTGGAGCGGCTGGAAGGTGATGAAGCGGATATTGTGGTCTCCTGCAGCAAAGGCACCTACATCCGTGTACTGGCCGAAGATATCGGCCGAGCACTGGGCTGTGGCGCACATTTGACCGCGCTGCGGCGGCTCAACACCGGCGGCTTCGCGCTGCGGCATGCGCTGACGCTGGAACAGCTTGAAGCCATGACCGCGACAGAGCGCGACGCGCAACTGCTGCCCATCGACAGCCTGCTGCTGGATCTGCCAGAGGTGGAACTGGATACCGACAGCGCCCATTATTTCCAGCAAGGGCAAGCCATCTGGAAATCCGGCATTACGCAGCCGGGCATGTGGCGTGTCTACCAATCTGGGCACCGGTTTCTGGGCTTGGGCGAAAACATGCAGGATGGACAGATCGCGCCACGACGGCTGATCGTCACCGTCGATGGGTAAGTTAAAGATTTAACTAAGATTTGGCACCCAGTGACCAACTGGATATGACGGCCATTTATCCATAAAACCGCTTGTGAAATGATGCGGTTTAAGGTTAAAATGCGCGGCTCAAGATTTAAGAGAACGAAGAGAGAGTTTAAGATGTCTGCAACTACCGCTGAAAAAGCACAGATTGTGAGCGAATACGCCACTGCGGCTAACGATACGGGATCCCCTGAAGTCCAGGTCGCTCTGCTGACCAACCGTATCTCCCAGCTGACAGAGCACTTCAAGGTTCACGCCAAGGATCACCACTCCCGTCGTGGTTTGCTCAAGCTGGTCAGCCAGCGCCGCAAACTGCTGGACTACCTCAAGGGCAAGAGCGTTGATCGCTACCGTACGCTGATCGAGCGCCTCGGCCTGCGTAAGTAATTTTTACCTTTGCATTCATGAAACAAGCCGGCAGACGCAGCGGAAACGCGGCGCTTGTCGGCTTGTTTTACATTTAAGAGGACATTTATTGTGAACCCAATCAAAAAAACATTGCAGTATGGCCGCCACACACTGACCCTGGAAACCGGTGAGATTGCTCGCCAAGCGGATGGCGCCGTACTGGTAACCCTGGATGACACTGTTGTTCTGGTCACCGCCGTTGGCAAAAGAGATGTCAAACCCGGCCAGGATTTCTTCCCGCTGACTGTTGATTACCAGGAACGCACGTATGCGGCCGGCAAGATTCCCGGCGGATTTTTCAAGCGCGAAGGCCGTCCTTCCGAAAAGGAAACCCTGACTTCACGCCTGATCGACCGCCCGTTGCGCCCACTGTTCCCGGAAGCGTTCTACAACGAAATCCAGATTGTCGCGACCGTCATGTCGTCCAACAGCGAGATTGATTCCGACATCCCTGCCATTATCGGCGCATCCGCCGCACTGGCCATTTCTGGGATTCCGTTCTACGGCCCGATTGGTGCAGCCCGCGTCGGTTACATCAATGGCGAGTATGTCCTGAACCCGACCAAGGCCGAACTCGAAGAAACCGAACTCGACCTGGTGGTTGCCGCCACCGACAAGGCTGTATTGATGGTGGAATCCGAAGCCAAGCAGCTGTCCGAAGACGTGATGCTCGGCGCCGTGGTATATGGCCACAACGAAATGCAAGCCGTGATCAATGCCATCAACGAACTGGCCGCCGAAGTCGGCAAAGAGCCGTGGGACTGGACCCCTCCGGAAACTGACAGCGCGCTGGTGGAGCAGCTCAATGCCCTGGCTGCAAACGACATCAACGAAGCCTACAAGATCAAGTCCAAACAAACGCGTTCTGCCAAGCTGGAAGAAATCAAGTCCCGCGTGCTGGCTGAACTGATTACCGAAGACACCGACACCTCTCGTGCCAACCAGATCAAGGATGCGTTGTTCGCACTGGAAGCCAAGGTGGTTCGCAGCCAGATCCTGAACGGCGAGCCTCGCATCGACGGCCGCGACACCCGCACCGTGCGCCCGATCACCATTCGTACCGGCGTACTGCCGCGCACGCACGGTTCCGCGCTGTTCACCCGCGGTGAAACCCAGGCATTGGTAGTCGCCACACTGGGCACCGGCCGCGACGAGCAGATCATTGACGCACTGCAAGGCGAGTTCACTGACCGCTTCATGCTGCATTACAACATGCCTCCGTACGCCACCGGCGAAACCGGCCGCGTCGGCACTCCGAAACGCCGCGAAATTGGTCATGGCCGACTGGCCAAGCGTGCACTGATTGCCGTGTTGCCGACCCCGGAAGAGTTCGGCTACACCATCCGCGTGGTATCCGAAATCACCGAATCCAACGGCTCCAGTTCCATGGCTTCCGTCTGCGGCGGTTGCCTGGCGCTGATGGATGCCGGCGTCCCGGTCAAGGAACATGTTGCCGGTATCGCCATGGGCCTGATCAAGGAAGGCAACCGCTTTGCCGTGCTGACCGACATTCTGGGTGATGAAGATCACCTCGGCGACATGGACTTCAAGGTGGCAGGTACCGAAAACGGCATCACCGCGCTGCAAATGGACATCAAGATCACCGGCATTACCGCCGAGATCATGAAAGTCGCGTTGTCCCAGGCGCAGGAAGGCCGCATGCATATTCTCGGCCTGATGAAAAAGGCGATGGGCGATTCCCGCGCAGAGCTGTCGGCATTTGCTCCACGCATCATCACCCTGAAGATCAACCCGGAAAAGATCCGTGACGTGATCGGCAAGGGTGGCGCAGTCATCCGTGCGCTGACCGAAGAAACCGGCACCACCATCGATATTGAAGATGACGGCACCATCAAGATCGGTTGCATCAGCGCCGAAGCCGGCGAAGAAGCCAAGAAGCGCATCGAGGCGATTACCGCCGAAGTTGAAGTGGGCCAGATCTACGAAGGCACGGTGCAACGCATTCTGGACTTCGGCGCCGTGGTTTCACTGCTGCCTGGCAAGGATGGCTTGGTGCACATTTCGCAAATCGCACACCAGCGCGTTAACGCTGTCAGCGACTTCCTGAAAGAAGGCCAGGTGGTGCGCGTGAAGGTTGTGGAAGTGGATGACAAGGGCAAAGTACGCCTGTCCATGAAAGCACTGATCGACGCACCGGCCAAGGATGAAAGCGCTGCTCCTGAAACTGCCGCACAGGAACAGTAAACTCACCCTGTAAACAAAAACGGCTGGATGCTTACGCATCCAGCCGTTTTTTATTTTAGATTAAAGCAGCCGCCAACCAAGCAAACGCCCGCTTATTTGGCTACTTGCTTCTCGCGCATCTCATCGAGGGTTTTGCAATCAATACAAAGCGTTGCGGTAGGCCGCGCTTCCAAACGCTTGAGGCCGATCTCGACACCGCAACTTTCGCAATAGCCGTATTCGTTTTCATCAATCTTGACCAGCGTCTCGTCAATTTTCTTGATCAGTTTGCGCTCCCGATCCCGGTTACGCAGTTCAAGCGTCATGTCAGACTCCTGGCTCGCGCGGTCATTAGGATCGGCGAACATGGTCACTTCATCCTGCATGGTATGCACCGTGCGGTCAATGTCGTCGGAAAGATCAGCTTTCCATGAATTCAGGATTTTGCGAAAATGGTCTCGCTGTTGTTCATTCATATACTCCTCATTCGCTTTTGGCTCATACGGAGTAAAGTGGCGGGAAATCGCGTCAGACATATCAATTTTCAACCCGGAAACCAGGCCCTTCAATAGCAAAAAATCAGCGAAGCGGCAAGTTTATAGATGATTGGAAAATAAATCCAGTATGGCATTACAAGCACTTATCTTTGATGTGGACGGTACCCTTGCCGATACCGAACGCGACGGTCACCGCCCGGCATTCAACCTGGCATTTGCCGCCCTGGGGCTGGACTGGAACTGGGACGTCGAACTCTACGGCAAACTGCTGACAGTCACCGGCGGCAAGGAGCGCATTCGCTATTATGTGAAGCAATACCGCCCGGAATACGCGACCCGTAGCGACTTTGATGCGCTGGTGAACGCCGTGCACAAGGCAAAAACCCATCATTACACCGAAATGCTGGCGGCTGGCGCTATCCCGCTCCGCACCGGCGTCAAACGCTTGCTGCAGGAAGCGCGAGACTCCGGGATCAGGCTCGCCATCGCCACCACCACCACTCCTGCCAACGTGACCGCGCTGCTGCGCTACAGCCTGGCGGAGGACGCGGAACGCTGGTTTGACGTGATTGCCGCCGGCGACATCGTACCGGCCAAGAAACCGGCGCCGGATATCTACCTGTGGGCGCTGGAGAAACTGGGGCTTGCGCCACAACAATGCCTGGCGATCGAAGATTCAGACAACGGCTTGCGCGCAAGCCGCGGAGCCAACCTCACGACGCTGATCACCACCAATGACTATACCGCGAACCAGCAATTTGACGGGGCGATTGCTGTACTGAATCACCTGGGCGAGCCCGATGTCCCGTTTACTGCGGCCAGCGGCGATACCGCCGGGCAGCGGCATATTGACCTCCCGCTGCTGCAGCGCTGGCTAGCTTCCTGATTCGCGGGCTTCCAGCGCTTCCAGCGTATTTTCCATCAGCGTCGCCACCGTCATCGGCCCCACGCCACCCGGTACCGGGGTAATCCAGGCGGCACGCTGGGCAGCCGCGTCAAATTCCACATCGCCACAGATCTTACCGCTAGGCAAGCGATTAATGCCCACATCGATCACAATCGCGCCGGCCTTGATCCACTCGCCCTTAACCATGCCTGGCTTGCCGACCGCAACCACCACAATGTCGGCGAGACCAACAATATCCGGCAGATTGCGGGTGAAGCGATGGCATATCGTCGTGGTACAGCCGGCCAGCAGCAACTCCAGCATCATGGGGCGCCCGACGATGTTGGAAGCCCCCACAATCACCGCATTCATGCCCTTCAGATCAATGCCCAGTGATTCCAGCATGGTCATCACCCCTTTTGGGGTACACGGCCGCAGCAACGGCATGCGTTGCGCCAGGCGACCAATATTGTAGGGATGGAAGCCATCCACATCCTTGTGTGGTGAAATCCGCTCGATGACCAGAGTGGAATCAATATGCGCCGGCAATGGCAATTGCACCAGAATGCCATCCACCGCATCATCGGCATTCAAGTCATTAATCAGTTTCAGCAACTCACTGGCCGTTGTCGCTTCCGGCAGGTTATAAGCCAGCGAACGCATGCCCACCGCCTCACAACTCTGGCGCTTCTTGTTCACATAGATGGTTGAAGCGGCATCGCCGCCAACCAGGATCACGGCCAAACATGGCGCGCGCTTGGCCGCGGCAACTCGGGCCTTTATTTTCTCGGCCAACCGTTCCATCCGTTGGTGAGAAATCGCTTTACCATCAATCAATTGTGCAGTCATGCTTAAATTAAATGCATAAAAAAGTAGGATTTTAACAGATTCAATTTGACGAGAAGCACCGATTTCGCTATAGTTAGCGCCCTTCGGGGTGTAGCGTAGTCTGGTAGCGCGCCTGCTTTGGGAGCAGGATGTCGGGAGTTCGAATCTCTCCACCCCGACCAGATTTTATCTTTGTCCGACAACTCTGCCCGTAGCTCAACCGGATAGAGCACCAGCCTTCTAAGCTGGGGGTTACAGGTTCGATTCCTGTCGGGCAGGCCAGTAGTGAACCAGTTTCAATGGTGGACGTAGCTCAGTTGGTAGAGTCCAGGATTGTGATTCCTGTTGTCGTGGGTTCGAGCCCCATCGTCCACCCCATTCTTCCTAGTGTTTGCCCAGCGCCGTAATCCGTACGGCAACCTGCTTGGTAAACACGCTAAAGCACAGATATTCATACGCCCAGCCATAGCGGGCAACCGCCTCCTGAAACGCCTTGAACTCATCATCGCGCCAGTGTTCGTTGCCGATGTATTCATCAAACACCAGCACGGAGCCCGCCACCATCCTGGGCGCGAGCAACTCCAGCACGGTTTTTGTCGAACTGTAGATATCGCAATCGATATTGATGAAACGCACTGCGTCACCGTGCTTCTCCAGGAACACCGGCAACGTGTTTTCAAACCAGCCCACATGCAGTTGCACATTGGGCGGCACCTTGGGAATTTCGCCTTTGGTGGTGTAACTGCCTTTGGGTTCGTGATGCCACACCTCGGGCAATCCTTCAAAACTGTCAAAGCCATGTACCGGCTGGCGCGCAAGGCCGGCGATCTGGCGAATGGTGTTGCCGAACCGGACGCCGAACTCCAGCACCAGCCCCTGCTTGGGTGCGGCATCCAGCGCCAGCTTGAACGTCTGCATCATGCTGCCGACAATTGGCGGCATTTTGCGGGGATTGGCTGATTTCAAATACCGCCACGCATCCAGCCGCGCCTGGGTCAGGCCGCCACCATTTTCCAGCAATTTGAACTGTGCTTCCGCTGCTACCGCATCACCCGTATAGTCCAACAGCACCGCCAGCATGAACCTGGCATCCAAATCCTGCGGTGCGAGGCTAAGCACTTGGTTCAAATTCGCCACAGCAGCGGCCGGATCAGCCGGCAGCAGCAAGGCGTGCATATTGTAGAGCGCCCCCGCGTAATCCGGCTTCAGCGAAAGCGCCTTGCGATACGCGGCCACAGCATCTTCCAACTGCCCATGCTCGTGCAAGGCAAATCCGAGGTTGCTGTAATACTCCGGGTTGGCGGGATTGATACTGATCGCTTTCTTGATGCGCTCAACAGCCAGTGGAATATTGCCATTGGCCAGCGCTATCGCGCCGAGCAAGTGCAGGGCATCCGGCTGCCTGGGCATCACCCCGAGAACCTGCAGATAAATCGCCTCGGCCTGCGGTAGCCGTCCGGCGCGGTGGTGCGCAACCGCCATGCGCATGGCATTGGGAACCGCCGCCAGCATGGCGTCTTTTTGCGCGACCGTACTGGCTTCATGCCGCTGGCAGCACTGCTTGTACTTTTTGCCGCTACCACATGGGCACGGGTCGTTACGGCCTGGCTTTTGAATACTCATCTCATCCTGTTCCACCAGATAAAATGCCCGCCTGGGGGCGGGCATCTCTGGCATCGCCACATTCTTAGCCTTTGCGCTTTTCCAGCAAGCCCTGAATGATAGGGGTAAGAATAATCTCGATCGCCATCCCCATCTTGCCGCCGGGCACCACAATAGTGTTCGGGCGAGACATGAACGAACCCTGAATCATCGTCAGCAGATTGGGAAAATCCGCCATGGACGGGATGCGGAAGCGAATGATGACAAAACTTTCATCCAGCGTGGGAATGTCACGCGTAATGAAGGGATTGGAAGTATCCACCGTAGCCACGCGCTGGAAGTTGATATGGGTATGCGAAAACTGCGGCGTGATATAGCTCACGTAATCCGGCATGCGACGCATGATGGTATCCACCGTGGCCTCGGCGGAATACCCGCGCTCGGAGGAGTCGCGATGGATTTTCTGTATCCATTCCAGATTGACCACTGGCGCCACGCCCACACCCAGATCCACGTAATTAGTCAGGTCAACGCTATCGGTGCGCACCAAGCCGTGCAAGCCCTCATAGAACAGCACGTCCGTTTCCGGCGGGATATCTTCCCACGGGGTAAATTCACCCTGGCGCAAGGCAATACCAAAGCGCGCGCTGTGCTCGGCGACCTCCTTGTCGTTATGCACGTAATAGCGGTATTTGCCGGTGCCGCTCTGGCCATAACTTTTGAACAGCTCTTCAAGCTTGTCAAAATGATTGGCTTCCGGACCAAAATGGCTGAAAGAAAAGTCCCCATTCGCCTCCGCCTTTTTCATGGCATCGCGAAACTCATAACGAGTCAGTGAATGGAAGCTATCGCCCTCGACCACCGCCGCCTTGATGCCGGCGCGACGGAAGATATGTTCGAACGAGCGTTTGACAGTCGTGGTTCCAGCACCGGAGGAGCCGGTAACCACAATAATGGGGTGCTTCCTGGACATGCTACTCTCCTCAAGTTCGCGGCATCTTTTCGCAAGCCTTACTGGATGCACGCTTTATCTCAGTTTTTGTTGCCTGCCCTACCGATTCTACGGAAGTTGCCTGCAATAAGGAAGCCTCGCTTAAAGCCGGTGAAGGTTGTGTCCACAATGTATAATTCGGTCTTCTTTCAAGTCATTGATTCGGGTTATTTCATGCAAGCGCAGTATCCATTCCGCGAAGTCGAACAACACGCCCAGCAACAGTGGGAATCCCAGCAAAGCTTTGCCGCCAACCTGACTGGCGACAAGCCCAAATACTATTGCCTGTCCATGTTTCCCTACCCCAGCGGCAAGCTGCACATGGGGCACGTGCGCAACTACACCATAGGCGATGTACTGACGCGTTACCACAAAATGCGCGGCTACAACGTGCTGCAGCCAATGGGTTGGGACGCGTTCGGCTTGCCGGCGGAAAATGCTGCGATCCAGAACAAGGTGCCGCCGGCACAGTGGACCTACGACAACATCGCCTATATGCGCAAGCAGCTGCAAAGCCTGGGCTTTGCTATTGACTGGTCGCGCGAACTGGCCACCTGCCAGCCGGAGTATTACAAGTGGAACCAGTGGCTGTTCCTGCGCATGCTGGAAAAAGGTATTGCTTACAAAAAAACGCAGACCGTGAACTGGGACCCGGTGGACCAGACCGTGCTCGCCAACGAACAGGTCATCGACGGGCGCGGCTGGCGCACCGGCGCACTGGTAGAAAAGCGCGAGATTCCGGGTTATTACCTCGGCATCACCCAATACGCCGAGGAACTGCTGGCTGACCTCGACAAACTGCCCGGCTGGCCGGAACGCGTCAAGACCATGCAGGCCAACTGGATCGGCAAGAGCGTGGGCGTGCGTTTCGCCTTCACCCACGAAATTAAAGACGGCAGCGGCCAACTGATCGACGACGGCAAGCTGTGGGTGTTCACCACCCGCGCCGACACCATCATGGGCGTCACCTTCTGCGCCGTGGCTGCCGAGCATCCGCTGGCCACGCTCGCCGCACAGGGCAACGCCGAGCTAACTGCATTCATCGACAAGTGCAAGCACGGCTCCGTCATGGAGGCCGACATGGCCACCATGGAAAAAGAAGGCATAGATACCGGCCTCACCGTCACCCATCCGCTCACCGGCCAACAGGTACCGGTGTGGGTCGGCAACTACGTGCTGATGAGCTACGGCGAAGGCGCGGTGATGGCGGTGCCGGCGCATGACGAGCGTGATTTTGCCTTCGCCAAAAAATATGGCCTGCCGATCAGACAAAGTATCGCCCTTGAAGGCGAAACGTTCTCTACGGAGGCTTGGGCGGAATGGTATGGCGACAAGAGCAAGGGCGTCTGCGTCAACTCCGGCAAGTACAACGGCCTTAATTACGAAGCCGCCGTGGACGCCATCGCCACCGACCTCGCCGCAAAAGGCTTAGGTGAAAAGAAAACCCAGTGGCGCCTGCGCGACTGGGGCGTGTCACGCCAGCGCTACTGGGGCTGCCCCATTCCCATCATCCATTGCGACAGCTGCGGCGACGTGCCGGTGCCGGACGACCAGTTGCCGGTCAAGCTGCCGGAGGACTGCGTGCCGGACGGCTCCGGCAACCCGCTGCACAAGCGCGCCGATTTCATCAACTGCACCTGCCCAAAATGCGGCAAGCCAGCCAAGCGCGAAACCGACACCATGGATACCTTTGTGGATTCCAGCTGGTATTACGCGCGCTACGCCAGCAAGTTCAGCCCGGACGCCATGGTGGACGCGGAAACCAGCCAGTGGATGCCGGTGGACCAGTACATCGGCGGCATCGAGCATGCCATCCTGCACCTGCTGTATTCGCGCTTCTGGAGCAAGGTGATGCGCGACATGGGCCTGGTCAGTTACGACGAGCCGTTTGCGAATCTGTTAACGCAAGGCATGGTGCTCAACCATATTTTCTCGCGGCGGACGGATAAAGGCGGCATCGAGTACTTCGCGCCAGAAGAAGTGGAACTGGTGCATGACGAATCCGGCAAGGTCACCGGGGCAAAGCTGCTGGCCGACGGAAAAGCCGTTGATTTCCAGGGCATGGGCACCATGTCCAAGTCCAAGCGCAACGGCGTTGATCCGCAGGCGCTGATCGAGCAATACGGCGCCGACACCGCGCGCCTGTTCATGATGTTCGCCGCACCGCCGGAACAGACGCTGGAATGGTCGGACAGCGGGGTAGAAGGCTCTCACCGCTTCCTCAAGCGGGTGTGGGCGTTTGCTCACGCGCTGTCGGAACAGCCAAAAACGGAAATTGGAAAACTGGATAATGCCCTCGCCGCCATCCGCCGCGAGATCCACCTGACGCTGAAACAGGCCAGTTATGACCTGTCCAAGCAGCAATTCAATACCGTGGCCTCGGCCGCAATGAAAATGCTGAATGCGCTGGAAAAAGCGCAGAAGGATAACGGCGCAGGCTGGAGCGCGCTGGCACACGAAGGGTTCAGCATCCTGTTGCGCCTGCTGTCGCCGATCTGCCCGCACATCACTCACGCGCTATGGGTTGAACTCGGCTACGGCCCGGACATTCTTGCCGCCGACTGGCCAGAACCGCTGGAGGCCGCGCTGGTGCAGGACGAAATCGAGCTGATGATCCAGGTCAACGGCAAGCTGCGTGGCAGTGTCACCGTAGCCAAAGATGCGGATCGACCCACCATCGAAACGCTGGCACTGCAGCAACCCGCCGTGCAAAAATACACAGAGGGGTTGAGCGTGAAAAAAGTGATCGTAGTTCCAGGCAAACTGGTCAACATCGTTGTAGGATGATCCAATGAAAACTGTCTCTTTGCATTATCTGCTGCTGATTTGCCTACTGAGCCTGACCGCTTGCGGCTTCCACCTGCGCGGCATCGGCAGCGTGCCGTTTGAAACGCTCTATATCCAGGACTCCGGCGCGCCTTCCATTTCCAGGGACCTGCGGCGCTCCCTTAAAGCCAACGGCGTCAAGATATTACCCACCGCAAAAGGTGCGCAAGGCTCGCTGGACATGATGTCGGAAACCGGTGAAAAGCGCATCCTGTCCCTCGCCAGCAATGGCCGGGTGCGCGAATACCAACTCATTTATCGTGTGGTATTCCGTATTCGGGATGCTGGTGAAGAACTGTGGGGGCCGCCGCAAACCGTTGAGCAGCGACGTGATTTCGCCTATGACGACTCGCAGACGCTGGCCAAGGAAGGTGAAGAAGCCCGGTTGAACAACGATATGCGCAGTGATGTGGTGCGTGAAATCCTGCGCCGGGTGAGCGTGCTGAGCAAAGCCAAGGAGACCGCAACGGACTTAACCGGCGCCACCTCGGCGGAACCCGCTGCGCAGTAGCCTCATGCAACCAAGGCCGCATTGCTCCTGATGAAACTGCCCGCCGAGCAACTAGGCCAGCATCTGGAACGCCCGCCTCGCCCCTTGTATGTTATTTCCGGCGACGAACCGCTGGGCGTGATGGAGGCACAGGATGCGCTACGCGCTGCGGCACGCCAGCACGGCTATAGCGAGCGCGAGGTGTTCACCGTGGAGCGCGGCTTCAACTGGGCGCGACTCAAGGCCAGCAGCCAGAGCCTGTCGCTGTTTTCCAGCCTGCGCATCGTCGAGATCAACATCCCTTCCGGCAAGCCGGGTACGGATGGCAGCAAGGCACTACAGGAATATGCGGCGGATTTGCCGCCCGACACACTCACCATCATTACCCTGCCGCGCATTGAAAAACGCGACCAGGGCGTATGGTTACAGAAACTGGATGACTCCGGGGTGCTCATCAGCGTCTATCCGGTGGAGCCGGACAGGTTGCCGGCATGGATCGGCCGTCGGCTGGTCGCACAAGGGCAGCAGGCGGATACCGAAACCCTGGAATTCATCGCCAACCAAGTGGAAGGCAATTTGCTTGCCGCGCATCAGGAAATCCAGAAACTGGGACTGCTTTACCCGGCGGGCCGCTTGAAAATCGAGGATGTGCGCGATGCGGTGCTCAATGTGTCGCGCTTTGATGCGTTCCAGTTGGGCGATGCCATGCTGGCGGGCGACCCGGCCAGAACCTCGCGCGTGCTGGACGGTCTGAAAGCGGAAGGCGTGGAGCCGGTTGCCCTGCTGGGCGTACTGATGTGGCTGCTGCGCGGCGCGCTCAAGGTAAAAATGGCGCAATCGCAAGGCATGGATTTGATGAGCGCCTTCGGCCAGGCCAAAATCTGGGGCGACCGGCAAAACGTGATGCGGCAGGCGCTGAACCGGCTGTCGCTCAAGCTGTTGCAGGCCACCTTATTAAAGGCCGCGGAAATTGATAAAATAAACAAAGGCTTAATGCAAGGTGACGCGTGGCTGGAACTTTCCCGGTTATGTCTGGGCGTAGCCAGAGTGCAGCCTGCCAGAGCCCGTTAATCAATAGGTAACAAAGATGGATATCAAACATTACATGCAAGGCGTGGGCGAAGCGGCAAGAGCCGCCTCCCGCCACATGGCAAAAGCCGACACCAATACCAAGAACCGTGCGCTACTCGCCATCGCTTCCGCCATCCGCCGCGAGAAGGATGCGCTGATGGCCGCCAACCAGCAGGATCTGGCAGCCGCGCGCGCGGCCGGCATGGAAGCGGCCATGCTCGACCGCCTGGGCTTGAGCGAAAAATCCATCGCCACCATGGCCGAAGGTCTGGAGCAAATCGCCGCGCTGGCTGACCCTATCGGCGAAATGACCGATTTCAAATATCGCCCTTCCGGTATCCAGATCGGCCGTATGCGCGTGCCTTTGGGCGTGATCGGCATCATTTACGAAGCGCGTCCCAATGTGACGGTGGATGCCGCCGGATTGTGCATCAAATCCGGCAATGCCTGCATCCTGCGCGGCGGCAGCGAGGCCATCCACTGCAACCAGGCGCTGGCCAGACTAGTGCATGAAGGGCTGGAGGCCGCCGGCCTGCCCAAGGCCGCGGTGCAGGTGGTGGAAACCACCGACCGCGCCGCTGTCGGCGAACTGATTACGATGAAAGCCTATGTGGACGTGATTGTGCCGCGTGGCGGCAAGGGCCTGATCGAGCGTATTTCCAATGAAGCGCGCATTCCCGTCATCAAGCACCTGGACGGCAACTGCCACGTGTATGTGGATGCGGATGCGGATTTCACCAAGGCGCTGAACATCCTGGAAAACGCCAAGACCCAGCGCCTGGGCACCTGCAACACCGCGGAATCGCTACTGGTGGCGCGCGCTGTCGCCTCCGACATGCTGCCAAAACTGGCAGAGATGCTGACCGCCAAAGGCGTTGAAATCCGCGGCTGCGCCGAGACTCAAGCGCTAGTGCCACAAGCCAAGGCCGCCACGGAAGAGGACTACTACACCGAATACCTGGCAGCCATCATCTCCTGCAAGGTGGTGGCGGATGCGAATGAGGCCATCGCACACATCAACCAGTATTCATCGCAGCACACCGAAGCCATCGTCACTGAAAACTACACGACGGCCAGGCGGTTCCTGCGTGAAGTGGATTCCAGCAGCGTGATGGTTAATGCCTCCACCCGTTTTGCCGATGGCTTTGAATACGGCCTGGGCGCAGAAATCGGCATTTCCACCGACAAGCTGCATGCGCGCGGCCCGGTCGGGCTGGAGGGGCTGACCAGCCTGAAATATGTAGTGCTGGGTAATGGCGAGGTTCGCGCCTAATTGCAGAAAATCGGCATCCTCGGCGGTACGTTCGACCCGATTCATAATGGCCATCTCCTGCTGGCGCGCGAAGTGCTGGATCAGTTGCATCTGGACGAAATCCGCTTCATCCCCGCCGGCCAGCCGCCGCATCGCGCCACACCACGGACGCCGGTGCAGCGCCGGCTGGACATGGTCAGGCTGGCGACGGAGTACAAGCCGGGGTTTGTGCTGGATGACCGCGAAATCCGCCGTGGGGGTATCAGTTATACGGTAGATACCCTGACGGAATTGCGTGCCGAACTGGGCATCAACATCGGGTTTTACCTGCTGCTGGGTGCGGACGCATTTATGGGTTTGCCGGACTGGCATGAATGGCAGCGCCTGTTTGAACTGGCGCATCTGGTAGTGGCTTGCAGGCCCGGCGTTCATCTGGTCGCCGCGGATATGCGCCCGGAACTGCTGGCGCACTGGCAGCAGCGTAAAACCACTGTGTTACACGACACGCCCAGCGGCAGCATCATTGAGTTTGCCATGACGCCCACCGACATTTCCGCCAGTCAGATCAGAAAACGCCTGGCCACCGGGCAAAGCGTGCGCGGACTGGTTCCCAACACAGTACTGAATTACATTTTGCAACAACATCTCTACGAAAGAAGCGCATGACAACCCAATCAACAAACCCCAAACCGCTGGATCTCGCAACTATGGAAAAAGCCGTGGTCGCCGCACTGGAGGACGTGAAAGCCACCGACATCAAGGTAATGGACGTCAGCAAGCTGACTTCCATCACTTCCAGCATGATTATCGCCAGCGGCAGTTCCAACCGCCAGACCAAGGCGCTAGCCAACAACGTGGTGGTCAAGCTGAAAGAACTCGGCGCCGAGGTCTACGGCATTGAAGGCGAAAAAGAAGGCGAGTGGGTGCTGGTGGATCTGGGCGACATCATTGTGCATGTGATGCAACCCTCCGCCCGCGATTACTACAACCTGGAACAGTTGTGGGGCGCGGCGGAAAGCCGCAGGCAGAAACAGAATTAACCGCAGATGAAGCTGCGCATCATCGCCGTTGGTCACAAAATGCCAGACTGGGTGGCCTCCGGCTGCGATGAATATCTCAAGCGCATGCCGCGCGAAGCCACCGTGCAACTGGTGGAGCTCAAGCCCGACAAACGCGCTGCCGGCAAAGGCGGCGAACAGGTGCGCGAGGCCGAAGCACAACGCATACTGGAAGCTGTTGGCCGCGATTACCTGATCGCGCTGGACGAACACGGGCAATCCGTGACCACGCTGAAACTTGCCGACAAATTCAAGGGCTGGCTGTCCGGCGGACGCGATGTCAGCCTGGTGATAGGCGGCGCCGACGGCCTGCATCCCGGCGTGGTTGCCAAGGCGGACTGGACGTGGAGCCTGTCGCTTTTGACCCTGCCCCACGGCATGGTGCGCGTGCTGCTGGCCGAGCAACTTTACCGGGCGTGGAGCGTCATCAACAACCATCCTTATCACCGCGGCGACCTGTAACAATTCTTCACGAACCCGCAATAGGGTTGGCACGCTTCTGCAACATCCCTTGTCTACACTGGCCCCGTCAATTTTTGGAGGCCGTCAACATGTTCAAGACAACGGAAGACGTGGATTGGAGCGCAGTGGAGCGTCATTACAGCCATTACTCGCCGCAGGAACTGGAAGAGATGACTTACCCGAAGAAACACCAACGCAGCTTCTTTACTGAAGCTCACGATTTCCAGCGCCAGTTCAGGCAGTTGCAGCTGGATTAGCAGCAAAAAACGCTTCCACGTCGGCCAGGGCTTTGGTTCTGGAGAACGGCGGAAGGCTTTGCCAGATGCGTTTGCCATATTGCTTGGTCAGCAGGCGCGGGTCGCAGATCATCAACACGCCACGGTCGCTTTCATCTCTTATCAACCGCCCAGCGCCCTGTTTCAGCGTGATGGTGGCATACGGCAACTGGTATTCCATGAAGGCGTTTTTGCCTTCCTGATTCAGCTTTTCGATGCGGGCGGAAAGCACTGGGTCATCCGGCGGGGCGAATGGCAGTTTGTCAATGATGACGGCCGACAAGGCGTCACCTTTCACGTCCACACCTTCCCAGAAACTCTGCGAGCCGACCAGTACGGCATTGCCCAACTGGCGAAAGCGCTCCAGCAACTCGGAGCGGGTGGCATCGCCCTGGATCAGCAGCGGATAATCCAGCCCGTCGCGCTCAAAAGCGTGCTTCAGCCAGCCATGAATTTCGCGCATGGCACGCAAGCTGGTGCACAACATGAAAGTACGGCCACCGGCGGCTTTGATGACCGGCAACGCGGCTTCCGCCACCGCCAGGATGTAGTCCGGGTGGTTGGGGTCGGGCAGTCCTTGCGGGGCGTACAACAATGCCTGTTGTGCATAATCAAACGGGCTTTCCCAGCGCTCGGTGCGGGATTCGAGCAGGCCCATTTGCGCCAGGTAGTGGCTGAAATCACTTTTCACCGCCAGGGTGGCCGATGTAAAAATCCAGGCACGTGGATGCGCGTTGATTTGCTTGCTGAAAATTTCGGCAATGGACAGTGGCGTCGCATGCAGCACCACCGACTGGCTGAACACTTCCACCCAGCGCACCAGATTGTCGTTTTGCCCTGCTTGCCAATTTTTCAACTGTAGATGCAATGACGCGGCACGCTGCCAGCAGTTTTCCAGCCCGGGGCTGCGCTCAGCCTGAGTTTCCAGCAGTTTGGCCAGCTCAGCCAGCTTTTCCATCACCAGTTCCAGCGCCGGTGTAAAGCCCGTGAAGTTCAGTGCGCGTTGCACCGGCATTCTGGCTCCCTCCAGCCCGAACACCAAGCGAAAATCCTTGACCGCTTTTTCCAGCGCCGAGGTACGCTCGGGCAGTTCCACGCAATCCTTGGCATCGGTGAGATATTCGCTGTGGGCGTCGCGCGCCAGATCCATTAGATAGCTTGTGGTGAGATCCTCGCCGAAAAACAACCCAGCGGTTTCCGGCAACTGGTGGGCTTCGTCAAAAATCACCGTGTTGGAGGCAGGCAGCAGTTCCGCCACGCCTTCATCGCGCAGCATCACATCGGCAAAAAACAGGTGGTGGTTTACCACCACTACTTCCGCCGCCAATGCGCGCTTGCGCGCTTCCATCACGAAGCATTCCTTGTAATCCGAGCAGTCCGAGCCCAGGCAGTTATCGCGAGTGGAAGTCACCGCTGGCCACACCGAGGCATTCTCCGGCACATCCGGCAGTTCGCTTTTGTCACCGCTCTGGCTGGTTTCGCTGAACCGCTTGATCAGATGGACATATTGCGCGTCGTCGCGGCTCATGAACCGCCCTTCGTTCACCGCACGTTTCAGGTGGTAATGGCAAACGTAATTAGCACGGCCCTTGAGAATGGCGATGGTGACTGGTGCTTTCAGCGCGTCGCGCACCGCCGGCAGGTCACGGTTGAACAACTGGTCTTGCAGCGTTTTGGTGCCGGTGGAAATAATTACCTTGCCGCCGGAAAGCAGTGCAGGCACCAGGTAGGCAAAGGTTTTGCCGGTGCCGGTGCCGGCCTCGGTGACCAGCGTAGCGTTGTCGGCAATAGCCTGCTGGATGGCTTGCGCCATTTCCAGTTGCTGCTGACGCAGGCGGTAACCGGGAATAGCCTCGGCCAAAGCACCACCATCGGAAAAAATACGTTCGAGATCGGACATCTAGGTTCAATACCAGCGCGGGTCTGGAAGCTCCACTATCGGATTGTAACGTGGTCATACCCACCGGGGACGAGTGATCCGCCCACATCATAGCCGCCCGCTGACGGTTGAGGAAGTGTTTCTGGACTGCGCAGCTCTTTCCACATGCCCCTTGCATTGTTGACCAAAAGGGTCAACAATTATCCATCCTTTGCTAATGATCCTGATGGAGAAGGAGCACTGAAATGGAAGCAAAACAAACTTACACCGACTTGAAAACACTGCTTGTTATTGTGCTTGGGCTGTTGCCAAAATCGGACGAGCGCAGCATGATCGCGCAGCAAATTGCCAACCGGCATGGCATGGTCGAATTGCTTCACGATCGGGTCGGCGTCTACGAAGGCGGTGACGGCTGAAAGCTGTATTCTTTCAGGCGCAGGTTGTGGCAATATGCGCATACTCACACGTCCCAGGAATGTTTAAATGTTCAAGCAGCACATTGCCCGCACATCCATATTCGCCGTTGTCGCACTCGCCGCTACCGGCTGTAGCAGCATCAATGGCATGATACCCTCGTGGACCGGCTCCCCTACCGAGCACAGCCGCACCCCCGCCAACGCCACTGAATACCAATGTGCCGGCGGCAAGCGCTTTTATGTGCGGCTGGTCGACAACGGCGCGGGCGCATGGTTGATTTACCCTGATCGTGAAGTGGCGCTCACCAAATCATCGGGCGGCGCAAACCGCTACAGCAATGGCGTTGCCGTGCTGGACATCAACGGCGCTGAGGCCAACCTGACTGACGGGCCTGGGGTTGCATACTCCGCCTGCAAGGCCGTAGCATGGAAATAGCGTCGCCATACGGCAACTCTTGCCGCCTAAATGTACTCTAGGCTGCCACGTTGCCGCTTTATTTAAGCGTCCGTCCAAACAGATTCAGTGCCAGCTGGTAACCAATGAGCGCCAGTTGCGGGTCGTACCGGTCACCTTCATCACGCATGAACGCATGCTGTCCGTTGAATTCATGCCAAGTGAACGTCAGGCCTTGCTGGCTCAACTGGCTATACACCTTGGCGCGGCCTTCTGCTGGGATATGCGGATCCTGTTTGCCCCAGATCATCAGCAGTTCACCCTTAATTTCGCCCAGGCGTTCCATGCTGTGTTGTCCCGGCTTATTTGGGATAGCATTACTGTGCAAATCCGTGGCATAAAAGCAGGCGGTAGCCTTGATCTGCGGCTGTAGCGCAGCGCGGAATGCCAGGTGGCCACCAATGCAGAATCCCATCGCACCAAGGGTGCCCGAACACCACGATTGCTGTTTTACCCACTCGATCAAAGCCACATTATCGCTGTCATAACCTTGCACATCCTTGGTCGCTTTGTCGGCATTACCCTTGTCTCGTCCAGCATCATCGTAGGCCAGCACGGTCCCGATCGGGTTCAGTTCATGAAATACTTCCGGTACCAACACTGCATACCCATGTCCTGCAATAATTTTGGCAGCGCGTTCGATCGGCCCGGTTTGCTGAAAGATTTCCGAGTAAAAGAGAATGGCTGGAAAGCGACCCTCTCCCGCTGGGCGGTGTACATAAGTACGCATGATCCCAGTTGGCGTAGGCAGATCAACGATGTGGCTCTGAATATTCATCAACGACTCCTGTAAATGACGGTTGCGGCTGTGAGAACCCTGTATTGCGGCCAGAATACCCCCCACAAATTCGTGGCAATTGTACCCTGATTTTTATGATTATTCAGCACGTTAGACGCAGAGGTGCTGGTTGGATGAGTCGTTGCCACAAACGCAAAAAGCCCTACCGGTTGCGGTAGGGCTTTTTGTTTGG
>CAZEFE010000003.1:0-307645 GCA_964511385.1 uncultured Methylophilaceae bacterium | reverse complement strand
TGTCGAGATTGTTGCCTTTGCCTTGGATGACGCTGCCCAGCAGGGTGAGGTTCTCGACGTTGGCAGCCAGCGTGTAGCCGCTGATGGTGGTTTGCACATCATCGCTGCCTTCGCCGACGTTCTCGGTGATGACGTCGCCCAGGCTGTCTATGCGGTAGCTGTCGTTGCCTAACCCGCCGATCAGCGTGTCGTTGCCAGCGCCTCCGTCCAGGACGTTGTCGGCGGCGTTGCCGGTGAGGATGTTGTCGAGGTTGTTGCCGTTGCCGTTGGCTATCGTGCCGGTCAGGATCAGTTGTTCGAGGTTCGCGCCCAGGGTGTAGTTGTTGATGTAGGTGTAAACCTTGTCGCTACCTTCTCCTATGTTCTCGATGATGATGTCGCCCAGGCTGTCGACGGCGTAGCTGTCGTTGCCTAATCCACCTATCAACGTGTCGTTGCCGCCAAAGCCGTTGATGATGTTGTCCGCGGCATTGCCAGTGATGGTGTTGTCGAGATTGTTGCCTCTGCCTTGGATGACGCTGCCCAGCAGGGTGAGGTTCTCCAGGTTGGCAGCGAGCGTGTAGCCGCTGATGGTGGTTTGCACATCATCGCTGCCTTCTCCTATGTTTTCGACGATGATGTCGCCCAGGCTGTCAACAAGGTAGCTGTCGTTGCCCAGCCCGCCTATCAGCGTGTCGTTGCCAGCGCCTCCGTCCAGCACATCATTGCCAGCGCCCCCATCCAAAATGTTAATTCCTGCATTCCCCAGGATGACATTATCAAGCGTGTTGCCCGTACCATTAATGTTGGCGTTACCAATCAAAGCAAGGTATTCAAGATTAGAACCCAGCGTGTAATTGATGTACGACAGAACCATGTCTGTACCTTGGTTTGCGCTCTCTACTACCACATCCCCAACGGTATCCACCAAATAGCTGTCATTGCCTAATCCACCGGTTAGGACATTGTTCCCTGTATTCCCAAAAATGAAATTATTCAGGCTATTCCCTGTAGCATTTATATTTGCACTACCTGTCAACGCAATATTTTCTACATTCGCTCCCAGGGTGTAACTGATAGACGCTTGAACAGTGTCTGTTCCTTCATTGAAATTCTCTACGACAATATCACTTGCGTTGTCTACGAAGTACATGTCATTACCTAGCCCACCAATCATGGTGTCTGCACCAAAACCACCATCCAGGGTGTCATTGCCAGCTTGCCCTGTTAAGGTATCTAAACCCGAAAAACCTTGGAGTGAGTCATTTGTGTCCGAGCCAGATATGGAATCGTTCCCACTTAATGCAACTGAAAGGATATCTGTAAATGTTGATTGACTCTCGAAAGAGTTGAAATCCAAGTTTAGCCCCGTGACATCAATCGTACCCGCTGCTGAAGACAAACTGAGAGCGTTGATATTTCCAGAAACTACACCGCCATAATCAGATAGATTCCCTGACAGAAGAAAAACTGTATTGCCATTCTCGACTCTTACGCTGCTAATAGAGTCAATTCCGCTGACAGGAAAATATCCATTGACTGTTAGCCGTAATGACCCTGATGTGGCAACAAATTTGTTAAATCCACCGCTTATAAGTGTGTCTGATATAAGTGTGACTGAACCATACACCTGAAGACTAAAGCTTGAACTTAAGGGTGCTAGGTCAAACTCGGTGATGGTTGCTGGATAACCGTTCAAGTGACTTCCATAAAAATGAAAGAAATCACCGTTTGACAGTCTTCCAGATATTTCGCTTGATGTTTTTACACTTGTTGAGGCAACGCTTACGTTGGTTAAATTGCTTATATTAAATAACTCTTCCGTTAACACGTTGAATGAAAGGCCCGTACCTAAGACGTTTGCAGTATTTTCAATTGCAGTTTGACTTGCAAAATTATTAAAAACAGACGCCATGATTTATAGACCCTTCAAATTAGGTAATCCTGGTAAAGCCGGGGTTTACCTCAGTTAATAATTACAATCAATTTATACCAAAATTTTTAGCAGTGTCTCTGGCATGCTTCATCTCCAAAGCGATAAGGCAAGCTCAGCTAACATCTAAAAATTTAGAATAATCACTATAGCATAGTGTTTTATTTCATACGGTTACAAAACAATTATTCCATGACAGCACGCCCAAAACAGTCAAATCTTGCTCTTGGCGGCCCCGACCACACCAATTAGTTTTCCGGATTGCCCTTGCCTTTTCATTCGGGTATCTTGGCATCCATGCTTGGTCTAACTCCTTTGCGACAGTTTATTCAATCCGTTCGTCACGGATTGTGGTTGGTTGCGGGAATCAGCTTGATGACCAATCTGCTAATGTTGGCTCTGCCGCTTTATTCGCTGCAGATTTTTGACCGTGTGCTGCTTTCTCACAGCATGGACACCCTGTGGGTACTCACCCTGGGGGTCTGTATTGCAATGATTTCCGTCGCCTTGCTTGAAGGATTGCGCGGGCAATTGTTGCTCAGATTATCCAATCGGCTAGCTCTGACCTTTGAACGGCGTATTTTTGATGAAATCCTGCTGAAAGCCAGCCGTGTTGGCGACCATTCATTACAAGCCATGCGCGATCTGGGGATGTTACGCAACTTCATTTCTGCGCCTCAAGGCTTGGTCGCCTTGATTGATGCGCCATTAATACCCATTTATATTCTGGTGGTTTATTTCATGCATCCTTGGCTGGGGCATGCGATGGTGATTGGCGCACTGCTGCTGATTGCCGTTGCGCTGGCTACCGAGAAATTCGTCATGCCGGTTACCAAAGTCGGGCTTAATAAAACCCAAAGCGCACAAAATCGGTTGGATGGCCTGGTGCAAGGCTCCAGCGTTGTCGTGGCGCATGGCATGAACGACCAGGCATTTGCCTATTGGCAATCCCTGCAGCATGAGGCGCTGGCTTCAACATCGCACGCCGGTATTCTGAGCGGACAATTTTCATCAGCCGCGAAAGGTACCCGCTTATTCCTGAATATTGCCTTGACCGGTATTGGTGCTTACCTTGCAATCCATAATGAAATTACCATCGGTGCAATGATTGCCGCCAATATCATGACCTCCCGCGCTCTGGCGCCTATGGAACTGCTGATCGGAGCAAGTCGCCAATTGATAGGGGTTAGCATGGCATATCAACGGCTCGAAGATATCTTAAAAAAGAATACCGCACCCGCCGGTATCCGTCTGCCGTCACCTCAAGGCGAAATTGAAGTGGACCGTGTGATTTTCATGCCACCCGGCTCTGACCAGCCCACTATCAAAGGTATTTCCTTCAAGCTTGAGCCCGGCACATTTCTCGCACTCATCGGGCCTTCTGCTGCAGGCAAATCGACACTGGCCCAACTGCTTTGTGGTATCTGGCTGCCAAAATCGGGGGTAATCCGCTTGGACGGAGCCGATGTAAACGCCTGGAATCGTGATGACTTTGGCCGCAATTGCGGATACCTGCCGCAAGATGTGCAACTGATGAATGGTACGGTACGCCAAAACATCTGCCGCTTTACCAATGCCGAAGATGAAGCCATCATTGCCGCTGCCCAGGCAGCCTCTGCACATGACTTGATTGTGCGGCTTCCCAAGGGATATGACACTGAGGTTGGTCCGGCAGGTTCCGCGCTATCTGCCGGGCAACGGCAACGCATCGGGCTGGCACGTGCTTTATTTGGCGATCCAAAATTTATCGTTCTGGACGAACCCAATGCAAATCTTGATAGCGATGGTGAAATCGCGTTGTCAGAAAGCCTCGCCAAAGCCAAGGCGCGCGGCGCAACACTGATTGTCATCAGTCACCGCCCTTCGCTACTCGGTCTGGCCGACATAATCGCCGTGCTTGTAGATGGCCAGTTGCAGCAGTTTGGGCCACGGCAGGAAATCATGAAAAAACTACAACCACATGCAGTTCCGCACGACCGCAATGCAGCCTGAAGCCAGCTTGATCCCCCTTTCATTCCGTGCCCCTGGAATCACAGCTGCAGTTGTGCTGGGCGCCACTCTAGGCATTTTTATCCTATGGGGAGCATTAGCGCCTATTAACTCTGCAGCAATTGCCACCGGTGAAATTATTCCTGCCGGGAAAACCAAGACCATCCAGCACCTTGAGGGCGGGATTATCCGTACCATCGCCGTCAAAGAAGGCGAATCAGTAACAGCAGGGCAAACACTGATTGAAATGGACGATACCGAAGCAAAAGCCCAACTCGCCATTGTTGCCAGCGAAGAAGCCTCACTAGGCGCGCTATTGTCCCGACTCAAGGCAGAGCGAGATGGCGTCCGCTTGCCGCCTTTGCGCTCCGTCAGCCCAAGTGTCGCTAATCAGGCCCGCCTGTTTGAAGCCCGGCGCGAAGCACTGTACAAAGAACTTGATGGCCTACAACGCCGCATTGTGGATGCCCAATCAGAACTTGTAGGGTGGGAAAACAAGGAAACCTACTTGAGTGCAATGGCTGACAGCGCTGAAGAAGAGTTCAAGCTGAATCACGGGCTGTACGACAAAGGATATATCGCACGCCCTAAATTACTACAACTGGAAAGTCGCAAAGCTGAAACCGCGGCCAGCATTGCCGAGAACCGTGCCGAAGTCGCCCGTGCCAAGCAAAAAATCACCGATGCCGAAGTCGGCATTTCCAAACTCAAAACACAATGGTTGAACAGCGTGCTTGAAGATTTGAGCAAAACCGAAGAAGCTCATAATGCAGCACTGGAAAAGCTGGCAGTGGCTCGTGATCGCTTAGCTCGCACGAAAGTTACCGCTCCCCAGAGCGGGGTGGTCAACAGTTTGCGCTTCATGACGGTGGGCGGCGTAATCCCACCGGGAGGTGCTATCCTCGACATCACCCCATCCTCCGATCAGCTTGTTGTTGAAGCGCAACTTTCGCCCGACGATATCGATGTGGTTCACCCCGGGTTGTCCGCAAAGGTGCGATTAACTGCGTATAAAACACGCTGGCACTTCGCGCTCAACGGTATCGTCAAGCAAGTTGCACCAGATACCGTCAAAGAAGAGAAGTCTGGCCGCAGCTTTTATAAAGTCCGCGTTGAAATTCCGGATTCAGAACTGCACTCCATAGACCGAATGACGCTAGTGCCAGGCATGTTGGCGCAGGTCGAAATAGTCACTGGTGAGCGTTCAGCGCTCAGGTACCTGCTGGATCCGGTTATCGAAAGCTTCCATCGAGCCATGAAAGAAGCCTGATCGAACATCAGGAATCCAGCGCATGAATCTCAGCGTTGGCGAAACGCAGGCGTCCGGCAAGCACTCTTGAAAGGCCTTCCAGCAGACTGATCGCGATTTTTTTGTGCTCTTCGGAGAGCCGCTCGAACCCAGCTCTGGAGAGCCCATATAAATCAGTGTCGGTATAGGCTACGGCACGGGCGGAGCGCGGTTTTCCATCAAGGAAAGACATTTCGCCAAAAAATGCGCCACGGCCAAAGGTACTGATGTGGTGGCTGTGGGTTTCATCCAGCTTGAGCAGGATACGCACTTCTCCGCGCCGGATCAGGAACAGTTCGTCGCCGGTATCGCCGCCGTCGAAAATCATTTCGCCGGCTTTATAGGAGCGCTTTTCCATGAAGCCTTCCAGGGCAGCGATGGTTTCCGGCTTGCGGCCTTTGAACAGTTCAATTTCGTGCAGTTCAAGCAGCACTTCCTCCGCGCGCTGGATCGAGGCTTGGGCAATGATGCGGTCTTCCACCCATTCCACGGCTTCATCCAGTTCGTTGAATACCAGTACCGGGCTGCCCTCGCGTACCAGGCCGATCTGGCCGAAATACTGTTTCATGTCCTTGCCGCTGGGCAGGCTCTTGGGGATCTGGCTAAGCAGCAAATAACCCTTGCGCTCGGCCAGGATGTCTTTGATCTGCTCCAGCATGTGGGCGGCGGTCATATCCACCGACTGTACCCGGCGCATGTCCAGGATCACATACTGCCGCGTTTTCAGTTCCGGCTCCAGCATGGTGTAAAGTTGGTCGGCGGTGCCGAAGAACAGGCTGCCCTGCAATTCGAAGATCACCGCCTGGTCGCCATGTTTGGCAAGAATTTCCATTTCTTCCTGCACCCGGATCTGCTTGGAGAAGGTTTCATTGCCGTAACTCTTGCGGCGCATGATCTTATTGCCGACTTCCTCGCGCACGAACAGCACCACGGCCAGCAGCACACCCACCCCGGATGCCGCGATCAGGCTGACCGTCAGCGCCACGATCACCACGGAGATAATCACCACGAAATCCAGCACGGTGGACTTGGATTTCAGCAGGTTCAGCGCATGTTTATCAATCATGCGCAAACCAATCACGATCAGGATACCTGACAGTGCCGCCACCGGTACCCAGGCGATCACGGCACCCAGCAGCATGAACGCCACCAGCGCCAATGCCCCCTCGATGACCCCGGAGAGCCGGCTGCTGGCGCCGCCCGACAGATTGACCAGCGTTGCGCCCATGGTGCCAGCGCCGGGAATGCCGCCGATAGTGGCTGACGCGATATTGCCGATGCCCTGGCCGATCAACTCGCGGTTGGAGTTATGTCGCGAACGCGTCAACGCATCCAGCACCACGCAGGTTTTCAGCGTATCAATGGAAAGCAGCACCGCCAGCGTCAGCGCTGGGAACAGCAGGCTGTGAAGGTCAGGCAGGCTCAGGCCGCCCAGGGCATTAAACCGTCCGATCATTGCGTCGGTGAAACTGCCGCCACCCTTGCTCAGGGCACCCACCACCAGCGCGTTGCCATCCAGTGCCAGCAGGGAACCATCCAGCAAGCCCAGCCCGAAATAGGCAGCCACACCGCCCAGCAAGGCCAGAATTGCGGCGGGAACCGCCTTGGTGATTTTTGGTGCACCCAGCATCACCACAATGGTCACCAGTCCGACCACGATGCCCTGCCATTTCCAGGTATGGAATAATTCCAGCGATTCCCAGAAATGCACGCCTTTGGGCGCGCCCAGGAACTTGGGCACCTGGCTGGCGATAATGTACAAGCCGACCCCGCTCAAATAGCCGCTGACCACCGGATAAGGCATGTATTTGATCAGCCGACCCAGCCCAATGGTACCGAACCCCACCTGCAGCAACCCGGCCAGCAAGCCGAGCATGGAAATCATCAGCAGCGCGGATTCCAGGGAATTGCCCTGGTGCAGGAATTCGATGACGAATGCCGACAGCACCGCGGCTGCCGGCGCACAGGGCGCGGAAATCAATCGGTTGGTGCCGCCCAGCAGGGATGCCAGCAAACCAATCGCGGTCACGCCCAGAATACCGGCCAGCGCGCCTTGTGCCGCATACGACGCGCCCAGCGGCGAGTAGATGGTCACCCCGAAGGCGATGGCCGAAGGCAGCGCCACCAGCATGGCCGCCAGGCCACCCCAGAAATCACCGCTTAGATTTTCAGGCTTGATGAATTTCATATGGCACTCACACGGAATGAATATAGATAGAGATATACCAGAACGCTAAAAATGAACATAGGCATTCGGTCAAATAAGCTTAAAAAATTGCAATCCCTACAGCATTCATTCTACTGGTTGCATCATTGCTTTGGCACGGTGAAAATGAGCTTTCTGCAAACCATCCGGCAGCGCGCCATAACAACATGTTTTATAAAATATTTTCAAACGCACTGATCAGCACGCTGTTATTGCTGCATCTGGGCACCTCTCGCGCAGGGGATGATGCGGAACTGCAACAGGCATTCAACTTGCGCTATCAGCCATACCTGGCGGTAGGCAGCCAGATACCGCTGCCGTTCAACCGCATGGATAAAGAGGAATGGAAGCACCTGCAGGCGAGCAAAGCGTTCCGGCTGGTGTTCACCGAGCCCAACCAGTTTTACAACAACAAGACCTACACCTTCAAACTCTACCGGGCGGCGGATGATGGTGTTTATTACCTGGATGCCATCGGCGGTTTCTGGGGCATGGAAGAGCTGGTATACGGGCCCATTGCAGAACAAGAGCTGAAATAGCCTCACCGATACCCGTACAGCAGTTCCTTGCTGGTATCGCCAAACCCGGCCTGCGTCAGCAGCGCCTGTTCGATGTAGCGGCTGATTTGGCTGCGCAACTCCGCCACCTGGCCGCCCTGGTAAAAAACCTGCGGGAATTTGAACGACAGCCAGGCATACAGGCTTAAATCCTTGCTCAGGTTCTCGGCTTCTTCCAGGTGGCGCGGACTGGTTGAAGTCAGCCAAACCGGGGCTGCAGGTAAGGCACGGCGGGTTGTTGCGGCAAAACTCTTGAGGCAGGCCAGAAAATAATCCCGCTCATGCTCCTTGTCCAGCGACACCGGCGCGCAGGAAAACACGAACTTGTGCGCCAGCGGCAAATCCGGCGCATGTTCGTCTATCAGCAGGCCTTGTGCCACATGCACACCCAGCGCGGCGGTTTCAAACAGCGGGTTGCTGATGCCCACGCGCTCGGCAAAAAAGGCCAGCAATTCGCCGATCCTGTTGCTGTGGCGGGTATCCGACAGTGTCTGCATATGGAACAGGTTGGGCGTGATCGGCAGCCGGGTCAGCTCGGCGATATCCGAAGTGCCCAGCATGTGTTCGATGTGCAGCAGCTCGTCATTCTCAAACGCATTGACATAGCCGGTAGGGTAAATGCCGTAACGCCCCGCCCGCCCGGCAATCTGCCGTACTTCGGTGGCGTTCAGTGCGCGCGTCGCCACGCCGTCGAACTTGTGCGTGGTGGAAAACACCACGCGCCGGATCGGCAGGTTCAGCCCCATGCCGATGGCATCGGTGGCCACCAGCACCTCCGCCTCGCCGCTGTTGAAACGGCGCGCCTCGGTGCGCCGTACTTCCGGCGACAAGGCCCCGTAAATACTCGCCACGCCAAAACCCCACTGACGGATCCTGGCACTCAGTGTAAGTACATCCTTACGCGTAAAGGCAATCACCGCGTCGCCCTTCTGGATGTGCTTCTTCAGTTTCCAGCGGCTGTAGCGGTCACCGCTCAGCGCTTCGCTTTCCAGCACCAGCGGTGTTTTGCGTTCCAGCCGGGTGATTTCGCAGGTCTCATTCATGGCTTCGATCACGCGCAGGCACGGCTCGGTTACCGCATTGGAGCCGCAGACAAACACCTGTTTCGCCGGCGCCCCCACCAGCGCCGCCGTCCAGGCGTAGCCGCGGCTTTCATCCTGCAACATCTGGATTTCATCAATCACGACCACGTCCACTTCAACATCCGGCCGCATCATCTCCACCGTACAGGCGGTATGCCGCGCGCCGGGAATCAGCACGCGTTCCTCGCCCGTCACCAGGTTGCACGGCACGCCGGCATCCACCAGCCGACCGCGGATTTCCATCGCCAGCAGACGCAACGGCGCCAGGTATACGCCAGACCGCGCCTGTTGCAGCACCATCAGCGCCTCGTGGGTTTTGCCGGAATTGGTCGGCCCCAGGTAAAAGTGGATATGCCGCCGCAGCGACCGCGCCAGCGGGAAGGTCGCGGGATAGTCGTTGAGCTTGAGTGCGTGCGCCGGCATCAGGTTTTGTTGTCCTGGATCATTCCCGGATTTTACGCGACTGGGTTATGCTGCACACTTTCATTGACACCAGAAAACAGCCATGCAAATTTCCGCCAAAGCCAGCGCCCAAGCCCAGGATTTGCTCGATTTCATCGACGCCAGCCCCAGCCCGTGGCACGCCGTGAACACCACGGAAATGTGCCTGCTGGCCGAGGGTTACACCCAATTGAAGGAATCCGAACGCTGGCAGCTTGAGGCGGGCGGCCGTTATTTCGTGGTACGCGGCGGCTCCTCCATCATCGCCTTTGTACTGGGGCAATCACCGCTAGATGAAACCGGTTTCCGCATCATCGGCGCCCATACCGATTCGCCGGGGCTGCGGCTGAAGCCGCATGCCGCGCACTGCTGCGAAGGCGTGGTACGGCTGGGGGTGGAAGTCTACGGCGGGCCTATCCTCGCCACCTTTACCGACCGCGACCTCAGCCTCGCCGGGCGCGTCAACGTGCGTAGCGCACTGGGCTTTGAAACGCATTTGCTGCGTTTTGAAGAACCACTGGTCAGGCTGCCCAACCTCGCCATCCACATGAACCGCGAGGTCAACGAACAAGGGCTCAAACTGCACAAGCAGAACGAGCTGCCGCTGATCATGAGCCTAACGCAGGAATGCATCACGCCTAACGGGCAGTTTATCGGTCAGGTTGCAGCCAAACTGGGCGTCAAGGAAGAAGATGTCATCAATGCCGAATTCAACGTCTACGACACCCAAAAAGGGGCGTTCTGGGGTGCCAACCAGGAATTCATCGCCAACAGCCAGCTCGACAACCTGGCCTCATGCCACGCCGCGCTGTCTGCCCTGCTCACGGTTAAAAATCCGCAAGCCACTTGCCTCTGCGCCTTGTTCGACCATGAAGAAGTCGGCAGCGGCAGCGCCGTGGGTGCGGACGGCAGCTTCATCGCCGACGTGCTCGACCGCATCCGGGCGCATGCCCAACTGGATCAGGAAGCGTGCCACCTGGCCAATGCCCGCAGCTTTTTCATCAGCGCCGACATGGCGCATGCCTACCACCCCAATTTCCCCGCCGCTTACGAACCGAACCACCACGTCCTGGTCAACCACGGCCCGGTGATCAAGACCAATGCCAACCAGCGCTACAGCACCGGCATCGACAGCGCGGCGCGTTTCATCGGCCTGTGCGAGCAGGCCAAGGTGCCGTTCCAGCAATACGCCCACCGCACCGACCTCGGCTGCGGCAGTACCATCGGCCCCATTGTCGCAGCGCAGCTGGGCATGGCCAGCGTCGATGTCGGCGCAGCCATGTGGGCGATGCACAGCATCCGGGAAAGCGCCGGGGTGCTGGATCACAGCTACATGATTGCGGTATTCGGCGCGGCTTACGCCAGGGCCTGATCAGATCAGGCCGCTTCCAGGCGCTGCCTGATAACCTGCAGTTCCGCCGCTGGGTCGGTGAAATCGCCGTATTCGGCTTGTGCATGGGTGCGGGCGTACCAGTAGCGGCTGTTCCACTCGTCACCCTCGATCTTGTGCAGCACCGCATGTATCCAGCACGACGTGGGGTCGCTGTATTCCTGCACAATGCGGTGGGAGGCACCCCACTCGCCCGCCAGGGCGGCGGTAATGGCTGTTAACAGTTGCTCGTTCAGCTTGTTCACCATGTCTCCTTGTCCCTGACGGCGCAAATACGCTGCATCACCGCGGGTTTCGGCAACAGCTGCTCGCCCTGCTCGAAAGCCACGATCTTCAGCAGCGGTGCGTATGCCGCCAGCAGTTCGTCCGGTTGCAGCAGAAAATCCGGGTTGCTCGGCTTGCCGTGGCGCTCGTTGCCGATCATGAACGTCTCGTAAATCAGCACGCCACCGGGAGCGAGCGCCGCCGCCAGCAGCGGCAGCAACGGACGGTGCAGGTAACGGCTGACCACAATGCCGTCGAACAGCTGGCCGGAATACGGCCACGGGCCGACCTCCAGGTCAGCCGCCAGCACATGGGTATTCGCCAGGCCGGCCAGCGCGGATAATGCCGCTGCATCCCTATCCACCGCCTCCACCTGGAACCCCTGCCGCGCCAGCCAGGCCGCATGGCGGCCGCTGCCGCAGGCCAGATCCAGCACGCGCCCGCCGGGCGCGATCAGCGGCGCATGTTGCACCACCCAGGGCGAAGGTGCAGCGGTCGTCATCTGTGGTTCCATCTCGTGCAGGGCATCCGTGTCGGGTCATTCAGGCGGTTATTCTACCGCTACAATAAAAGGCGTTTTCTCGTTCGATTTCGTTCAATCAGAGGAATTGCCATGAGCAAAGCCATACGCTTTCACCAGACCGGCGGCCCGGAAGTGCTGCGGCTGGAAAACCTCGACACCGGTGAACCCGGCCCCGGACAGGCACGCGTGCGCCATCTGGCGTGCGGGCTCAATTTTATTGATGTCTACCAGCGCAGCGGCCTGTACCCGGTACCGCTGCCCGCCGTTGCCGGCAATGAAGCCGCCGGCATTGTCGAAGCGGTGGGCGACGACGTGGACTGGCTCAAGCCGGGTGACCGCGTGGCTTACGGCGGCGGCCCGCCCGGCGCTTATTGCGAACAGCGCATCCTGCCGGCCGACCGGCTGTGCCTGCTGCCGGCAGCCATCAGCTTCGAGCAGGGCGCGGCGATGATGCTCAAGGGCATGACGGTGCAATACCTGATCCGCCGCACCTATCCGGTCAAACCCGGCGATGCCGTGCTGTTCCACGCGGCTGCCGGCGGGGTCGGGCTGATTGCCTGCCAATGGCTGAAAGCGCTGGGCGCCACCGTCATCGGCACCGCCGGGTCGGCGCAGAAATGCCAACTGGCGCGCCAGCACGGCGCTGACTATTGCATCAACTACCGCACCGAGAATTTTGTCGAACGCGTCCGGGAAATCACCGGCGGCAAAGGCGTGGACGTGGTCTACGACTCGGTCGGCGCCGATACCTTCCACGGCTCGCTGGACTGCCTGCGCCCGCTGGGCATGATGGTCAGCTTCGGCAACGCTTCCGGCCCGGTGCCACCGTTCAGCCTCGGCCTGCTGGCGCAAAAAGGCTCGCTGTTCATCACCCGCCCCACGCTGGGCGCCTACACCGCGACGCGCGGCGATCTCGAAGCCACGGCACAGGAACTGTTCGATATCGTGCTGAGCGGCAAAGTTAGCATCGAGATCGGCCGGCGCTATGCACTGGCTGACGCGGCGCAGGCGCACCGCGACCTGGAAGCCCGGAACACCACCGGTGCCAGCGTGTTGATCCCGTGAGGAACCTGGACGAGCTGTTTGCCACACTGGCCAGATCCAGCTTCCGCAGCGGCTTCCGGCTGCGCGGCAAAGACCTGGCCTACCTGCAAACCAAGGGCTTGCCGTTGGTGCTCACTCACGCCGAGGACTTCATTAATAAACGCCTGGCTCCGGCAGTGATTCCCAACGACGGCAAACAGACGCCGTTTCGCGGCCACCCGGTTTTCGTCGCCCAACACGCCACGGCGTGCTGCTGCCGGGGCTGCCTGGAAAAATGGCACCGCATCCCGCCGGGGCGGGAACTCAGTATCGAGGAACGGGCTTACCTGCTGACGGTGCTGGAACGCTGGCTACGCGACGAAGACAAACAGCCGGAACTATTTAATCCCTAAAAAGGCGCCGATGCGGCGGGCGATCTGGCCCAGCTTGGTGCCGTCCAGGTGGTAATGCTTGTGCAGCGGTTGGCGTACTTCCCAACGGCATTTCATGCCGGCGGGGAACGTCACCAGGTCGCCTTTGCCAAACGTCACCGGCGCGCCGCCTTCCGGCGTAATCAGACATTCGCCTTCGAGGATGTAGGCGATTTCCTGTTCGGGAAACGTCCAGGGAAACACCGAAACTTCTTTTTGCCAGGTGGGCCATTTGGAAACGCCCAATGCTTCCAGGCGCGCGGGGTCGGGATTGTGCTCGATAACGATATTGCTCATGGTATTGGCCTGCATCGGAAAAAGTGGAAGGGGTTAGTGCGCCTGATCTATATCGGCAGAGCCACACCAGGTCAATGACGGCTCATCGGCTTGTCACCAAGCTTACTGCCTTATTCGCTGCACTAACGGCGGCATTTTACCGCGCAAACGTCTTGCACACACCGCCGGAAAAACAAAACGGCGCCCGCGGGCGCCGTCTGTTCGATGCTGATAATGCGTCTTAGCGGTTGCAGACGTACATCGTGACTTCAAAACCGAAACGCATTTCAGTAGCAGCTGGCTTGGTCCACATGATGCTCTCCTTTACTGTTGGGTTGATCGTTCAAGCAAATTGTTTGCTTGAACGTATGATTCGCATCATAGGCAGGTGTTCCCCGGCCGTAGCCCGGCAGATCATGAATAAGGCCTAATGATTTTCATGAACCTCACTTAGGCGACTCGCAGACGTGATGCCACCAGCGAGCGGGAATGCAGGGCCGGACGATTTCCGCTATTGATCGTATTTCGCATTTGCCAGATACTGGCGGACCGAGCATACAACATGCCCCGACAACCAGCCTAGAACAGCCGACATGAAGCGAATTCAGAACAGCTTGTCCAGGTTTTCCCGCAGCCTTTGGCTGACATTGGGCGTATGCGTCGTTTTTGTCGTCCTGTTCGCGATTTATGTGCGCTCGGAAAAACAGATCGATCGCGCCAACGAACTGCGCTTTCAGTCCTATCTGCTGGCCGACGAACTGCGCCAGTCGTCGGACGACCTCACTCGCATGGTGCGCACTTATGTGATCACCGGCAACCCCATCTACAAACAGCACTACCAGGAAATTCTCGACATTCGCAACGGCAAGCGGCCGCGCCCGCTCAACTACAGCGACATCTACTGGGACCTGGTCATGGCCGACGACCAGCGCCCGACCGCAGGCGGCGTGGCAGTGCCCTTGCTGGAGTTGATGCGGCGGGCCGGGTTCACCGAAGCGGAATTGGCCAAGCTGGCGGAATCCAAACTGAAATCCGACGCGCTGACCAAGACCGAGTTTGCCGCAATGGCACTGGTCGAATCCTCCCAACCCGCCACCGAAGCCAACCGTATCAAGGCCAGCCAGATGCTGCATGATGCGGCCTATTATCAGGCCAAGGCCAATATCATGCGGCCCATCAGCGAATTCCACCAAATGATGGACCGGCGCACCCTGGAAGCCGTCCGCATCGCGGAAACCGCCGCCACGGCGCTGCGCCTGGGATTCATCTTGTTCGGCCTGGTACTGATGCTGCTGCTGTGGCGCATCTATCAGGCGCTGCATGCAACGCTGGGCAGCTCGCTGGACGAGCTGCACCAGCATATTGCCAAAATCGGCGGCGGCAACTTTTCATCGCCCATCCCGGTCAGGCCGGGCATGGAAAACAGCGTGCTGGGCTGGCTTTCGGAAACGCAGGTCAAGCTCGCCGAAATCGAGGAAGAGCGTAATGCCATTGCCGCCAGAAACCGGCGCCTGACCCAGCTTTATGCGGCGCTGAGCCAGTGCAACCAGGCCATTGTGCGTTGTGAAAACGCGGATGAACTGTTCCCGCAAATCTGTCGCGACGCCGTGGCGTTCGGCGGCATGAGGATGGCCTGGATCGGGTTGGCGGACGAGCAGAACAGGCAACTGACCGCCGTTGCCAAGTACGGTACCGGCACCGAATACCTGGAAGGCCTGAAAATTTCGATTGAAGCCGACAACCCGATGGGCCAGGGGCCGAGCGGCGTGGCGTTTCGCGAAGACCGCCCGTTCTGGTGCCAGAATTTCCTGAGCAGCCCGGCCACCGCGCCATGGCATGAGCGCGGCGCGCTGATGGGCTGGAAGGCCTCTGCCGCCTTGCCGCTGCACCGCAACGGCAAAGTCATCGGCACCTTCAACTTGTATGCCGGTGAAATCAATGCTTTTGACGAAGCCGAGCGCAACCTGCTGCAGGAGATGACCACCGACATCGACTATGCCATGGAGCGCTTTGCCGTAGAGAAAGAACGCCAGCAACTGCGGGAAAAACTGCAGCAGAGCGAAGAGAGTGCGCGCCTGGTGCTGGAAAACTCGCTGGACGCCATCATCAACATGGATGCCGCCGGGCTGGTGACCGAATGGAGCGGCGCGGCGATGCGCATGTTCGGCTACCAGCGCGAGGAAGTCATCGGCCATGTGCTGGCGGAAATCATCATCCCGCCGCAGTTGCGGGAAGCGCACCACCGCGGCATGCAACGCCTGCTGGCCACCAAACAGTCGCACATGCTCGGCAGGACCGTCGAGGTCAACGCCTTGCGCCGCGACGGCAGCGAGTTTCCGGTGGAACTGGCGATCGCGCAGATCCAGCGCGGCCAAAGCACATTCTTCAGCGCCTTCCTGCGCGACATCAGCGGCCGCAAGGAAGCCGAGCAGCGCATCCAGCACCTGGCGCATTTCGATGCGCTCACCGACCTGCCGAACCGTGCCCAGCTCAACGACCACCTCCATTTCGCCCTCAGCCTGGCCAGGCGCAGCAGCGGCCACCTGGCGGTCATGTTCCTGGATATCGACCACTTCAAGGATATCAACGACACCCTGGGCCACAGCATCGGCGACGCCTTGCTGGTCGAACTCGCCAACCGCCTGAAGCAGGTGCTGCGCGAGGAGGATTCGATTTCGCGCCTGGGCGGCGACGAATTCATTCTGCTGCTGCCGGACAGCGATGTCCGCGGCGCGGAAAAAGTCGCGCAGAAGCTGCTGGCACAGATCGCCGAGCCTTACCGCTTGGATGCCCACGAACTGGCGGTGACCGGCTCGATCGGCATCGCCATCTTCCCGGAAGACGGCGAAGACCTGGAAACGCTGTCGCGCAACGCCGATGCCGCCATGTACCGGGCCAAGCAGGAAGGCCGCAACAGCTACCGCTTCTTCACCGCGGAAATGCAGGCGCGCTCGGCGCGCAGCCTGAAGCTGGTCAACGCCCTGCGCCATGCGCTGGACCGCAACCAGCTGCATATCCACTACCAGCCGCAGCTGTCCATCCAGGGCAACCAGGTGACCGGCGCCGAAGCCCTGCTGCGCTGGGAACACCCGGAACTGGGCGCCATTTCACCGGCGGAATTCATCCCGGTGGCGGAAGACAGCGGGCTGATCCTGCCCATCGGCGAATGGGTGCTGCGCCAGGCCGTGCAGCAAGCCAAACTCTGGCTGGAAAACGGCCACCCGCCGCTGGTGATGGCGGTCAACCTGTCGGCGGTGCAGTTCCGCCATCCCGACCTGCCCAACCTGGTGACGCGCATCCTGGCCGAAGCCAGCCTGCCGCCGGAATACCTGGAACTGGAGTTGACCGAAGGCGTTGCCATGCACGACCCGCAAGGCGCCATTGCCGTGATGAACAACCTGCATGACCGCGGCATCCGCATGTCCATCGACGATTTCGGCACTGGTTATTCTTCGCTGAGCTACCTGAAAAAATTCAAGGTGTACAAGCTCAAGATCGACCAGTCCTTTGTCCGCGACATCATTACCGACCCGGAAGACAAGGCCATCGTCAGTGCCATCATCCACATGGCGCGCAGCCTGGGGCTGCAGACCATCGCCGAGGGCGTGGAAACCAGCGGGCAGCTTGCATTCCTGCGCGCGCAAGAGTGCGACGAGGCGCAAGGCCACCACTTCAGCAAGCCGCTGTCCGCAGCGCAATTCGAACAATTCCTCAAAAACAGGGGCAGCACGCCGGCCATGGATTCGGTCAAGGCCGGGCTGCTGTTTCCGCCGGAAGGCATTTAGGGAAGTACTGCACAAGCGGCGGCGCCATAGCGGAGCAGAACAGAGTCGAGCAGATGCTTTACAAAACCGGCGCCGCGCCACGCACCCGGCATTGCGCCGCGGCGTAATCGCCGGCGCGCTGTAGCGTGGTTGGCGCATCCCAGCCGGCTAGCAGCCCCTGCAAAAACACCGCCGCATACGCATCCCCCGCCCCCACGGTATCCACCACCTGCACGGCTTCAGCGGGAGCCGCGCGCACTACCTGCTGCCGCTCATCCAGCAACCAGCTTCCCGCAGCGCCGCAGGTCACCACGATTTGCCGCAAGCCAAAACGCTGTTGCAGCGCCAGCGCCTGTGCCTCCGGCGTCAGCCCGCCAACACCGAGCAGTTCGGCGACAGCGGCCAGTTCCTCGTCGTTCAGCTTCACCAGGTCGGCCGCATGCAGCGCCGCGTCTATGGTTTCCTCGTCAAACCACGGCGCGCGCAGGTTGATATCCAGGAACACCGGGCACCAGCAGTCCTGCAAAAATGCCAGCGCCGCCTGCCGCGATACGGGGCCGCGCAACGCCAGCGTGCCAAAATAAGCCAGTTGCGGCCGGGCTTTCGCCAGCACCCGCGTCACCGCCTCGGCGCTGATCGCGTCATACGCCTGATCCGGCAGGATGTCGAAACGGTGGCCGCCGTTTTCCAGCAGCACCCGCACCTGCCCGGTGGGGTAAACCGCATCGCGCTGCATACCGGCGGTTGCCATGCCGCGCTGCACCATCTCCTTCAGCAGGGCGTCGCCCAGCGCATCGCTGCCGACGCGCGAAATCATCAGCGGCGCCAGGCCGAACGCCTGCAAATGCCGCGCCACGTTGAACGGTGCACCGCCCAGCACGCTCTGGTCGGGAAATACGTCCGCCAGCACCTCGCCGAAAATGGCGACAAGCGGCGTGTGATCAACTTCCCGGCTTGGCGTTTCAATGCCCACGGCAACCCCGACTGGTAACAGACCTTGCCAATATAGCAGACGCGCCTGCAAGCGCGGCAGAGGGAATATGTCAACAAACGCCAGGCAGCGTGGCATACTGCCGGCATGAAGCCCCAAGTCCTGTTAGAACTGCTGGTGGAAGTGGAAAAGGAAGACCCCATCGATTTTTCCGGCCTGCCGTTCGACGCCGACGACCTGCGCAAACTGGCCTGCCTCAACGTCGCGGAAATCATGGACCACTGGACCGACCAGCCCAGCGAAGACCGCGAGCTGATCATGGCGGCCACCGTGGTCAGGCTGGTGCTTGAAAACCTGGTGCTCAACGCCAGAATCGCCCTACTCAACCAGGAAGAACCCTGAACATGCACCCCACACCAAGAGGGCTACCCGTTGCCGGCAGCCGATAACGTCGAACACCGCAAATTCCTGCGGCTGAACGCCCAGGTGGTCGGCGAGCCGACCTGCCGGGTGACCCTGGAAGCCGATAAAACGGTGGAACTGCAACTCACCGACATTTGCCCCGGCGGCTTCGGTGCCACCATCCCCGAATACCTCGGCAAGCATTTCCACAAGGATCGCGAGTTTCCCCACTGCCAGATCAACCTCGCCGGCCTGCAGGACGTCGCGGCCCGCGTTGCCGATATCTGGCGCCTGAAAGCCAAAACCGGGGAAGTCAGCCTGCGGGTCGGCTTCGAATTCACCAGCCCCATCAACTGGCAGGCAACCGGCCTGGAGTCGTGCGAGCGGGACGAGGGCTGAGCTAAAAATCCAAACGGTACGTTGAACATCAAGGTTTACATTTCAAAATCCCCACGGCTATAATGCGCGCCTCTTCCTGAACTGCTGCAGGAAAACCCAACGCCGAGCCCCACCATGGGCCGGCGCTATTGTTGTTTTTCTGGAGCAGAACCATGTTTTCCATTGCAAGATTGCAAAAAGCCTTTCGTCGTCAAGGCATCGAAGTCGGATATAAAGACGGCATTTACACATTGACCAATGCGCATGCACAAGCCTCCGTGCTGCTGCCGCAAAGCTATCCGCTGGAAGAAAAAGCGGTGCGCCAGCTCATGGACTTCGCCGCGGTGCATGTGCCGGGGCACGATGGCCATGTCTGCAAAGCGTGCGCCACGCCGGATTTCCATCCGGGCGGCATCGCCCCGGTAGGCAGCATCGTCGCCACCTCGGAAGACCTGGTGATCCCGGCCATTCCGGGCACCGACGTCAACTGCGGCATGCGGCTGATTACCACCGGGCTGACCCTGGCGCAGTTCGAGGCCAAAAAAGACCAGTTGCTGCCCAAGCTGCAACGGGTGCTGCTGGAAGACGGCCGCGACGTGCCGCTGCGTTCCACGGCCTATGCCGCCTTGTTTGATGCCGGCCCCGAAGCCTTCATTGACAGCCTGCACGACGGCGGCATCTGGGCGCGCGTGGACAAGGCAAGGCTGGCTGAAGAACTGGCTGCCTGCATTGCGCTGCGCGAATTCGGCGGCGGCTTGCGTCATGCGCCACCGGCCCTGGTCGGCACGCGCGAAGTGATCCGCGACCCCGGCATCGGCACCACCGGCTCCGGCAACCATTTTGTCGAGTTGCAGGTCGTGGATGCCGTCATGGATCGCCACGCCGCCTACCAGCAAGGTCTGACGCCGGGCGAAGTGGTGGTGATGATCCACAGCGGCTCGCGCGATGTCGGCTTCTTTGTCGGCAGCCGCTGGATGGACCGCGCCAAGGCCGCCTGGCCGGAAGGCGTGCGCCACCCGCAATCCGGCCTGTATGGCCTCACCGGCCCGCTGGCGGATGAGTACCTGGATGCCATGGGCGTTGCCTCGCGCTACGCCTGGGCCAACCGCATGGTGCTGGCGGAACTGGTGCGCGACTGCATGGCCCAGGTGTTTGCCGAAGATCACTCCCGGCTGGTGGTGGATGTGCCGCATAACATCGTACTGCGTGAAAACGGCATGAACATCCACCGCAAGGGTGCCACCCCGGCGCGCGAAGGCGACCTGGCGCTGATACCGGGCTCGATGGGGGATTACTCCTACGTGGCAACCGGTCTCGGCAACCCGGACTGGCTGTGGTCATGCTCGCACGGCGCCGGCCGCAGCATGCGCCGCCAAGCCATGCGTGCGGTGCGGCCATCCAGCCATGCGGATGACCTGCCCTGGCACTGCGTCACCCTGCGCGAAGAACGGCGGGTGGAAGAAGCGCCCATGGCCTACAAAAAAATCGGCCCGGTCATCGCCGCGCAGGAAGAAGCCGGCATGCTGCGCTCCGTGGCACGGCTGAAACCCTGGCTGACGTTCAAGGCGTAAGATGTTGTTCAATGCAAGGGATCGAGTGCTGGTGGGATTGCCCACCAGCGCTTGATCCCGATTATTTGCTGTATTCTGAATCCCACGCACCCAGCCCAAGGAAAGCGCACCATGGATATGACCAAAATCAGCGCCGGAAAACTGCGCGCTTTCGGCTACGACAGCAAAACCCGCACCCTGCGCGTGGAACTCGATGACGGCAGCGCGCTGGAATACAGCGGCGTGGGCGAAGACCTGTGGCGGCGCTTCAAAGGCTCGAGCGCGCAATGGAGCTTTTACCGCGACAATATCGAAGAAGAATTCAGCCCCAGGCGGGCTTCGGCCAAGGCTGCGGGCGGCAAGAATCCGCTGGATGATTTGTTTGGTTGAAAAACTCACGTTAACCCTCTGCCATAATTTTCCCCGCAGTAAGCAGTAGGGCGCAAAACCAACGGACATTGCACCGGACGTCACCCCAAAAAAATTCTTCTAGCTCTTTCATTCGCAGGCGAGACCGACAAATAAAAACCGCCCCTTTCGGAGCGGCTTCGAGACTAGCTAGGGAAAAGCATGAGTAGTAATAGTAGAAACTCTATCACTTGCTTGTAGCTTAACTCTAGTTTTAATGTCAGTGTAAGCATGGCGTTAACCTTGTTTACGCTGGCTTGCAAGCCAACAGTTATGGTTGGCACTTATATCGCGCCTTGCAGGGCGCTAGCTTTTGGCTTATCGCGAATTGCCTCAAGCAGCGGCTATGATTCTTAAAGATTATTCTTTCAGGATTTTCAGCCTTTTATCGGTGGCGAACCGCAATCCCTATGAGTTCTTTAAAAACCGCACCTTTAGCGGAAGTCACTCCGCATTCTGAGGCTGACAACCCCAGAAACTTTGAATCTGTAATTTAACCGCACTTACTCTCCCCACAATTCAAGCAAGTCAAACACCCATCCATAATAATCGCGGCCTTGGTGTTGCACTTGTTGCACAACTGCGCGCCGGGCGGGAAGCCTTCGTCATTCTTGGGTTCGTGGGAGTGCTTTTCCATGTATTCCTTGCGCTTTTCGGCGATGAGTTTTTTCTGGTGCTCATCCGGCTCGGCTTTTTTCAGCATGCCGATTTCCTGCAGGTGCTGTTCCACCACTTCGCCGATTTCGGCGACCAGGCTGGGGATGTATTTGCCGCCTTTTTTGAAGTAGCCGCCGCTGGGGTCGAACACGCTGTGCAGTTCTTCCACCAGGAAGGTGACGTCGCCACCTTTGCGGAACACGGCTGACATCACGCGGGTGAGCGCGACGATCCACTGGAAGTGTTCCATGTTCTTGGAATTGATGAAGATTTCGAACGGGCGGCGGTGCTCCTGCTCGGTACCTTCGCCCACCACCACGTCGTTGATGGTGATGTAGAGCGCGTGTTCGGTGACCGGGGTTTTTACTTTATAGGTATTGCCCACCAGTTTTTCCGGGCGGCTGAGCGGTTCGCCCAGTTGCACGATGTTGGTTTGCGGCGCGGCTGCTGCGGCTTTGTCTTCTTCGGATACGACGTTGTAGCCGGTAATTTTCTTTTCGATTTTGATAGTCATGGTGTCTCCCTGAGGGCCGTTGTTAGTTGGAAGTCGTAAGACGTAAGTTGTAAGGACTTTGGCCTTTAACTGATTACTTACGTCTAATAACTAACGACTAAAACTTCCCGTAATAACCTTCTTTCAGCGCGTCGTACAGATTGGCGGCGGTGTGGATTTCGCCGTCGTATTCAATCTCTTCGTTGCCTTTGGCTTCGATGACGGTGCCGTCTTCCAGCGTGAATTTATAGGTGGTGCTTTCCAGGTCCTTCTCGGTCACCAGCACGCCCTGGAACGCTTCCGGGTTGAAGCGGAAGGTGGTGCAACCTTTCAGGCCTTTTTCGTAGGCGTAGAAGTAGATGTCCTTGAAGTCCTCGAACGGGTAGTCCGTCGGCACGTTAATGGTTTTGGAGATGGAGCTGTCGATCCACTTCTGCGCGGCGGCCTGGATATCCACGTGCGCCTTGGCGGGGATGGTGGAGGAATCCACGAAGTAGTCCGGCAGTTGTTCTTCCGGCTTGTCGGAGAACGGCATGGCATGGGGGTTCACCAGTTCACGGTAGGCCAGCAGTTCGTACGACCAGACGTCCACTTTTTCCTTGGATTTCTTGCCTTCGCGGATCACGTTGCGGTTGTAGTGGTGCGCGAACGACGGCTCGATGCCGTTGCTGGCGTTGTTGGCCAGGCTGAGCGAAATCGTGCCGGTGGGCGCGATGGAGCTGTGGTGGGTGAAACGCACGCCGTGTTCGGCGATCTGCTTGCGCAGCGTTTCCGGGAATTGCTGCATGTATTTGCTGTACAGCCCCATCAGCACCCGGCCTTTGACGCGGTCGCCCAGCTTGATGCCGTTTTTCAGCATTTCCGGGCGCTTGGCCAGCAGGTCGGCGGTGATCTCGAATTCCTCGTCCATGATCGGTGCCGGGCCTTTTTCCTCGGCCAGCGCCACGCCGATTTCCCAGCCGGTTTCGGCCATCACGCGGGTGACTTCTTCGGTGAACTTGAGCGAATCTTCGGAGCCGTATTTCATTTTCAGCATGGTGAGGGTGGAGCCCAGACCCAGGTAGCCCATGCCGTGGCGGCGCTTGCGCATGATTTCCGCCTGTTGCTGCGGCAGCGGCAGGCCGTTGATTTCCACCACGTTGTCCAGCATGCGGGTGAAAATGGCGACAACCTGGCGGTATTCGTCCCAGTCGAAATGCGCCTGGTCGGTGAACGGCTGGCGCACGAAGTTGGTGAGGTTGACTGAACCCAGCAGACAAGCGCCATAAGGCGGCAGTGGTTGCTCACCGCAGGGGTTGGTGGCGCGGATATTTTCGCAGAACCAGTTGTTGTTCATCTCGTTGACTTTATCAATGAGGATGAAGCCCGGCTCGGCAAAATCGTAGGTGGAGGACATGATGACATCCCACAGCCGGCGCGCCTTGATGGTTTTGTACACGCGGCAAGCCACCTTGCCGTCGCTGTCGCGGGTCAGGTATTTGTTCTTGACCGGCCATTCGCGCCATACCACCTGGGTTGCGTCGTCCAGCGCCAGCCCGTCGGCATCGGCTTCCTTGCGGGTGACGGGGAAAGCCAGCTTCCACTCGGCGTCGGCTTTTACCGCTTCCATGAATTCGGCGGTAATCAGGGTGGACAGGTTGAACTGGCGCAGCCGCCCGGCTTCGCGCTTGGCCTTGATGAAGTCGGTGACGTCCGGGTGAGAGATGTCGAAGGTGGCCATTTGTGCGCCGCGGCGGCCGCCGGCGGACGACACGGTGAAACACATCTTGTCGTAGATATCCATAAAAGATAGCGGGCCGGAGGTATACGCCCCCGCGCCCGCTACAAATGCTCCTTTAGGACGGAGCGTGGAGAACTCGTAGCCGATGCCACAACCGGCCTTGAGCGTTAAACCTGCTTCGTGCACTTTTTCCAGGATGCCGTTCATGGAGTCTTCGACAATGCCGGACACGGTGCAATTGATGGTGCTGGTGGCGGGCTTGTGTTCAAGCGCGCCGGCGTTGGAGGTAATACGCCCGGCGGGGATCGCGCCACGGCGCAGCGCCCACAGGAACTTGCCGTACCACTCGGTCTTTTTTTCCTCGGTGGATTCGGCATCGGACAGCGCACGCGCAACGCGCTTGTAGGTGTCGTCGATGTCCTGGTCTATCGGCTGGCCTTGCTTGGTCTTCAGGCGGTATTTTTTGTCCCAGATGTCGGTTGACACCGGCTGCATGGGGACCTGGTTCGTGGGTTCTCCCGGCACTTCGCGCTCCCCTTGATCAGACAACTTGACCGCCTTTAGCATAAGCATTCCCTTCCTTGCTGTTTTTATTGGATATTTTGTTTGACCACAATATATTGTGATGAAGCTCAACATTAAACCCGTTTAGTTGTGTCGGTCAAGCTGTTTGGCAGAAAATATTTTGTATTAATTAATAGGAAAACATGACACAAATATCCCGTTTTGTGGCACGGCTTTTCCCCTTGAATGAGAGCGCGATATTGGCGGCTATGCGAGAATAGCGCGCATGTTGAATCGTCTGTTTTATACCCTGCTGCTGTGGCTGTTGTTGCCGCTGGTGCCGCTGCGTTTGTTGTGGCGCAGCCTGCGCCAGCCGGAATACTTGCAGCACCTGCCCGAACGCTTCGGCTTTTTTTCCGCCCTCCCCGACAAACCGGTGATCTGGCTGCACTGCGTTTCGGTCGGCGAGACACGCGCCGCCGTGCCGCTGGTGAAGGCGCTGCAGCAGCAATACCCGGACCACGCGCTGCTGCTGACCCACGGCACCCCCACCGGGCGGGCGACCGGTCAGCAGTTGTTCGGCGATACGGTGCTGCGCTGCTACCTGCCGTACGACCTGCCGTTTGCGGTAGGGCGTTTCCTGCGGCATTTCAAGCCTGAAATCGGCCTGCTGATGGAAACCGAACTGTGGTTCAACCTGATCCACGGCTGCCGCCAGCATGAAATTCCCGTGCTGCTGGTCAACGCCCGGCTGTCGGAAAAGTCGGCACGCGGCTATGCGCGGCTGGGGCCACTTGCCCGCGACGGCCTGGCTGCGCTTGCGGCGATTGCCGCGCAGACCGAAGCCGATGCGCAGCGCTTGCGCGAACTCGGCGCGCATGGCGTCACCGTGACCGGCAACCTGAAATTCGATGCGGCCTTGCCTGATGCGCCCGACCTGGGTTTGGGGAACATATTCGATGCCGCGCGCCCGGTATTCCTGGCCGCCAGCACGCGCGACGGCGAAGAAGCGCTGGTGCTGGATGCCATCCGGGCAGCGTCCATCCCCGACCTGCTCACCATCATTGTGCCGCGCCATCCGCAGCGCTTCGACGAGGTGGCCGCGCTGCTGGAAAAACGCGGCATTTCCTTTGTGCGCCGCTCCAGCCTGAACCCCGGCGACGACAAGGAAACCGATCGCGTGATTGCTTCGGTGGTCAACCCGCAGGTGATCCTCGGCGACAGCATGGGCGAAATGGCGGCTTATTATGCGGCTTGCGACATTGCGCTGATCGGCGGCAGCCTGCTGCCGTACGGCGGGCAGAACCTGATTGAAGCCTGTGCGCTGGGCAAACCGGTGCTGATCGGCCCGCATACTTATAATTTCGAGGACGTGGCCGCCCAGGCAATACAGTGCGGTGCGGCGCGGCGGGTCCACACTGCCGCTGAACTGGCGCAAACGCTGGAAAGCCTGCTGGCCGACCCGGCCGCATTAAAACGCATGGGCAAAGCGGGCGCTGCGTTTACCGCCGTCAATCGCGGCGCGACGCAGCGCGCCTTGCAGTTAATCCAGCCCTGGCTGACTTGATCGTCCCTATTGCATCGGCACGAAGCCGGGCAAGGCTTCAATGCGCGATAGCCAGGCATGGATATGCGGATAGGGTTGCAGCGATACGCCACCTTCTGGCGCGAGGAAAGTCATGGTGTAGTTTGCAATATCGGCCACCGTTGGGTGGGCGCCGGTGAGGTAAGGCGACTTTTGCAGCACTTGATCCATCACCGCAAACAACTTGTGGGCGCGCCCCTGCACTTCTTCCAGGTTGAACGGGGCGTTGGATCGCTTGACCTGCCGGGCTGCCGCAGGCCCGAATGCCAGCAGCCCAGCCGAAACAGAGAACCAGCGCTGCACTTCCGCGGCCTGTACCGGGTCTTTGGGCAACCACGCCCCCGTATCATATTTGCCGGCCAGATAAACCAGAATGGCATCCGAATCAGCCAGTGTGACATCGCCATCCTGTATTACCGGCACATGACCAAACACGTTGAGCTGCAAGAATTCCGGTTTTTTCTGGTCGCCCGCCACCAAATCGATATGGATGAGTTCCACAGGCAAACCCAGCAAGGAAAGAAACAGCTGAACCTTGTGGCATCTGGCCGATGGCGGGTAACGGTACAGTTTGATCGGTGAAGCCGGACGGGCGGTCGTACTCATGCTAGGTTCCTAGATATGGTGAGTAAAAAAATTATCGGACCAGGCGGCTGATCTGCTTGAAGGCATCGCCCTCGGCCACGCGCAGCCACTCGAACACCACCGATTCGGTATTGCTGACCACCACCCCGGCCTGGCGCAACCGGCTCAGGGCATTGGTCCTATGTTCCGGATTGCGCGAAATTACCGCATCTTCCACCACAAACGGCTGATAACCTAACTGTTGCAACTGCAGCGCCGTCTGCACGACGCAAATATGGGCTTCCATCCCCGCCAGCACGATTTGTGGCCGCTGATGGTTAAGTCTGGCGTTGAAGTTCTGTTCGTCGCTACAGGCGAAGCAGGTTTTTTCTACCACCGCTTCGTTCAGGTGCTGCGCCAGTTCCGGCAGGGTTGGGCCGAGGCCTTTGGGATATTGTTCGGTGCAGGTCACCGGGACGTGCAGCAACTTGGCGGCTTGCAGCAGGATGGCGGTGTTTTTGACCACGCCCGCCAGCGCCTCCGGGTTCATCACCGAACACAGGCGCTCCTGCACATCCACCACCACGAGCTGGCTGGCGCCAGCCCTGGCAAGCAAAACGCTCAATTGACCCCTTCAAGCAGGCGGTTGGTTTCTGCCAGGTCGTTCTCGGTGAGTACGCCGGCAGCGGCCTTGAGCTGGATCACGGACAACATCCAGGCATAACGCGCCTGCAGCAGGTCGCGCTTGGCGCTGTACAGTTGCTGCTGCGCATTGAGCACATCCACGCTGGTGCGCACGCCGACATCATAACCGAGAGAAGTAGAATCCAGCGAGCTCTGGCTGGAAGCCAGTGCTTGCTCATACGCCTTGACCTGCGCCACGTTGCTGGCCACGTTCAGGTAAGCCTGGCGGGTTTGCAGGCCCGCGCTGCGGCGTGCCTGTTCCAGATCGTCCTTGGCTTTCTGCTGGTTGGCCGCGGCTTCGCGTTCCTTGGACGTGATCGAGCCGCCCTGGTAAATCGGCACTTCCACTTTCAGACCCACGGTCAAATTCTGCAGGTCATTGCCAACGCCGCTGGTGCCGCCGTTGGAGTAGCTGTCCGCATAACTCGCCACAGCGTCTACCGTGGGGAAATGCCCGGCATGGGCGCGTTCGATTTCCTGGGTAGCCAGTTGTACCGATTGCTGCTGCACCTTGATTTGCGGGCTTTGCGATTCGGCGATTTCCACCCACTTTTCCATGCTCTGCGGCGCGGGTACCACCACGTCCAGTTGTTCCTTGGCGCTGGCGAGTTTTTCCGGCACCTGGCTGGTAATGGCCTGGATCGCGCGTTTTTTCACTTCGCGCTCGTTCTGCGCGGCAATTTCCTGCGCGATCAGCAGGTCATAACGCGCCTGCGCTTCATGCACGTCGGTGATGGTGGCGGTGCCGACATCAAAATTGGCCTTGGCCTGCTCCAACTGCTTGGTGATGGCGGCTTTTTGCGCCACGATCAGGTCGATCTTGTCCTGCGCCAGCAGCACATCGAAATAAGCTTGCGAAGCACGCACCATCAGGTCGAGTTTGGCCACGCCCAGCGCGTCGTCCGCCTGCGCCACCTGGGTCTGCGATTTTTCGTAGTCCACGCTGTTTTGCCGGCGGTATAGCGGCTGGTTGACGTTCAGGGTGTAGTTGTAGGCATTGAAGTGCTGCTTGCCGCCCTTGAATGGGTTGTTGCCGCTGCCGGTGTAGGTAATGTCGGTATTGCTGTGGTTGGCACCGCCTTCCAACGTGACGCTGGGCAGGATCAGCGCCCGGCCCTGCACCAGTTTTTCCTGAGTGGCGGCGTGCGTACTGCGGGCGGCAGCCCAGACCGGGTCGTTGGTTTGGGCTTGCTGGTAAACATCCAGCAGGCCGACCTTGCGTTCATCGGCCAGCGCCGGCTGCGCGGAACATAGCGTGAGTGCAACAAGTGCGGCGATTCGTTTCATTTGCATTTAACTTTCCTGATTTTGAGCGAATGCGTTTTTAGTTGAGTTTCTCAAAACGAAAAACGCTTCGGTTGCACCGCATTAACCAATGGCGGAATGCTGGTTTCAAACAATACGGTACGGCTGTATACCCCGGGGCTGATACAAGTCACCAGGACGGCCTCCATCGCCGGCGCGTCACCGACCACTGCCAGCAGGCGGCCGCCTGGCTTGAGTTGCTGTTCAAAGCGTGCGGGCAACACCGGCAGCGATCCAGTCAGCACGATCACGTCGAACTGGTCATTGCCCCAGCCATGCGCGCCGTCCCCCACTTCCAGAATGATGTTGGAGATGCCGTGGGTAACCAGCCGTTGTGCCGCCAGCGCGCTCAAATCGGCATTCCGTTCGACGCTGTAGACTTCTTTCGCCAGCCTGGCCAGCAACGCGGTCATGTAGCCGCTGCCGGTACCAATTTCCAATACGGCATCCGTCTTCTTGATCTCCAGCGTCTGCAGCATGCGCGCTTCCAGCTTGGGCGAAAGCATGTATTCGCCGGAGCCCAGCGGAATTTCCAGATCGGCAAAGGCCAGCCCGCGGTACGGCACCGGCACGAAGTCTTCGCGCGGCACCTGGTGCAGCAGGTTGAGTACCACTGGATCCAGCACCTCCCAGGTGCGGATTTGCTGCTCGATCATGTTGAATCGCGCCTGTTCGCGCTCAGTCAGCGATGACTGGTCACTGCCCATGAAAACCCCCGATTTACTATTCTGGTTCAATTATATCGTTTAACTTTAGGATTTCAATCGATATTTGGCATTTTAACCTTATACCATGCTGCATACAGTGCCGGCAGGAACAATACGGTGAGCAGTGTAGCCACTGTCAGCCCGCCCATAATTGCCACCGCCATCGGGCCGAAAAAGGCGCTGCGTGTCAGCGGAATCATGGCCAGGATCGCCGCTGCCGCCGTCAATACAATCGGACGGAAGCGGCGGATGGTGGATTCCACGATGGCTTCCCATTCCGGCTTGCCGGCGGCTTTGTCCTGGTCGATCTGATCCACCAGGATCACCGAGTTGCGCATGATCATGCCGGACAGCGCAATGGTGCCCAGCATGGCGACAAAGCCGAACGGCTTGTCGAACACCAGCAGCGCAGCGGTTACGCCGATCAACCCCAGCGGCGCGGTCAGCACCACCAGCGCCACGCGGGAAAAGCTTTGCAACTGGATCATCAGGATGGTCAGCACCGTGATCAGGAACAAGGGCACACCGGCAGCCACGGATTTGCCGCCCTTGGCCGATTCTTCCACCGCGCCGCCGGTCTGCAAATCAACCCCCAGCGGCAGGTTGGCGCGGATGGCCTGCAGTTTTTCTTCCACCTGCGCCGATACTACAGGCGCCTGCAGATGGCCTTGCAGGTTGGCGCGGACGGTAATGGTGGTGACCCGGTTGCGGCGCCAGATCACGCCTTCTTCAAAATCGGACTTGATGCTGGCGATCTGCGACAACGGCACGCTGGTACCGGTTTTGGTCGGGATCATCAAATCCGGGACATGGGACAAGTGCGTGCGTTCCAGCGCCGCGCCGCGTACGTACAGGTCGATGCGCTCGTTGCCTTCGCGGAACTCGGAGATGTACAGGCCCTGCATCGCCGCATTGAGGATATTGGCGATATCCACCGAACTCACGCCCAGCAGGCGCGCCTTGGACTGATCCACTTCCACCCGCATCACTTTGCTCGGCTCTTCCCAATCCAGTTGCACGCCGGTGAGGTTGGCGTTGGCGCGCATGATGTCGGCCACCTGGTGTGCAATGTCACGGATCACCTTGATATCCGCGCCCGATACCCGGAACTGCACCGGGAAACCGACCGGCGGGCCGTTTTCCAAGCGCAGCACCGATGCCCGCAGGATGGGAAAATCATTGTCGAACAAGTGCAACAGCTTGCTTCTCAACGCCTCGCGCGCCTCCTTGTTATGGGTCAGGATCACCAGCTGGCCGAAATTGCGCTGCGCCAGCTGCTGATCCAGCGGCAGGTAAAAACGCGGGCTGCCCGAGCCGATATAGGCCACGTAGTTTTCAATGCCTTGCTGCTGATCCAGCCATTTTTCCAGCTTTTTCACTTCAGCATCGGTGGCGGCATACGACACGCCTTCCGCCAGGCGCAAATCCACAATCAGTTCCGGCCGCGTGGAATCGGGGAAAAACTGCTGCTGCACCTTGCCGAAACCGATGATGGACAGCATGAACATCAGCACGGTAATGCCGATCACCTGCCAGCGATGATGGACGCAATACGTCACCAGGGTACGGAAATGACGATAAAAAGCGGTGTTGTAGATATCGTGGTGGTGTACTTCATCATCCGCCAGCAGTTTGGGTGCCAGTCGTTGCAGCCACAACCTGAAGCGGGAGGGCCTGGCGCCCTGCTCGGTGTAATCCGGCAGCAGGTGGTAACCGAGATACGGCACAAAAATCACCGCCGCAAACCAGGAGGCAATCAGCGCGATCGCCGACACCTGGAATATCGAACGTGTGTACTCACCGGTGGACGACTGCGCGGTGGCAATCGGCAGGAAGCCGGCCACCGTCACCAAAGTGCCGGTCAGCATCGGGATGGCGGTCGAGGTAAAGGCATAAGATGCCGCAATGGTTCGCTGCCACCCCTGTTCCATCTTGGAAGACATCATTTCCACCGCGATGATGGCGTCATCCACCAGCAGCCCCAGCGCCAGAATCAGCGCGCCCAGAGAGATCTTGTGCAGGCCCACGCCAACCAGGTTCATCACCAGGAAGGTCACCGCCAGCACCACCGGAATGGTGATCGCCACCACCACGCCGGTACGCAAGCCCAGTGAAATCAGGCTCACGCCGAGGACAATCACCAGCGCTTCGGCCAGCGAATGCACGAAATCGTTTACCGAATTGGCTACCGCGCGCGGTTGCGAGGACACGGTGTGCAGCTCCAGCCCCACCGGCAGGATCTGGTTGATGTTGACCAGCGCGACATCCAGCGCGTGCCCCAACTGGATGATGTCGCCGCCCTTCGTCATGCTGACCCCGAGCAGCAGCGCGTCGCGGCCGCCATACCGCACCCGCTGCGTGGGCGGGTCTTCAAAACCGCGATACACCTTGGCGATGTCGCCCAGCCGGAAGTCATGGCCGTTGGCGCGCAGATGCGTTTCCCGTATTTCGTCCAGCCGGTCGTAACGACCGCTGACCCCGATGCGGATATGCTCGTCGGAAGAATCAAATGCGCCACTGCTGATCACCCGGTTCTGTGCCTGCAGGGTCTGCAGCAAACTGGCGGTATCGATGCCCAGCGTAGCCAGCTTGGCGTTGGAAAGCTCGATGTAGATACGCTGCTTCTGCTCGCCGAAAAAATCCACCTTGGCGACATCCGGCACTTTCAGCAACTCGGTGCGCACATGCTCCGCCTGCCGCTTCAGTTCCGCATAATCGAACCCTTCCCCGGTCAGCGCGTAAAGATTGCCGTAAACGTCACCAAACTCGTCGTTAAAGCTCACGCTTTCCACGGTTTCGGGCAGGGTGTGGCGGATATCGCCCACCTTTTTACGCGCCTGGTACCAGATATCCGGCACCTCGGAAGTGGGTGTGGAATCCTTGGCAATCAGGAAAATCAGTGACTCACCGGCACGCGAATAGCTGCGCAGCGTATCCAGGTGCGGCACCTCCTGCAGTTTCTTTTCCAGCTTGTCGGTAACCTGCAGCTCGACTTCGCGCGCACTGGCACCGGGCCAACTGGTGCGGATCACCATCACCTTGAAGGTAAACGGCGGGTCTTCCGACTGGCCGAGATGGGTATACGACAGGAATCCCGCCAGCGTCAGCACGAGCATGATGTACAGCACCAGCGTCTGGTGCCGCAACGCCCAATCAGAAATATTGAAGCGGCTCATTGGTTCAGCCCCGCCTGCATCGGGCGCACCACCTGCCCGGGGATCAAGGTGTGTACCCCGGCGGCAACCACCCATTCACCGGCATGCAGCCCTTTGGTGACCAGCACGCCGTCCTCGCGGAACGAGCCGGTTTCCACCGCGCGCGGTTGCACTTTCCGGGTTTTGCCATCCACCACCCAGATCACGGTTTTGCCGTCTCGCTGCGTGACCGCCGGCGTGGGCAGCAACAGCGCCGCATCTTCCATGGCGGCAAACCGCACACCGGCCGTCATACCCAGGCGCACCGCCTCGTCGGCCTGCGGAATGGCGACCTTCACCTGGAATGTCCTGGTGGCGGTATCCGCCGCCGGGGCCAGTTCGCGGATTTTCCCCTGATAGGCTTTTTCGCGCGCTGCCCACAGCCGTACCAGCGCCGGGGCGCCGACCTTGACCCCTTGCATGCGCGATTCGGGCACCGCCACAACCACTTCCATCTGTTTCGGGTCGGCAATGCGTGCGATCACTTCCCCGGCATTCACTACCTGGCCTGGTTCGGCATGTATTTCGGTGACAATACCGTCACGCTCTGCCAGCAATGCGGTGTAATGCGACTGATTGCCGGATACGGCAGCCTGGGCCTGGGCCTGCTGCACCCGCGCCAGCGAAGTTTTGTACTGCGCTTCGCGCAGATCCAGCGCCGATTTTGAGATGAATTTTTTGGCGTACAACTGGCGCTGGCGCTCCAGTTCGGCCTCGGCCAGCGCATTGTCAGCTTCCGCCGCCCGCACATCCGCCTCCGCGGCTTGCGCACTCAGCCCGGTATCGGCTGCATCCAGCCTTGCCAGCAGTTGGCCTTTGCGCACCACGCTGCCGGTCTCGACCCGCCGTTCGATGATTTTCCCGGCAATGCGGAACCCTTGTGCCGATTCGTAACGCGGACGCACTTCACCCACCAGCGCCATGCTGGTGCCATTCGCGTTTTCACCCGCAGCGACTACCAGCGCGGGGCGCGGCGGAGCCAATGGTTCAACCGGTTTTTCACAAGCGGCCAATGCCAGCGCCGCCATCATCACTCCCATGTATTTCATGGCGCTTCCCTCCTCAGACCCCGCATCATCACATCCTGCATCACGGCCACCCGCTCTTCGAACGGGCACCAATCCACCCAGCAGTCATTTTTCTTGGTGATTTCCAATGCGCAAATGCCGTGCAGCCCGGCCCATAAGGTCTGCGCTATCAGGTCCGGATTGGTGAGATCGGGGCGAAAATAATGGCTGGCATAAGCGCTCTCCACCATGCCGCGCAAATACGCGTAGGCATCCTGCTCCTGGTTGCCAGGTTCGATGGTGGAATTCTCTGCACCATGCTTAACCTGCGGCGTCATGAACATCAGCTGGTAGTGGTAGGGGTAGGCCACGGCAAACTTGACATAACCCAGCCCCAGCACGCGCAAGCGCTCGCCCGGATCGGCAATCTGGCCAATGGCCTGCAACTCCTTGGCCAGGGACAGGAAGTCGGTGTCGCACAATTCATGCAGCAACGCTTCCTTGTCCTTGAAATGCAGGTAGATCGCGGTGGGCGACAAATTGACCTGTTTGGCAATGGCGCGCATGGTCACGGCATCCACGCCGCGTTCGACAAACAACTCGCGCGCCGCATCCAGTATCGCCTGCCGCGTCTGCTGTTTTTCCTGTTCACTTTTGTATTTGGGTGGCATATCTATTTCCTTGAAGCCAGGGTTTTAACTGTGTTGATCCATTGGTTGCGTGTTTCAGCCGTTGATCCGCGCACCGGGCCGAAACTGGTGATGGCCACGGGTTTGATGCCGCAAAATTCCAGGATGGTTTTTTTCATCTGCTGGTGCCCCGGCATGCGGCTGACGAATCGGTAATACCAGGGCGGCGAATCCATCGTCACCAGCAAATGCGCGCTGCGTCCCGCCAGCAGGCGATCCCACATGCTGGAGTTTTCCCGGTACTTGAAGGCAAAGCCCGGCAGGAACGCACGATCAAAAAAACCCTTGAGCAGCGCCGGCATGGCGCCCCACCAGGTGGGGTAGACAAACACCAGGTGCTGCGCCCATAAAATATCGGCCTGTACCGATTGCAGGCTGGCTTCCAGCGGTTGAATCTTTTCATAACCCTGATGCAGTACCGGGTCGAACCCCTGTTCCCCCAGCCGGATCAAGCGTACCTCATGCCCAGCCGCCCTGGCGGTTTCCACGTATGCGTCGGCCATGGCTCCGCACAAGCTATTTGTAGCCGGGTGTCCGAGAATGACCAGGGTGCGTTTGTTATTTTGTGTCATGGTCTGTCTCCTCAATAAATGCCAACTGTCGGCAGATTGCCGGCGTGTATTCGCCGAGCAAGGCGATGGCGCTAGACGTTTTCATGAGCGGTTTCTACGTGAAGGCATAAGCTGCCCAGCGCGGATAACAGGAGTGCCGCAAAAGGCGGATGGGCGACGATCCCGTTTTCATCAAAATTGGTGCCCAGCAGAGGCAAGGCCGCGCAGGCTTCTTCAACAATGCAGGCTGACATGACAGTCAATGTTTCCCTGAGTGATGCCTGCGCGTGTGTTGCTCTCGTCGAAGCGTTGAACAGTGCAACCGGCTTGTGGACAAAGGCTTCACAACCGACCATCCAGTCGAGGGCATTTTTTAAGGCGCCGGTAATACCATGCGCATATTCCGGGCTGGCGATGATAATGGCATCCGCAGCAATAATCTGCGCTCGCAGCTCGGCAACCGATTCAGGGGTTGCCGCCTCCAAATCCGGGTTGAACAGCGGCAAGCCGCCTAGCCCTTGATACACCGTGACTTGTGTATCCGGCTGTGCCAGTCTTGCCACCGCCCGCAACAGTGCAGTGTTCCGGGAAACCGCGCGGAGGCTGCCGGAAATGGCGAGTATTCTCATGCGGCCAATTTCCCGATGCGGCCAAGGTGGGTATAGCCAAAACCCTGGCCATACTTCAACCCATAGCCCAACGCCCGATCGAAGCCAATATGCGCGCACCAGATGATGCCAGCGCTTGATAGCACCGGTACAGCCAGCAGCCATCCGCTCGCCAGGCAAGCGATGGCGCCGAGGTAGGAATGCGCCAGGTTGTAAGCAACGGCACCATGTCGCGGCCCCGCTAGATAGCCGAGCAGTGATATATCCGGCAGCAGGAAATACAGCGCGAAGGTGCCCCAATCTACGCCCCATCTACTGTTGGCGTACAAGGCGACAGCAAGTACGGCCAACCCCTCCGCCCGCAGCAGCGCTCGTACGGAGCCGGTTACGGAGTTCGTCATGATGAATCCCCTGTATCTTTCATAATGCTGCCGGCGATGCGCAGCAGGATTTCCCTGGAAGGCATGGTCTTGCTGCCAAACGCCAGCAGCCGGTTTTTCCATCCGGGAACCACATTGAGCTCACCTGCCATCATGGCGCGATAACCGGCCTCGGCAACGTTTCGGGCATCCATTTGCCCGTTTTTTGCGTTGGCGGCGGCACCCATGTTGGCGCGGTCGACAAACCCGGTTTTTGTTACGCCTGGATTGAGCACGGTGGCGGTGACGCCGGTGCCGCGCAATTCGTAATTGAGCGCTTCGGTGAATTGCATCACATAGGCCTTGGTTGCAGCGTACACCGCCAGGTTGGGTCCGGGCTGGAACGCGGCAAGCGAACCCACATTCAGAATCCTGCCGCTCAGGCGCTGCTTCATGTCATGCACGAACAGCGCCGTCAATTCCGTCAGCGCCACTACATTCAATTGCAGCATGTTGCGGTAGGTATCCAGCCGGGCCACATCAAACTTGCCGTAATCGCCATATCCCGCGTTGTTGACCAGATAATCCACGATAAACCCTTGATCGCGGCAATGCTCATATAGCGCCTGCGCTTGGCCCGGCACTGACAAATCCGCCGCGTAAATCTCGACGTTGACGCGATATTGCTCTTCCCATTGCGCCTTCAGTTCCTGCAGCATCCCTCTCCGGCGCGCCACCAGCACCAGGTTGTGCCCGTTCGCCGCCATGATTCGAGCCAGTTCCAGGCCGATGCCGCTTGAAGCGCCGGTAATCAGTGCGTAATTCATGCCGTTGTCCTCCCGTCTAGTTGGGTTTGAATACCATCCAATACAAATTCATCAGCGGCAGCAACGTCGCGATGGCACCCCAGATATTCCAGCGCTTGCACAAACGCCAGTATTCCGGGGGGATTTCCGTGCCGTCCTTGAACTTTTGCGCCATCCGTTCCTGTTTGATCTGCACCGGGATCAGGATGGCCACCCAGATCAGGCCGGATAAATTGAACAGCCAGAATCCCCAGGACAGCCACCGTATCTCGGTGATGGCCATGCCGTGCAGCGCCGCGTTACCCCAGCCAGCGGCCAGCAGCAGGGCCGCGCCGCCGGCGGTAAACACGTAATCGGTAAGCGTGACCTGGCGCTGGGCGAAAGCGATGACCTGCGGATTGCGCGTACGGTCGGCCATGAATTTCCACCAGCCGGTGATGATGATGTTGCCGAGAAACAACACCACTCCCAGCACGTGCAGCGATTTCAGCAAGAGATAGGTATTGCCCATGTGTTATTCCTGTTGGTTAACGACGTTAATTAAACACCGTTAAGTTAACACTGTCAACATATCGTGGCCTTGCTTTATTCGCCTGTTTCAAGTACTTTCGCATCATTGCTAGGGGTCTGCGGTTGCGTGAAAACAACATGCAGTGAGAAACACCCTCTGAACCTGATGCGGGTCATGCCGCCGTAGGGAAGCGTCTGATGTTCAACCAGTGCTCCTTACGTTTTTCCTCCAAGGAGCACCCAATGAACGCCAACCCCAAATTCCTGAACGCTACCGCCGAAATCGACGAGTCAGCCACCAAGGCATTCCCGAAATCGCGCAAGGTTTACATCACCGGCAGCCGCCCGGATATCAAGGTCCCGTTCCGCGAAATCAGCCTGTCCGACACGCCTTCCGCCTTTGGCGCGGAAAAGAATCCGCCGGTGGTGGTGTACGACACGTCCGGCCCTTATACCGACCCCAATGCGAAGATCGACATCCGCAACGGCCTGCCGGAACTGCGCGCCAAGTGGATCGAGGAACGCAACGACACCGAAGTATTGAGCGGCCTCACCTCCGACTACGGCAATTTGCGCAAGACCGACCCGGCACTGGCCGAACTGCGCTTCAACCTCACCCGCAAGCCTCGCCGCGCCAAGGCCGGCAAGAACGTGAGCCAGATGCACTACGCACGTCAGGGCATCATCACACCGGAAATGGAATTCATCGCCATCCGCGAGAACCAGCGCCGTGAGAACATCAGCGAGATGATCCAGCGCCAGCACCCCGGCCAGGATTTCGGCGCGTCTATCCCGCAAATCATCACCCCCGAATTCGTGCGCGATGAAGTCGCCCGCGGCCGCGCCATCATTCCCGCCAACATCAACCACCCGGAACTGGAGCCGATGATCATCGGCCGCAATTTCCTGGTGAAAATCAATTCCAACATCGGCAACTCCGCACTGGCTTCCAGCATTTCCGAGGAAGTCGAGAAAATGGTGTGGAGCATCCGCTGGGGCGGCGACACGGTGATGGACCTCTCCACCGGCAAGAACATCCACGAAACCCGCGAGTGGATCATCCGCAACTCGCCCGTACCCATCGGCACAGTCCCGATTTATCAAGCCTTGGAGAAGGTGGACGGCAAGGCGGAAGACCTGACCTGGGAAATCTTCCGCGACACCCTGATCGAGCAGGCCGAACAGGGCGTGGACTACTTCACCATCCACGCCGGCATCCGCCTGCAGCACATCCCGCTCACCGCCAAACGCATGACCGGCATCGTTTCCCGTGGTGGGTCCATCATGGCCAAGTGGTGCCTGGCGCATCACCAGGAGTCGTTCCTCTACACGCACTTCGAGGACATCTGCGAAATCATGAAGGCCTACGACGTCAGCTTTAGCTTAGGCGACGGCCTGCGTCCCGGCTCCATCTACGACGCCAATGACGAAGCGCAATTCGCCGAACTGATTACCCTGGGCGAACTGACCAAAATCGCCTGGAAGCACGACGTGCAAACCATGATCGAAGGCCCCGGCCACGTGCCCATGCACATGATTAAAGAGAACATGGACTTGCAGCTCAAGCACTGCGACGAAGCGCCGTTCTACACCCTGGGCCCGCTGACCACCGACATCGCACCCGGCTACGACCACATCACCTCCGGCATCGGCGCCGCCATGATCGGCTGGTACGGTTGCGCCATGCTGTGCTACGTCACGCCCAAGGAGCATCTGGGCCTGCCGGACAAGGAAGACGTGCGCGTCGGCATTGTCACCTACAAAATCGCCGCGCATGCTGCTGATTTGGGCAAGGGCCACCCCGGCGCACAGATTCGCGACAACGCGCTGTCCAAGGCACGCTTTGAATTCCGCTGGGAAGACCAGTTCAACCTCGGCCTCGACCCCGACAAGGCCAAGGAATTCCACGACGAAACCCTGCCGCAAGAAGGCGCCAAGCAGGCCCACTTCTGCTCCATGTGCGGCCCGCACTTCTGCTCCATGAAAATCACCCAGGACGTACGCGACTACGCCAAGACCAAGGGGATTTCCGAAGAAGAAGCGCTGAAAAAGGGCATGCAGGAAAAAGCGGTGGAATTTGTGAAGAAGGGGGTTGAGGTGTATCAGAAGGCTTGAGTGATTTTACAAGCCTCTACCCTAAGTTTCTCAAAGAGCCCTCGGCAAAGCCGAGGGCTCTTTCATGAAAATTTCTCTAAATCTCAAGTAATATCACTCTCTCCCAATCCCTGATTTAGCTTGAGATGCCACAATTTCTTATCCAACTTCTTCCTGTCGTAGTCTTGTTTTCTTCTTTCGCCGTTTTCCAAGCACTAATCAAATTCTGGGAATGGCAGAGTAAAACGGCAAAAAAGAAAAACCCATTAACCTCTGATTTGCTACGTAGTCCTGGAGAGTCTTTGCGAGAGAAAATTGCAGACATACAGTTAGATTTGTTCGGATACATGTTAATGATTTTTGTAACGCCAGTACTGTTTCTAGCAATGGCTTTGTCCCAAAACACGTTTGGTAGAGTCACAAATGTTTTCCAGATGACCATGTTCATTCTTACAACAACTGGAATGATAGGCTTTTGTGTTTACAAGATGCGCGGTCTCAGAAAGCTGATCCAGCAATATAACCTGGGGCTTGATGCCGAAATGGCGGTCGGTCAAGAACTGAACCATCTCATGCGAGACGGATTTTGGGTTTATCACGATTTCCCTGCTGATGAATTCAATATTGACCACGTAGTCATAGGCTCAACAGGAGTGTTTGCCGTAGAAACTAAAGGACGCCCAAAGCCGATCAAAGATGATGGGGCAGCAGAGCGCGAAGTTTTCTACGATGGGGAAACTTTGACGTTTCCAACATGGAAAGAACGTAAACCAGCAGAACAAGCGGAAAATCAAGCAAAGTGGCTAGAGAAGTGGCTGTTAAGTGCAGTTGGTGAGCCAGTTCCTGTTTATGCTGTTCTAGCAATCCCTGGTTGGCTTATCACCCGACAGAAACAGGGTGGTGTTCCCATCATCAACGGTAAGAATTGCCGTAGTTTTTTCACAAAATACGGTAACGGCAATTTATCAGACAAACTAAAACAGCAAACTGTCCATAATGTGGACCAGCGATGTAGGACAGTATTACCAAGATCATATAAAGAAACATAGCAAGCGTAGCCTGGGTGAAGCCGAAGGCGTAACCCGGGTTTCATTACACTTCACCCAGGCTACAAAAGACGCCATGTGGTGCACATTTCATGATTGTATAATCCTCGCATGGTGCGTTATTGCCGCAATGTAGCTCGGTAGGGTGGGCAACGAGTTGCCCACGCCGTATTTATCCGTAATTCACGTAGGCAGGGAAACCTGCACGCCCTACACAGCCTATGCAATGCCGTGACCACTGCGGTGCCTGTTGCACCGCGCCTTCCATTACCTCCCCCATCCCCGGCATGCCAAACGGCAAACCCGCCGGGGTGCGTTGTATCCAGCTCACGACAGACAACCGTTGCGCGATTTTCGGGCAGCCGGAACGCCCGGCCTTTTGTGCCGGGCTGCAAGCCTCGGTGGAGATGTGCGGCGAGAGCCGCGAACAGGCGATGTTGTGGCTGGGTCAGTTGGAGCGCGCCACCCGGCCGGATTAAACCTTCAATGCCGCCTTCTGCAAGGCGATCAACTGGCCGATGCCGTGCTGCGCCAGATCCAGCATGGCGTTCATTTCATCGCGCTGGAACGGCTCGCCCTCGGCGGTGCCCTGGATTTCGACAAAGCCGCCGCTGCCGGTCATCACCACGTTCATGTCGGTGTCGCAGCCGGAGTCCTCGATATAGTCCAAGTCCAGCACCGGCACGCCCTGATACACCCCAACGGAAATGGCGGCGACAAAATCCTTGAGCGGGCTGGCCGCAATCAATTGTTTTTCCAGCAGCACACTCACCGCATCGTGCATTGCCACAAACGCGCCGGTGATGCTGGCGGTGCGGGTGCCGCCATCGGCCTGGATGACGTCGCAGTCGAGTTGGATGGTGCGCTCGCCCAGCAGGGTGAGGTCGGTCACGGCGCGCAGGCTGCGTCCAATCAAACGCTGGATTTCCTGGGTGCGGCCGGATTGTTTGCCGCGCGCGGCTTCGCGATCCATGCGGCTACCGGTGGAGCGCGGCAGCATGCCGTATTCCGCGGTCAGCCAGCCCTGCCCCTTGCCCTTGAGGAAGCCCGGCACCTTTTCATCCACGCTGGCGGTGCAGATAACGTGGGTGTCGCCGAATTTCACCAGCACCGAGCCTTCGGCGTGGCGGGTGTAGTGGCGGATGATCTCAATGTTTCTGAGCTGGTTCGGTAAGCGTTGGCTGGGGCGCATGGCGTGTCCTCAAAAGGAATAAAAAACGGGCGGCGTATTTTGGCACGAAAGGGCGCGCATTTGTTACCATGCGGCAACTTCCAGAGGAACACACTATGTCCATCTACAGCATGACCGGCTTTGCCTCGGTGCAGCGCGAAACGGCGAGCGGCACCCTGTTGATCGAGCTGCGCTCGGTCAACAGCCGTTATCTTGAGCTCCATTTGAAAATGGAAGAAAACCTGCGGACTTTCGAGCCGCAACTCCGCGAGCGCGCCACGGCAAAACTGGGGCGCGGCAAGGTCGAATGCCGCGTTAACCTGGTGGCGCCCGCCGGCGTGGTGCCCGCCGTGTCCTTAAATGAATCTGCCCTGGATCAGGCATTAAAGCTGAGTGAGCAGATACTCAAGCGCCTGCCTACCAGCCGCCCATTGTCGGTGGCCGACATCCTGCGCCTGCCCGGCGTGCTAGTCACCGAGGAGTTTTCCGCGGAAGCCTTGCTGGATGAATTCAATGCCGCCATCGAGGCCGCGCTGGACGAGCTGCTGGCATCGCGTGCGCGCGAAGGCAGCAAACTGGCGGCCCTGATTCTGGAGCGCGCCGCGCAGATGGAAGCGCTGGTGGAAAAGGTAAAACCATTGATGCCCGCGCTGGTGGCGGCTTATCGCGAAAAACTGGGTGCCAAGATCCGCGAACTGCTGGAAAACGCCGACGAGGCGCGCATCCATCAGGAACTGGCGATTTATGCGCAAAAAATAGACGTGGATGAAGAACTGGGGCGGCTAGCCACCCATTTGCAGGAACTGCGCCGCATCCTGGCGGGCAACGGCGCGGTGGGCAAGCGGCTGGATTTCCTGATGCAGGAACTCAACCGCGAAGCCAATACGCTGGGCTCCAAGTCTGTTTCACATGAAACATCGCAGGTGTCGATGGAACTGAAAGTGCTGATCGAGCAGATGCGCGAGCAGGTGCAGAACCTGGAGTAGCTACCACTCGATTTCCTTGCCGTCATAGCCCAGAAACCGCCCCGAATCCTGCCAGCCGAGGCCGAGAATCACTTTCAGCATCCCCGCCACGCTTTGCTGGGCGCTGATCAGCGCATTGGGTCCGCCCATGTCGGTGCGCACCCAGCCCGGATGCAGCAGCGCGACCTTGATGCCGCGTGGCTCGAGGTCTTGCGCCAGGCTGGTAGCCACCATGTTCAGCGCCGCCTTGCTGGTGCGGTAGAGGTAACAGCCGCCGCTGGTGTTGTCGCCCATGCTGCCCATTTTGCTGGTGATCAGCGCGATGGTTTTTCCCTGTCCCAGCGCCAGATTTTCCAGCAGTGCTTCGGAAATTTGCAGCGGGGCAATGGTGTTGATTTCAAAGGCGCGCAGCCACATTTCACGGTTGGTATGGCCGAAGATTTCGTTCATGCCGCCGGGGTAATACCCGGCATTGTTGATCAGCAAATCCACGGCCTGCCCGCGCAGGCGCCCAGCCAGTGCTTCGATCTGCGCCGGCTCTTCCACCGCCAGCGGATACAGCCCGAGCTTGCCGGGAAACATGGCTGAAAGCTGCTGCAAGGCCTCGGTGGAATCAGGGTGGCGGCAACAGGCCAGCACCTGCCAGCCCTGCGCCGCCAGCTGGCGGGTGAACTCCAGCCCAATTCCGCGGTTGGCCCCGGTAATCAAAGCGGTTGGCATTTTTTCTCCTCCTTATTGCATCAGCAGCACCGCTGCGCCCTGTATTTGGCCCGCCCTGACCTTGGCAATAGCCTCGTTGGCCTGTTCCAGGGGAAACGTCTCTACCGCTGTCCTGACACCGGCCCTGGGCGCCAGCGCCAGAAACTCCTCGGCATCCTTGCGCGTCAGATTGGCCACCGAGCAGATTGTGCGCTCACCCCACAAGATGGAATAGGGGAACGCCGGAATATCGCTCATATGGATACCGGCGCATACCACTGTACCGCCCTTGGCAACATGCCGGAGCGCCTGCGGCACCAGCGCGCCGACCGGGGCAAACAGGATGGCGGCATCCATCTCCCGGGGCGGTGTTTGGGTGGAATCCCCCGCCCATTCCGCACCCAACGCGCGGGCAAAAACCTGCCCTTCGTTATCTCCCGGCTTGGTGAAGGCAAACACGCTACGCCCCTGCCAGCACGCGACCTGGGCGATGATATGAGCCGCCGCGCCGAAGCCGTAGATACCTATCGTCCGGGCATCACCCGCGGCGGCCAGCGCGCGGTAGCCGATCAACCCGGCGCATAACAGCGGCGCAGCTTCGGCATCGGCATAACTTTCCGGCAGGAGAAACGCATACTCCTGGTCGGCAACCGCATAGTCGGCATAACCGCCGTTGAGGGTATAACCGGTGAACTGTGCCTCGTCGCACAGGTTTTCCCGCTGGCTGGTGCAATAGCGGCAATGGCCGCAGGTATGGCCAAGCCACGGCACGCCCAGCCGCTGTCCGATGGCGAACCGGTCCACCAGCCGCCCCTTCTCCACCACCGTACCGACAATTTCGTGCCCGGGAATGAGCGGCAGCCTGGGCGCGGACAACTCGCCGTCGATGATATGCAGGTCGGTGCGGCACACCCCGCAGGCATGCACCTTGAGCAACACCTGGCGCTCACCGCATGCGGGCAGAGGCAATTCTGCCTGCCGCAGTAAGGAACCCGGTGTATCCAGCAGCATCGCCCGCATGTTGTCTTGTTTTTCCCTAAGCTGAAGCCAGCAGTGTATCCAGTTTGCGCCAGGCCGGCATGTTCTCCGCCAGCTTCACCTCGTCGCCATTGTTTTCAACCTCCACTGCGGTGGCTTGTTCCTCCCGCTGTAATGGTTCATGCACCGCCTGCAGCGCCTGGTATACCGTCAGGTCAGCTTCCGAGGCATCGCGGCCTTGCTGCGCGCGCTGCTCGATGCGGCGGCGCAGCGTTGCCGGTGAAGCAGACACGTCCAGGATGATGCACGGTACCGCCATTTCATTGGCCAGTTGCTGAAAACGGATGCGATCAGACCGCCGGTTGAACGAGGCGTCCACGATAACGGTATAACCGGCTTCCAGCAGGCCATGCGCCAAATCATAAAGCTGGTCATAGGTGCGCCGCGTTGCTTCGGTGCTATAGATACCATCACCAACACCGGAAAAACTGGATTGCAGCGGCGCCAGCCCGAACAACCGTTTGCGCTCCACATCGGAGCGGATGCGGATGGCCTGCAATCGTTCCAGGGCAACCTGCGCCACGGTGGTTTTGCCGCAGCCCGGCAAGCCGTGCATGAGGATCAGTGCCGGGCGGCGATGCTGGAGGCTGTCCTCAGCCCGCGCCAGGTAGCCGCGGCAAGCCGCCAATTCCGCCTGCGCCTGCCGTTGCGGCAGTTGAGGCTGCCGAGCGCGAATGGCGCAGATCTTGGCGCGCACCGTGGCGCGGTAAGCCAGGTAGAAGCGCAATACACGCACTCCGGCATAATCGCCGCTGGTTTCCAGATAGCCGTTGAGGAAACGAAATGCCAAGTCGGCGCGGTTGCGCTGCGACAGATCCATGACCAGGAAAGCGATCTCGTTCATCACATCGATCCAGCGCAATTGCGGATCGAATTCGATGCCGTCGAACGGGGTCGGTTGGTCTTGCAGGAGGACGATATTGCCCAGGTGCAGGTCGCCGTGGCATTCGCGCACCTTGCCTTGCTGGCGGCGCCGCTCGAACCAAGGCGTGCAGGCAGCGTATTCACGCGTGCTGGCTGCCCGCAATCGCGCTAGCAATGCGGCATCATGTGCATCCAGCAACGCCGCCAGTTGTTCAAAGTTCTGCTCGGACGGCAGGCGTATCGCCTCCAACGTGCCATACGCCGAATCGGCCATGGCCGGCGGCAGCCCGGCATGAAACCGGGCCATTAACGCGGCCAGCCCATCCATGTGGCATGGCAGCAGCAGGCCGCGCTGCAATTGGCGATCCAGTTGCTTGGCAGCGGCAAAGCGCCGCATCCTGACGGCGTATTCGATGGCTGGGTCCGCACCCCATTCAGGCTGCTGCGGACTGCCGCCAATAGACACAACGCCCAGATACAGTTGCGGTGCCAGCCGGCGGTTAAGACGGATTTCTTCCTCGCAATAAAAACGCCTGGATTGCAGCCGGGTGAAGTCGAGAAACCCCAGGTTGAGCGCTTTCTTGATCTTGTAGGCATAACGACCGGCCAGCAGTACCCAGGAAACATGCGTTTCCACCAATCGCACGGTTTTTACCGCGTGCGGGTACAGGTCGGGGTCAAGCAGGGCCTCGATCAGCCGCCGCTGGTCAGCATAGCCAGTGGACGCGCGCTCCGGCATGGGTTCCGCCGCGCCTAGTGCCAGCACAGCACATGCGGCTTCTTGCGCAGGGTGCGCGTGATTTCGCCGCGGCTATAACCAACAATAATGGGTACCACGGCGGAGAATTCCGGCGGAATGCCAAGCTCTGCCTTGATCTCGGCAAGGTTCAGCGCCGACAGGGCAGCCCCGATCACACAGCTGCCCAACTCCAACGCGGTGGCGGCCAACAGCAGGTTTTCGGCGGCCAGCCAGCAATCGGCATCAGCCAGCAGTTCGTTGTGCCGGGCACAAATGATGACCAGCGTGCCGGCATCGTAGAACACGTTGAAATCCGGCTGGGAAAATGCCTCCAGCGCATGGCCGGAACGGCTGGCTTCTTCCAGAAAAAGCGGTTTGGCACGGTCCGACAGGCGCTGCAACAGTGGTCGATCCTGCACGACAACAAACGCCCAAGGCTCGCGGTGCAGCGCCGTAGGTGCTCTTACCGCAGCTTCCAGCAAGGTGTGCAGGGTCGCCCGCGTGACCGGCTGCTCGGCATAACTGCGCACCGAACGCCTTGCCAGGATCGCCTCGAACACACTCATTTCCACTGCCGGTAATTGCATGATTGCCACCACCCGTGAACGGGTCAGATATTGCGTCCATTCACCCTAGCCAGGGGGCCAGGGACTGTAAATCCGCGCAAGCACGTATAGCCCTGGAAGGGGCGCCGCTAGGCATTGCCGTCCATCAGGCCGGCTTCTTGCGCCAGGCGCGCCAGGTCCAGCAGGTTGGTCGCGCCGGTCTTGTGCATGATATGTGCCTTGTGGATTTCCACCGTGCGATGACTGATGCCCAGCCGCCGCGCGATTTCCTTGTTGGGGTGCCCAACCACAGCCAGCGCCAGTACGCTGCGCTCGCGCTCGGTCAGATCCTTCAGCCGCGAAGTGGCCTGCAACTGGTGTTCATGCCGCACCATCATCTGCTGGCCGAGCTGCAGTGCGGATTGCACGCTGGCCAGCAACTGCTCGCGGGTTACCGGCTTGGTCAGGAAATCCACCGCACCCGCCTTGATCGCTTTGACGCTCATCGGGATGTCGCCATGGCCGGTGAGAAAAATGACCGGCAGCAGGATATCGCGCTGCACCAACTCTTGTTGCAACTGCAGGCCATCCATTCCCGGCATGCGCATGTCGATGATGGCGCAGCCGGTATGCTCCGGCTGGCAATACGCCAGAAAGGCTTCCGCGCTGTCGAACGCCTCGACCGCCATCCCATGCTGCTGGATCATGAGCGTCAGCGCATCGCGCACCGCGTGATCGTCATCTACGATAAAAACCGTGGTCATCGCACCACTTCCTGGGCCAACGGCAGGGTGAAATGAAAGGTGGCGCCTTGCCGCTGCTCCGAATCAACCCACAGCTGCCCGCCGTTGGCTTCGATCAGCGCCCTGCTGATAGCCAGGCCCATGCCGATACCATTGGGCTTGGTGGTAAAAAACGGATCAAAAATACGTTGCGCGGTTTCCTTGTCCAGCCCCGGCCCGTTGTCCTGGATGGTCACCAGCACAACATTCCTTTCTGTCAGGGTTCGTACCGCAATGGTGATAGCCGCCATGGGAATATCTGCTTCCCGCATCGCTTCAACACCGTTGTGCAGCAGATTGACCAATACTTTCTGCACCTGGTAGCGATTGCCAAGCGCCAGGGGCAGCTTTTGCTGCAACTGGAGTATCGACTGAAATCCGTTATAACCATCGCTCTGCACAAAAGCGAGCGTCTCCCGGATCAGGTCGTTGATGTCTATGGGCTCTTTTTCCTGCTCGCCCTGTTGCAGAAAGGCCAGCAACTCATGCAACGCATGCCCCGCGCGCTGTGCCTGTTTTACGCTGCCCTCTATTGCGGCATGTAGCGCCGCCGAATCCAGGTCGCCACTATCCAGCGCATGTAGCGCCACTTCGCCATAGGCGGAAATGGCCGCCAACGGCTGGTTCAATTCATGCGCTATTGCTGATGCAGTCTGCAACGCCACCTGCCGCTTGATCAGGGATTCCGCCAGGGTGCGCTGGGTTACCAGCTTTTGCTCGCCCGCTTTGCGTTCGGTGATGTCATGCAGATTAACCAGCGTATAGGTATGCCCTGCCGTTTGCAGGGGGCTGAGGCTGACTTCCACCGGTAGCTCCCGGCCATCCCGGCATAGGGCAACAAGCTCCACGCCTTTGCCCATGGGGCGATGGGCCGGGTTGCTGGAAAACTCCTGGCGCTGCCGGCTATGGCTGGCCCGGTAGCGGGCCGGCATGAGCTGCTCCACCGCCAGGCCGGCCATTTCATCTTCAGCATAGCCCAGCATCCGCCGTGCAGCCGCATTGCTCATCACCACACGGCCGGCATGGTCGGTCAGCAACATGGCATCTGCCGCAGCTTCGAGCAATGCATGTACGCTCAATCCCTCTAGCGGACTACCCAAAAGCGTCTCCTAAACCGGTCATTATCGAGGCCTGGTCAACAAACAGCAGTATATTGCAAAGCTTGTTCAGCAAGCTGAATCATCACCCTAAATAAGGGCTTGCCCTTACGTGTTCGCGCGGATTTTTTCTTGTGTGAATTCCGGTTAGATTGCGCACAGTGGTGATGGTGCCTGGTTCTCGCACGTTGTGAGCAATTGCTTACGCCAGACATCGCCGCTGATTTGCTCTTTCACTGACAGGGGGCTCACCATGAAAGCTAGCGATATCCGTAACGGTACCACTAAACCTTCTCACGTCAATCGCCTCAACCCGTATTCCGCCGTGAATGATGAAGAACTGAAATCCCGCATTGCCGTTGCTGCTTATTACAAGGCGCAAGCGCGCGGATTCGAACCGGGGCATGACCTTGAAGACTGGGTGACCGCCGAAATGGAGTTGCAAGCATGATCGCCGCACCGGTAGCAGACCTGTGGCATGACGCAAATACCCTGCAGGACAATGCCCATGCTTCCGATCCCGCGGTATTGCTACTGCGCGACAACGGCACGATCGCCGAGTGCAACAATGCCGGCGCGGCATTATTCGAGGGCAGTTTGGGCATGCTGGCATGGCGGCATGTTTCTACCTTGCTGCCGCAACTTTCCGGCATCACATTGCTGCAGGACGGGCGGATCAATCCGCGACTGCATTTCCTGTCCCACGTTGGCCGCCGTTTTGAAGCCGTGGGGATGAAAGGCATTCGCTTTTTCTGCGAGCTGTTTTTCATCGCCGTGGAATTCCGGGGACAACGTTACCTGCGGGTCATCGTCAGCCCTGTCGTAAAAGACGCACAACCCTGCCTCCAATAGGTGACCCTGCATCATGGCTACCGACTCAATCGATATCAGTAGCTTCGGCAACAGCGACAGCAGCATCGCCAGCAACATCCTCACCCGCCTGTTCAAGGCTTACCCTTACGCTGTGGTGATCCGGCTGTGGGATGGCCGGGAATTGCGCATGGGTGACGGCACCCCGGCCTTCACGCTCAGCCTGCGCCATCCGCGAGTGCTAAGAGACCTGGTGCTTTACCGCGACCCGGTGCGTCTGGCAGAAGCCTATTTTGGCGAGGAAGTCGAGATCAGCGGGGATTTTAATGCCGCTATCGGCCTGCGCTATTACCTAGAGAACCTGAAGCTGCCTTTTCTGGATAAAGTCGGCCTGGCCCTGCGCGCATATCGGCTGAACACCGCAAACCAGCCCGGATCGGCTGCCGAACACATCGGTAAAAATTCCCATTTGCGCCAGAATGGACAGGAATCGATCGCTTTCCACTATGACGTTTCCAATGCGTTTTACCGCTTGTGGCTGGATGAGCGCATGGTGTATTCCTGCGCTTATTTCGAAGTGGCCGAGCAGGACCTGGAACAGGCTCAACGCAACAAGCTGGATCATGTCTGCCGCAAACTGCGCCTGCAACCGGGCGAATCCCTGCTGGACATTGGCTGTGGCTGGGGCGCGCTGGTCTGCTGGGCAGCCCGCTACTATGGGGTGCGTGCGCACGGCATTACGCTCAGCCGTAATCAACTGGAACATGCGCAGCAGGAAATCGTCCGGCAAGGGCTGGAAGACAGGGTTAGCGTCGAGCTGCGCGATTATCGCGATCTGCCACAGGACGCGGTTTACGACAAAGTGGTCAGCATCGGCATGTTTGAGCATGTCGGGCTGAAAAATTTGCCGCTTTATTTTAGTACCGTACACCGTGTTCTTAAACCCGGTGGCCTGTTCCTCAACCATGGCATCACCAGCGACGAACCAGGCTGGCAGCATGGCGTATCCACCAAATTCATCAATCGCCATGTGTTCCCGGATGGCGAACTGGATACCGTCAGCAACATTCAATGCGCGATGGAAACTGGCGGTTTCGAGATTTTTGATGTGGAAGGCTTGCGCCCGCATTACGCGCTCACCCTGCGGCACTGGGTCAACCGTCTGGACGAGCGCCGTGAAGAGGCGGTAAATCTCGTCGGGGAACGCACCTATCGCATCTGGCGGTTGTACATGACGGCCTGCGCCATGCAGTTTGAACAGGGCGCAACCGGCATTTACCAGATTCTGGCAACCCACAAAGGCAACGGCCTGCCTGCCCTGCCGCTCACCAGGCGCGATCTTTACGAATGACCTCGGGTTTAGCCGCCTACCGCGCGCCTATGGTTCTGCCCGCACGATCCCGGTAGGGGTGGCTGTTTTTGGGGTATAGCGAGCGTATTTTCTGTACGTAGACTTGTGTCTCGGGATAAGGCGGGATGCCGCCATATTTTTCTACGGTTTTTTCGCCTGCATTATAAGCAGCCGCCACCAGCCCCACGTTGCCTTCGAACTGATCCATGAGCCAGCGCAAATAAGCCAGGCCGCCTTTGACATTCTGTTCAGGATCATAAGCATTCGCCACCTGGAAACGGCTGGCGGTATCCGGGATCAGCTGCATCAAGCCCTGCGCATTCTTGGGCGACGTGGCGCGCGGATTAAAGCCTGACTCAACGGCTATCACGGCCATGGCCAAACCGGTATCGATACCATACAGGGGGGCGAGACGGCTCACCAGTTGATGTATCTTGCCGTCCTGCTTATAGAATTGAACCAGGGCTTCGCTCGCTGCCGTTTCCTGCTGGATGGGCGCGGTCAGGCAAGCCGGCAATTCCGCCATCGCTGGCGGAGGCGGCATGACATCGAGAACCTCTTTCGCCTTGTCATGGCCGAGTTCCGCTGCTTTGCCGAGAAGCGTCGATGCCATGGAAAGGTTTTTCTTGATGCTGTTTCCATACACATAAAGCATCCCCATCACGTAGTATCCGTTGGCGTCGCCCGTTCTGGCGGCACGGCAGTGATGGTCAAACACTTCCTGAACGTAAGCCGGCGTGCCTGGCGCATTCTTGAACTGCAAGGCTGGCGAAACAAGCTTGGTAATGCGGTTAATCTGGATCGCCTTGTATTCAGCGAGAACAGATTGGTCAGCAACCGGCGCAGCAGTTGGCCCGCTTGCCGGGGCTGCTATTTCGTCGGTGTTGGAATGAGCAAGGCTTGGATACAAGCACGCCACGAGGCAGAAGGCAGCAACCAACCCAAAACATGATGCGGAGGCTACCGGCTGTTGCATGGCGTGCGGGTATATGGGATCAAAAACCACTAAACGTCGAGATTGCTCACACCCAGCGCATTATTTTCGATAAACGCACGGCGCGGTTCAACCTGATCACCCATCAGGGTAGTGAAGATTTCATCGGCCGTGATGGCATCGTCAATTTGCACTTTGAGTAAGCGTCTGACTTGTGGATCCATGGTGGTTTCCCACAATTGCTCCGGGTTCATTTCACCCAAGCCTTTGTAGCGCTGCAAATTAAGGTTTTGCCTGACTTCGTTCAGCAACCAGTCCAGCGCCTCCTTGAACGTTGCCACCGGACGCTGCTTCTCGCCGCGGGATACGGTAGCCCCTTTGCCCACCAGGCCGTGCAGCATGTCGGCCGTCTTGCGAATCTGGCGGTAGTCCCCGCTGCCCAGCAGTTCGGCATCGATCGCGGTGCATTGCAGGTTGCCGTGGACGAACTTATTGATTTCCAGGCGATAGGTCGCGTTCTCCTGGTCAAATGCAACCTTGACCTCGCTCTGGTCAGACAAACGTGCCCTGAGGGTGTCTGCGGCAGCGTTGGTGCTTTGCTCGCTGGCCAGATCGATTGCCGGCATGTCGAGCAGCGCCCGGAGTACGGCTTCTTCGTAAAGCGGGGACAGCCGTTTGATGACCGCTTCCGTCAGGAACATTTCCTTGGCCATGCTGCGCAGGGAATCATCCGCCAGCACCGCGCCCCCGTCCTGGGTCACCAGTTGCGCGCCCTTGAGCCCGGATTGCAGCAGGTATTCATTCAGTTCATGGTCGTCTTTCAGGTAGCGCTCTTCCTTGCCTTGCTTGACCTTGTACAACGGCGGCTGGGCAATGTAGATATGACCGCGCTCCACTAGTTCTGGCATCTGCCGGTAAAAGAACGTCAGCAGTAGCGTGCGGATGTGCGCACCGTCAACGTCAGCATCGGTCATGATGATGATGCGGTGATAGCGCAACTTTTCGACATTGAAGTCATCCTTGCCGATGCTGGTGCCCAGCGCAGTGATCAGCGTTGCAATTTCTTGCGAAGACAGCAGCTTATCGAAGCGTGCTTTTTCCACATTCAGAATCTTGCCCTTGAGCGGCAAAATCGCCTGGAACTTACGATCGCGGCCCTGCTTGGCGGAGCCGCCTGCGGAATCACCCTCCACCAGGTAAAGTTCACACAAGGATGGGTCTTTTTCCTGGCAATCCGCCAGCTTCCCCGGCAAGCCCAAACCGTCCATAACCCCTTTGCGGCGCGTCATTTCACGCGCCTTGCGAGCAGCTTCCCGGGCGCGGGCGGCGTCAATAATTTTCCCGCAAATGATTTTTGCGTCTATCGGGTTTTCCAGCAAAAACTCGGTGAGTTTTTGCGTCACCACTTCCTGCACTACCGGCTGCACTTCGCTGGAAACCAGTTTATCCTTGGTTTGCGAAGAAAACTTTGGTTCCGGCACCTTGACGGAAAGTACGCAGGTCAGGCCTTCGCGCATATCGTCGCCGCTGGTGTCCACCTTGGCTTTTTTCGCCAGTTCGTTCTGCTCGATGTAGTTATTCAGCGTGCGCGTCATTGCGGTGCGCAAGCCGGTCAAATGGCTGCCGCCGTCGCGTTGCGGAATGTTGTTGGTGAAACACTGTACCGTTTCAGCATAGGAATCATTCCATTGCATGGCCACCTCAACGGTCATGCCATCTTTTTCGCCAACGGCCTGGAACACTTTGGGGTGCAGCACGGTTTTGCTGCGGTTCATGTATTCAACAAACCCGCGCGCACCGCCGGAATGGGCGAAATTCTCCGATTTACCTGTGCGCTGGTCGATCAATTCAATCTTGACGCCGTTGTTCAGGAAGGAAAGTTCGCGTATTCGCTTGGCCAGGATTTCGTAATGGAATTCAACATGGGTAAAGGTTTCCACCGATGCCATAAAATGCACTTCGGTGCCGCGGCGCTCCGTAGTACCTGTAATGGCCAGCGGAGCCACCGCTTCGCCGCGGCGGAACTCCATTTGATGCACCTGGCCGTTACGGTAGATTTTCAGCCTTAACCAATCCGACAATGCGTTGACTACGGACACCCCTACCCCGTGCAAACCGCCTGAAACCTTGTAGGAATTCTGGTCGAACTTTCCGCCGGCATGCAATTCGGTCATCACTATTTCGGCAGCGGAACGTTTTACCGCCTTGATGTCGTCCTGCTTGATGTCGGTTGGGATGCCGCGACCATTATCGGAAATACTGACCGAGTTATCCGGGTGGATAATGACCTTGATATCATCGCAATGGCCTGCCAGCGCTTCGTCAATGGCATTGTCCAGAACTTCAAACACCATGTGGTGCAAGCCGCTACCATCGGAGGTATCACCAATATACATCCCCGGGCGCTTGCGCACCGCATCCAAGCCCTCAAGTATTTTGATACTGGAGGAATCGTAATCTGCGTTGTTATCTTGTTGGCTCATTATGTTTGTTTCACGTGAAACCATGGTTGGATCAACATGGTTGTTGCATTAAAAATTCTTCCGTTTTTAACTGGTGCCGTTAAATTCTCATCGGCATGACGACGTATTTGTAATTGGGATTATCCGGCAAGGTAATCAAGCAGCTGCTGTTAGCGTCAGCCAGCGAAAAGTCCACCGTCTCCGTCTGCACATTGTTCAACGCGTCGATCAGATAAGTCACATTGAAGCCTACATCCAGCGGATCTCCGGTATAGCTGATTTCCAGTTCTTCTTCGGCTTCTTCCTGCTCGCTGTTGCTGCTAATCAGCCGCAATGTGTTGGCTCCCAGCACCATGCGGATACCACGATATTTTTCGTTGGACAAAATGGAAGCGCGTTGCATAGCTTGCAACACTTCAACGCGATTGATCCCAAACTGGTTGCGATGCCCAACCGGTATCACCCGATTGTAATCAGGGAACTTGCCGTCAATGATTTTGGATATCAAGCGAATATTAGAGAATGTGAAATTTACCTGACTATTGGACAGTTCTATCACCAGTTCGTCGTCGACATCGTCCAGCAGTTTGATGAGCTCTGTCACTGTCTTGCGTGGCAGTATCACTTCCTGTTTTTCAAATGTTTCTGATAATTCAGTGCAAATATAGCTCAAGCGGTGGCCATCCGTTCCCACCACGTGCAGGCGTTGCCCGTTCACTTCCATCAACAGGCCGTTCAGATAATAACGAATGTCCTGTTGCGCCATGGAAAACTCTACCTGCCGCAACAAACTGCGAAATGTTTTTTGTGGCAGCTTCAGGGTGAGTTCGGTATTTGCTGCACGTGTCATGGTTGGATAGTCGGCTGCAGGCAGCGTCTGCAGATTGAATTTGCTGCGCCCAGTGCTGACTTGCATGCGAGAGTCCTGCTCTACCAGCTTCAGGTCCGAACCTTCGGGCAGGGCACGGCAAATATCCAGCAGTTTTTTTGCGGATACCGTTGTAGCAAAGCTTTCTGTTATTTCACTGTCTGCAGACATGGAAATCTGCATTTCCAGATCGGTAGCCGTCAAGGTTATTTTCCCGTCACTACCTTCCAGCAGCAGGTTTGAAAGAATGGGGAGCGTATGGCGACGCTCGACAATGCCATTCACTGAAGACAAAGGTTTGAGCAGTGTGTCTCTTTTGATATTAATCTTCATATATATACCTTGATAACAGATAATAAGGCTTTAGCTTTGTTGTAGATAAGTCAATTTTTCATTGTAAATCATTATGTTTTGCCTTGCTAAACCATGGTGAAAACACCGTGGAAAACTGTGGATGAATCAGGGATAGTTTCTGGAAGTCCAATTTTCCCAGAGTTTTCCACACTTCATACCCAAGACAATACACAGCTTGTTAGTTTAAAGTTTCAATCCCCTCGCAACACTTGCAATAACAGACTGAATTCTTTGGATAATATTGGGTCAGTGCTTTTCAGGCTGTCTATTTTTTTGCATGCATGCATTACTGTAGTGTGATCGCGACCGCCGAACGCTTCTCCAATTTCGGGGAAACTGCTGTTGGTCAGATCCCGTGCCAACGCCATGGCAATCTGACGGGGTCGAGCCAAGTTACGTGAGCGTTTTTGCGAGTACATTTCCGCGACCTTGATTTTGTAATAATCAGCTACGGTTTTCTGGATGCTTTCAATGGTAATGGACTGAACGCGGCCGATAATATCTTTCAGGGCTTCCTTGACCAAACCGGTGTCTATCGGTTTTCCGGTAAAGTTGGTCATGGCAATGACGCGGTTTAGCGCACCTTCCAGGTCACGGACACTGGAACGGATATGCTTTGCAATCAGGAAAGCGACATCCTCCTCCAGCTTTACTTTCGCCGCCTGGGCTTTTTTGATCAGGATGGCGACGCGCATTTCCAGTTCCGGCGGTTCTACCAAAACGGTCAGCCCCCAACTGAAACGGGTTTTTAACCGATCTTCAATCCCGTTGATTTCCTTAGGCAAGGTGTCACAGGTAATGACGATCTGCTTATTAGCGCCGATGAGGGACTCGAAGGCGTAAAAAAACTCTTCCTGGGTACGGCCCTTGCCGGAAAAAAACTGGATATCGTCAATCAGCAGCAAGTCCAGGGAATGGTAACGTTTCTTGAACTCATCAAAGGATTTGTGTTGATAGGCCTTGACCACATCAGACACATATTTTTCTGCGTGCAGATAGCCGATTTTTGCGTCAGGCTGAATTTCGCGCAAATGGTTGCCAATGGCCTGGATCAGGTGGGTCTTGCCTAATCCGACACCGCCGTAAACGAATAAAGGGTTGTAAGCCCCCCCGGCATTTTCTGCGACTTGCAGTGCTGCGGCACGGGCGAGTTGGTTGGCCTTGCCCGGAACAAAATTGGCGAACGTCAGTGCCGGATTAAGTCCATAGGTATCTGATTTTGTGTGTGATTTTGTTTTTTTTGCAGCCGGTTCAGGTGCAACTTCCACTGTTTCCTGGACTGCGGGTTTACCGGTTGTTGATGCAGCATCGGAAACCACCAGTTCCACCGCCAGCGGGTGCGAGAAAAAATCCTGCCCAAGCTGTTTGATGCGCTCAACGAAGTTTTCCCGCAGGGTCTGCAGCACATAATTATTGGGAGCGATGATGCGCAGTACATCGCCGTTATTTTCCAGTTTGAGAGGCTTGATGAGCGTGTTGAACTGCATTGCAGACAACTCTCGTTCAAACAGGCCCAGACAGGCAAACCAGAAATTTTCCATGAATCAATAAGGAGCTCGAATTAAGGGGTCGTGATGGTGTTATTACTCTGGGTGGGTGACTTTGAGCTTGAGCTGAAATCCACCAACCGTCAAAAACAGTGGAGGGATTTTAGACCTTTCCGGGCAAGTTATCCACAGCGCCGGAAAGATATTCCCAAGAATCGACGCAAAGCAAATAATCATTGACAAACAAGACCGTTACACGGTTAAATTACGGCCTTTTTAGTTTCAAGTAATCCCAAGTGAAAGGCTAATGCCATGAAACGTACCTACCAACCGTCCAAAGTTAAACGCGCCCGTACCCACGGTTTCCTGGTTCGCATGAAAACCAGAGGCGGTCGCGCAGTGATTAACGCACGTCGCGCCAAGGGTCGTGCCCGTCTTGCCGTATAACGGAAGTATTGTTAAGCGGTGTGATTCGGTATAGATTCCCCGCCAGTATCAAACTAAATAAAACGGATGAGTTTTCATCCGTTTTTAGTTTCAGGCGACGTATCAACAGTACCTTTCTGGCAGTACATTACATGCCTAATGGCATGGATCATCCTCGGCTGGGTATTGTTGTCAGCAAAAAAGTAGTGCGTCGCGCGCATTCCAGAAATTACATGAAACGCGTGATACGCGAGCTGTTTCGGCGCTATCAGCACGATATCGTAAGCGTAGACATGGTGATCCGGGCGCACAAGCCTTTTGTGCGCGGCGATTTCAAGCAGGTAGAGGCCGAACTGATGGAAGCAATCAACAAGCTCAGGCGCTACGTATCACCATCATGAGGCAGATATTGATTTTGCTGGTCAAGGTCTACCAATGGACGCTGAGCCCCTTGTTGGGCAGAAGCTGTCGCTTCAGCCCCAGCTGCTCTGCTTATGCCATCGAAGCGATACAAAAATATGGTAGTTTGCATGGTGGGTGGATGGCGTTGAAGCGCATTTTACGTTGCCATCCCTGGCATCCAGGTGGATGCGACCCTGTTCCCTAAACTGAATTGAAATAGAGAGTTGCATGGACACACAACGCCTGATTCTGTTTTTGATCTTGTCTTTTTCCGTTCTGATGCTGTGGGATGCGTGGGAGCGCGAACATGCGCCGCAGCCGGCACATGTTGCACAACAGGCTGCTGGCCATGCAGATGTGCCTGCTGCTTCGCCCAATGCGGCGCAACCCGCTGTTGCGGCACAGGGTTATAGCTTGGCCAAGGGTCAACGCGTACGCGTCAAAACCGATCTGGTTGTTGCGGAAATTGATACCGTAGGCGGCGATCTGCGTCGTCTGGAATTAACCAGGCACCGCGCCACCGAAGATAAGTCCAAGCCCTTTGTGCTGTTTGATGACAGCGCGGCCCCCAAGCATTTGTATGTCTCGCAGTCCGGTTTTACTGCGGCTGACCTGCCTAACCACAAAAGCGAATTTACGGCACAGGCCAACAGTTACGAGCTGGTGGATGGCAGCGACAAGCTGGAGGTGCGGCTGACCTGGAAAAACGAAAAAGGTGTCCAGGTTGATAAGGTGTATACCTTCCACCGCAACAGCTATGTGGTGGACTTGAATTACGAAATCAAGAATGGTGCGGCTACCCCGCTGGAAACGTGGGTGTATTACCAGCTAGTGCATGACAGCGAGTCCAGCCAGGGTTCAAAAATGATGCCGACGTTTACCGGTGCGGCCTATTTTACCGAAGCGGATAAGTACAAAAAGCTGAAGTTCGACGATATGAAAAAGGCGGATTTGCAAAAAAACGCCAAGGACGGCTGGATCGGCATGGTGCAGCATTACTTCGCCGGTGCATGGTTGCCTAACGCCGGTACGGATCGCGAGTTTTATACCAAGGATCTGGGCGGAAACCTCTATTCGGCCGGCGTTAAGCTGCCCGTTGCAAGTGTTGCTGCCGGTGCCAGCGCGACGGTGGGCTCCAGGCTGTTCGCCGGTCCCCAGGAACAAAGCCACCTGCAGGCAGTGGCTCCCGGGCTGGAATATACTGTGGATTATGGTTGGTTGACCATTATCGCGGCGCCGCTGTTCTGGGTGCTGTCCACTATCCAGAAGCTGGTGCATAACTGGGGTGTTGCTATTATTCTGCTGACGGTGCTGATCAAGCTGGCGTTTTATCCCCTCTCTGCCGCCAGCTATAAATCCATGGCGCAGATGCGCAAGCTGGCGCCGCGCTTGCAAAGCCTGAAGGAACGTTACGGCGATGACAAGGCGAAGTTCCAGCAGGCCATGATGGAACTGTACAAGACGGAAAAAATCAACCCGATGGGCGGCTGCCTGCCTATCCTGGTTCAGGTTCCCGTATTCATTGCCCTTTACTGGGTGCTGCTGGGCAGCGTGGAAATGCGCCAGGCGCCGTTCATGTTGTGGATACAGGATTTGTCGGCAACCGATCCATATTATGTGCTGCCGGTGGTGATGGGCATTTCCATGCTGATCCAGACCAAGCTGAACCCGACGCCGCCTGATCCGATACAGGCCAAGGTGATGATGATCATGCCGGTCGCATTCAGTGTGTTTTTCTTCTTCTTCCCTGCGGGGTTGGTGCTCTACTGGCTGGTGAATAACGTGTTGTCCATTGCCCAGCAGTGGAATATCAACCGCACCATGGATGGCAGCCACAAAGCCTGATCTGCACGAGACCATCGCCGCCGTGGCCACCGCACCGGGGCGCGGCGGGATTGGCGTAGTACGGGTTTCCGGGAGCCTGGCGCAGGCAATTGCACAGGCTATCCTGGGCGGCTGCCCGGCACCACGCCATGCACACTACGGTGATTTTCTTGATGCCGACGGCGACCTGATTGATCGCGGCATTGCCCTGTTTTTCCCCAATCCCCACTCCTATACCGGCGAAGACGTGCTGGAATTGCAGGGCCATGGCGGGACGGCCGTACTCCAACGCTTGCTGCAGCGCTGCCTGGCATTGGGCGCGCGGTTGGCGGCGCCGGGTGAATTTACCCAGCGCGCCTGGATGAACGACAAGCTGGACCTGGCGCAGGCCGAAGCTGTGGCGGACCTCATCGAAGCCTCTACCGCGCAGGCGGCGAGCAGCGCCATGCGCTCGCTGGCGGGCGTGTTCTCCCAGCATATCCATCAATTGCGTGACGAGCTGATAAATCTGCGCATGTATGTTGAGGCCTGCCTGGATTTTCCCGAAGAAGACATTGACTTCATTTCCCGCGGACGCGTGGAAGAAAAGCTGCAGGCTATTGCTGCAGAGCTGCAATTGGTCTTCGACGGCGCGCGGCAAGGGCGTTTATTGCGCGAAGGCATCCATGTGGTGCTGATCGGCCAACCCAATGTCGGCAAGTCCAGCCTGCTTAACAAGCTATCGGGAGAAGATATCGCCATTGTGACACCGGTAGCCGGCACTACCCGCGATACCCTGAAAAACGAGATCCAGATTGGGGGCGTGCCGCTGCATATCATCGATACCGCAGGCCTGCGCGAAACCGAAGATGAGGTCGAACGCCACGGCATTGCGCGCACCTGGAAAGCTGTCGAAAACGCAACGCTGGCCTTGCTGCTGCTGGACGCACAACAAGGCATGCGTGCCCAGGACCAGCAAATACTGGAGAAATTGCCCGCTGGCATACCGCTGCTTAAGGTGTTTAATAAAATTGATCTGGCAGGCCTGGCTTCCGGACAGGTCGAGGATGTGGGGAGTAACAGCCTGTATATTTCGGCTAAGACCGGCGACGGCATCCCGGCGCTACGCCAATACCTGCTGCAGGCGGCTGGCTGGCACGCGACAGGAGAAGGTGTGTTTGCCGCGCGTGAACGCCATTTGCTGGCGCTGGCTGAAGTCCGGAACTGCCTTGGTCGCGCCGAGGAAAACCTGGCGCAGCCGGAACTGCTGGCCGAAGAGCTGCGGCTCGCCCAGGAGTCGCTCAACAGCATTACTGGTGAATTCACCAACGAAGACTTGCTGGGAGAGATTTTCTCCCGGTTCTGCATCGGGAAATGAGGGCAAGCCGAGCGCCGGTTTTATCTGTGGCTATAGTGCGTGCTATCATCCCGCACCAGTTGGTTATCCGCGTTTTTTATAATTTATGAGTCTGCAGCCGTCATCCGTGAGTATTATTCCTCCAAAAATCATGGAGCGTGCCATGCTGGAAGCGGTAGATGGCACCATCAGGGCGCTGTGTCCGACCACGTTTGACAGCCTCTGCTATATTTACGCCATTGTTGGCTCGAATGTAATGTCGGTAGCGCTGAAGAAGAATTATCGCCCGGTAGCCGGGGTCGCCATCATTGATGCGGGCGGCGGCAAGCACCTGGAGTTTCTGGATGATTCCAACCTGGATCGCGGCCTGGGCGGGTCCTACCACTGCTGGATCGAGTCCGCTGTTGCCAACGAATCCCCCAAGCAGAAAGAACTGGTGGACTTTACCTTCGGTAACAACCCCGGCTTTGCAGAGGCCAATGGCATCAAGTGGAGCGCGAAAAAGCTGCCCTATCTCTGGGGACGGGAAAAGGAAATCAACATCGGCGGCGATATTGCTAAATTGCCGAAAAAATTCCCGGATGGCAAAGTCTGGTTTCAGGAAACCAAGAACGGCCATGACTGGTTGAGTGCGCATTTACAGAAACACGTGAATGACTACGCCAAGATGACTTTTCTGGCGCTACGCCAATACAATCTGGCGCTGGAAGAATACCGCAGCAAAAAAAACAGTTCCAAGAATCGTCCGGGCAGGGCTGCTTTTTAGCGCCCACTGTGCCCTGACGTTCAAACAGTTCATGTTTCACGTGAAACTAAAGTATTATTAACCCCCTTTTTGCATCGCAGAATAACCATGCAATTCCCTGATAAATTTGACGTTATTGTCATTGGCGGCGGCCATGCTGGGGCCGAGGCCGCGTTGGCGGCCGCGCGCATGGGACGCAAGACCTTGCTGCTGACGCATAACATCGAGACGCTGGGACAGATGTCATGCAATCCTTCCATTGGCGGTATCGGCAAGGGCCACCTGGTGAAAGAGGTGGATGCATTGGGTGGGGCAATGGCGGCGGCGACTGATGAAGCGGGCATCCAGTTCCGCATCCTGAATTCATCCAAGGGCCCTGCAGTACGCGCCACGCGTGCCCAGGCTGACCGGGTGTTGTATCGAAAGGCGATGCGTGGGCGCCTGGAAAACCAGCCCAACCTGTGGCTGTTCCAGCAGGCGGTGGATGATGTGGTACTGGAAGGCGACCGCATCGTGGGGGTGATCACCCAGTTGGGTTTGCGTTTTGACGCCAAAGCCGTGGTGCTGACGGCGGGGACCTTTCTGGGAGGACTGGTGCATGTGGGCCTGTCCAACCATCAGGCCGGGCGTGCGGGAGATCCGCCGTCCTTAACCTTGGCGCATCGCCTGCGGGAAATCGGCTTGCCTGCCGGGCGCCTGAAAACCGGCACGCCGCCACGGATTGATGGCCGCAGCATCGATTATTCGGTGATGGAAGAACAACCGGGTGATGACCCGGTGCCGGTATTTTCGTTTTTAGGGCGTGCCGAGCAGCACCCTCAACAATTGCCGTGCTGGATCACGCATACCAATGCCAGAACGCATGAGATCATCCGTGGCGGGCTGGATCGCTCACCAATGTATACCGGGGTGATAGAGGGTGTGGGCCCACGCTATTGCCCATCGGTGGAAGACAAGATCATGCGCTTTGCCGACAAGGATGCGCACCAGATTTTCCTTGAGCCGGAAGGGCTGACCACCAACGAAATTTATCCCAACGGGATTTCAACCAGCCTGCCGTTCGATGTGCAAATCAATCTGGTGCGCAGCATCCGCGGTCTGGAAAATGCACATATTTTGCGCCCCGGTTACGCCATTGAATACGATTATTACGATCCGCGCGGCCTGAAAAGCTCGCTGGAAACAAAAGCGGTGCAGGGCCTGTTTTTCGCGGGGCAGATCAATGGCACCACCGGTTATGAAGAGGCGGCCGCACAGGGCTTGTTGGCGGGACTCAATGCCGGGCTTTATGCCGCGGAACAGGAGGCATGGTGCCCTGCCCGTGACCAGGCCTATCTTGGCGTGCTGGTGGATGATCTGATTACGCGCGGGGTGAATGAGCCGTACCGCATGTTCACCAGCCGTGCCGAATACCGCCTGATGTTGCGTGAAGACAATGCCGATCTGCGGCTGACCGAAACCGGGCGGCGCTTGGGACTGGTGGATGATGTCCGATGGGCGGCGTTCAGCGCCAAGCAGGAAGCCATTGCACGCGAACAGGAGCGCCTGAAGTCCACTTGGGTCAACCCTAAAACGCTGGCGCAAAGTGAAGCCGAGCGCGTGCTGGGGCAAGCCATAGAGCGCGAATATCCCTTGTTTGACCTGTTGCGTCGGCCGGACGTGAGTTACGAAAGCCTGATGACGTTGCCGGGCGTGGGGCCGGGGGAAACCGACCCGCAGGTCACCCAGCAACTGGAAATTGCCGCCAAGTACCAGGGCTATATCGACCGCCAGCAGGATGAAATCGAGCGTAGCCGCCACTATGAAGAACTGGTGCTGCCGCCCGATCTGGATTATCGCGAGGTGCGCGGTCTTTCCATCGAGGCGCAGCAAAAACTGAACAAGCTCAAGCCGGAAACCCTGGGTCAGGCCGGACGCATTTCGGGGATGACGCCGGCGGCGGTTTCCCTGTTGCTGGTGTACATGAAGAAAAAATACATGGCGAAAAAAATCGACGATTCGGACATTGAAAGCCGGGGTGCTGCATGAGTCTTGCGGCGACTTTGGAGAATGGCATCACCGCGTTGGGGTTGAATATTGCGCAGCCGGTGCAGCAGAAATTGCTGGATTATCTGGCCTTGCTGGCCAAATGGAACAAGGTGCACAACCTCACTGCCGTCCGCGACGCGGAAGATATGGTGACGCTGCACCTGCTGGATAGCCTGGCGATACTTCCGCACATTACGGGCAATCGCCTGCTGGATGTTGGCAGCGGTGCGGGCCTGCCCGGCATACCCATTGCCTTGACGCGTCCGGAAGTGCGGGTGACGGTGCTGGATTCCAGCCATAAGAAAACCACTTTCCTGCGTCAGGCAAAAGCAGAGCTGGGTCTGGAAAATCTACAGGTGATTTGCAGCCGGGTGGAGCAGTACCAGCCGGAGGAAAAGTTTCAACTCATTGTTTCCAGAGCATTTTCAGACCTGGTGGAATTTGTGAAGCTGACTTCCGGTTTGATCGCCGAACATGGCGTCTGGCTGGCGATGAAAGGCGTGTATCCCTACGACGAAATTGCGCAGTTGGACGGCATGCAAACCGAAGTGCTGCCGTTACAGGTTCCCGGGCTGGATGCGCAACGGCATCTGGTGGTGCTGAAAAAGGTGGTTTCCTCATGAAAATTCTGGCCATTACCAATCAAAAAGGTGGTGTGGGTAAAACGACCACCTGCGTCAATCTCGCGGCCAGTCTGGCTGCGACCAAAAGGCGCGTGCTGCTGATAGACCTTGATCCGCAGGGTAATGCCACCATGGGCAGCGGCGTGGACAAGGATGATGTGGCGGCCACGCTGTACGAAGTGTTATTGGGCGAAAAGTCCCTGGACGAAGTCAAGGTGAGCGTGGCGCAAGGCGGTTTTGATGTGGTGCCGGCCAATCGCGAACTGGCCGGGGCTGAAGTCGAACTGGTCAATGAGTTTGCGCGGGAAACGCGCTTGAAAACGGCACTGGAGGCCATGGGCAATGTTTACGACTATGTGCTGATCGATTGCCCGCCGGCGCTCAACCTGATCACCGTGAATGCGCTGACCGCGGCACAGGCGGTGCTGATTCCCATGCAATGCGAATACTACGCGCTGGAAGGTTTGTCCGATCTGGTCAAAACCGTCAAGAAAGTCCGGGCGCACTTGAACCCGGTGCTGGAGATCGAAGGTTTGCTGCGCACCATGTTTGATCCCAGAAACATGCTGGCACAACAAGTATCGGCGCAGCTTGAACGCCATTTCGGCGACAAGGTTTATCGTACCGTGATCCCGCGCAATATCCGGCTGGCCGAGGCGCCGAGTTATGGGTTGCCGGTGCTGTATCACGATAAGGGTTCTAAAGGTGCGCAGGCCTATTTGGCGCTGGCGGGCGAAATGATTAACCGGGGAAAGAAACATGGCTAGAGGGTTGGGACGCGGGCTGGACGCCTTGCTGGGCGGTGATGAAGCGCAGGATGCGGGTGAGGTGTTGCGCACCTTGCCGGTGACGCAATTGCAGCCGGGTAAATACCAGCCGCGTACGCAGATGGACCAGGAGTCGCTGGCCGAGCTGGCGAATTCGATCAAGGCGCAGGGCATCATGCAGCCAATACTGGTGCGCCGGGTTTCCGCGGTTGGCACTCCGGACAAGTTCGAAATTATTGCCGGCGAGCGCCGCTGGCGCGCCGCACAGCTGGCGGGTCTCGCCGAAGTACCGGTGCTGGTGCGCGAAATTGCCGACGAAGCCGCATTGGCGATGTCGCTGATCGAAAACATCCAGCGCGAAAATCTTAACCCGTTGGAAGAGGCCATTGGTATCCAGCGCCTGATCGACGAGTTCGGCATGACCCACCAGGTTGCGGCCGAAGCCGTAGGGCGTTCACGTAGCGCCGTTTCCAATCTGTTGCGCCTGCAAACCCTGCATGCGAATGTGCAGGAAATGCTGATGCAAAACCGCCTGGACATGGGGCATGCCAGAGCCTTGATCGGGTTGAGCGGAGCCAAACAAATTGCCGCGGCTGAACACATCGTGCAGAAAGGCCTGTCAGTGCGCGAGGCCGAACACCTGGCAAAACGCCTGGCGACCGAGACCGTGAAGCCGGAAAAAAAATCGGATGCCGATGTGACGCGGCTGCAGGAAGAACTGGCGGAGTTCTTGGGAGCGGCGGTCAGCATCCAGCCAGGTAAAAAAGGCAATGGCGTGCTGAAAATCCATTACGCCAATCTGGATCAGCTGGACGAAATCCTGGATGGTTTGAAAAAGGCCAGACGCAAGTAATCGTGCATGACGGTCTTGACTAAACGGATGTTTCCGACGAAAATCCCCGGCTTTAGTTGCTTGGACAGCGCGTGAAACCTTTTACGCTGGCGTTCGGGAGTAAGGGCTAACGTGGATTTAGTGTTTCGGCGTATGGTCAGGACGCAAGCTCTGGTCACGGTGTGTGTAGCTGTCGTAGCGTTTGTGCTGGGCGGTTTACATGCCGGCATTTCTGCTTTTGCGGGCGGATTTGCAGCGGTGGCTGGAAGCTTTGCCGGGGCGCGAGTCGCGTCAGGAAGTAATAAAAAAGATAATAATCAGCCGGCCGGCATCGTACTGGTTAGGCTATTGAAGGGTGAGGCAGTCAAAATCGCGATAATCGCGCTGGTTCTCTTTCTGGTGTTCAAGTTTTATAGCGGATTGGTGCCGTTGGCATTGATTCTCGGTTTGGCTGGTGCGGCTCTTATGTCTGGGGCCGCGATATTTTCGATTAATCAAAAAAGTAACTTGTAAGGCTGGTTTTTATGTCAACTGAGCAGTTAACTCCTTCCGAATACATAGGCCACCACCTGTCATTCAATACGCATGCGTTGAGCGAAGGCGGGTTCTGGGTGCTGAATGTGGATACTCTGGTTGTTTCCCTGCTGCTGGGTGCTGTAGTGTTTGGCTTCCTGGGCTGGGTTGTGCGCGGCGTCACGGCTGGCGTGCCTACCAAGCGCCAGGCGCTGGTCGAGTTGTTGATGGAATTTGTGGATGATCAGGTAAAAACCATTTTTCATGGCAATCGCCACCAGTTTGTTGCGCCGCTGGCATTAACGGTGTTCGTCTGGGTGCTGTTCATGAATGCCATGGACTTCCTGCCGGTGGACATCATGGCCTGGGTGTACGAGCATGTGTTTGGCCTGCATAAATGGCGCAGTGTGCCTACCTCGGATATCAACGCCACGTTTGCGCTGGCATTGTCGGTCTGGGTGCTGATGATTTTCTTCACCATCAAGGTCAAGGGTGTTGGTGGTTGGATTCATGAACTGTTCTGTGCGCCTTTCGGTAGCAATCCCCTGGTCTGGCCGGCCAATCTTGCGTTTAATCTGATCGAATACATTTCCAAGCCGCTTTCTCACGCGCTGCGTCTATTCGGCAACATGTATGCCGGTGAAATCATCTTCTTGCTGCTGGGCATGTGGGCGGCGACAGGTCTGGCAGGCACCATTTTTGGTGCGCTGCTGGGAGCGGGTTGGGCGATTTTTCACATACTGATTGTTGTCCTGCAAGCGTTTATTTTCATGATGCTGACCGTGGTTTACATTTCCATGGCACATGAGAGTCATTGAGTTTTTTAATTTGTCTGTCGTAATTTGATGTATTTCAACTGAAAGGAAAAGTAATGGAACATTTAGCATTGATTCAAGCCTACACCGGTATTGGTATCGGCCTGATTATTGGTTTGGGTGCCGCCGGCGCTTGCGTAGGTATTGGTATCATGTGTGCCAGCTTCCTGGAAGGCGCTGCACGCCAGCCAGAAATGATCCCCGCTCTGCAGGCCAAGGTGTTCCTGCTGTTGGGTCTGATCGACGCATCCTTCATTATCGGCGTTGGTCTGGCCATGATGTTTGCATTTGCTAATCCGCTGCTCAGCGTCGTTCACTAATACCAGCCTGAATAGCCTGAAGGCACGGGAGCAAAAATGAATATTAATCTGACATTGTTAGCACAGGCAGTGTCGTTTGCCATCTTGATCTGGTTTACGGCAAGGTTTGTCTGGCCACCGCTGCTCAATGCAGTGGAAAACCGTCAAAAGACCATTGCGGATGGCCTGGCGGCCGGCGAGCGCGGCAGGCATGAGCTGGAGATGGCTTCCAAGCGCTCGGTGGAAGCCCTGCGTGAAGCCAAGCATCAGGCGGCCGACATCATTGCGCAAGCAGAGAAACGTGCTGTGGCGCTGATCGATGAAGCCAAGGAACAGGCAAAGCTTGAAGGCGAGCGCATTCTGACCGGTGCCAAGGCGGAGCTGGATCAGGAAGTGTTCCGCGCCAAGGAGGCATTGCGGCAACAGGTGGCGGATCTGGCAGTTTCCGGTGCGGAGAAGATTCTGCGTCGCGAAATCGATGCCAAGGCGCACGCGGATATCCTCAGCGCCGTTTCCAGTCAGCTCTAAGGGATTACCATGGCTGAAATTACCACTCTGGCAAGACCATACGCAGTAGCGGCCTACCGCTTGGCCAAAGAGAAAGGCACGCAAGATCACTGGTCTGACATGCTTTCGCTGCTGGCGGGTGTTGCTTCCAATCCGGACGTGAGTGTAATCATTGCTGACCCCAAGTTTACTTCGGCTCAAATCGAGCAGTTGTTCGGCAATATTGGGGGCGAGCGCATTGATGCGGAGGGTGCGAACCTCGTCAAGTTGCTCATTGAAAATGACAAGCTATCGCTGCTGCCGGTGATTTTTGAAATGTATGAAGCGCTGAAGGCGGAAGATGGTGGTATCGAGCAGGCGACCATCATTTCTGCCGCTGAGCTCAGTAAAGATCAGGGTAAGGCTTTGCTCGCGCGCCTTGAGTCGCGTTTCAACAAAAAAATCGAACCGCAATTTGCGGTGGATCCGGAACTCATCGGCGGCGTGAAAATTATCGTCGGTGATGCCGTCATTGATGCGTCTGTACGCGGCCAATTACAAGATTTGGCCTACACGCTGAAAAGTTAGGAGAAATTATGCAGTTGTCACCATCTGAGATCAGTGAACTGATCAAGAGCCGGTTGGAGAATTTCAGCTCCAGCTCGGAAGCACGTACGACCGGAACAGTAGTTTCCGTGACGGACGGGATTGTCCGCATCCACGGACTGTCTGATGCCATGCAAGGCGAAATGCTGGAATTTCCAGGCAATACCTATGGTATGGCGCTCAACCTTGAGCGTGATTCCGTGGGCGCCGTGGTTCTGGGCGAATACGAGCACATTACCGAAGGCGACACCGTCAAGTGCACGGGCCGTATTCTGGAAGTGCCAGTGGGTCCGGAGTTGCTGGGTCGGGTGGTGAATTCGCTGGGCCAGGCCATTGATGGCAAGGGCCCGATCAATGCCAAGCTCACTGACAAGATTGAAAAAGTGGCGCCAGGCGTGATTGCTCGCCAGTCGGTTTCCCAGCCGGTGCAAACCGGCCTGAAGTCCATTGACTCCATGGTGCCGATTGGCCGCGGTCAACGCGAACTGATTATTGGTGACCGTCAAACCGGTAAAACGGCGGTTGCTATTGATGCGATCATCAACCAGAAGGGCCAAAACGTTAAATGTATCTATGTCGCAATCGGCCAGAAAGCCTCCACCATCGCTAACGTGGTGCGCAAGCTGGAAGAGCACGGCGCCATGGGTTACACCACCGTGGTGGCTGCGACCGCATCGGAATCGGCAGCGCTGCAATTCATTGCACCCTATGCAGGTTGCACCATGGGCGAGTACTACCGTGACCGTGGCGAAGACGCGCTGATCATTTATGATGACTTGACCAAGCAAGCCTGGGCATACCGCCAGGTTTCCCTGTTGCTGCGCCGTCCGCCGGGCCGTGAAGCTTATCCTGGCGACGTGTTCTATTTGCACTCCCGCCTGCTGGAACGTGCTGCGCGCGTGAATGCAGAATATGTTGAGAAATTCACCAACGGTGAAGTCAAGGGCAAGACCGGGTCGCTGACCGCACTGCCAGTGATTGAAACCGCAGCCGGCGACGTGTCCGCATTCGTGCCGACCAACGTGATTTCCATTACCGACGGCCAGATCTTCCTGGAAACCGACCTGTTTAACGCCGGTATCCGTCCTGCGATCAACGCCGGTATTTCCGTGTCTCGCGTGGGTGGTGCTGCGCAGACCAAGGTCATCAAGAAGCTGGGCGGTGGTGTGCGTCTGGCACTTGCTCAGTATCGCGAACTGGCGGCGTTTGCCCAGTTTGCGTCTGACCTGGATGAAGCGACCCGCAAGCAGTTGGACCGTGGCCGCCTGGTGACCGAACTGATGAAACAGGTGCAATACGCACCGATGAGCGTGGCCGAAATGGCGGTGACCTTGCTTGCAGTTAACAAGGGTTACTTCGATGACGTTCCGGTCAACAAGGCGCTGACTTTCGAAGCTGCACTGCTGTCTTTCCTCAAATCCAAGTACAAGGCTCTGATAGATAACATTGAATCTACCAAGGACCTGTCTGGCGATGATGAAAAGGCACTGAGTGCTGCCATCGAAGATTTCAAGGCAACCAACGCTTACTAAGAGTCGGAGACCGGCATGGCTGGCAGCAAAGAGATACGTACCAAGATCAAGAGCGTAGAAAATACGCGCAAGATCACCAAGGCCATGGAAATGGTGGCCGCATCCAAAATGCGCAAAGCGCAGGACCGGATGCGCGCTGCCCGCCCATATGCGGAGAAAATCCGCAATGTGGCGGCCCACCTTTCTTATGCCAATTCAGAAAACAGGCATGCGTTCCTGTCACACCGCGAAAATGGCAAGAATGTCGGCCTGATCGTGGTGACATCGGACAAAGGTTTGTGTGGCGGTTTGAATACCAACGTGCTGCGCTTGTCTCTGGCCACCATGAAAGCATGGGAAGAAGAAGGCCGCGAGGTAAAGGTCACCGCCATCGGCAACAAAGGCTTTGGCTTTATGACCCGCGTGGGTGCCAAGGTGGTATCCAACGTAGTAGGGCTGGGCGATGCGCCGCAAATGGATACGCTCATTGGCCCGGTGAAGGTGATGCTGGATGCATTCGTGCATGGCGAGATTGATGCCGTCCACATTTGCTACACAAAATTCATCAACACCATGAAGCAGGAAGCGGTGGTCGAGCAAATTCTGCCACTGTCCGGGGAGCGCCTGGGCAGCCCGACAGGTCGTTGGGATTACATTTACGAGCCAGATGCCCGGGTCGTGGATGCGCTGCTGATCCGTTACATTGAAACCCTCATATTCCATGCCGTATCCGAAAACATTGCTTCTGAGCAAAGTGCGCGGATGGTGGCGATGAAGGCTGCATCGGACAATGCCAAGAGCGTGATCGGCGAATTGAAGCTGGTGTACAACAAAGCACGCCAGGCAGCTATTACCAAGGAAATTTCTGAAATTGTGGGTGGCGCGGCGGCAGTTTAACCAGCCACATTAGAGAATTAAGATAGACGGGAAAACATCATGAGTTCTGGAAAAATTGTTCAGTGTATCGGTGCAGTGGTTGACGTTGAGTTTCCACGCGAAGCTATGCCCAAGGTATATGACGCCTTGGTGCTGGATGAGAGTGACACCGGTGGTTTTGCTGAAGTCGGGCTGACGCTGGAAGTGCAGCAGCAACTGGGCGACGGCGTAGTGCGTACCATTGCTATGGGTTCTTCGGACGGGCTGCGCCGCGGCATGGCCGTCAAGAATACCGGCACACAAATTACTGTGCCAGTCGGCCACGGCACGCTGGGCCGCATTATGGACGTACTGGGTCGCCCCATCGATGAAGCCGGCGAAGTGCAATGCGAAGAGCGCCGCTCCATCCACCAGGCAGCACCAAAATTTGACGAACTGTCTCCTTCCGTCGACCTGCTGGAAACCGGCATCAAGGTGATCGACCTGGTCTGCCCGTTTGCCAAGGGCGGCAAGGTTGGCCTGTTCGGCGGTGCCGGCGTGGGCAAGACCGTGAACATGATGGAACTGATCAACAACATCGCCAAGCAGCACAGCGGTTTGTCCGTGTTTGCCGGTGTGGGTGAGCGTACCCGCGAAGGTAACGACTTCTACCACGAAATGAAGGACTCCAACGTGCTGGACAAAGTGGCGATGGTGTTCGGTCAGATGAACGAGCCTCCTGGCAACCGTTTGCGCGTGGCACTGTCCGGCCTGACCATGGCCGAGAAGTTCCGTGACGAAGGCCGCGACATCCTGTTCTTCGTCGACAACATCTACCGTTACACCCTGGCCGGTACCGAAGTGTCCGCACTGCTGGGTCGTATGCCTTCTGCCGTGGGTTACCAGCCGACGCTGGCCGAGGAAATGGGCCGTCTGCAAGAACGCATTACCTCGACCAAGGTGGGTTCCATTACCTCCATCCAGGCCGTGTATGTGCCTGCGGATGACTTGACCGACCCGTCCCCTGCAACCACCTTCTTGCATCTGGACTCCACCGTGGTGCTGTCACGTGATATTGCCTCGCTGGGTATTTACCCGGCTGTGGACCCATTGGACTCAACTTCCCGTCAGCTTGATCCGCTGGTGGTGGGTGAAGAGCACTACAGCGTGGCCCGTTCGGTGCAGACCACGCTGCAACGCTACAAGGAATTGCGTGACATTATCGCAATTCTGGGCATGGACGAATTGTCCCCTGAAGACAAGCTGGTGGTGTCGCGCGCTCGTAAGATTCAGCGTTTCCTGTCCCAGCCGTTCTTCGTGGCGGAAGTGTTCACCGGCTCTCCAGGCAAGTATGTGCCACTGAAGGAAACCATCAAGGGCTTCAAGGGCATTGTTAACGGTGATTACGACCACCTGCCAGAGCAAGCGTTCTACATGGTGGGTGGCATTGAAGAAGCCGTTGAAAAAGCCAACTCGCTGTAAGCTGAAAAGGGCATAACATCATGGCAATGACCATACACTTGGATGTGGTGAGCGCGGAAGCATCCATTTTCTCAGGCTTGGCTGAGTTCGTAGTGGCACCGGCGGTGCTGGGCGAGATTGGTATTTACCCCAACCACGCACCGCTGATCAGCCGAATCAAGCCAGGTTCTGTACGCGTCAAGTTGCCGGATCAAGAAGAAGAGCTGGTTATTTTCGTATCGGGCGGCATTGTCGAAGTGCAGCCAGGCGTTATCACGGTGCTGGCGGATACTGCTATCCGCGGGTTGAACCTGGATGAAGGAAAAGCCCTGGAAGCCAAGCGCAGAGCAGAAGAAGCGATGAAAAACAAAGTTTCGCAAGTCGACTATGCACATGCGCAGGCCGAATTGGCCGATGCACTGGCGCAATTGCAGACCCTGCGTAAAATGAAGAATAAAGCTCACTAATTCAATAAGTTGCACAAATTAAAGGCAGCCAATGGCTGCCTTTTTGTTTTATACTTGCAAGCTATGAGTATAACGAAGCTAAATGTCGTCATTCTTGCCGCCGGCAAGGGGACACGCATGTTTTCCGATCTGCCGAAAGTCCTGCACCCAATCGCGGGTACGCCAATGCTGGCCCATGTTGTGGATACCGCTCGCCAGCTCAATCCGGCCAAATTGTGTGTGGTGTATGGGTTTGGCGGTGATGCCGTGCCGCAGACGATCAAAGGTAATGACATCGTATGGGTGTTGCAGAAAGAACAGAAAGGTACCGGGCACGCAGTGCAGCAGGCGATAGATGTGTTGCAGCAGGATGCCGTCACCCTGGTATTGTTCGGTGATGTGCCGCTGATTCGCCTGCACACTTGCCAGAAAGTCGTTGCCGATGCCAATCAGGGCAGTCTGGCCCTGCTGACTGTTGAGCAGCCGAACCCGGCAGGCTACGGGCGCATCGTCCGCAATTCATCTGGTGCAGTGACCGGCATCGTCGAGCATAAGGATGCCAGCGAGCAGCAAAGACAGATCAGCGAGGTTAACACCGGCATCATGGCAATGCCGACGGATAAACTGGCCCGTTGGCTGCAACAGCTGAACTGCAATAATGCACAGGGGGAATACTACCTGACGGATGTGGTGGCGCAGGCAGTGAATGAAGGTGTACCCGTGTCTACTTCCAGCCCGGAGGATCGGCATGAAGTGTTCGGTGTAAACAGCAAAAAAGACCTGGCTTATCTGGAAAAAGCCTATCAGCGTCAATTAGCTGATGCCTTGCTGGATCAAGGTGTTACGCTGCTTGACCCGGACCGAATCGATATTCGTGGCAGCCTGATATGTGGCAAAGATGTTGTCATCGACATCAATTGCATCTTTGAAGGCCAGGTCGAGCTGGGTGCCGGGGTTGTTGTCGGGGCACAATGCGTCATCCGTAACTCCAGGATCGGCGCCGGAGTTAGCATCGCCCCTTTCAGCCACATTGACGGGGCAACGATCGCTGCGGAATGCAGGGTCGGACCCTATGCGCGGATACGTCCGGGTAGCGAACTGGCTGAGCAGGTGCATATCGGTAATTTCGTCGAGATCAAGAACAGCGACATTGCTTCCGGCAGTAAAATCAATCACCTCAGCTATGTCGGCGATTCCACCATCGGTCGCGAGGTCAACATTGGTGCGGGCACCATCACCTGCAACTACGATGGTGTCAATAAACACCGCACCGTGATCGAGGACGGGGCTTTCATCGGTTCCGACACACAGTTGGTGGCACCCGTGACCGTGGGCGCAGGTGCTACCATAGCGGCGGGCTCGACCATCACCAAGCATGCCCCTGCCGGTGAATTAACCTTGTCGCGCGGCAGGCAGGTAACAATAGCTGGCTGGAAGCGACCCGGCAAATTAGTGAAAAATGGGCAGTGAAAAGTGAATCATAAAAAACTTATAAACCTCGCCATTTATCACCAATCATCAAGCACGAGAATTTAATTATGTGTGGAATCGTAGGCGCAATCGCGGCACGTGATGTTGTTTCCATCCTGGTAGATGGCCTGAAACGACTGGAATATCGCGGTTATGATTCCGCGGGGCTGGCGATGCTGGCTGCCGGGAAAATACACCGGGTGCGACGGGTGGGCCGGGTATCCGAAATGGAGCGCGCCTCCGTTGAAGAAAAGCTGGCGGGCCATCTGGGCATCGGGCACACGCGCTGGGCGACGCATGGCGGCGTCACGGAGCCGAACGCCCACCCGCATATTTCGAATAACCTGATTGCCGTGGTGCACAACGGCATTATCGAAAATCACGACGAAGAACGTAGCCGTCTGCAACGACTGGGCTATGTATTCGAGTCGCAAACCGACACGGAAGTGATCGCGCACCTGGTACACCATTGCTACCAATTGCACCACGATTTATTCCTGGCCGTAAAACAGGCGGTCAGCCATCTAACAGGCGCTTACGCCATCGCGGTGCTGGCGGCTGATCAGCCGGAAACGCTGGTCTGCGCCAGAATGGGCTGCCCCTTGCTGGTAGGCGTGGGCGACAACGCACACTACGTGGCCTCGGATGTTTCTGCCATTGTTTCAGCGACGCGCAAAGTGATTTTTCTGGAAGAAGGTGATATTGCGGAACTGCGCTGCAACAGCCTGAACATCGTAGATGCCCAGGGTGAGTCGGCACAGCGGCCGATCCACCTATCCGATGTATCCCTGGCTTCGCTGGAGCTGGGCCAGTACAGCCACTTCATGCAAAAAGAAATCCATGAACAGCCCAAGGCACTCTCCGACACCATAGACCAGGTGATCGAAGACGGGATTTCTCCCTTGCTGTTTGGCGATGATGCCGAGGAGGTATTCCGCCAGATAGAAGGCGTACAGATCCTGGCCTGCGGCACCAGCTATTATGCAGGGATGGTGGGACGCTATTGGCTGGAGTCGATCGCCGGCATCAAGACCGATGTGGAGATTGCGAGCGAGTACCGCTATCGCAACGTGGTTGCCAACCCCAAACATCTGGTGGTGACCATCTCGCAGTCGGGCGAAACGCTGGATACCATGGAAGCCTTGAAATACGCTATTTCGTTGGGGCATAACGCGACGCTTTCGATCTGCAACGTGCGTGAAAGCGCACTGCCGCGAGCCAGCCAGATGGCGTTTTACACCCGTGCCGGTGCAGAAATCGGCGTCGCCTCCACCAAGGCTTTTACCACCCAACTGGTCGCCTTGTTCACGCTCGCGGTCACGTTAGGAAAATTGCGTGGCAAGGTATCGGCAACGCAGGAAGCGGAATACCTGGATAACCTGCGGCATCTGCCGGGCAGTGTGCAACACGCGCTCAATCTGGAACCGCAAATCCGTGTCTGGGCGGAGCGCTTTGCCGGCAAGTCGCATGCCCTATTCCTTGGGCGTGGTTTGCACTACCCGATTGCTCTGGAAGGCGCGCTCAAGCTCAAGGAAATCACCTATATCCATGCCGAAGCCTATGCCGCCGGGGAATTGAAACACGGCCCGCTGGCGCTGGTGGATAGCGAAATGCCGATTGTAGTGATTGCGCCGAACGATGTGCTGCTGGAAAAACTGAAATCCAACATGCAGGAAGTACGTGCCAGGGGCGGTGAGCTGTTTGTATTTGCCGACCTCGACAGCCACTTCGGCGAGGCCGAAGGCGTACATGTCATACGCACGCCCCGGCATGTTGGCGAGCTATCACCTGTGGTGCATGCCATTCCGGTACAATTGCTGGCATACCACACTGCACTGATGCGCGGCACGGATGTGGACAAGCCGCGCAACTTGGCCAAATCGGTTACAGTGGAATAACCAGCTGAATAGGATCAAAGATGACAGCGATCGCAATATTCAATCAAAAAGGAGGGGTGGGGAAAACCACCACCAGTCTTAACCTGATTGCCGCTTTGGCGCGACGCGAATTATGCCCACTGGGCATAGACCTTGATCCTCAGTCCCACCTGACGCTGGCCAGCGGCATCAAGGGGCTCGCCAGCAGCGAGACTATCTATGCCTTCTACAGCGAAGGCAAGCCGCTCTCGCAATTGATGCGCGAGATACCCAATGGCCATGGCGCCCACATCATTCCGGCGCACATGGAGCTGTTCAAGATTGATTCCCTGTATGGCCGCAACCCCAATATCACCAGCCAGCTCAAACGCGGTTTGATGGATGAACTGTTGCCGGATGAAAGCGTACCGGTGATTATCGACTGTTCACCCATGCTGGGCGTACTGTCGTTGAATGCGGTGTTTGCCTCCAACCGCCTGCTGATCCCGGTATCTGCCGATTATCTTTCCATGCAGGGCGTCAACCGCCTGGACGCAGCACTCAAAGTGCTGGAAAAGCCGCTGGGAAAACCCATCCAGCGTCGCATTGTCATGACGCGCTTCGATTCCAGGCGCAAGCTTTCCTACCAGATCTACGATCAATTGCGCGAACATTACGGCAAGGATCTGTGTGATACGCGGATTTTTGAAAGCGTGAGCCTTGCCGAAAGCCCCATCTACGGCAAGGATGTATTCAGCTACTCACCGCATAGTCAGGGTGCCAAGGACTACAATGCGCTCACCGAGGAATTACTGGCTTGTGGCTTTTTTGACCCGGAATGCTCCTGGTAAATTACCAGCAAGCCGGAGTTTACAGCCCGCCCTGGCCAGCGCGCGGCTTGCGCGGTGCCCGTTTCATCGCCCAGTCCCAGAGGGGTGCCGGGAGTAGCTTCATCAGACGGCCTATCACACGCATTTGCCACGGAAAAATAGCGAAACTTTGCCTGCGCTGGATGATACGGGCGATGGTTTTGGCAGCGTCACCCGTTTCCATCAGGAACGGCATCGAAAAGGTGTTGACGTCAGTCATCGGCGTGCGGATGTAGCCGGGGCAGATGGTGGTGACATCAATACCACTCCCCAACAGTTCAACCCGCAAGCTTTCCAGATAGGCAATGGCTGCCGCTTTGGAGGCCGAATAGGCGGCGCTACCGGGTAATCCACGCAGGCCGGCAACGCTGGCAATACCCACCAACTGGCCGTGACCGGCGTCTTTCATGGCATGGATAAACGGTTGGAACGTCTGCACCATGCCGAGCACGTTGATATCCATGATGGCCTGAAATGCCGGAATGTCTTCAGCCAGCTCGGTCAGTGTACCGCGCGACACGCCGGCATTGGCAATCACCAGGTCAGGCGTGCCGTAGTGCCGGATGAAATCTTCCGCTGCTTGCTGCAAGGCGTTGGCATCGCGGACATCCAGTACATAACAGCGACCTTGTCCGCCAAGACCAAGTTTCTCCAATCGCTCCTGATTGCGCCCAGCCAACCCCAGCACAGCACCGTGCGCGGCATAATGTTGCGCCAAAGCCGCCCCAATGCCGCTGGACGCGCCGGTAATAAAAACCCGCCGAATGGCGGGTTTGGTCGCTGGGGTTTCCATGCAGGCTTAGCGCTTGGCTGGCTTTTCCTGCCCCGCTTTGGCAATCAGGTAATCAGCGACTTTGAGCAGTTCGGTATGCGCGCGTTCCTGGCTGATGTTGTCAGGCAATGCGCTGGTCGCCATTTTGACCGAGGTATAGTACTTGCCGTCAATAAACAGTGCTGGCACGCCCTGCGCACCAGAAGCTTTTGAAAATTGAACGGCACGCGCTACTTTGGTAGAAACAGAGAAAGAGTTGAATGTATCCTCGACTTTTTTTCTGTCCAGGCCGCTTTGCTTGGTAATCCAATCAATGATCGCAACCTCGTTTTCAGGCTTAAAGAGCTTTTGGTTATGAATGGCTTCAAACAAATTGGCGTGCAGTTTTTCGGTCAGGTTAAGTGCTTCCATGGTGTAAAAGGCCTTGGCCATCGGTTGCCAGCCAGGGTTGAATACGCCGGGGATGCGCTTGAAATTAACTTCCTTGGGCAGCTTTTTCACCCAGCCGTTGAGTTGGGGGTCAAGGTGGTAGCAATGCGGGCAGCCGTACCAGAACAGTTCCACCACTTCTACCTTGGCAGGGTTTTCCGTTGCCAGCACCTGCGGTGTGAGAATGTATTCGACATCTTGCTGAGGGGCTGCTTCAGCATGCAGGCTTGCCGTGAAGAACAGCAGTAATGTTGCGAGCAATGATTTCATGAAAAATTCCTTACTTAAAAGTTAGCGGGGGTGGCTCAGGTTAATTCTGGATTTTGACTGGTTCCGCATTAAAACCGTTCCGTGCCAGTTCAGCTTTGATGCGCCCCAGATCATCGCCGCCTGAAATGGGGCCGACTCTGACCCGGTGCAAAATGCCTTTGTCCGGAATATTGGCGGTCTGCACAACAGCCTCCAGACCAAGCAGCGACAGCTTGGCTTTGGTGTTGTCAGCTTCCTGTTCGGTCTTAAATGCACCAACCTGCAGGTAATAACGCTCTCCCGCAGTTTTTGGTGCACTTGGCGTGGCCGGGCTATCGGGTGCTGCCGCTGCAGGCGGTTGGTTAGGTTGTTTCGGCTCGGCAGCAGGTGCCGGGGGAGCAGTTTCCGTGAGGATGCCGTAAAAAGTGAAACGGTCTTCCTTTTTGTCGGTTTCAGCAGGTTTTTTTGCAGGGTCTGCTGTTTCGGAGGAAATTTGCCCAGCATCCGCCGGTGGTGTCGCAGCAGGAGGCGGAGTTTCCGGCTGGACAGGTTTTATTTCGGCTGGCAACGCGGGAGCAGGAACTGCTTTTTCCTGGAATGAACTGCCGCCGCTTTTGACAAAAAACGCGACCGCCAAAGAAAGGGCAATACCTACCAGCAGACCCATGAGCAGGCCTATCATCAATGGACTGCCCTTGCCAGCAGGCTTCTGTTTGCTCGGGGGAGGTGTTTTTGCCGCCGCGGTTTTAGGGGGAATGGCTTTGTAGTCTTTGGACATTTACATGCTCTCAGGTGCGTTAACGCCGAGTAAACCAAGCCCGGACTTCAATACATAACGTGTTGCGGTGACCAAGGACAGACGCGCCAGGCGGAATTTTTCGTCTTCCACCAAGAATTGATGCGCATTGTAGTAACTGTGCAGATCGCTCGCCAGGTCCTTGAGGTAATTGGCAATGCTGTGCGGGGCCAGTTCCTGTGCGGCGGTTTCCACCACTTCGGGGAACTCGGCCAGACGTTGCAGCAATGCAAGTTCATGCGCTTCGTTCAGCGGCGACAGGTCCACGCTGCGCAAGTCGTCAACATTGCCGCCCCACTGCGCCAGAACAGCGCAAATACGCGCATGGGCATACTGGATGTAGTACACCGGGTTGTCGTTGGTTTGCGCGCGTGCCAGGTCAATGTCGAATACCAGCTGCGAATCGGGGCGGCGCGCGGCAAGGAAGTAGCGCGTGGCGTCGCAGCCGACTTCGTCGATCAGGTCGCGCAGGGTGACATAACTGCCGGCACGCTTGGAAATCTTGACCTCTTCGCCGTTGCGCATCACCGTTACCATCTGGTGCAGCACGTAATCCGGCCAGCCCTGGGGGATGCCGATATCCAGTGCCTGAAGCCCTGCCCTGACGCGGGTGATAGTGCTGTGGTGGTCGGCGCCTTGCTCGTTGATGACGCGCTCGAAGCCGCGATTCCATTTCTCGGTGTGATAGGCAACATCCGGCACGAAATAGGTATAACCGCCTTCGCGCTTGCGCATGACGCGGTCCTTGTCGTCGCCGAAGGCCGTTGTTTTCAGCCACAACGCATCGTCCTGCTCGTAGGTATGGCCGCTGGCGATCAACTTCTGCACCGTATCCTCGACCTTGCCGTGGGTATACAGCGCCGACTCCAGCGAAAACACATCAAAATGCACGCCGAATGCGCGTAAGTCCAGATCCTGCTCGCGGCGCAGGTAGGCGACGGCAAAATGGCGGATAGCTTCCATATCATTGGGGTCACCCTTGCCGACGATGTGCTGGTCCTCGGCATCAATGGTCAGCTTGGCCATATAGGCGTTAGCCACATCAATGATGTAGTCGCCGCGGTAGCCGTCTTCCGGCCATGCCGGGTTGTCCGGCGTAATGCCTTTGCAGCGCAGTTGCACCGACAGGGTGAGGTTGTCGATCTGCTGGCCGGCGTCGTTGTAGTAGAACTCGCGGGTGACGTCCCAGCCGGTGGCTTCCAGCAGGCGGCACAGGCAATCGCCTACCGCGGCGCCACGCCCGTGGCCCACGTGCAGCGGGCCGGTGGGGTTGGCGGAGACGAATTCCACCATCACCTTGCGCTGTTTGCCGGTGTCGCTCTGGCCGAATTTTTCGCGCAAGGCGAAGATTTGGTTGACTACGGCAGATTTGGCCGATGCCGCCATGAAAAAATTGATGAAACCCGCCCCGGCAATTTCCGCTTTGGCCAGCAAAGGCGAAGCCGGCAGTGCCTGGATAATGGACTCGGCAATACTGCGCGGATTGGAACGCAGCGGCTTGGCCAGCAGCAAAGCGAGATTGGTGGCAAAGTCGCCATGCTGGGCGTTTTTGGGGCGTTCCAGCAGGATGGAGGTATCGGTTTGCTGTGGAGCGACGGCTTTTACCGCTTGCTCCAGCAATTGGGTAAGATGCGCTTTCAAAATTGGTAGATGCTGCTAAGAAAACCGCTATTTTACAAGAAATACCTATGAAAATACTCCGCGTGGCGCTGGATTTGCCACTGGATACCCTGTTTGATTACCTGGATGGCGGAAATAGCCAGCTCAAGGTTGGTCAGCGCGTGCTGGTGCCGTTCGGCAAGCGGCAGGTGATCGGTATTATCCTGGCGCGGGCAGCGCTGTCCGACGTTGCCGACAGCAAGCTGAAACCCATCATCCAAGGCTTTGGCGACGAACCGCCGCTACCGGCGGCCACGCTGCAACTGCTCAAGTTCTGTGCGGATTATTACCAGTACCCGCTGGGTCAGGCGCTGCTTTCCGCCTTGCCCTCGCGGCTACGCGAAGGCAAGCCTGCGCAACTGCCCAAAGTAACGGCCTACCAGTTGAGCGCGCAGGCGCGCAACGCTGGTCCGGAAGTCATTCCGGCGCGCGCCAGGTTGCAGCGCAGCCTGTATCAGGCGCTGGCACACACGGAGCCGCTGGATGCCGCGGCGCTGACAGCCGTGTCTTCCGGCTGGCGTAACGGCATCAAACAACTCATGCAGCAAGGCTGGGTTGAAACGGTAGAAACCGAGCACGTGTTGCCAGCTCATACGCACCAGGCCGTTAGCCCGCCGGCGCTCAATCCCGACCAGCAGCGCGCGGTGGATGCGATGCTGGCCGAGGCGCAGGCGTTCAAGGTGTGGTTGCTGTACGGCATTACCGGCAGCGGCAAAACCGAGGTCTACATGCGCCTGCTGCAGGAAGTGCTGTCCCGCCCAGACACACAGGCCCTGGTGCTGGTGCCGGAAATCAACCTGACGCCGCAACTGGAAGCCCGTTTCCGCGCGCGTTTCCCGCATCTGCCCATGGTCATGCTGCACAGCCAGATGAACGAGAGCGAGCGCTTGCATGGCTGGCTACGCGCGCAAAACGGCGAGGCACGCATCATCATCGGGACGCGCCTGTCGGTGTTTACGCCGATCAAGCATCTGGCGCTGATGGTGGTGGATGAAGAGCATGACGCTTCATACAAGCAGCAGGACGGCATGCGTTATTCGGCACGTGACATCGCCATTGTCCGCGCCAAAGCGGCCGGGGTGCCGGTGGTGCTGGGCTCTGCCACGCCGTCGCTGGAAAGCTGGCACAACGCACAAAGCGGCCGCTACGGGTTGCTGGAAATGAGCAACCGTGCGGTGCTGGGGGCGGCGCTGCCGCAGATCGGCACCATTGATGTACGGCAATTGCCGCCGCAGGAAGCATTACATCCTCAACTGATCGCGGCGATGCGACAGCGGCTGGAGCGTGGCGAGCAAAGTCTGCTGTTCATCAACCGGCGCGGCTATGCGCCGGTGTTGCTGTGCAGCGCCTGTGCATGGGTGGCGCCCTGTACGCGCTGCTCCAGCCGCCTGGTGGTACATTTGCGCGACAAGCGCCTGCGTTGCCATCACTGCGGGCATGAGCAGCGCATGCCGCTACAGTGCCCGAGTTGCGGCAACCCCGACCTACGCCCTGCGGGGCAAGGCACACAGAGGCTGGAAGAACTGCTGGCCGAGCAATTCCCGACAGCGCGTATTTTGCGCGTGGATCGCGACAGCATGCGCCGCAAGCATGCGATTGCCGCGATGACCAAATCGGTACACGCGCAGGAGGTGGATATCCTGGTCGGCACCCAGATGCTGGCCAAGGGGCATGACTTCCCCCATTTAACGCTGGTCGGCGTGATAGACACCGACAGCGCGCTGTTCAGCCCGGATTATCGCGCGGCGGAAAAACTGTTTGCGCAGTTGATGCAGGTATCCGGCCGCGCCGGCCGTGCCGGCAAGGCGGGGCAGGTGCTGATCCAGACGGCGTTTCCCGATCACGTACTATTTCACGCGCTACAGCAGCACAACTATGCCGAATTTGCCGATACCTTGCTGGCAGAACGGCAACTGGCGAATTTCCCGCCGTATTGCTTTGAAGCGCTACTGCGCGCCGAAGCCACCCACTACCAGGCGGTGCGCGAGTTTTTCCGCGCAGCCATGGCGGCCAGCGCAACGATCAGCCACCATCTGACCGTATATGATCCGGTACGCCCGCGCATGGAGCGGCTGAAAGGCATGGAACGCGCGCAGTTGCTGGTGCAGGCCGGCGCCCGTCCGGCATTGCAGAAGTTTTTGCGTGCCTGGGTGCCGTTGCTGCGATCACTGCCGCAGGCGAGCAAGGTCAGATGGTCGGTGGATGTGGATCCGCTGGATTATTGATGAGCACGGTACACAGCTTTCCGCCGGTTGCCAGAGCCGACGCCAGGGTGCTGATCCTGGGCTCCATGCCGGGCAAGGCCTCGCTGGCCGCCAACCAGTATTACGCGCATCCGCACAATTTATTCTGGCCGTTCATGCAGCAACTGTTTGGCGTTGATCCGGCGCTGGCCTACCGGGAACGGTTGGATCTTCTGCAAGCACATGGCATTGCGCTGTGGGATGTGCTGAAACAGTGTTATCGCAGTGGTTCGCTGGATGGCGACATCGTCGAAACTTCCATTGTTGCCAACGATTTTGCGGGCTTTTTCGCGCAACATCGGCAAATTCGCCGCATTTTCTTCAACGGCAGCAAAGCCGAGCAGGCGTTCAAGCGTTATGTCTTACCCGGCCTGACTGATGTTGGGGAGCTACAACTGGTGAGGCTGCCATCCACCAGCCCGGCCAATGCATCCATCCCGCTCGACAAAAAACTGGCAAGCTGGCAGCGCATCACGTCAAATTGATGCGCTGCAACATCAAGCCAGCTTCTTTTTCAGGATGTCGTTGACCTGCGCCGGGTTGGCCTTGCCCTTGCTGGCTTTCATGCACTGGCCAACCAGGCCGTTGAAGGCTTTTTCCTTGCCGGACTTGTATTCAGCCACCATGGCGGCGTTGGCTGCCAGCACTTCATCCACGATGGCTTCGATGGCGCCGGAATCGGAAACCTGTTTCAGGCCTTTCTCTTCAATAATTAAATCAGCTAAATCATCACCTAAATTGTTATAACTATTGGCTTCTCCTTGAACAACAGCCCGGATTGCTGCTGTGCTTGCCCCAACTTTTGAGAGCATTTCATTGAGAACCTCTTTAGCGATTTTTCCAGAAATTGTCCCATCGCCAATTCTCTTTAGAAGAACTGCGAGTTGAATGGGACTGATGGGAGGAGAATTGAGAATTTCAGCATTTTTGTTTATGTAGCTCGCAATATCGCCCATGATCCAATTGGCAACTAATTTTGGCTCCCCGCCAAGAGCCTTTACGGTTTCTTCAAAGTAATCTGCCATGCCACGCGAGGCGGTGATCGTGGCCGCATCGTACGCGGGCAAGCCATATTCCTGCTCGAAACGCAGCTTCATCGCTTCCGGCAGTTCCGGCAACGTGGCCTTCACCGCATCAATATCGGCTTGCGAAATCACCAGCGGCAACAGATCCGGGTCGGGGAAGTAACGGTAATCGTTGGCTTCTTCCTTGCTGCGCATGGCGCGGGTTTCGCCGGTATCCGGGTTGAACAGCACGGTCGCTTGCTGGATGGTGCCGCCGTCTTCCAGCGTTTCGATCTGCCATTGGGTTTCGTATTCGATCGCCTGCTGCATAAAGCGGAAAGAGTTGAGGTTCTTGATCTCGCGGCGCGTGCCCAGCTTGTCGCTGCCCTTGGGGCGCACGGAAACGTTGACATCGCAGCGGAACGAACCTTCCTGCATGTTGCCGTCACAGATGCCGATCCACTGCACCAGCTCGTGCAGCTTTTTGGCATAGGCCACGGCTTCGGCGGCGGAGCGCATGTCCGGTTCGGTCACAATTTCCAGCAGCGGCGTACCGGCACGGTTGAGGTCAATGCCGGACATGCCTTCCTGCGCACCGTGCACGGATTTACCGGCATCTTCTTCCAAGTGGGCGCGGGTGATGCGAATGACTTTTTCTTCGTCACCGACCTGGATAGTGAGCGAACCCTTACCTACGACAGGAAGCTCGTACTGGCTGATCTGGTAGCCTTTCGGCAGGTCAGGGTAAAAGTAATTCTTGCGGGCGAATACCGAACGCGGGGCGATTTCGGCGTTCACCGCCAGCCCGAACTTGATCGCGCATTTCACTGCTTCGGCGTTCAGTACTGGCAGTACGCCGGGTAGCGCGATGCTCACGGCATCAGCCTGGGTATTGGGTTCCGCACCAAATGCGGTGGACGCGCCAGAGAAAATTTTAGTGTTGGTTTGGAGCTGGGTATGCGTTTCCAGCCCGATCACGACTTCCCACGCCGTTTGATTAAAAGCCATGGTTAGATTCCCTCCGGCATTCTGGTGTGCCAGTCTGTTTCTTGCTGGTAAGCATGCGCCACGTTGAGCATGCGCGCTTCGTCAAAGTAGTTGCCGATGATTTGTAGGCCCACCGGCAGATTGTTTGCAAAACCAGCAGGCACGCTCATGCCGGGCAAGCCAGCCAGGTTGACGGCAATGGTGTAGAGGTCTTCCAGGTACATGGCGACCGGGTCTTCGGTTTTTTCGCCGATCTTGAACGCGGTGCCGGGTGCCGCCGGGCCCATGATGACGTCGCAGTGCTTGAAGGCTTCCTCGAAATCCTGCGCGATCAGGCGGCGGATCTTCTGGGCTTGCAGGTAATAAGCGTCGTAATAACCGGCGGAGAGCACATAGGTGCCGATCAGGATGCGGCGCTTTACTTCCGCGCCGAAACCCTCTGCACGGCTCTTGCAGTACATGTCCAGCAGGTCGGTGTAGTGCTCGGCGCGGTGGCCGTAGCGCACGCCGTCATAACGGGAAAGATTGGAGCTGGCTTCGGCCGGGGCAATGACGTAATACACAGGGATCGCCAATTTATTGTTGGGCAGGCTGATTTCCACCGTCTCCGCGCCCAGCTTGCGGTATTGGGCGATGGCATCCTGTACCACCTGGGCCACCCCGGCATTCAGCCCTTCGGCGAAATATTCCCTGGGCAGGCCGATTTTCAGCCCGGCCAGCGGTTTGCCGAGGTCGCGGGTGTAGTCTTCCCGGTCGCGCTGCAGGCTGGTGGAATCGCGCTCGTCGAATCCGGCCATGACGTTCATCATCAGGGCGCAGTCTTCGGCGCTTTTGGCCATCGGCCCAGCCTGGTCCAGCGAGGACGCAAACGCGATCATGCCGTAGCGCGATACCACGCCGTAGGTAGGCTTGAGGCCGGTGAAGCCACATAATGAGGCTGGCTGGCGGATGGAGCCGCCGGTATCGGTGCCGGTAGCGGCAGCGCACAGGCGTGCCGCCATCGCCGCGGCGGAACCGCCGGAACTGCCGCCGGGTACGCGCTGCCGATCCCAGGGGTTTTTCACCTTGCCGAAATAAGAGGTTTCGTTGGAAGAGCCCATGGCGAACTCGTCCATGTTGGTTTTGCCCAGATTCACCGCGCCGGCCGCATCGAACTTGCTGATAACGTGCGCGTCGTACGGTGCGATAAAGGTTTCCAGCATCCTGGAGCCGCAGGTAGTGCGCCAGCCTTTGGCGCAGAAAATATCCTTCTGCGCGAGCGGGATGCCGGTCAGCGGGGTGGCGTCGCCCTTGGCAATGCGGGCATCGGCCAGCTTGGCCTGTTCCAGTGTCCTGGCTTCATCCAGGGTGATGTAGGCATTCAGCTCCGGGTTGAGCTTATGGATGCGATCCAGGAACAGTTGCGTCAGTTCGACACTCGAAATCTGCTTGGCCGCGAGTGCTGCGGCCATTTGTTTGAGGCTTTGGTTAATCATTACTCGATGACTTTCGGGACGAGATACAGGCCGTCTTCAACGGCGGGTGCAATTTTCTGGAATTCTTCGCGCTGGTTGCTGGCAGTAACGACATCGGCACGTAGCCGTTGCACCACATCCTGTGAATGCGACATCGGAACGATGCCGGTGGTATCCACTGCCTGCATTTCCTCGATCAGGCCCAGAATGCCGGTGAGTTTGCCTAGTGTGGCCTGGGCTTCAGCTTCGGTAACTTCAATGCGGGCCAAGTGAGCGATGCGTTGTACATCGGTGATGGTAAGAGACATAAGCTGTAGTTCTTAATTTTCAAAGCAATATGCTGTATTATAGCCCGATTTATTTAACATTTTCAGCCGCCCCGTCGGGCTGGCTCGTAATCCTCAGGACACACACATGTTTGGTTTTCTTGGTAGTTATTTTTCCAATGACTTGGCAATCGATCTGGGTACCGCCAATACGCTGATTTACGTACGGGGCAAAGGCATTGTGCTGGACGAGCCTTCGGTCGTGGCGCTGCGGCGTGAAACCGGCCCCAGCGGCAAAAAAACCATCCTTGCCGTAGGCGCGGAAGCCAAGCGCATGCTGGGCAAGGCGCCTTCGTCCATCCAGGCGATCCGCCCGATGAAGGATGGCGTGATTGCCGATTTCACCATCACCGAGCAGATGCTCAAGTTTTTCATCCGCAAAGTGCATGAGTCGCGCCTGTTTTCGCCTAATCCCCGCATCATCATCTGCGTGCCTTACGGTTCGACCCAGGTTGAGCGGCGCGCCATTCGCGAATCGGCGATTGGTGCGGGTGCACGGCAGGTGTTCCTGATCGAAGAGCCGATGGCGGCTGCCATTGGTGCCGATTTGCCGGTGGCCGAAGCAACCGGCTCCCTGGTGGTGGATATCGGCGGCGGCACGACCGAAGTGGGGGTGATCTCGCTGGGCGGCGTGGTCTATGCAAAATCCGAACGTGTTGGCGGCGACCGCTTCGATGAGGCGATCATAGATTACATCCGCCGCAACTACGGCATGCAGATTTCCGAACCGACTGCCGAGTTGATCAAGAAGCAGATCGGTTCTGCGTTCCCCGGCTCCGAAGTGCGCGAAATGGAAGTGACGGGCCGCAATTTGGCAGAAGGCCTGCCGCGCAAATTCACCATTTCCAGCAACGAAATCCTGGAAGCGCTGACCGGCCCGCTGAATGCGATTGTTGGCGCGGTGAAATCCGCGCTGGAACAAACCCCGCCGGAACTCGGCGCCGACATCGCCGAGCGCGGCATGGTGCTGACCGGCGGCGGTGCGTTGTTGCGCGATCTGGACATCCTGCTCAAGGAAGAAACCGGCCTGCCCGTGATTATTGCCGACGAGCCTCTGACCTGCGTGGTTCGCGGCAGCGGTCGTGCGCTGGAGGAGATGGATAAGCTGGGTGACGTATTCGCCAGCGAGTAACTGGCTGGTTCGTTGAATGTGGTTTAAGCGGGTAGCCCATACATTGGATGCCCGCAACGTTGGATTTTAGAGGTGCCTTTGCATCATTCAACAGCGCAGGTAGCAGAATCATGGTGACTGTGCAGCCACAGCAGCCGCCGGCTTTTTTTGTACGCGGACCCAGCCCGCTGGCGCGGCTGGTGTTTTTTTCGGTGCTGTCCATTGTGCTGATGGCAGTAGATTCCCGTCTGCATTATCTCAACGAAGTCAGGCAGGGATTCTCCGCCCTGCTCTATCCGCTGGAAGTCGTCGCTTCCAGCCCCATCCGTCTTTATCATCACGTGAGCGACTATTTCTCGGACCAGCAGGCGCTGAATCTGCAAAACCGCCAGCTACAGCAGCAATTGGTGCAGCAAGCGGCCGAGATGCAGCGTTTGCGCTACGCTCAGGCTGAGAGCGAGCAATTGCGATCGCTGCTGCGGGCCAGCCAGAGGCTGGGGCGCAGCGTACGCCTGGCAGAAGTGATCCATACCGGCCGCGACCCTTTTGTGCACAAGATAGAAGTGAACCTGGGCAGCCAGCACGGCGTGTTGCCCGGCCAGGCCGTGGTGGACGGCCACGGTGTGATCGGGCAGGTGACCCGTGCCTACCCGTTCAGCAGCGAAATTACGCTGATTACCGACAAAACGCTGGTGATACCGGTGCAAGTCCTGCGCAATGGATTACGTGCCATCGCTTTCGGCCAGGGGCGCGATGGCACACTGTATCTGCCGTACTTGCCGGCAAACGTGGATATTCGTACGGGTGACGAACTGATGACTTCGGGCATCGACGGCACTTATCCGGAAGGCATGAAAGTCGCGGTGGTGCAGAAAATCGAGCGCGAAGATGACTCGCCATTTGCCCATATTGTTTGCCTGCCAGCAGCAGGCGTCGAGCGCTATCGGCAGGTGCTGATTGTGACCAATACCGGGCCGGCTTTTCCTGAGCGATTGCAACCGGAAAAGCCGGCAGAACTTCCAGGAAAGCATCATAGCCATGCCCCCCGCAAATAGCGCCCAGGTCTATCTCACCCTGTTGCTAGGGTTCATGTGCTATCTGCTGCCTTGGGCAGGGTTCGGCTTGATCGTGCGCCCGGATTTTGTGCTGCTGGTGCTGCTGTACTGGATTATTCGCGCACCGCATTTATGCAATATCGGCCTGGCCTGGATGATGGGCATGCTGGTGGACCTGGCGGATGGCAGCCTGTTCGGTCAGCACGCGCTGGCGTTTACCGTCGCCGCATTCCTGGCGCTGCTTTACCAGCGGCGCGCGACCTTGTTCGATCGCCTGCAGCAGGCCGGTTATGTGTTTGCCCTGCTGCTGGTTTCGCAAACGGTGCTGCTGGTGCTCAAGCTGTTTTCCGGGGCCGATGCACCGGGCTGGACTTATTTCCTGCCTAGCATCAGCGGTATTCTGCTATGGCAATTGGTCGTTTACTCAAGAATCAAGGTCAGTGGCGAAAAGTCGTGAGAGTGCAATTCAACAACTCTCAGCACGAGCAGCACCGCTTCCGTTTACGTCTGATAGTTGCTGTAATCATGGTGCTGCTGTGCTTCGGCATCCTGACCGCACGCTTCCTGTTTTTGCAGGTGTTGCGCTACGACCACTATCAAACGCTGGCCGAAAGCAACCGCATTTCGCTGGTGCCGGTAGTGCCCAATCGCGGCCTGATCCTGGATCGGAATGGCGTCATCCTGGCCGAAAACTTTTTTGTCTACACCCTGGAAATCACTCCATCCAAGGTGCCTGATCTCAACCAGACCATCAACAACCTGGCTGGCCTGGTCGAGATCAGTGACAACGACCGCAAGCGCTTCAATAAATTTCGCGCGCAAAGCCGTAATTTTGAAAGCGTGCCGATACGCTCCCACCTGACCGAAGCCGAAGCCGCCAAATTTGCTGTGAACAGCTACCGGTTTCCGGGGGTGGAAATCCGTTCGCGCCTGTTCCGGCATTATCCGCAGGGCAATCTTGGTTCGCATATGACTGGCTACATCGCGCGCATCAATGAAAATGATGTGAAACGGCTGGAGCAGAGTGGAGACATCGCCAATTACAAGGGTTCCGACCACATCGGCAAAGGTGGGCTGGAGCAGAGTTACGAGCGCGAACTGCATGGCATTACCGGCTTCCAGCAGGTCGAGGTGGATGCCGATGGTCATGCCGTGCGCGTGTTGCAGAGTACGTCACCGGTACCCGGCAGCAATTTGATCCTGTCCATAGACAGCAAGCTGCAGCAGATTGCCGAACAGGCTTTCGGCACCCGCCGCGGCGCCCTGGTGGCATTGAACCCAGCCAACGGCGAGGTTCTGGCATTGGTCAGCATGCCGACGTTCGACCCCAACCTGTTTGTGGATGGGATTGATGCGGAAAGCTGGAAGATGTTGAACGACTCCCTGGACAAGCCGCTGATCAACCGCCCGTTGCGCGGCGCCTACCCGCCGGGCTCCACCTTCAAGCCGTTTGCTGCCCTGGCCGGGCTGGAAAACGGTAAACGCCACCCGCCGTTTTCCATTTCCGATCCGGGGTACTTCACATTACCGGGCAGCGCCCATCGCTACCGCGACTGGAAACCGGAAGGGCATGGGCGGGTGGATGTGGTCAGAGCCATCACCATTTCCTGCGATACCTTCTTTTACGGCTTGGCGCTGGAGCTGGGCATTGACCGTCTGGCTGAATTTGTTGGCCACTTTGGCTTTGGCAAGCTGACCGGTATTGATATCGACGGTGAGCGTTCCGGCTTGCTGCCAACCCCGGCATGGAAGCAAAAACGTTTCAAGCAGCAGTGGTACGCAGGTGAAACCGTGATTACCGGCATCGGTCAAGGGTATACCCTGGCAACACCACTGCAATTGGCCTACGCCACTGCCATGCTGGCCAATAACGGCGTGGGGGTAAAACCGCATCTGGTGGCCAGCATTCGGGACAGCCAGAGCGGCGTCACGCGCCCGCTGCCGATCCAGACGCTGGACCGTATCCCGGTGAGCAACGAAAATCTGGAACTGGTCAAACAAGGCATGCTGGGCGTGACCATCCCAGGCGGAACGGCTGCCAGTGTTGGCGCCGGGGCGCCGTACACCATTGCCGCCAAGACCGGAACCGCACAGGTGATTGGTATCGCCCAGAACCAGAAATATAATGCCAGCCAGATTGATGAGTATCATCGCGACCATGCATTGTTCATTGCCTATGCGCCGGCGGAGGCGCCCAAGATTGCGCTGGCGGTGATTGTGGAAAATGGCGGTCACGGCGGATCGGCGGCTGGGCCGATCGCGCGGCAGGTGATGGATTACTACCTGCTGGGCAAGTCACCCGCGCCGCCCGAACCAGCCGCCACCAATCCGGCAGGGGCCGGCGTTAATCAGCCGGAAGAGCTACATGATTAAACTTTTTGTTCTGCGCGTGCAGGCTTGGTTCGGGAAGCGTCTTGATCGGCCTTTGTTCGGCCTTCTGGCCTTGTTGATATGTGTTGGCCTGGTGGTGCTTTACAGTGCTTCCGGCCAGAGTCTGGCGCAGGTAGGCCGGCAAGTGATGAATATCCTGGTTGCGTTGGGATTCCTGCTGTTGTTCGCCAACATTCCGCCGCAAAAGCTGGAACTGGTGGCAGTGCCCTTGTATGCACTCGGTCTGCTGTTGCTGCTCGGCGTGGCGCTGGTGGGCGACGTGCGCCTGGGTGCCCGGCGCTGGCTCAATCTGGGCGTGGCCAGTGTACAGCCGTCCGAAATGATGAAAATCGCCGTGCCATTGATGCTGGCCTGGTATTTTTCGCAGCGCGAAGGCATGCTGCGCTGGAAAGATTACCTGTTTGCCGCGGTGCTGATGATATTGCCGGTAGGCTTGATTGTTAAGCAGCCGGATCTGGGAACGGCCCTGCTGATCAGTGCGTCGGGATTTTTTGTATTTTTCTTTGCCGGGCTGAGCTGGCGCTTCATGGTCGGGATAGGTGTTGCGGTGGCGGCAGCCATTCCCATGGTATGGCCTTTGCTGCATGAATATCAGCGCAAGCGGGTGCTCACCCTGATCGACCCCAGCCAGGATCCCCTCGGCGCCGGCTACCACATTATCCAGGCCACGATAGCCATGGGTTCCGGCGGCCTGGCTGGCAAGGGTTGGCTGAACGGCACCCAGTCCAGGCTGGATTTCCTGCCGGAGCGGCACACCGACTTTATTTTTGCGGTGTTCGGTGAAGAGTTCGGCTTGCTGGGCAATGTGTTGTTGATGTTGCTGTTTTTCCTGATCATCGCCCGCGGGCTGGTGATTGCGGCCAATGCGCAGAGCCTGTTTGGCCGCTTGCTGGCGGGCAGCATTACGCTGACTTTTTTCAGCTATGCTTTCGTCAACATGGGCATGGTCAGCGGGATATTGCCGGTGGTGGGCGTGCCCCTGCCGCTGGTGAGTTATGGCGGCACGTCGCTGGTGACGCTGATGGTGGGGTTCGGCATTCTAATGAGCATACAGACGCACAAAAAACTGGTGTCGTCGTGAACAAGTCCAAGGAGACAGGTGTGAGATGCGAAGCAGGTAGATGGCTGGCAGTGTTTGGTCTGGCGCTGGCGCTGACCGGGTGCGGCACGGTGGGCAGCAAGCCCGACGGCAGTGCGCCGGTGATCGAACGCAGCAGTGGCGGGGCGGGCGATACGACGAAAAAGCCAACGGCAAAAAGCAAGTCGGCGCCGACGGAATCTTCGAAAAAAGGCGGCTATTACCTGGATGACGGTCCGGGCGACAATCCGCCGTCCGATATTGATGCCATCCCTGATGCACAGGTGAAGAAAGAGCCGGTTCGCCCGGCCAACAGCCGCCCTTATGTGGCGCTGGGCGAAACTTATACGCCGATGACCGGATTCCAGCCGTACAAGGAGCAAGGTGTTGCCTCATGGTACGGCCGCCGTTACCACGGCCAGAAAACCTCCAGCGGCGAAATTTATGATATGTACGGCATGTCGGCCGCACACACGGTGCTGCCTATCCCCAGCTATGTGCGGGTCACCAATCCGGAAAACGGGCGTTCAGTGGTCGTTCGGGTCAATGACCGCGGGCCATTCAAAAAAGACCGGTTGATCGACCTGTCTTATGCGGCGGCCTATAAATTGCGTCTGGTTGGCAAAGGCAGCGGGTTGGTGGAGGTCGAACTGCTGGATCCGGATGCGCCGGTAGCGGTGGTTGCCAAGGTGGATGTCCCTGCGGCAAACAACACGGGGATTTTTGTACAGCTGGGTGCGTTCCGCCAGAAAGAAAATGCCGACCAGATGCGCGACAAGCTGCAGAACCAGGGGCTGGCGCAAGGGGTGCCGGTTGAAAGCTGGTACAATGCCGAACTCTATCGGGTCCGGCTGGGGCCGTTTGCCAGCCGCGACGATGCGCAAAAAGCTGCCGATAACATCAAGCAAACGCTGGGTACTCCGGCTATCGTGACCAATCCCTAATTTTTCAGTCTATTAATCATGCGTAATTGTCTTATCCTGTTGCTATCTTTTTTTTCCATGCTTGCCTTGGCGGACGATCTGCCGCCACCGCCGACACTTGCGGCAAAAGCCTATCTGCTGAAAGAGTTCAATAGCGGCAAGGTCATCGCGCAGCAGGGCGGGGATGAGCGCATCGAGCCCGCATCGCTGACCAAGCTGATGACGGCCTACCTGTCGTTCAAGGCGATCAGGAACGGCCATCTGCAACTCACCCAGACCCTGCCAGTCAGCCCCAAGGCATGGAAAACCGAAGGTTCGCGCATGTTCATCCAGCCGGATATCCCGGTGACGGTGGATGAGTTGCTGCACGGCATGATTATTCAATCCGGCAATGACGCCTGTATCGCGCTGGCCGAGGGCATTGCCGTCACCGAAGAAGCCTTCGCTGAACTGATGAACAAGGAAGCGGCGCGGCTGGGCATGAAGAATACCCATTTTATCAACGCCACCGGCCTGCCCGATCCCAGCCATTACACCACCGTGAATGACCTGGCACTGCTGGCCTCTGCCATCATTCGCGACTTTCCCGATGAATACAAGCGGTTGTATTCGGTCAAGGAATACACCTACAACAAGATCACCCAGCCCAACCGCAACCGTCTGCTGTGGGTGGACCCGAACGTCGACGGCATGAAAACCGGGCACACGGAATCCGCCGGATATTGCCTGGTCAGTTCGGCAAAACGCGGCGACATGCGCCTGCTATCCATTCTGGTCGGTGCGCCATCGGACAGTGCCCGTGCCACGGAAAGCCAGAAGCTGCTGAATTACGGCTTCCAGTTTTATGAAACCCGCCTGCTGTACAAACAAGGCCAGGCGGTGAGCAAGCTGAAGGTGTGGAAAGGCAAGGAAGACACGCTGGCAGCGACGGTTGCGCCAGATTTCTACCTGACGTTCCCCAAGGGCAAATACGCTAGCGTAAAAGCCACGGTGACGGCGATGCAGCCGCTGGTGGCGCCGCTGAACAAAGGCCAGCAGGTGGGCAAGCTGATCGTGACGCTGGATGGCAAGCCGTTGCAGGAGCAAAACCTGGTGGCCGCACAGGAAGTTCCGGTGGCCGGTTTGTTCCGCCGCATCTGGGATGGCATTCGACTGAAGTTTTGACAGGAGCGCGCCGTGGCGCAAATCGTTTACCTGAATCGTCAGTTTTTACCGATAGACCAAGCCTATGTGCCGGTACTGGATCGCGGGTTTATTTTTGGCGATGGCGTATATGAGCTGATCCCAGTCTACTCGCGCCGCCCGTTCCGGGTGCAGGAGCATTTGCGTCGCCTGCAATCCAGCCTGGATGGCATCCGGCTGACCAATCCGCTGGGCGAAGCCGAGTGGATAGACTTGATCCAGGAGCTGATCCGGCACAACGAACCCGAAGACCAGTCGTTATACCTGCAAGTGACGCGCGGCGTTGCGCCGCGCGACCATGCTTTTCCCAAGGATACCCCGCCGACCATTTTCATGATGAGCAATCCGCTGGTGATCGCCTCGCGCAGCCTGTGCGAAACCGGCGTGCATGCGGTGAGCGCGGTGGACAACCGCTGGGGTCGCTGCGACATCAAGGCCATTTCGCTGCTGCCCAACGTGCTGCTCCGGCAACTGGCGGTGGATGCCGGCTGCATGGAAACCATCCTGTTCCGCGACGGCATGCTGACCGAAGGTTCGCTGAGTAACATTTTTGCGGTCAAGGACGGCGCCATCCTGGCGCCGCCCAAGGATCACCACATGCTGCCCGGCATTACGTATGATCTGGTGCTGGAACTAGCTTCGGCCAACGCCATCCCGGTACGGACCGGCAAGTTCGACCTGGCGCAGATCCGCGCGGCGGACGAGTTGTGGCTGACTTCATCCACCCGCGAAGTGCTGCCGGTAGTGACGCTGGACAAGCAGGCGATTGCCGATGGCAAGCCTGGCCCGTTGTTCTGGAAAATGCATGGCCTGTACCAGGATTACAAACAGCGGGTCATGCGGCAACCGGCCTGAATAACTGCTCTGGAGGCAACTAACAATGGAACAGCCAGAAACCCTGCTCGAATTTCCCTGCGATTTTCCGCTGAAAATTGTCGGTGAAACACATGCCGATTTTGTGCAAACCATCACTGAAGTGGTGATCCGCCACGCTCCGGATTTTGATGCCGCCACCATTACGCAAAAGGCCAGCAGCGGCGGCAAATATGTCAGCCTGACCTGCACTGTCAGGGCGACTTCCAAAGCGCAACTGGACGATCTCTACCGCGAACTGAGCGCCCATCCCATGACCAGCGTGGTGCTTTAACTTCCTGCGAATTCGCTTTTGGTCACCGTCCAACATCTGGGTCTAACCGATTACGCGACTACCTGGCGCGCCATGCAGGCGTTCACCGCGCAACGCCAGGCCGAAACGGCGGATGAAATCTGGCTTACCGAGCATGACCCCGTCTATACCCTGGGCCTGAACAAAAAGGACGTGCGCCAGCCGTGGCGGCAGGATATTCCGCTGGTGGAAACCGACCGCGGCGGCAAGATCACCTACCACGGCCCGGGCCAGGTGGTGGCTTACCTGCTGCTGGACCTGAAACGGAGCGGCTGGAGCGTGCGTCAGCTGGTGAGCCATATGGAAAATGCCGTCATTGGCTTGCTGGCTGAATATGGCGTTGCTGCGGTTGCCAGGAGCGACGCGCCGGGCGTGTATGTGGATGATCGCAAAATCGCCTCGCTTGGCCTGCGTCTCAAACACGGCTGCTGCTACCATGGATTGAGCCTGAATGTGGACATGGATTTATCGCCATTTTCAGCAATAGACCCGTGCGGCTATCGCGGCATGCAGGTCACCCAAATGGTGGATGTCGGGATAGAAGAAGAAAAAGCGGCCATTTCAGAAAAACTGCTAACGCGCCTATCAGGGCTTCCTTAGCCGGTAATTATGGTTAAAATAAGCACTTTGCACATTCACACGGGAATTTGTCATCATGTCCAAACAGTTTCGCATCGCCCCCAGCATTCTTTCCGCCAATTTCGCCAAGCTGGGCCAGGAAATCACCGATGTTATCGCCTCTGGTGCGGACATTATCCACTTCGATGTGATGGACAACCACTATGTGCCCAACCTGACCATCGGCCCGCTGGTATGCGAGGCCATTCGCCCGCTGACCACCGCCACCATTGACGTGCACCTGATGGTCAAGCCCGTGGACCGCATCATTCCCGACTTTGCCAAGGCCGGCGCCAACATCATTACCTTTCACCCCGAAGGTTCCGAACACATCGACCGTAGCCTGTCGCTGATCCAGGACCAGGGCTGCAAGTCCGGCCTGGTGTTCAACCCGGCCACCCCGCTGGACTATATGGACCATGTGATGGACAAGATCGACATGGTGCTGCTGATGTCGGTAAACCCCGGCTTCGGTGGCCAGAAGTTCATCCCGCAGGCGCTGGAAAAACTCAAGCAAGCGCGCGCCAAGATTGATGCCTATACCGCCAAGACCGGCCGCGAAATCTGGCTGGAAATTGACGGCGGCGTAAACACTGCTAATATCGCGGATATTGCACGTGCCGGTGCCGATACGTTTGTGGCGGGTTCCGCGCTGTTTGGTGCCGGCAAGAATACCGACCCGCACCGTTATGATTCCATAGTCGCATCCCTTCGCGCAGAACTGGCGAAGGTGTAACCAACGCTTTATAACAAGGAAAGGTCCGAACCATGCGAAGGATGACCATGCGCACACTCGTTGTGGTGATTGCAACCCTGCTACTGAGCGGTTGCGACAAAATCGCTACGTTGATTGATACCAAAGCCGCGGATGCCAAAGCCGTAGGCTATTCGTGCCGTCTGGCAAACAAGTTGCCCAATGTTTGCATGGCGGAAAATCCCAAGCACGCCCAGTCCTACATTCTTTCCGGTTGGCAGAAAGCCGATGCCGAAATCAAGGAAGGCATCGCCGACCCGGAAATGAAGAACCAGGTGGTCGATGCTGATGCCGAGCACAGCGACAAGGAAGACGCCGACAAATAAGCGTCGTTATGGCAGTCCACATGCAGAACAAGCTACCGTTTCCCTTGGCGGTGGAAGCGGTAGTGATAGACCTTGATGGCACGCTACTGCATACCGCCCCCGATCTGGCCGAAGCCGCCAACCGCATGCTGGCGGAAATGCGGCTGGAGCCCATCGCCGAAGACCTGATCAAAACCTACATCGGCAACGGCGTTTCCCGGCTGATCAAGCGGGTGCTCACCCGCAGCATGGACGGCGAACCCGATCCGGCGCTGTTTGCACAAGCCCAACCCATCTACGAAAAGCATTACCAGGACGTGGTCAGCCTGCACAGCCGGCCGTTCACCGACGTGGTGCCTGGGCTGGAAGCGATGAAACAGGCGGGTTTCCGCATGGCCTGCATCACCAATAAGGCCGCGCGGTTCACCATCCCGCTGCTCAAGGACACCGGCCTGTTCGATTATTTCGAACTGATCCTGTCCGGCGACAGCCTGCCCAAGCGCAAACCCGACCCGCTGCCGCTGCTGCACGCCTGCGAACAGTTCGGCATCACCCCGGACAAAATGCTGCTGATCGGCGATTCGCTGAACGACACCCAGGCCGCGCGCGCCGCCGGCTGCCATGTGTTCTGCGTGCCTTACGGCTACAACCGCGGCAGCGACGTACGTGACCTCGACCTGGATGCAGTGGTCAGCAGCCTGCTGGTCGCATCCACCATGATCAAGAAAGCATGATGTTTTCCTTCCTGAACAATCCTTGGCGAGCCTGTGAGCGATGGTGCTGCTGATACGGCACCCGGTAACCATCACTTTCACACGCAAAAATATTTAAGGATTTTCCATGCTGCACCCTATCAGCCAACAGCAATTCGACGCACTCGCCCAGCAGGGCTACAACCGCATCCCGCTAGTGGCCGAGACGTTTGCCGATCTCGACACCCCGCTTTCCATCTACCTCAAGCTGGCTAACCTGCCGTATTCCTATCTGCTGGAATCGGTGCAGGGCGGCGAGCGCTTCGGGCGCTACTCGTTCATCGGCCTGCCCGCCAACACGCGCATCGTCGCCCATGGCCGCCAGGTGGACGTCATCACCAACGACCGCGTGCTGGAAAGCATCGCCGACACCAACCCGCTGGATTTCGTGAAGCAATACCAGTCGCGCTTCAAAGTCGCACCCTTGACCGGGCTGCCGCGTTTTACCGGCGGCCTGGCCGGCTATTTCGGGTATGACACCGTGCGTTACATCGAGCCGCGCCTGGCCCGGACGCAAAAACCGGATGTGCTCGGCACGCCCGATGTGCTGCTGCTGCTCACCGAAGAACTGGCGGTGGTGGATAACCTCTCCGGCCGCCTGACGTTTATTGTCTATGCCGACCCGGCCCAGCCGCGCGCCTACGCCTCGGGTCAAGCCAGGCTGCGCCAACTGATCCACGCACTGCGCCAGCCGGTGCCTATTCCCGAAGCGCCAGCCATGCAGCCGGTGACGGCGGAGTCGGAATTCGGTGAAGCCGGCTTCAAGGCCGCCGTGGAAAAAGCCAAGCAATACATTTTCGATGGCGACATCATGCAGGTGGTGTTGAGCCAGCGCATGTCGCAGCCGTTCGCCGCCTCGCCGCTGTCCTTGTACCGCGTGCTGCGCAGCCTCAACCCTTCGCCGTACATGTTCTACTACGACATGGACGACCACCACGTGGTCGGCGCCTCGCCGGAAATCCTGGTGCGGCTGGAAGACGACGTGGTGACTTCGCGCCCCATCGCCGGCACCCGCCCGCGCGGCAAGACCCGTGAGCAGGACGTTCAGCTTGCCGAAGAACTGCTCGCCGACCCCAAGGAATGCGCTGAACACGTCATGCTCATCGACCTCGGCCGTAACGATGTCGGCCGCGTGGCGCAGGAAGGCAGCGTCACCCTCACCGACAAGATGATCATCGAGCGCTACTCCCACGTCATGCACATCGTCTCCAACGTCGAAGGCAAGCTCAAACCGGGGCTGGACGCCATCGACGTGCTCAAGGCCACCTTCCCCGCCGGTACCGTGTCCGGCGCCGCCAAGGTGCGCGCGATGGAAATCATCGACGAACTGGAACCGACCAAGCGCGGCATCTACGCCGGGGCGGTGGGTTACCTGGGCTTCAACGGTGACATGGATTTGGCTATCGCCATCCGCACCGCCGTGGTCAAGGAAGGCACGCTCTACGTGCAAGCCGGCGCGGGCATTGTCGCGGATTCGGTGCCCGACAGCGAATGGATGGAAACGCGCAACAAGGCGCGGGCGGTGCTACGCGCGGCGGAGATGGTGCTGGAAGGGTTGGACGATCAGGTGCATCGCTGATGGGCAAAGCTGAAAATATTCTGGCTGCGGTTTTGCGCGGTGCGTCCGATAACAACATCGCATTCGGCGACTTGCAATATTTGCTGGATACCTTGGAGTTTGAACTCAGGGTAAAAGGCGATCATTTCATCTATACTAAACGCGGGATTGCCGAGATTATCAATATCCAGCCTATTGGTAATAAAGCCAAACCCTATCAGGTCAAGCAGATTCGCAACCTGATATTGAAATATAGGCTAGCGAGGTAACGTCATGCAAAGCAAATACGAACTGGTAATTTACTGGAGCGAAGACGACCAGCGCTTTATCGTGGAAGTGCCGGAATTGCCCGGTTGCATGGCGGACGGGTTGAGCTATCAAGAAGCTGTGCAAAACGCAGAGCAGGTGATTGCAGAGTGGATAGAAACGGCTGTTGAGCTTGGTCGTCCGATTCCTCAACCTGCTGGGAAGCTAATGTATGCTTGATGCTGGGGCACTTTATTCCGGCGAAGGTCGGAACGTTGGCTCACCGCGTAGGCAACGAGTTGCCCACCCTTGGCTCGCGCATAAACTGAACTGTAAGGTAGATATTGATAAGGACATGGAAAACCATAGAGCGAATTTCAACGCTACTTAACTGGCTGTAGGCAACTGAAGGGGGATTGCCGAGAGTTACCGCGACTAATAATGGCCACAACAAGCTAATCGATAAAGCGACTAATGAGAAAAATAGGTAGAACCTATTTTTTAGAAGTATAAGGATTGATACAAGTACCCTTAAGAGGGGTGACAACATGCCGACATAAAACAGTAAGAAAGGAGAATTCATTCTCCCGGATATTACTAGATTGATGATGAGCACTAATTGAAAAGCCCCAGTAAAAAATAGGTATGCAGCAATCAAATACATTGGCCAGGGAAGGTTTAACTTTTTGAGTTTAATCATGAGAAATTTTCACTTGTTTTTCGTGCCTAACATAAATTAGACCTCAATATTTCAGTTTCCAGTTTATCAATTCTCCCGCCCGCAATGGCACCAACTCTTCCCCACCAAACTTGATCGTCTCCGGCACCGTCCAGTTTTCCTTCACCAGCGTAATTTTCTCCGTATTCCTCGGCAAACCATAAAAATCCGCGCCATGGAAGCTGGCGAAGGCTTCCAGCTTGTCTAGCGCACCCGCATTCTCAAACGCTTCGGCATACAACTCAATCGCGGCGTGGGCGGTGAACATCCCGGCGCAGCCGCAGGCGGCTTCCTTGGCGGATTTGGCGTGGGGGGCGCTGTCGGTGCCGAGGAAGAATTTGGGGTTGCCGGAAATGGCGGCGGCAACCAGCGCCTGGCGGTGCGATTCTCTCTTCAGCACCGGCAGGCAGTAGTGGTGCGGGCGGATGCCGCCGCTGAACATGGCGTTGCGATTCATCAGCAGGTGGTGCGCGGTGATGGTGGCGGCGATGGTGGGCGGGCTTTCCAGCACAAAGTCCGCGGCATCCTGGGTGGTGATGTGCTCGAACACGACTTTCAGGCCGGGGAATTTTCTGGTGAGCGGGATCATGTGGCGCTCGATGAATACGGCTTCACGGTCGAACACGTCCACATCCTTGTCGGTGACTTCGGCATGCACCAGCAGAGGCATTCCTTGTTTCTCCATCGCGGCCAGCGTGGCCTCGCATTTGGCGAGGTCGCTTACGCCAGAGTCGGAGTTGGTGGTGGCGCCCGCGGGATACAGCTTGACGCCATGCACGAAGCCACTGGCCTTGGCTTTTTCGATTTCCGCCGGGGCGGTGTTGTCGGTGAGGTAGAGCGTCATCAGCGGCTCAAAAGCCATGCCTGCCGGCAGCGCGGCCAGGATGCGCTCGCGGTAGGAGGCTGCTTGTTCCACGGTGACCACCGGTGGCCTGAGGTTGGGCATGATGATGGCGCGGGCGAACTGGCGGGCGGTGTGCGGTAGCACGTCGCGCATCATGTCGCCATCGCGCAGGTGTAAATGCCAGTCGTCGGGGCGGGTAATCGTGAGTGTTGTCATATAACAAAGTGAACCGCAGATGAACGCAGATGAACGCAGATAAAATATAACAAAAACAATGTGTTATTTTTCATTGTGGATTATTTCCTAGTTAAGCATAGCGTATTGTTGCAACAATACGCTTAAAAATCTGCGTTTATCTGCGTTCATCTGCGGTTAATTCCAACGCTTTTTCATACAGCGCGTTTTTCTTTGCGCCGGTGATGTCTGCCGCCAATTTTACCGCTTGTTTGAGCGGCAGTTCAGCCAGCAGCAGTTCCAGCGTGTGTCGGGCTTCCGGGCTGATGGCTTGTTCGTCCTTTACCGGCGCGCCTTCCACCAGCAGTACGAATTCACCGCGCTGTCGGTTGGGGTCGGCTTGCAGCCAGGCCAATGCTTCGCCCAGCTTGCATTGATAGATAGTCTCGAAGGTCTTGGTGAGTTCGCGGGCGAAGGTGATCTGCCGTTCACCACCCAGTACCTCGGCAAAATCGGCTACGCTTTCCAGCACGCGGTGCGGCGCTTCGTAGAACACCAGCGTGGCGGGTACGTCACTGATGGCTTCCAGCACTTGTTTGCGGTGGCTGCTTTTGGCCGGCAGGAAACCGATGAACAGGAAGCGCGGCATCAGCAGGCCGGAAGCCGACAGGGCGGCAATCGCGGCGTTGGCGCCGGGGATGGGCACCACCTTGATGCCGGCTTGGTGCGCTAGGTTGACCAGCAGCGCGCCGGGGTCGGAAATGGCCGGGGTGCCGGCATCGGAAATCAGCGCTACCGATTGCCCGGCTTGCAACAGTCCGACCAGCTTTTCGCCGGCGCTGCGTTCGTTGTGTTCGTGCAGTGGAGTGAGTTTGGTGCCGATGCCGAAATGGCCGAGCAGGGTGGCGCTGTGGCGCGTGTCTTCGGCGGCGATGAGGTCCACCGTTTTGAGGATTTCCAACGCCCGCAGGGTAATGTCCTGCAAATTTCCAATCGGCGTGGCGACCACATATAATGTGCCGCTATGATTCAACGAATAAGTGCCTTTCTATTGCTGTTGGTGACGTGCGCACCGCTGGCTGTTGCAGCGGATGCCGTGCTGGCCGATGCTAAACCGGCCGATGCCAAAAAACCGCCCGCCGCATCAGCAGCGGCCAAGAAACCGCCGGAACCCAAGCCGCTCAAGGTGCAAAAAACCGCCGAGCAGCACTATGTTGACGGTTCCGCCTGCCTCCAGCCGGAAGACACCACGTGTGCGCAGCTTGAACTGGCGGGCATCAATCCCGCATCACCCTATGCCAAGCTGCTGCAGGCGCAAATCGCGGCGGCGACTGGCGATTTCGATACCGCCCTACGCCTGTTGCTGCCGCTACAGGCGGAACAAAGCCTGATCCAGCTGGCACGCGCCAGTTTACACGCAACCTTGGCCAGCGCCTATGCGCACCGGGAGAACCCGCTGCGGGCTTTGGAACAGTACGTCAAGGCGGCGGGTTTCATGGATCAGGGCCAGCAGGAAAGCATCTGGCAGCTGGTTTCCGGCCTGCCTCGGGAAACCCTGCTGGAAATGCGCGGCGAAGGGGTGGATGACGAAGTGCAGGGCTGGATCGACCTGGCCCTGGCGGCGAGCTATTCCGAACAGCGGGCAAAGAATATCGAGCAGTGGCGTAGCGCGTACCCCTCCCATCCCGCCAGCGCTGCACTGCTGACCAGGATACTGACCGCAACCGCCCCGGCAGCAGAAAAAGCCGCACCGGCGGCAATGAGCGGCAAGATTGCCTTGCTGTTGCCGCTGCAGTCGCCGGTTTACGGCAAGGCCGCGCAGGCCGTGCTGGCAGGTTTTGTGGCGGCACATGGCACGGCGGCGGAAAAGCCGGATGTGCAGATCTACAACACCGGCAGCGCCGAAGAGACGCAGGAAGCCTACCGTAAGGCAGTGTACGAAGGTGCACAGTGGGTCGTCGGGCCATTAACGCGGGATGAGGTGGCAGCGGTGGCGGCTGGCGGCATCAGTATCCCCACCCTGGCCTTGAACCAGGCGGAAGGCGTGGCGCAGCAGGACAAGCTGGTGATGCTGGCGCTGTCAGCCGAACAAGAAGCGCGTCAGGTCGCGCGTGCGGTGCGTGCGCTGGGCTTGCAGACGGCACAGGTGATTGTGGCCGATACGCCTTTGAATAACCGCGTTGCGGCGGCGTTTACCGCGGAGTGGAAATCGCTGGATGGCACTGTTGGCGCGCAGTTCAATATTCCCGAACCCGGCAAGCTGGCCGAGTTGAAGGCCGCAGCGGGTGCCAAACCGGCGGACATGATTTTTCTGGCGGCCAACGCGAGCCAGGCCAAGCAGGCCCGGCCGTATCTGGATGCCGCGATTCCAACGTATGGCGTGTCGCAGGTTTACGATGGCGAAACCAAAAGCCTGCAAAACCTGGATCTGGTCGCCGTACGCTTCGTCGATATGCCTTGGCTGCTTGAACCGGAAACCGCTGAAACTGCATCGTTGCATGCGGCGGCAGCGGAATTCAAATCGGTTGACCTGCAGCGCCTGTTTGCGCTGGGAGTGGATGCTTACCGCCTGTTGCCGCGGCTGCAGGCCAAGAGCGCCGGCAAAGTGGTACTGGAAGGCGTGACGGGCAAGCTGGTTTACGAGAACAATATGCTGGTGCGTGAGTTGCCGATGGCGCAATTCCGGCGCGATGGCATCGCCCTGGAGACAAAGCCTTGACCGGTGACGGTGCGGCAGCGGAAAGGCTGGCGGCATCGTACCTGCAACAGAACGGACTGGTGCTGCTGGAGTCGAACTTCAGGTGCCGCTTCGGTGAGATCGACCTGATTTTGCAAGATACCGGTGTGATCGTGTTTGCGGAAGTGCGCTTGCGCACCAATAGCAGTTTTGGCGGTGCCGCCGCCAGCGTTACGCCAGCCAAGCAGGCGCGGATCGTGAAAGCGGCACAGCTATATATACAGACGTTGCGCCGTCAGCCGCAGTGCCGTTTTGACGTGGTGCTGCTGAATGGGCTGGATGTGCGGCGGATCGAGTGGGTCAGAAACGCTTTTGAGGCGTAACACGAATTATTTTGAAAAAGGAAACAACATCATGCGTTTAATTCTATTGGTTTGTGCGGTTATCATGACAGCTAATTTGGCGGGCTGTGTCCCGGTGGTTGCCGGCGGGGCTGCAGGGGGCGGGCTGATGGCGGCCGACCGCCGTACTTCCGGCGCTTATGTGGAAGACCAGGCGATTGAACTGAAGGCCGAGAACCGGATTTCCGCGCAGATCGGCGACAAGATCCACGCCAATGTCACCAGTTATAACCGCAATGTGCTGATCACCGGCGAGGCCAAGGACGAAGCCAGCAAGCAAAAGGCGGAAACTATCGTCAAGGGTCTGGAAAACGTGCGTAACGTGACTAACGAACTGGTGGTGGGACTGATCAGCGCTACCAGCGATCGCGCCAATGATGCGTACCTGACTTCCAAGGTCAAAGCGCGTATGCTGAGCGAAAACCGTTTTCCGGCTAATTACGTAAAAGTGGTGACCGAGAATTCCACGGTGTTCCTGATGGGCATGGTGACGCGCAAGGAAGCCGATGATGCGGTGGACATCGCCAGGAATACCGATGGCGTGAAAAAAGTGGTGAAGGTGTTTGAATATGTGGTTGTACAGTAGTCTATAATCGCGGCTTTTTAATTTCCCTCGAAGTTACCGGGACGCAAAATGAGCAATCAAATCATCATCGAAGGCCTCACCAAGGCAGGTAAACCTTTCCGTCCCAGCGACTGGGTGGATCGCATGTGCAGCACTTATGCCACGTTTGGCCAGGACAAGAAACTGCGCTATTCGCCGTATCTGAAACCGCAGGTTATCAATGGCATTCGCTGCCTGGTGGTGGACCTGAAGTTGAAGGACGTGAATCCGGACGGATATGCGCAACTCAAGCATTTTGCTGACGAAAACCAGCTCAGCATCAAATCGATGGATAACAGCCCGCTGGAGTCCATGCCTGCCTGATGGAGTGGGGTATCACTTCTCCAGCATGAGTTTTTCGATACTGTTGCGGCTGATCAAGCCGCGATGCACTTTCACCAGCTTGCCCTGCGGATTGTAGATGTAGGTGGTGGGTAATATCTCGGCAGAACCAAACTGGCGCGCCAGTTTGTCATTTCCCAGAACCAGCGGATAGCTGATCAGGTTGTCATCGGCAAACTTGGCGACTTCCTGTTTGCTTTTGTAATCCATGGCGATGCCGATGACGGCCAGGTTTTTGTGGCTGTCCTGCAACGCGATCAAGTCGGGAATTTCTTCCAGGCAAGGCGGGCACCAGGTTGCCCAGAAATTCACCAGCACCCATTTCCCTTTGTACGACGCGGTGGTGTGCGTTTTTCCGTCCATGTCGGTGAGGCTGAACGGTTCCGCTTGCACTGGGGTGACGAGCAGTGTGCCGATGAGCGCCAGGATCAATGACGCGATGTGCCATAAATGATGGCGGCGATAGGAGCGATCAAAAAAACTCATGATGTCATCTTGTACAAAGCCGGGTACGGCACCATATACTACTGTAACTGCCGGAGCGGCGGATCAGAAAAATTTTAGAACTTCACGAATCGGTTTTTTTTCGCTACGATAGCGACAGAAGATTTTAACCACTTCCCAATTTTTATTTCCCGTACACACACGAGGTTCCCCATGAGCGGACATATTATTCATTTGAGCGATGCATCCTTTCAGCAAGACGTGCTGGAGTCCACAGTTCCTGTACTGGTGGATTACTGGGCTGAATGGTGCGGCCCATGCAAGATGATTGCCCCGATCCTGGACGAAATCGTCAAGGAGTACGATGGCCGCATCAAAGTTGCCAAACTCAATATCGACGAAAACCAGGCCACGCCACCCAAATACGGCATCCGCGGCATCCCGACCCTGATGCTGTTCAAGAACGGCAATGTGGAAGCCACCAAGGTCGGCGCACTGTCCAAATCGCAGTTAACCGCTTTTATTGACAGCAATATCTGAAACAAGTACGCTGGCACCTGATTTCGTGCTTTGGCCTCAAAGCGCCCAGGAATCAGGTGCCGTTACAAGGATGCCAACAAGCAAGACATCCGTAACAAACAACCTGCAATTCTTCCATTACTCCCAGCCTCCCCAACCTCCTGAACAAGGCATTTTTTCGTATGCAATTATCCGAGCTTAAGCAAACTCCTGTCACCGAACTGGTCGAAATGGCGGTCGCCAACGAGATCGAAGGCGCCAACCGAATGCGCAAGCAGGATCTCATTTTTGCCTTGCTCAAGAACAAGGGTAAAAAAGGCGAGAGCATCTTCGGCAACGGTACGCTGGAAGTGCTGTCCGACGGTTTCGGTTTCCTGCGTTCGCCGGATAGCTCCTACCTGGCAGGCCCGGATGATATTTACGTTTCGCCCTCGCAGATTCGCCGTTTCAACCTGCATACCGGCGACACCATTACTGGCGAAATTCGTACCCCCAAGGATGGTGAACGCTACTTTGCGCTGGTGAAGGTGGATACCGTCAACGGCGAATCGCCAGAGAGCACCAAGCACAAAATCCTGTTCGAAAACCTCACCCCACTGTTCCCCACCCAACCGCTGATCCTCGAACGCGACATCAAGAGCGATGAAAACATCACCGGCCGCGTGATCGACATGATTGCGCCTATCGGCAAGGGTCAGCGCGGCTTGCTGGTGGCCAGCCCGAAGTCGGGCAAGACGGTGATGCTGCAGCACATTGCGCACGCCATCACCTCCAACCACCCGGATGTGGTGCTGATCGTGCTGCTGATCGACGAACGCCCGGAAGAAGTGACCGAAATGACGCGCACCGTGCGCGGCGAAGTGGTGGCCTCCACCTTCGACGAACCGGCCACGCGCCACGTGCAGGTTGCGGAAATGGTGCTGGAAAAAGCCAAGCGTCTGGTGGAGCACAAGAAAGACGTGGTGATCCTGCTGGATTCCATTACCCGCCTGGCACGCGCTTACAACACCGTGGTGCCTGCTTCCGGCAAGGTGCTGACCGGCGGTGTGGACGCCAACGCCCTGCAGCGCCCCAAGCGCTTCTTCGGCGCAGCGCGCAACATCGAGGAAGGCGGCTCGCTCACCATCATCGCCACCGCGCTGGTGGATACCGGCTCGCGCATGGATGACGTGATTTACGAAGAATTCAAGGGCACCGGCAACATGGAAATCCATCTCGACCGCAAGATGGCCGAGAAGCGCCTGTACCCCGCGATCAACGTCAACCGCTCCGGTACGCGCCGTGAAGAGCTGTTGATCGAAAAAGACGTGCTGCAGAAAATCTGGGTACTGCGCAAACTGCTGTACCCGATGGACGATCTGGAAGCGATGGAATTCCTGCTCGACAAGATCAAGGCCACCAAAAACAATGGCGAGTTCTTCGATGCCATGCGGCGTGGCTAAAAAGTAGCGCAGGCAACCATGCCTACGCTACTTCCAGTGTTATAACCCCAGCAGTTTATTCAGTTTCTTTTTGACTTTGTCTTCTGGGGCGGCCTTGGGCTGTTCCGGAGCAGGTGCGGCAGTCGCGCCTGCATCAGCTGGCGCCGGTGCTGGCGTGGCGGCCTTGTCCTTGCCGCCGATCAACCCTTCCAGCCCGCCTGCTTTATCTCCACCAATCAGCTTTTGCACGGCTTCGCCCTTGCTGCCGCCCACTTTTTCCAGCAGGCCTTTTTTGGCGATTTCAGTGCCGATGGCAGAGAAATCCAGGCCGTATTTCGGTGCGTTAAACGTGCCGGTGAGTTTGATCGGGAAAGTCAGCCCGCTCAGCTTATCCAGGTCACTGCCGCCCTGGCCCTTGAGTGAGGCAACCACGGTGGGCTTGGCGATGTAGTTCAGGGTTTCGTTGCCGATATCGATGTCGCCGCTGCCGCTAATCCTGAGTAGCGGTGCCTTGATGCTCAAGTCTTCGTTATGCGCCACGCCATTCTTGATGTTGAAGCTGGCGACCATTTCGCTGAATTCGGTGCGTTTTTTCTGGTCAGCACCCAATGCATTGCCCTTGAAACTGAGCTTGTTCTTGATGTCGCGGATGGTGCCGGCGATGTCGATGCCTTTCACTGCGCCGTCCGCCAGATTGAGCGCGGCTGTGCCGTTGAGCGCTTTTTTCAGCGCGGTGACGGTCCCGCCTTGGGTGGTGACGTTGACGTTGACCGTGCCCTTGCCGTCCAGCATGTCGTTGTTGATGGCGTCCACCATCAGCGGCCCCACGGCGACGCTTTTCATGTCCTGCTTCAGGGTGATCGCCGGAGTGGCGCGCGCATCCACACTCAGCGAGCCGGCCATGCTGCCCTGATAGAGGTCGGCAGAGAAAGGCGACAGCGTCACCAGGCCGCTATCGGCTTTTACGCCCAGCCGCACGTTGGCGGTTTTGATGTTGGCCACCTTGAGCCAGCCCAGCCGTGCTTCGCCGCTGGCATTCAGGGCTTTCAGCGCGGATAGGTCTATTGGCGTGTCAGGCTGCGGTTTGGCGCTGGGTTCTTTTTTGGCGATGTAGCGGTCGGCATCCAGTTTGTCGATGTCAATGTCGAAGCTGAACTGCGGATTTTGAAATCGGGTAATGCCAAGCACCGCCTTGACCTGGCTGTCGTCTATCTTGGCGGAAAACGGGTTCAGGCTCAGCTTTTCACCATCGCCTTTTAAGTCGATGCGGATATTGGAGCTCTGCACCTTGCCGTATTTCAAGCTGCCGATACGCAGGCTGCCAACGGCATTCAGCGCCTTCAGCGCGGATAAGTCCGGTGCCTTGGCCGGGGTTGCCGCCTTGGCTTCGCCCGGCGCGGCAGGCGGCAAGTGGCGATCCATATCCACCCGGTCGATGTCCAGGTCGAAGTTGTACAGCGGCTTGTCGAAATGGCTGATACCGACGCTGCCCTTAATTAGGCTGTCGTCCACCTTGGCGGAAAGCGGGTTGACGGTGAGCGCCTGGCCGTCCGCCTTCAGTGCCAGCGCCAGGTTGGCGATGCGGTACTTGTCGTAGACGATGCTGCCGACATTGAGCGAACCCTGCGCCAGCACGTTTTTCAGGGCCGACAGGTCAGCCGGTTTGGCCGGTACCGCTTCCTTGGGTTTTTCCTGCTTGCCGAGAATCTTGTTCAGATCCAGTTGGTCGGCGGTCAGGTCGAATTTGACGTTGGGTTTGGCAAAGCCGGCAACGCCGACATTGCCCTTGAGCTTGCTGCCGTCGATGTTGGCGTCCAGCGTCACGGCCGCCTGCTCCTGTTTGACGTCGGCATGGGCGTTGACGTTGAAACTGGCTTTCATCGCACCGTTGGGCAGTGCCGGGTCTTTCACGTCCACATCACCCGCCAGCTTGGGCAGGTCAAATACCATGGCTTCCAGGTTGCCGCTGAACGGCGAGGCGAATTTTCCGGTGAGGGTACGTGCGCCCTGCTTGCCGGAAATTTCGCCGGAAATGCCGGAGCTCTGGAATGCCTTGGGCGAGCCCTTGAGGTTGGCAATCACCAGCTTGGCGGAGAACGTATCGCCGCCTTGCGTCTGGGTCAGGCTGAGGCGTGCCTCCTTGCCGCTGACTTCATCCTTGTGCGCGCTTAGGCTGGGCGCGTCCAGGGATATGTCCAGCTTCTTGCCCTGCGATGTGGCGCTGGCGGCCAGCTTCAGGCCGTCCACCACGAATTCCATGGCTTGCGGCTTGGCGTCGAGGTCGCCGCTGAGTTTGAGGTCCAGCCCTTTCAGCGTGGCGACATCGCCTTGCAGCGCAACATCCAGCCCTTTGGCGCCGTATTGCTGCTGTTCGGCATTGGCCAGCAGGGTACCCTTGATTTGTACCTGGCTATCCAGTACCGGGTTGTCACCCTTGATGTGGAATTGTGCGTCCAGGTCTATCGGCTGGTTTTTGGCGATATGACCGGTTTTGATATTGGCATTGCTGATGCTGATGCGGCGGCCGCCCATTTCGTCGGTGAGGTTGAGCGCGGCATTGCTGACCAGCACGCCGTCGATGTCGAACTTGATTTCTTCCGACTCCTCCTTGCTCAGCAGGTCGTCAAAGTTGGTGCTGCCATCCTTGAAGCGCACGATGTTGGCGTTGACGCCGTCGATGCGCACCGTATCCACCACCAGTTGTTTGCTTAACAGCGGCAGCACGGCCACAAACACCTTGGCGCTGTGCATGGACGCGAATTCCTTGTCGCTCTTGTGCTCCGACAGGGACACCTTGCCCAAGTCGGCGCCCAGCTTGGGCCAGAATGCCAGTTTGATGTCGCCTTCGATGTTCAGGGTGCGCTGCTTCTTTTCCTTCACCATCTTCACGATCAGCGGCTTGTAATCATTGGGATTGAAGGTGGCGGCGATAACAGCGACCGCCACCAAAATGACTGCCAGCAGACCGCCGATGCCGTACAGGGAATATTTGAGATATTTGTTCATGATGACGTCCCCATTAACGCATGAAGTGCGCAAGCGCTTCGTTGCCAAAAAACCATAATGCCAGAAAAAAAGCGGAAAAATACACCACGGTAACGACCAGCCAGAACATGGCGATGACAACCATTAACCCGTCGTCCTCCAGTTCGGCAATGCCATAAAACAGTACCGCCAGCCCGGGCAGCGCATTGTTGAGCGGCAACACCCCGAACGGGATGGCCATCAGCGCGCCGGCCGAAAACAACACAAAGCCGCCGATTTTCTGGCCTTTGCTGCCGGCAACCAGGTGCGTCATGCGCGGTTTGGTGAATTTGCGGCAGAAGCCCAGGATTTTCAGGCAGACGTTGACCAGGACGCGCCAACTGTGTTCGCTCATCTCGATGTTGCGCAAAGTCTTCGGCAATACCGGGCTGTCATGCCCTTTAAACTGCTGCCAGCCCAGCGCGGCAAAAGTAACCCCGCCTGCCACGGTGATTGGCCCCAGCGGCAAGGGCTGCAAAAACGGCAGTACGACGATGACGGCAATAAATCCGTAAGCGGCTTCGTCCAGGCTATCCATCGCTTCACCGAAAGTCAGCGGGCGGACTTTCGACTCATCGGCGAAGCGGTGCAGGGTGTGGACCAGGGTTTGGTAGTCACTCACGGGCTTGCTAGAACTTCAGATAGGCCAGCACCAGCAGACCAAAAATGATGCGGTACCAGGCAAAGACGCGGAAGTCGTGGTGCGATACATAGCGCAGCAACCCCCGCACGACCAGCAGCGCGCTGAAAAATGCGGTGATGAAGCCCACGGCAAACATCGGCAGGTCGGCGGCGTGCAGGTCGCCGTAGCTTTTGTACACATCCAGCGTGGTTGCAGCAAACATCACCGGGATGGCGAGGAAGAACGAGAACTCGGTGGCGGTTTTGCGCGACAGGCGGAACACCACGCCGCCCAAAATGGTTGCTCCGGCGCGCGAAACCCCGGGAATCATGGCTACCGTCTGGGCAAAGCCTACCTTGAGTGCATGTTTCCAATCCATTTCATCAATGGTGTGGGTATCCGGCTGCGGCGCAAGGCGTTCTATCAACAGGATGGCAAAGCCGCCGACAATCAATGCCCAGGCAACGGTAAGCGGCGAAAACAGATACTGCTTGATTTGGTGGTGAAAGGCCAACCCCAGTACCGCGGCCGGCAGGAAAGCCACGACCAGGTTGAAAATCAGGCGCTGCGAAGCGGCTTCCTGCTTGGCTGAAATCAGCACGTGTCCGATTTTGGCGCGATATTCCCAGCATACCGCCAGAATGGCGCCCAACTGGATGACAATTTCGAATACCTTGCCCTTGTTGTCGTTGAAGTGGAGCAGATCACCCACCACAATCAGGTGGCCGGTACTGGAAACGGGTAAAAACTCGGTGGCGCCTTCCACCAGCCCGAGAATCAGGGCTTTCAGCAAGAGAATAATGTCCATGCGCGGATTTTAACCGGAATTCCTCAGCGGAATGTGTTACGGGTAGAATTACGCCATGCTGAAACGTCTTGTCATCGCCACCGGCAATGCCGGAAAACTGCGCGAAATCCGCCATCTGCTTGAGCCGCTGAACATCGAAGTGCTGCCGCAATCGGACTTCAACGTGCCGGAAGCCGAAGAACCGCACTGCACCTTCATCGAAAACGCTTTGGCCAAGGCACGTCACGCCAGCCGATTGACCGGCCTGCCCGCGCTGGCTGATGATTCCGGCATCTGCCTGGATGCCCTGAACGGCGCGCCCGGCGTGTATTCCGCCATTTATGCCGGCGAGCCGCGCTCCGACGCGCGCAACAACGAGAAACTGCAACAGGCCCTGCGCGGGGTGGAGAACCGCAACGCGCATTACCACTGCGTGATGGTGCTGGTGCGCCGTTTCGATGACCCGGAGCCGCTGATCGCCGAGGGGGAATGGCATGGCGTGGTGCTGGATGAAGCACGCGGCGATGATGGTTTCGGCTACGACCCGTATTTCCTCGACCTGGAACACGGCAAAACCGGCGGTGAGTTGCCGCTGGAAGTGAAAAACCGCATCAGCCACCGCGGCAAGGCGCTGGCGGTGCTGCTGGAAAAAATCAAGCACTCGCCGTTTTGATCCAGCTCCAGCAACTTCCACCCCTCTCGCTCTACGTCCATATCCCGTGGTGCGTGCGCAAATGCCCATACTGCGATTTCAATTCGCACGAAGCACGCGGCGAAGCGCCGCAGCAGGCTTATGTGCAAGCCCTCATCCGCGATCTGGAACAGGCGCTCCCCTTGATCTGGGGACGGCGTATCCAGACCATTTTCTTCGGCGGCGGCACCCCTAGTTTATTGGAGCCCAAGCTACTGGACGACTTGCTGGCGCAATTCCGCGCCCTGTTGCCATTGGCGGTGCATGTGGAGATCACGCTGGAAGCCAACCCCGGCACGGTGGAGGCGAGCCGTTTTGCCGAATTCAAGGCCAGCGGGGTGAATCGTTTATCGTTAGGCATCCAGAGTTTCAACGATGACAGCTTGCAGCGGATCGGCCGCATCCATGACGCTGCGCAGGCGATGAAAGCAGCCGAAATTGCGCTCGACACCTTCGATCAGGTGAATCTGGACCTGATGTACGCCCTGCCGCAACAGACGCTGCAAGCCGCGCTCGCCGACATCCGGCAAGCCATTGCGCTGAAGCCGCAACATCTCTCCGCCTATCACCTGACGCTGGAACCCAACACCGCTTTTCACCATCATCCGCCGCCGCTACCGGATGACGACACCAGCGCTACCATGCAGGAAGCCATTGAAGACATGCTGGCGGAGGCTGGCTACGGCCATTACGAAACCTCGGCGTTTGCCCTGCCGGGTAAACAATGCCGTCACAACCTCAATTACTGGCAGTTTGGCGATTATCTCGGTATCGGCGCGGGTGCCCATTCCAAACTGAGCTTTCCCGACCGGATTCTGCGCCAGGCGCGCTTCAAACATCCGGCGACCTACATGCAGGGCACGGAAACCAACACCCATATAGAAAGCGAGCGCAAGCTGACGCGCAATGACCTGGGGTTTGAGTTCATGATGAACGCGTTGAGATTAACCAATGGCTTCCCTGTCGCTTTGTTTCAGGAGCGCACCGGATTGCCGATCAGCACGCTGGACAAGGCGCTACGGCAAGCAGAGGCCAAGGGTTTGTTGCTACGAGACCATTTGAACATTGCCCCGACGCAGATGGGGCAGCGTTTCCTCAACGAGCTGCTGCAAATGTTTCTCGAACCTGATTAGGTTTCCTGTCCGGCAAAAAATAGTTCATCTGCCGGACACAAACTGTTCACAAACGCTTGTTATCGTCCCGGTTCCCTTTTATCAGGTGTACCGGAACCATGCAGAACAACCTGAAGTTGTCCGAATCCAGGGCTGGGCTGACCCAGCTCGAATCCGAATACATTGCCCGCAGCCTGTTGCGGCCGGCGCCTGCCGTAACGGCCGAGCAGACCAACGATGACGTATTCAAGATGCTGTCCGAACAGGTGGATTTGCACAGCCTGACCGTGATCGAAGACGACAAGCCGGTGGGCCTGATCAACCGCAACATTTTCATGGATGGTATGGCCAAGCCGTTCCGCCGCGAACTGTTCGGCCGCAAGAGCTGCATCGCTTTCATGGACAAGCAGCCGCTGATCGTCGAACAGAACATGGGCATCCAGGAACTGTCTTTCAGGGTGGTGGATTCAGGCGGCAAGACGCTGAACGACGGGTTTGTCATCGTGGATGAGCATGGCAAATACCTGGGCGTGGGCACCGGTGAAGACCTGGTCAAGGTGGTGTCCTACCTGCAAGCCGAAAAAAACCGGCTGGTGATGGAGAGCATCAATTACGCCAGTGTGATCCAGAAATCGTTCCTGCGTACTTCGCGCGAGGACATGGCGAGTTCGCTCACCGATTATTTCATGCACTGGGAGCCGCGCGACAAGGTCGGTGGCGACTATTACTTCTGCAAGAAATTCCAGGATGGCTTTTTCCTGGCGCTGATCGACTGCACCGGCCACGGCGTGCCCGGCGCCTTCATGACCTTGATCATGGCGTCGTTCCTGGATCATATCCTGCTGGAAGATAACCGCCACGACCCCGCTGGTGCTTTGGCAGTAATGAATCGCAAGGTGAAAACCGCGCTGGGCCAGATCGGCGAGCAAAACATCGTGCCCATAGACGGTTCCCGATTCGGCCACATGGTCGATGGCGAACAATCGGACGACGGCATGGATACCGCCTTTTGCTGGGTCAGCCTGGAAGCCGGAAAGATGGTCTACGCCGGCGCCAAGACCCCGCTGTTCCTGCTGGAAAATGGCGAGGTTACCGTCGTGGATGGCGACAAGAAAGGGGTGGGCTACGTTGATACCCCCATGGACTACGCCTGGAGCAACAAGGAAGTGACGCTGTCAGCCGGCACCTGCGTCTACCTGACCACTGACGGCATCATCGACCAGATCGGCGGGCCGAAAGACATTGCTTTCGGCAAGAAGCGTTTTGCCGGTTTGCTGCAAGAACACGGCAACAAACCGATGTTGGAACAAAAAGACATCATTTTGGATGCGTTTTATAGCTATCAGGGCAAGCAGCGCCGTCGCGACGACGTCAGCCTGCTTGGCTTCCGTGTCTGATTCACCCATTACCACAAAGGAAACTTGATGCAGCTCGACCTGTTCAACGTATTTCGCAATTCGGCGGATTTCAACGGAGTGCTGTTTTATTACAACGGCAGCCTGTCGCCCAACGTCATTGCCGCCATGAGCGATACCCTGAAGCAACGCCTGGAGAGTGGGGATGCCAGCGGGCCGAAATCGCGCAAGCTGTTTTCCAGCTTCATCGAGATGGTGCAGAACGCGCTGCACTATTCCCCGGCGGTGCCGGAAAACAACGGTGAAAAAATCGGCGCCGTGGCGGTAGGCAAGAAGGATGACAAGTTCTTTGTGGTGTGCGGGAACATCGTTGAAAAACAATATGTTGACCGCATCCGGGAAAAAATCGAGCCGCTGCGCAGCATGAGTATTGATGAAATCAAGAAGGCCTACCGCGAGCAGCTTAAAAGCGACCATTCCGGCGATGAAATCAGCAAGGGCGCTGGCCTTGGGTTCCTCACCGTAGCCCGCGATGCTTCGGAACCGATCGAATATTCGCTTCTGGACATGAGCGGGAACGAAGACAAGTTAGCCTATTTTTATCTTAAAGCCACTATTTAAGGAGCCGAATATGCAAGACATCTACATCGCACGTACTTCCAACTCGCCGGAAGTGAGTTTCAGTTTTTCAAAAAACAGCCTGAGCATGACGGGCGAGGCTTATCCCGAAAACGCCAATGAGTTTTTCCATCCGATGCTGACGGGGCTGGAACAATATCTGGAAGCGTCGGACGGCAAACATATCGAGTTCCATTTCCGCCTGACCTATCTCAACAGCGCGGCAACCAAGATGGTTTACACCATGTTCGAGATGCTCAACGAGTCTGCGCGCACCAAGAATTCCATCGTGCTGAACTGGTACCACGACGAGGAAGACGATGCGATCATGGAATTCGGCGAAGGCGTGCGCGACGATTTCCGCTCGCTGGATTATCGTGCCATCGTGCTTGAACTGGCAGCCTGATCGCGGGTGCCAATAAATAAAAACTCCCGCGCCAAGCAGGAGTTTTTATTTGCCTTTGAAGTGACTAAGCCAGGCTGCGACGGGCTTTTGTGATCGCCTGTTTCACCTGTTCCGGCGCTGTGCCGCCGATATGGCGACGTGACGCGAGCGAACCTTCCGGGGTCAGCACGGCGTAAACGTCCTCAGCCACCAGCGCGGAAAACTGCTGCAAATCCGCCAACGCCAGATCCGCCAGGTCGCAGCCCTTGGCTTCCGCATGGCGTACCGCCAAAGCCACGACTTCATGTGCATCGCGGAACGGCAGGCCCTTTTTCACCAAGTAGTCGGCCAAGTCGGTGGCGGTGGCAAAACCTTCCAGCACCGCACGGCGCATCGCTTCCTTGTTCACCTTGATACCGCGCAGCATGTCGGCGTAGATGGTGAGCGTGTCCAGCAGCGTGTCCACGGTGTCGAACAGCGGCTCCTTGTCTTCCTGGTTGTCCTTGTTGTAGGCCAGCGGCTGGCCTTTCATCAGCGTCAGCAACGCCACCAGATGGCCGTTGACGCGCCCGGTTTTTCCCCTGACCAGCTCCGGCACGTCCGGGTTTTTTTTCTGCGGCATGATGGAGGAACCGGTGCAGTAGCGGTCGGCAATGTCCACAAAGCCGAAGCGCGGGCTGGACCACAGGATCAGCTCTTCCGAAAAGCGCGATAAATGCGTCATGATCAGGCTGGCGGCAGCAGTGAATTCGATAGCGAAATCGCGGTCGGATACCGCATCCAGAGAGTTTTCGCACACGCCGTCGAAACCCAGTGTTTTTGCCACCCGTTCCCGGTCCACCGGATAGCCGCTACCCGCCAGCGCAGCGGCGCCTAGCGGCAACTGGTTGATGCGGCGGCGGGCATCTTGCAGGCGTCCGGCATCGCGTTTGAGCATCTCGAAATAGGCCAGCAGGTGGTGGCCGAAAGTCACCGGCTGCGCTACCTGCAAATGGGTAAAGCCGGGCATCACGGTGTCGGCATGGGCTTCTGCCAAGTCGAGGATGGACAGTTGCAGCTTGCGGATCAATTCAAGAATATCATCCACCGCGGCGCGCAGCCACAGGCGCACATCAGTCGCCACCTGGTCATTCCTGGAGCGCGCGGTATGCAGGCGCTTACCCGCATCGCCGATTTTGTCGGTCAGGCGCTTTTCGATATTCAGGTGCACGTCTTCCAGATCGAGCAACCATTCGAACTTGCCGGAGCGGATTTCCTCCAGGATTTCCGCCAGCCCGCGCTGGATGGCGGCGAGATCATCCGTGCTGATGATTTTTTGTGCGGCCAGCATGTCGGCGTGCGCCAGCGAGCCCTGAATATCGAATTCGGCCAGGCGCTTATCGAAATCCACCGAAGCGGTGTAGCGCTTCACCAGCGCATCAACAGGCTCTGAAAAACGGCCAGACCAAGCTTTGCTTTTATCTTGCATGAGAGAAATCCAATGTTTAACCAGCGAAATTATAAAGCAAAAGGGAGATATTCCCGGAATTCCAGACTTGCCTTGCCACCATGCTAAAATCGCGGACATGAATCCGCCCAAAAAACTCGTTATTGCCTCGCGCGAAAGCGCACTAGCCATGTGGCAGGCACGTTTTATCCAATCCAGCTTGCAGGCCTTGTATCCCGATACCCAGGTGGAAATCCTGGGCATGACCACCACCGGCGACCAGATCCTGGATTCCCCGCTGGCGCGCATCGGCGGCAAGGGGTTGTTCGTGAAGGAACTGGAAGTGGCGCTGGAAGAAGGCCGTGCCGATCTGGCGGTGCATTCGATGAAAGACGTGCCGATGAACCTGCCGCAAGGCTTTATGCTGGCGGCCACCGGCGAGCGCGAAGACCCGCGTGATGCGTTTGTATCCAACAACTACAAAGCACTGGAGGAATTGCCGCATGGCAGCGTGGTCGGTACCTCCAGCCTGCGCCGCCAGAGTCAGTTGATGGCGCGTTTCCCGCACCTGAAAATCGAATCGTTGCGCGGCAACCTGCAAACCCGTCTGCGCAAACTGGACGAAGGCCAGTATGCCGCAATCATCCTCGCCGCCGCCGGGTTGAAGCGGCTGGGGCTGGAATCGCGCATTGCCGGATTCATCAACCCCGCCGACAGCATCCCGGCCGTGGGTCAAGGCGCGCTGGGTATCGAAATTTGCAGCGGGCGCGATGACTTGCTGGCGGTGCTGGCCCCGCTCAACCATCCGGATACCGAAGCCTGCGTGAAGGCGGAGCGCGCCATGAGCCGCGCGCTGGCGGGTAGTTGCACCGTGCCGCTGGGCGCTTACGCCACCATCAGCAACGGGCAGCTTGTCATCACCGGCTTTGTTGCCAGCGTGGACGGCACAGCGATGGTGCGCGCTGAAGTTTCCGGCAAGCCGGTTGAGGCCGAGAGCATCGGCCAGCAGCTTGCCGCCGCGCTGGTGGCACAAGGCGCCGACAAAATTCTGGCGGCACTGGAACACTAAATGACCGCTTCCCTGCGCGCGACCTTGCTCAACCGCAGGATGCTGATCTGCATCTTCACCGGCTTCAGTTCCGGCCTGCCGCTGTACATCCTCATCAGCCTGCTGCCGGCCTGGCTGCGTTCCGAGGGCGTAGACCTCAAGTCCATCGGCCTGTTTGCGCTGATCGGATTACCGTTCACCTGGAAATTCCTGTGGGCACCGCTGTTCGACCGCTACATCCCGCCTTTGGGCCGCCGTCGCGGCTGGCTGCTGATTACGCAAATTGCATTGCTATTGAGCATCCCCGTATTCGGCAGCCTCAACCCGCAGCTCAACCTGTGGACGATTGCCTACCTCGCCACGCTGGTGGCGTTTTTCTCCGCCTCGCAGGACATCGTGCTGGACGCTTACCGCCGCGAACTGTTGCCCGATGTGGAGTTGGGGCTGGGCAACGCGGTGCACGTCAACGCCTACAAAATCGCCGGGCTGGTGCCAGGTTCGCTGTCGCTGATCCTGGCGGATTACCTGCCGTGGAACACGGTGTTTCTGGTGACGGCGCTGTTCATGCTGCCAGGACTCGCTATGACGCTGCTGGTGAGCGAGCCCAAACTACGGCAGGGCGCGCCACGCACGCTTAACCAAGCCATCGTGGAGCCGTTCCACGAGTTCATCACGCGCAACGGCTGGCATTCGGCGTTGCTGGTGCTGGCCTTCATCTTTTTCTACAAACTGGGCGACAGCATGGCTACCGCCCTGGCCACGCCGTTTTACCTGGACATGGGCTTTTCCAAGACCGAAATCGGTCTGGTGGCCAAGAACGCCGGGCTGTGGCCCAGTGTTGTCGGCGGCCTGCTGGGGGGCGCGTGGATGGTACGGCTGGGCATCAACCGCGCTTTGTGGATTTTTGGCGCGGTGCAGATGCTGGCAATTCTGGGTTTTGCCTGGCTGGCGGTGGTGGGCCACAGCCTGTTCTGGCTGGCGGTGGTGATCGGCGTGGAAGCCTTCGGTGTCGGGCTGGGTACGGCGGCGTTTGTCGCCTACATCGCGCACACCACCCACCCGCTCTACACCGCGACGCAATTCGCCCTGTTTACCAGCCTGGCGGCCGTACCGCGCACCTTTGCCAACGCCGCCACCGGCTGGCTGGTGGAATGGATGGGCTGGGTGGGTTTTTTCCTGTTCTGCTTCGTGATCGCCGTGCCGGGTATGCTGCTGTTGTTCAAGGTCGCGCCGTGGAGCGCGGAGCAGCCAGTTCACAAATAAGGCCTGTCCCAGTGTAATTTTTACACTATTTTTATTTTCGCAAGCTCACAATGTTTCCCGACAGTCGGGAGCATGACATGACGCTTGACCTCATACCGCCGAGAAACAATACGGTGCAGCAATATGCACTGGCCGTGGTTGCATGCCTGTTGACCGCGCTCATCGCCACACCGCTGCGCCATTATTTCGACCTGGTCAATATTGTCATGCTGTTCCTGCTTACGGTGTTCCTGGTGGCGTTACGACTGGGGCGTGAACCGGCGATTCTGGCATCTTTTCTCAGCGTGGCCCTGTTCGATTTTTTCTTTGTGCCGCCGCGCCTCACTTTCGCCGTAGCTGATGCGCAATATCTGCTGACCTTAGCGGTCATGCTGGCGGTGGCGCTGGTGACCGGCCATCTTGCCTCCAGACTCAAGATTCAGGCGGAAATCGCCGGGCAGCGCGAACAGCGCACCCGCGCCCTGTATGAGATGGCCAAGACCCTGTCTGGGACATTGACCGCGAGCCAAGTGTTTGAGGTGGCGGATAAGTTCGTGCTGGAAGTCCTGCACGGACGCTGCCAGATCCTGTTGCCGGATGAAAACGGAACATTGCTCGAATTTGGCCCTAACCAAGTGTGGTACGAGCGACATGTGGCGGAGATGGCTTATTGCGGTGGGCCGCGACCGCAGCCGATGCGCGATGGCGATGGTGTGTGTTATACCCTGCTGGCTGGCTCGACGCGACCGCGTGGTGTACTGGTGGTGGGGGCGGTGGATGGCAACCCTTATACACACGAGCACTTGGCGCTGTTGCAAGCGTTGGCTTCACTGCTGGCGATCGCGTTGGAACGCATCCATTATGTCGAGGTAGCGCAGCAGGCGCAGGTGGACACGGCCTCCGAGCGCCTGCGCAGCTCCATCCTCTCCGCGCTGTCGCACGATCTGCGCACACCGCTTACCGTGCTGGTGGGACTGGCGGACAGCCTGGCGCTGGGTAGTGGCCTCAACCCGCGCCAGCAGGAAGCGGCTATCGCCATTCGCGACCAGTCGCTACGCCTCAATAGCTTGGCGGAGAATTTGCTCGATATGGCGCGGCTGCAAGCGGACAAGATCAGGCTGCACCGCGAGTGGCAGCCGCTGGAAGAAGTCATCGGCGCCTCCATCAAACTGCTGGAGCAAGCCCTGTCCGATCACCCTGTCAAGGTAACATTGCCCACCGACCTGCCGTTGCTGGAATTCGACGCCGTACTCATGGAGCGCGTATTGTGCAACCTGCTGGAAAATGCCGCCAAATATACGCCGCCAGGCACATCCATCGAAATTACCGCAGCACTCGCGGGGGACATGGCGAAAATTCGCGTACGTGATTTTGGCGCCGGGATTCCAGATGATCGCCGGCAACATATTTTCGATATGTTCGTACGCGGCGTTTCGGAATCGTCTTTGCCAGGCGTCGGGCTGGGGTTGGCAATTTGTAAGGCCATTATTGAAGCGCATGGTGGCACGATCAGCGCAACTAACCACCCGCGGGGTGGAGCCGAGTTCGTGTTTACCCTGCCGCTCGGTAGCCCGCCTAGCGTGGTTGAGGAAACCCTGCCATGAGCGCACCGGTGGTCGTGCTGATCGAGGATGAAAGCCAGATACGGCGTTTCGTGCGGGAAGCGCTGGAAAGCGAGGGTTGCACCGTGCATGAGGCAGCCACGGCCGCGCAAGGCGTGGTGGAAGCCGGGACGCGCAAGCCTGACCTGGTGATACTCGACCTGGGGCTACCTGATCGCGACGGTAACGGCGTGATATGCGACATCCGTACCTGGTCTGGCATACCCATCCTTATTCTCTCGGCACGCTCCGCCGAACAAGAAAAAATTTCTGCGCTTGATGCCGGGGCAGATGATTACCTCACCAAGCCATTCGGCATCGGTGAGTTGCTGGCGCGGGTGCGTGCCCTGTTGCGGCGCCGGGCGCGGCTTGACGAATTGGCTGGGAGCACTATCCATTTTGGCGACATCAGTATCGACCTGGCACTGCGCCGGGTGGAGCGGGCGGGTGAGGAGTTACACCTGACGCCCATTGAATACCGCTTGCTGACCGTGATGATCGCCAATGCCGATCGCGTGATGACACACCGCCAGTTGCTGCACGAAGTGTGGGGGCCGTCGCACGGCGAGAGCAGCCATTACCTGCGCGTGTTTGTTGGCCACCTGCGGCAGAAACTCGAACGTGACCCGGCGCAGCCACAATACATCCTCACCGAGATCGGTGTGGGTTACAGATTTCAGCCACTTTCAGGCAGGGAAACAGCATGAACGAAAACAGCAAGAAAGAACGCACAGGAGTGTTGGCGCTGGCCGCGCTCGGCGTGGTTTACGGCGACATCGGCACCAGCCCGCTGTATACCATCCACGAGATTTTCGCCGGGGCGCACCATGTGGTGCCGATCACCCCGGATAACATTTTCGGCATCCTGTCGCTGGTGTTCTGGTCGCTGATTGTTGTGGTGTCAGTCAAATATGTCGCTTTCGTCATGCGCGCCGATAACCACGGCGAGGGTGGCATCATGGCGCTCATGGCCCTGGTGTTGCGAGGCGCTGAAGGCAAAAGGTATGCGCCGTCGCTGATGCTGCTTGGCCTGTTTGGTGCGGCGCTGTTTTACGGCGACGGCGTGATTACCCCGGCGATTTCCGTGCTGTCGGCGGTGGAGGGGTTGGAAATCGCCACACCATTGCTGAAACCTTATGTTATCCCAGTCACGTTGCTGGTGTTGGTGGTGCTATTCGCCTGGCAATATCGTGGCACCGCCAAGGTGGGCGCGCTGTTCGGGCCGGTGATGATTCTATGGTTTTCTACGCTGGCGTTACTGGGTGTGGTCAATATCGTGCAGCAGCCGCAAGTGCTGCGTGCGCTTAACCCGTTTTATGCGGCAGCCTTCATGAGGGCCAACCCTATGCTCGGTTTCTTGTCCCTGGGGGCGGTGTTCCTCGCGGTGACCGGCACCGAGACGCTATACGCCGACATGGGCCATTTCGGACGCAAACCGGTGCAACTGGCATGGTTCGGGCTGGTGCTGCCCGCGCTTACACTCAATTATTTCGGCCAGGGCGCACTGTTGCTTGGCAATCCAGACAATATCCGCAACCCGTTCTACCTGCTCGCCCCGGACTGGGCGCTGTACCCAATGGTGGGGCTTGCCACGGTCGCTACGGTGATTGCTTCGCAGGCAGTGATTTCCGGCGTGTATTCCATCACCCAGCAGGCCATGCAATTGGGCTATAGCCCACGCATGGAAGTGCGCCATACCTCGGGCGAAGCGCAGGGGCAGGTGTATTTGCCCGGCGTCAATTGGCTGCTGTTTTTCGCCGTGGCAGGGCTGGTGCTGGGGTTCGGTTCTTCCGGCAGCCTGGCTTCAGCCTATGGCATTGCAGTATCGGCCACCATGATTATCACTACCGTGCTGGCGTTTATCGTGGTGCGCAGCTTGTGGAAATGGCACTGGCTGGCGAGCGCGCTGGTGCTGGGCGGCTTTCTTGCGGTTGATCTTGCCTTCTTCAGCGCTAATATCGTCAAAATCCATGACGGCGGCTGGTTTCCGCTCACCTTCGGCGGGCTGGTACTACTGCTGATGACCACCTGGAAGCGCGGCCGGCGCCTGCTACATGAGCGGTTGCTGGCGGATGCGGTGCCATTGGCAATGTTCGTCCAGAACATTGCCGCCTCTGGCGTGCAGACCATTCCCGGCACAGCGGTGTTCATGACGCAGAATGTGGATGCGGTGCCGCATGCTTTGCTGCACAGCCTTAAGCATTACAAGGCGCTGCACCAGAATATCGTGTTGCTTACCGTGGTTTCGACCGACGAACCCACGGTGCCGGAAAAAAATAGGTTGACCATCACGCCTGTCGGCGAACGCTTCTACAAGGTACGCGTCAATTACGGCTTCATGGAAAAACCCGACCTGCCACAGGCCCTCAAGCACTGCACAGTGCCTGGCTTGTCGTTCGACATGATGGATACCTCATTCTTCCTCGGGCGCGAGACGCTGATCCCGCAAATCGGCTCGACGATGCCGCTATGGCGCGAAAAACTGTTCATTGCCATGTTCCGCAATGCCGGCAGCGCTGCCGCCTATTTTCGCCTTCCGCCTAACCGGGTAGTGGAGTTGGGTACGCAGGTGGTGCTGTAGCATATTCTCCGGTAAGTATTGCCGAGCATTGCCGACTAAGGGTAAACAACCCGGACGGACGGCATGATGAAAACTCTCCTTTTCCCCGCGCTGCTTGCCTTGAGCAGCATTTCGGCCCATGCGGCTGAGTGCGCCGCCCAAAGCGGATTGCAGCGCGTGGCACTATTGGAACTCTATACCTCGGAAGGATGCAGCAGTTGCCCACCCGCCGATAAATGGTTGAGCAGTCTGGAAAAACGCGGCTTTACCGCAGACAAGGTTATCCCCATCGCCCTGCACGTGGATTACTGGGATTACATCGGCTGGAAAGATCGCTTCGCCAGCCCCGCCCATACCGCGCGCCAGCACAGCCAGGCGGCATTAAACCGTGCCAATATTGTTTACACGCCGCAGCTGATGCTGAATGGCCGGGATTACCGTGGCTGGGGCAATCCGGCGAATTTTGCCGATGATGTTGCCACCGTGAACCGCAGCACGCCGCATGCCGACATTCGGCTATCCACCAGCCCGGATGGCGAGCAGTTTTTGGTGAAAGTAAACGCCCATGGCGTGGCCAGGTCGTCGCTTTACCTGGCGCTGGTGGAAAGCGGCTTGTCCAGTGATGTCAAAGCCGGGGAAAACAGCGGCGCGCGGTTGTACCACGACTTTGTGGTACGCAGTTGGCACGGGCCGTTCGCTTTGGAAAACGGGGGGCTGAAATTGCAGCGCCGGATTGCCGCCAAACCGGAGTGGAAAACCGCCAACTCACGGCTGGTGGCGTTCATACAGGAGCCAAATGGCGAGATTGCCCAGGCACTGGCCCTGCCGCTTTGTCCTACGCCATAGGCTTGAGGTCGAACGCCACGCATACCCGCTCTTCATCCGAGTTGAACGGGATGGTGCGATGGAACAGGGAGGACGGGAACAGTACGATATCGCCGACTTCCTGCACCACAATGTGTGACGGGAAGTTGTCGTGCCGGCGCGGATAGTCGTCGCCATCGGTGCCATACATAAAAGCGGCTTCGGTCGGATCCTGACGCACGGTAGGCAGCTTGAGGTAGACGCAGCCGCTGATCCAGCCTTCTTCGTGGATGTGCGAGGTGAGATGCCCGCCCTTGTTCATTTTCAGGTACCACGAACTGCTGAACTCGATTTCCCTGGGAAAGGATTTGATCAGCTCGCAGTCCGACCCGGCGTAGCGTGCCTGGTATTCACGGATTTTGCCCTTGACCAGTTCCGCCAGCTTTTGAAATGAAGGCTCCGGCCGTTTCAGCAGGTTGCCCGCCGACTGGATGCCGTAATAAAGGCGCCCCTGCTTGCGCTCCGCCAGCGCGGTGTGGGTGATGTCCTCCAGTAACTCGGCCAGCAAAGGGCTGTTAGGCTCCGCCAGTTCCGGGATATTGGTGTGCCAGGCAAAATCCATAGGCTCGCGGCAGAAGTTGTAGACGTTTTCCACGCCGAAATTGGTGGCGTAGTGGGTGGACAACATGGACAGCAGCGTGGATTTTTTGCCGGTTGCCACCAGCGTATCCAGTTTCTGCTTGAATGCATCGTGGTTCCCGGTGCGGTACAGGCAGTCCAGCGCGCGTTCCTCGAAATCCAGGTATTTCGAGCGCTCGAAGTAAGGGCGTGCTTCGTCGTATTTCTTGGCCAGGTATAAAAACTCTGCCATGTTGTAGTTGGCGCCGGGGTGTTCCGGGTTGATAGCCAGCGCGGTCTGGTAGGACTTGATGGCGGAGTCCATGTTGCCCTGGTCGCGGAAAATTTCGCCCAGGTTGTTGTGTGCATCGGCGTAATTCGGGTGCATCTCCAGCGCACGCAGGTAACTTTGGGCGGCCTCGTCATGTTTGCCCTGGTCGCGCAGGGCGGTGCCCAGGTTGAAATGCCCCAGCGGGTCGGGATGGATGCGCAGCGCCGTCAGGTAACTTTCCACCGCTTCATCCAGTCTGCCCTGCTTTTGCAGCACCACACCCAGGTTGCCGTGCGCCTCATAAAAGCCGGGCTGCAGGCTGATGGCCTTGCGATAGCAATCCGCAGCCTCCGCGTATTGGCCCTGCTGCTGCAAGGCGTAACCGAGGTTGAACCAGGCCGCATCCAGGTTGGGCTTGAGCGACAGCGCCTTGCGGTAGCTGGCAATGGCTTCCACGCTACGGCCCAGATGCCCGTAAACCGAGCCGAGGTTGAAATGGATTTCGGCGATGCTGGGGTCTAGTTTCAGCGCTTGCTGATAGGTCTTGGCCGCCTCGGCAAACTTTTGCTGGCCTTCCTGCGCCACGCCCAGCACGTTGTAGAAAATCAGCGCGCCGGGAAAACCGCCCAGCATTTTCTGGGCCGCCGCTTCGGCCTGGGGCAACTGACCGGACTGCAACAGGTTGATGACCTGCTGCACCTGCATGGGATTGGGTTGCCGGTTGAGTTTTGCTTGTTGGCTCATGGGTGTATGTCCGCGAATGAGACGTGAATTTACCGCCAAAGCGGTAAAGCGTCCACCCGTTGCCAAACAGGGGTAAAACAAACCAGCCCGGAACAAACCGGGCTGCCTGGAGGAAGATGACTAAACGGCGGGTTTCAGGTCAAACGCCACACACACCCGATCCTCATCCGAGTTGAACGGGATGGTGTGGTGGAACAGTGAAGAGGGGAACAGCACAATGTCCCCCACTTTCTGGATCACCACCTGCGTCGGGAAATTGTCGTGCTGGCGCGGGTAGTTGTCGCCGTGGGTGCCGTATTCGAAGGCCGCTTCGGTCGGGTCCTTGCGCACGGTAGGCAGCTTCAGGTAGACGCAGCCGCTGATCCAGCCTTCCTCGTGGATGTGCGAGCCGAGATTGCCGCCCTTTTTCATTTTCAGGTACCACGAGCTGCTGAAATCGATTTCCCTGGGGAAGGATTTAATCAGTTCACAATCCTCTTCAGCATACTGGTCGCGGTATTCCGCGATTTTCTGTTTCACCAGCGCCGCCAGTTTCTGGAACGCCGGTTCCGGGCGCTTTAGCAGGTTGCCCGCCGATTGCATGCCGGAATACAAGCGGCTTTGCTTGCGCGCGGCAATCGGCGTGCGGTCTATGGTTTCCAGGATTTCCTGCAGCAGCGTGCTGCCCGGCTCGGTCAGTTCGGGGATGTGGGTATGCCAGGCAAAGCGCATCGGATCGGGGCAGAAATTGTATTCGTCCGGCACGCCGAAATTGGTGGCGTGGTGGGTGGACAAGGTTGCCAGCATCATGGACTTGCGCCCGGAAGCCACCATGTCTTTCAGTTTTTGGCGGAACTCGTCGTAGCGCTCGATCTTGTACAGGCATTCCATGGCGCGTTCCTGGAAATCCCCAAAATGCGAGCGCTCAAAATAAGGGATTGCTTCCGCGTATTCCTTGGCCAGGCTGTGGTATTCGCCCATGTTGTAGTTGGCGTTGGGGTGGTCCGGGTTGATGGACAGCGCGTTCTGATAACACAGGATAGCCTTGTCCATGTTGCCCTGGTCGCGGAAGATTTCGCCCAGGTTGTTGTGCGCATCGGCATAGTTGGGGTTCAGTTCCAGCGCCTTGAGGTAGGACTGGGAAGCCTCCTCGTGCTTGCCTTCGTCGCGCAGCGCCGTGCCCAGGTTGAAATAGCCCAGCGGATGGGGATAAATGGCCAGCGCCTTGCGGTAGCTGGCAATGGCCTCTTCCAGATGCCCTTGCTTTTGCAGCACCACGCCCAGGTTGCCGTAAGCCTCGTAAAAACCCGGTTCCAGCGCGATGGCCTTGCGGTAGCTTTCCACGGCGTCTTGCCAGTGCCCTTTCGATTGCTGCGCAATGCCAAGGTTGAACCAGGCGGGCGCCAGGTTGGGTTTGAGCGCCAGGGCCTTGCGGTAGCATGCCAGCGCTTCGTCTTCCAACCCGAGATGCCCCGATACCACGCCCAGGTTGAAATGGATTTCCGCCACATTGGGGTCGATTTGCAGCGCGCGGCGGTACGTGTCTGCCGCGTCGGAATACTTGCCCTGGTTTTCCTGCGCCACGCCCAGCACATTATAGAGAATGAAGGCGCCCGGGTAGTTATTGAGCAGGGCCTTGGCGCTCTGTTCGGCCTGCGGCAACTGCCCGGAATTCAACAGGTTGAGCAGGGGCTGCAACTCCCACTGGCCGGGTTGCCGGTTTTTTTGAGCGCTCTGCTGTGTCATTGTGTTCTCCTCGACAGGGTTTCCAATCCCGATAACCACACATCAAAACGGGTAGTTTAGAAGGGTTTGCGCCGGAAATACCTTGATCTCGCTCAATTTTTAAGCGGCGTCGTAATCCACTGTCAGCGGCGCGTGGTCGCTGAAACGCTCGGCCTTGTAGACGCTGGTGGATACCGCCTTGGTCGCGATGCCGGGGGTGGCGATCTGGTAGTCGATGCGCCAGCCCACGTTCTTCGCCCAGGCCTGGCCGCGATTGCTCCACCACGTATAGCATTCATCGGTGGTATCGGGGTGCAAGCGGCGATACACATCCACCCAGCCTAACTCGTCAAAAATCTGCGTCATCCAGGCGCGTTCTTCCGGCAGAAAGCCGGAATTTTTCTGGTTACCCTTCCAATTTTTCAGGTCGGCTTCCTTGTGCGCGATATTCCAGTCACCGCAGATCACCACCTCGCGCCCGCTGGCTTTCAGTTCCGCCAGGCGCGGGTAGAAGCGCTCCATCACGCTGAATTTCACCGCCTGCCGCTCCTCGCCGCTGGAACCGGAAGGCAGGTACAAGGAAATCACGGATAAATTGCCGAATTGTGCTTCGATATAACGCCCCTCGGCATCAATATCCGGCAGCCCCAACCCTTCGATGATGGCGTCAGGCTGTCGCCGCGAGTAAATACCAACCCCGCTGTAACCTTTCTTCTCGGCGTAATGGAAATAGCCGAAATACCCTTCCGGTTGCAGCATCTCGCGCGTCATGTCGGCCGCCTGCGCCTTGAGTTCCTGCATGCAGACGATATCGGCGTCCTGTTTTTGCAACCAGGGGTAAAGCCCCTTGTTCGCCGCCGAACGGATGCCGTTGAGGTTTAACGATATAATTCTCAAGCTCACTTATTTCTCCAAATTCATCATGTCCGATTTCACCCAGCAGTTTATCCAATTTGCCATCCAAAAACAGGTCTTGCGCTTCGGCGAATTCAAGACCAAGGCCGGCCGCCTGTCGCCCTATTTCTTCAACGCTGGCCTGTTCAACGACGGCGAAAGCCTGATGAAGCTGGGCGAGTTCTATGCCCAGGCCATCCTCAAATCCGGCGTGCAGTTCGACATGCTGTTCGGCCCCGCCTACAAGGGCATCACCCTGGCTGCCAGCATCGCCATTGCCCTGGCGCGGCAAGGCCGCAACGTGCTCTACGCCTACAACCGCAAGGAAGCCAAAGACCACGGCGAAGGCGGCACCATCGTCGGCGCGCCACTGGCGGGGAAAGTGTTGATTGTGGATGACGTGATTTCGGCGGGCACTTCGGTACGGGAATCAGTGGAACTGATCCGTGCGGCAGGCGCGGTGCCATGTGCCGTTGCCATCGCCCTGGATCGGCAGGAGCGCGGTCAGGGTGTACTCTCCGCGGTGCAGGAAGTGCAGCAGGATTACGGCATTCCGGTGGTCAGCATCGCCGGGTTGGGAGATTTGATCAGCTATCTGCAAGGCGCGCCGGAACTGGTGCAGTTTAAGGTGGCGATTGAGGTGTATCGGGCGGAGTATGGGGTGTAATTACATTAGGCGGTTTGGACCTTACGAGGAGGAACGATGCAATTACGTGAATTCATCAAGGAAGTGCTAACACAAATTGTTGATGGGGTACGAGATGCTCAGGAGCCAAACGGTGGTGCGTTTGTTGTGCCTGCCGGGGACGGTGGTCATAAGTATGCTGAGCACCCTCGATTCGCCAATAGTGCAAGGCTAAAATCAACCATCGTAGATTTTGACGTTGCCATTACTGCTGAGGATTCGGACAAAGTTGAAGGTGGTGCCGGTGTGCGGGTACTTTCAATTCAGTTTGGCGCAAAAGGCGAAGTGTCATCAAAGGACACTACGGTCAGTCGAGTCCAGTTTGCGGTGCCAATCCTTCTCCCAGAAAGCAAACGTCAGTGGCACACAGAATAACGCGACAATGAATAGCTCGTAGGGCGCATTAGCCAAAGGCGTAATGCGCCGAATGAAATCCGTTAAGCTGGCGTATGGTCTTTCAACCACTCTTTCAGCGCATCATTCATGCGGGTTTGCCAGCCGTTGCCAGAGGCGCGGAAGGCCGTCAGCACCTCACGGTCAAAGCGTATAGCGACCTGCTCCTTGGTGCCTGACCCGGCGGGGCGGCCACGCGGTTTTTTGGCACTTTCCAGTTCTTCCTCGGTTGCCGGGCGGTCGTTTTCATCTACGCCGTCCCAGACGTAGTATCCACCGGCAGGCGGGGCTTCCATCGCCTTGAGTATGGTTTCGCGTTCAGTCGTTTTCTTGGGCGAGCCAGTCATAATATGCCTCTGTTTCCAATTCACTTGCGGGGCGAAAGCTGATAATTCGCACAACTCCGCTGCGATCTGCATGTACCACGGTCAACACAGCCAGCCTGTTCATCACATAAGAGAATGACAGGGTGCGTTCTTCATTCTTGCGGATAACCGGGACATCCCAGCGATAGCGGGATTCCAGGACGAGAGCGGCATCGGCAAAATCCAGCCCATGTTTTGCCAGATTTGCCGAGCGCTTGGGTTCATCCCATTCCAGCCGCAATTTCATGGGATTTAGTGTAGATGCAAAAAATGGTTGGAGTCAACCATTTTTTGTAGATGCGTTTAACTGTGGTATTGACGGCTGAGGCGATGCACCGCCTCTATCATCGCCCCGGCGTTCTCCGGCGGCGTGAACTGCGTGATGCCATGCCCCAGATTGAACACATGGCCGCTGCCTTTGCCACAGTGACCATAGGCGGCGAGAATGTTGCCGACTTCTTTTTCAATCGCTTCCGGGGTGGAAAGCAGGATGGCGGGGTCGAGGTTGCCTTGCAACGCAACCTTGTCGCCTACTCTTTTTCTGGCTTCGCCGATGTCCATCGTCCAATCCAGGCCCAGCGCATCTGCGCCAATCACCGCCTGCGCTTCCAGCCACAAGCCGCCGCCTTTGGTGAAGATGATGCTGGGCACGCGGCGGCCTTCGCGTTCCTTGGTGAGTCCGGCAACGATTTTTTGCATGTATTGCAGCGAAAATTCCTGATATGCGGCATGTGACAGCGCACCACCCCAGGAGTCGAAAATCATCACCGCTTGCGCCCCGGCTTCAATCTGGGCGTTGAGGTAAAGGATGACGGATTGCGCGGTGACGTCCAGCACGTGGTGCAGCAGGTCGGGGCGCGCGTACATCATTTTTTTGATGGTGAGGAAATCGGTGCCGCCCTGGCCCTCGATCATGTAGGTGGCCAGAGTCCACGGGCTGCCGGAGAAGCCGATCAGCGGCACGCTGCCGTCCAGTGCGCGGCGGATCTGGCTGACGGCGTCAATCACGTAGCGCAGGTTGCCTGCGGGGTCGGTTACCGTCAGGTCGCGGATTTCCCATTCCTCGCGCAAGGGACGCTCGAACTTGGGGCCTTCGCCTTCGGCGAAATACAGCCCCAGGCCCATGGCGTCGGGCACGGTCAGGATGTCCGAGAACAGGATGGCGGCGTCCAGGGGAAATCTCGCCAGCGGCTGCAACGTCACTTCGGTGGCGTAATCCGCGTTTTTGCACAGGCCGAGGAAACTGCCCGCGCGCTTGCGGGTTTCGTTGTATTCCGGCAGGTAACGGCCCGCCTGGCGCATCATCCACACGGGAGTGTATTCGGTGGGTTGGCGCAACAGGGCGCGCAGGAAGGTGTCGTTTTTCAGGTGCGTCATTTTTTAACCGCCGATGAACGCCGATGAACGCAGATAAAACCAACTCATCATCGGCGTTTATCTGCGTTCATCGGCGGTTGATAAAGACTTTAACGAGGCAAATCGGATTTGCCCATGAGGAAGGCATCCACTTCGCGCGCGCACTGGCGGCCTTCGCGGATAGCCCATACCACCAGGGACTGGCCGCGGCGTACGTCGCCGGCGGCAAACACCTTGGGCTTGCTGGTGGCGTAGCAGCCAGCGCCGTCGGTGGTGGCCTTGGCGTTGCCGCGCCCATCTTTCTCCACGCCAAAAGCATCCAGCAGCTTTTGCACCGGGCTGACAAAGCCCATGGCGAGGAACACGCGCTCGGCGGGCAGTTCGAATTCGGAATTCGGCACTTCATTCATCTTGCCGTCCTTCCACTCGACGCGGGCGGCGATCAGCTTCTTCACTTCGCCGTTTTCGCCCTCGAAGCGCTTGGTGACTACCGACCAGTCGCGCTCGCAGCCTTCTTCGTGCGAGCTGGAGGTGCGCATCTTGATCGGCCAGTTGGGCCAGGTCAGCGCGCGGTTTTCCTGTTCTGGCGGCTGCGGCATGATCTCGAACTGGGTCACCGATGCCGCGCCGTGGCGGTTGGAGGTGCCCACGCAGTCGGAGCCGGTGTCGCCGCCGCCGATGACGATGACATGTTTGCCGGTGGACTTGATCTGATCCGGGATGCTGTCGCCGGCCACCACCTTGTTCTGCTGGGTGAGGTAATCCATGGCGAAATGGATGCCCTTCAGTTCGCGGCCCGGCACCGGCAAGTCGCGCGGCTGCTCGGCACCTGCGGCCAAAACCACGGCATCGAACTCCTTGAGCAGGTCCTCGGCCTTCACGTTCTCGCCGACATTCTGGTTAACGCGGAATTCCACGCCTTCGGCACGCATCTGTTCCATGCGCCGGTCAATGTGCGATTTCTCGAACTTGAAGTCGGGGATGCCGTAGCGCAGCAAGCCGCCGATGCGGTCGTTCTTTTCCAGCAACACGACGGAATGACCGGCGCGCGCCAGTTGTTGCGCGGCGGCCATGCCCGCCGGGCCGGAACCGACCACGGCCACTTTCTTGCCGGTCTTGTTCGGGTTGATTTGCGGCTTGACCCAGCCCTTTTCCCAGGCCTTGTCGATGATGGCGTGCTCAATGGACTTGATGCCCACCGCGTCATCATTGATGTTGAGCGTACACGCCGCTTCGCATGGTGCCGGGCAAATGCGGCCGGTAAAGTCGGGGAAGTTGTTGGTGGAGTGCAGCACGTTGATCGCACCCTGCCAGTCCTGGCGGTACACCAGGTCGTTCCAGTCCGGGATGATGTTGTTGATCGGGCAGCCGCTCTGGCAGAACGGAATGCCGCAATCCATGCAGCGCGCGCCCTGTACCTTGGCGTCTTCATCGCTCAAGTGCAGCACGAACTCCTTGTAGTTTTTGACGCGCTCGGGAACCGGCAAGTAGCCTTCTTCCAGACGTTCGAACTCTAAAAATCCAGTTGGCTTACCCATTATGCAGCTTCCTTCTGTGCAGCAGCGGCGCGGGCATCCAGCACGCGCTTGTATTCATGCGGCAATACCTTGACGAACTTGCCGCGCGTATTGTTCCAGTCAGCCAGGATAGCCTGGGCACGAGCGCTGCCGGTATACGCGGCGTGCTTTTCGATCAGGGTTTTCAGCGTGACTTCATCGGGTTGGCCCAGATGTTCGCCGGCGGCATTGGCTGATTTCTCGGCATGTTCGACCTTCTCCAGCGATACCATGCTCAGGTTGCAGCGCTTGCCGAACAGCCCATCCTCGTCATACACATAGGCAATACCGCCCGACATGCCTGCCGCGAAATTGAGCCCGGTCTGGCCCAGAACAACAACCGTACCGCCGGTCATGTATTCGCAGCCGTGGTTGCCCACGCCTTCGACCACGGCCGAGGCGCCGGAGTTGCGCACGCAGAAGCGCTCGCCGGCGACGCCGTTGAAATAGCTCTCACCACTGGTGGCGCCGTACATCACGGTATTGCCGGCGATAATGTTGTCCTGCGGCGCACCGCGGAATGCCTTGGGCGGTTTGATGACGATGCGGCCGCCGCACAGGCCCTTGCCCACGTAGTCGTTGCCTTCACCGGTCAATTCAAAGGTGATGCCCTGGGTCAGGAACGCCGCGAAACTCTGGCCAGCCGTACCGCTCAACTTGACGGTAATGGTGTCGTCCGGCAGGCCGGCTGCGCCATAACGGGTCGCCACTTCGCTGGTCAGCATGGTGCCGCAAGTGCGGTTGACGTTGGTGATCGGCGTTTCGATCACGACCTTCTCGCCCTTTTCCAACGCGTTCTTCGCCTGCGCGATCAGCTTGTTGTCCAGCGCATTGGCCAGACCGTGATCCTGTTCTTCCGCATGGCTGCGGGCCACATCGGCGCCGACCTTGGGCTGATGGAAAATCTTGCTGAAATCGAGGCCGGAAGCCTTCCAGTGGTCGATGCCCGCCTTCATGTCGAGCAGATCGGCCCGGCCGACCAGGTCGCTGAACTTGCGGATACCCATCTGCGCCATGTATTCGCGCACTTCTTCGGCCACGAAGAAGAAATAGTTCACCACATGTTCCGGCTGACCGCTGAACTTCTTGCGCAGCGTCGGATCCTGGGTCGCCACGCCCACCGGGCAGGTGTTGAGATGACACTTGCGCATCATGATGCAGCCTTCAACGACTAATGGAGCAGTCGCGAAGCCGAACTCGTCCGCACCCAGCAGCGCGCCGATCAGCACGTCGCGGCCGGTCTTCATCTGGCCGTCCACCTGCACCGCCACGCGGCCGCGCAGCTGATTCAGCACCAGCGTCTGTTGGGTTTCGGCCAGGCCGATTTCCCACGGGCTGCCCGCATGCTTGATGGAAGACAGCGGCGATGCGCCGGTGCCGCCGTCGAAGCCGGCAATGACGATATGGTCGGACTTGGCCTTGGCCACACCGGCGGCCACGGTGCCGACGCCGGTTTCCGACACCAGTTTGACCGAGATCGAAGCGCGCGGGTTGGCGTTCTTCAGGTCATGGATCAACTGCGCCAGGTCTTCAATCGAATAGATGTCATGGTGCGGCGGCGGCGAAATCAGGCCCACGCCCGGCACCGAGAAGCGCAGCTTGGCGATGTACTCGGACACCTTGCCGCCCGGCAACTGACCGCCTTCGCCCGGCTTGGCGCCTTGCGCCATCTTGATCTGGATTTGATCCGCATTGGCCAGGTATTCGGCGGTGACACCGAAACGGCCGGAGGCCACCTGCTTGATCTTGGAGCGCATGGAATCGCCCGCCTTCAAGGGGATGTTGGTTTCCACGCGGGATTTTCCAATGAGATCGGCCAGCGTCGTATCCTGTTCCACCGGCATGAAGCGCACCGGGTCTTCGCCGCCTTCGCCAGTGTTGGACTTGCCGCCGATGCGGTTCATGGCGATCGCCAGCACGGTATGCGCTTCGGTCGAGATCGAACCCAGCGACATGGCGCCGGTGGCAAAACGGGTGACGATGGACTTGGCGGATTCCACTTCCTCCAGCGGCACCGGGGCGCCGGCGGGCTTGATCTCGAACAGGCCGCGCAACGTCAGGTGGCGGCGGCTCTGGTCGTTGATGAGCTTGGCGTATTCCTTGTAGGTCTCGTACTTGCCGGTGCGCGTGGCGTTCTGCAACTTGGCGATGGAGTCCGGCGTCCACATATGCTCTTCGCCGCGTACGCGGAAGGCGTATTCGCCGCCCGCTTCCAGCGCGTTGGCCAGCACTGGGTTTTCACCGAACGCTGCGGCGTGCAAGCGCAAGGACTCTTCGGCGACCTGCTCCAGGCCAATGCCTTCGACATTGCTGGAAGTGCCGGGGAAGTATTTCTCGACGAATGCCGAGTTGAGGCCGACCGCGTCGAAAATCTGCGCGCCGCAGTAAGACTGGTAGGTGGAGATGCCCATCTTGGACATGACCTTGTACAGACCCTTGCCGATGGCCTTCACGAAGTTTTTGTGGGCGGTATAAGTATCCGCCAAGCCAAGCGTGTTGATGGTTTCAAACGCCAGCCACGGGCACACGGCTTCGGCGCCGTAACCGGCGAGCAGGGCGAAATGGTGCACTTCGCGCGCGGAACCGGTGTCGACGACCAATCCTGTATTCGTACGCAGGCCGGCTTTCACCAGATGATGGTGCACGGCAGCCGTGGCCAGCAATGCCGGGATGGCAATGCGTTCGGCGCTCACGTTGCGGTCGGACAGGATCAGCACGTTGTAGCCGTCATGCACCGATTTTTCGGCGGCCTGGCACAGCGCGGCGATGGCTTCACCCATGCCTTTGGTGGCCTGTGCGGCCGGGTAGGTGATGTCCAGCACCAGCGAACGATACTGGTTCTGCGTCAGGGCGGCGATGTTCTTCAGTTGTGCCAGTTCGTCCTGGGTCAGCACCGGCTGGCTGGCTTCCAGGCGCAGCGGCGGGTTGGTTTCATCAATACCAAGGAGGTTCGGCTTGGGGCCGATGAAAGTCACCAGCGACATCACCAGTTCTTCGCGGATCGGGTCGATCGGCGGGTTGGTCACTTGCGCGAACAGCTGCTTGAAGTAGCTGTAAAGGTTTTTGGATTTGTCCGACAGCACCGGCAATGCGGTATCGGTACCCATGGAGCCGGTGGCTTCTTCGCCGTTGGCCGCCATCGGTTGCAGGATGAACTTGAGGTCTTCCTGGCTGTAGCCGAACGCCTGCTGCACATCCAGCAGATCGGCCTTCAACTCCGGCTTGCATTCCGCTTTCGGCAGGTCGCCGAGGAAGTAACGGGACTTCTCGATCCAGTCGCGATACGGCTTGGCTTGCGCCAGTTCGCGCTTCACTTCTTCATCGTCGATGATACGGCCCTGTTCGATGTCGATCAGGAACATCTTGCCGGGTTGCAAACGCCACTTCTTGACGATTTTTTCTTCCGGGAAGGTCAGCACGCCCATTTCCGACGCCATCATCACGTAATCGTCGTCGGTGATCAGGTAACGCGCCGGGCGCAGGCCGTTGCGGTCCAGCGTGGCGCCGATCATGCGCCCATCGGTGAAGGCCACGGCGGCGGGGCCGTCCCACGGCTCCATCAGCGCGGCGTGGTATTCGTAGAACGCGCGGCGGTCTTCGTCCATCAGGGTATTGCTCGACCAGGCTTCCGGGATCAGCATCATCATCGCGTGCGGCAGCGAGTAGCCGCCGGCCACCAGCAGTTCCAGCGCGTTGTCGAAGCAGGCGGAATCGGACTGGCCTTCGGAAATCAGCGGCCACAGCTTGTCCAGGTCTTCGCCCAGTACCGCGGATTTCATCGCCTCGTGGCGCGCCGCCATCCAGTTGACGTTGCCGCGCATGGTGTTGATTTCGCCGTTGTGGGCGATCATGCGGAACGGGTGCGCCAGATCCCAGGCCGGGAAAGTGTTGGTGGAGAAGCGTTGGTGTACCAGCGCCAGCGCGGACACCATGTCCGGGTCTTGCAAATCCTGGTAATAAGTACCGACTTCCTCGGCCAGCAGCATGCCCTTGTAAACGATGGTGCGGCTGGACAGCGAGGGAATGTAGAACTGGCTGGCGTCTTCCAGCTTGAGTGCGCGTACGGCATGTTCGATGCGCTTGCGGATCACGAACAGTTTGCGCTCAAAAGCGGTCTGGTCGGCGGCGTTGCTGCCGATGAACACCTGGCGCATGACGGGCTCGATGTCGCGGGCGGCAACTGCGATATTGCGATTGTCGCGGGGTACGTCGCGCCAGCCGAGGAAATCCTGGCCTTCTTCGTGGATGATGCGCGCAATAGCGGATTCGCAGGCGACGCGGCCGTTGCTGGATTGCGGCAGGAACACTGTGCCGCAGGCATATTCGCCGGCTTCCGGCAGGTTGATGCCGAGCTTCGCGGCTTCCTTGCGCAGGAACGCATCGGGTAGCTGAATCAGGATGCCCGCACCGTCGCCAAGCTTGGGGTCGTACCCGGTGGCGCCACGGTGGGTCAGGTTGCGCAGGATCTCCAGACCCTTGCGGACGATGTCGTGGCTTTTGCGGCCTTTGATATGTGCAACAAACCCAACCCCGCAGGCATCTTTTTCATTGGCTGGATTGTATAAACCTTGCTTTGCTGGCATTAACGCTGCCCCTGTTTATTCCCTCGGCTAATCTATTTGCCCCGGCGGCTCATAAAGCTTCCGGGGTCGCTAAACCACGCCCCAACCGAGGGTTGTTGGGACGTGGTGCGCCAGCGCGTAATGCGCCACGCTATGGAATTTAGTGAAATTTTAGGGTGAAACCTTGTAATAGTACCGATAACTGCCCTTGAGTTCAACCTTGAAGCCCGACAGGGTTATCGGCGCAGGAAATTCCCTGCGCCTTACTGCGCCGCATGTTGGGCTGAGCGCATGGCGCCAGTCTTGAATGCGGTGGATGCTGTCTGGTAATAGGCGATAGTCTCCGCCTCCAGATCTGGATTGACTGGCGCCGGGGTCGCCGCATAAGTTACCGGGTCAATGCGGTAAGCCTCTACTTTCTGCTTGGGCGACAGCACTGTCAGCATGCCGTTCTTGAAGTAGCCCAACTGCTGGTAGTTGCTGACAAAGGCGCGCTCCGGCGCCGGGCCGTCGGCGAAGAACGAGTGGCCGAAAAAGTGGTTTTCACCTTTTTTGTCCAAAGCATCGATGAGTGACGGCGCGATATCAATCTGGCTGACAATATGCGGATCACTGCCGGGTTTAAGCAGATCGGGCGCATAAAATATCAGCGGGATGTGGTACATATCCACCGGCAACGAAGTTTTTCCAGCCACCTTGGCGCAATGGTCGGCGACGATGACAAACAGCGTATCCTTGAACCAGGGGCGCGTTTTTGCATCCTCGATGAACTTGCCGATGGCGTAATCGGTGTATTTGACGGCACCGCTGCGCCCGCCGGGGGATGGAATATCAATGCGGCCATCGGGGTAGGTGTAAGGGCGGTGGTTGCTGGTGGTCATGACCTGGGCAAAAAACGGCTGGTCGCTGCCCGTTTTGGCATCCAGGGTCTTGAGCACCTGGTTGAACAACACCTCATCGGCAACGCCCCAGACATTTTCAAACAGCACGGCTTCCTTGGGAATATCGGTACGGTCAACCACATGGTAATCATTGGCACTGAAATAGCTGTTCATGTTGTCGAAATAGCCATAACCGCCATAGAAAAAATAAGTGGCAAAACCCTGGTGTTCCAGTATCTCGCCGATAGTCGCCAAATGCTGGTTATTGGGGCGGCGCACAATGGCCTGCCCCGGGATTGGCGGGGTCCCCAGCGACAGTGCCTCCAACCCGCGCACCGTGCGGGTACCCGTGGCAAACAGGTGCTCGAATTTCAACCCATTGCGGGCGATGTTATCCAGTCGCGGCGTCAGGCCCTCCTTGGAGCCGTACGCACCCATGAATGATGCTGACAGGCTTTCGACGGAGATCAGGATGACGTTTTTGGGCGGCCGGCTGAACGGCGTTTTGTTGCTGGCGCTGTTGTCGCCAACCTGCAACACATCCGGCAACAACTTGTGCTCCACCCCCAGTTTTTGCAGCAGGGCATCGGCAGCCGCCTGCGGCATGGTGCGATAAAACTTGTCGTAATCCAGCTCGTTGCGCCGCATTGCCGCCGAAATGGTAAACAGCCCATTGCCGGAAAGCTCGGTGGCAAACGCGTTTTGCCGGACTTCCATCTGGTCGATGTTGGCAAACGTGATTAACAGGCCGGGCAGAGCAAAAGCCGCGGCCACCAAGCCCACCCGCTGCTTTCCGGAAAGTCCGGACTGGTCTGCGCGGTTGATGGCGGCTGCCAGCTTCCACACTACCAACGCGGCGGCAAGGCCGATGCCGGTGAAAATCCAGCCTACGGGATACGATTCGCGGATGTTGCCGATCACCTCCTGCGTATAAATCAGGTAATCCAGCGCAATGAAGTTGAAGCGGGTGGAGAACTCCAGCCAGAACGTCGCCTCGGAAACCGCGCCAAACAATAGCAGCGACACCGAGAGCCATAGCCAGAACAAGCGCAGGCGTGCATGCCAGCGACTGCGCCGCCAGCGGTTGGGCAACAGCGCGTCATAAATAAAAGCCGGGGCCAGCAAGGCGCTGGTGACTGCCAGATCAAACCACAAACCCTTGAAAAATACGCTGGGCCAGAGTTGCGGCGGTACGGAATCGATGCCGGCATACACCAGCAGGCCAATGCGGGTGAGGGTGAAAATCGCCAGCAATACTGCGGCCAGTACCAGGCACAGCAAGGGGATGGGGTGTGATGAAGTTTTCATTTGTTTCCCAGGTTAATGTCCTGTCAGGACAGGGCGCGGCGGGCGGCAACCAATGTTTTTTCGATCTCGGCATCCCCGTGCGTCGCCGACACAAATCCGGCTTCGAATGCCGAGGGTGCAAGGTAGACACCTTCATCCAGCATGGCGTGGAAGAAGCGGTTGAAGGCTTCCTTGTCGGACTGCATGACTTCGGCATAGCTGGTGGGGCATTGCTTGCTGAAATACAGGCCAAACATGCCCCCCACGCTTTGGGCGCTGAAATCAACGCCTTGTTCGCGGGCCACGGCGGTGAGACCGTCAACAAACTGCTTGGTTCTTGCGGCCAGGCGGTCATAAAAACCGGGTTCCTGCACCAGTTGCAGCGTGGTGAGGCCGGCGGCCACCGCCACCGGGTTGCCGGACAGCGTGCCGGCCTGGTACACCGGGCCGAGCGGGGCCAGGCAGGCCATGATGTCGGCACGTCCGCCGAAGGCACCGACCGGCAGGCCGCCGCCGATCACCTTGCCCAGCGTGGTGAGGTCGGGCTTGATGTTGTACAGCGCCTGCGCGCCGCCGAGGGCGACGCGGAAGCCAGTCATCACTTCGTCGAAAATCAGCACGGCGCCGTGTTTGCTGCACTGTTCGCGCAAGGTTTGCAGAAAGCCGGGCAGCGGCGCGATCAGGTTCATGTTGCCGGCGATGGGTTCGACAATCACGCAGGCGATTTCATTGCCGATCTGGCTGAACAGGGTTTCCACGGCAGCGCTGTCGTTGTAGGCCAGCGTCAGGGTGTGCGCCGCCACTTCCGGCGGCACGCCGGCGGAACTGGGCTGGCCGAAGGTGAGTGCGCCGGAACCGGCCTTCACCAGCAGCGCGTCGGCATGGCCGTGGTAACAGCCTTCAAATTTCACGATTTTGGAACGGCCGGTAAACCCCCGTGCCAGGCGGATGGCGCTCATGGTGGCCTCGGTGCCGGAACTGACCAGGCGCACCTGTTCCATGCTGGGCACCAGTTTAATCAGCAGCTCTGCCATTTCCAGCTCGCGCGCGGTCGGCGCGCCAAACGACAGGCTGTTGCCGGCGGCCTCGCGTACGGCTTCAACCACGGCAGGGTGCGCATGGCCGAGGATCATCGGCCCCCAGGAGCCAACGTAATCCACGTATTGCTTGTCGTCTTCATCCCACACGTAAGCGCCCAGGCCGCGCTTGAAGAATACCGGGGTGCCGCCCACCGAACGGAAGGCGCGCACCGGCGAATTGACGCCGCCGGGGATGAGTTTCTGGGATTGCTCGAATAGCTGCTGGTTGCGTGAGGTCATGATGGGCTCTGTGCGAAAAGTTCGGAAAATTGTTGTGCGGCACGACGAACATCCGGCGCGGCAAATACGGCGTTGATCACGGCAATCGCATCGGCGCCGGCATGGATGATCGAAGCGGCATTTTGCAGTGTGATGCCGCCGATGGCAACGATGGGAATTCGCAGCTGCCGTTTGGCTTCGTTCAGCAGCTCCAGCGTCGCGCGCGGCGCATTGGGCTTGGTTGGCGAGGCGAACATGCTGCCGAAAGCCACGTAATCCGCACCTTGTTGCTCGGCCTCCAGCGCGCGCGGCAAGTCGGCATAACAACTGACGCCGATGATTTTGCCGGCGCCCAGCTGCATCCGGGCACTGGCGATATCGCCATCGTCCTTGCCCAGGTGCACGCCATCGGCGTTGGCGGCGATGGCTAACGCAACATCGTCGTTGATGATGAATGTGGCGTGATGCTGGCGGCATAGCGCGCCGATACCCAGGGCGATCTGCAGATGGGGGGCACCGGCCTGCTTGTTGCGGTATTGCACGATGCGCGCACCGCCCGCCAGGCAGGCGGCGACGCCCGCTTCGATCTGCTCCAGGCCGGGTGTGTCGGGCGTCAGTGCGTACAGCCCGTTAATGGGTTTCTTGATCGGGCTCATCCTCATCCCGCGCCCAGAACAAACGGTCTGGAATGTGCTGTCCCATCCCTGGGCGGAAGGCGCTTTTCAGCGTGGCCCAAGTGTATTCCTGGGCTTCGGCGACCGCTTCTTCCAGCGGCAGACCATGGGCAATACAGGCGGCAATGGCGGAAGTGAGCGTACAACCTGAGCCGTGGTAATGGCCGGGCAGGCGATCCCAGCGCCAGGAGCGCACGGTGCCGTTGCTGCCGTACAGGGTGTTGGTGACGTCGGTGGTACGTTCGTGGGTGCCGGTAATCAGTACGTGATCGCAGCCGGTGGCCAGCAGACGGCGCGCGGCTTCATCCAGCGCGGCGGTTTCGGCATCTTCACCGTCATCATCGAAAAATGCCAGCCGGCGCGCTTCCAGGCTGTTCGGGGTGATCAGCGTTGCCTGCGGCACCAGCAACTCCATCATGGCATCCAGCATTTCGTCGGAAGCCAGCTCGTCACCGCGGCCGGAAGCTAGCACGGTATCCATGATCAAGGGGATATCGGGATAGTCGGACAGGATTTCGGCGATGACCGCGATGTTTTCCACGCTGCCCAGCATGCCCAGCTTGAACGCGGCGACATTCATGTCTTCCAGCACCGCACGGGCCTGCTCCTCGATCCATTCGGCATCGAATACCATGACGTTGTCCACGCCCAGCGTATCCTGCACGGTGATGGCGGTGACCACCGAAGTCGGATGGCAGCCGATGCTGGACAGGGTGAGCAGGTCGGCCTGCAATCCGGCGCCGCTGGTGGGGTCGGTGCCGGCAAAGGTGAGAACAATCGGGGGGGTGCGGATCATGATGGGTATGGCTGCGTGCAAAACCGCATTTTAACCCAGATCACCCAACAGGCTGTGTGGTGAAAACACCGAATACCTGAATACGCTACAATGCGGCCATGTTGCAGCGCGTGCTACTTGTTTTTTTCATGGTGTTCCTGCTGGGCTCCGTCCAGCAGGGTGCTGCCGCGCACGCCATTTCCCATTTGGCCGATCGGCAAAGCGACTCCAAAAATGATTCCAGGCAGGACAAGTCCGACCACGGACTGACCTATTGCGGCGAGTGCGCCGCACATGCCGCGCTGGATGGCGTGATTGTGCTGCCCGAGTCACCCTTGCCGGAACGACTGCAGCCCGCAGCTGCTGTTGATGGCTTTTTTAATCGCCACACCCCCCATACCGCGGTTTTCTGCGCCGCGCGCGATCCTCCTTGCCATAGCTGAATGTTGACTGTCTCCCGGCCAATCCAGATTAGCCGGGCCGCGTTCATTTAGATTGCAAGGACTTACCATGTTGAAACCTACACTGACGGCATTTGCCGTCGCTTGCGCTGTGGGCGTGCCGTTTGCGGCGGATGCCAACGATACTGCCGAGCTGGAAAAGTTGCGCGCCGAAATCCAGCAGATGAAACAGAGTTACGAAGGGCGCATCCAGGCGCTCGAAAACCGGCTGCAGGAGGCCGGCAGCACGGCGGCCCGCGCCGAAGAAAGCGCGCAACGGGCCGAAGCTGCGTCGGCCCGTCCGGCTGCGGCCAATGCGTTCAACCCGGAAATTTCGTTGACGCTGCAAGGCGCCTACAACGACCGGGACAATCTTCCCAACCGGCACCTGACCGGGTTCTTGCCAGTAGTGGCGCCATCCAACACGCGCGGCTTTTCCGCCGACGCGTCGGAGCTGTCGGTTGCCGCCAATGTGGATAGCTGGCTGCGCGCTTACGCCAACATTGTGTTTGTGGACGGCACTGCCGAAGTGGAAGAGGCGTATTTCCAGACGCTGGGCCTGGGCAACGGCTTCACGCTGAAAGGCGGCCGTTTCCGTTCCGGGATTGGCTACCAGAATGAGTTGCACCCCCATGCCTGGGATTTTGCCGACAACAACCTGGTGTATCAGGCGCTGTTTGGTGAAGGCGCCGTGCAGGATGGCGTGCAAGTCAAATGGCTGGCGCCGACCGACCTGCTGGTGGAACTGGGGGCGGAAGCCGGGCGTGGCGCGGCGTTGAACAACGCCAATGACAACGGTGCGCCGTCGGTCAACCTGTTTGCCCATATCGGCGGCGATGTGGGCGCTTCACATGCCTGGCGCGCCGGCCTGTCCTGGATGCGGGCCAGGGTGAACCAGCGCGGCTTTAGCGGCACCGATGTTGCCGCTACTGCGGTCAGCGGCAATTTCTCCGGCACCTCGCGCACCTGGCTGGCTGATTTCATCTACAAGTGGGCACCCAACGGCAATGCCAGTTACAACAACTTCAAGCTGCAAGGGGAGTACTTCCACCGTGCCGAGGATGGCGATCTGAACTGTGCTGACGGTGCGGGCCTCGCCTGTGCCGGGGCGCCTGCCGCCACTGCCTATGCGTCGAGCCAGTCCGGTTTCTATCTGCAAGGCGTGTACCAGTTCCTGCCGCAATGGCGCGCCGGGCTGCGCTACGACAAGCTCTACCGCGGCAAGGTTGATTGGGGTGGTGCCGACGTGGCTGCCTCGATTGCCGAACTGGCCGACTACAACCCGCAGCGCAGCACCGCCATGCTGGATTTCAGCCCGAGCGAGTTCAGCCGCTTCCGTCTGCAATACGCACACGACCAATCCATGCAAGGGGTGACCGACAACCAGCTCACCCTGCAATACATCCTGAGCCTGGGCGCCCATGGCGCGCACAGCTTCTAACCTTGAGGACGAAACCATGAATACATTGTTCAAACTGTTAGGCGCGATGCTGTTGTCGGCCTTTGCCCACAACAGCATCGCCGCGCTGAACGTGCTGGCATGCGAGCCGGAATGGGGTGCCCTGGCGCGCGAACTCGGCGGCGACAAGGTGAGCGTTTACGACGCCACCACCGCGCTGCAGGACCCGCACCGTATCGAAGCCAAACCCAGCCTGATCGCCCAGGCACGCAAGGCGGATTTGCTGGTGTGCACGGGTGCCGAGCTGGAAATCGGCTGGTTGCCGATCCTGCTCAGGCAGTCCGGCAATGCGGCCATCCAGCCCGGCAAGCCGGGCAATTTCGAGGCGGCGCACGCCGTGCGGATGCTGGAAATCCCTGCGCGCCTGGATCGTGCCGAAGGTGATATACATCCCGGCGGCAACCCGCACATCCAGACCGACCCGCGCAATATTGTCTTGGTGGCGGAGGCGCTGGCCAAGCGCCTGGCCGAAGTTGACGCACCCAACACCGGTTTCTACCAGCAGCGCTACAGCGATTTCGCCCGGCGCTGGCAGGATGCGCTCAAGCGCTGGAACGCACAGGCCGCGCCGCTCAAGGGGGTTGGCGTTGTGGTGCAGCACCGCGCTTTCCCGTACCTGGCCAACTGGCTGGGGTTGCAGGAGGTGGCGTCGCTGGAGCCCAAACCCGGCGTTGAACCTAGCAGCGCCCATCTGGCGGCGGTGCTGGAACAGCTCAAGGCCAAACCGGCGCGGATGGTGATACGCGCCGCCTATAACCAGGACCGGCCATCGCGCTGGATTGCCGAGCATGCCCAGATCGCGGCGGTTGAGCTGCCGTTCACCGTGGGCGGTTCGGCAGAAGCGCGAGATTTGTTCGGCTTGTTCGACGATACCGTCAATCGCTTGCTGGCGGCTCTCAAATGAACCTGGACGCCCTTTCATTAAGCATCCTCGGCCCGGCCATGCTGGCCGGTTTACTGGTGTTGGCGACACATGTGCCGCTGGGGCAGCAGGTGCTGCAGCGCGGCATCGTGTTTATTGATCTGGCGGTGGCGCAGATCGCGGCGCTCGGCGTGATTGCCGCCGACTTCCTGGGCTGGGAGGCGCAGGGCTGGGCGGTACAGGTCGCGGCCTTGTTCGCGGCGGTGCTGGGTGCGTTGCTGCTGACCTGGATGGAAAAACGCTGGCCGGATGTACAGGAGGCGCTGATCGGCGCGGTGTTCGTGCTGGCGGCCACCGCCGGGATTCTGCTGTTGTCCAACCACCCGCACGGCGGCGAGCACCTGAAGGACCTGCTGACCGGGCAGATTTTATGGGTGGGCAGCCATCAACTGGTTCCGGCCGCGGTGATGACGGCAGTGATCCTGGCGCTATGGTTCGGCTTGCGTCGGCAGCTCGGCCGCGCCGGGTTCTATCTGCTGTTTGCGCTGGCAATCACCACATCGGTGCAACTGGTCGGTGTGTACCTGGTGTTTTCCAGCCTGATCATGCCGGCGCTGGCAGTGCGCAACTGGCCTGAGTCAAGGCGCCTGCGGGCGGGTTACCTGATCGGCGCGCTGGCGTACGGCATCGGCCTGGCGCTGTCGGCCTGGTTTGACCTGCCAGCCGGCCCGGTGATTGTCTGGATGCTGGCGGTGGTGGGCATTTTCGCCAACAGCCGGCGCTTTACGCTATGATTGTGATATCAATTACAGGAGCGACGCAGCATGGCAAGAACCGTTCAATGCATCAAACTCGGTCGTGAAGCCGAGGGACTGGATTTCCCGCCGTACCCGGGAGAACTCGGCAAGCGGATTTATGAGCACGTGTCCAAGGAGGCATGGGAAGGCTGGAAAAAACACCAGACCATGCTGATCAATGAAAACCGCCTGAGCCTGTCGGACCCGGCCGCGCGCAAGTACCTGATGACGCAGACCGAAGCGTATTTCTTTGGTGCCGGGGCGGAAATGGCCTCGGGATACGTTCCGCAATAACACTGTCACAACAATGAATTAATCTCGGGGATTGATCTAAATGGCGCCAACCGTAAAGTTGAATTCCCCTGAATATTTCCTCAATCGCGAACTCGGCCTGCTGGCGTTCAACCGCCGCGTGCTGGCCCAGGCCGAGGATACGCGCAATCCGCTGCTGGAGCGGCTCAAGTTCCTGTGCATCGTCAGCAGCAACATGGACGAGTTTTTCGAGGTGCGCGTTGCCGGGCTGAAGGAGCAAATCCAGTTCAATGCCAAAACCGGCGCGGCCGACGGGCTGACGCCGCGCCAGGTGTTCACCGCCGTTTGCGCCGAGTCGCACACGCTGGTCGCCCGGCAGTACCAGATTTTCAATGACGTGCTGGTGCCGCAACTGGCCGCCGAAGGCATCCGCTTTTTGCGCCGTACGCAATGGGATGAGCAGCAGCGCGCGTGGATACGTGATTATTTTTTCCGCGAACTGATGCCGGTGCTGACGCCGATCGGGCTGGACCCGGCGCACCCGTTCCCGCGGGTGCTGAACAAGAGCCTCAATTTTGCCGTGGAACTGGAAGGCAAGGATGCCTTCGGCCGCAACTCCGGCCGCGCCATTGTGCAGGCGCCGCGCGCATTGCCGCGGGTGATCCAGGTGCCGCGCGAAATCGCCGGGTGCGAATACGGTTTTGTGTTTTTGTCTTCCATCCTGCATGCGCATGTCGGCGAACTGTTCAGCGGCATGGAGGTGAAAGGCTGCCACCAGTTCCGCGTGACACGCAACAGCGACCTGTTCGTGGACGAAGAAGAGGTCAAGGACCTGCGCCTGGCGTTGCAGGGGGAGCTGACGGAGCGCCAGTTCGGCGACGAAGTGCGCCTGGAAATTGCCGACAGTTGCCCCGAGGAAATGTCGGCGTTTTTGCTCAAGCAGTTCGACCTGACCAAGGACGACCTTTACCAGGTGCATGGCCCGGTCAACCTGGTGCGGCTGATGCAGATACCGGATCGGGTGGACCGCCCCGACCTGAAATTCGTCAATTACCGCCCCAGCCTGCCGCGCGAGCTGAATAAAACCCCGGATATTTTCAAGGCCATCAGCAAGGGCGACATCCTGCTGCATCACCCGTTCCAGTCGTTCAACCCGGTGGTGGAATTCCTGCAGCAGGCTGCGATCGACCCCAACGTGCTCGCCATCCGGCAGACGGTATACCGCACCAGTTCCGATTCCACGCTGATGGAAGCGCTGATCGATGCCGCGCGCCGCGGCAAGGAAGTCACGGTGGTGGTGGAACTGATGGCGCGTTTCGACGAAGAAGCCAACATCAACTGGGCCGCCAAGCTGGAAAAAGTCGGCGCGCACGTGACCTACGGCGTGGTGGGCCACAAGACCCATGCCAAAATGGCCATGGTGGTGCGCCGCGAAGAAGGCCGCCTGCGCCGCTATGTGCATCTTTCCACCGGCAATTACCACCAGCGCACTGCGCGGTTGTATACGGATTTCGGCATGTTCACCTGCCGTGACGACATCGGCGAAGACGTCAACGACATCTTCGCGCAGTTGACCGGGCTGGGCAAGGCGACCAAGCTGCGCCACCTGTGGCAGTCGCCGTTTACTCTGCATAGCCAGTTGATCAAGGCGATCCAGCATGAGGCGGAAGTTGCCAAAACCGGCAAAAAAGCCCACATCGTCGCCAAGATGAATGCCCTGCTCGACCCCGACATCATCGTGGCGCTGTATGCCGCGTCCAACGCCGGCGTGAAGATCGACCTGATCGTGCGCGGTGTGTGCGCGCTGCGTCCCGGTATTCCCGGCGTGTCCGAGAACATCCGCGTGCGCTCCATTGTCGGGCGCTTCCTCGAGCATTCGCGGATTTACTACTTCTACAACAGCGGCGCCCAGAATTTTTATCTGGCCAGCGCCGACTGGATGTACCGCAATTTTTTCCGGCGCATCGAAACCTGCTTCCCCATCCTCGACCCCAAACTCAAGCGCCGGATATACCGGGAAGGGCTGGCGCCTTACCTGAAAGATAATACCCAAGCCTGGGAAATGCAGGCGGACGGCAGCTACCGGCAGAAGAAGCCCGGCCGCGCCCTGGCGTTCAGCGCCCAGGGCTATTTGCTGGGCGAGTTCGGGCAGGAACTGGATCGCGAAAAATAAAAACGCCGCCATGTCCGGCGCGGCATTGTTACCTGCATTTGTGAGGAAGGCACTGCTGTAGGAGCGCAACTTGTTGCGCGATATTTCGCACAATCGCCCGACAAGTCGGGCTCCTACAAAGCATGACTGGCCTGCCGAATGGGCAATTCGGGTTTAATCAGTTTCCCCTATTTCTCCCGCTCGATCTTGAGCGTCACTCCGGCATCAGCCCAGAAACCCGTTTCCGCCGCCAGCTCGGTTTCGGTCAACGGGTTGGCCGCCAGCCAGCTTGCCGGGATGCCCAGTACGAAACTGGAGCGCTCGCGGAACAGCGACAGTTCCGGAGTCGGCGTATCCATGCGGTTGCGATGGAACAGCACCGCCAGCCGCAGCACCAGGATGAGCGTGATGCGGTCGTCATCAAGCGGCGGCAGCGGGTACTTGGCCAATGTGCGCCGTTGCAGGCGCAACAGCAGCGCGATCAATTGCTGTTCCATGCGCGAAAACCCCGGCATGTCGGCATTCTCGACAATATAAGCGGAGTGCTTGTGGTAGGCGGAGTGGGCGATGGAAATGCCGATTTCGTGCAACCGCGCGGCCCAGGTCATGTACAGCTGGGCCTGCGGCTCTTCCATTTCCAGGGTGTGGCTCACGCGACCCAGCAGATCCAGCGCCAGCGCCAGCACGCGCTTGGCCTGCGGCGTATCCACATGGTAGCGGCGCATGAACTGGCGTACCGTGGCTTCGCGCGTATCGTGGTGCTGGAAACGGCCCAGCAGCTCGTACAGCACGCCTTCGCGCAACGCGCCGTTGGCGACGGTCATGCGCTCGATGCCGAGTTCGTCAAAGGCGGCGGACATGATGGCGAAGCCGCCGGCGATAACGGCGGCACGTTCGGCGCTCAAGCCGTCCAGTTGCAGCGATTTGACGTCTTTTGCCTTGATCATCTGCTTTTTCAGTGCGGCCAGACCGGCGCGGGTGATGCTGCCGTCCGCCCAGCCGTTAAGCTGCATGATCTGCGCCAGCGCCCGTGCCGAGCCCGAGGAGCCGATGGCTTCATCCCAGTGCCCGGCCGCAAAGTGGTGGCGTATGGTCTGGATTTCGGTGCGCGCGGCGATTTCCGCGCGTTTGAAGTTGCTCTCGGACAGCTTGCCGTCCGGGAAAAACCGCAGGCTGTAGCTGACGCAGCCCATGTACAGGCTTTCCATTTTGCTGGGTTCGAAACCCTGGCCGATGACGAATTCGGTGGAGCCGCCGCCGATATCCATGTCCATGCGCGTGCCTTCGAACGGCGGCAGGCTGCGCGACACGCCGATGAAGATCATGCGCGCTTCTTCGCGTCCGGCAATGATTTCGATGGGGAAACCCAGCGCTTCTTCCGAACGGGCAACCAGTTCGGTGGCGTTGCGGGCAATGCGGAACGTATTGGTGGCGACGACACGCACCGAATGCGGGTCGAATCCGCGCAGCCGTTCGCCGAAGCGGCGCAGACATTCCACCGCGCGGTCGATGGACTCCTGGGACAAGGTCTTGTCTTTGCCCAAGCCGGCCCCCAGGCGCACCATTTCGCGCAGGGAGTCATGCATGAACAGATGATCTTCGGCTACGTGGGCGACTTGCAGACGAAAACTGTTGGAGCCGAGATCAACCGCCGCAATTTCTGAAGGTTGTTGTTCGATGCGATTCACAACAGCAGTTTATTCCGATTTCAAACCTGGCGGGCGAAAACCCTGAAAACCGGTTAATTCAGGGCTTCTTTTTCCATTTCCTGCATGGTGGTATGGCGCACGTCCTTGCCTTTCACCATGTATACCACGTACTCGGCGATGTTCTTGGAGTGGTCGCCGATGCGCTCGATCGCCTTGGCCACGAACAGCACGTCCAGCGACATGGAGATGGTGCGCGGGTCTTCCAGCATGAAGGTGATCAGCTGGCGGGTGATGGCGCGAAAATCGTCATCCACCTGTATATCCTGGCGGGCGACATCCACCGTGCGCGAAACATCCAGGCGGGCGAAGGCGTCCAGCGAAGTGCGCAGCATGTCGCGCACTTGCTCGGCCATGCGCTTGATTTCGTTGAAGCGCGGCGAATACATGCGGTCGGTTTCGTGCAGGCGCTTGGCAACACGCGCGATTTTGGTGGCTTCGTCGCCGATTCTTTCCAGGTCGGTAATGGTCTTGACCACCATCATGATCATGCGCAGGTCACCGGCGGCGGGCTGGCGGCGCGCGATGATGTGGCTGCAGGCCTCGTCCACCGAGACTTCCAGGCCGTTCACCGCGTGATCTTTCTCAATCACCTGGTCGGCCAGCTGCATGTTGGCATTCGCCAGCGCGTCCACCGCATTGGTGATCTGCTCCTCGACGAGGCCGCCCATTTGCAGAACCTTGGCACGCACAGCTTCCAGTTCGGTGTCGTATTGCTTGAAAGTGTGTTCGGATTGCATTACCGCTCCTTCCAGAAGGCTGAAACTGCCAGTTTATTGCACGATTATGAAACTATTGTGACCGTGGCCGCGCGTCCGGTTATTTGGTCAGGGTTTTCACGCCGTCCTGGGTGGCAAGCAGTACCACGTCCGCGCTTCTTGCGGCAAACAGGCCGTTGGTCACCACGCCGACAATCTGGTTGATCTTCGCTTCCAAGGCCACCGGGTCAAGGATGGTCAGGCCGTGCACGTCCAGGATGATGTTGCCGTTATCGGTGGTGAAATCGCGCAATATCGGCTGGCCGCCCAGTTTCACCAGTTCGCGCGCCACGTGGCTGCGCGCCATCGGCAGCACTTCCACCGGCAGCGGGAACTTGCCCATCACCGGCACCAGCTTGCTGCCATCGACGATGCAGATGAACTTGTCGGCTACCGCCGCGACGATTTTTTCGCGCGTCAGCGCGCCACCACCACCCTTGAGCATGTGGAAATGCTCGGTCACTTCATCGGCGCCATCCACATAAATTTCCAGGCCGTTGACGGTGTTGAGGTCGAATACCTCGATGCCGTGGCCGCGCAGGCGTTGCGCGGTCGCTTCAGAGCTGGCGACAGCGCCATCGATCTTGTGTTTTACCTTGGCGAGTTCTTCGATGAAAAAGTTGGCAGTTGAACCGGTACCGACACCAATGATGCCGCCCTTCACGTATTCAACCGCTTTTTTTGCGACTTGTTGTTTTAATTCGTCTTGTGTTGCCATGCTGTGCTCCCATTTTCTTTATAATCACCTGAACTCTGAATCATACACTTGCTTGCAGCCATGAAAAACGACTATCTGGAAAAAATCCTCACCGCGCGCGTCTACGACGTTGCCGTGGAAACCCCGCTGGATGCCGCCCCCAACCTTTCCGCGCGCATCGGCAACAACATCCTGCTCAAGCGTGAGGACATACAGCCGGTGTTTTCGTTCAAGCTCCGCGGCGCCTATAACAAAATGGTGCATCTCAGCGAGAGTGAGCGCAAACGCGGGGTGATCTGCGCTTCCGCCGGCAACCACGCCCAGGGCGTGGCGCTGGCCGCCAAAAAGCTCGGCTGCCGCGCCGTGATCGTGATGCCCAAGACCACGCCGCAGATCAAGATCGATGCCGTAGCCCGGCGCGGCGGCGAAGTGGTGCTGGCCGGCGAAAGCTACGACGAAGCCAGCGCCCACGCCCACCTGCTGGAGAAACAGGAAAAGCTCACCTATGTGCACCCGTTTGACGACCCCTACGTGATCGCCGGGCAAGGCACCATCGCCATGGAAATCCTGCGCCAGCACCCGGACCCGATCCACGCCATATTCTGCTGCGTCGGCGGCGGCGGGCTGATTGCCGGCATCGCCGCCTACGTCAAGCGCCTGCGCCCGGAAATTAAGATCATCGGCGTGGAAGCCGTGGATGCCGACGCCATGACGCAGTCGCTGGCCGCCGGCAAGCGCGTCAAGCTGGACCAGGTCGGCCTGTTTGCCGACGGCGCCGCGGTCAAGCAGGTGGGCGAGGAAACCTTCCGCCTGTGCCAGCAGTACGTGGATGAAATGATCGTGGTGGACAACGACGCCATCTGCGCCGCCATCAAGGACGTATTTGAAGACACCCGCTCCATCCTGGAACCCGCGGGAGCCTTGGCCCTGGCCGGCGCCAAGGAATACGCCAAGCGCCACAAGCTGAAAAACAAGACGCTGGTGGCCGTGGCCAGCGGCGCCAACACCAACTTCGACCGCCTGCGCTTTGTCGCCGAGCGCGCCGAAATCGGCGAACAGCGCGAAGCGGTGCTGGCGGTCACCATCCCGGAAACGCCGGGCAGCTTCAAGAAGTTCTGCGCCTTGCTGGGCGAGCGCTCGATTACCGAATTCAATTACCGCTATTCCGACCCCGTGCAAGCCCACGTGTTCGCCGGCGTGCAGGTGACCAAGCGCAGCGAAGCCAAGCAACTGGTCGATTCGCTGCGCAAGCACGGCCTGCCCACGCTGGACCTGACCGACGACGAAATGGCCAAGCTGCACATCCGCCACCTGGTCGGCGGGCATGCGCCGCAAGTCACCAACGAGCTGGTCTACCGCTTTGAATTCCCGGAGCGCCCCGGCGCATTGATGAAGTTTTTGGAAAACATGAGCAGCGGCTGGAACATCTCGCTGTTCCACTACCGCAACCACGGCGCCGACTACGGCCGGGTGCTGGTCGGCATGCAAGTGCCGGCGGGCGAAAAGAAAGCGTTCAAGGAATTCCTGAAACAACTGGGCTACGCCTACTGGGACGAAAGCGACAACCCCGCGTACAAACTGTTCCTGGGGTAGTTGTCACTGCCCGGCCGACGCGTAACCGGCGTTGCCGGCTGTAACAGCTATCTAGGCGGCGTGCAATGAATCCGGGTTACGTTTGCTAAGAAGCCTAACGTGTTAGCTCAGGGGCGCGCAGCCGGCTTGCCGGCGGAGCGTCCCTCTGGAGCGGCGGGTTAGGGTGACGTTTGGAAATAGCACACATGTGATTTTGTTGAGGAAAAAGATTAGCGCTTACGTCGGGGCTCGGAAGTTTGATCATTGGCAGTGGCTGGTAGCGACGAGAAGCCTGGACAAACGGCTTGATCGTCGTGAATAGTCTTAAGGGTGATTCTTCCTGGGTATTGAGTCATCAATGTTTCCATGACATCAATGACGCGCTGGGTCGCCATACCATTGCAGGCTTCAATATCGATTGAGGTAGGCTTCATCTCTAGCACTGCGCTAACCGCTGCGGCAGCACTCTCGAAAGCACTTTCATTCACCAAATATTGGTGAGGCAGTATCTTGAGAGTGGCGCTCAATGCATATGCTGTAATTGATTGGCAGCAACCAATAACAGCGGCGAATACGAGGATACGGTTCTTCACGGTGAGAACCCTAACGTGCTAAGTGAGGGGCCGCCGGTAGGCGGTCCCTCTCAACTGGCGGGTTAGGCATGGCCGCTCGCGCAGAAAGTCGGCGCTGGCGGGACGGCGATTTATTGTTTTTCAGTGCCATTTTGAGAATTGGGGCTCGAGGGATTAGCGGCGGCGGCAGGTTTAGTTGCTTCTGAATTTTTGTACAGCCAAATAGCCGTAGTTACGATCATTCCTCCAACGGCACCGGATGCGATGAATTCGACATTCCCGGGCCAGCGACCTTCAGCCATTGAGCCTTCCATTGCGCCGAAGATATGGACCAGCGGCAAGGCCAACAATTGTGCCGCTGCTGCGCTACACCCTCCGACGACCAAGGCCACGGGGAGCTTTTTGAAAGATGCTCCAGCAAACCAACCGGCGATCGTGATTAGCGGATTGGTAACCAACGACCAGACGGAGGAGAACAAAAAATGGAGCATCGTCAGAATGCCTAACGTGAAAGTGAGCGACCTGCGCGGCTCTTCGCGCAGGTCCGCTCGACTGTAGGGTTAGCCATCATGCATGACCACCATACGTTGCACATAGCCTCCATTAGGAAGCGCTCTCGGATAGGACGATCTATCAACGAGCGAGGATACAGAACTAAGGATTCCTCCTTCCTCGTAGCGAACCTGATACTCCGCTGAGTCGAAGAAAGCACGAAGCGCGACGCGTACTCCCGGTGCATTCTTCTTTGTACGGATTCCAAATGTCACGATGTCCAATTGGTCGTGGACATCGCGATACATATCTAAGGCGAAGATACTCTCGCCGTTAAGCGTGCTTCTGAAATACAGCACGTCACCACTACCGACAACCGGAGACTCGAAGTACCTTGCGTAAAGAACCGCGGGATCGACTGGAATCGTTAGGAGACTCAGAACCTGGACGAGAAATGGCTCGGCAATGTAGTCGGTGTCACCTTCACCTTTCCAAGCGACGAAATCGGTTGCCGAAACGGAAACAGCAAAGTCAGTGGATTGGATCGCCATGACGGCTAACGCAAAAGTGAGCCGACCCGCTGCGCCAGCAGCGGAGGTCGGCTCGACTGCCGGGTTGGCCGGCACGGAGGACAAATGAACCCGCTTTTCATACCGCTGAAAACAGAGTTTTTCGAGGCGTTCGAGAACGGCACGAAGGACACGGAATACCGTATCTACGGCCCGCGCTGGAACGAGCGAACCTGCGCCATTGGCCGGGAAGTGGTGTTGAGCCACGGCTACGGCAAGAAGCGCCGTTTGCGCGGCGTGGTTGTTGGCTTCGAGGCAAGCCACGCGCCGACCTGGACGGATGCGTGGCGCAAGTGCTACGGAGACGAGAGCAAAGGGAAGGCGGCATGTATTCGCGTGGCGCTAGTGACGGCCAACGTGAAGTAGCCATCCTAATTGACGGTTTGTAAACCGTCATTGGTGCAGCTATGGAAAGATGGTTGCGTGATTTATTGTTTATTTTCATGATGATGGAATTTTTTAGTACGTCCTAAAATAAAACCATGAGTGCATCAGTCTTGCGTGTGCGACTGACTCAAGTACCAGTATTGCATAAACATATCCGTGAAGGAACGCGGTAAAAATAAAAAGGGCAGCGCCGAAGCACTGCCCTTTTTTCATTGCTTAACCGCCGGAATTACTTGGCAGCGTCAGCAGCCTTGTGGTGGCCCTTCTTGTGGGCGTGTTTGGCGGCGGGTGCGGCAGGCTTTTCAGCCTTGGCGGCATCAGCAGCCGGGGCGGCGGCTTCAGCGGCAGGCTTGGCGTCGGCCTTGGGGGCGTCGGCGGCAACGGCGTTGACGGAAACAGCAAACAGGCCGGCGATCAGGGCAGCAATAAACTTGTTCATGGTGGTACCTTTCTAAAGTGGCTGTTAAGGGCTCCGCATAACCTTATGCGGTTTGCCGTGAGAGCCACGATACGCTGCCAACCTGAACGCAACCTTTCGCCAAGCTGTCGCCAACCTTACGGGGGTTTATTGGTGTCGGGCGGCTGTTTGCTGCATCAGCCCCACCAGGATTTCCGCGCTGGCGGGCGCCATGGTGACGCCGTAGCGGAAATGCCCGGTATTCAGCCACAGGTTTTGCAGGTGTTGATGCCGCCCGATCAAGGGGATGTTGTCGGGGGAGCCGGGGCGCAGGCCGCTCCAGTGTTTGATCGGTGTGGCATGGCGCAGTTGCGGCAGGCATTCCGCCGCTTTGCGCTGCAGGTCTGCCGCGGCCTGTAGCGTGGTGGATTTGTCGAAGCCGACGTCTTCCACCGTGCTGCCGGCCAGGATGTGGCCGTCGCGGCGCGGGATCAGGTAAAAGTCGTCGCGGAACATAATGTGCTCTAGCGTACCGGCCGGCAGTTGGTACAGCAGCATTTGCCCGCGCATGGGTTTGAGCTCGACAGCGGGTGCGTGCTGGCCGAGCAGGCCCTTGCTCCACGCGCCGGCGGTGATCACTACCTGCCCGGCGTGCAGCCGTTCGCCCTGGGTGGTTTCCAGCGCGGATACCCGGTCTGCCTGTACCACTAGGCGGGCAATTTCGGTTTGCTCGCGGATGGTGATCTGGTGCAACTCCAGCGCGCGCCGCAGCGCCTTGACCAGCCGCGAGTTGCGCGCCTGCGCCACGTCCGGCAGCCATAGTTGCTGGTCGCGCAGTTCGGCGCGCAGGTGGTGTTGCTGGCACCAAGCCAAAGCCGGGGCGAAATCTATGGCGGCGGCACCTGGCAGCACCAGCATGCCGCTGACGGTGTATTCCGGGTCGATGCCGGTGGTTTGGCGCAGCGATTCGGCCAAGGCCGGGTACAGCTTGGCGCCGGCCTGCGCCAGTTGGTTGACCTCTTCGCGGTAGTGCCACGGCAGCAGCGGGAACAGGATGCCGCCGCCGGCCCAGGTGGATTCCATGCCCAGCGCGCCGCGATCGACCAGGGTGACCCTGGCCCCCTGCTGCGCCAGCTTGATGGCCGTGAGGCAGCCCGCGGCGCCGCCGCCCACAATCAGCACGTCGCTCATTTGTGTTCTTTCGGCAGGTGCTTCAGCAGGTGGCTTTCGGCGCTGGCCAGGTTTTCCGGCGCGCCCAGCAGAACCACAACATCGCCTTCCAGCAATACCACATCGCGTTTCGGGCGGATGATGCCGATGTTGGGGCGGCGGATGGACTGCACCTCGATATTCAGGTTTTCCAGCGACAGTTCGGCGAGGCTGCGGCCAATGGCGGTGACACCGGCGGTGATTTCAACGGGGTGCAGCCGCGGCTGCAGCCGGTCGGCGGCGTCCAGGTCGTGGTCGGACAAGCCGTGGAAAAAGCCGCGGAACATGCTGTAGTTTTCTTCGCGGAAACGGCGGATGCGCTTGACCACGCGGTTCAACGGCACGCCCAGCACCACCAGCGCGTGGGAGGCCAGCATCAGGCTGCCTTCCAGCACTTCCGGCACCACTTCGGTGGCGCCGGCTTCGCGCAGCTTGTCCATGTCGCGGTCATCCAGCGTGCGTACGATCACCGGCACGCTGGGGCAGCGGTCGCGCATCACGTGCAGCACCCGGAGCGCGGCGTTCAACTCGGAAAAGCTGACCACTACCACGCGCGCGCGTTCCACCCCGGCGGCCTGCAGCACCTCGAAGCGGGAAGAATCCCCGTACACCACGCGCTGGCCGGCGGCGGCGGCTTCCCTGACGCGCACCGGGTCGAGGTCGAGCGCGATGTAGGGGATGTTTTCCTGTTCGAGAAAACGCGCCAGGTTCTGGCCGCTGCGACGGTAGCCGCAAATGACGGCGTGGCCGGAGATGCCTTCGCTCATCACGGCGATTTCCTGGATCTGCCGGTTGCGGTTGCGCGTATAGCTGGGTGACAGCAGGCGCGCAATGCGGCCGTTGTACTGGATCAGGAACGGCGCCAGGATCATGGAGATCAGCATGGCGGCCAGTGCCATCTGGGCATGGTGCGGTGCCAGCAGCCCGCTTTCGCCGCCTTGCGCCAGCAGCACGAAGCTGAATTCGCCGGCCTGGGCCAGCGTTAATGCGGTGCGCCAGCCGACGCCGATTTCATTGCCGAACAGGCGGCAAAGCAGGGCAATCAGGCCGCCTTTAACCAGGATCAGCGTCACGGCCAGCAACAAAATCCAGCCCAAGTTGCGCAGCAGCAACCCCAGGTCGAGCTGCATGCCGAGGGTGATGAAAAACAGCCCCAGCAGGATGTCGCGGAACGGGGCGACATCCGCCGCCACCTGGTAGCGGTAGCGCGTTTCGGAAATCAGCATGCCGGCGATGAACGCACCCAGCGCATACGACAGCCCGGTCAGCTTGGTGACAAAGGCCAGCCCCAGCGTGACCAGCAGTACGTTGAGCACGAACAGTTCCTGCGAGCGTTGCCGTGCCACCAGCTCGAACCAGGGGTTCATCAGCCATTTGCCCAGGTACAGCAGCAGCGCCAGCACAACTGCCGCCTTGACCGCGGCGATGCCGAGCACGCCTGCCAGGTCGGCGCCGGGCGCGGCCAACGCCGGGATCAGGATCAGCAGCGGCACCACCGCGATATCCTGAAACAGCAGGATGCCGATGGACAGGCGGCCGTGGCGGGAATTGAGCTCCAGCCGCTCGACCAGCATCTTCGAGACAATGGCGGTGGAGGACATGGCGAAGGCGCCGCCGATCACGAATGCGGTACGCCAATCGCCGCCGAGCAGCAATATGCCGCCGGATGCCACCGCCATGCAGGCCAGCACCTGCAGGCCGCCCAGGCCGAACACCGTGCGCCGCATGCTGTACAACTGCGGCAGGCTGAATTCCAGCCCGATGCTGAACATCAGGAACACCACGCCGAATTCGGCCAGGGCGTGGATGGATTGGTTGTCGGACATCAGGCCGAAGGTGTACGGCCCGAGCGCCAGGCCCACCAGGAAATAGGCCAGCATGGACGGCAGGCGCAGCACGCGCAGCAAGGCCACGGCGGCAACGGCGCTGGCGAGCAGCATCAGGATGAGGTTGAGTGTGGTCATGTAAAAACGGTCAAGCCAAATGTTTTTCTTTTTTTATTGTAGAGCAAATAGTATGCCGACCTTTATCCGGCATGATTTCCCTTTTATACTTCGTCATTATGACAACAACGCACGGACTGGAATTGGCGCGCGAAGTGCTTCGCATAGAAGCGCGGGAGGTGGAAGCCATCGCGCAAAGGCTGGATAACAGCTTTCAGCGCGCTGTCGAGCTCATTCTACAATGCCGGGGGCGGGTCGTGGTAAGCGGCATCGGCAAATCCGGGCATGTGGCCAACAAAATCGCGGCAACGCTGGCCAGTACCGGCACCCCGGCGTTTTTCATGCATTCCGCCGAGGCGGTGCATGGCGACCTGGGCATGATCACGGCGGACGACATCGTGCTGATGCTGTCGAATTCTGGCGAAGGCTCGGAGCTGCTGACCATTGTGCCGTTCTTGCGGCGCATGGGCGCCAAGCTGATCAGCATGACCGGCAACGCGGATTCAACGCTGGCGAAAGAGGCCGATGTGCATCTGGATGCCAGCGTGACGCAGGAAGCCTGTCCGCTGGGGCTGGCGCCCACCGCCAGCACCACGGCGGCACTGGCGCTGGGCGATGCGCTGGCGGTGGTGTTGCTGGATGCGCGCGGCTTCAGCGAGGAGGATTTTGCCCGCTCCCATCCCGGCGGGGTGCTGGGCCGGCGCCTGCTGGTGCATGTGGACGACATCATGCGCACCGGCGAAGCCATCCCGCAGGTGCAGCAAACGGCCAGCTTTTCCGCCGCGCTGCTGGAAATGACGCGCAAGGGCCTGGGCATGACCGCCGTTACCGACGAGCAGGGCCGCCCGGTCGGCATCCTGACCGACGGCGACCTGCGCCGCCTGTTTGAAAAAACCATGGATTTTAATACCGCCACCATCGCCGACACCATGCGCCCGTCGCCGCGCACCATTGCTGCCGGCCGCCTGGCGGTGGAGGCGGTGGAGGTGATGGAAGAATTCAAGATCAACGGCCTGCTTGTGGTGGATACGGCCGGCAAGCTGGTGGGCGCGCTGAACATGCATGATCTGCTGCGGGCCAAAGTAGTATGAGGGCACCTCTAAAAATCCAATTTTCGTCGCGATGCTGCGTTGCTCACGAAAAATTACTCCTTACATATTCCACATATGCGGCGTCGCAATTTTTCGCTCGCGCCTTGCCTGGCTTAGAAACTCGAATTTTTAGAGGTGCCCATGTCGAGTGAGGAATTGCTGCAACGCGCCAAGCGCATCAAGCTGGTTATTTTCGATGTGGACGGGGTGATGACCGACGGCCGGCTGATGATCGGCGACGACGGGCTGGAATACAAGGCCTTCAACTCCCAGGACGGGCTGGGGATGAAGCTGCTCAAGGCCAGCGGGGTAGATACGGTGATTATTACCGGCAGGACGTCGAAAGTGGTGGTGACGCGCGCCGAGAGCACCGGCGTTGCGCATTTCTATCAAGGGGTGGAGGACAAGCTGGAGGCGTTCGAGGATTTGCTGCGCAAGACCGGGCTGTTGCCGGAACAATGCGCTTTCATGGGGGATGACGTGGTGGATTTGCCCCCCATGCGGCGCTGCGGGCTGGCGCTGACGGTGCCGGGTGCCCATATGCTGGCCAGGCAGCACGCACACTACATCACCACGCGCGAGGCCGGGCACGGCGCCGTGCGCGAGGTCTGCGAACTGTTGATGCAGGCGCAGGGAACTTATGACGCGCAAATGGCGCAGTACCTGAGATAAGCCGGGGATGCGAGGCCTTCCTGCCATCTGGTTCGGGCTGTTGCTGCTGGCATTGCTGACGGCGCTGACGTTCTGGATCGACCGCACGGTGCAGCCGCCCGCGCCCAAGCGCGACGGCAGCACCCGGCACGCGCCGGATTACATCGTGAACCATTTCCTGTCCACGCGTACCGACGGCTTCGGTAATCCGCGCTATGATCTTGCCGGCGTTGAAATGCGGCATTATCCCGACGATGACAGCACGGAACTGATGCGTCCGCATTACACCATCTATTCGAAGCAGATGCAGGCCACCCAGATTTTTTCGGACAAAGGCAAGGTTTCCGCCAATGGCGAAAACGTCTATTTCATGGATAATGTGAGGGTGGTGCGGGCAGAAACCGCGCAAAAACCCGAGATGACGGTGCTGACCAGTTATCTGCATGTGATTCCTGACTTGAGCCAGGCGCAGACGGACCGTCCGGTCACTATTTTGCAGGCGCCACGCACGGTGATCCGTGCCGGCGGCATGCAGTATGACAAGAAAGAAGGCGTCCTGAATCTGGTCAAGCGCGTCAAGGTGCATTATGAACGCCCCGGTGCGCGCGCCCTCAAGCCAATAACGGCAGCGGAACTGGCGGCGAAAATCCAGTTTCTTGACCAGGTTCCGTCGGTCGTGAAACCGACCAGTTCGGTGGCGCCGGTGGTGCCTGCGGTGCCGGTGGAAAAACCGGCGGTTAGCAGCAAGAAACCGGCTAAAAAAGCGGGCAAAAAAGCGCCGGTGCCGGCGGACGCCAAGCCGGGCAAGGCGTCCGGACAGGCGGCCAAGAAGCAGAAAACGAGCAAGTCCATTAAAAAATCGGCAGCAAGTAACGTGAAAAAGACGCCAGCCAGGAAGACAGCCAATAACGCCAAGACCGGGACTATTCAGCCCCGGATTCGGAGACAATATGAAAATCCGTAATGCCTGCTTTGCAGTATGTTTGCTGATGCTAGTCGTCAGCGGTTTTGCCCGGGCTGAAAAAGCCGACCGGGAAAAGCCGATTGATCTGGAAGCCGATAATCTCACCCAGAACGATGCCAAAAAAACCAGCATCTACACCGGCAATGTGATCCTGACCCAGGGCACGCTGGTGATCCATGCCGACAAGCTGATCGTCAGGGAGGATAGCGAAGGCTTCCAGCACAGCACTTCGTATGGCGACCCCACGACGTTCCGCCAGAAGATGGAAGGCAAGAACGAATACATTATGGGGAGCGGCCAGCGCATCGAGTACGACGGCCGCATGGACAAGGTCAAGTTGTTCGTCAAGGCCTGGGTGAAGCGCGGCGAGGACATCGTGCACGGCGATTACATCATGTATGATGCCAGCGCTGAATTCGCCGAGGTGATCGGCGGCCCGCAGGCCGCTACCCCAGCCAATCCCAAAGGCCGCGTCCGCGCAATTATCCAACCCAAGAGCAAAACCGCCCCGGCTCCAGCCGCGGCGACTGCTGCGCCGGAAAAATCAGCCGAGTAGTCGAACGGCCGGGCTGACATGAGGACACCATGAGTGAATTGAAGGTACACGGGCTTAAAAAAAGCTACAAAGCCCGCACGGTGGTCCACGACATCTCCCTCGATATTTCCAGCGGGGAAATCGTGGGGTTGCTGGGACCCAATGGCGCCGGTAAAACCACCAGTTTTTACATGATGGTCGGGCTGGTGCCGCTGGATGACGGGCGCATTACGCTGGACGGTGTTGACCTGGGGCATTTGCCCATCCATCGGCGCTCGCGCATGGGTTTGTCCTATCTGCCGCAGGAGCCTTCCATTTTCCGCAAGCTGACGGTGGCGGAGAATATCCAGGCCATTCTGGAATTGCAGCAACTGCCGGAAGAGGCCATGCAGGCCAGGCTGGATGAGCTGCTGCAGGAGCTGCATGTCAGCCATTTGCGCAGCGCGCCGGCGGTGAGCCTTTCCGGCGGGGAACGCCGGCGGGTTGAAATCGCGCGATGCCTGGCCAGCAACCCGCGCTTCATTCTGCTGGACGAGCCGTTTGCGGGGATTGACCCGATTGCGGTGATCGATATCCAGAAAATCATCCGCTTCCTGAAGGAGCAGGGCATCGGTGTGCTGATCACCGACCACAATGTACGGGAAACCCTCGGTATCTGCGACCGGGCTTATATCGTCAACGACGGGCGCGTGCTGGCTGCCGGCCGCCCCGATGAAATCATCGCCAACGAAAGTGTGCGGGAAGTTTATCTTGGCAGGAATTTCAGGCTGTAAACCATGAAGCAGACGTTGCAACTCAGAGTTTCCCAGCATCTTGCGCTGACGCCGCAATTGCAGCAGTCCATCCGCCTGCTGCAGCTTTCTTCCATTGAACTGGGGCAAGAACTGGAGACGGTGCTGCAATCCAACCCGCTGCTGGAACGGGTTGGCGACGACAGCGACACGGCTTCTTTTTCGGCGCCGACGTCGGCGCAGGAAGTGCCGGTGGCCGAACCCGTGGATGCGCCCGCCGATACCACGGAATCATTGGGGGCGGCGGAATCGGGCTTCGACGACCTAGACAACGGGCGCTGGGAAGGCGCGCAACACACCAATGCCAGCAGCGACGACGATAACGACTTTACCTTCCAGGAGCCGGACGCCCCCACCCTGCGCGAGCACCTGCTCGAACAACTGGGCTTGATGCACCTGTCCGAACGCGATTTGCTGCTGGCATCCATGCTGGTGGACGCTATCAATGAAGACGGGTATCTGGAGCAGCCGCTGGAAGAACTGGTGGAATTGCTGCCGGCGGAACAGGAAGTGGACCTGCTGGAACTGCAGACCGCGCTCAAGCTGATCCAGCACCTCGACCCGCTGGGCGTGGGCGCCAGGAACCTCAACGAATGCCTGGAATTGCAACTGTTGGCGGAGGCGGAGGATACGCCCCAGCACAAGGTTGCGCTGACGATCGTCAGGCAGCACTTGCCGCTGCTGGCCGCGCGCGATTACGTGCGGCTGAGGAAGGCGCTGGGCTGCAGCGACGAGGTGCTGAAAGCGGCACAGGCGCTGATCACCCGGCTTGATCCCAGGCCCGGCGCCGGTTTTACTTCGATCGAGGCCGATCATTACGTGCAGCCGGAAGTGGTGGTGAAAAAGGTCAAGGGCCTGTGGGTGGCCAGCCTGAACGGCGATTCGGTGCCCAAGCTGCGCATCAACCGCATGTACGCCGACATCCTCAAGCGCAACCGCGATAGCTCGTCGCAATACCTGATGAGCCAGATGCAGGAAGCGCGATGGTTCATCAAGAATATCCAGCAGCGTTTTGCCACCATCCTGCGCGTTTCCCAGGCGATTGTGGACCGGCAGCGCAGCTTTTTCGAGCATGGCGAAGTGGCCATGCGCCCGCTGGTGCTGCGGGAAATCGCGGACGAACTGGAACTGCACGAATCCACCATTTCGCGCGTGACCACCCGGAAATACATGCTGACGCCGCGCGGTGTGTACGAACTCAAGTATTTCTTCGGCAGCCACGTGGCGACCGAGACGGGCGGCGTCTGCTCAGCCACGGCGATTCGTGCGCTGATCAAACAGCTGATCGCAGCAGAAAACCCGCAAAAACCATTGTCGGATAGCCATCTCACCGATATTCTGGGAGAACAGGGCATCGTCGTGGCGCGAAGAACTGTAGCCAAGTACCGCGAATCTTTGCAGATCCCCGCGGCCAATCAACGTAAAGCCTTATAACAACTCAAGGAGAGCATCATGAACCTGCATTTAACCGGCCACCACCTCGAAGTGACCCCAGCACTGCGCGACTATGTGCAAAGCAAGCTGGAACGCATTACCAACCATTTCGACCAGGTCATTGACGTCAAAGTCACGCTATCGGTGGAAAAGCTGGTGCAGAAGGTCGAAGCCACCATCCACGTTCCGGGCAGCGACCTGCATGCGGAATCCACGCACGACAACATGTACAGCGCGATTGATTTGCTGGCCGACAAGCTGGACCGTCAAGTGCTGAAGATCAAGGAAAAGTTTGCCGACCACCATCGTGCCGACGGCGGCGTCAAGCACCAGTCGGCCGAGTAATTGGTCGAGCTGCATTAGCCGGCGGTTAATACAACATGGGGCAGATCAGCGTTGCCGACCTTTACCGCGAAACCCGGCGCAGATTGCGTTTGAGCTGGGTGGCGGGGCTGAGCGGCGGTGACAAGCTGCTCACCAGCGATGCGGTCACCAAGCCGTCGCTGGCGCTGATCGGCCACCTCAATTTTGTGCACCCCAACCGGGTCCAGGTACTGGGGTGTGCCGAAATGGATTATTTGCGCAGCCTGGATGCCGATGGCACTCAGGCTGCGATCCATAACCTGTATTCGACCGACCTGGCCGCCGTGGTGGTGGCCAACGGTGAAAAGCCTCCCCCTGCCTTGTTGCAGGCGGCGGACGACAAAAACACCCCGTTGTTTACTTCGCCGATGCAAAGCCCTCGCCTGATGGACGTGCTGAGCCATATCCTGGCGCAGGCGATGGCGGAATCCGCCAGTTTTCATGGCGTGTTTCTGGAAGTGCAGGGGTTCGGCGTGCTGATCAAGGGTGATTCCGGCGTCGGCAAAAGCGAACTGGCGCTGGAACTGGTGACGCGCGGACACCGCCTGGTGGCCGACGATATCGTGGACTTTTTCCGGGTGGCGCCGGATCGCCTCGAAGGCCGCTGCCCGAAGCTGCTGGAAGATTTCCTGGAAGTGCGCGGGCTGGGCATCCTCAATATCCGCGAATTGTTTGGCGATAACGCCGTCAAACCGACCAAGCCGCTGGACCTGATCGTGCAGCTGGAAATCGCCGACGCAAAAACTCAGCCGCAGCTGGACCGGCTTAAAATCAAGTCGCGCAGCGAAACCATCCTCGGCGTGAAAATACCGACGGTCACCATCCCGGTGGCGGTGGGGCGCAACCTGGCGGTGCTGGTGGAAGTGGCGGTACGGAATCATGTGCTGCTGATGCGCGGCGTCAACAGTTCGCGCCAGTTCATGCAGCGCCAGAATCGCGAAATCAAGCGCAACCAGGCGAGATTGGAACAGGATGGCTGAGCGCATGCAACTGATCATCGTCACCGGCCTTTCCGGTTCCGGCAAAAGCGTGGTGATGAAAGCGCTGGAAGACAGCGGTTATTACTGCGTGGACAATCTCCCCGCGCAGATGATCAAACCGATGGTGGAATACCTGGAAGTCGCGGGGCACAGCAAAACCGCCGTCAGCATCGATACCCGCAGCGCGCAACTGCATGCGTTGCCGCAGCAGATCCAGCAGCTCAAATCCAGCAACATCGAGGTGCACCTGCTGTTTCTGGAATCGGCCACCGATACGCTGGTCAAGCGTTTCAGCGAAACCCGGCGCAGTCATCCGCTGTCCAGGGACGGGCTGACGCTGGCCGAAGCCATCCATGCCGAGCGCGATTTGCTGGCGGAACTGGGCGATCTTGGCCACCGCATCGATACCAGCGAACTGTCGGCGAACACCTTGCGCTCATGGGTGAAGGATTTCGTGGCGCTGGACCACAGCGGGCTGACCTTGCTGGTGCAGTCGTTCGGCTTCAAGCACGGCATTCCGCTGGATGCGGACATGGTCTACGATGTGCGCTGCCTGCCCAACCCGTTTTACGACCCCAAGCTGCGCCCGCTGACCGGCCATGATGCGCCGGTCGTCGCTTTTCTTGAAAGCCAGGAGGTGGTGGCGGAAATGCTGGCGGATATCGGCGATTATGTTGAAAAATGGCTGCCCTGCTTTGTGCGGGACAACCGCAGCTATCTGACGGTGGCCATTGGTTGTACCGGTGGTCAGCATCGCTCGGTGTATTTTGTCGAGCGATTGGCGGAGTATTTCAGGAAACAGGGCCAGAGCGTGCTGGTACGCCACCGCGAACTGGTCAATGACGATCAAGGATAGGGAAATCTCGTGATAGGCATACTCATTATTGCGCATGGTTCGCTGGGCGAGAGCCTGGTGCACTGCGCCAACCATGTGCTTGGCAGCCCGCCGCCATTGCTGAAGCAGCTGGGCGTTTCCGTGCACGATGACCCGGCCGTACTGGTGCCCAAGGCGCAGGACATGGTCGTGGAGCTGAATCAGGGCCACGGCGTGCTGGTATTGTCCGATATGTACGGTGCCACGCCCTGCAATATCGTCAGCCGGCTGGTGCAGCCGGGCAGGGTCGAAGGCGTGGCGGGCGTGAACCTGCCCATGCTGGTACGCGCGCTCAGTTACCGCAACGAACCGCTGGCGGTGGTGGTGGAAAAAGCCATGGCCGGCGGCATCAGCGGTGTGATCCATTTTACGCAGGAAGCCTGCGCCAGCCGGGATACACTACCAAATCATGCTTAAGCAAGAAATCGAAATCATTAACAAGCTGGGCTTGCATGCGCGTGCATCAACCAAGTTGACGCAGGTCGCGGCGCGGTTTGGTTCGCAGATATGGATAGAGCGCAACGCCCGGCGCGTCAACGCAAAAAGCATCATGGGCGTGATGATGCTGGCCGCCAGCAAGGGCAGCAAGATTATCCTGGAAACGGATGGCCAGGATGAGGCCGAAGCCATGGCGGCGCTGACGGAGCTGATCAACAACCGGTTCGGAGAGGGCGAGTGAACTTGGCGGCCATGCGAGGTAATACCCGATGAGTTTCACCATGCACGGCGTCGGCGTTTCCGCAGGCATCGCCATCGGCCGTGCTCACCTGGTCTCGCATGCCTTGCTGGAGGTGGCCCATTACGTGGTACCGCCAGAGCTGGTGGAGCAGGAAGTCGCGCGTTTTGAACAGGCCGTCAAAACGGTGCAAACCGACCTGGCCGGCGTGCGCCGCGGGCTGCCGCGCAATGCTCCGGCGGAGATGGGCGCTTTTATCGACACCCATTTGATGATCCTGTCCGATGCCGGGCTGTCGGAGACGCCCAAGCACATTATCCGCACGGAATTCTGCAATGCCGAATGGGCATTGAAGCAACAACTGGAAACGCTGGTTGCCCAGTTTGAGGAAATTGACGACGACTACCTGCGCGAGCGCAAATTCGACGTGGTGCAGGTGGTGGAACGCGTTATCAAGGCGTTGCTGGGCCACCCCAACCAGTCGGCGCTGGCGGAACAGGAAAGCGGCATGATCCTGGTGGCGCACGACCTGTCGCCGGCGGACGCCATTCAATTCAAGCAGCACCAGTTTGCTGCGTTTGTGACGGATGTGGGCGGCGCGACTTCGCATACCGCCATTCTGGCGCGCAGCCTCAACATTCCATCCATTGTAGCGCTGCATCGGGCGCGCGATCTGATCCGCGACGGCGAGCTGATTATTGTGGACGGCGAGCAGGGCGTAGTGATTGTTGCGCCCGACAAGGACACGCTGGCCGAATACCGGTTGCGGCAGGAACAGTGGGAGCTGGAACAGCAAAAGCTGAAGCGCCTGAAGCAGACCCGCGCGGTGACGCTGGACGGCGAGGTGGTGGAATTGCACGCCAACATCGAGGTGCCGGAAGACGTGGCGCAGACGCGTGCCGCCGGCGCCACCGGGATCGGCCTGTACCGTACCGAGTTCCTGTTCATGAACCGCCGCGAATGGCCGGGGGAAGAAGAACAGTTCGAAGCCTATCGCAAGGTGGCCGAGACCATGAAAGGCCAGCCGGTCACCATCCGCACATTGGATATTGGCGCCGACAAGCAGGCCACGCCGGACGGTGCGCGCACGGTCACCAACCCGGCGCTGGGGTTGCGCGCCATCCGCTTGTGCCTGGCCGAGCCGCAAATGTTCCACGGGCAGTTGCGCGCCATCCTGCGCGCCTCGCATTACGGCCAGGTGAAGATACTGATCCCCATGCTGTGCACCCTGGCCGAGTTGCGCCAGACGCTGTACCTGCTGGAGCGCGCCAAGCAAAGCCTGCGCGAGCAGGATATCCCGTTCGACGAGCAGGTGCCGGTCGGCGGCATGATTGAAATTCCAGCCGCGGCACTGGGCGTGGACGCTTTTGTGCGGGACCTGGATTTTCTGTCCATCGGTACCAACGACCTGATCCAATATACCCTTGCCATCGACCGTACCGACGATGCCGTGGGCTATTTGTACAATCCCTTGCATCCGGCGGTGCTGCACTTGGTCGAGCGTGCGATACGCGCCGCCAACAAGGCCGGCAAGCCGGTGTCGGTGTGCGGCGAAATGGCGGGCGACGCCAAATTGACCCGCATGCTGCTGGGTTTCGGCTTGCGGCAGTTTTCCATGCATCCCGCGCATATCCTGGCGGTGAAGCGGCAGGTGCTGCAGACGGAATTGCCCAAGCTGGAAAGCCTGACCCGCAAGATTCTTGCCAGCAACGAGCCGGAAAGAACCGAGGCGCTGCTGGCAAAACTGAACGCCTGATGACGGTTTTTGCGCGGCAGTTGATCCAGTGGCAGCAGCAGAACGGGCGCCACGATCTGCCCTGGCAGAATATCCGCGATCCTTACGCCATCTGGGTGTCTGAAATCATGCTGCAGCAAACCCAGGTGACTGCCGTGATCCCCTATTACCAGCGCTTTATGGCGCGCTTCCCCACGATTGCCAGCCTGGCAGAAGCCGAGCAGGATGCGGTGCTGCAGCACTGGAGCGGCCTCGGCTATTATTCCCGCGCCCGCAACCTGCACCGGGCGGCGCAGATGGTGGTGGCGCAGCATGGAGGAAAGTTTCCGCAGTTGCTGGAAGAAGTGCAGCAACTGCCGGGCATCGGGCGCTCTACTGCGGCCGCCATCCTGGCGTTCGCCCATGGCCAGCGGCAGGCGATACTGGATGGCAACGTCAAGCGCGTGCTGGCGCGCTACCTGGGCATCGCCGGCTGGCCGGGGCAAGGGGCCATCGAAAAACAGCTGTGGCAAGCCGCTGAGCGGTTGCTGCCGGAGCAGGAGGTTGAGAGCTACACGCAGGGCTTGATGGACCTGGGGGCTACGGTGTGTACCCGCACCAGGCCGAACTGCGCCGATTGCCCGCTGGCCAACGCCTGTGTCGCCTGCCAGAGCGGCCTGACGGCGCAATTGCCAACGCCGAAACCGCGCAAGGCCATACCGGAAAAACACGTTGTGATGCTGCTGTTGCTGGATGGCAACGAAGTGTTGCTGGAAAAGCGCCCGCCATCGGGCATCTGGGGCGGGCTGTGGAGCTTGCCGGAAGCGGCTGCCGGTGGAGACGTGCAGCACGTCGCGTTGCAGCAATATGGGGTGGCGACCGAGTTGCTGGCCCCGCAGCCAGTCCTTGTGCATACCTTCACGCATTTTCGTCTGCATATCACGCCGCAACCGCTGCGGGTCATCCAGCGTCGGCCGCAATTGCAGCAGCCGGGAGTGATCTGGCTGGATAAGCGGGAAGCGTTAGGCGCGGCGCTCCCCGCCGCGATCAGGACGCTGCTTAAACGCGCGTAATAATTCCTGCCTGGCAATGCTATTATTTCTGCAACCAGTGCCTATGTCGGAAACCGGATCATGAGCGAGCAGATGAATGGCTGATTCAACCAGCACCGCGCATTTATTGCGCGAAAGCGAAGACTTGTTCCGGCTCATTCTGGAAAATGTGGATGACCTGATTGCCGTGCTGGATACGCAGGGCCGGCGCGTCTACAACAGCCCGGGCTACCGGCGCATCCTGAAGGACAGCAGTGCCGGCGATTCGTTTGCCCATGTCCATCCCGATGACCGCGAACGCGTCAAGGCGCTGTTTTACCAGGTGGTCAGCACCGCCAGGGGCGGTCGCACCGAATACCGGTACCTGATTGATGACGGCAGCATCCGTTATATCGAGTCGCAGTCCAGCGTGGTCAAGGATGCGGGTGGGCAAGTGAAGAATGTGCTGGTGGTTTCGCGCGACATCACCGAACGCAAGCAGGTCGAACAATCCATGCAGCGCGCCAAGGAGGCTGCCGAAGCAGCGCTGGAACGCGCCAACATGGCCGAACGCAGGATTATCAACATCAGCGAGGAAACCCGCGAACGCATCGGCCAGGAACTGCATGACGATTTGGGGCAGCACCTGACCGGTGTTGCGTTTCTTTCCGAGGTGCTCAACAAAAAGCTGAGCAGCCAGAACTGGCCGGAAATGGAATTGGTGTCCAGAATCACCACGCTTATCAATGAGGCAGTACTGAGAACGCGCCAACTGGCGCAAGGCTTGTATCCGGTGGATCTCAAGGGTGGCGGGTTGCAGACCATGCTGGGCCAACTCGCTAACCAGGTCAGAACCATATACGGCATGGAATGCGAACTGGATTTTGATGAGCGTTTTGTGACGGCAAACGCTGCCAATGATGACTCCAGCCTGGCGATCAATCTGTTCCGTATCGCCCAGGAGGCGATCAATAACGCGATCAGGCACGGCGGCGCCACCCGGATCAGTATTTCGACCGCAATCACGCCTGGTGGCAGGGTGCTCGAAGTCGCTGACAACGGCTGCGGCATGGGCGCCAAGGAAAAACAGGAGGGGCTGGGCATGCATACCATGCAGTATCGCGCTGCGCTGATCGGTGCTACGCTGGCATACCGTTCCGGGCCGAATGGCGGTACCCGGGTCACCGTTACATTGCCTGCGGCGGGTCATCAGCCATGATATTCAGCGAGCAGAGGAAAGCCAGAATCCTGATTGTGGATGACCATCCCATTGTCCGGCAGGGCGTTTCCATGCTCATCAATCATGAGCCGGAGATGCACGCCTGTTCCGAGGCCGGCGACGTGCCGCAGGCGCTGGCGGCGCTAAAGGCGGCGCCGCACGATATGGCCATTGTGGATCTGTCGTTGCTGGGGTTCTCCGGGCTGGAACTGGTCAAGCAGTTGCGCCACAAATATCCCGAACTGTTCATCCTGGTGATGTCCATGCATGACGAGGCGATTTACGCCGAGCGCGTGCTCAAGGCGGGCGCGCATGGTTATTTGATGAAACACGAAGGCACCGATACGGTGCTGCGAGCGATAAGGCAGATCCTCGGCGGAGAGATTTATATCAGCGACCGCATGCGCTCGCGGCTGATTAACCAGATGTTGCAGGGTGACAAGGCGCAGTCGCCGATCGGTGGCCTGACGGCGACTGAGTTTGAAATATTGCACCTGATTGGCATGGGGCTGGAGAATAACGATATTGCCGACAAACTGGCGCGCAGCATCAAAACCGTGGAAACGCACCGTGCCAACATCCGGAAAAAACTTAATCTGGGCTCGGGCAGCGAACTGACCTATTTCGCCATCAACTGGGTGCGCGAGAACGGCAATGGCGCCAGCCCCTAGCACCGCTGCAGGAGCGCAACTTGTTGCGCGATGTTGCACAAAATCGCCCGCAAGTCTGGCTCCTGCAAAGCACGATAGACCAGCTGGATGAGCATTCGGGTTTTATCAGTACTTTCCTAGGGGGATTGCCTAGATGGATTTCAGGCGGATGCCGCTACGGTTTGGCAGGTTTCCCTATATATTTTCTGAAGTTATGCCGTTATCATGCAGGCTAGGATAGTAAAACTGTGTCAGGAGGATCATCATGAAAACCTATGATCGAATATTCAGCAGCGTCGGAATCGCCTCGCTGGCGGCCCTCGCGCTTTCTTTCTCGACCGGGGCGTACGCGGTCGCGGGCAAATTCCAGTTTGTTAACGGCGAGGTGCAGGTCATCGATGCCGCAGGCAAGCAGCGCCTTGCGCAAAAAGGCGGGGCGATCGACGAAGGCGAGACGGTTTCCAGTGCGGGCAATGGCTTCGCCCAGATCAAGATGGAAGACGGTGGCTTTTTTGCCGTCCGCCCGGACACCCAGTTCAAGATTGATACCTTCAAATACGAAGGCAAGGAAGATGGCAGCGAAAAAGGCATCTTCTCTCTGATCAAAGGCAGCTTGCGCTCAGTGACCGGCGTGGTCGGCAAAAAGCACAAAGACAACTACAAGATCAACACGGCAACCGCCACCATCGGTATCCGCGGCTCTGGCGCCGATGTGGGGCACAACAACAGCATCGGTACGGCGGTGCGCACCCTGTTTGGCGGCCACAGCCTGACAAGCGGCGGCAAGACTATTTTCACCGGCCCCGGCCAGACGGCACTGGCGCCTCCCGGAAAAGAGCCGGGTTATGTGCCTAACTTCCCGTTCAACAGCGGCACGGGCGCCAATGGGCAGAACCAGAATGGCAATGACCAACCTGCCGGTGGCACACCGGAAAAGCAGGCTGAAAATACAGAGCAAGGCAATAACCCTCCTGCCCCTCCCACGACCGAACAGAAAGTAATCATTCCGGTTAAAACTACGGATGGAACAATTGATTTTACCCAGCCAACCATTACTACCAGCATGCCTGGCCCTGTTGGCAGCGGTGGTACGGCGGTCATGTTTTTCGATGACGATGGAAATTACGTGGAGCACGCATTCGATATAGTGGGCACCTGGGATATGGGTGAGGGCTACACGCTGGATTTTTCTTCAACCATCAATTCTTCCGGGGTGCTGACCGGCTGGAAACGGCAGTATAGCAACGGGGCTAACACCTACACGTATACCGCCAGCCTTGGTACGGCCCAACTGTTCGTGGACGGTACCGATGCCAGCCTGGGCGTGGTATGGGGTCGTTGGGGCGGGGGCTATACCCTGGCTTTTAGTGAAACCTACGATGGAGAAACCTGGAGCGAGTCTTATAATCCGCCCGGTGGCTTGGCATTTGCTACCGGTAGCCATATCACCACCATTACCGAGTTGAATGCGCTGCAAGCCAATAATATGGTGGGCACCTACACCCTGGTGCCGGGCAGCTTCCCGACGCTGGTGAATGGTGTTGCTTCGGGCACGTTGACTTCCGGATCGGCAGCGGTGGATTTCACCTGCCTGCATATTTCCAACTTCCAGGTAGCGGGTAGCGGCGGTGCGTTTGGTACCTGGAGTGCATCCGGTGCGGGATCCATCCAATCTTTCATGGGTGAAGGTATTGGTTTGTCCGGGACTTCTTCTGTGCATGGTGGTATCGACGGCGGTGCTGTTGGCGGTTTTGTCGGCAACCAGGCGCAAGGGCTGATTTCAACCATTGGCCTGAGCGGTGGAGGGTCCGTGCTCAGTGGGGCCGCAGTAATGAAAGGTACCTTGTCGGCGGGATCTCCTCCCGACTAAACGTGGGTTGATGAGACTAAGAACAACAAAAAACCCCGCAATGCGGGGTTTTTTGTTGTGGCATCGCCAAGAAAGGGTTACTTCTGATCCCAGCTGTCTTCCCACATGCAGTGCTTGATGGTGTGGCGGTTCTTGATCAGTTCTTCAATGGACGGCTCGTCGTTCAGCGCGCGCTTGATCGCCAGCTTGGTGGCATCGTAGTTGTTTTTGTACATATCGGCCTTGTCCAGCTTGCCTTCCTTGGCCAGCGGGCCGCAGCCCGGGTCGATCCACACCAGGCTGATGATGCACAGGTCGTTGACCTGGTCACGCGGGATGATGCCTTCGATCACGCAGTCCAGGATGGCGTCAGCGGTAGCGGCTTGGACCACGCCACCGAACAGTTCGATGTTGATGGAATCCTTGAGCGTCACTTTCGGCACCATCATGGTGGCCGGGCGCACCAGTTGGTTGATGTCGCGCACGGCAAACATGGCGGTGTGGCCCTTGCTCTGTGCCATCATGTTGGCAAATGCAGTGCCGACCGGGCCGTCAACGGCACCGATCAGGATTTCCGGCATGGCGGCGGTGACGTCTTTGCCCTCGCTGAAGATGGTGGCTTCGCCAGCCTTGAAAATGATCTTGTTGGACATGGTGTGTTCCCTTTCTGAAAGGTGTCGGAGTGGAGTGCTAAACCGCGCATTTTAGCGGATAGCGCGTGGCCCTAGCAAATGAAGGTAGCGCTTGCAGTATTCGCCGGGTATCAGGCATGATGTCGCGAGTTTTTTAACCGAGTGTAAGGATATTTCAATGAACAAATATGTACCTGTCGCGGCGCGGATACTGCTGTCCCAAATTTTTCTGGTGTCTGGCATTTTCAAGATCCTGCTGGCTTCCCGCAATCCGGATTTCTACGCCCAGTTCGGCGCTTACCTCGGGGCGCACGGCATTCCTTATTTTGTCGTACCGCTGACTTTCCTGATTGAAGTTGGCGCGGGTGCTGCTTTGTTTCTGGGCTTCAAGACGCGCATCGCGACCTGGCTTCTGGCCGGGTACAGCGTGTTCCTGGCGGTGGCCTTGCATGCCAACTGGGCCGCAGACCCGCGGGAACTGGTGATTTTCCTGCTGTATGTCGGGCTGACCGGCGGTTTGCTCGCGTTTACCGCGGTGGGGCCAACGTCATGCAGCCTGGATAATCTGAAGAAGAAATAAACCTGGATTGCCCACCTGAAAGAGTTTTGCGTAGGGGCCCGACTTGCCGGGCGATTTCACGAAACATCGCGCAGCAAGTTGCGCTCCTACAGTGGCGCTTTCTTCCAAATGGATTGCTAGAGATAAACGCCGCTAGTGCCTGGGCGGCGTTATGCCGCCCCATGTTTCCATTAATTGATGTTCCACGCCAAGTTGATCCAGTATCTTGGCGACAATAAAATCCACCACATCATCCACGCTCTGCGGCAGGTGGTAAAAACCGGGATTGGCCGCCAGCATCACCGCCCCCAATCTGGATAGCTTGAGCATGTTTTCCAGGTGGATCGCCGAAAAGGGGGTTTCCCTGGGCACCAGGATCAGTTTCTTGCCTTCCTTCAGCATCACATCGGCGGCGCGCTCGATCAGGTTGTCGCTCATGCCGGCGGCTATCGCGGCCAAGGTGCCCATGGTACAGGGGCACACTACCATGGCGTCGGTAGCGCCGGTGCCGGAGGCGATGGGTGCCATCCAGTCTTCGCGGGCAAACACGTGTAACTGTTCGGGGTGGCAAGGGTAACGCTCCAGCAACAAACGCCTCGTTTCAGCGACTTTGGCCGGTAGCGTCAGGCCATATTCCTGCGCGGCGACGAATTGTGCCGCGGATGAATACACCAGATACACGGTATGTCCGCCGGCCAGCAGCGTTTCCAGCAGGCGCATGGCGTAGGCGATGCCGGAGGCGCCGGTGATGGCCAGCGTGAAAGTCTTTTTACTCAAGAGCGTTGACCGGGATGCCGGGCTTCTTGGGCGCCAAATCCTTGGGCAAGGGGAAGACCACGTTTTCCACGATGCCAGCTAGGTCCTGCACGTTGGCTGCGCCAAGTTCGCGCAAGCGCGCAATGACGTCCTGCACCAGGATTTCCGGGGCCGACGCGCCGGCGGTGACGCCGACACTATGTTTGCCAACCAGCCACGCAGGATTCAGCTGACTGGCATTATCCACCATGAATGCGGCAATACCTTGGTTGATGGCGACTTCCTTTAGCCGGTTGGAGTTAGAGCTGTTGGGCGAGCCCACGACAATGACCAGGTCGCACTTTTTGGAAAGCATCTTGACCGCGTCCTGCCGGTTCTGCGTGGCGTAGCAGATGTCGTCGCTTTTGGGGGCGGCAATGTCGGGGAAGCGCTGTTTCAGCGCGGCAATAACGCGTGCAGCATCGTCCAGGGACAGCGTGGTCTGGGTGACATACGCCAGGTTGTCCGGGTCGCGCACCTGGAGTTGTTCGACGTCTTCGGGCGTTTCCACCAGGTACATGCCGCCTTCCACTTGCCCCATGGTGCCTTCGACCTCAGGATGGCCAAGATGGCCGATCATGATGATTTCGCGGCCCGCAGAGCGCATTTTGCTGACTTCCATGTGTACCTTGGTCACCAGCGGGCAGGTGGCATCGAACACGCGCAGTCCGCGCGCTTCGGCCTCGCTGCGGATGGCTTTGGAAACACCGTGCGCACTGAAAATGACGGTGCTGCCGGTCGGCACTTCGTCCAGGTCCTCAACAAACACCGCGCCTTTGCGCCGCAGTTCATCCACCACGTATTTGTTGTGGACAACTTCATGACGTACATAAATGGGCGCGCCAAACTGCGCCAGCGCCTGTTCCACAATGATGATGGCGCGGTCAACGCCAGCACAGAAACCACGCGGATTTGCGAGCAAAACTTCCATCAATTTCTTTCTGTTTAATTACCTAGCCAGTTGGCAAAAGTCATGAGCAGCACCAGCGCCAACAGCAATACCAGTACGCGCCATACCAGGCCGACGGCGCTCATCAGGTAATCAGCATCTGCCGCGTCACCCAGCCCGAGTTCGGGACGGTATTCCAGGATGCCATTGATCGGCAATGGTTCTCCCAGACGGACGCCGAGGGCACCGGCACCGCTGGCCAGCATGATGCCGATGGCACGGTCTTTCCACTGGCTTGCCTGGGTACGCCAGCAGTACATGGCATCTTCGAAATCGCCGACGACGGCAAAACCAATCGCAGTTACATGCGCCGGAATCCATTCCAGCCAGTAGTGCACCCGGCTGCCGACGAGGTTGAATTGGCCGCCTTCTTTACCCCAAGCCGTATTGGTGATTTGGGTCAGGCGATACAGCAGCGCTCCCCCCGGACCCAGCAGCACAAACCAGAAAATCGGTGCAAACAGCCCGGAATGGGCGCGCAGCAGGGTGGTTTCGATAGCGACGCGAGAAAGTTCCATCGCACCGTAGGCTTCGGTCGTGTCGCCACTCCATTCTGTCAATTGTTGGCGGGCAAGAGGAATGTTGCGGTCGCGCAAGGTGGCGGCGATATTCTCCGCCGGGGCGCCAAAACCGCTGAAATCAATCACCAGGTACAGGCTGGCAACGGCTAGCGCGAGGCTCACAGGTTCTGCAAGCAGATGCAGCGCAAAGCAGGCGGCACCGATCAGCAGCGCCGGCAGTAGTACGGCAAGAATCCAGGCAATTGCGCCGTGACGCGCCTGGCCATCGTTCAGGTGCCGCTCCAGCCAGGCGGCCAACGGCGCATGCCAGTGCGCTGGGCGCAATGCGGCCGGGAGTGGCCGGTAATAGGCCAACAACAAGACGGCGAGCAGGGTCAGAAAGCTCATTGTTGCAGGGTTGATCCTTACATTTGAAAAGCCAAGATAGCACAATCTGGCAGGGCACTGAGCGAAACCATTATAATGCAAGGCTGAATAAACAAAAGGTTTTCAAGCCCATGAAAAACTCCGCGACTTTATTGATTAACTGCCCTGACCGTAAAGGCCTGGTTGCGGCGATTGCCGAGTTTTTGTATCGGCATAATGCCAATATCCTGCATGCCGACCAGCACCAGGATGCGGAGCAGAACCTGTTTCTGATGCGCGTGGAGTGGGATCTCACGGGTTTTGGCCTGACGCCGCAGGAGTTTGAGCGGGAATTTGCCGGCATTGCCGAAAAATTCAGTATGCAGTGGCGGCTGAACCTGTCCAGTCGCAAGCCTCGAATCGCGATCTTCGTTTCAAAATACGACCACTGCCTGACGGATTTGCTGTATCGCCACCACAGTGGCGAGCTGGATTGCGATATCCCGCTGATCATCAGCAACCATCCGGATACCAAGCGCCTGGCTGATTTTTACGGCATTCCCTTCCATGTGGTTGAAGTCACCAAGGACAACAAGGCGGAAGCCGAAGCACGCCAGTTTGCCCTGCTGGATGCGCATGAAATAGACCTGATCGTGCTGGCGCGGTACATGCAGGTGTTATCTCCCGCATTTGTGGCACGTTACCCGCAGCGCATCATCAATATCCACCATTCCTTCCTGCCGGCGTTTGTCGGCGCCAGGCCCTATCACCGTGCTTTTGAACGTGGCGTTAAACTGATCGGCGCCACCAGCCATTATGTGACCGAGGTGCTGGACGAGGGCCCGATTATCGAGCAGGACATCATGCGTGTATCGCATCGCGACCAGTTGGAAGACCTGATCCAGAAAGGCCGCGATCTTGAGAAAATCGTGCTGTCGCGTGCCGTGCGCTGGCATGTGGAAAATCGCATCCTGCTGTATTCCAATAAAACCGTTATTTTTGACTGAGATCGTGACTTGCCAAACAAAAACGGAGCCACTGGCTCCGTTTTTGTTTGTATGAAACTTAAGAAATTACGATTCACTATCTGCTGAAGCTGCAGGATCCGTGAGAGGAGGAAGTTGCTCCACGGCATCATCCCCGTTGATCTGGGGCAGGTCTTCAGCATAGGCAAAAGGTACGGCGCATACACCAAACAGCACGAACAGCATTGCAAGAATCGACTTCTTCATTTGCTTCCTCCGTCATCGTATAAGAATAGTTTATAGGTACTGCGGAGTAGAAATCTACGCCAAAACTGCAGGGCTGGCAATAGCCGCCGGAAGCGGCTTTTTCGTTAATAAATCAATTTAAAAACAATCAGTTGACTATTTTTTCTGCGGCGATTAAATCGGCAATGGTTTCCCGCTCCCTGATCAGGTGAATGTCTGCCCCATCCACCATGATTTCGGCGGCCCGTGGCCGGGTATTGTAGTTGGAACTCATGCTCATGCCGTAGGCGCCGGCCGACATCACGGCCAGCAAATCGCCCTGCTCGATGCACAAATCGCGGTCGTGGCCGAGGAAGTCGCCGCTTTCGCACACCGGGCCGACGATTTCAAAACATTCCGTGCCGCCGATCCTCGGCTCGACCGGAAGAATGTCATGCCAGGCATCGTATAGCGCGGGGCGCATCAAGTCATTCATTGCGGCGTCGACAATCGCAAAGTTTTTCGCTTCACCGCGCTTGATGTACTCAACGCGCGTCAGCAGGACGCCGGCATTGCCAACCAGCGCGCGCCCCGGTTCAAACAGCAGCTTGAACTTGCGGCCAGCCAGGCGGGCCAGCAGTGCCTGCGCATAAACGGCGATGTCCGGTGGCGTCTCGTCGCGATAACGGATGCCAACGCCGCCGCCCAGATCAAGGTGGGAAATATGGATACCGGACGCCTCGAGTTTGTCCACCAGCAGCAGCACCCGATCCAGCGCGGCCAGGAATGGCGCAAGTTCGGTCAGTTGCGAGCCGATATGGCAATCCACGCCGTGAATCTCGATATTGGGCAGGCTTGCCGCTTTGACATAAAGATCAAAAGCGGCTTCGTAAGCCACGCCGAACTTATTGTTCTTAAGCCCGGTTGAAATGTAAGGATGCGTTTTGGCATCCACATCCGGGTTTACGCGCAGGGAAATCGGCGCTTTCTTTCCCATTGCTCCGGCAACCTGGTTGAGGCGGTCCAGCTCACTTTCCGACTCGATGTTGAAGCAGAAAATCCCGGCTTGCAGTGCCATGCGCATTTCATCAGCGGTTTTGCCGATGCCGGAAAACACCACTTTGCCGGGGTCGCCGCCCGCTGCCAGCACGCGCGCCAGTTCTCCGCCGGACACAATATCGAAGCCAGCGCCCAAGCGGGCAAAGGTGTTCAGCACTGCCAGGTTGGAATTGGCTTTGACGGCATAACAGATGAGGTGGTCATGCCCGGCAAAGCCATCGGTGAACTGTTTCAGGGCAGCCGTCAGTGCGGCGCGGGAATAAACATAACATGGGGTGGAAAAACGTTCTGCGATCGAGGCCAGCTTGACCTCCTCGGCGTAAAGTTCGCCGCCTCTGGCAATAAAATAACTCATTGGGCTTCCTGCTGTACGGGTTGCGGTGATTCCTGCGATTCGGGCTGCGGTAGCGGTTCCGATTCGGGCGATGGTTGTTGGGCCGGTGCTTTTTTCGCAGGCGGCTCGGGAGGTTGGGGATACATTTTCTCCGGCAGGTAGAGCGGGCCTTTTACCCCGCAAGCCGCCAGCATTGTGGATATCAGCGCCAACAAGATCAATTTACGCATGGGTTGAGTCCTTAATAAAGCTGCTCAAGAATTTGCGGTTCCGGGATGGGGGGCGTGGTCTTTTCTGCCGGAAGCCTGACGTTGGGCAGCTTGGGGACAACTGGGTTTGATATTTTCGGGGCCCCGGCCGCGGGGATGGAAGACCCGGTGCTGCGTGTCGGTGCAGCCTTGGGAGTGGTGGCCCGCTTGTCTTCATCCTTGGCCTTGGGTGCAATTTCTTTCAGCTCGGCTTCGGTTTTTTGTTCGCCCTTGATGCGCGCTTCTTCCTGCTTGCGCCAGACTATCGGGCATAACGTACGATCAAACACATCGCCCACGGTGTCGGGGATGATGGGCACCGGTGCGGATTCATCCTGGGCGTTATATTCCACGGTTTCGCCGGCGGGCGAATAATAAAGGTAGGAAAGCAGCTTGGCGCTGTGTTCGGCGCAATTGATGCGCTCGCGTAGCACGCCGCTGGCAACTTCGCTGCCCTTGTGCGGTTGCGGGGTCTTGAACTGAACTTTTTTCCAGTAGGTCACTTCGTCACCGTGAAACACCAGCTTGCTGTTGTCGTAAAAATACTGGTCGTTGCCGTTGATCGGCAGTTGCACCCACTCTGCCGCCCAAGCGGGTGCGTTGGCGAGCAGCGCTAGTTGTAAAATCATTCGAATTGCAAATTTCATGAAACATCCTCTTTGGGCGCTTGCGCGATCAATTTTGCAGCAATCAAACCGTTGAGTGTACCAAACAGCAGGGCCGCTGCGGCAAACACCGGCACGAGAACCAGCAAACCGGTGTGCGGGATCAGCCAAAGCCGGACCACGATCAATTGCCCGGCAATGTGGGCAAACGCTGCCAACACGCTGTGGCTGACCGCGCCGAAATAGCGCTGCGGCAGGCGCAGGGCCAGCCACAGCGCTGCCAGGCTGAGCAACGTGCCGGTGATGCTGAGCACAAAGGTCGGCGATAAGAAATTGCCGAACAGCAGGCTCACGGCGAATACCCGCAACAGACTGACCCAGGCCGCAACCGCCATACCATAGCGGTGCAGCGCATAGAGCGTCACGATGTTGGCAATCCCGGGTTTAACTCCCGGCAACGGCGATGGCAGCACCGCTTCCGCCAGGTGCAGCGCAATGGCGAGCGCCGCCAGTCTGGCGACGTGATGGTCCTGCGCGGTGGTATCAATAGTTAAGTGAGTCATAGCTTCGCTCACCAAGCAATTCCACACTGACGCGATTGGGCAGGCACATGGCGATCTCGCCGGCGCGGGATAACCACCCCTGCTTGACGCAATACTGATGGATGCCGGGGTCGCTGGCTACCCTGACCCGGCCGCGATCGATCACGATATGGCTGATGCCCAGCGGTCCAGCCACATCCAGGCTGCGCTGCTGGTTCAGGCTGTAGGTGGCGACCACCTGATTCCCTGCACGGATGCGTACCTTGCCGGCGGGTTGCGCGCTCCATAGCGTCAGGAACAGCCAGGCGACCACGGCCAAACCGCTGGCAACGATCAGCCAGTCGCCCGGGCGCAGGATGGAATGATCAGCGGACAGGTTCAAGACGGATTTTCTTTTGCAGGTCGGCGGTTAGCTGGATTTCACCATGGTCATCAATCAGCATGGCGTATTGCAGCCCCAGCTTCTGCGCCGCGTCGCGCCAGTGCGCCTTGCCGGAAAGAAACAGCGGCTTGGACGCAGCATCGGACCATGCGCCGCTGTTGGTGCCTGGCGGAATCAGCACCGTGACCGCCTGGACGCCGTCTCCGGGGAAGCCGGTGGTGGGATTGATGATGTGGCAGTAACGCTTGCCGTCCTGTTCGAAATAGCGCTGATAATCGCCCGAAGTGCCAATTGCCCAGCCGTCGGGTAAATCCAGCGTGGCGACAGGCTGCGGCTTGCGCGGGTGCTGGATGCCGACGCGCCAGGGGCGGTCGCCGTGGCGGCCGATAGCTATGATGTTGCCGCCGATGTTGATCAGCGCGCCGGGTACGTGTTCTTGACGCAAATAGTTTGCTGCCAGGTCCAGCGCATAGCCTTTGGCATAGCCGCCCAGGTCCAGTTTCACCGTGGGGTTGCGTGACCAGGCCTGGCCGTTCTCCACCACGATGTCCGCCATGCGTGGGTTGGCTGCCACCAGGGAATGAATCAGTTGCGGGTCGGGGCGTACCGGCGTGAATTCGTCGCGCTGAAATCCCCATAGCTGGATCAGCCCGCCGATCGCCGGGTTGAACAGGTTGTCCGAGCGCTCGGCAATCTGGGTGGCATCGCGGATCAGTGCTGCCAGTTCCGGCGAAACCGCAGCTTTTTTGCCAGCGGCTAACGCATCGTTCAGCCTGCTCAGGTCGCTGTTTGGTTTCCAGGCATGCAAGCTGTTGTGCAGCCGTTGAAATTCCTGCTGGATATGCGCGGCAAGCAATTGGGCACGCGATTCCGACTCGCCGTAAATGGTGATGTCCACCAGCGTGCCGAACACATAACTTTGTGACTGGTGGGTTTTGTTCGGGGTGCAGCTCACCAACAGCAACGAACACAGCAGCCACCACCAGGGCGGGTTCAGGCTGCGGAGCATGTGCGCTCCAGCGCATCAACAAACAGGGCCGCCGGGTTGCAGTCCGTCTGCGCGGCGATTTCTACCATGCAGGTGGGGCTGGTGACGTTGATTTCGGTGAGGTGTTCGCCGATGACGTCCAGGCCCACCAGGAACAAGCCGTGTTTTTTCAATTCAACCCCGACGGTTTCGGCGATTTCCCGGTCGCGTGCGGTCAGCGGCTGGGCGACGCCGGTGCCGCCGGCGGCAAGGTTGCCGCGCGTTTCGCCGGGCTTGGGAATACGCGCCAGAGCGTAAGGCAGCGGTTGGCCATCAATCACCAGAATGCGTTTGTCGCCTTGCAGGATTTCCGGCAAATAGCGCTGCGCCATGATGGTGCGGCGCTCATGGTGCGTCATGGTTTCCAGGATGACGCTGATGTTATGGTCGGCGCGATGCAGGCGGAATACGCTGCTACCGCCCATGCCATCCAGCGGCTTCACCACGATGTCGCCGTGTTTGGCCAGGAATTCGCGGATCGGCTGGTGATGGCGCGTGACCAGGAACGGCGGCGCAAACTGCGGAAAACGCGCAACCGACAGCTTTTCGTTCCAGTCGCGGACCGATGCCGGGCGGTTGATCACGCGCGCACCCTGCTGTTCCGCAATTTCCAGCAGGTAGGTGCTGTACACGTATTCGCTGTCAAACGGCGGGTCCTTGCGCATCAGTACCGCATCGAACTCCGCGGGAGTTTGTTCGGCCTTGGCGCCCAGGCGATACCAGCTGGCGCCTGCGGAAAATTCAAAAGCCATGGCGGATAACAGGGCGCGGTCGTCACGCAGCAGCAGGTCACCCTGCTCGGCCACGAACAGCTGGTGGCCGCGCTTGGCCGCTTCGCGCATGATGGCGATGCTGGTGTCTTTTTCTGTTTTTAGTTGTTCCAGCGGGTCGAGGATGAAGGCCAGCTTCATGTGGAGATCGGCAATCCGGCAGGCTGTAATGAGCGTTCATCTTCCGGCGCCGTTTCTTCCAGTTCAATGGCTGCTGCCAGCAAAGCCAGGCGGGCGATCACGCCATAAGCGTAAAAGCGGTTGGGAGCGGCGTCCGGGCGCCCGGCGCAATCCGGCAGGGAGCATGAGCGCTCAAACGCCAATGGCACAAAATGCATGCCCGGCGCATTCAGGTTTTCATCCTGGCCGCGGCTGGTATGCACGCGGTAAAAACCGCCGACCACATAGTGGTCCATCATGTACACCACAGGTTCGGCGACGGCTTCGTTGATGCTTTCGAACGTGTAGACGCCTTCCTGGATCATGACTTCCTGCACCTGCAGGCCCTCCTTCACCACCGACATCTTGTTGCGCTGTTTGCGGTTCAGCCCGCGCACGTCATCCGGGCTTTTCACCGTCATGATGCCCATGCCGTAAGTGCCGGCATCAGCCTTGACGATGACAAACGGCTCCTGGGTAATGCCGTATTCGCGGTATTTCGCGCCGATGCGCGACAGCAGGTCCGCTACATTGGCCGCCAGGCAGTCCTCGCCGGTACGCGCCTGGAAATCGATCATGCCGCAGTGGGCAAACTGCGGATCTACCAGCCATGGGTCGATGCCGATCAGTTCGGCAAAATCGCGCGCCACGCGCGAATAGACGGCAAAGTGGCGGGTTTTGCGTCGCACCGCCCAGCCTGCATGCAGTGGCGGAATGAGGGTTTGCTCCAGGCCCTGCAGTATCGGCGGAATGCCGCCGGAAAGATCGTTGTTCAGCAGGATGCCGCAGCTGTCGAAGTTGTCGAGCACCAGGCGGTTATTGAGGCGTTGTACCGGTTCCAGCAGCAACTCGCCGCCCTGCGGCAAGTCCAGCTTGGTCGGCACGCTGATATCGGGAGAGATGCTGCCAACGCGCACCTCCAGGCCGGCCTGGCGCAGGATGTTGGTGAGTGCGGCCACGTTTTGCAGATAAAAAGTATTGCGCGTGTGGTTTTCCGGAATCAGCAGCAGGCGCCGCGCATCCGGGCATAACTTTTCCACTGCCGCCATGGCGGCCTGTACGCAGAGGGGCAGAAAATCGGGGTTGAGGTTGTTGAATCCCCCCGGAAACAGGTTGGTATCTACCGGCGCCAGCTTGAAGCCGGCATTGCGCAAATCCACTGAAGCATAAAATGGGGTCTGGTGTTCCTGCCATTGCGAGCGCAACCAGTGCTCGATGCGTGGCATGGCGTCCAGGATGCGCTGTTCCAGTTCAAGCAGCGGGGCAGTCTGGGCTGTTGTCAGATGAGGGACCATAGTGCGTGAATTGTAGCATGGTGAATAAAACGGAATTTTGCCTGGAATTTCCCGATTGCGGTTTGCGGCAGCATGGGAAACACTATGCAGGATGGATGCTCTCCCACGCCGTATCGCCCACCTCGACATGGATATGTTTTTTGCCGGGGTCGAATTGCTGCGCTATCCCGAATTGCGCGGCCTGCCCATGGTGGTCGGCGGGCGTTCGGCCCATGCGCCGGAACTGCTGCCGGATGGCAGCCGCCGCTTTTTCCAACTCAAGGATTATGTCGGGCGCGGCGTAGTGACAACCTCCACTTACGAAGCCCGTGCGTTGGGCGTGTTTTCGGCGATGGGCATGATGAAAGCCGCCAGGCTGGCGCCAGAGGCGGTGCTGCTACCGGCTGATTTTGCGGCGTATAGCCATTATTCGCGGCTGTTCAAGCAAGCGGTTGCCAGCATCGCGCCGCACATAGAAGATCGCGGCATAGACGAAATCTATATTGATCTCACCCAGCACCCGGAAGCATCCCGTCCACTGGCGCTACGCATCAAGCAGGCTGTGGCCGAGGCCACCGGCTTGACCTGTTCTATCTGCGTTGCTCCCAATAAACTGCTGGCAAAAATCGGCTCCGACCTCGACAAGCCGGATGGGCTGACCCTGCTGGACGAGGCGAGTTTGGTTACCCGTATCTGGCCGCTGAATGTCGGCAAGATCAACGGCATCGGCCCCAAGGCCGCGCAGAAGCTGGCTGCACTGGGTATCCACACCATTGCCGAACTGGCGCAGGCCAGCCCCGCGCTGTTGCAGAAACACTTCGGCCTCAGCTACGCCAACTGGCTGGTGGCAGCCGCACATGGCCGCGATAACCGGCCGGTAGTCGGTCGCTCCGACCCCAAATCCACCAGCCGTGAAACCACCTTCGAACGCGACCTGCATGTCAAACGCGACCGCGCCGAGCTTTCCGCCGCTTTCACCGCGCTGTGCCAGCGCGTTGCGGATGACCTCAAGCGCAAGGGGTATGTTGGCCGTACCGTTGGCATCAAGCTCAGATACCAGGATTTTCGCAGCGTCACGCGCGATCTCACCCTGCCGGTGCCCACGCAGGATGCCGTTGAAATCCGCCGTGCGGCGGGGGAGTGTCTCAAGCGTGTGCCTTTGGATCAGAAAATCCGGTTGTTGGGAGTGCGTGTCAGTGCGCTGACCAAGGCATCAGGGTTGGTGGAAGATGGGTCCCCGGAGCAACGGGAATTGGTATTCGGGATGGGGTCGTGATGTTGCCGGGGTGGAAATGCGACAGGCAAAAAAAGAGCGGGTGCAAAGACCCGCTAAGGGAGGAGAGGAGATAAACAAGAACATAAACCACAACTTCGCAAACTCACTGTTATATAAGCACTAAGCGTGCCATAAATAATATTTATATTTATCAGTTAGTTATTGTTTTGTCTTGGCTGGGTTTGGTTGTAAAGGTGGGCGAAAGCACCCGAATGGTGCAATGAATGCAAGTTTCAGGTGAGTTCGCCGTTGGCTGCCTGGCAGATCGGCACGAATTCTTTCGCGCTCAGCGAAGCGCCGCCGATCAGGCCGCCGTCAATGTCGGGCATGGCGAACAGTTTTGCCGCGTTATTGGGCTTGACGCTGCCGCCATAAAGAATGCGGACGTTGGCGGCAATTTCCATATTGCAGCGGGCAATGCGTTCGCGGATGAAGTCATGCACTTCCTGTGCCTGTTCCGGTGTGGCCGGGTTGCCGGTACCGACCGCCCACAGCGGTTCGTAGGCCAGCACGGCATTGACCAGCGCCTGCGGGCCGAAACGGCGGATGATGGAATCCAGCTGTCGGCCGACAATGTAATCGGTCCAGTCGGACTCGCGCTCTTCGTGTGATTCGCCCATGCAGAAAATCGGGATCAACCCGGCTTCCAGCGCGGCATTAAAGCGCGCGGCGGCGGTATCGTCGGTTTCGTTGAACAGGTTGCGGCGCTCGGAATGGCCGATAATCACGTGGGTGCAGCCAAAGTCCACCAGCATGGCGGGGGAAACAGCGCCGGTGATGGCGCCGTCGTTGGTGGAACACATGTTTTGTGCGCCCCATGCAATGTTGCTGCCTTGCAGCAGCGATTGCGCCTGGGCGAGATAAGGGTACGGCGCGCAGACCACAAAGTCGGCGTTGTGAAAATGCTTGACGCCTTGTTTGACGCCTTCGAGCAGACTCTTGTTTTCCTTCAGGCTGCCGTGCATTTTCCAGTTGCCTACCACCATTTTGCGACGCATTTTATTTCCCGTGAGACATGATTAATACGGAATTATGAGGACTTCCCGGCAAAAAGAACATAAAAAAAGCGGGAGCCTTAAGCCCCCGCTTTGTTTTTCAGGACCGATCCCGATTAGTGGTTATAGGCACGTTCACCATGTTCAGTGGTGTCCAGCCCTTCACGTTCGGCTTCTTCGCTGACACGCAGGCCGATGGTCAGGTCCACGATCTTGTAGGCAACGTAGGCAACCACCGCCGACCAGATTACCGCAGTCAGTACGGCTTGTGCCTGAATCCACACCTGCGCTCCGATTTCGGTATCAATGACCTTGTTGTTGACGTAATCATAGATACCGGTGCCGCCCAGTTTCCAGGTGTTGAACACACCGGTCAGCAGTGCGCCCAGAATGCCGCCGACAGCATGCACGCCGAACACATCCAGAGCATCGTCAACACCGTGCAGTTTCTTCAGGCCGGTGACGCCCCAGAAGCACACCACGCCAGCCAGTGCGCCGATGACCAGGCCGCCGCCGATGCCAACCCAGCCGCAAGCCGGGGTGATCGCCACCAGGCCGGCAACCGCGCCGGACGCAGCACCCAGCAGGGATGGCTTGCCCTTGAGCAGCCACTCGGTTGTCAGCCAGGTCAGCGTGGCTGCAGCAGTTGCAATCAAGGTGTTGGCAAATGCCAGCGTTGCAGTACCACCGGCTTCCAGCGCGGAACCTGCGTTGAACCCGAACCAGCCCACCCACAGCAGCGAAGTGCCGATCAGGGTCATGGTCAGGCTATGCGGCGCAAACGATTCCTTGCCGTAGCCGATGCGCTTGCCGATCACAATGGCACCCACCAGCGCGGCAACGCCGGCATTGATGTGCACCACGGTACCACCGGCAAAGTCCAGCGCACCTTTCTGGAACAGCCAGCCGGCGCCGGCCGTGGCCGCGTCAGCAGCAGCCTGCGTGGTATAGGCATCGGGGCCCGCCCAGAACCAGACCATATGCGCGATGGGCAGGTAAGCGAAGGTGAACCACAGCGCCGAGAACAGCAGCACGGCAGAGAACTTCGCGCGTTCGGCGAACCCGCCCACGATCAGCGCCACGGTAATGGCAGCAAAGGTGGCTTGGAAGGCGATGAACGCAAACTCCGGAATCACCACGCCTTTGCTGAAGGTTGCGCCATTGGCCACGCTACCGTCCGTTGGGTTGAATACGCCGTTCAGGAACAGCCGGTCGAAGCCGCCGATAAACGGGCTCAAGCTGCCACTACCTTGGGTGAACGCCAGGCTGTAGCCATAAATCGCCCACAACACAACGATCAGCGCAAAAATGGAAAACACCTGGATCAGGATGGACAGCATGTTCTTGCTGCGCACCAGCCCGCCGTAAAACAGCGCCAGGCCGGGGATGGACATCATGATCACCAGCAGGGTGGCGACCAGCAACCAGGAAGTGTCACCCTTGTTGGGGCTTGGTGCCGGAGTTGCTGCCGGTGCGGCAGCTTCGGCAGCAGGAGCCGCCACGGGCGCAACGGCAGCTTCGGCAGCCTGTGGCGCAGCAGCAGCCTCAGTCGCTGCGGGTGTCGCCGGAGCTGCTGCATCCTCTGCAAAAGTCGCACCGCTGAAGCCGAGTACGCCCAGCAGCATGAGTGTGGAGAAAAAGCGTTTCATGGTGCTCTCCTTATAGTGCATCCGTGCCGGTTTCGCCGGTGCGGATACGGTGAACTTGTTCGAGATCGAAAACAAAAACCTTGCCGTCGCCGATTTTGCCGGTGCTGGCGGATTTTTCAATCGCTTCGATAACCTGGTCCAACTGGTCATCCTTGATGGCGGCTTCGAGCTTGACCTTGGGCAGAAAATCCACGACATATTCTGCGCCGCGATACAGTTCGGTATGGCCCTTTTGCCGGCCAAATCCCTTGACTTCGGTAACGGTGATGCCCTGTACGCCAATGGCGGAAAGTGCCTCGCGCACCTCGTCAAGCTTGAACGGCTTGATGATGGCGGTGACGAATTTCATGACTGTCTCCTGTGTAGAGTGGTGAAAAGGCGGGCCGGGTGCGACCCGCCTTAAGTAGTCGCTGCTTAGAACGTTTTCTGCACGAACACGGTGAACTGGCTGTCGCCCAGGTATTGGCCGGACACATCAGTCCAGCTTGCCTTGGCCGCATTGGTGTCGGAATAGAACGCACCAACATTCACGCCATTGCTGAACGCCTTGGTGGCACCAAGCTTCCAGTCGGTGTAATTAAACACATCGTTGCCGGTACCGCTGAAGTCCTGGCGGCCGAGATGGACGTTGGCAGTAATGCCGGTTTCGCCAATCGGCACGTTTGCATTCAGTTCGGCATACCAGGTGCCATCAGCATTCCGGAAGCCCCAGGCGCCATCAGAAGCAACTACGGATACCTTGGCTGCAAGCCACTTGTAGCTCAGGCTGCCGTAGATTTCCGTGGTTTCCGCTTTCTTCACGCCAGCGGCTTCGTCACCAGGATAGATGTACTGCAGCAGGCCGACGTCATAACCAAAGTCCGTTTTGCCGAAAGTGTTGCGGTAACCGCCATAGAGGTCGAGCTCGAGGCTGGAACTGGTGTAGGCGGCTGCGTCTTCAAGCCAGCTGACGTTGGAAGCCCAGGCACCGGCATAGAAGCCGCTGGAATGGGAATAATCCACGCCGCCCTGCAGCGCCAGGTCTTCACCAGTTTGGGTCAGGCCGCGGAAAATATACTGGCTGAACAGCCCGATGTTGTAGGCAAAGGTATGCGGGGATGCCGGTTCTGCAGCTGCAGGTGCTGCCGCAGGAGCAGCGTCTTCAGCAGAGGCGATAACAGGCATTGCACCGAGTGCAGCCAGTACTGCCATGGAAATAAACTTCTTTTGCATGATGAATCCTTTCGGGACGTGACATAAAAAAATAAAAGCTTTGCGCCATGATCATTAGCAACAGCCGTGCCAAGGCATTAATTTAAATAAAAAACAATCACTTATTGTTTTTGTGGGGAGTGTTGTCCCATTGCTGTGCATTGGTCGTGGTGCATTGTCTTGGGAGGTGCACCGTGTTGGTGCTGAGCGGAGATGATCAGGCGGGATGGTTCTTTGCTACACTCTTTCCATCCGCTCAGAACGCTAAGGAACCATCATGCTGGATAACAAGATACTAGATGACATCAGCAGCAAAATCAGCGCACTGATTGCGCAAACGCCGGTGGCAGAGGTTGAGAAAAACCTGCGCGCATTGTTGCAAAGCGCGTTTGCCAAGCTGGATATTGTTACGCGCGAAGAGTTTGATACGCAGACCCAGGTGCTGTTGAAGGCGCGCGAACAACTGGACGCGCTGGAGCAAAAGCTGGCTGAACTGGAAACCCGGCTGACTGGGGGAGGTGCTGAATAAATGAGCGAGCGGGATGAAGTGCAAGGCGCACGGAGCGCAGGAACCGAGACAATACAAGGAGTACGGCGAGGTTCCGAGCACCGCGCAACGCGGCAATTCACCTGCGTAGCCATTTATTCAGTATCTCCTGAAAAATAATGGCGCTGGCCGTCCTCTACAGCCGCGCACTGTCAGGCATGGATGCGCCACCGGTCACCGTGGAGGTGCATCTGGCCAACGGCCTGCCCAACTTCACCATTGTTGGTTTGCCGGAAGCCGAGGTCAAGGAAAGCAAGGACCGCGTCCGGGCGGCCTTGCAGACATCGCGTTTCGAATTCCCCGCCCGCCGGATTACCGTAAACCTGGCGCCGGCGGATTTGCCCAAGGAAAGCGGGCGCTTTGATCTGCCGATCGCCTTGGGGATACTGGCGGCTTCCGGGCAAATTCCATCGGATAAGCTAAACGAATATGAATTCGCCGGGGAGCTGGCTCTGACCGGCGAACTGCGCCCGATACGCGGGGCGCTGGCGATGACATTAAAAGCCCATCGCGATGGGCGAGCCTTTATCCTGCCCCAACAAAGTGCATCCGAAGCCGCGTTGGTACAGGATGCAACGATTTTCCCGGCGCATACTTTATTGGAGGTGTGCGCCCATCTGAACGGCCGGCAACTGCTGTCGCGCCAGCTTGCCGCTGTTAATGCCGCTGCGCTCAACTACCCGGATTTTAGCGAAGTCAAAGGCCAGCTTGCCGCCAAGCGCGCATTGGAGATCGCTGCAGCCGGCGGGCACAGCGTGCTGATGTCAGGCCCGCCCGGCACCGGGAAATCCATGCTGGCGGCGCGCTTTGCCGGGATTCTGCCGAGCATGACGGACGAGGATGCGCTGGAGGCGGCGGCGATTGCTTCGCTGCACGGCGGCTTCAGGCTGGAGCAGTGGAAGCGCCGGCCGTATCGCGCGCCCCACCATACCGCGTCGGCGGTAGCGCTGGTTGGCGGCGGCGGTAACCCGCGTCCTGGCGAAATATCGCTGGCACATCATGGCGTGTTGTTCCTGGACGAGTTGCCGGAGTTTGCGCGTGCCGTACTGGAAGTGCTGCGCGAGCCGCTGGAATCCGGACGCATCACCATTTCGCGCGCGGCGCGACAAGCCGATTTCCCCGCCCGATTTCAGCTGCTGGCGGCGATGAACCCTTGCCCTTGCGGTTTCCTCGGGCATCCGAACGGCAAATGCCGTTGCACGCCGGATCAAGTGGCGCGTTACCGGGCCAAAATTTCCGGCCCGTTGCTGGACAGGATTGATTTGCAGATCGAAGTGCCGGCGTTACCCGAAGCCGAGTTGACCGCACAGGCAAAAGGCGAGGGCAGCGATGCCGTCCGGGCCAGGGTTGAAGCCGCGCGCGCGCGGCAGCTGGCACGGCAGGGCAAGGCCAACAATGTGCTGGGGACGCTGGAGATCGACGAATTTTGCGCCCCGGATCAGCAGGGGCAGAATTTGTTGAAACAGGCGATCAGCCGGCTCGATTTATCCGCACGGGCATATCACCGCATTCTCAAGGTGGCGCGCACCATTGCCGATCTGGCGGGCGAATCCGGTATCGGTACGGCACATATTGCCGAGGCGGTGCAATATCGGCGCTTCGACAAAACCAACTAGCGTGAACACGCACTAGGAGTCACCATGCAGGAACTTGAAAGCTGGGCAGAGGAAAAACGGTCGGCGTATTTGTATCGCGTGTTGTCGGATGCGGAATCCGGGTCGCCGCGCCAGTTGCTGTTTCTTGAATTGGCGCAGGAGGCGGATGCACAGGCCGGGTTGTGGGAGCAGCAAGTCAAAAATGCGGGCCAACAGGTGCCGCCGAAGTACGTGCCCGATCGCCGTGCCAGAATTGTTGCCGGCCTGATCCGCCAGCTTGGCCCACGCTCCATCAAGCCGGTATTGGCGGCAATGAAAATACGCGGATTGTCGGTGTATTCCGGCCGTCATCCTGCCGGGCACCAGATGCCGACATCGCTGGAAGAAGTGGGGGCCCGCCACAAGAGCAGCGCCAGTTCCGGCGGGCTGCGCGCGGCGGTGTTCGGTGTGAACGACGGCCTGGTTTCCATCACCCTGCTGGTGCTGGGGGTTGCCGGCGCCAGCAGCGAGTATGGCGTCATTCTGCTGACCGGCGTGGCAGGATTGCTGGCCGGCGCGTTTTCCATGGCGGCGGGGGAATACCTGTCCATGCGCTCCCAGCGGGAAATGTTCGAGTACCAGATCGGGCTGGAGCGCGACGAACTGGCGCAATATCCGCAAGAAGAAGCCGAAGAACTGGCGCTGATCTACCAAGCGCGTGGCATGGGCAAGGAGGAAGCCGGCGCGCTGGCGCAGCGCATGATCGCCGACCCGGAACTGGGGCTGGATGTGCTGGCGCGGGAAGAACTGGGGCTGAACCCGGACGAACTGGGCTCGCCCGGGCAGGCTGCGCTGTATTCCTTTTTTGCGTTTATTGTCGGCGGCATCGTGCCGCTGGCGCCGTATCTGCTGAACGTGCAGCGGCATCCGTTGTTTCTGTGTATTGTGCTGTCCGCCGTGGGGCTGTTTTCGGTGGGGGCCGCGCTATCCTTGTTTACCGGTCGCCAGGCGGTGTGGGGCGGCCTCCGCATGCTGGCCATCGGCGGGCTGGCCGGGGTGGTGACTTATTATATCGGCGATTTTCTCGGCGCCAGAATCAACTAATCCGCCCGCTTCTTGATAATGAAACTGAATTCCCCGTTGGCCGCATCGGATGACAGCATGTCATGCCCGGTCTGCCGGCAGAACGCCTGAAAATCCTTGACCGATCCCGGGTCGGTGGCGAGCACTCTCAGTACCTGCCCGCCCTGTAGTTCAGCCAGAGCCTTTTTGCAGCGCAGGATGGGCAGCGGGCAATTCAGGCCGCGGGCGTCCAGTTCCTTGTCGAATTCCATGGGATTCATCCTTCAGGTTTTGGGTGCAAAGGTCATGCCCGCACGGCCCCAGGCCAGCACGCCGCCTTGCAGGTTGTAGAGTTGGTCGAACCCCTGTTGCGCCAGGTATTCGCAGGCGTGCACGGAGCGTACGCCGCTATGGCAGTAACAGACGATGGGAATACCGTCTTGCAACTCGTTCCAGCGCAAGGGCAGCAAATGCAAGGCGATGTGCTTGGCGCCGGAGATGATGCCGTGTGCGACTTCATCCTCATTGCGCACGTCGATCAGCTGGATCTCGCCTTTAGCCTGCATGCGCTGCAGCTCAAGCGGGTCGATATTCGTGAAGCTGGGCATGGGGCGGATACCGTGGAAAAAACGCCATGATAGACGATCGGAACGGATGCGGAAAACCAGGGGATGGTGGCCAGGGGCAGAATCGAACTGCCGACACGCGGATTTTCAGCACCACTGCTATCCGGCACATAGGAACTCCAGTCTACTAAAGGCCTGCAACCTGAGGCAACCGAAGCACTTTCATAACTTAACTACTCTTCGGCAGGGGCAAAATCGAATGGAGGCTCTATCGCTTCGATGTGCCTATTCCGTGACCAGAAATAGTATTCGTTAATCCCTGTGTATGCGCCGAAACGATTTTTTGCATTCACGTAACAGACTGTCAAATAGCCGTACTTATTTTCAAAGACCTTGTTTAACGCCCCTTTCATCGGTGGTTTGCAATCAATTTTTGCACTGTAGGGGTCTATCAACTGCTTTGAAATTTCATTTTTTGCAGCTCGGATAGCACTCTCCGGAACGGGTACCTCCCCGTAGTCGGCAACTGCCATTTGGCTTTTGGTCGGTAGGGTTTCACAGCCCGATAAAATGGTAGCAATAGTGAGAAAGGCAAACTTGGTAAGGCTATGCATGGTGTTTTTCCTTTTTGGGTAAGTTAGATGGAGGCATATCTTGGTTGGCGGCTACTCTTTGCAAGCAACTTTGCCGAGAGACTTTTCGATTCCCTCGTTGACGTACCGGCTCAACCATTCATGATTAGGCTTGGGCCGCTGCAGGCTCGCGGAAACCTGGTTTTTCCTTTGCTTCAACAGGGCGATGCGATTATTCATCTGGTTGATGGTTTCATCTGTTCTGCGGGCCAATTCCTCATTAAGTTCGTAAGCAGCCTTTCCTGCGTAACCTTTGTAGATCAGGATTTCTCCGTTGACGTGCAGCGAATGCACCTCACCCAGCTTGACCTCGCAGAAAGCATTGCTCCACTTTGCCGTGCTGAATGACACAAGATTCCCTTTGTATGTGGCGTTGAAGGCGTCTAAATCAGCACCAGAGAACTCCTTGGCTTTTTTTACGCATGCAGAAATATTTTCGGCATCCCCCGCAAGGGCGGTATTAGTCGCCACCATCAGAAGCAGCCAAATCAAGGACTTTTTCATTTGAAATCTCCCAAAATGATGAACCGCAATCATGTCTGTACTGAATGACAGGTGATGTCGCATTTTCGATGGATGAAAAATATTTGTGCTGATGATTGAAGTGCTGTTGTTGATTCTGGAACGACACGACCTTTCGTACTAATGGGTGATAATGGCCTTAAATTCACAGCAAGCTGTTCTAATCGCCATGACAAATGACACACACGACACACTCGTTTATCGGTTGGCTCAAATACTCCTCAAACTCAATCAAGGTGAGAGGCTAGACCCCAAAGCCTTGGCAGACGAATTTGGCGTCAATCTGCGCACGATTCAGCGTGACCTCAATGTGCGCTTTGCCTATTTGCCGTTACAAAAGACCGCTGGCCGCTATCATCTCGACACCGCATTCCTTGGCAAGTTGACCACGCGCGATATTGAACGCTTTGCAGGATTGGCCGGTGTGCGCGGACTGTTTCCCTCCTTGTCGGATGACTTTTTGCAGGATATTTTCGATACCCGCATGCAATCGGCATTGCTCGTGAAGGGACACAACTACGAAAACCTGGCAGGCAAGGAACAGCTTTTTCGTGAGGTGGAAAAATCAATCATTGCTCGCCGCCAGATAACCTTTGACTATGCCAAACCGGAGGGTTTGAAGACCTATGCCGCAGTATCCCCGTACAAACTCATCAACAGTAAGGGCATCTGGTATCTGGCCGCTCTTGATGGAAATAAACTCAAGGCTTTCAGCTTTACCAAGATAGAGCAACTTAGAACACTTGAAAGCGGATTTACCTGGGACACTGCACTGGATTCCAAACTAGAATCGGAAGATGGAATTTGGCTATCTGACGAGAAACAGGAGGTTGTTTTGAAGATAAGCAAGGAAATTGCTGGCTACTTCAAGCGGCGCAGGCTGATTGCCAATCAGGTGATAGAAAAAGAATTGGAAGGTGGCGGGCTGATTGTATCGGCGAAAGTTGGTCATCCCGATCAGATACTCTCCATTGTGCGCTACTGGATACCCAATATTCGTATCATTAGCCCTGAACACTTGCAGGGTGACATCGAGAGGGGATTGGAGGATTATCTGAAAGGGGTGAAAAACTAATCATTTTTCACACGTTATGAAATTCAATGTCCACCGCTATGTAAAGAATTAAAAGAGGAAGGATTTAATGCGTCATCAAATCTTGATTGCTGGTCTTGTATCCTTTCTGCTGGGTAGCTGTTCAACAATATCAGAGCAGCCCCCGCCACCTTCGGCAGATGAGCGAAACATTTATTCCATCTACCCTGAATATCTCCCACTGGATCGAATTGATCCAATACCAGAAACAAGGCGGTTAATAGAAAACGATAAATATGCGGAGGCTAATGACTACCTCTCGTATTTTATGGATTTTGACTATGTAAAAGATCGGATTGAGGCAAAAGAGCTTTACAAAAATATTCAAGATACTCGCAGTGACTGGTTATATAGGCTGAAGGAACTAAATAAGGGGTTTTTTCTTGGGAAAAGCGATGAACCTGAAGGAGAGGCCGCTGCAGTTGTCTCGGATTTTCTAGTAATTGGTGATTTGCGAGACTTAAAGGATGAAGGGCAGAAGTATCTGCAAGGTCAAGATGTCGACAAGGTGACTACAACCCTTGCTGGTATTGGGGTTGGGGCCTCGGCTGTAGTTATTTTAAACTCTGCAAAGCCTGCAGTTTCATTCCTTAAAATGACCAGCAAGACAGGCAAAATGCCTGACTGGCTCGGTAAATTCATAATAAAAACCGCGAAAGACCAAGATAGAAGTAAATCACTAGGGGAATTAAAAGGCTTCCTGGATGAATTAAGGGGGCTATATCAAACGGCTGGCGCTCGTTCCACTCTGGAATTACTGTCCAAATCGAAGAGTTTGGAAGATTTCCGAAAATTATCAAAATTCGGAAAAGAGTTTGGGGGAAAGACATCTACCCTGCTCAAGGTCGGAGGTGATGACGCCATTTCCCTTTATCAACGCAACAATCGCTATTCCAAGAGTGACTTTTTGGAAGCAAGTTCGTTTGGGCAAAACGGAATCAGGTCAATAGAGAAAAACCCGAGTCAATTTCAAAAATTTCTAAGCGTAGAAAACGCGGCTCGTCGCCGAATGACGAACTTCGAGCTACGGCTCATATCAAGTGGCAAGAGAACCACAGTCCTCGGAAATGATGTTGTTAAAAGGGATCAACTGTTCGACCCTCGATACTTAGACAGTGCTAGTCGGTCAAATGTCGAGAGAATGAAGTCAGGATACGCGCCCATTGCAAGGGACGGGAATCCAATCAACCTGCATCACATGAAGCAACAGAAGAATGGGACTTTAGTTGAATTGAGTGTTACCGAGCACAGGGAGCATTCCACGCTACTGCATCGTTACACCAAGGCTTCAGAAATCGATCGTTCTGAATTTGATTTACTGAGGCCTGCCTATTGGAAAATGCGGGCAAAGGATTTCGAGTAAATGCAAAACTCTGCTCAACTTGAGAAACTCATGGGCGTCCGTATGCCAAGCGACTACAAGGAATTTATAGATAAGACTGGCTACTTGTGCCTAAACAATCTGGGTATCGAGGTTTACGGGTATATGAAAGATTTTGATATCGAGAAAATTCCATGCGTTGTTGCTGCGACCATGTTGAATAAAAAGGCTTACGCATTAGAAGATTCAGAGATTGTCATTTCACATACCGGTTTCGAGGAGATGATTACTATCCTCGATTGCAATGCAGGAAAGGTTAGCGAGCTAGGTTTTGATGGAGTCCGGAGAGTCAAAGCGAAGAGCTTTTCTGAGTGGCTGTCTCAGATGACAAGCCAAAATAGCCCACTTTTGTGAGGCGTACATTTTCTGTAGCTAACAAAATCAATTCCACAAATGAAAACGGCTCACAGCAATGTGGGCCGTTTGTATTTGGTGGCCAGGGGCAGAATCGAACTGCCGACACGCGGATTTTCAATCCGCTGCTCTACCGACTGAGCTACCTGGCCATTTGGGTACTTGCAAAAACTGCGGCAAGTCATCGAGAGCGCGAGATTATAGCAAAACAACGCCGTTTGGATATAGCTTTGGAACATTATTTTTCCAGAGTTGATTTGACGGCAGCTTGGGCTATGGGTTACAACGCTGTCTCTGATCGAATTACCGACGAACTGCATCGCCTGAGCCATGACCACCTTTCCTCACTTTGATATTCCAGCGCTGGCGCGCGATCTTGAGCCCGCACTGCAACAGCGCATCAACAGCAAAACCAAGCCGCTGGGCGCGTTGGGCAGGCTGGAATCGCTGGCGTTGCAGGTGGGCCTGATACAGCGGAGTTTGCAGCCGGAACTGCGGCAGCCGGCCATACTGGTGTTTGCTGGTGACCATGGCATTGCACAGTCCGGCGTCAGCCCATTCCCGCAGGAGGTCACCTTCCAGATGGTGCAGAATTTTCTGGCCGGCGGCGCGGCAATCAACGTGTTTGCGCGCCAGCATGGCATCGCCCTGCGCGTGGTGGATGCCGGGGTGAATGCCGATTTTGCAGCGCATGGCGGGTTGATTCATGCCAAGGTGGGCAAGGGTACCGCCAATTTCCTGCAGCAACCGGCAATGACCGCCGAGCAATGCCAACAGGCAGTATGTAAAGGGGCTGAACTGGCGCAGGCCGAAATTGCCGGCGGCAGCAACGTGCTGGGTTTCGGTGAGATGGGTATTGCCAACACCTCCAGCAGTGCCGCATTGATGAGCGTGCTGTGCGAAGTGCCGGTGGCGGAGTGTGCCGGGCGCGGCACCGGCCTGGATGACGGAGGGTTGCAGCGCAAGATCGCCATACTGGAGCAGGCGGTGCAGTTGCACCAGGTTGCGTCCGGCGAGCCAATCCGGGCGTTGGCCACGTTCGGCGGCTTTGAAATCGCCATGATGGTGGGCGCTTTGCTGGGTGCCGCGGAACGGCGTGCGCTGCTGCTGATCGACGGGTTTATTGCCACCACCGCCCTGCTGGTGGCTTCGCGTATCCAGCCGGAGGTTCTTGATTATTGTGTGTTCACCCATCGCTCCGGCGAAGCCGGGCATGCCCGGCTGCTGCAAGTGCTGAACGTCTCGCCGCTGCTGGACATCGGCATGCGCCTGGGCGAGGGTACCGGCTGCGCCGTGGCCTGGCCGCTGGTGCAATCGGCGGTGGCTTTCCTGAATGAAATGGCCTCGTTTGAATCGGCCGGCGTCAGCGGGCGATCGGCGGCATGAAAAAACAGCTGCAATTATTCTTTACCGCACTGGCCTTTTTTACCCGCATTCCATGCGCTCGCTGGGGTGGGCACAGTGAAGAAGACCTTAATCACGCCGCCAAATACTTTCCGCTGGTCGGCGTGGTGGTGGGCGCGCTGGCCGCGCTGGTTTACCAGGCGGCTTCGGCCATGCTCCCGGCATCGCTGGCGATATTGCTCAGCATGGTCAGCACCCTGCTGCTGACCGGCGCGTTTCATGAAGATGGGTTGAGCGACGCAGTGGACGGCCTGGGCGGAGGATGGGGGAAGGAACAGGCGCTTGCCATCATGAAAGATTCACGCATCGGCAGTTATGGCGCAATCGCGCTGGTGATGGCGTTGCTGATCAAGTTCCAGTTGCTGGCCAGCCTGCCGCCCGCTCTGGTGCCCGCCGTGCTGGTGGCCGGGCATGGCCTGAGCCGTTTTGCCGCAGTGACGCTGATGTATTTCCAGCGCTATGTGCGCGAAAACGGCAAGGCCAAGCCCTTGGCGCAGCATATTTCCGGCCAAGGCTTGCTGGTAGCCGCAATCTTTGGCCTGGTGCCGCTAGCGCTGCTTGCGCCGCAATTGTGGTGGGCGCTGCTGCCGGTGGTGGTGGTCGGTGCCTGGTTTGCGCGCAAGCTTGCCCGGCGCTTGGGCGGTTATACCGGCGATTGCTTGGGGGCGATGCAGCAGTTGTGCGAACTGGCGTTTTATCTGGGCGTGGCGGCATGCACCTCACGTTGATTCGGCACACCACAGTGGTGGCGCCCGGCGTTTGTTATGGCCGGCATGATCCGCCGCTGGCCGAGACCTTCGAGCAGGAGGCGGCGGCAATCAAGGCCAGGATCGCGGCGTTAGCCAGCGTACCGTTCTACTGCAGTCCGGCGCAGCGGTGCCGGTTGCTGGCCGACTACCTGCAAGTCCAGCATGAACATGAAGATCGCCTGCAGGAACTCGACTTTGGTGACTGGGATGGCCGTAGCTGGGAGGATATCCCGCGCGCGCAGAGCGAAGCCTGGTTCGCCGATTTCGTCAACCACGTGCCGCCCAACGGCGAAAGTTACGCCCAACTCAGCCGGCGCGCGCTGGCGTTGATGCGCGAATTGGCCAGCCGGCATGAGCAGGTGGGGGTGATTACCCATTCCGGCGTGATCCACGCCGTGCTGGCGCATGTGCACGGCATACCCTTGCATGAAAGCTACCAGAAGCTGGGAAAAATAGGCTATGGGCACGTGGTGCAGGTAGAGTTCAAGCCTTAGGAAACCCTGAACAAGTGGCTATATGGGCGAATTGCTGCGTTGCGCGGTGCTCGGAACCTCGCCGTACTCCTTGTACTGTCTCGGTTCTTGCGCTCCGTGCGCCTTGCACTTCATCCCGCTCGCTCACTTGTTCAGGGCTTCCTTAACCCCGGCTTAACAGCAGCGTTTTACGCCTTTCCACTTGCCGTCCTGCCATTCCTTGAAAAACGCTGCGCGCGACAGCGGCTCGGCTTCGGGGTGCAATTGCCGATGGTGCGCCAGATAGCGCTCGTACGCATCGTCGCCGGATAAGCGGCGGACGGCTTGCCACAGTTTTTTCAATTGGTTGAGCATGGTTTAAGGGCACTTCCATAAATTCAAGTTGCTAAGCCAGACAAGGCGCGAATGAAAAATGATGACGCGGCATATGTCTGATATGTAAGGAATCATTTTTCATGAGCAACGCCGTATGGCAACGGAAATTGGATTTATGGAAGTGCCCTTAACGTTGACCACGCAACGCCTTGATGCGTTCATCTGTCGCCGGATGGGATGACAGATAATCCAGCCAGTGTTGCTGGCCGGTTGGCTGTTTTACCCCGTGGGAATGCTCCAGCTTTTCCAGTATGTCGGCCAGCCGCGAGGTGGGGATGTGGTTCAATGTCAGCGTCTGCGCGGCAAAGGCGTCGGCACTGCGTTCAAACTCACGCGAATAGCGCGTTTCCAGCAAGGTGGTGGGAGCCAGCGCCAGAATGCTGCTGATGTCGCCCACGTACCAGGTCATCACCAGCGCCACGACTGAAGCCTGCAGCATCTGCCTTAGCGCGTGTCGTTCGCTGACATGCCCCATTTCATGGGCCAGCACACCTAAAATCTCATCATCGTTATCGGACAGTTTGACGATTTCATCCAGCACGACAACCGTGCCGCCGGGCAACGCAAACGCATTGGGGCCGAGTTTGGGGCTGCTGCGGAACAGGATGCGCGCGGGTGGCCTGGCACCTGCCGGCATTTGCAGCGCGCGCAGCCGGCTGGTGATGGCAAACTGGCGGGCGCTGGATAATTTACTGGGGAGCAGCAGCTTGTCGTCCACGGCATCCAGAAATTGCTGGTCTATGGCAAGAATGAGCTTGTCCGGGATGCGGTGGGCGACGACCTTGGCGGCATACGGTAGCCCCCATACATAGCTCGCGGCAATGATGCCCAAAAGCATGACCAGGGCCGTCAGGGCGTAGCGCCAGCGATGTTCCAGATGCGCGACGATGGAGGGGCGCAGGCCCGCCTCCTGCATCAACGTCGCAAAAGCTGCGTGGTCGGCCACTTCGCAGCGCGCGCCGTCGGCCAGCATGATCAGTCTGGGGGCATTGCCCAGCGGCGCAGGGATGTTGACGGTGCGGAGGTCTTCTTCCCGCTGCCGGTCTGCCGTCATGATGCGCAGTTTGCCGTGTTCTACACACAACTGCGCATCATGACGCCGGGCGGTGCGGCCATCGTAATAGGCGGCAGGGATATCCATTAAAAAGCAATGTCCACGTCAAACATTTCGGCCACTTCTTCGCCAGTTGCTGTTGCCGTGACCTGCTGCCCGGCCAGAAAGTCTTCCAGATCCGCTCCCGGCAGCAACGCCAGGTGCTCCAGTTTGTAACGCAGCAACCGGATATCGGCAAACGGCTTGAACAGTCCCAGGGTGAGGATCACCAGCACGATGTTGCTCGCCATCACCCAGAACAGGCCGCGGGCGGTCAGGGCGCTTTCAAAGCGATGCGGGCCCAGGGTCGTGTTGTTCCAGATCATGTTTTGCAGGCGCGAGGTAATGTAGGGATACACCAGCAACAGCATCAGCAGGTAGAACATGAACAGCGCGCCAATCACGAAGGGTGCCATTGCTGCGGAAGAAGTCTTGACGGAAGACGCTACGGCGACGCTGACCATGCCGATAACAAAAATCAGCATGCTGAACATGACGACCAGGTATGGTCGGTAGAAAGCGCCTGCTTTGGTGTGGAAGCTGAACAGTTCGTTGCCGTAGCGGCTGTGGTTGCGGGTATAACGGGTGATCTGCTGGTGCGCCAGCGGCCACAGCAGCCCCAGGCTGGCATAAGCCGCGATCGGCAGCAGCAGGAAGATGAGGTAACCTTCGCCCACTTTGCCCACAAACGAAAAGCGCAATCCGCGATAACTGGAATTGTGCAGGCGAAAGCGCAATGAGCGCACCACCAGCCAGGGCATGACCGCCATGATCAGGGCAAAAATGCCAACGCCAATGACCGGGTTGAAATGGGAGGTGGCCGAATACAGGGCAAACAGCACAAACGCGATGATGCGGCCTTTTAATATGGCTTTGGGGTCGCCGTGGTAATCGAAGCTGGCGCCCGCCACCGAGGTGTGGCGATAGAAGTACTGCATACGCCTGACCTTGGCCCAGGCTGAATAAATACCCAGCGTGATGATGGACAGGAGCAGGTTCACGATCCAGATGCGGAAATATTCGCCGCCACTGCCGGAGAAGGTGAACGGCTGGCGGAGCAATGGCGCGCTGTTGAAATTAGTCTCTGGCATAGTCTTCTACCAATCGGCTGGGAATGTGGGCGGATTCCGAAACGGGGAGTACCGGCTTGCCGGCGAGCGAACGGGCGCAAACCCGCAGCATGTCCAGCACGATGATCCACAGCAGGCTGACAAAAAACAGTGTCAGCCATGCATCCAGGTGCTGGTTGAAAATCAGTTGCGGGGCGATGGCCGCTTTTTCCGGCGGCAGCGTCCCGGCGGCGAGTTTGGCCGCCATGTCGTTGGCCGCGGCATCGAAGCCCACCCGTACATCGTCGCTGAATATTTTCTGGTAAGCCGCGGTGGTGGTAATGAGTACCAGCCAGGTCAACGGCAGGCCGGTAATCCACGCGTATTTGAGTTTGCCGGATTTGACCAAAATGCCGGTTGCCACGCACAGGGCAATTGCCGCCAGCATCTGGTTGGCGATGCCGAACAGCGGCCACAGCAGGTTCACCCCACCATTGGGGTCGATCACGCCGATATAAAGGAAATAACCCCACGCCCCCACCACCAGTCCGCTGGTGAGCATCACCGACGGCATCCAGGACGTTTCGCCCAGCTTCGGCCAGGCGTTGCCCAGCATGTCTTGCAGCATGAAACGGCCAACGCGGGTGCCGGCATCCAGCGTGGTGAGGATAAAAATCGCCTCGAACATGATGGCAAAGTGGTACCACAGTGCCAGCAAGCCATTACCGAACGCCGAGCCGAAAATGCTGGCCATGCCCACCGCCAGCGACGGCGCGCCGCCGGTACGGGCAAACAGCGTGGTTTCGCCCATCTGTCTGGCTAGCAGTTGCATCTGTTCAACGGTGACCGGGAAACCCCAGCCGGATATTTTTGCTACGGCATCGGCGGCTTCCTTGCCGACCACGCCGGCCGGGCTGTTGATAGCGAAGAATATGCCGGGCTCCAGCACGCTGGCGGCCACCAGCGCCATGATGGCGACAAACGATTCCAGCGCCATGGCGCCGTAGCCGATCATGCGGATATCGCGCTCGTTCGCCAGCAGCTTGGGCGTGGTGCCTGAGGCGATCAGCGCGTGGAAGCCGGAAATCGCGCCGCAGGCGATGGTGATAAATACAAACGGGAATAACTTGCCGCCGAAAATCGGCCCGGTGCCGTCTATGAACTGCGTCAGTGCCGGCATCTTCACTTCCGGCTGCAGGATGACAATGGCGATCGCCAGCAGGATCACCGTACCCAGCTTGACGAAGGTAGACAGGTAGTCGCGCGGCGCCAGCAGCAGCCAGACAGGCAGGATGGCCGCGGCAAAACCGTAAATAATCACGCCAAACGCCAGCGCCAGGCCTTCATGGTCAAACAGTACGCGCAGGGCCGGGTGGTGGTCTACCCAGCCGCCGCCCAGCACCGCTAGCAATAGCAGCGCCACGCCCAGTGTCGTGCCTTCCAGCACCCTTCCCGGCCGGATCGAGCGCATGTACAGGCCGACGATCATGGCAATGGGAATCGTGGCTGCCACGGTGGAAGTCGCCCACGGGCTGTGCTTCATGGCGTTGACCACCACCAGCCCCAGCACGGCGATCAGGATAATCATGATGGCTAACGTGCCTGCCAGTGCCGCCACCCCGCCTATCGCCCCCAGTTCGTCGCGCGCCATCTGCCCCAGGCTTTTGCCATCGCGCCGCATCGAGAAAAACAGCGTCACCATATCCTGCACGCAACCGCCCAGCACCGCGCCGATCAGAATCCACAACGTCCCCGGCAAATAGCCGAACTGCGCCGCCAGCGTGGGCCCCACCAGCGGCCCTGGCCCGGCAATGGCGGCAAAATGGTGGCCGAACACGATCCATTTATTAGTGGGGATAAAGTCGCGCCCGTTATCGAAGCGTTCCGCCGGCGTGGCGCGCGTGTCATCGAGCACCAGCACTTTAGCCGCGATCCACGACGCATAAAAACGGTACCCCAAGGCATAAATGCACACAGCAGCCGTGATAAACCACAGCGCGTTGATGCTCTCGCCGCGATTCAGCGCAATACCGCCAACCGCTGCGGCGCCCAATACCGCCAACAAGCCCCAGAACAGCTTTTTAAGAAAGGAATTCATGATGTGCGCAACGTAGAGAGTAAATGTCTGCCAAGTATAATCCCAGAGCGCACACCGGCAAGCTGGTAGCCCGGATGTATCCTTAGGGAAATGCTCATATTCATGTATTGGAGGGGCACCGCTGCAGGAGCGCAACTTGTTGCGCGATGTTTCACAAAATCGCCCGACAAGTCAGGCTCCTACAAAGCACAATCGGCTGTGCCTAATGGGGAGGCTTGGCTGATCGTGCACGAATAATCCATATGTTTTGTTGCAAATCTGCAACACTCTGATGGTCGCCGTTGCAAAAAGCACAAAAAAACCTTGCGCCAAGGCAAGGCCGCTTGGCAGAATGGGTTCAACTTCTCGCAAGGGGAGTTCGCGAACTCTCTCCAACCTGTGATGTTGGACTTCCATCTTAGGAGGCCGGTGTTAGAGGAAAGGGAGTAAGGCAGTAAACAGGGCGCGATGCATCGAGCCCTGAAATTCTAGAAACTATTTGGAGGTTTTATGAACAAGAAACTCAATCTGGCAGTTGCTGCTGCACTGGCTTTCGGTGCTTCCGCTGCTCAAGCTGGTATCACCATTCCAGCTGGCGACTGGACCGTAGACATCGGTGGTAACGTTAACGCTTTCTACACCTCGACTGGTTGTAGCGGTGCTGCTGCTCCTGTGGCTGGCCTGTCTTGCGCTGGTGGTGCTAATACCGACGTAGTCAACGTACGTACCGGCCTGCTGCCTTCCGCACTGGGCATTGGTGCTAAGACCCGTCAGAACGATCTGGACATCGCGTTCCAGTTCACCTTCTTTGTCGGCGCTGATGAAAACAATGGCGGTAACGCATTGGGTAGCAACAGCCTGAATACTCGTCAAGCTTTCCTGACCTTCGGCGACAAGAGCTGGGGTACCATCAAGCTGGGTCGTGACATCGGCATCTATGGTTCCGAAGCGATCCTGTCCGACATGACCCTGCTGGGTGTTGGCGGTGGCGCATCTGGCCGTGGCGGTTCTTCTACCCTGGGCCACATCGGTAGCGGCTACCTGTACGCTGACTGGGTTGGTCAAGTGAGCTACACCTCCCCGAACTGGAACGGCTTCAGCTTCGCAGTGGGCGTGCGCGATCCATGGGATAGCACCACCATTGGTTCCGTTCTGGCTGGCGCACCAGTTGCTGTCGCAACTGCTGACGACAAGCCTGGCTTTGAAGGTAAGGCTTCCTATGACTTCACCGGTGGCGACGTGACCGGTAAGGTATGGGTTGGCGGTATCTATCAAGACTTTGCTAACGGTGATGCAGCCAAGGGTTGGGAAATCGGCGGTAAGGCTGGCGTAGCTGGCTTTGAAGCTGTTGCCTACTACTACGACGGCGAAGGCATGGGTACCACCAGCTTCGGCCTGGATGGTCACTTTGCTCCAGGCGGTGGCGCTAATGCCGTTGCCCGTGACTCTGACGGCTACTTCCTGCAAGCTACCTACAAGCTGCCTACCATCGGCACCAAGATCGGTGTGAGCTACGGTGAGAGCAACCTGTCCGCAGCTAACGCTGCTGACCAAGCTGCCAACTTCGCACTTTCCGAAACCAGCAACACTCAATGGACTGTTGGTGCATACCACCCACTGACCAAGAGCCTGAACCTGGTTGCTGAGTACTCCAATCTGGAGTCCGAAGGCGGCAACGTTGCTGGCACCAACGAGGAAAAGACTTTCTCCCTCGGCGCGATCCTGTTCTTCTAAGATTTCTTAGGAAAACAGATAAGCTTAAAAACGGCACCTTCGGGTGCCGTTTTTTATTGTATGATTTCGGCCTATGGTAACGTGTTACGTCATCAGAACGGGCCGGTAGCTCAGCTGGGAGAGCGTCGCGTTCGCAATGCGAAGGTCGGGAGTTCGATCCTCCTCCGGTCCACCAGATATGTGAATCAGTTTAACGAACACAAAAAATCCATTTTTTTGGGGCGTTTTGTAGGAGCGCAACTTGTTGCGCGATGCTGCGCGAGATCGCCCGACAAGCCGGGCGCCAGCAAGGTAGGAGCGGCTTCATGGGCAATCAGGGTGAATCAAGCCTGTGCATGTTGAACGAGCGCGCGCAAGCGCGTTCTTGTTTTGTGGAACCAGCGAGAACTGAATGGCTCATCCGCCAGATAAACATTTGCGCCCCAAGCATTTTTACCTGACCAATACGCGGCTGCCGCTGCCGGCATTGGTGTCCGTTCTGCATCGGGTGAGCGGTTTTTTGCTGTTTCTGATGATCCCGTTGATGCTGTTTGTGCTGCAGACCTCGCTAGAGTCCTCGCAGCAGTTTCATTGGGTAATGGGCATGTTGGCGCATCCGCTGGTGAAATTGCTGGTACTGACGCTGCTGCTGGCAGGCAGCCATCATTTTTTTGCCGGGTTGCGCCATTTGGCGATGAACATGCAAAAAGGGCACAGCCTGGCGCATGCAAGAAACAGCAGCCGGCTGGTGTTGTTGCTGGATGTGATAGTGACGGCATGGGTGGCGGTATTGTTGTGGTGAAAAAAATCCTTAGCCCATCGCATGCCGGCTTGCGCAATTGGCTGTTGCAGCGGGTCACCGCACTGGTGATGGTGCTGTGCCTGCTGATTGCGGCGGCATCGCTGGCAGTGCAGCAGCCGGTCAGTTATCAGGCATGGCGGGCGCTGTTTGCGCTGGCCTGGGTCAGGCTGGCGACGCTGCTGTTCATGGCGAGCCTGCTGTTGCATGCCTGGCTGGGGGTACGCGACATACTTAATGACTATGTGTCGTCCCTAGCCGCACGGCTGGCGTTGCAACGGTTGGCTGGAACCGTGCTGCTGCTGGAAGCGGGGTGGTCGGCCTGTATTGTGTGGGGCATCTGAATGCCGGTTTCCAGCGGGATAAAAACGTTGCAATTTGATGCCGTGGTGGTGGGCGGTGGCGGCGCGGGCCTGCGGGCGGCGCTGCAACTGGCCGATGCCGGGCTGGGTGTGGCGGTGTTATCCAAGGTATTCCCCACCCGCTCGCATACCGTGGCTGCCCAAGGCGGCATTGCCGCCGCGCTGGGCAACGTGGGTCAAGACAACTGGCTGTGGCACATGTACGACACCATCAAGGGCTCGGATTACCTGGGCGATCAGGATGCGATCGAATTCATGTGCCGCAATGCGCCGGCGGCGATTTACGAGTTGGAGCATTTCGGCATGCCTTTTGACCGGTTGGAAAACGGCAAGATTTTCCAGCGGCCGTTCGGCGGCATGACGCAGAATTTCGGCGCCGAGCCTGTCTCGCGTACCTGTGCCGTGACCGACCGGACCGGTCATGCCATGCTGCACACCCTGTACCAGCGCAACATCGAGTGCAATACCCGGTTTTTTATCGAATGGCTGGCGCTGGACCTGGTGCGCGCGGCGGACGGCACCGTGCTGGGCGTGACTGCGCTGGACATCGAGACTGGCGAAGTCACCCTGTTTCAGGCCAAGGCCACGCTGATTGCCACCGGCGGCGCCGGGCGTATTTTCCAGGCCAGTACCAATGCTTTTATCAACACTGGCGATGGCTTGGGCATGGCGGCACGCGCCGGCATTCCACTGCAGGATATGGAGTTCTGGCAGTTCCATCCCACCGGGCTGGCCGGGGTGGGGGTGCTGATTACCGAGGGCGCGCGCGGTGAAGGCGGTTACCTGGTCAACAGCGAAGGCGAACGCTTCATGGAGCGGTATGCCCCTAACGCCAAGGATCTGGCCAGCCGCGACGTGATCGCCCGTGCCATTGCTTCGGAAATTCGCTTGGGGCGAGGCGTGGGCGCGGAATGTGATGCCATACACCTGAAGGTGCAGCATCTGGGCGCCGAACAGATCAAGGCCCGGTTGCCCGGCTTGCGCGATATCGCGATGACCTTCCTCGGCATCGACCCGATCGAGGCGCCGGTGCCGGTGGTGCCTACCGCCCACTACATGATGGGCGGCATTCCCACCAACTTGTCGGGGCAGGTGGTGGTGCCGGATGAACATGGTGCCGATGCGGTTGTTCCCGGACTGTATGCGGTGGGCGAATGTGCCTGTGTGTCAGTGCATGGGGCAAACCGGCTGGGCTCCAACTCCCTGCTCGACCTGGTGGTGTTTGGCCGGGCGGCGGGTGACCGGATGGTGCAGGATGCCTGTGCGCAGGGTAGCCATCGCCCGCTACCCGGCGATGCGGGCGATACCACCCTGAGCCGCCTGGCACGGCTGGAAACCCAGACCGGCGGCGAACCGGTGCATGCAGTGGGTAGCGCCTTACGCAAGACCATGCAGGCGCATTGCGGCGTATTTCGTTTTCCCGACCTGCTGCAACAGGGGGTGGAGCAGATCGGGCAGGTTGCGCAGCGCGCCCAAGCGACGGAACTCGCCGATAAAAGCCGGGTATTCAACACCGCGCGGGTGGAAGCGCTGGAACTCGATAACTTGGTGGAAGTGGCGGTGGCGACGCTGACAGCGGCACAAGCGCGGCAGGAGAGCCGCGGCGCGCACTGTCGCGAGGATTTTCCGCAGCGTGATGACGAACGCTGGCTCAAGCATTCCCTATATTTCCGGCAGGGAAACCGCCTGGCTTATAAACCGGTGCGCATGAATCCAAAAGGCGTAGAGGCTTTTTCGCCGAAAGCACGTACTTACTAGGTAATGAATATGCGGTTTTCCGTCTACCGGTACAATCCTGAAACCGATGCGCAACCCAGCATGCAGGATTTCGACGTCACGTTGCAGCCTGGCGACATGATGGTGTTGGACGCGCTGCTGCGCATCCACGAGATGGACCCCACCCTGACGCTACGCAAATCCTGTCGCGAAGGGGTGTGCGGGTCGGACGCCATGAACATCAACGGGAAAAATGCGCTGGCCTGCGTCACCCGTCTGGACAGCCTGAAACAGCCGGTGGTGGTGCGCCCGCTGCCCGGCCTGCCGGTGGTGCGCGATCTGGTGGTGGACATGGCGCAGTTCTTCGAACATTACCATTCCGTCCAGCCTTACTTGATCAACCACGATCCGCTACCGCAGACCGAGCGCCTGCAGTCACCGGAAGAGCGGGCGCAACTGGACGGTTTGTTCGAATGCATCCTGTGCGGTGCGTGTACCACCGCCTGCCCGTCGTTCTGGTGGAACCCGGAGCAGTTCGTGGGGCCTGCGGGCCTGCTACAGGCATACCGCTTTATTGCCGATAGCCGCGATCAGGTGGCGCAGCAGCGGCTGGATAATCTGGAAACGCCGGAACGGCTGTACCGCTGCCGCAACATCCTGAATTGTGTGGATGCCTGCCCCAAGGGATTGAGTCCGTCGCTGGCGATTGCCAAAATCAAGCGCATGAAAATCACCGGGCCGCGATGATGTCGGCAGAAGTGGAACGCATGCGCTGGCGCTGCCGGCGTGGCTTGCTGGAGTTGGACATCGTGCTGGAACGTTTTGTGGCAAGGCATTATGCGACGCTGTCGCCCGAGGCGTTACAATGCTTCAATACCCTGCTGGATTATCCGGATAGCGAATTATGGGAGTTGATTGTGGGCAAACAACATAGCAAGCGAGCGGACGAGCAGGCACTGCTGGTTACATTGCGTACCTGTGCCGTGGCCGAGGATTCTCAAGCATGACCGTGATCCGCGAACAGGATTTTATCCAGAGTATTGCCGATGCGCTGCAATATATTTCCTATTACCACCCGGCGGATTACATCCGCGCCCTGGGCGCAGCCTACGCGCACGAGCAATCGCCAGCGGCCAGGGATGCCATTGCCCAGATACTCACCAACTCGCGCATGTGTGCCGAAGGCAAGCGTCCGATCTGCCAGGACACCGGTATTGTGGTGGCCTTTGTCAAGGTTGGCATGGCGGTGCAGTGGTACGGCAGCTTAAGCCTGGAGCACATGGTTAACGAAGGCGTGCGCCGCGCCTACACCAGCCATGACAACCCGCTGCGCGCCTCGGTGGTGAGCGATCCGGCCGGCGCGCGCAAGAATACCCGCGACAACACCCCGGCGGTGGTGCATGTGGAACTGGTGCCCGGCAATACGGTGGAAGTCAGCATCGCCGCCAAGGGCGGCGGTTCCGAGAACAAAGCGCATCTGGCCATGCTCAACCCCAATGACAGCGTTGTGGATTGGGTGCTGGAAACCGTGCCTGCCATGGGTGCAGGCTGGTGCCCGCCGGGAATGCTGGGCATCGGCATCGGTGGCACGGCGGAAAAAGCCGTGCTGCTGGCCAAGGAGTCGCTGATGGCGCCCATCAACATGCATGAACTCAAAGTACGTGGCGCCAATAACCACCTGGAACAACTACGACTGGAAATTTATGACAAGGTGAACGCGCTAGGCATAGGCGCGCAGGGGCTGGGCGGTTTGACCACGGTGCTGGATGTGAAAATCCTGGATTACCCGACGCATGCCGCCTCCCTGCCGGTCGCCATCATTCCCAACTGCGCGGCAACCCGTCATGTGCATTTTGTGCTGGATGGCAGCGGCGTTGCGCAACTGGTACCTCCCAACCTCGATGATTGGCCGGACGTGCATTGGGCGCCCAGCAACCAGGCTAAACGGGTGGATTTGAACACCATTACCCGCGAGGAAGTGGCAAGCTGGAAACCGGGCGAGACGCTATTGCTGAACGGCAAACTGCTCACCGGGCGCGATGCCGCGCACAAACGCATCGCTACCCTGCTGGCGCAGGGTGAGCCGCTGTCGGTGGATTTCAGCAACCGCTTCATCTATTACGTTGGCCCGGTAGACCCGGTGCGCGACGAAGTGGTCGGCCCCGCCGGCCCCACCACGGCAACGCGGATGGACGGCTACACCGAAATGATGCTGGAAAAAACCGGCTTGCTCGGCATGGTAGGCAAGGCGGAGCGCGGCCCGGAAGCCATTGAAGCCATCCGCAAGCACGGCTCGGCCTACCTGATGGCTGTGGGTGGTGCAGCCTACCTGGTTTCCAAGGCCATCCGGTCCAGCCGCGTACTGGCTTTCCCCGATCTGGGCATGGAAGCGATCTACGAGTTTGAGGTGAGGGATATGCCGGTGACCGTGGCGGTGGATAGCCAGGGGGTGTCAGTGCATGAAACCGGGCCGGCGGAGTGGAAAGGGAGGATTGCGGGGATACCGGTGGCGGTTGCCTGAACCCCTGTTAATTCCGTTATTCCCGTACTTCCTGAATCGCCGCCACCCTCGCCTGAAACACCGCCTCCTTGATCGCTTCCGGCGTTGAGTGTAATGCGGCCACCGCCCCTGCATTGACCGCTTGCGCCGCTTTCAAATAAGCCCGCAACTGGTTTGCCACCGGAAACGGCTTATCGATATAACCCAGCCTTCCCCGGAAATCACATTCGCAAGCGCGCAGGAACTCTTCGAAGCGTTCAGGTTGCCTCAGCGCATCGGTATCGTAAAGGAATTGCACAATGGTGCCGGGGCGCATTTCAAACACGGCGTGTATCTTGCCGTGGAACCTGGCGACGATGTGCGCCAGCGCCGAACAATCGTTGGGGACCTTGAGGCGTTTGCAGACTTCCTTGAGCAGGTTGGCGCTGCGTTCTTCATGTCCGATGTGGCGGGGCAGGACATCGGTGGGGGTGGTGCCCTTGCCGAGGTCGTGGGTGAGCGCGGCAAACCGGACGGGCAGGCTGTATTTCTGCGCGGCAGCGTAGTCCACCACCATCATGACGTGTACGCCGGTATCGACTTCCGGGTGGTGTTGCGCGGGCTGGGGCACGCCAAACAGGCGATCCAGTTCCGGCAGCAGTACTTTCAGTGCGCCGCATTCGCGCAGTACCTCGAACATGCGCGAGGGTTTGGCCTCCAGGAGGCCGCGTGCCAATTCCTGCCACACGCGTTCCGGTACCAGGGCGTCCACTTCGCCGTTTTGCACCATCTCGCGCATGAGGGCCATGGTTTCATCGGCCACGGTAAAATCGGCAAGGCGGGCGGCAAAGCGCGCCAGGCGCAGAATCCTGACCGGATCTTCGACAAACGCCTCGCTGACATGGCGGAATATCCTGGCGGTGAGGTCGCGTTGGCCGTGGTAGGGGTCTATCAGTTGGCCGTCCCTACCCTTGGCGATGGCGTTAATAGTCAGGTCGCGCCGGGCCAGGTCCTGTTCCAGCGTAACATCCGGGGTGGCATACACCTGAAACCCCTTGTATCCGCGCGCAGTCTTGCGTTCGGTGCGGGCGAGCGCATACTCTTCATGTGTCTCCGGGTGCAGGAATACCGGGAAATCCTTGCCGACGGCCCTAAATCCCTTGGCTTCCATCTGCTCCGGCGTGGCGCCGACGATCACCCAGTCGCGATCCTTGACGGGCAGGCCCAGCAATTCATCGCGGACGGCGCCGCCGACGCAATAAGCTTCCATGTTATCTGCCGGCGTTCTGTCTGTAGCGCAGGTAGCTGGTGCGCGGTGTGGCGCTGGAGAGGTAGCGCGGGGCAATGGCTTCGAGCGCGGTCGGCGTGATGCCGAAGACGGCTGGGAACGGGCTGGTACTGACACTATCGATTTCAGTAGAGCGCAGATTGTCGCGGCTCATCAGCGGCACCGGCAGCAGTTCCATGAGCAGCGCCTGCAAATACGACAGGTGGCTGTTCAGGCCGATGATGCAAGGGTTGGCGCCCACTGCCTTGGCAGCAAAGGCCACCAGCTGTTGCATGGTGTAGATGCTGGGGCCGCACATGTCGTAGCACTGACGCCAGGTTTGCGGATTGTTGACGCTGGAAACGATGGCGCGGGCCAAATCTTCCACCCAGATAGGTTGGAATTTTGCATCGGGTGCAGCGAGCGGGATGATGGGCGCCACCCTGGCAATTTTGGCAAACAGGTTGAGAAAATTGTCGCCTTCGCCAAATACGACGGAAGGACGGAATACTGTCCAATCCAATTTTGAGGTTTTGATGGCGGCTTCACCCATGGCTTTGGAGCGCAGGTAAATGCTCGGTGCGGCGCTGCTGGCATGCAGTGCGCTGATCTGGATCAGGCGCCGAATGCCGACATCCTTGCAGATGGCAGCCAAGCGGCGCGGCAAATCGCCGTGCATGGTCTCAAACGGTGCGCGGCGGCTCTGGTGCAGGACGCCGACCAGGTTGATGATGGCATCGCTGCCTTTGACGGCATCGTGCAAGGCGGTATCGTTCATGATGTCGCATTCGGCGACTTGGACATTGGGCAGCAGGATCAGGTGTTTGGCGTTTTCCCGCCGGCGCGTGAGTACCTTGATTGTATAGCCGACGCGATCGAGCTCGCGCACGACGTGGCGGCCGATGAACCCGGCTCCGCCCAGGACACAAACGGTGTTAACTTGCATGGTCGCCCCTTTGTTACTCGTTGTTTGCTTCGGCTCCTCCCGGCTCGGTAGGCTCGACTTTTGCGCTGTCGGCACCTCCAACCGTCCCCAACCGTTGGGTGAGGGTTTGCGCCTGCGTTCCCAGCCTGCGCGCGTAATATTGTGCGTTACCCATCACTTTTTTGACATAGTCGCGCGTTTCGTTAAACGGAATCGTTTCGGTGTAAACGGCCCCTTCCAGCGGCGCTTTGTCAGCCCAGCGTTTGGCGCGCCCCGGTCCGGCGTTATAAGCCGCCGTCGCCATCACCGGCTGGCCATTCATGCTTTCCAGCACGTGGCGCAAGTAATAGGTGCCAAACTGAATGTTGGTTGTAAGTTGGTGGATCATGTTGTCATGATACTGGCCAAAGCCGATGCGCTTGGCAATCCAGCGCGCGGTGGCCGGCATCACCTGCATCAGGCCTGCGGCACCAACGCCGGAGCGCGCCCGGGCGATGAAGCGGCTCTCCTGGCGAATCAGCCCGTAGACCCAGGCTTCATCCAACTGGTTTTCCTTGCTGTACGCCTGCATCATGTCGCGGTAGGGCGTGGGGTAGCGCAGGGCAAAGTCATGGGTGAGTTTGGTTTTGTCAGCGGTATTAATGGCCAGGTCGTACCATTCCTGGCGAAAAGCGAACTCGGCGGCGGCGATCAACTGCTTATCATCCATGTCGCGGATGGTCTGCAGCCATTCCAGGCGGGATTCCCAGCGCAGATCCAGGCGGTAAAGCAGCATGGCCCGCTGCACCGCGGGCAGCTTTTCAATAGCCGCAACGTCGGCTTCTGTGGCGCGGTAGGTGATAGGCGGCGCGCTGATGATGTTGCCCAGCGCTTCCTGGGCGAGCAGGCCGTAATAGCTTGGCTCTTTTGCCAGCGGCAGCAGGAGTGCATTGGCGGCCACGGTATTGCCGTTTTTCTTGAGCGTATAGGCCTTCCAGTAGCGCCAGGCGGGCTCTTCCTGCATTTCTGCGGGCATGGCGCTGATGGTTTGATAGAGAGCATCCCAGTCGGCTACACGCAATGCGGCGCGCGCTTTCCACGCATGCTGCTCCGGTTCCAGCGGAGTGTCTCCGGCGGATTTGAATAGTGTCAGCGCATCCGGGCGATGGCTGCGGGCCGCATGGGTGGCGAGCCAGCCCCAGGTGTAGGCCTGGTCTTGCGGGGAATAGCTGCCGCGGATATTTTCCCACAGCTCAACAGCCAGTTCCGGCTGGCTGCGCGCAATGCGGCCTAGTGCATAGAGTGAAAGTTCGCGGCCCAGGCGGGTGTTCTGCGTGATGGTTTTTTTCTCCAGCACCTGGCGCGGGTTTTCATAAACGCGGTCGAACAGTTTGAGTTTTTTGGCGTCCGGAGCTTCCGTCAGGTAGCGCGCGACGGATTTTGCGACCGACATCTGGTTGTTGCGGAACGCCATCCGCATGCGGATCCAGACATCGCTTTCGGTGATGACGCCTTGCTTGCGCATGGTCGCAAACAGCGCGTCGCAGGTGCTGGGCTGGTCAGTGCCGACCAGCCACAGCGATTTGGCCGCGCGCAACGCGTCAGAATCCCCCTGCGCGTGCTGCGCCAGTGCGGCATAACAGGACACCGCGGCATCCTCTTTCACCAGCTTCGGATACTCGGCCAGGAACAGCGTCCAGTTTTGCTGTTTACCCAGTGTCTTCAGCCACTCGGCGCGCAGGCGGTCGCTAAAAGGATAGTCCGCATAGCGGGTCAGCAGCGCCTGCATGGTGTCCGTACTGGTGTTTTCCAGGCGTAGCAGCGTTTGCCAGTAATCGAGATAGGGTGCCAGCGGATAGTTTTGCAGCCGCTGGGCGTAGCTGGCCAGGGCTTTGTCATTTCTGTCCTTGTAGGCGCTGTAAGCCTCGCTGAACAACGCATCGTCATCCGCCAGCAGCCTGTTGGATAGCAGCAGCAGCGAGGCGGCGAGCACGAATGAAACCAGGAATTTAGGGCGGAAAAGCGACATATGCGAATTAGGATACACCACGCAGCAGATACGGGCAGAGCTTCCTTACAGCAAGATCAAGCGGCCGGCGGCAATCACCGCCACCGCGATCAGGCCCAGCACCAGGCCGAATTTGAAGACCTGCCAGGCAAAGCGCAGCCAGCGGCGATCTCCGGTGATGAAGTAAACCCCCACCCCGACCAGCGCTGAAATGGCGCCGAGGGACAGGAGGAAGCGCAGTAGCAGCATGAGAATTTGCCGGTGCGGTCAGGCGGGATGGGCGACCAGCTGGGTAAAGCCGCGCGGCGCTTCTTCGTCACGGTCAAACGTGGCGTATTCCCAGGCAGTGTTGTCGGCCAGCAAGGTGCGCAGCAGGCGGTTGTTCAGGGCATGGCCGGATTTGTGGGCGTAAAACGCGCCGATCAGCGGATGCCCCAGCAGGTATAGGTCGCCAATGGCATCCAGCACCTTGTGGCGCACAAACTCGTCTTCGTAGCGCAGGCCATCGCTGTTGAGGATGCGGTATTCGTCCAGCACCACGGCGTTATCCAGGCTGCCGCCGCGAGCCAGCCCCATGGCGCGCAGCGCTTCCACTTCGCGCATGAATCCAAACGTACGAGCCCGGCTGATTTCCTTGACGTAGGAGTTTTCGGCAAAGTCGATGGCCACGCGCTGGCTGGAATGTTCGAATACCGGGTGCGCGAAATCGATGGTGAAGTCCATCTTGAAGCCATTGTAGGGCTCGAAGCGTACCCATTTGTCGCCATCGTGCACTTCAACCGGTTTTTTCACGCGGATGAATTTTTTCAGTGCGTTTTGTTCGATGATGCCTGCCGATTGCAGCAGGAACACAAACGGTCCGGCGCTACCGTCCATGATCGGCAGTTCCGAGGCCGACAGATCAATGTAGATGTTGTCGATGCCCAGCCCCGCGAGCGCAGACATCAGGTGTTCCACGGTACCCACTCTGACCCCGTTGTATTCCAGGGTGGAGGACAGGCGAGTATCGTGGACATGGTCTGGCGCGGCCTTGATTTCAACGGGCTCGGGCAGGTCAACCCGACGGAACACAATGCCGGTGTTAGGCGCGGCCGGGCGCAAGGTGAGATACACCTTGTCGCCGGTATGCAGACCCACGCCGGTGGCGCGGATGATATTTTTAAGACTGCGCTGCCTTAACACCTGTATTCCTTACATCGTTCCAGATCGCAACTAACTGACTGAATCATAGCATAAATCAGCCCATCTCCGGCAAACCGCACTGGTTCGGGTACGGATGAGACAGGCAGATTTCGCCTTGATTCAATAACAGTTTAATCGGCCTGCTTGCGCAAAAACGCCGGAATGTCGGTCTCATCAATGCCGGAACTGCGCATTACATCCGCCTGTGCCCGGCGGTTGCTCTGCATCACGGCAGGAATGCCGTTACTTTCTTCGAAACCACCGAACATGATCGGCTCGTCATGCGTGCCGGTACGGCCAACAGCATTTGCCCAATCGTTGCTCACGGCCAGGGTTGGTCGCACTTTCTGCGAAGATGCGCCGCTCAGGCCGGTGGCAACCAGCGTGATGCGCAGGTTGTCGCCCAGCGAGTTGTCGAACACGTTGCCGTAATACACCGAAGCGTCATCCGCGGTGAACTCCTTGATGGTGTTCATCACTTCGTAGAACTCGTCCATCATGAAAGTCTCTTCGCTGGCGGAGATATTCACCAGAACGCCGCGCGCACCCTTGAGGTTGACGTTTTCCAGGAACGGGCTGTTGACCGCCTGTGTTGCCGCGTCGCGCGCACGGTTTTCGCCGGAGGCAGTGGCAGATCCCATCATCGCCATGCCGTTTTCGCCCATCACCGTGCGTACGTCGGCAAAGTCCACGTTCACCTGGCCGTAACCGTTGATAATTTCGGCGATACCGGAAACCGCGCTGTGCAACACGCCATTGGCGGCGCGATAGGCTTCCTTCAGCGTCACCCGGCCGCCCAGTACTTCCATCAGGCGTTCGTTGGGCACCACCAGCAGCGAATCCACATGCTTGGTCAGCATGGCGATGCCGTCTTCGGCCAGCACCTTGCGGTTGTTTTCAAAGGAAAACGGCTTAGTCACCACAGCAACGGTCAGAATGCCCATTTCGCGGGCGATTTCTGCCACCACCGGCGCGGCGCCGGTGCCGGTGCCGCCGCCCATGCCGGCGGCAATAAACAGCATGTCGGCGCCGCGGATGATGTCTTCAATGCGGTCGCGGTCTTCCATTGCCGCCTCGCGACCCACTTCCGGCTTGCCGCCCGCGCCCAGGCCGCGGGTACGATCCGGCCCCAGTTGCAGTTGCACTTCGGCACGGCTGCGGTTAAGCGCGCCGATATCGGTGTTGGCGCTGATGAACTCAACCCCGGACACCCCCATGTCTATCATGTGTTCGACCGCGTTGCCGCCGCAACCGCCCACACCCATGACCTTGATTACCGCCTTGTCAGCGGGACGGTCAATAATTTCAAAATCAAATGACATTTCTCTTTCTCCTTGTAAATGCGCTATCGAACCAAACTACACCCTGAAATTTCTCCAAAAGTTCCTTGTGTAACGTATTGCAAAAAAATTAAAAATTTCCTTGAAACCACAGCTTCATCTTTTCCCACAGCCTGCTCAGCGGGGTTGTTTCTATCTGCTCCTGCAAATGACGTTCAAGCTGCTGCTTGCCCATCAGTAATAAACCGACGCCGGTCGAATAACGGGGGTTGCTCACCACCTCGGACAAACCGCCGACTTTGGCGGGCAAGCCTAACCGGATGGGGACGTGCAGCATTTCCTCGCCCAGTTCCACCATGCCTTTCATCAGGCTGCTGCCGCCGGTAATCACCACGCCGGAGGCGATCATTTGTTCAAATCCGCTGCGGCGCAGTTCGGCCTGCACCATTTCGTAGATTTCCTTGACGCGCGCTTCAATGACCTCCACCAGGATGGGGTGAGACAATTGGCGCGGGTCGCGCCCCTCCGCGCCAGGCACTTCCACCATCAGGCCGGGGTCGGCCAACTGCTGCAACGCACAACCGTGAGCCACCTTGATTTCCTCGGCGTGCTGGGTGGGGGTGCGGAAAGCCACGGCGATGTCGTTGGTGATCTGGTCGCCGGCGATGGGGATCACGCCGGTGTGGCGGATGGCGCCTTGCTTGAACACCGCGATATCCGTCGTGCCGCCGCCAATATCCACCAGGCAAACGCCCAGTTCCTTTTCATCGTCGGTGAGCACCGACACGCTGGATGCCAGCGGTTGCAGCACCAGGTCGTTGACTTCCAGCCCGCAGCGTTTCACGCATTTAATGATGTTCTGTGCGGCGGCGACGGCGCCGGTGACGATGTGCACCTTGACCTCCAGTTTCATGCCGCTCATGCCCATCGGCTCGCGCACGTCTTCCTGGCCGTCGATGATGAATTCCTGGGTGAGGATGTGCAGGATCTGCTGGTCGTTCGGCAGGCTGATCGCCTGCGCCATTTCAATCACGCGATCCACATCCGCGACGCTCACTTCGGCATCCTTGATCTTCACCACACCGTGCGAATTCAGGCTGCGGATGTGACTGCCGGCGATGCCGGTGTACACCGAAGCGATTTTGCAATCCGCCATCAACTCGGCTTCTTCCAGGGCACGCTGGATAGCGGCCACGGTGGAATCGATGTTGATCACGACGCCTTTTTTGAGCCCGCGCGATTCGTGCTGCCCCAGGCCAATCACCTTCAGTTCGCCTTCCGGCATCAGCTCCGCGACGATGGCGACGATCTTGGATGTGCCGATATCCAGGCCGACAATCAAATTTTGCTGTTCTTTACTCATTTACATCTCCCTATGTACTTCTCTTTCAGGCCGCTGGATTCCATCCCCACGCGACAGGCGCCGCTAATCGAGCCGACTTGACCGGTTTTGCAGCAGGCGCGACGGGCTTTGCTGTTGCCGCCGGATTGGCAGGCAACATGCCTTGCGGCCGCCGCACGGCAAAGCCATTGGGGTAACGCAGGTCGGCATAGCTGATGTGGCCGCCCTGCGTCGCCAGCGTCATGGCATAAATATGTGCAAACTTGGCCAGGCGCGCTTCCATCTGGTCGCGCCCCAGTTCTATGGTCATCCCGGCATCGGTGCCGATCTGCCATGCACGCCGCGGCGATAACGACAGGCGGGTGATTTTCATGCCGGTCGGCGCCAGCAGCTGTCCGTAGCGCTGGTAATAGGTTGCAATTTCCTTGACGCTGTCGTTGCTGCCGTAAAACGTCGGTAAATCGTTGTCCGAAGCGGCCTGGAACAGCTCGCCGTGGGTGTTGACCAAGGCAATATCGCCCCAGCGCGCCAGTTCGCGGTGTTCTTCTATCATTACTTCCAGCTTGTCCGGCCAGCGGCGGCGCACGCTGACGTTGCGTACCCAAGGCAGTTTCTGGAAAGCGCTGCGCGTCTTTACCAGATCCAGCGTGAAGAAGTTGCCGCGCAGGTGACGGTCCACAATCAGCTTCAACTGTTCGCGCGTGACATGATTAAGCTCGCCATCAACCTGGATATGTTTGAGCGGATAAATCGGCAAATGCAGCACCACGAACAGCAGCGTATACAGCAGCATCAATGCGGCCAGCGCATAAAGCAGGTTGGCAAGCCAGATAATGATCTGGGGCTTATCCCACATGCGCGGCCTCCAGTATCTTCACTACCAGTTGCTCGAAACTGATACCCGCCGTGCGAGCGCCCATCGGTACCAGGCTGTGGTCGGTCATGCCGGGGGAAGTGTTCACTTCCAGGAAGTAATGTTGCCCCTGCTCATCCATCAGGAAGTCCACGCGACCCCAGCCGCTACCGCCTACCACATGGAAGGCTTCCAGCGCCTCGGCGCGTATCTGCATCTCAACCTCTTCAGGCAAGCCGCACGGGCACAGGTACTGGGTGTCGTCGCGCAGGTACTTGGCGTCATAGTCATAAAACTCGTTGGCCGGGATGATGCGGATGATCGGCAAGGCGCTATCGCCGAGGATGCCCACGCTGTATTCGCCGCCGCCGATGAATTGCTCCGCGATGACCAGGTCGTCGTATTTCGCCGCTTCTTCATATGCCGCTTTCAGGCCGCCAGGCTGTTTCACCTTGCTGATGCCGATGCTGGAGCCTTCGTTGGCCGGTTTGACGAACAGCGGCAACCCCAGCCGGGCTTCAATCGCGGCAAAGTCGCTTTCAGCTCGCACCAGCTCGAAATTCGGCGTGGTGACGCCGCTGGCGCGCCACAACAACTTGGTGCGCCACTTGTCCATGCCGATACTGGACGCCATCACGCCGCTGCCGGTATAGGGAATGCCAAACAGTTCCAGCGCGCCCTGGATGGTGCCGTCCTCGCCGTAGCGTCCGTGCAGTGCAATGAATACGCGGTCAAACGCTTCCAGGTCGTGCAATGGCCGCTCGGCAGGGTCGAACGGGTAAGCATCCACACCGCTGCGCTTGAGCGCGGCCAGCACGGCGTTGCCGCTTTTCAGCGATACTTCGCGTTCGGCGGATTTGCCGCCCAGCAACACTGCCACTTTTCCAAAATTCTTCATTCCAAATCCCTAGCCCCTAATCCCTGCTCTTCACCAATAATCCGTACTTCTCGTTGCAAATCCACGCCGGTTTCCCGCAGCACCGTTGTATGCACATGGGCGATCAGTTGCTCGATGTTCGCTGCTTTTGCCGTGCCAGTGTTGACGATAAAGTTGGCGTGTTTTTCCGATACCTGCGCGCCGCCAATAGAGAAACCTTTTAAGCCGCATGACTGGATCAGGCGTGCGGCGTAATCCCCTTCCGGGTTGCGGAACACCGAACCCGCGTTGGGCAGGTTCAGTGGCTGGGAATCCAGCCGTTTCGCCAGCAGGTTCTTGATGTTCTGCTCGGCTTCATTGGCGTCCCCCGGCGGCAGTTCAAACCAGGCGGCAACAAACCATTCCTCACCCGGCAGGCCGACGTGCCGGTAGCCAACCTCCACGTCCACCTGCGTCCGCGCATGCACTTCGCCATGCCGGTCGATGGTGAGCGCATGGTGGACGACATCCCAGGTTTCTCCGCCGTGGCAACCGGCGTTCATCGCCAATGCGCCACCCACCGTGCCGGGAATGCCGGCAAAAAACTCGGCGCCGTGCAAACCGTTGCGTGCGCTGAAGCGCGCCAGCTTGGCGCAAGTGACCCCGGCTTCGGCGTAGATTTTTCCTTCTTCCATACGCAGGGCGTCCAATGCGCCGCCGTGCAGCAGGATGACTGTGCCCCGCACGCCGCCGTCGCGCACCAGCAGGTTGCTGCCCAAGCCGACAAAGTGCACCGGCTCGCCATGCGGCAGGCTTTTCAGGAACTGCGACAAGTCTTCCCAGCCGCCGGGAATGTACAGGCGATCGGCATTGCCGCCGACGCGCCAGCTGGTATGGCGGCTCATAGCCTCGTTCAGCAGCAGGGTGCCTTGGGTCGTCACGCCGCTTTCTCCCTTGTTTTTGCCGCCACCTGGCCAATGGAGCCGGCACCCATGACAATCACCACGTCGTTGCCGCGGGCCATGTCCAGAATGGCTTCCGGCAGCTCATTGGTGGATTCCACGAATACCGGTTCCACTTTGCCGGCTACGCGCAAAGCGCGTGCCAGTGAACGGCCGTCGGCCGCAACAATCGGCGCTTCGCCGGCGGAATACACCTCGGTCAGCAGCACGGCATCCGCCATGGAAAGCACACGCACAAAATCCTCGAAACAATCCCGGGTGCGGGTATAGCGGTGCGGCTGGAAGGCCAGCACCAGGCGGCGACCGGGGAACGCGCCGCGCGCGGCATGGATGACCGCTTGCATTTCCACCGGGTGATGGCCGTAGTCATCAATCAGGGTGAATTGCCCACCATGTTTGGCAGGCACCTCGCCATAACGCTGGAAACGTCGGCCAACGCCCTTGAAATCAGCCAGTGCCTTGACGATGGCGGCATCCGGGACATTCAGTTCGCTGGCAATGGCGATCGCTGCCAGGGCGTTCAGTACATTATGGGTGCCGGTCAAATTAAGCGTGACATCGAACTCGGTGGTAATGCCATTGATGCGCTGCACGGTGAATTTCATCTGTGTCCCGTCGGCACGCACATTGATGGCGCGGATGCGCGCATCTTCCGAGAAACCGTAAGGCATGACCGGCTTGGTCACGCGCGGCAGGATGGAGCGGACGTGCGGGTCATCCACGCACAACACCGCCATGCCGTAAAACGGCAGGCACTGCAGAAATTCGACAAACGCGCTTTTCAACTGCTCGAAATCATGGCCGTAGGTGTCCATGTGATCGGCGTCAATGTTGGTGACGATGGCCAGGATCGGCGACAGGTGCAGGAACGAGGCATCGGATTCGTCGGCTTCGGCCACGATGTATTCACCCGCACCCAGCCGGGCGTTGGTGTTGGCGGATTCCAGACGGCCGCCGATAACGAAGGTGGGATCCATCCCGGCTTCCCCCAGGATACTGGCGACCAGGCTGGTGGTGGTGGTCTTGCCGTGCGTCCCGGCAACGGCAATGCCCTGGCGGAAGCGCATCAGTTCGGCCAGCATCATGGCGCGCGGCACTACCGGGATGTTGCGTGCCCGCGCGGCTACCACTTCCGGGTTGTCATCCTGCACCGCGGTGGAAACCACCACCACATCGGCTCTGCCCAGGTGGCTTTCGGCATGCCCGCGGTGCACCTCGGCGCCCATGTCCAGCAGGCGTTGCGTCACTGCGTTATCCGCCAGGTCGGAACCGCTGACGTGGAAACCGAGGTTCAGCAGCACCTCGGCGATGCCGCTCATGCCGGAGCCGCCGATGCCGACGAAGTGGATGTGTTTGACTTTATGTCGCATGTGCAGCCTCCTCGCAAATCGTGGCAACTGTCGCGGTGGCTTCGGGCTTGCCTAGGGCGCGTGCCCGGCTTGCCATATCCAGCAGTTTCTCGCGTGTGCTGCCGCGAATGATGTCGGCCAGTTTTTGCGGTGTTAACTCCGTCTGCGGCACCAGCAGCGCCGCGCCGTGTTCCGATAAATACCGTGCGTTGCCGGTCTGGTGGTCATCCACTGCATGCGGGAAAGGCACCAGTACCGAGGCCACGCCAGCCGCTGCGACTTCGGCAATGGTGAGTGCGCCGGCACGGCAAATGACCAGGTCGCACCAGTCGTACATGCCGGCCATGTCCTGGATGAACGGCAGCAGCTCGCCTTCTACCCCGGAGTTGCGGTAGTGTTCCTGTAGCGCAGCGAGATGCCTGCTACCTGCCTGATGGATGATCTGCGGGCGCTGTTCCTGCGGCAGCAGGGCAATCGCTTTCGGCACGTTTTCGTTCAGCACCTGAGCGCCCAGGCTGCCGCCGATAATGAGTAGCCGTAGCGGACCTTTGCGATAGGTCAGGCGCTGTGCCGGTTCGGCCAGCGCGGCAATTTCCGGGCGTACCGGGTTGCCGACCAGGCTGGCCTGATCGCCGAATGCCGAGGGGAAAGCGGCCAGGATGCGCGTTGCGATGCGCGACAGCACGCGGTTGGTCAGCCCGGCTACCGAGTTCTGCTCGTGGATCACCAGCGGGCGACGTAGCAGCCTGGCCATCACGCCGCCGGGAAAAGCGGCAAAACCGCCCATGCCCAGCACCACATCCGGACGGTGCTGCCGCAAGGCTTTCAGGCTTTGCAAAAATGCCACGCCAAGACGCAACGGCAGCAGCAGCCAGCGCAGCAGGCCATTGCCGCGGACGCCGGACATGCGGATGCTGGCGATGGCATAACCCTTGTCCGCAATCAGCTGATTTTCCATGCCGCCTTCGGTGGCCAGCCAGACGATGTTCCAGCCGCGCGATTTCAGCAGATCGGCAACGGCAATGGCGGGAAAAACGTGGCCACCGGTGCCGCCGGCCATCACCATCAGGGTGTGCGCGCCCAGGGTACTCATGCGGGCATCCCCTTGGCCAGACGCCGGCTTTCGTAATCAATGCGCAGCAATATCGCCAGTGCAACGCAATTCGCGACAATGCCGCTACCGCCGAACGACAGCAGCGGCAGGGTCAAGCCTTTGGTAGGCAGCAGCCCGACGTTGACGCCCATGTTGATGAACGATTGCACGCCCAGCCAGACGCCGATACCCTGCGCCAGCAATGCCGAGAAGTTGCGGTCGTAAAGGGCGGCTTCCTTGGCGATGCTGAAAGCGCGCATGACCAGCCAGGCAAAAGCAGCCACGACTGCCAGCACGCCGATGAAACCAAGTTCTTCGCCGATCACGGCGAGCAGGAAGTCAGTGTGTGCTTCCGGCAGATACAGCAGTTTCTCCACGCTGCCACCCAGGCCCACGCCGAGCCATTCGCCGCGGCCAAACGCAATCAGTGCGTGTGAAAGCTGGTAGCCCTTGCCGTAAGGATCGGCCCAGGGGTCCATAAACCCGGTAATGCGCTGCAGCCGGTATGGCGAGCTCCAGATCAGGAAAATGAAACCGACCACCAGCATGCCCAGCAGGCCGATAAAGATGCGGATGTTGATACCGCCCAACCACAGGATGGAGACCGCCACCGAGGCGATCACCGCGAACGCACCGAAATCCGGTTCGCGCAGCAGCAGGCCCGCCACCAGCAGCATCACCGCCAGCATGGGCAGGAAGCCTTTGGTGAAACTGTGCAGGAACGCCGCCTTGCGCACCGTGTAGTCGGCCACATACATCGCGGCGAACAGTTTCATCAGTTCCGATGGCTGCAAGGTGATGAAAATCAGCGGAATCCAGCGACGGCTGCCGTTGACCTCGCGGCCGATGCCGGGAATCAGCACGGCCATCAGTAGCACCAGCCCCGCCAGGAACAGCATCGGCGCCATGCGCTGCCAGAACCGGGTGGGGAATTGGAAGGCCATGAACCCTGCCATCAAGCCCACCATCAGGAAAATGGCGTGGCGCACCAGGAAATAAGTGGAGTTGTGGCCAAAGGCCTTGTCGGCCTCGGCCATGGCGATGGACGCGGAATACACCATTACCAGCCCGAAGCCGAGCAGCAGCAGCACCATCCATAACAGTCCCTGGTCGTAAGGCGGCGCAACCATTTTGCTACGGCCGCGCAGCATGGTGATCATGCCGCCGACGTTGGCGGTGGTGCCGGGGAAATTTTTTGCGGCAAGGCTTTTCACCGGGAAGAGTTTCATGTGGCCGCTCCCCGTTCCAGCTGGCGGACTGCGGCGATGAACACTTCCGCCCGGTGGACGTAGTTGCGGAACATGTCGAAACTGGCGCAAGCCGGCGACAGCAGCACCGCATCGCCCGGTTGGGCGCGGGCAAATGCCTGCTCTACGGCGTCCTGCATGCGGTCCGCCGATAGAATCGGCACCCCGGTGGGTTGCAGGATGTCTTGCAGCAGCGGCGCATCGCGCCCGATCAGCACCACGGCGCGGGCATTCTGCTTGACCGCCTCCTGCAGTGGGCTGAAATCCTGTCCCTTGCCTTCGCCTCCGGCGATCAGCACCACTTTTTGCGGTAATCCGGCGATGGCTGCGCAAGTGGCACCGACGTTGGTGCCTTTGGAATCATCAAAAAACGCCACGCCGTTGATGTCGGCAATCCACTCCACGCGGTGCGGCAGGCCTTTGAATTCGCGCAGCGTATCCAGCAGCGGTTCGAACTCCAGCCCGATGGCACGGCATAGCGCTAGCGCCGCCAGCGCATTGGCGGCATTGTGCAGCCCGCTGATGCGCATGGCGCTCAGCTTGAGTAACGGCGTGTCGCCTTGTGCCAGCCAGGTTTCGTTTTCATGCTGCAGCAGGCCGAAGTCATCTTTGCGCTCCGGCTTACCCAGGCCGAAGTACAGCTGCTTGCGGTCTGGGTAGGCCATGCCTAAGCTCCAGGCGTCATCCAGATTGAGTACCTGCACGCTGTTGCCGTGGAATATCCGCGCCTTGGCGGTTGCGTATTCGACCATGCCCGGGTAACGATCCAGATGATCCTCGGTCACGTTCAGCACCGTGGCGGCGTCTGCCGCCAACTGTGTGGTTTCGAGCTGGAAGCTGGACAACTCGAGTACATACACATCCGGCGTATCCATGCCCAGGGTATCCAGTACCGGCAGGCCGATGTTGCCGGCAACGATAGTGCGGAGCCCGGCTTTTTCGCACATGGCGCCGACCAGCGTGGTGACGGTGCTTTTGCCGTTGGAGCCGGTAATGGCTATGACTTTGGCTTGGGCGGGTTTGTTCTGGGCAAACAGTTCCACGTCGCCAACCACGCGGATGCCGCGCTTGATGGCGGCCTGGATGGTGGGGTTGGCGAGAGGCACTCCCGGGCTGGAGACGATCAGGTCGACGGTGTTGAGCACCTCGCTCCTGAAAGCGCCAAGATGCAGGACAAGATTGGGGAACTCCTGCTTGACGGCGGCCAGCCCTGGCGGCTCGCTGCGCGTGTCGGCGGCGGAAAGCCGGGCGCCTTGGCGCGCCAGCCAGCGCAATGCCGAAAGGCCGGTGTCACCCAGCCCCAGTACCAGTACCTGTTTGTTGTTCAGTTCCAGTTTCATCTCAGTTTCAACGTTGATAGCCCAATCAGCACCAGCATCATGGTGATAATCCAGAATCTCATGGATGCGTTTGGTGTCGCCATCACATGCGCGCTTGCAGCGCCCATATGAGTCTCCCCCAACGCCTCCATCGTGCGATTCAGCATTAGTTCACTCATCTCAATTTCAATGTAGAAAGTCCGATCAGCACCAGCATCATGGTGATAATCCAGAATCGCACGACCACCTGCGTTTCTTTCCAGCCCTTTTGTTCATAGTGGTGGTGCAGCGGCGCCATCAGGAAAATGCGCCTTCCTTCACCGTATTTTTTCTTGGTGTAGCGGAAGTACGTCACCTGCGCTGCGACCGACAGTGTTTCCATCACAAACACGCCGCCCATGATGAACAACACGATTTCCTGGCGCACGATCACGGCGACCACCCCCAGTGCGGCGCCTAGTGCCAGCGCCCCGACATCGCCCATGAATACTTCGGCCGGATAAGCGTTGAACCACAGGAAGCCCAGCCCTGCGCCAGCCATGGCGGCGCAAAACACGGCCAGTTCGCCGGCTCCGGGGACGTAGGGAATACCCAGGTATTTGGAGAAAAACAGATGGCCTGCGGCATAGGCAAAAATGGCCAGCGCGCTACTGACCAGCACGGTCGGCATGATGGCCAGCCCGTCCAGCCCGTCGGTCAGGTTGACCGCGTTGCTGCTGCCGACCACCACCAGATAAGTCAGCACGATGAAGCCGACCGCTCCCAGCGGCACAATCAGGTGCTTGAAAAACGGCACAATCAGCGTGGTGTGTGCTGGCATGGTGGCGGTGGAAAACAGGTAGCCGGCGACGCTCAGGCCGATGAGGGATTGCCAGAAATACTTTTCCTTTGCGGACAGCCCCTTGGGGTTGCGGTGCACGACTTTGCGCCAGTCATCCACCCAGCCTATGATGCCGAATCCCAGTGTGGTTATCAGCACCACCCATACGTATTTATTGTGCAAATCCGCCCACAGCAGCGTGGCGATGGCGATAGCCACCAGGATCAGCGCGCCGCCCATGGTCGGGGTGCCGGCCTTGATCAGGTGGGTTTGCGGGCCGTCATCGCGCACCGCCTGGCCGACTTTGTATTCCGTCAGTTTGCGGATCATGGTGGGGCCGACCAGGAACGAGATCAGCAACGCCGTGAGCGTTGCCAGTACGGCGCGCAAGGTGATGTAGTTGAATACGTTGAATGCCCGGACGTCGTGCGCCAGCCAGCGAGCCAGTTCTAATAGCATCAGTGCGCTCCCTTTTCGGATGGTTCTAAGGTGATGAGGTCTACGACCCGCTCCATTTGCATGAAGCGCGATCCTTTTACCAGCACGGTGGTGCCTGGCACCATGTAGGTTTCCAGCACGGCCGCCAGCGCCTGCGGAGAGTCAAAATGCTGTGCGCCACCGCCATCCGCGCCAAAGGCCAGCACGGCATCGCGGCTCAACTCGCCCAGTGCGAAGAGTTTGGTAATGCCGGCGCGTTTGGCCTTTTTGCCGATCAGCACATGGTGCGCGGACGCTTCCGGCCCCAGTTCACCCATGTCGCCGATCACCAGCAGTTTTTGTCCCGGCATGTTGGCCAGCACCTCAATCGCCGCGCGCATGGAAGCCGGGTTGGCGTTGTAGGTGTCATCAATGACCAGGGCGCCGCCCAAGCCGCGCTTGCGTTGCAAGCGACCTTTCACCCCGCCGAACTGTTCCAGGCCGGTGACGATGTTAGCCAGACTGACACCCATGGCGAGCGCGGCGGCGGTGGCGGCCAACGCGTTTTTCACGTTGTGCACGCCGGCGACCTGAAGCGTGAGTTGCGCTTTGCCTGCCGGCGTTTGCAGGTGCAGAGTGCTGCCATCGGTGTGCAGGTCGGCACTGGCGCTTACATCGGCGGTTTGTTCCAGGCCGAAGGTCACGATACGGTGCGGTGCAGCCAGTTCCTTCCACAGCGTTGCGTGCGGATCGTCCTGGTTGATGACGGCAACCCCATTTTGGGACAGGCCGGCAAAAATTTCGCCTTTGGCGCGGGCCACCGCTTCCACGGTGCCTAGTCCGGCCAGGTGTGCGGGCTGGGCGTTGTTGATCAGCGCCACATCGGGGTGGGCGATGCGGGTGAGGGTGTCGATTTCGCCCGGATGGTTCATGCCCATTTCGATCACGGCGTATTGATGGTGTGTGCGAAGCTTGAGCAGGGTGAGCGGCAAACCGATGTCGTTGTTCAGGTTGCCGGCGGTGGCGAGCACGCTGCTGGGCGAACTCGCGCTGCGCAAAATGCTGGCCAGCATTTCCTTGACCGTGGTTTTGCCGTTGCTGCCGGTGATGGCGGCCAGCGGGATGTCGAATTGGCTTCGCCAGTAAGCCGCGAGTTGCCCCAGCCCTTGGCGCGTGTCGTCCACCACCAGCAAGGGGGCGGCTGGTAGCTCTGCGGATCGATCCACCATGGCCGCGGCGGCGCCTTGCTGCAGGCACGCGGCCACGTAGGCGTGGCCGTCAAATTTTTCCCCGCGCAGGGCAACAAACAACTCCCCGGGCTGGATATTGCGGCTGTCGGTGCTGACGCCGGTGAAACTGGTGTCGGCGCCGCGCAGTTGCCCGCCGATCGCCGCTGCGGCCTTGCTCAGCGTGGTCATGAATCCGGTTTCGTGTTCGGTCGTCATCATGTGGCAGCCTTTGCCGTGCGGATGGTTTCAGTTGCGACGGCGGCGTCGCTGAATGGGTGCTTGGTCGCGCCGATGTGCTGGGTGTTTTCGTGGCCCTTGCCCGCCAACAGCACCACATCGCCGGCCGCGGCCATGTGGATGGCTTTGCGGATGGCGCTGGCGCGATCGGCTTCGATCAGGTAGTTGGCGTCATTTGCCGGCATGCCGGTGAGAATGTCGGCGATAATGTCTTGCGGCGCTTCGTTGCGTGGATTGTCGGAGGTGATCACGACATAATCGGCCAGCTGTGCTGCGGCCTTGGCCATGAGCGGGCGCTTACCTTTGTCGCGGTTGCCGCCGCAACCGAAAACGCAAATCAGGCGGCCTTGGCACTGTTCGCGCAAATCTCCCAATACTTTTTCCAGCGCATCCGGGGTGTGCGCGTAATCCACAATGACCAGCGGCAGGTCGCCACCGCCTATGGTTTGCATGCGCCCGGTCACCGGTTTGGTCTGTGACAGGGTGTGGATGGCATCCGCTAGCGATACCCCGGAAACCAGCAGTGAGGCCAGTACCGCTAGCAGGTTGCTGGCGTTGAATTTGCCCATCACCTCCGCCTGCAGCACAGCTGTGCCGCCTGGGGTGGTGACCTGCATGGACAGGCCGTGTCCGCTCAGCTTGAGTTCGCTGCCACGGATATCGGCATCACCAAAGCCGTAGGTTACGGTATTGACGCCGCGCTGGCGGGTGAATTGTGCCAGTTCGCTGCCATAGGCATCGTCGGCATTAATCACCGCATGTTTCAGTTCCGGCCAGGCAAACAGCGCGCGCTTGGACGCCGCGTAACTTGCCATATCTCCATGGAAATCCAGATGGTCACGCGACAGGTTGGTGAATACCGCGACATCGAACTTCATGCCGTTCACCCGACCCAGTTCCAGCCCGTGGGACGAGACTTCCATGACGACCGACGTGGCATGCTGGGCGAGATAGGTTGCCAGCAGTTCCTGCAGGGTGATCGGGTCCGGGGTGGTGTTGAGCGTTTCCGACAGCGCTTCCGGGAAGCCGTTGCCCAAGGTGCCGATAATGGCGGACTTCCGGCCCAGGTGACTCATCGCCCTTGCCAGCCAGTGGCTGCAAGAAGTCTTGCCGTTGGTGCCGGTGATGCCGACCACCCACAGTTTTTTTGCCGGTTCACCATAAAAAGCGCTGGCCATTTCACCCAGTTGCGCCGACAGGCCTGCAACCGGGATCTGCGGGACGGCAATGCTGTCATCCCAGCGGTAATCCCGCGCTTCCCACAAGACTGCGCTGGCGCCGTTAGCGACCGCCTGGCCAATGAAGTCGCGACCATCTGCGGTTTCGCCCGGGAATGCAACAAAGGCATCGCCGGGTTTTACCCGGCGGCTGTCGCTGACCAATCGGGTTGGCGTGATACCGAGCTGTGTCAGGCGCTGAAGGAGGGGGTGGCCGCGCATCACACGTCCTCCTTGATTTCCGGCGCATCCCCTGCGGGTACGGTGATGTTGCTGGTATGCGCATCCTGGGGAATCGCCAGCGTGCGCAACGCCCCTGCCATCACCGCGCTGAATACCGGTGCGGCGACGGCGCCGCCGTAATATTGACCGGCGCTGGGTTCGTCGACCATGACGGCGATGATGAGTCTGGGGTCGGACGCCGGCGCCATGCCGATGAATGAAGACACGTACTGGTGCTCGGCATACCGACCATCAATCAGCTTGTGCGCGGTGCCGGTTTTGCCCGCCACGCGATACCCCGGTACTTGTGCCTGGACCGCCGTGCCGCCCGGCTGTACCACCAGTTCCAGCATGGCGCGAACGTCACGCGCGGTTTTGGCGGAAAACACATGCTGGCCGATGGGTGGTTCCTTGATCTTGACCAGGGAGATCGGCTTGATTTCACCATCGTTGGCAAACACGCCGTAAGCGCGCGCCAGTTGCAGCAGGCTGAGCGAAATGCCGTGACCATAAGCCATGGTGGCCTGTTCGATGGGCTTCCAGTGCTGCCATGGACGTAACCTGCCCTTGGCTTCCCCGGGAAAGCCAACGTGTGCCGGGGAGCCGAATCCCACCTGGTTGAACATACCCCACATCGCTTGCGGATGCAGCGTCAGCGCCATTTTGGCTGCGCCAACATTGGAGGATTTCTGGATCACCTGGGCGACGGTAATGGTGCCGGCGGGGTGGGCGTCGTGGATCATGGCGGGGCCGATGCTCAACTTGCCGCTGCCGGTATTGATCAGCGTATCGGGATGGAAGTTGCCGGATTCCAGGGCGGCGGCGGCGGTAAATGGCTTCAGCGTGGAGCCGGGCTCGAAGGTGTCTACAATGGCACGATTGCGCGCGCGTCCGCCCAGGTTGGTGGGGGTGTTGGGGTTGTAGGTGGGTTGGTTGGCGAGTGCCAACACCTCGCCGGTTTTGGCATCTATGACCACAATGGCGCCGGCTTTGGCCTTGTTGATCTCAATGGCTTTCGCCAGTTCGCGGTGCGCCAGGTACTGGATGCGGCGGTCTATCGAAAGCGCCAGGTCGCGCCCTTCCTGCGGTACTTTGACCGCTTCCAGGTCTTCGATGATGTGTCCTTGTCTATCCTTGATGACGCGGCGGCTGCCTTGTTTGCCGGATAACCAGTTTTGGTACACCAGTTCCACGCCTTCCTGCCCTTTGTCGTCAATGCCGGTAAAGCCGATCAGATGTGCGGCGGTATCGCCGGCCGGATAAAAGCGGCGGTACTCGCGCTGCAGGAATACCCCGGGGATGCCGAGCTGCATGACTTTTGCTGCCTCCTCGGGGGCCATGCGCCGCCGCAGGTAGACGAATTCACGGTTGTGGTTTTGCAATTTTTTGGTGATTTCGGCAGGCTTGAGTTTGAGCAGCGTGGCCAGCTCGCGTGTTTGCTGTGCCGAAATTTCCACATCCGGCGGGCTGGCCCAGACCGATTCCACCGGCGTGCTGATGGCCATCGGTTCCCGGTTGCGGTCAGTGATCATGCCGCGGTGCGCGAACAGGCTGATGGTCCGGCTGTAACGCTGGTCGCCCTGTTGCTGCAAAAAGTCACGATGCAGCCCCTGCAAATAGATGGTGCGGCCCAGCAGCACGCCGAAACATGCGAGCAAGGCAATCAGCAGGGAGCGTCGCCGCCAGGAAGGCAATCGCATGGCAGGTGCTTGTGCTTGAGCCATTAGCGGATGCCTCCCGGTTGAACCACTTTAACGCGCGCGCTTTCCGGCACTTTCATCTGCAGGTGGCTGGCGGCAACCTGTTCGATGCGTGAATGCATGGCCCAGGTGCTTTGTTCCAGTTGCAGTTGCCCCCACTCGATGTCGTATTGCTTGACTAGGTTTTGCTGCGACTGCAGCTCAATGTAGAGCTTGCGCGCCTTGTGCTGCGATGTGACTACGCCCATCGCTGTGCACAGCAAGGTGAGAAACAGGATCAGGTTGAGCTTGGTCATGCCGCCGCCGTTCTTTCCGCGATGCGCAGCACGGCGCTGCGCGCACGCGGGTTGGCCCTGGTTTCCTGCGCGGAGGGCTTGATCGCGCGGCCAATGGCGATCAGGCGCGGGGGCGGCAAGTCAGCCGCCTTGACCGGAAAGTTGCTGGGCAGGGTGTCCCTGTCCTGCTGGGCATGGATGAAGCGTTTGACGATACGGTCTTCCAGCGAATGGAAGCTGATCACCGCGAGCCGCCCGTTGGGGGCAAGCAGGTCAACGCACTGTGGCAACGCTAGCGACAATTCCTCAAGCTCCTGATTGAGGAAAATCCGTATAGCCTGAAATGTGCGCGTCGCCGGATCCTGGCCGGGCTCGACTTTGGGGATAACGTCTGCCACGAGCGCGGCAAGCTGTCGAGTGGTGTCGAGCGGTGTCCCGTTTGTGCGAGCCGCAACAATCGCCCTTGCAATCTGTTTAGCAAACCGTTCTTCACCATAGTTTTTTATTACCTCCCGAAGTTGCTGCTCGGACGCTGTTGCCAGAAACTCTGCCGCGGTTTGCCCCCGGGTTTGATCCATGCGCATATCCAGCGGGCCGTCAAAACGAAAACTGAATCCACGCCCAGGTTCGTCAATCTGGGGGGAAGAAATGCCAATATCCAGCAGTACGCCATCCACCTTTTCAACACCTGCTTCGCGCAGTGCCGCCTTGACCCGGCTGAAAGGGCTGTGGATTATGGTGAAGCGAGGATCGTCGATTTGTCGGCCGGCGCTGACGGCAGCCGCATCGCGGTCAAGCGCGAACAGGCGGCCGGATGTTCCCAGCCTGGACAGAATGGCTCTGCTATGGCCGCCGCGGCCAAAGGTGCAATCCACATACACGCCATTTGCTTTCAAACCCAGCCCCTCAACGGCCTCATTCAGCAGGACGGGCAAATGCTGCGCTGGCAGGGATTGTGTTTGGGCATCCTGCCCGGTGATCACAACGAAAAACCCTCCAGCTCAGCCGGCAACGTCAGGTTTTCATCATCCATGACGCGCTCCAGCTGCGCCTTCCATGCATCCATGCTCCACAACTCAAAGTGGCTGCCCTGGCCAACCAGCATCGCCTGCTTTTCCAGCTGCGCAAAATCGCGCAACGCCGAAGAAATCAGCAGGCGCCCAGCACTATCCATTTCCATATCCTCGGCATAGCCGACCATCAGGCGTTGCAAGGCGCTGGATTGGCGATCGAAGCTGGACAGGGACATGATTTTTGCCTGCAACGGCTCCCACGCGGGTTGCGGATAGAGCAGCAGACAGCGATGAGGGTGTGCGGTAAGCACCAGACGTCCGGCGGATTGGTTCATGAGCGCGTCACGGTGCCGGCTGGGCACCGCCAGCCTCCCCTTTGCATCAATATTCAATGATGTTGCGCCGCGAAACATTCAAACCAGCCCCGAAAAGTCACACCAGACAAAGGAGAGCCGCCCCGCTCTTGGCATCGGTGACGGCTCCCACAAAAACCCACTTTTTCCCACTAGCGGGCACTATAGATAAAAAAAATGGGCTTTGCAAGCCCTTTTTGCGGTGGTTTTTCTTTATAGGTCAAACACTTACAAGTAATTGATGCGAAAATCAATAGGCATAAAAATCAATGGGATATGAATTCAATTGAAAGTGACTTATTAGGTTGTGGCGGAGCAAGGAGAAGCTGGCCGGTAAGCCGGGTTCTGTCATGTTTTGCAACATGTGACAGTCATTCCTCTAGGCGCATGATTGCTCATGCGCTCAAGCAACCTACCCGCTGGCAGCGCGAGCCACGCCATTGCCAGCCTATTTGGTCTTGCTCCGGATGGAGGTTACCGCGTTTCACCCGTGTCGACGCGAACTCGCAAGCTCGTTGGTCGACACGACTCGTCTCTGTGGCCCTGTTCCTCGCCTCACGGCGTACGGCCGTTAGCCGTCATCCTGCTCTGCGGAGCCCGGACTTTCCTCCCCTCGCTTGCGCGAGCGGCGACTGTCTGGCCAGCTTCAAAATGGATTTTATCATGCGTATGGTTGAAGATAGCCTAGTGTTATGCGCCAAGCCGGATTATCATGACACCAGAGCAATTAAAATTTCATAGAAAATTCATCATTTTGGGAGCGAGAAACATGGCTGATTTGATCAGAGAAAAACCGTACGTCCTGCACTTCGTCACGCCGCAGAAAAATGCCAGCCCATTCGACGCCAACATGGCTTATGACGCGGGTTATGACGCAGTTCTGCCGTACACCAACGTGGCGGTGGAAGAAGTGACGTCACTGGTACAGGATGCAATTTTTTCCCGCGGTACCCGTGGCGTATGGCGTACCGGCATTTTTATCGGTGGACGCGACATGGATGCGGCGATGGAAATGCTGCGTCGGGCGAAGAAGGCCATGTTCCCCCCGTTTCAGGTTTCCCTGTTTGCCGATCCTTCTGGCGCGTTCACCACTGGCGCGGCACTTTCCGCCTATGTGCATGCCATCTGCCGGGATCGCCTGGATACCACCCTGAAGGGCAAGCGCGTGGTGGTGTTTGGCGCCACCGGCCCGGTGGGCGGCTGTTCCTCCATCATGTGCGCCAAGGAAGGCGCGGAAGTCAGCCTGGTCGCACACTCCAGCTTCGAGAAAACCGTGGCGCTGGCCGAGGAGTATTCCAAGACCTACAACGTCAAGCTGAAGGCGATTGATGGCACCGATGAGCAGAAAAAAGCCGATATCATCAAGGATGCCGAAATCCTGCTGTGCTGCGCTCCGGCGGGAACTCGTGTCATTACCACCGATATCCTGAAAACGGCGAAGAAGCTGCTGATTGCGGCGGACGTGAACGCTGTGCCGCCATCCGGCATTGAAGGGCTGGATGCGATGTCCGACGCGGAGCCGATCAAGGGTGCGGAATGGGCATTGGGTCTGGGCGCGCTGGCCATCGGCAGCCGCAAGTACAACGTGCAGCAAAAGATGTTCCAGATGATGCTGGCATCCGACAACCATGTGGCGCTCGACTTCATGTCGGCCTACGACGTGGCGCGCAAGATACTCTAAGCGCCAGCCGCGGATTGTCGTAGCAAGAAAGCCGCCAGCAATGGCGGCTTTCTTATTGGTGGTGCCGGATTATTTACGCAGCGCGCGGTGCATCATCCACACCCCGGCCAGCACCATCGGCAGGCTGAGCCATTGCCCCATGCTCATGCTGAACGCCAGCAGCCCGAGGAAATCGTCCGGCTGGCGGGTGAATTCCACCAAAAAACGGAAACTGCCGTAACCGATCAGGAACAACCCGGACACGGCTCCGGCCGGACGCGGCTTGCCGGAGTAAATCCATAACAGCAGGAACAGGACGATGCCTTCCAGGCCGAATTCATACAACTGCGAAGGGTGGCGCGGCAAGTTATCCACCTGCGGGAACACCATGCCCCAGGGCAGGTCGGTGGGACGGCCCCACAGTTCGCCGTTGATAAAGTTGCCCATGCGACCGGCGGCCAGGCCGGGTGGCACCAGCGGCGCAATAAAATCCATCATCGGCAGCCAGCGTTTGTTTTCCTTGCGGGCAAACCATGCGATGGCGAGCAGCACGCCGATAAAACCGCCGTGAAACGACATGCCGCCTTGCCATACCGCCAGGATTTCAGCGGGATGCGCGGCAAAATAAGCCGGTTGGTAAAACAGCACATAACCCAGGCGCCCGCCCAGCACCACGCCCAGCGCGCCGTAGAACAGCATGTCGTCCACATGCTTGTCCGTCCAGCCGCTGTCGGGCCGCTGGCGGATGCGCAAGCGCGCCAGCAACAAAAAAGCCAGGAATGCGGTCAGATACATCAGGCCGTACCAGTGGATGCCGATAGCGCCGATGTGGATGGCAACCGGGTCAAAATGAGGGTGCGTGAGCATAAAAGCTGGTGCTGGTAATGAGTTAGAATGACGAGATTATACGTTAGTACTTTTCAGAGAAAGCGATAGAGAGCAGCCATGCCTAAATACCGTTCCCACACCACCACCCAAGGCCGCAACATGGCCGGCGCCCGCGCGTTGTGGCGCGCCACCGGCATGAAGGAAGAGGATTTCTCCAAGCCCATCATCGCCATCGCCAACTCCTTTACCCAGTTCGTACCGGGCCACGTGCACCTGAAAGACATGGGCCAACTGGTGGCGCGTGAGATCGAAAAAGCCGGCGGTGTCGCCAAGGAATTCAACACCATCGCCGTGGATGACGGCATTGCCATGGGGCACGGCGGCATGCTGTATTCGCTGCCCAGCCGTGACCTGATTGCCGACAGCGTGGAATACATGGTCAACGCGCACTGTGCCGATGCGCTGGTGTGCATCTCCAACTGCGACAAGATCACCCCCGGTATGCTGATGGCCGCACTGCGCCTCAACATCCCGGTGATCTTCGTCTCCGGCGGCCCGATGGAGGCCGGCAAGGTTAACTGGAACGGCGAAACCCGCGCGCTGGACCTGGTGGACGCCATGGTGGAAGCCGCCGACGCCAAAGTCAGCGATGAACAGGTCGCCGCCGTGGAACGCTCCGCCTGCCCCACCTGCGGGTCATGTTCGGGCATGTTCACCGCCAATTCCATGAACTGCCTGACCGAGGCGCTGGGCTTGTCACTGCCTGGCAACGGCTCCATCGTTGCTACGCATGCGGACAGAAAGCAGTTATTCCTACGCGCCGGGCGGCTGATTGTCGAACTCGCCAAACGCCACTACGAGCAGGACGATTATTCTGTCCTCCCGCGCAGCATCGCCACCTTCGAAGCCTTCCAGAACGCCATGGCGCTGGATGTGGCCATGGGCGGCTCCACCAACACCGTGCTGCACTTGCTGGCGGCGGCGCATGAAGCGGGCGTGGATTTTTCCATGTCGGATATCGACCGCATCTCCCTGCGCGTGCCGTGCCTGAGCAAGGTTGCCCCCGCCACGCAGAAATACCATATGGAAGACGTGCACCGCGCCGGCGGAGTGATGGGCATTTTGGGCGAACTGGATCGCGCCGGGGTGATCAACCGCGACGTGCCCACCGTGCATGCGCCCACCATGGCTGCCGCGCTGGAACAATGGGACATCCAGCGTACGCAGGATCAAGCGGTGAAGGATTTCTACAGCGCCGCACCGGGCGGCATCGCCACCACCATCGCCTTCAGCCAGTCCATGCGCTACCCGGATCTGGATGACGACCGCGCCAATGGCTGCATCCGCGACAAGGCCCACGCCTATTCGCAGGATGGCGGCCTGGCCGTGCTGCACGGCAACATCGCGCTGGATGGCTGCATCGTCAAAACCGCCGGGGTTGATGACAGCATCCTCAAATTTACCGGCCGCGCCCGTATTTTCGAGAGCCAGGAAGCGGCGGTGGAAGGCATCCTCAACGACCAGATCGTCGCCGGCGACGTGGTGGTGATCCGCTACGAAGGCCCCAAGGGCGGCCCCGGCATGCAGGAAATGCTCTACCCAACTTCGTACCTTAAATCCAAGGGCCTGGGCAAAGCCTGCGCGCTGCTCACCGATGGCCGCTTCTCCGGCGGCACCTCGGGCCTCAGCATCGGCCACGCCTCACCGGAAGCCGCCGAGGGCGGCGCCATTGGCCTGGTGGAAGAAGGCGACACCATCGAAATTGACATCCCCAACCGCCGTATTCACCTGGTCGTGACGGTGGAGGAGCTGGACCGCCGCCGCGCCGCGATGGAAGCCAAGGGCAAGGACGCCTGGAAACCGGTCAAGCGTGAACGTCAGGTTTCTGCTGCGCTACGGGCTTATGCGGCGATGGCGACGAGCGCCGCCAAGGGCGCAGTGCGGGATGTGACGCAGGTGGAGAAGAAGTAGTTTAGTTCTACCGATGAACCCAGATCGAGTCTCGGACATTCCCATACGCCATTGGTTTGTAGACTACGTCTGCACGATAGGTTATTCGGAACATGAAGGCTCTTTTACTCTTGTCAAAACACGCTTTCTTGACCCGCATCAAAATGGCAAGCCAAAGCATGAAATGGAACTATACCTGCGGATTCTTCGCGAGCCAGCCCTTCGAGCAAACCTACTCGAAGCCCTCGTTCCAGAGGCAAAAGCACAGATTTCAGAACTACGTGAAAAAGCCATCTCTGAAAGAGGTAAAAACTACGGGTTTTCAATAGGGTTCGCCGCGTTTGTACTCACTGGCTATAGCCTTCACATTTTCACCAAGTGGCTAGGCAACCATATTGGGTACGATTGGGCAGAAATGATTACCTACATACCTATATTTTTTGCTTTTCTCATCATTTTTCCAGTAGAGCACATGGTTGAACGATGGCACGCGCGCCAATATTGTTATGCGCACAACCATAGACTTGAGACGTTCGAAGATATTCAAGGTAACAATGTCACTCGGTGCAAACGTTGCGGCCTGAACATCAGCAAGCCCGCGTAGGGCGGATGAGCCGTAGGCGTTATCCGCCGCATGGATTGCCACATTCGGCGGAAGCCCGGTAGGGTGGGCAACTTGTTGCCCACGCGGAATCGACAGCCCGGTAGGGCGCAATAACTAAAAGGCATTGCGCCGGATGTTCAGTTACAATTTCCTGCATTAGTACGGAGGCAATCACCATGGGATCGCAACTTGAATTGCTTGAAGCCGAGGCCCTGAAACTCAGCGCTGGTGAACGCGCGGCGTTTGCCCAGCTATTGCTCGCCAGCCTGGATGAAGATGCCGAACTTGAGGAAGCTTGGGCTTTGGAGACCGAGCGCAGAATTGCCGACATTGAGAGTGGTGCGGTACAAACCATCCCCATTGCCGATGCGCTGGCACAGGTTCGCGCCGCGTTGAGGTGAAACTGGTTGTCTCGCCAGCGGCACTTGCCGAGTTGCAGGATGCTGCCACGTTTTATGCCCTGAAAGCTAATGCAGAATTAGGACTTGCTTTTGTGGCGGAGTTTGAGCGCGCCGCCCGGCTTGTTCTGGCGAATCCCCAACTCGGCGCGGTATTTCGTGGTAATCGTCGGCAATACATTCTGCGCCGTTTTCCCTATCGCATCATCTACCAGGTCACCACGGAAGAACTGCGTGTGCTGGCTGTGGCGCATCACCGGCGTCGGCCCGGTTATTGGGCAAGCCGGAAGTAGCCTGCGTAGGGCGGATGAGCCGTAGGCGTTATCCGCCGTATGGATTGCCACATTCGGCGGAAGGCGCTCCGCTTTTCCGCCCTACAAAATCAACCCGCGCTTTCCCTCGCATTCGCCCTCGCCACCGCCGGTCTCGCCAACATGCGGTTGACGTAGCCTTTCAGCGTAGGGTTCAGCGCAATCCCTTCCCCTCTGGCCCAGTTGAGGATGCGGGTGAGGATGATGTCCGCGGCGGTAAAGCCGCTGTCCACCACCGTTTCCCGGTCTTTCAAATGCTGCGTCAGGGTGTTGGCGGCGCGCTCGAATTCCCATTGGCAGGTTTCCACCACGGCAGGCACCTGCCGTTCCTTGGGGTAGAGCCGGGAATGCCGGGCGATGGCCCACAGCGGCGGTTCCAGCTCGGTCATGGCAAAAAAGCACCATTGCAGGTAGTGCGCGCGGTTGGCGGGGTCGCTGACCGGTGGCACCAGCCCGGATTGCGGGAACTTGTCGCCGATGTAGGTGCAGATGGCGGCGGATTCGGTCAGCACCAGATCGCCATCCACCAGCGCAGGCACCTTGCCGCCGGGGTTGATTTTAAGGAACTCCGGCTGTTTGTGTTCGCCTTTGGTGAGCTGGATGGGGATGAATTCGTATTCCGCCCCGGCTTCTTCCAGCGCCCAGGCGACGCGGGTGGAACGGGTGTCGGGGGTGCCGTAGAGTTTCAGCATGGTTTGTCCGCTTTCTGAAGATCAATTGAAGTCACTAGCATGTCTTTATTGTCGGGTAAAATCCGGCTGAATTCATCTTTAAATTTGGAGTCCCGCAATGCCCGTTAATCTGACCGTCCCCAGCCCTGCTGACCTGCTGCCCGTGAAGGGCGTTGAACTGGGCTTTGCCAAAGCGCATATTCGCAAGCCCGACCGCAAGGATTTGCTGGTGATGCGCCTGTCGCCCGGCACCAAAGTCGCGGGTGTTTTTACGCAAAACCGCTTTTGCGCCGCGCCGGTGCATTTGTGCCGCGAGCATCTGCAAGGCGGCAACGAAATTCGCGCACTGGTGGTGAACACCGGCAATGCCAACGCCGGCACTGGCGACGACGGCATGGCGCGCGCGCGCCAGACCTGCGATGCGCTGGCGAAGTTGCTCAACATCCAGCCGGCACAGGTGCTGCCGTTTTCCACCGGGGTGATTATGGAACCGCTGCCGGTGGAGCGCGTGGTGGCCGGGCTGCCCGCCTGTATCGCCGACCTGAAGGAGAACAACTGGGCGAACGCGGCGGAGGCGATCATGACCACCGACATCCTGCCCAAGGCGGTGTCGAAGCAGGTCAGTGTGGGCGGCAAGACCGTGACCGTGACCGGCATCGCCAAGGGGTCCGGCATGATCCACCCCAACATGGCGACCATGCTGGGTTATGTGGCGACCGACGCGGCGATTGGACAATCTGCGCTGAATGCGCTGATCCAGCATTCTGTGAACCGTTCCTTCAACTGCATCACGGTGGATGGCGACACCTCCACCAACGATTCTTTTATCGTGATGGCGACCGGCCAGGCCGGGAACGCCGAGATTGCCGACACCGCCAACGCCGATTACCTGGCGTTGCGCGATGCCATTACCGAAGTGGCGGCAATCCTGGCACAGGCCATTGTGCGCGACGGTGAGGGGGCGACCAAGTTCATGACCATCCGTATCGAAGGAGGCAACAGCGAGGAAGAATGCCGCAAGGTGGGTTACGCCATTGCACATTCGCCACTGGTCAAGACCGCGTTTTTTGCCTCCGACCCCAACCTGGGCCGGATTCTGGCGGCGGTGGGTTATGCCGGGATTGCCGACCTGGACACCAGCAAAATCAACCTTTACCTGGATGACGTGCTGGTGGCCGAAAACGGCGGGCGCGCGGCAAGTTATCAGGAAGCCGACGGTAATCGCGTGATGCAACAGGCGGAGATTCTGGTGCGCGTGCAACTGGGACACGGCGATGCCGCAGCTACGGTGTGGACCTGCGATTTCTCCTACGATTACGTCAAAATCAACGCCGATTACCGTACCTGATGACTGATACCAATGCACTGATCGCGCGTGCCGAGCAATTGCTGGCACGGCTGGAAAACCTGCTACCGCAGCCTGCGGCCGAGCCGGACTGGAACGCGCTGGCCTGGCGCTGGCGCAAGAAAAACGGGCAGGGCTTTTTGCAGGCGGTAACGCATCCGCATCACCTCCAGTTGCAGGATTTCCTGGGCATCGAGGCGCAGAAAAAAACCGTGGTGCAGAACACCCGCCAGTTTGTGCGCGGCCTGCCTGCCAACAACGTGCTGCTGACCGGCGCGCGCGGCACCGGCAAATCCTCGCTGGTGAAGGCGCTGCTCACCGAGTTTGGCAGCGACGGCCTGCGGCTGGTGGAGGTGGACAAGCAGGATTTGACCGACCTGCACGACATCACCGAATTGCTGCGTTCCCGCCCGGAAAAATTCATCGTGTTTTGCGACGACCTGTCCTTCGACGCCAACGAGCCGGGCTACAAAGCGCTCAAGGTGGCGCTGGATGGCTCGGTGTCGGGCGTGGCGGACAACATGCTGATTTACGCCACTTCCAACCGCCGCAACCTGATGCCGGAATTCATGAAAGACAACCTGGATGCCGACGATATCCGCCCCGGTGAAACGGTGGACGAAAAAGTGGCGCTGTCAGAGCGTTTCGGTCTGTGGCTGTCGTTTTATCCTTTCGACCAGGAGGAATACCTGGACATTGTGGCTGGCTGGCTCAAGCATTTCGGCATCCGCCGCATGACCCCGAAAATTCGCCATGCCGCGCTGCAATGGTCGCGCATGCGCGGCGCACGCAGCGGGCGCGTGGCCTGGCAGTTTGCCCGCGATTGGGCAGGGCAGCATCCCCGTCATGACTGAGGTGGTGGATGCCGCCGTGGCCGTGCTGCAACGGCCGGGCGGGCAGGTATTGCTGGCGCAGCGGCCCGAAGGCAAGCCATGGGCCGGCTGGTGGGAGTTTCCCGGAGGCAAGATCGAAGCCGGAGAATTGCCAGAAATCGCCTTGCAGCGTGAACTGGACGAAGAACTGGGCATCCGTGCCACGGAGTTTTCGCGCTGGATCACCCGCGTGTTCAGCTACCCTGAGAAAGTAGTCAAGCTGCATTTTTTCCTGATCCGCGCCTGGGCGGGTGAGCCTTATGGCCGTGAAGGGCAGTTGGTTTCGTGGCAGCCGGTCGCCAGCCCCGAAGTCGGTCCCTTGCTGCCCGCTAACGCGCCGGTGCTGGAAGCGCTGAAACTCCCTTCGTTGTATGCCATCACCAACCTCGCAGAAATGGGCGAGGCCGCGTTTTTTACCGCGCTGGAACAGGCTTTGCAACGAGGGTTGCGTTTGATTCAGGTGCGCGAAAAACTGTTGTCACCAAAAGAATTAACGGCGTTCGCGGCAAGGGTAGTGGAAAAGGCCAGGCCCTTTGGCGCGCGGGTCGTAGTGAACGGTTCGGCTGAAATGGCGCGGGCTACCGGGGCCGATGGCGTGCATCTGACCTCGGCGACTTTGCTGGCACTAAAACAAAAACCGGAAGGGCTGTTGTGTGGGGCTTCCTGCCACAACACGGCGGAATTGGCGCGGGCAGCGGAGTTGAATCTGGATTACTGCCTGCTGGGCCCGGTGCAGCCGACGCTGACCCATCCGGATACCCAGCCGCTGGGTTGGGACGGATTTGAGCGGCTGATTACGGATTTTCCGTTGCCGGTGTATGCGCTGGGCGGGATGCGGCCGGAAAAGTTATCTACTGCCTGGCAACATGGTGCGCATGGCATTGCGCTGATGCGCGGAATATGGAACTGATGCCAGAGGCTACGGGGCTTTCACCGGTACCTTGACCGCCTGCGTGCTGGTTTTGCCTTGTTTGTCCTTGAGCGTCAGCACCAACTCGATCTGGCTGCCCGGCTTTAACGGCTGCTTCAAGTCGAACAGCATGAAGTGAAAGCCGCCGGGCGCCAGTTTGACGGCTTGTCCGGCCGGCAGGCTGAGCGTTTCCATCATGCGCATCTTCATTACGCCATTGGCCATGGACATTTCGTGGATCTCAACCGTGTCGGCAACGGCGGTTTCAGCCTTGGTCACGCTGAGGTTGGTGCTGCTTTTGAGCGTCATGTATACCGCGCCGACGTCCTGACCGGGCGCTGTTGCCCGCGCCCAGGCGTTGCTGATGTGTATCGCGTCGGTCGCCTGTGCCGCGAGGGAGCACAATGCCAGCAACAAAGCGGATAACCATTTATTCATCTTCAAGTTCCTGTTGGGTTGGTGCCCGTTCCGGGATGCGGTAGTTTTCGCTCGCCCACTGCCCCATGTCGATCAGCTTGCAACGCTCCGAGCAGAACGGGCGCCACGGGTTGTTGCTGCTGTATTCCGAATACTGGCCGCAACCTGGGCAAAGGACTTGTCTGGGTTTGGTTACAGGCTGCACAGCGAAAGTTCGAAATCGACGTCGACGTCACAAGGGCGGGGTTTTTGCGATCCATCCAACTGGCTGAAACGGATGCCGATGGCGTATTTGTTGGCGCTTACGTCAGGGAAGCAGACCGCATCGTCCGCCAGGGTAACGCGCACCATTTGCACCGGCTTCCCGCCGCTGAGCATTTTCTGATAGGCGCCATTCGTCGCCTTGCATATCACGGGGTCGCCGCTGCCGCGCAGGATGCGCAGCAGGATGCCCAGCGCATCCTGCAGTGCTTGCAATGGTGCAAACCACTGGTTGAGCGCTTGCTGTCGCGTTTCTATCGGCAGCCCCAGCCAGTAGTGGTAGGACGGCACGTCGAATTCACATACGCCGCCGGGAATCACCGCGCGCTGCTTGACGATCATCAGCCAGTCGTTATCGCGTAGTGGCTGGCCAAGCCGGGTGTTCATGGCGCGCAGGTTGTTGGCGGTCTGGTTGATTTCTTCCAGCAGCGGTTCCAGCATTTCCTGGGCGATAGTGGGGTTGCCGCGCAGGCTTTCCAGCACCTGTTTCTGGCGGTCGAGTTCCTGCAGCAGGTCAGTCTTCAGTTCTGAGCGATCCAGCACTTCCAGGATCTGGAACATGATCAGCAGTGCGGTGTGGTGGTCAAACTCGTGCGTACCCTCGGCAAAAAAGCGCAATTTCGAGAGCATGTCTTCCAGCCGCAGCATGGTGCGGACGCGCTCGTTGCAGGGGTAATCGTATGTCGGCACGAATGATCTTTTTCGAATTGGGTGAATGGGTTAACCAATTCGTGCGGATTATGAGGTTGATTACCTAACTATGCAAGGGCTATGTACTTTTTGTGTAAATCGACGGTCTGCGCCTGCAGGTTTTCCAGCCCGGCATCATTAACGATGACGTCATCGGCGCGTGCCAGCCGCTCCTCCCGCTCACATTGCGCCTGCAGGATGGCGCGGACCTCTGCTTCACTCAGCTTGCCCCGGGCCATCACGCGTTGGATTTGCAGCGCTTCCGGACAATCCACCACCAGGACACGGTTCACCAGATGCCCATAAGCACCGGTTTCGAACAGCAGCGGCACCACAATGATGTGATAGGGCGCGGCGGTTGGCTGTTGCAGCATGCGAGCCACTTCTTCGCGGATGCGCGGATGCAGGATGGCTTCCAGCCGCTTTCTGGCCAGGTTGTCAGAAAACACCAGTGCCCGCAGCCGGGTGCGGTCCAGCGAGCCATCCGCTTGCAGGTATTGCGGGCCGAACTGCGCGGCAATCTCCACCAGCGCCGGCTGGCCGGTTGCGGTCAACTGGTGCGAAATCAGATCGGTATCAATCACCGCGGCGCCGAGTCCGGCGAACTGTTCCGCGACCGTGCTTTTGCCGCTGCCGATGCCGCCGGTGAGGCCGATCACCAGCATGGTCAGCCGCCGAAAAACCGCAGCAGGGACGTGCCGAAAAACAGCGCCGCCAGCCCGCCCGCGGCTAGGTAGGGGCCAAAGGGGATCGGGGTGTTGCGGCCATGTCGGGCAAATACCATCAGGCCGATGCCAACCAGGGTTCCGGCGACGGAAGAAATCAGGATCACCGCCGGCAGCAGCTTCCAGCCAAACCAGGCGCCGATGGCGGCCAGCAGCTTGAAATCGCCATAACCCATGCCTTCCTTGCCGGTGGCGAGTTTGAACAGCCAGTACACCGACCACAGCATCAGGTAACCCGCGGCCGCGCCGATGACGGCGGAGTTGAGGTCAACAAACCCGCCTGAGACATTGAACAGCAGGCCGCCCCATAACAAAGGCAGGGTAATGCTATCGGGGAGCAGGTGGGTGTCGAAATCGATCAACGTCAGCGTCAGCAGGCAAGCGGCCAGGAAAAATGCCGCGAGGGCGGTCACGCTCGCGCCGAATTTCCAGGCGACCGCTATCGCCAATAACGCGGTGGCTGCTTCCACCAGCGGGTAGCGCGGGCTGATCGGCGCTTTGCAGGTCGAGCATTTTCCACCCAGCCACAGGTAGCTGATGATCGGGATGTTTTCCAGCGCAGTGATCCGGTGGCCGCAATGCGGGCAGGCCGAGCGCGGCACGGACAGGGTGTAGCGGGCCGGTTCCGGCGGCTCCGGCAACCCGGCAAGCTGCGCCGCGTGGCATGCGGCCTGGTGCTGCCAGCCTTGCTCCATCATGATGGGCAGCCGGTAGATGACGACGTTGAGGAAGCTGCCGACCGCCAACCCAAACAACGCGCTGATGAAAATAAACAGTTCTATTGGCATATGGGCAGCAAGTATAAGCCAATAGGCTGGCAGGTTGGCTAGTGCGGTAGCGCAAACACCAGCAAGGCATCTCCCTGCTTAAAGCCGAATATCTGGTTGCCGCCGGCGGCAACGGCGACATACTGTACGCCGTCTATGGCATAGGTGATGGGCGGCGCGTTCACGCCGGCCGCTGCGCGGTATTGCCACAGCAGATTGCCGTTGCTGGCGTCAAAAGCGTCGAAATCGCCATTGCCTTCCCCGGAAAACAGCAAGCCACCGGCGGTGGCCAATACCCCGCCCACCAAGGGGTCGGGTGTCTGGTGCTGCCAGCGGATTTTTCCAGTGGCGAGATCGATCGCCGACAGCAACCCCCAGCGCGCTTCGTCTATGGGTTCCAGCGCGGAATAGCGGATGGCGGGTGTGTCACCCACGGCAGGCGCTTCGTGCAAGGTGTAGCGCACCGGCCAGTGCATGGCGGCGACAAAGGCGGTCTGCGTTGTTTCATCTACTGCCGACGGCGACCAGTTGGAACCGCCCAGCACGCCGGGGTAAATGCGGGTGCCTTCGGGCGTGGCCTTGGCGAACATGTTGTGTTGCGGCACAAAGGCTTCCGATTTCAGCAGCAGTTCGCCGCTTTCCCGGTGGTGCACGTAGTACCAGCCGAGTTTGCTGGCCTGGCCCACGGCGGGGATTTTCTTGCCGTCGCGTTCCAGGTCGAACAGCACCGGCGGGCTGGCGACATCGTAGCCCCACAGGTCGTGCGGCACTTGCTGGTAGTGCCAGCGAATCTTGCCGGTGTTGGCATCCAGCGCCACCAGCGAAACGGTGTACAGGTTGTCGCCGGGGCGCGATACGTCATCCATCTGCGGCGAGGGGTTGCCGGTGCCAAAAAACAGCAGGCCGCGTTTTGCATCAATTGCTGGCGTGCTCCACGCCGATCCGCCGCCAAAACGGCCGGCATCGGCATACTGGGGTAGGGCGGCGCGTTCGGCGGTTATGTCGCGGTTGAGGACAATGCCGTCCGGCGTGGTTTGCCTGAATTGGCCTTCCCAGCCGGTGGCCGGAATGGTGTCGAATTGCCAGACGCGCTTGCCGGTTTCGCTATCGAATGCCGCCAGGAAGCCGGGGCGGCCGTAACGTCCGGCCACGCCGACCACCGCCCCCAGGGGAGCGTTCTCGCGTGGTGCATCCAGGTGTAGGCCGTAGCCCACGCCGGTGATACCGACGATGACCTTGCCCTTGTACACCACCGGCGCCATGGCGATGCCGACCCCGGTGCCGCCGGTGACATTGGCTTTTTTCAGCGGGTCGGCGTCGTTCAGCGAACTGGCGACTTCGGTGTTGGTGACGCTGTCATTGGCCACATCAATGTCCCATAGCTTGTGGCCGTCCTTGGCGTCCAGCGCAACCAGCCGCGCATCCACCGTACCGATGAACACCTTGCCGCCGCTTACCGCCACGCCGCGATTCGCCGGGCCGCAGCACATCGGGTAATCCTTCTTGCGCGGGTGCTCGTAGCGCCACAGTTCGCGGCCATCGCGCGCATCCAGTGCCACCACATGGTTGAATGGCAACGACACATACATCACGCCATCCACCACAATCGGCGTGGCCTGGAAGGTGGCGTTGACCTTGCTGTGGTATTGCCAGCGCAAGGCCAGTTGTGATGCGTTGTCGCGATTGATTTGTGCCAGCGGTGAAAAGCGCTGGTTGCTGTAGTCGCGGCCGTAGCTGGGCCAGTCGCTGCCGACGGAAGCGTTCTGGGTCGCAGGCAAATGGCCACACCCCGCTAGTAAGCTGCAGAGCAAAACCAGAGAATGAAGTTTGCGCATGTTGAAGGCACCTGTGCGGGGTTGGATAACGTATTGTAAACGCGGGTATACAGAGCTGTCTATGATGGGTTGTTTTTGATTTTGTATTGAGCATAACTTCCCGCTGTATTACCCTTCCAACCAACTCCATCACCCGACCCCATCCTATGCGCCGTTTCTCGATACTGCTGGTGTTAGCCATTGTTGTTGGTGCCGCTGCCTGGTGGCTGACCCGCCCCAAACCGATCCCGGTGGTGCTGGTCGAGGTTGGGCGCGGCAAGGTGGAAGCCACGGTCGCCAATACCCGCGCCGGTTCGGTGGAGGCCTGCTTGCGCACCAGGTTGTCGCCCATCACCGGCGGACGCATTGTGTATATGGGCGTGAAAAAAGGCGACCATGTCAAAAAAGGGCAGGTGCTGATCCGGCTGTGGAACGACGACCAGCAGGCGCAGAGCGGCCTGGCCGAAACCCAGGTGGAAAGCGTGCGTAGACGCGTCGGCGAGATTTGCGCATTGGCGGACAACGCCGAGCGTGAAGCGGCGCGCGCCAGCAAGTTGCGCGCGCGCGGCTTTGTTTCCGAAGGCGGGGAAGAAAAAGCACGCTACGAGGCGCAATCGCGCCGGGCTGCCTGTGATACGGCGCGGGCCGACGTAACGCAGGCGCAAGCCAAAGTGACCGTGACCCGCGTGGAACAAGGCCGCACCGTACTGGTGGCGCCATTCAGCGGTGTCGTGGCGGATATCGTCGGCGAACTGGGCGAATACGCCACGCCTTCGCCCCCCGGCGTGGCCACGCCGCCGGCGATCGACCTGATCGACGACTCTTGCCTGTACATCAAGGCGCCGATGGATGAAGTGGATGCGCCCAAGATCAAGGTCGGCCAGCCGGTTCGGGTGACGCTGGATGCACTGCCGGGCCAGGTGCTGCCGGCCCACGTCAAGCGCGTTGCGCCGTATGTGGTGGCGGTGGAAAAGCAGGCGCGCACGGTGGATGTGGAAGCCAACCTGGACACCCCTCCGGCCAAGGGCGAGTTGCTGGTGGGTTACAGCGCCGACCTGGAAGTGATCCTGGACAGTCGTGATAACGTGCTGCGCGTGCCGACCTCCGCCCTGCAGGAAGGCAACAAGGTGCTGCTGTATGTGGCTGATGGCGACCGCGGCAAGCTGGAACAGCGCACGCTCAAGACCGGCATCACCAACTGGGAATATGCCGAAGTGCTGGAAGGCCTGAAGCAGGGCGACCGCATCGTCACCTCGCTGGAGCGCGACGGTGTCAAGGCCGGCGCGGTAGTGAGCCCTGACAAGGCTGACGTCAAAAAGTGAGCCTGATCGAACTCAAGGGCATTCAACGCACCTTCACGCTGGGTGACAGCGAAGTCCACGCCCTGCGCGATCTCAACCTGAGCATCGAGGCGGGCGAATACGTCGCCGTGATGGGACCGTCCGGCTCCGGCAAATCCACGCTGCTCAACCTGCTCGGCCTGCTGGACAGGCCCAATGCAGGCGCTTACCTGCTGGAAGGCCGCGATGTTACCACCCTTAACCCGGAGGAGCAGGCCAGGGTGCGCAGCGAGCGCATCGGTTTCGTGTTCCAGAGTTTCCATCTGGTGCCGCGCCTGACCGCGGCGGAAAATATTGCGCTGCCCATGATGCTGGCGGGAATCCTGCCAGCCGAGCGCCAGCGCCGGGTGACGCAGGCTTTGCGCGAATTCGGCCTGGAAGACCGCGCGACACACCGGCCCGACCAGCTTTCCGGCGGGCAGCGCCAGCGCGTGGCGATTGCCCGCGCCACGGTGATGCGCCCGGCGGTGATCCTGGCCGACGAGCCCACCGGCAACCTGGACCGCGCCACCGGCGAGGAAGTGGTGCGCCTGCTGGAAGCGCTCAACACGCAGGGCGTGACGCTGATTGTGGTCACCCACGACCAGACCATGGGCGCGCGGGCGCGGCGGCAAATCAACATGCTGGACGGTGCCGTCGCCAGCGATTCGGCAGGCGCATGAACATTGCCGATACCCTGCGCTACGCCCGCGCTGCCGCTACCGGCACCCCGCTGCGCACCGGGCTGTTGATCCTCGCCATGTCCATCGGCGTGGCGGCGGTGGTGATGCTCACCGCGCTGGGCGACGGCGCGCGGCGCTATGTGGTGGAAGAGTTCTCCGCCATCGGCAGCAATCTGGTGATTGTCCTGCCGGGCCGTTCGGAAACGCGCGGCTTCAACCCCGGCAACCTGGTCACCAGCACCGTGCGCGACCTGACGGTGGAAGATGCCGGGTCGTTGCTGCGTGTGCCCGGCGTGGTGCGTGTCGCCCCCATCATCATCGGCACCACGGAAATCAATGCGCGCGGCAAGCTGCGCGAAACCATGCTGGTGGGCAGCAGCGGCGATTTTCTCGCGGTGCGCCACCTCAAACTGGCGCAAGGGCGCTTTTTCACTACCAACACGCAAGGTCGCGGGGCGGCGGAAGTGGTGCTGGGCGCGCTAATCAGCCGTGAGTTGTTCGGCGCCGGAAACCCGCTCGGGCAAAAGGTGCGCATCGGCGACCGCCGCCTGCGCGTGGTCGGCGTGCTGACCGAGGGTGGGCGCGGCATGGGCATGACCACCAACGATCTTTTGATCGTGCCGGTGGCCACCGCGCAGGCCATGTTCAACAGCAACACCTTGTTCCGCATCCTGATCGAGACCAAAAATCGCGCCACGGTGGAAAACGCCAAGGCCGGCGTGCTCAAAACCATCATCGCGCGCCATGACGGCGAAGAGGATGTCACCGTGATTTCGCAGGATGCCGTGCTGCAAACCTTCGACAAAATCCTCGGCGTGCTGACCCTGGGCGTGGCCGGGATCGCCGCCATCAGCCTGGGCGTGGCCGGGATACTGGTGATGAACGTGATGCTGGTGTCGGTCACGCAGCGCACCGGAGAAATCGGCCTGCTGAAAGCCCTGGGCGCGACTTCAAGCGCCATCCGCAACACCTTCCTCACCGAAGCGGCGATGCTGTCGCTGATGGGCGCGGTGCTTGGCCTGTTGCTGGGCGAGGCCGGCGCCGCCGTATTGCGCCACCTGTACCCCACGTTCCCGGCTTATCCGCCGCTGTGGGCGGTGCTGGCCGGGGTAGGCACGGCGCTGTTCACCGGGCTGGTGTTCGGCGTGATGCCGGCGCGCAAGGCGGCGCGGCTGGATCCGGTGCAGGCGTTGTCGAGGCGTTAACCATGCTGCTTGCCGATTCCGCCCGTTTCGCCCTGCAAGCCATCACTTCGCACCGGCTGCGCAGTTTTCTTACCCTGCTTGGCATCGCGGTGGGCATTGCCGCGGTGATCCTGCTGACTTCCATCGGCGAAGGCGTGCACCGCTTTGTGCTGGGCGAGTTCACCCAGTTCGGCACCAACGTGGTGGCCATTGCGCCGGGCAAAACCAAGACCGGCGGCGCGCCGCCCTCCGGCATCCCCAGCACGGCGCGGCTGCTGACGCTGGAAGATGCGCAGTCGCTGCTGCAACTGCCTAACGTGACCGGCGTTACGCCGATTGTCTGGGGTAATTCCGAAGTCGGCGGCAACGGCCGGCTGCGGCGGACGATCGTGTACGGCGTGAATGCCGATTTCCTGCGCGTGTTCAGCGCTCACGTCACCATAGGCAGTTTCCTGCCGCGCGATGATACCGGCGGCGCGCGCAATTTCGTGGTGCTGGGTGCCAAGCTGCGCAAGGAGCTCTACGGCACGGAGAACCCGCTGGGTGCGAAGGTGCGCATCGGCGGGCTGCATTTCCGCGTGATTGGGGTGATGGCGCCCAAGGGGCAGTTTCTCGGCATAGACTTAGACGATACCGCGTTTATTCCTGCTGAGCGGGCGCAAGAGGTCTACAACCGCGAAGGGTTGATGGAGGTGGACGTGACCTACCGCGAAGGCGTGGCTTCGGCCAGCGTGGCCAGGGCGGTGACGGAGCGCCTGAAAATGCGTCACGGCAGCGAGGATTTCACCGTGACCACGCAGGAAGACATGCTGAAAACGCTGTCCAACATCCTCAATATCCTGACCGCCGCGGTAGGTGCTTTGGGCGGTATTTCGCTGCTGGTGGGCGGGGTGGGCATTGTCACCATCATGACCATCGCCGTGACCGAGCGCACCAACGAAATCGGCCTGCTGGTGGCGCTGGGCGCGCCCCGGCGCACCATCCTCGGCCTATTCCTGGGCGAATCCATCGTGCTGGCGGCGATCGGCGGCGCGGTTGGCCTGCTGCTGGGCATGGGCCTGGCGCAATTGCTGCGGCTGGCGGTGCCGGCCTTGCCGGTGCATACCCCGTGGAATTTTGCCGTGGGCGCGCTGCTGATGTCCGCCGTGATCGGCTTGCTGGCGGGGGTGCTGCCAGCACGGCGCGCGGCGCATCTTGATGCTGTGGATGCGCTGCGGGCAGAGTAAAATGCCGGCATGATCTACTCACTCATCCGTCCGCTGTTGTTCCGTCTGGATGCGGAACGCGCCCACCACCTCACCCTGAATGCCCTGCAAGCCGCCCATCGCCTGGAGCTGACGCGCCTGCTGGCCAAACCGTGCGCGGCAAACCCCAGAACCGTAATGGGGCTGGAGTTTCCCAATGCCGTGGGGCTGGCCGCCGGGCTGGACAAGAATGGTGCGTATATTGATGCGCTGGCCGCGCTTGGCTTCGGCTTTGTCGAGGTCGGCACCGTCACGCCGCGCCCGCAGCCGGGCAACCCCAGGCCGCGCCTGTTCCGGCTGCCGCAGGCACAGGGCATCATCAACCGCTTCGGTTTCAATAACGATGGCGTGGATGCGCTGGTGGAGAACGTGAAAAAGGCGAGCTATCGCGGCATCCTCGGCATCAATATCGGCAAGAACTTCGACACGCCGATAGAAAAAGCCACTGACGACTACCTGATCTGCCTGCGCAAGGTGTACGCCCACGCCAGCTACGTCACCGTCAACATCTCCTCGCCCAACACCAAAAACCTGCGCCAGTTGCAGGATGCCGATGCGTTGAACGGCCTGCTGGCGGCACTCAAGGCAGAGCAGGCGAAATTGGCGCAGGAGCAGGGCAAGTACGTGCCGATCGCGCTGAAAATCGCCCCCGATCTGGAGCCGGAGCAAATCCGCGAAATTGCCGACCTGCTGCTGCGGCACAGCATGGATGGCGTGATCGCCACCAACACCACGCTGTCGCGGGAAGGGGTGGAAGGCCTACCCAATGCGCAAGAGGCCGGCGGCCTCTCGGGTGCGCCCGTGCGCGAAAAATCCACGGACGTCATCCGGCAGTTGTCGGCCGTTCTGAAAAATGAAATCCCGGTCATTGGTGTCGGCGGCATCCTGCGCGGTGAAGATGCCAGGGAAAAGCTAGAGGCGGGCGCCAGCCTGGTACAGATATACAGCGGCCTGGTTTACCGTGGGGCGGGGCTGGTGGGCGATGCCTGCCGGGCGTTGGGATGACGCTAGTGTCTGGCCACTGAAGGAAACCTCTGCTCCACCCAACTGATAACCAGCGAATACACCGCCGGCACTACCACCAGTGTCAGCAGCGTCGAAGTAATCATCCCCCCGATCACCGCCACCGACAGCGGGCCGTTGGTTTCCGCACCGGCGCCGAATCCCAGCGCGGCGGGCAGCAGGGCCAGGATCACGGTAGCCGAGGTCATCAGCACCGGCCTTAAACGGATCGGGCAGGCTTGTTTCAGCGCATCGTCAATGTTGGCACCTTTTTCACGCAACTGGTTGGTCAGGTCGACCAGCAGGATGGAGTTTTTCGCTACCAGGCCGATCAGCAATACCAGCCCTATCATCGAGTAAATGTTGAGGCTGTGGCCGGTCAGCCACAGCGCCATCACGCCGCCGATAATGGCCAGTGGCTGCGCCAGCATGATGATCAGCGGCTGCAGGAAGGAGTTGAACTGGCTGGCCAGCACCATGTACAACAAGACCATGGCGAGGCCAAAGGCGAACTTCATGTATTGCTGGGTTTTGCCGAATTCCTCGGCCTGGCCGACAAACTTGACGCTGTAGCCGGGTGGAAGCATGGCTTGGGCGGTCTGTTTCACGATGTCCACAGCTTCACCCAGCGGAGCGGTGGGGGTGCTGTACATGTTGGCGGCATACCGCAAATCAAAACGTCCGATCACCGCCGGCCCGAGTTCCTGCTTGAAAGTGGCCACGGTGTCCAGCCTGACCAGTTCGCCCGCGGCCGAGCGCAGATAGATTTTCGACATGTCGGAGGGCTGGCTGAAAGTGCCTTCCTTGGCTTTGATCCGGATGTCGTAGCGCTCGCCGTCGCCTGGATAATCGTTGTATTTGGCAATATCCGCGCCGCCGGTCAGCAAGTTGATGGCGGCGGCAACGTCATTGGCGGACAGCCCCAGACTGGCGGCGCGGGTGCGGTCCAGTTGAATGGTGAGTTGGGGCAGGTCGAGTTGCACGTCCAGGTCCACCTTGCCGATGCCCGGGGTGTTGTTCAGGCGCTGCTGCAGAGTTTTTGCGAGGCTGCCTACCTGATCCAGGCGCGGGCCCGAGAGGTTGAACTGCAGCGGATCGCCGCGCTGGCCGCCAACAATGGGAACCGGCGCGGGGAAAGCCTTGATGCCGGGGATTTGCGCCAGCTCTTCACGCAGCTTTTTGATGAGTTCCTGCTGGCGGACGGTTCTTTCGGCGCGCGCGCGCATGCGCACATTGACCATGCCCTGACTGACCTGGCCCGATTGCCCCACGCCGATGACGGCGAAATAGGTTTCAATTTCCGGATGCGAGGCCAGCACTTTTTCCACCAGCGCCAGCCGGGAGTTGGTGTAATTGATGCTGGAGCCCAGCGGGGTCTTGAACGTCACCATAAAGCGGCCTTCATCTTCTTCCGGCACAAACTCTTTTTTGACTTGCTGGAAGAACCAGGCGCTGGAGACCACTGTCACCAGGGTGATCAGCACCACTTTCCAGCGGTGCGCCAAAGCCAGTTGCAGCAGGTGCGAATAGGTGTTGTCCAGCCGATTGAAAAACTTGTCCAGCGCGTAATAAAAGCGTCCATGTTTCGGAGTGATACTGAGGTAGCGCGAGCACAGCATGGGCGTCAGCGTGATGGACACAAACAGCGACACCAGCACGCCGAAGGTGACCACGACCGCAAACGACTTGAAGAACTGGCCGATGATGCCGCTCATGAAAATGACCGGTGCAAAAATGCAGACCAGCGATAGCGTTGCCGCCAGCACCGCGAATACCACTTCTTGACTGCCGTTCAGTGCGGCGTTGATGGGGTCGGGATCAATTTCCTCGCGATGTCGGAAAATGTTCTCCAACACCACGATGGCATCGTCTACCACAACACCAATGAGCAGCAGTAATGCCAACAGAGTCATGGTGTTGAAGGTGAAGCCGGAAAAATAAATCACGGCAACGGCGCCCATCAGCGACACCGGGATGGCGGTGGCGATGATCAGGGTGGAGCGTAGCGAGCGCAGGAACAGGAACACGATGAAGGCGGCCAGCAGCGTACCCAGGATCAGGTGTTCTTTCAGCGCACTGATGAGTTCGCGGATGTAAATGGCGTCATTGGTGGCCATTTCTATGGACATGCCGGGCGCCAGTTGCGGGCGGATTTCGGTATCAAGGCGGCGCTCCACCTCGTCCACAATGGCGACGGTGTTGGCGTTGGCAATTTTGATCAACCCCAGGCCAACCGTGGGCTGGCCTTTGAAGCGCGCCAACTGGCGGAAGTCCCCCAGCCCATCTTCCACTTCGGCGATGTCTTTCAGTTTGACGGGGGCGCCATCGCGGTAGCTGACAATCATGGTCGCCAGATCTGGCAGCTTGTGAAACTCCATGTCCAGCTTGAGCAGGTGCTCGCTCTTTTGCCCCACCAGGAAACCGCCGGGTAGTTGCACATGCTCTTTGGCAAAAGCGTTTCTCAAATCTTGGGCGGTGACGTTCATGGCCGCCATTTTTTCCGGCAACAGATTGATGCGGATGGTGCGGTCGCGCCTGCCGCCCAGCCGCACTTCGCCAATGCCGTTGATGGTTTCCAGCCGCTTTTTCAGTACGTTCAGGGCGTACTGGTTCAGTTGCTGCTGGGTGCGGTCACCGCGCAAGGCCAGCCACATGATAGGAGTGGCTCCGGTTTCCACCTTGGCTACCACTGGCGGGTCGGCATCATCCGGCAGGCGCCGCAATACCTGGTTGACCTTGGCTTGTACTTCATTAAAACCGACGTCAATTTTCTTATCCAGGCTGAAAGTGATGGCGACATTGGACACGCCGGGACTGGAGGTGGACTGGATGTGCTCGATGCCGGGGACGCTGTTGACGGACGTCTCGATCACGTTGGTAATACTGGCGTCCACGATGTCCGGGTTGGCGCCTTTCAGCGTGGTGGAAACCGAAATGACCGGGAATTCGATGAACGGGTAGCGGTCAACCCCGATGCGCTGATAGCTGATGATGCCGAACAACACCAGGACCGCGGACAGCATGAACGCCAGCACGTGGCGCTTGATGGAGAGTTCGGGCAGAGTCATTTGCTGGAGCCGGAATTGTTCTGTACGTTGACTTTCGCCTTGTCGGTGAGATAGGCCGCGCCGTCCACGGCGATGGATTCCCCGGCTTTCAGCCCAGAGGTGATTTCTACCAGGCCCTCCTGACGCAGGCCGGTTTTGACTATGCGTTGTGCCGCACTGTCGCCCTGAATGACATAGACCACCTCACCTGCCGGGCGCAGGATCACGCTGGCTTCCGGCACGACCACGGCTTTGGGGCGTTTGCCCAGTACGACGGTGCCGTTGACGCTGGCGCCGCCTTGCCATCCCGGCTGGTTAACCACGTCGGCAATGGCGTCCACCGCACGGTTGGCGCCTACCAACGGCTTGATTTCCTTGATGGTAGTGACATACGGCTTATCCGGCGAGGTCGGGGTGGACAGGCGTACGGTCTGCCCGGGATGCAGCTTGGCCGCCACGCTCTCGGGAAACGGCAGGTGCGCCCGGAGTTTCTGGGTGCCGATCAACTGGAACAGCGAATCGCCCTGTTTGACGAAATCGCCAGGTGACGCGATCTGTTTTTCCACGCGGCCATCGATCGGCGAATACATGTGGGTTTTGCTGCTGTTGTGTTCTATGGTTGCCAGCCGTGCTTTTGCCCCTTCGAGTTGGCTTTGCAGCGCATCCTGCTGGGTCGAGGAGTCTTCCAGCGCGTTCTGGGAAATGAAGTTTTTCGTGACCAGTTGCCGGTTGCGGTCAACGATGCGCCCCTGGTTGCCAAGCAAGGCTTCCAGCCGGCTGATTTCTGCTTCGGCCTCGCGTTTCTGCAGCTGGTAATCGGTATCGTCCAGAATGGCGATGAGCTGGCCTTTGCGCACATCCTGCCCGGCGTGCACCAACATTTTCACCACCTTGCCGGGGACTTCGGCGCCCATGCCCGGATCGATCAGGCTCTCCATGCTGCCAACGGTCTGCTCAACAATGTCCAGCGTGGTTTCGGTTGCCGTGGTGGTGGAAATAATGGTGGCAGGCGATTTGGTCTGCGTTTTTTCTTCTTTTTTGCCGCAAGAAATCAACAAGATGGCGCAAGTTGCGAGCGCAAGCAGCTTGAGGTGCCGAGGTGCATGCATTACGGATTTTCCTTGATTCTGTGCCATTCAAAAAACGCCCCGGGATCGGTCTTGCGTCCGGGGGCGATATCGCTGTGGCCGGTGATGGCGGTAATGGGGTAAGCCTGTTTCAGGCAGTTTATCAGGCAATTAAGCATTTCGTATTGCAGCGGGTCAAATGGCTCGAAATCCGAGCCTTCCAATTCGATGCCGATGGAAAACGCATTGCAGTTGTCACGTCCCTGCCAGGTGGATACCCCGGCATGCCATGCGCGTTTGAGACAGGGGACGAACTGGATCAGTTCACCGTTGCGCCGGATAAAAAAATGCGCTGAAACCTTGCGCTGGTGGATTTCGCGATAATAGGGATGTTCGTCCGGATCCAGCCGGTTGGTAAACAGTTCGATCACCCCATTGCCGCCGTATTGTTGCGGCGGCAGGCTGATGTTGTGGATCACGATCAGGTCTATGGGGGTGTCAGGCGGCCGCTCGTCGCAATTGGGTGAGGCGATGAATCGCGCTTCTTCCACCTTGCCGTCCGCGTTAATACGCAATGACTTCATGCCAAAACCCGGTGAATTGGATAGAATCTGGCCTGCCCAATTATTTTTTTAGCGGAATTATTCATGATCTTCCTCGAATTGTTAGTCATGCTGCTGGTGATTTTAGTCGCAGCCGAAGTGTTTACCAACGCCTTGGAGCATTTGGGCGAAAAGCTGAAGATTTCCGAAGGGGTGACCGGTTCCATTTTTGCCGCGGTCGGAACGGCGCTGCCGGAAACGCTGGTGCCGCTGCTGGCCCTGCTGGCAGGCACGCAGAATGCGCAGGTGAACGAAGAAATCGGTGTGGGGGCCATTCTGGGCGCACCGTTGATGCTGTCTACCTTGTCATTGTCCTTGCTGTCCTTTGCGGTGCTGTCCAAACGCGGGGTAAAGGGCGACTATCGCCCGGAAAAAACCGGCCTGACCCGGGATCTCAATTTTTTCCTGGCCGCGTTCAGTTTTGCCACGCTGGCGCTTTACGTGCCGCACACCATGCCTGCCGCGCGTGCGGCGCTGGGGTTCAGCATGGTGCTGATCTATTTTATCTACATCATGCTGACGCTGCGTGCCTCCAAAGCGCTGGTACAAGAGGGGCATGCAACGGAAGCGGATGATCCGATGTTCCTGTGCCGGCTTGGGTTGCCGAACCACCTGGTGATTATTGTGCTGCAATTGGCCGCGGGCCTGGGATTGCTGGTGTTCGGCGCACATGGCTTCATCCTTGGGGTCGAGCAAGCGGCCAAGCTGATCGGGATTTCCGCGCTGCTGCTGTCGTTGCTGATTATCCCGATCGCCACCGAACTGCCGGAAAAGGTCAACAGCATCCTGTGGATACGCAAGCATAAGGACACGCTGGCATTTGGCAATATTACCGGCGCCATGGTGTTTCAGGGCACGCTGTTGCCGGCAATCGGCATCATGCTGACCCCGTGGGAACCGCGGAAGGAAGTGCTGGCGGGCGTGGTGATCACCCTGGTTGCGGCAACCTGGCTGCGCTGGATGTTGGCACGCGGGCACCTCAAGGTCTGGCACCTGTGGGTTAACGGCGGTTTGTACGTAACGTACTTGTGCGTTGCGCTGGGTTGATGCTTACTGCTTGCGCTGCAGGAAATGGGCTTCGCAGCAGAAGTGCTGATTCTGGTGAGTGATCGCCTCGCTTCTGGGCAGGTGGATGCCGCAAACGGCACAACTCACCATGTCCTCCGGCTCTGGGGTCTTGGGTGCGGACACGTCTCCGCGCTTGCGCTGCCGGAATAGGGTCAGCAGTATCCAGATGACGGCGATGAATAGCAGGGCTTTAAACATGTGGGTATTGTAACCAATTTAGATCATGGCGACCCCAAGCGAGCTTTCCAGTTTCCTTGCGCAGACGGAGCGGCGGGCCTACAGGCAGGCGGCGTATGCTATCCGCGACGACCACGCGGCGCTGGATATCGTGCAAGACGCCATGATGCGGCTTGCCGAGAAATACGGCGACCGGCCGGCGACCGAATTTCCGATGTTGTTCCAGCGCATCCTGCAAAACGCTATTCTCGACCACTTCCGACGTAGCAAAGTCCGCAATTTGTGGACAACGCTGCTGTCATCATTCACCGCGCGTGATGACGAAGAGGGCGACCCGCTGGAAACGCTGGCCGGAGAGTCCGATGGCAGCGACGACCCGGCCACGCAACTGGATCGTGGACAGACCATGAAGTTGATCGAGGAGGCTTTGCGCAGGCTGCCTGCGCGTCAACGCGAGGCCTTTGTGCTGCGTTATTGGCAGGATATGGATGTTGCGGAAACCGCCAAAGTCATGGGCTGCTCGGAAGGCAGTGTCAAAACGCATTGCTCTCGTGCCGTGCATGCGCTGGCTGGATTGCTGCGAACGAAAGGAGTCACGTTATGAGTGACCAATATAACGATGAAGCCGTGATGGCAAAAAAGATAGTTGGCCTGCTGGATGAAAACCTGAATCATCTGGATCCTGCATCCGTGGAACGGTTGGCGCGAGCGCGCAAGGCGGCCGTGGCGGCTATGGCCGCACCGCGGCACGCACATGTTCCTGCACTGGTGCTGGCTGGCTGGGGGCGCCTGGCCGAGCTTTCCCAGCATGGAGGTTATCGGTTCTGGTTGCCGGTATTGCTAATGCTGGCGGTTGTTGCCGGCATCATCAGTTCGAGCCCCGCCGTCAGAAACAATGCCCCGGTGAGTACGGATAGTTTGTTGCTGGCCTCTGAGTTACCCCCGGAAGTATATGCAGACAAGGAGTTTGTGGCATGGCTGGAATATACCGCACAGCCCTGATGGTTGTATTGATGCTGTTATGGCCGACGGCCGGCATTTGTGCCGGCGCGGCCGAGGATAAGCCTTGGGCGCAGTTGCGCGACGACGAGCGCCAGGTGCTGGCGCCATTGGCGAAGGAGTGGGATGGCATGCGTCCATGGCAGCGGGAGAAAATGCTGAACATCGCGCATGATTACCCGAAAATGACGCCTGAACAGCAGCAGCGAGTGCAGCAGCGGCTTTCCAACTGGAGCCGCATGACACCGTATGAACGGGAAAATGCCCGCAAGCAGTATCAGAAATTCCACGCGCTGCCGCCAGAAAAGCAGGAAGCGCTGCGTCATGCCTGGGAGGCTTACCGGAAATTGCCGGAGGCTGAGCGGCAGCGGTTGAGCGTGGAAGCCACGCCTGAGGATGGCCTTGGGAATTGATGTGACCGGTAGTATCCCCGGCGTGTTTCGGCGACTGGCCTCTGCGGTGTATGACAGCTTGCTGGTGCTGGCTGTGTTGTTTGTTGCCAGTTACCTGTTCCTGCTGCTGTTGGGCGATGCCACCAAACCACCGCTCAAGCCGGTTTACCAACTTTACCTGTTGATGGTCTGTGCGGCTTATTTCGTCGGGTTCTGGCATCATGGCGGCCAAACGCTGGCCATGAAAACCTGGCGCTTCAAACTGGTGGCGGCGGATGGCCGGCGCTTGGCGCTGGGCTGGCTGCTGCTACGATTTCTGTTGGCCCCAGTCGGGTTGCTGGTGTTCTGGTGGGCCTGGCTGGATACCGAGCGCTGTTTTCTGCATGACCGGCTGCTGGGCACCAGGTTGGTGATGGTGGAAAGCTCGCCTCCGGGCTGAGTCCTAGCGTTTTTCCATCAGCAGCCACATCCCGGCTCCGCCGGCCAGAAACAGCAGTGTCGGCAAGGCGGCGCTGGCGAAAGGCGGCCAGTCGTTCAGCAGCCCGATATGTACAAATACCCGGTTGAAAATCTGGTATCCCAGCCCGATCATGATGCCGGTCAATACCTTTCTGCCAATACCGCCGGAGCGCTGCTGTAAAAAGCCGATCGGCAACGCAATCACCACCATGACAATACAGGCGATGGGATAAAGCACCTTGGACCACAGCGCAATTTCATGGCGCGTGGTTTTCTGCCGGTTTTCGCTGAGGTGGTTGATGTAGGAATATAAATTCCAGGCGGCCATTTTTTCTGGAACCACCAGCAATACATTCAGCAATTCGGGCTGGATGACTGATTGCCAGAACCCCTGGGCGAATTGCGTGGTGCGGATGGTTTTGTCCTGGAACTTGGTTTGCGTGATTTCGCGCAAACTCCATTTGTTGTTGTCATAAAACCCGCTGACGGCATTGCTCACCGAGCGTAGCCTGAATTCGTTGTCGAATTCGTAAATGTGGATGTTTTTCAGGCTGGCGTCCGGCAAAACTTCCTCGATGTTGACGAAGCTGTTGCCGTCCTTCACCCAAAGCCCGGAGCGGAATTCCTGGGCGACCACCTGGTCGGTGGCCTGCAGGCGCATTTTTTGCGCGTTTTTTTCGCTTACCGGAGTAATCAGTTCGCCGACGGTAAAGGTCAGCAGAGCGAAGATCAGGCCGATTTTCAGCAATGCCAGGCCAATGCGGAGGATAGACAAGCCGCTGGTGCGCATCACTACCAGTTCGGAATGGTGAGAGAGCTGCGCCAGTGCGTAAATCGTGCCGAGCAGCACGGCTACCGGCGCCACCTCGTAAATGTGCCCGGGAACGGAGAGCAGCACATACAGCAATACGGTGCCCAGGTGGTAGTTGCCCCTGCCGATGTTGTCCAGTTCCTGAATCAGGTCGAAAAAGGAAAACATGGCCAGCAAGCCGACCGTAATCACCAGCGTGCTGGCGAGGATTTCCTGTGAAAGGTAGCGTTTAAGGATATTCATCGGGTTAACCAGCGCGGCAGCAAGGGCAGCAGGAACACCCTGCGGTAAAACAGGTAGACGAACAGCAGCAGCACGGAAATGTGCGCCGGCCAGAGACCGATCAGGGGATGCAGTTGCCCGCGTGCCACCCAGGACTGCAGTATGGATAGCGCATTGTTGTAGATGAGGTAGACCAGCACCGCCATGATCAGGTTGGCCGAACGGCCCGCCCTGGGGTCGACGAACGATAGCGGAATGGCCAGCAGTACCAGCAGGAACGCGGAAATCGGGATGGAGAGCCGCCATTGCAGTTCGGCGATGTTTTCGTTGCTGCGATTACGCAGCAGCTCGATGGTCGCGAGGGATTTTGCCGATGGCGGCTCATGCTTGGCCTCGGCGGGCTCGGTACGCAGCGTGTACTGCTCGAATTGCATGCTGCCGAATTCGGAAGAATTGGGCGTTCCTTCGTAGCGCCTGCCGTTCATCAGCGTGAGGAACGTGTCGCCATTGTCGTCCGTGGACTGTTTGCCTTCCTTGGCCACCACAATGCCCAGCTTGTGATGCTGCGACGACTGGACAAAAATATTGCGGGCAGAACTGCTGAGGGTGGAAAAGCGCTCCACGAAAAATACGCGATCCGCGCTTTTGGATTCCTTGAACAAGCCGGGGGTGAGCGAGTTGTATTCATCCCGCGCTTCGAGTTGTTCGCGGAATACGGCTCCTTTTTCAATGACCCAGGGCGTGATGAAGATGCTGAGCACTGCAATCACCGCCAGGATTGGCCAGGCAAAAGACAGTACCGGCTTGAGCAATGCGTAAATGCCTTGCCCCGATGTGAACCACACTACCATTTCGCTGTCCCTGTGCCAGCGGGACAGCGTCAGCAGCACCGCAATAAAAATGGTCAGCGTCAGCAGCAGTGCCAGAAACTTGACGACACTGAACCCCAGCAAGGCGCCAATGGCGTCGGAAGCCACTGCGCCCTGCGCGGCAAAGGCGAGGTAATAAGTGATTCTTTGTGCCACCATGATGCCCAGCAACACCACCAGGCTGCTCAGTGCGGTAGAAAACAGCTCGTGCACAAGAGAACGTTTGAAAATCATGGAGTTTTTTGACGCTATCCCGAAAAACGGTAGATAATTGGAAAAAAGCGATATCTTGGAAAGGAATAAGTTGATGGAATTTAGCATAAAAAACGGTAATCCGGAAAAGCAACGCAATGCCTGCGTGATCGTTGGTGTGTTCGAGCACCGGAAACTTTCTGCCGCGGCGGTGGCGATAGACGAGGTTTCCAAAGGCTATTTGTCCAGCCTGATGCGTCGGGGTGATATGGATGGCAAACTGGGTTCCACCTTGCTGGTGCATAACGTGCCCGGCACCTTGTGCGACCGCGTGCTACTGGTCGGCTGCGGCAAGGAGCGCGAGTTCAAGGAGCGCGAGTACCGCAAGGCTGTCAGCGCCTCGATCAAGGCGCTGGATGGCACGGGAGCCTCTGATGTGGCGAGTTTCCTGGCGGAGTTGCCGGTTAAACGGCGCAATCTGGGCTGGCGTGTTGAGCAACTGGTGGAGATCGCTTCTGAAGACAGCTACCGCTTCAATCATCCCAACTGTAAAAAGGCCGATGAGGCCCGCAACCTCAGCAAGTTGGTGGTCAATGTGCCGCAGCGCAATGATTTGGCTCAAGGTGACGCCGCGCTTAAACGCGCTTTGGCTGTTGCTTCCGGCGTTGAGCTGGCGAAAACCCTGGGTAATCTGCCGGGCAATATCTGCACTCCGACGTACCTGGCGGAACAGGCGCAGCAGTTGGCAAAGGATTTCAGCCTGCAGGTCGAAGTGCTGGAACGTGCTGACATGGAAAAACTTGGCATGGGCTCCCTGCTGTCCGTAGCTCGCGGCAGTCGTCAGCCGCCCAAGTTCATCGTGCTGCAATACCGCAAGGGCAAGGCCAGTCAAAAGCCGGTGGTGCTGATCGGCAAGGGGATCACCTTTGACGCCGGCGGTATTTCCATCAAGCCCTCCGCCGAGATGGACGAAATGAAATTCGATATGTGCGGCGCCGCCAGCGTGCTGGGGACGATCAAAGCGGTCGCCCAATTGGAGCTGGCAATTAATCTGGTGGTGATTGTGCCTGCCTGCGAGAACCTGCCGGACGGCGATGCCAACAAGCCGGGCGATGTGGTCACCAGTATGTCCGGCCAAACCATCGAGGTGCTGAATACGGACGCGGAAGGCCGCCTGATCCTGTGCGACGCCATGACCTATGCCGAGCGCTTTGAGCCGGAGGTGGTAGTGGATGTGGCAACGCTGACCGGCGCATGCGTCATTGCGCTGGGGCACCATGCCAGTGGGCTGTTCAGCAACGATGATGGGCTGGCGCGTGACCTGCTCAATGCCGGGGAAGAAGCCTGGGATCGCGCATGGCACATGCCGCTGTGGGAAGACTACCAGGAGCAGTTGAAGAGCAATTTCGCGGACATGGCCAATATCGGCGGGCGCGCCGCGGGCAGTGTTACCGCTGCCTGTTTCCTGTCGCGCTATGCCAAGAAATTTGACTGGGCGCACTTGGACATCGCGGGTACTGCCTGGAACTCCGGCAAGCACAAAGGCGCCACCGGCCGCCCGGTGCCGTTGCTGACGCACTACCTGATCAGCCGTTTAAGCTAGCGAACGCATGACGCAGATCGATTTTTATTTTAACGCGGCCGACAAGCTTAAATTGGCAGCCACCCTGAGCAGCAAGGCGGTGGCGCAGTTTCTGTCGGGAGTTCCGCACACCCGGATGTTCCTGTTTGCCCCGGATGAGGATACGGCACAACGCGTCGAGACGGCATTGTGGACGTTTCAGCAGACGTCGTTCCTGCCGCATTGCCGGGGAGGGCACCCCCGGTCGCATGAGACCCCCATCATTGTGGGGCATGGTGTTGATCAGCCCGTGCATGACGAAGTGCTGCTGAACCTGTGCCCGCAATATCCTGCGTTCTTCAGCCGGTTTCGGCGACTGATAGAAATTGTGGGCACCAGTGAGGAAGACAAGTCTGTTGCGCGCGAACGCTTCCGTTTTTACCGGGATCGCGGGTATGAGATCCGCTCGCACGATGTAACTGGGAGGGGCTGATAGACATGACGGTGTCGGCTACGGATGATGATGTGCTGGGCAGGCTGAATGCGCTGCTGAACCGTGACAGGCACGCTGCGGCCGATGTGCCGCCACCGCCGGCGGCACTTCCGGAAGTGCCGTTGCTGACGGATATATATGTCCCGCCAGCGCCGGCAACTGCAGCGAGCGACCCTGCCGAGGCGCTGGTTCAGGCGGCGGTGCCCATGATGGTGAAGGTGGTGGAGGAAGTGCTGGCCAGTTATGCAAAACCGGCGATAGATGAAGCGATCGGCCGTGCGGTGGCGGACATGCAGCCCAGGATTGATGCTTTGCTGCGCCAGCAGCTAAAGGAAATGCTGGCGCAGCGCGACGTTTAGACGGTTTCAGGTATTGGCAGCGTATCGGGCCGCAGTGAGCGCGGCATCGTAGTCCGGTTCCTTGGTGATTTCCGGAACCAGTTCAGCGTGACGGATGACATCGTTTTCATCCACTACCAACACGGCGCGGGCGCACAGGCCGGCCAGCGGATAGTCGGTAATCATGACCCCGTAATCCTTGTTGAAATCCCTGCCGCGCATGGTGGACAGGGTAAACACGTTTTGCAGGTTTTCAATGGCACAGAACCGGCTTTGCGCAAAGGGCAGGTCTGCGGAAACCACAATGACCACGGTGTTGGGAAGCAGGTTGGCCATTTCATTGAATTTGCGGGTTGAAACCGCGCAAACCGGGGTGTCCAGGCTCGGGACGATGTTGATGATTTTCCGCATACCGGAAAAACGGCTCATGGATACATCGTTCAGTTGATTGTCCACCAGCATGAAACTGGGCGCGGTATCTCCCACCTTGGGGAAGGTGCCGCCGACGTTGATGGGGTCTCCCTTGAATGTCACAATTGCCACTGTTGCTCTCCTAATCAATTACCAGCGTAAGTGCTGCTGCGCAGAGTATGACCAGATGCATGCGCTCTTGCAATATGCCGGGTCAGGATAGCGAGCTTTCGTAAGCCGAGGCATCCATGAGTTGCGCGGCATCTTCCGGGTTGTCTGCGCGCATGCGGAATATCCAGGTTTCCTCGGCGGCGTCGTTGAGCAACTCCGGGTTGTTTGCCAGTTGATCATTCACTGCCAGTACGACGCCATTCAGCGGGGCGTGCAGATCGGATGCCGTTTTGACCGATTCAACAATACCGCAGCTTTGCCCTTGCTGCAGGCGGGTGTCTTGAGCCGGGGCGTCAACAAATACAATGTCTCCCAGCAGCAGTTGGGCATGGTCGCTGATGCCCACGTCAAAAGTGCCGTCGGCCGCCGGGTTGACCCAGAGATGATGCTCGGTGTAGCGAAGATTGCTATTCATGATGGGATGATATCTCACTTTAAGCTTTAGTATTAACGGATATATCCATGATGGATAATGACAATCCGTATATTTCTGTATTATGATTGGGGCATTATCTTCTTATTGGCGGAGGTTGCAAATGCCGCGTTTCACCAGTTTGCTAGGCTGTTTATTGACGTTTGTTCTGGCGTCCGCCCCGGTGGGGGTTGCTGTGGGCGCGGAAAAGTCCGGGTCGCCACGCGCCGCGGTTGCCAAAAAAGCCGTGGTCGCCAAGAAAAAAATCAAGCGTAGTGTTAAAGCGAAAGGCAATGTGCGCGTCATCGGCAAGAAAAATGTTTCTGCCAAGGCCAATCCGCAGCGCATCATCAGAACCATCCGCTCAAGCAAGGCCTATCATACACGCCTGGATGCGGTACGCCAAAACGATGCGGAAACATCGGTTTTTGCCGGGCCGACATCGACCGCAGGTTTGCAGCTGGCGTCCAGCAAGGCATTGATCGTAAACCAGGAAACCGGCGAAACCCTGTACGCCAAAAGCACCAATACCCCGACGCCGATTGCATCCATCACCAAATTGATGACGGCGATGGTGATGCTGGATCAGCATTTGCCCATGGACGAACTGCTGACTGTCAGCGATGCGGATGTGGATACGCTGAAAAACACCACGTCCCGATTGAGGGTTGGTACCACGTTGACGCGCAAGGAAATGCTGCAGCTGGCACTGATGTCTTCCGAAAACCGCGCGGCATCGGTGATCGCAAGGACAACGCCACTGGGTTTGGGGGCGTTTGTTGCAGCCATGAACCGCAAGGCGGTGGAATTGGGAATGGCGCATACGCGGTTTGCTGACCCGACTGGATTGAATAGCGAAAATGTTTCCACGGCGGAAGATCTGGTCAAGATGGTGAAAGCGGCTTACCAGTACGATGAAATCCGCGCCGACAGCACCTCGCGGTCACGCGAAGTCCCGGTGGTCGGTCAACGCCAGGCGACGGAGTTCCGCAATACCAACATCCTAGTGCGCAACGGTGAATGGGATATCGGTTTGTCCAAAACCGGTTACATCAGCGAGGCCGGGCGCTGCCTGGTGATGCAGGCGAAGATCGCCAGCCAGCCGCTGATTATCGTGCTGCTGGATTCCTACGGGAAGTATTCAAGAATTGGCGACGCGCAGCGCATCCGCAAATGGATAGAAAGCGTGAATGAAGGCAGCAAGCGCCGCGCCTAGGCTGGCGCAATGCCACAAATGACAGAAGCAAACCCCAAGGCCGCGTTTACGCGGCCTTTTTCTTGGCCGCGGGTTTCTTCGCGGCGGGCGCTTTTTTGGCTGCCGGTTTAGCCGCCGCTTTGCGCGGAGCGGCTTTCTTGGCCGCGACCTTCTTCTTGGCCGGGGTGCCGGCCTCTTTCGCTGCTTTTGCGGCCAGCAACTCCAGTGCCTGTTCCAGGGTGACGGTTTCTACCGATTCATCCTTGGGCAGGGTGGCGCGGAGTTTGCCGTGCTGCACATAAGCGCCATAACGTCCGTCGTAAATGGCGATTTCGGCGTTGTCCTGCGGATGGTTGCCCAATACACGCAGGGCGGTGGCGGTCTTGGCTTGCGCCAGTAATTCGAGTGCGCGCGGCAGTTCGATGTCGAACACGCTGTCGCTGCGCGGAATGGATTTGAACGCGCCGTTATGGTTGAGGTACGGACCAAAACGGCCAATGCCGGCGGTAACTTTCTTGCCGGTTTCCGGGTGGATGCCGACTTCGCGCGGCAATGCCAGCAGCTTCTGCGCGATTTCCAGCGTCACCCCCGCGGCCTGAATGTCGGCAGGGATGCTGACGCGCTTGGGTTTTTCCTTGCCTTCCACTTCACCTAACTGCACATAAGGGCCGTAGGGGCCGACCAGCAATTGAACGGTTTTGCCGGAGGCCGGGTCTGTCCCCAGCATTGTTGGTTCCGGGCGCTCGCTGGCGCCGTCCACGTTACGCACGTAATCGCATTCCGGGTAGCCGGTGCAGCCGATGAAACTGCCGCGCTTGCCCAGCCTTTTGGAAAGCGGCTTGCCGCATTTGGGGCAGGCTTCATCCAGCATTTCGGTGCCGGGGCGATCCACTTCCTGCTTCTGGCCCAATTGCTTGCTGAAGCCCTGCCAGAAATCGTCCAGCACCGGAATCCAGTCGCGTCCGCCTTCGGCAATGTCGTCCAGCTCATTTTCCAGCTTGGCGGTGAAGTCGTAATCCACGTACTGGGTGAAATGTTCGGTGAGGAATTTGTTGACCACGCGGCCCACGTCGGTGGGGGTGAAGCGTTTTTTATCCAGCACCACGTATTCGCGGTCTTGCAGAGTGGAGATGATGCTGGCGTAAGTGGATGGGCGGCCGATGCCGTATTCTTCCAGTGTTTTAACCAGGCTGGCCTCGGTATAGCGCGGCGGCGGCTCGGTGAAGTGCTGCTCGCCGAAGATTTTATCTATATCCAGAATCTCGCCGACTTCCAGCGCGGGCAACTTGGCTTCGTCTTCCTCTTCGGTGTCGTCGGCGCCTTCGCTATAAACCGCAATAAAGCCGGGGAACACCAGCGTCTGGCCGGTGGCGCGGAACAGGTTGGCTTCACCGCCCACGGCAAGATCCACGCTGACCGCGTCGAATTTTGCCGGCGCCATCTGGCAAGCCAGTGCGCGCTTCCAGATCATGTCGTACAGCTTGAACTGTTCTGGCGACAGGAATGCCCGCAGGCTGGCCGGGGTGCGTGTAATGTCGGTGGGGCGGATCGCTTCGTGCGCTTCCTGCGCGCTCTTGGACTTGGTCTTGTACATGATCGGCGATTTCGGCAGGTATTCCGGCTCGAAATTCGCCTTGATGTGCCCGCGTATCTGCATCACCGCTTCCGCCGCCAGGCTGAACGAGTCGGTACGCATGTAGGTAATCAGGCCGACGGTGCCGCTGCCGATGTCCACGCCTTCATAAAGTTGTTGGGCAATACGCATGGCGCGGCTGGTGGTAAAACCCAGTTTGCGCACCGCCTCTTGTTGCAGGGTGGAGGTGGTGAACGGCGCGGCAGGGCTGCGCTGCTTCTGTTTCTTTTCGACGCGGGTGACTTGCGTCTTGCCGGCACTGGCCGCCAGCAGCTTGCCGACCACCGCTTGCTCCTGCTCGGCGCTGCTGATGTCGAACTGCTCCAGCTTCTTGCCCTGGTATTGCACCAGCTTGGCATCAATCAGCTTGCTTTGCTTGCGCGTGTTGAGGTGGATGGTCCAGTACTCGCGGCTGACAAATGCCTCGATTTCCAGCTCGCGCTCCACGATCAGGCGCAGCGCCGGGCTCTGCACGCGTCCGGCGGACAGGCCGCGGCGGATTTTCTTCCACAGCAACGGCGACAGGTTGAAGCCCACCAGGTAATCCAGCGCGCGGCGCGCCTGCTGGGCGTTGACCAGCGGCATGGCGATTTCGCGCGGGTGGTCTACTGCGTGTTGTACGGCGGATTTGGTGATTTCGTTGAACACCACCCGTTGCAAGGGTTTCCCCTTGAGCAGCTTTTTCGCCTGCAGAATCTCGGCGATATGCCAGGCAATCGCCTCTCCCTCGCGATCCGGGTCGGTTGCCAGCAGAATCTGGTCGGCCGCTTTCACTGCCTTGGCGATGGCATCTACATGTTTGGCATTGCGGTCTATCACCTCATATTGCATGGCATAGCCGTGCGCCGGGTCAACCGCGCCATTCTTCGGGATCAGGTCACGCACATGGCCGTAGGAGGCCAGCACCACGAAGTCCTTGCCCAGGTATTTGTTCAAGGTCTTGGCCTTGGATGGCGATTCGACGATGAGCAGTTTGGACATGGGCAGGCTTTATATTAAGGTTGGAGTGCGGCAGATAATAAAAGCAAAGCGCTGCGACAATCAAGAATTTTGACGCATGAACTGGATCGTCGTGCCTTCGGATGTTGCCGGAAGTAGAGTCATGGCGGCATGGTCTTCATCAAACAGCAGGTCTTCGTCGCCATCGTATTCCGCACTCAAGCCCTTGAAATCAAATAACTCCGGGTCTGCCAGGTGGGATGGCTCGACGTTAGTCATGGCGCGGAAAATCTTCTCGGTACGGCCGGGGAATTCTTTTTCCCAGGCATGCAACATATTCTTGATGTTCTGGCGTTGCAGGTTTTCCTGCGAGCCGCATAAATTACACGGAATAATGGGGTACTGCATGGCGCGGGCGAAACTGGCGATGTCCTTTTCGGCGCAGTACGCCAGCGGGCGTATGACGATGTGCGCGCCGTCATTGGTGGCCAGCTTGGGCGGCATCGCCTTGAGCTTGGCGCCGAAAAACATGTTCAGGAACAGCGTTTCCACCATGTCGTCGCGATGATGCCCCAGCGCGATTTTGTTCGCCCCCAGCTCCTTGGCGGTGCGGTAGATGATGCCGCGGCGCAGCCGTGAACACAGCGAGCAGGTGGTTTTGCCTTCCGGGATTTTTTCCTTGACGATGCCGTAGGTGTCGGCTTCCACAATGCGGTATTCCACGCCTAGCGAGGCCAGGTATTCCGGCAGAATGTGTTCCGGGAAGCCGGGCTGCTTCTGGTCCAGGTTCATCGCGATCAGCTTGAAATCAATCGGCGCGCGGGCTTGCAACTGCATCAGTATGGTCAGCAGGGTGTAGGAATCCTTGCCGCCGCTCAGGCACACCAGCACGGTGTCGCCGTCCTCGACCATGTTGAAATCGCCGATGGCCTTGCCAACGTTGGTTTGCAGTTTGTTGCGCAGTTTGAGCGCGTTGCCGGAGAGTTGTGGTGCTGACATGGGTCTGAATCTTATAAATTGAGCGAGCGGCCGCCATCCACCGCAATCACCTGCCCGGTGATAAATGGCGCGTCCGCGATCAGGAAACGCACCGCGCGCGCCACGTCGTCCGGCTCGCCGATACGCTTGAGCAGGGTCTGCGAGATGACTTTGCTGCGGTAGTGTTCATCAAACTGCGGGTTGTCTTCCGGCCACAGCACCGGGCCGGGAGCCACCGCGTTAACGCGCACATCCGGTGCCAGCTCCTGCGCCAGCGAACGGGTCAGCGTGACCAGTCCGGCCTTGGCGACGTTGTACACCACATAGCCTTTTTTCGGGCGCTCCACATGCATGTCGGTGATATTGATGATGCAGCCCCGGTTCTTTTTCAGTTCCGGCGCAGCGGCTTGCGACAAAAACAGCGGCGCGCGCAAATTCGAGCCCAACAGGTCATTCCATTCCTGCTCGCTGATGGCGCCCATCTCCGTTGGGTAATAGCTGGAGGCGTTATTTACCAGCACGTCCAGTCGCCCGAACTGTTGCAGTGTTTGCCGCACAAGCGTGTCCATGGCGTCCAGATTCAACAAGTCGGCTTGCAAGGTGGCGGCGGAATCGGGGCGGATGGCATTGAGTTCGGCTTGCAGCGCTTGCGCCTCCTGCACCGAACTGCGGTAGTGAATCATGATGCGCGCGCCACTGGCGTGCAGCAGCCGGGAAATGCCGGCGCCCACGCGCTTGGCGCCGCCGGTAATCAGTACAACCTTGTTGTTGAGGGTGAAATTCACGTGGTTTTTCTAAGGAGAGTTTAATGATGCAGAGGCTATAATGTAGCACAGCATGGCACCCTTACCCCAACCTACCCCTGCCGCACTGGAACACAGTCGCACCCTGTCCGAGCTGATTAAATCGGAAATTGAGACCGGGAGCGGCTGGATAAGTTTCGAGCGCTACATGGCGCTGGCCTTATATGCGCCGGGACTCGGCTATTACGCCGCCGGGCTGGAAAAGTTCGGTGAAAGCGGCGATTTTGTCACCGCGCCGGAAATCTCGCCATTGTTCGGGCGCTGCATTGCGCGGCAGGTCGCCCAGGTGCTGCAACAAACCGGCGGCGATGTGCTTGAGTTGGGTGCCGGCAGCGGCAAACTGGCGGTGGACGTGCTGCGGGAACTGGATGCTTTGGGATGTTTGCCCGAGCACTATTACATTCTGGAAGTGAGCTCAAATTTGCGGTTAAGGCAGAAATTTCTGTCTGAGAATGCATTAAGTTTGCAGTTATCGCAAAAAATAGTGTGGCTTGATGTGTTGCCTGAACATTTCACGGGTGTGGTGCTGGGCAATGAAGTGCTGGATGCATTGCCGGTACACCTGGTGGTGCAGGCGGAACACGGCGTGCTGGAGCGCGGTCTGGCTGTGGACGAGGGCAGTCATCTGGTCTGGGCGGATATTCCCGTGGGAGATGGCGCGCTCAAAACCGCTGCCACGGAATTGAACTTGCCCGTCGGCTACCTGACTGAAATCAGCCTTGCCGCACGGGCGCTGGTGGGCAGCCTGATGGCTTCGCTGGAACGGGGGGTACTGCTGCTGGTGGATTATGGTTTTCCCCGCCGCGAGTATTACCATCCGCAGCGCGAGCAGGGCACCCTGATGTGCCATTACCGGCACCAGGCGCACGCCGACCCGCTGCTTTACCCGGGGTTGCAGGACATCACCGCGCACGTGGATTTCACGGCGGTAGCCGAAGTGGCGGTGGAAAACGGCGCCCAATTGCTGGGCTATGCCAACCAGGCCGCGTTTTTGATCGCCTGCGGCATCGGCGATTTTCTGGCGCAAACCCCGGCGGAAGATATGGCGGCCTACATGCCGCAAGTGGCAGCCGCGCAAAAGCTGCTTTCACCTGCCGAAATGGGCGAGCTATTCAAAGTCATCGCCTTCGGCAAACAGGTCAACACGCCTTTGCTGGGCTTCAGCATGGGCGATCAACGGTATAAGTTATGACGGAACAACTGATCGAAAATAAACGCAGCATCCGCAGTTTTGTGCTGCGCCAGGGGCGTATGTCCGATGCCCAGCAACGCGCCTACGCCGAATTGCTGCCTAAATACGGCATCACTTACCAACATGCAGTGCTGGACTGGGAGCAGGCGTTTGGCCGCAGCGCGCCCAGAATCCTGGAGATCGGTTTCGGCATGGGCGCCGCCACCGCGCAAATTGCCGCCACCCTGCCGCAGCAGGATTACCTTGGCGTCGAGGTGCACACACCGGGCGTAGGCGCGCTGTTGCGGCTGGTGGAAGAGCATCGGCTCGGCAACGTGCGCATCATCCAGCATGACGCGGTGGAAGTGCTGCAACACATGATCGCCGAAGCCTCGCTGGATGGCATCCATATCTTTTTCCCCGACCCCTGGCCGAAAAAACGCCACCACAAGCGGCGCTTGATCCAGCCGGAACTGGTCAGGCTGCTGGTCTCGCGCCTGAAACCGGGCGGTTACCTGCACCTGGCGACCGACTGGCAGGAATACGCCGAATGGATGCTGGAAGTGCTGAGCGCGGAACCGGCGCTGGAAAACACCGCTGCAAGTTATGCCGACAAGCCGGATTACCGCCCGGAAACCAAGTTCGAGCGGCGCGGGCTGAACTTAGGCCACGGCGTCTGGGATATTGTGTTCAGGCGGGTTTAACCACTCCGCTATCACGGCTTCCGCTTCTTCTACCCCCTGTTTTTTCAGGCTGGAAAACAACTGGACGGTAATGGTGTTGTTGAATTTTGCCAGTTCGGCTTTCACCTCGCGCAGGGTTTTCAGCCCTGCGCTTTTGGAAAGCTTGTCCGATTTGGTGAGCAGGATATGCACCGGCTTGCTGGTGGGCAGGAACCAGTTGAGCATCTGCCAGTCCAGCGGTTGCAAGGGATGGCGCGCATCCATCACCAGTACCAGTCCATGCAGGCTGAAGCGTTCCGAGAGGTAGGCTGACAGCACTTTCTGCCAGTGCTCGCGCATGGCTTCCGGTACCTTGGCGTAGCCATAACCGGGCAAATCCACCAAGTATTTTTCATCACCCAGCGTGAAAAAGTTGATGAGCTGGGTGCGGCCCGGCTGCTTGCTGACGAACGCAAGGCGGTTGTGGTCGGCCAGCGTGTTGATGGCGCTGGATTTGCCTGCGTTGGAGCGGCCGGCGAAGGCGATTTCCCGGCCGGTGGCTGGCGGCAGGTCACGCAGGTAGTGTGCCGAGGCGTGATAAACGGCGGTGCGGAAGATAGGCATGTGGCTACCTTTATAAATCCAGCTTTCGGGCGCGTCGCCGCGTTGCGCGGTGCTCAAACCCTCGCCGTACTGCGTGTACTGTCTCGCGCTTTGCGCTTCGTGCGCCTTGCGCTGCATCCCGAAATTCTGAATTTCTAAAAGTATCCATATGAAAAATGCTATCACGATAATGCGTAATTAGATAAAATTGCCGGGTTTTTCAGAAAGATTCACGAAGTGATTTCCGGGAGCAGGTAATGAAAGTTTTTCAGGTTTTGCGCGGTATCGGGTTGCTGTTGGCTGGCCTTGGGCTGGCTTCGAATGTGGCGGCGGCTGATGCTGCCGCGGGCAGCAAGATTGCCAATTCGGTGTGCGCGGCGTGTCACGGTGTCGATGGCAATAGCCCCGCTCCCACGTTTCCCAAGCTGGCTGGGCAGTCGGTGGAGTACATCACCAAGCAGCTGAATGAGTTCAAGTCGGGTGCGCGCAATAACGGCATCATGGCGCCCATCGCGTCAGCGCTGTCGGCTGAAGATGTGCAGAATGTGGCTGCGTATTTCTCGGCACAGAAGTCCGCTCCTGCTACGGCAAAGTCGAACGGCAAGGGCTCGCTCGGGGAGAAAATCTACAAGGGCGGTATTGCGGCAAACAAGGTGCCGGCCTGCGCCTCCTGTCATGGTCCCGCCGGTGCCGGCATCCCGGCACGCTTCCCGCGCTTGGCCGGGCAGCATGCCGACTATACGCTGGCGCAAATGAAGGCGTTCAACTCTGGTGAACGTGCCAATGCCCCGATGATGAAGGTGATTGCCGCGCGTCTTTCCGGCGATGACATGGCCGCCGTGGCAGATTATATTCAAGGCCTGCGGTAATCCGTTTTCACACAATAGCGTTACCTGGGGGTGAGCACATCACCCCCTTGTTATTTTCAGGCGCCCAATGTTGAAACACCCCAATCATTCCACCTCGCGCGAGATTTACGAACTCATCAGTTCGATGCGCTTTGCCATCAGCCTGCTGACCGTATTGGGGATTGCCTCCATTGTTGGCACGGTGCTCAAGCAAAACGAGCCGTACGCCAATTACATCATCCAGCTGGGCCAGTTCTGGTTTCGCGTATTTGAGACCCTCGGCCTGTATGACGTCTACCACAGCCTGTGGTTTCTGCTGATCCTGGGCTTCCTGGTACTTTCCACCAGCCTGTGCGTGTACCGCAACACGCCTTCCATGCTGAAGGAGTTGCGCGCCTGGCGCGAGCATGTCACTGAATCATCGTTGCGCCTGTTCAAGCACCAGGCCGAATATGCGCTGGCGCAGCCGGTGGAGGTTGCTGTGCCCAGGCTGCAGCAGTTCTTGCAGGCGCATGGCTTCCGCTTCCGTAGCGTGAGCCAGGAAAGCGGTCTGCTGTTGGCGGCCAAGGCCGGGAGTTATCACCGGCTGGGATATGTCTTCACCCACCTGGCGATTGTGGTGATTTGCCTGGGCGGCCTGATGGATGGCAACCTGCCGTTGAAAGTGCAGGAACTGCTGGGTACCAAGAAGCTGGAAACCCGCGATATTCCCATCGGCGATGTGCCGGCCCAAAGCCGGCTGAGCACGGCCAACCTGTCCTTCCGCGGCAACATGACGATTCCCGAAGGCGGCCAGGGCAGCGTGGCGTTCCTGCAGATACGCGACGGCTACCTGGTGCAGGAGCTGCCTTTTGCGGTGGAACTCAAGGCGTTCCGCATCGAGCATTACGCCACCGGGCAGCCCAAGTCGTTCGAGAGCGACGTGCTGATTCTCGACCCCGAGCGCAAGCAGCCGCTGGCGGCGACCATCCGTGTCAACCACCCGCTGATCTACAAAGGGATTGCCATTTACCAGTCGGATTTCCAGGACGGCGGATCGAGCCTGTCATTCTCCGGCTGGCCGCTGGCCGGCAACGAGGCGAAACCATTCAAGGTGGATGGCAAGGTGTTCGACCATATCCGGATGGATGACGGGCTGACGCTGGAACTGGACGGCTTTCGCGCGTTCAACGTGCTCAACCTGAGCAGCGATCCCAAAGCCAAGCCGCACAATGTAGGCCCCAGCACGACCTTCAAGCTGCGCGATGCGCAGGGGCAGGCGCACGAGTACCTCAACTACATGAACCCGGTGATGCTGGAAGGACGTCCGTACCTGCTTTCCGGCATGCGCTCCTCCCCCAGCGAAGAGTACCGGTATTTGCGCATCCCGTTGGATGACGAAGGCAGTATTGCCGGGTTTGTGAACTGGCGCAGAATGATGAACGACCCGGCAAAAGTTGCCGAGATTGCCAGTCGCTATGCCGACCGCGTGCTGTCAAAAGACGTCTCTGCCGACAAGGGCGTACGCACGCAGTTCGAAGGCAGCGTCACCCGCTTGCTGCATCTGTTTGCCGACGGCGGCTTCAACGCCCTGGCGAAGTTCCTGGAAAAGGCGGTGCCGCAGGCTGAGCGCGAAAAAGCCGCGATGACCTACGTCCGGATACTGGAAGGCGCCGCGTTCGAAGCTTACACCATGAGTCGCGAAGCCGCAGGCAAAAGCCGGCAGGCGTCGGACGAAACGGGCTTGCTGTTCGTGCGCGACGGTTTGACCACGCTGAGCGACACGTTTTTCTACGGCGCGCCGTTTTACCTGCAGATGACTGATTTTAAGCTGCGCCAGGCCAGCGGCCTGCAGTTGACGCGCTCCCCCGGCAAGACCCTGGTGTATGCCGGTTCGTTGCTGCTGGTGCTGGGTATTTTTGCCATGTTCTATATCCATGAACGCCGCATCTGGCTGCTGGTCAAACCCGGGCAATTGCTGTTTGCCATGTCCGCCGCCCGCAAGAGCCGCGATTTCGATGCGGAATTTGCGCGCATGAATACCCAGTTGCAACAACTGGCAAGTGAAAAAGGAGTGACATCATGAGTACGACATATAGCGCGGGCCAGCCGTCTTTCTTTAGCGGGCTGTCCGTGACGGACTGGCTGTTTTCCTTGCTGCTGGTCGCCGGCGCGGCAGTGGGGTTCTACCGCTATGGCGCCTATATGGATGTCTACGAGCAGGGTTTCCTGGTCGGCGCGGTGGTCGGATTCACCTGGTTGGGTTGGACGTGGAAGCCGGTGCGTTTGCTGATGCTGGGCATCGCCGCGCTCAGCCTGTTCGGCATTGCCCAATACCATGCCGACCTGGCACGCGGCGGGCAGGCGTTTTTCCTTAAATTCCTGCTCTCCAGCCAGTCCGCCATCATGTGGATGAATGTTATGTTCGTGCTGGCGATGCTGACTTACTGGCTGGCGCTGTTTGCGCGCTCCGAATTTACCGGCAGGGTGGCCACGGCATTCACCTGGTCGGCGGTGCTGATGGGGTTTGTCGGCCTGATGGTGCGCTGGTACGAGTCTTACCTGATTGCGCCGGATGTCGGGCATATCCCCATCAGCAACCTGTACGAAGTGTTCGTGTTGTTCTGCCTGATAACCGCGCTGTTGTACCTGTATTACGAAAGCAAGTTCGCCACGCGCCAACTGGGCGGCTTTGTGCTGGTGGTGGTGAATGCCGCGGTTGGTTTCATCCTCTGGTACACCTTCGGCCGCGAGGCGGACGGCATCCAGCCGCTGGTGCCCGCCCTGCAAAGCTACTGGATGAAAATACACGTTCCCGCCAATTTCATCGGCTACGGCGCATTCTCGCTGGCGGCCATGGTTTCCTGCGCCTACCTGCTGGCGGAACGCGGCATCCTTGCCAGCAGGCTGCCGGCGCTGGAGGTGCTGGATGACCTGGTGTACAAGGCCATTGCCATCGGCTTTGCCTTTTTCACCATTGCCACCATCCTTGGCGCGATGTGGGCGGCGGAAGCCTGGGGTGGCTACTGGTCATGGGATCCCAAGGAAACCTGGGCGCTGATCGTGTGGCTGAACTATGCTGCCTGGCTGCACCTGCGGCTGGTCAAGGGGTTGCGCGGCGCCATGCTGGCATGGTGGTCGCTGATCGGCTTGCTGGTGACCACCTTTGCCTTCCTTGGCGTAAACATGTTCCTGTCAGGGCTGCATTCCTACGGGCAGTTGTAACGGTTTGTTGTGCAGGAGCCCGACTTGTCGGGCGATTTTGCGACACGTTAAGAGCTTTTCTCCAGCCTGAAGCTTACTTCGCCGTTGCGGTTGTGGTGTATCGCCAAGTCGTAACCGGCAAACCGGGCTTGTCGTGCGGCATGGTACAGGCCGATCCCCAATCCGGTAGAAGAAGGTAATACCGACTTGAACATCTGCCCGGCAATTTCCGCGGGAATTGCCGGGCCGTCATCCAAGATTTCCAGTGCGATGCGGTTATTGCTGTTGTTGGCAAGCGTGCTGAAAATGGCGGTGATGCGCATGTTGGGGTTGACCCGCTTCTTTTCCAGCGCGTTTTGTAGCAAGTTGTCGGCCACGCTGTCGAACAGTTCCGCCGGGATTTCCAGTCCGGCGGGAATGCGTTTGGTGGAAAATTCGACCCCTGCATCGCGGTAGCGCAATTTTAGCCGGTTCCACCAGGTGGTCGCGTTGATCGTCACCTCGTTCGACGACTTGGGCGCCTGCAGCTTGTCCAGCGTGAGTTGCAGGCGCTGCGTGAGTTGCGGAAGCTGACGCTGGATCAGCGCCACCAGCTTTTCATCGTTGCCTACCTGCTCCGCGGCGACGCACAGGGTACTCAGGGATTGCAGCAAGTTCTTGATATCGTGCGTCAATCGGGCGCCGGTTTCATATACCGCTTGCATATAGGCCGCGCCGCGCATCTGTTCTTCCCTGAGTTTGGACTCATAGAATTCGCCCAGCAGTTGTACCAGCAATTTGACGTGCAGCGTGAGCGCCGGGCTGAGTCGCCAGCGGGTGAATAGCGTCAGTTGGAAGTGGTGGTAAGTAAAATTGGCGCGATGGTCGGATGCCGTGCCAAACACTCCGCGCCCTGCATCGGTTTGCCAGGTTCCACCCACCACCCAGGGAATGGTTTGTAATTCATCCAGCGCGGCATTCAGGAACATGGCGGCGGATTGTTCGGAATCCGCGCTGGTGGCGACCCGTTGCAGCCATTGTTCAAATGGCATGCCGACGCTTAATAAATAACGTGAAAGCAATTGGCCCAGGCCGGAAAAGCCGGCGCGTGGATCCCACAGCCATGATAACGCGATGAGTACCGCGGCAATCGAAAACAGCACGCGCAGCAGCACCAGGGCATAGTCAAGGTGCGTTACGCTTTCAATGATGAAGCTGCCCAGCACCAGGATCACCACCAGCAGAAACAGCATCAGGCTGTAGAAAAAATCCAGCGAACCGGAAGGGGTGCTGTCGCGCGGGGTGCGCAGCAGGATCATGTTGGCGGGCAGTAATGGCAGGATATACTGCGCCAGCCAGCCCACGGTGGCAGTGGCCGATGACTGCGCCATCAGGCGCGGCTCCACCCAGATCAGCAGCATGGCAACCAGGTATACCGCCGCCAGCAGGTAGGCAATGCGCTCCTGCCTTGCCTGACTGGAAAATACCCGTCCGCCGAGCAGGCCAATCAGCAGCGCATGCCAGAACGCCAGCACCCACCAGCTGATGCCGAACAACAGGATCAGTCCGCCGCCGATGAATAGCAGCGCGGCCATCGGGTTCAGCGGTTGCTCGGTGCGCCAGATCGGCTGCCACAGCAGGAACAGGCCGTAGTGCGCAATCATCGCCGCCAGCGCCCAGCCGCTGCCAGGCTCCGCCATCATGGCGGCGTGCAAGGTCAGCAGCAGCAGGCTGAGTTCCCACGGGTAAGGGATGGCGAGCAGTTTTTTCAGCATGGGCAAGCTGCCGGTTTGCTGACAGTCCTGTTGAAAATTTGACACCCGGGAAACGGGGTATGTGGGGTAGGGAGATGGGTCAATTAAAAATTACCATTAATAATCAATATATTGATTGGTATATTCTTGGTTGGCATTGCTTTTGCTTAACTGCTACCGAGGGGCGCGTGGTGCGATATTGGGCTACGCTGCTGCGGCAGAGCGGTTTTGTAGTTAATAATTGTTGAAAAGAGGATAGCACAAATGAAAAAGCAATCTGGTTTTACGCTGATTGAACTGGCCATCGTGCTGGTGATTATCGGCTTGTTGTTGGGCGGCGTGCTGAAAGGGCAGGAGCTGATTAACAGTTCCAGAATTAAAAATGTGGTCAATGACTTTAATTCGACTTCGGCAGCGATCTATGGCTATCAGGATCGGTACCGGCAGCTTCCGGGGGACGATCCTGGCACAGCGGCTCGCTGGCCAGCGGCAACAACGGGTTACCCAGCCGCTAATGTCGGTGATGGGGATGGGCTCATTGATAATGTGGCAGCTGCTTGTGCGTTTACTGATGGCCCGCCGGCGGCTGCTGCCACAAATGAATGTAATAATTTCTGGATGACTCTCCGTCAGGCAGGTTTTATCACAGGCGCATTGGCTGGAGGCCCTCCTCAGAATGCATACAATGGTACTCTGGGTGTGCAAAATGCCAACGATGCTCTTCAAAGTGGCGGTGGTGCTGCTATTGTTGGCTCTGGGTTCAGGGGGGTCATGGTTTGCGAATCGAACATTCCTGATAAGTCGGCGCAAGCTATTGATACCCAGTTGGATGATGGCAATCCTTCCACGGGTAGTATCCGATCCATAATTCAAGCTAATGCGACTACTCCCGTAACCGCTTTGGACAATGTTGCGGCTGATGTGACGTATGTTGAAACGGGTACGAACTGGTATACAGTCTGCAAAGCGCAGCAATAAAGTAACGTGCCAACAAAAAACCCGCTGCGGCGGGTTTTTTGTTGGCCTTGGTTTAGCTAACACGCCCGGTACAAAATCCATTAAAATGCCGCGACCATGAGCGACAACATCGTCGAGATCAATAATCTCTCTTTTTCCTATAACAAGCGCCTGCTGCACCAGGGCATCAATATGTCCTTCCCGCGCGGCAAGGTGGTGGCCATCATGGGCGGCTCCGGTTCCGGCAAGACCACGTTGCTGCGCCTGATTGGCGGGCAGTTGAAGCCTAGCGCTGGCGAGGTGCGGGTGGACGGCCAGGTGGTGCACGAGCAGGACGAAGCTGGCATTTACCGGATGCGCCGCAAGATGGGCATGCTGTTCCAGTTCGGCGCGCTGTTCACCGATCTGTCCGTGTTCGATAACGTGGCGTTCCCGATGCGCGAGCATACCGGGTTGCCCGAGGCGATCATCCGTGACCTGGTGTTGTTGAAGCTGAATGCGGTTGGTCTGCGCGGCGCGCGCGACCTGATGCCTGCCGAACTGTCCGGCGGCATGGCGCGGCGCGTGGCTTTGGCGCGCGCGGTGGCGCTTGATCCGCAAATCATCATGTACGACGAGCCGTTTGCCGGGCTGGACCCGATTTCCATGGGCGTCATCGTTAACCTGATCCGCGACCTGAATGATGCGCTGGGCGCGACTTCCATCGTGGTGACCCACGATGTGCACGAAGCGTTTCTGTTCGTGGATTACGTCTATTTCGTGTCGCAGGGACGCGTGGTTGCTGAGGGTACGCCGGAAGAACTGCGTGCCTCTGAAATGCCGTTTGTGCACCAGTTTGTTTATGGCGAGGCCGATGGTCCCGTGCCATTCCATTACAACGCGCCGGATTACCGGCAGGATTTGCTGGGGGGGCTGCATGCCTGATCGTTTGGCAACAGGGTTGCGCATGGTGGGCCGACGTGTGGTGGACGGCATCTGGCGGTTTGGTTTCGCGGCACGCTTCTTCGTATATTCCCTGTCATGCTCCGGCGAGAGCTTGCGCCGTTTCCCGCTGGTGATCCGGGAAATCTATTTTACCGGTGTATTGTCGCTGATCATTATCCTGGTGTCGGCCCTGTTTGTGGGCATGGTGCTGGGCTTGCAGGGCTACAACACCTTGCAGCGCTATGGTTCCGCGGATGCGGTAGGCGTGCTGGTGGCGCTGGCGCTGGTGCGCGAGCTTGGCCCGGTGGTGACGGCATTGCTGTTTGCCGGGCGCGCGGGCACGGCGATTACCGCGGAAATCGGCTTGATGAAAGCCACCGAGCAATTGTCCGCGATGGAAATGATGGCGGTGAATCCGGTGGCCCGTGTCGTGGCGCCGCGTTTCTGGGCCGGGGTGATCTCCATGCCTTTCCTGGCGGCGCTGTTCTCGATGGTGGGCGTGTTTGGCGGCTACCTGGTGGCGGTGCAGTTGATCGGCGTGGATGAAGGGGCGTTCTGGTCTCAAATGCAAAGCAGTGTGGATTTCCGCGACGATATTGTGAATGGCGTCATCAAGAGCGCGGTGTTCGGCGTTGCTTGTACCAGCATCGCACTGTTTGAAGGGTATGATGCGCCGCCGACTGCCGAGGGCGTTAGCCGCGCCACAACAAGAACCGTGGTGAATTCGTCCCTGGCGGTGCTGGGGCTGGATTTCATCATGACGGCTTTCATGCTGCATGCTTGATATTGTGAAATATTTGGAGGTTTAGGGATGGAACGATCGACGATAGATTTGTGGGTGGGCATCTTTGTGGCATTGGGTTTTGCCGCGCTGTTTGGTTTGGCGATGAAGGTGGGCAACCTGACAACGGCGAATATCGGCGATACCTACAGGCTGCATGCAGAATATGAAAACATTGGCGGCCTCAAGGCGCGCGCGCCGGTCAAGAGCGCGGGCGTAGTGGTGGGCCGGGTGGCGGATATCCATTTCGACGACAAGACCAAGGAAGCCGCGGTGACGCTGGATATCGACCAGCGTTTCCACTTCGACCGGGACACCATCGCCCCGATTTATACTGCCGGCCTGCTGGGTGAGCAATATGTCGCGCTGTTGCCGGGCGGCAGCGATGATAATCTGAAGAACGGTGATAAAATTGAAAAAGTGCAGAACGCTTTGGTGCTGGAAGACCTGATTGGGAAATTCCTCACCAGCAAGGCTTCGGAATCTAACGACAAGAAGGCAGATTAGACATGAATAGATTGGGCTGGCTGCTGGCAATGGCAGCTTTTGTTTTTGGTACGTCGGCAATGGCGGAATCCCTGGCACCGGACGTGCTGGTGAAGAACACCGCCACGGAAGTGCTGGAACTGGTGAAGAAGGACAAGGATATCCAGAACGGCGACACGAAAAAAATCGTGGCGTTGACGGAAGAAAAAATTGTTCCGCATTTCAACTTTGAACGCATGACGCAGCAGGTGCTGGGGCGCAACTGGCGTAAAGCCAGCGGTGAGCAGCAGGGCAAGGTGGTATCGGAGTTCCGCAATTTGCTGGTACGTACCTATTCCACGGCGCTGTCGAAATACCGCAACCAGACGCTAGAATTCAAGCCGCTACGTTCGCAGCCGGGCGATACCCGCGTCAAGGTGAAGACGCTGATTCTGCAAACCGGCAGCCAGCCGGTGAAGGTGGATTACAGCCTGGAGAAAGTCGGCGATGAATGGAAAGTGGTTGACGTCGAGATCGAGGGTGTCAGCATCGTGACCAGCTATCGCAGCCAGTTTGATGAAGCCATCAATCAGGGGGGGGTGGATAACCTGATCCAGCAACTGGCCGAGAAAAATCGTCAGAATTCCTCGGCTTCGGCAGAGAAAAAGCAGGGCTGACCTTGACTGAACTGATACAACAGCAGGGCAACCGCTTGCTGGTCCGTGGCGAAATGACCGTGGAGACGGTTGGCGCCTTGCTGGAGGCAGGGCTGTCGGTCAGTATTGGAAATGCAACCGAGGTGGAGGTTGATCTCACCCAGGTGACCGATGTTGATTCGTCAGCCGTCAGTCTGTTGTTCCATTGGCTGCGGGAAGCGCAAGCCCGGCAGATCAAGCTGCAATACAGCAACCTGCCTGCAGCATTGGTTAGCCTGGCCACGCTGTATGGGGTGCTGGATATGCTGCCCCATGATCTGCACGCGGCCGCAAGTTCCAGCCACTAAGTTTTTCCGGGACGGTCTGTCCGCCCCGTACACCATGACGCCCGCCATTCAAATCGAACAGGTCCACAAGTCTTTCGGCAAGCTGCAAGCGTTGCGCGGCGTCGACTTGACTATCGAGCAGGGCGAATTTTTCGCGTTGCTGGGTCCTAACGGCGCAGGCAAATCCACGCTGATCAACTTGCTGGCAGGCCTGTTGCGGCCTACCGGCGGCAACCTGGCAGTGCTGGGGCATGACGTGGTGAGCGACTATCGCCGCGCGCGCAAATTACTCGGCGTGGTGCCGCAGGAACTGGTATTCGACCCGTTTTTCAATGTGCGCGAAATGCTGCGTTTCCAGGCCGGATATTTTGGCTGCGGCCCTGAAAACGATCCCTGGATCGATGAAATCCTCGAGGGCCTGGGGCTGGCGGATAAGGCCAATTCCAATATGCGGGCGCTTTCCGGAGGTATGAAACGTCGGGCATTGATTGCCCAGGCGCTGGCGCACAAGCCGCCGGTGCTGGTGCTGGATGAGCCGACCGCCGGAGTGGATGTCGAATTGCGGCAGATGTTGTGGACCTTCATCAAGCGGCTGAACCGGGAAGGTACCACCATCATCCTGACCACGCACTATCTGGAAGAGGCGGAAACATTGTGCTCACGGGTGGCCATGCTGAAGCAGGGGCAGATCGTGGCACTGGATTCCACACGCAACTTGCTGAACCGGGTGCAGGCCAAGCAGCTGAAACTGAAACTGGAGCCGGCAAGGTTGCCGCAGGCGTTGCTGCCGCTGAAGCGCAGCGAAGAGGGCGGCTACTTCATCCTGAATCTGGCATCCACCACGGAGATCGAAGCCATCCTGGCCAGCTTGCGCAGTGAAGCGATTGCGGTTGAGGACCTGCAACTGATTGAGGCCGACCTGGAAGATGTGTTTTTGCACATTGTGAGGGGCAACTGATGCGCGGCCTGTTCACCTTGTTCAAGAAGGAAATCTGGCGCTTCTGGAAAGTGAGTTTCCAGACGGTTGCGGCGCCGGTAATGACGGCGCTGATGTATCTGCTGATTTTCTCGCATGTGCTGGAGTCGCATGTGCAGGTGTATCCCGGCGTGAGCTACACCGCGTTCCTGATTCCGGGCCTGGCGATGATGTCGCTGTTGCAGAATTCCTTTGCCAACAGTTCGTCCAGCCTGATCCAGTCCAAAGTGATGGGTAACATTGTATTTCTGCTGCTGACGCCGCTGTCGTATGCGGAATTTTTTGTGGCGTTTCTGGCGGCGGCCATCGTGCGCGGACTGGTGGTGGGGTGCAGCGTGTGTCTGGTGTCCTTGTTCTGGGCAGATCTGACGATGGCTCACCCGTGGCTGGTGCTGGCGTTTGCGCTGGCGGGCAGCGCCATGATGGGCGCTATCGGCATCGTGGCAGGCATCTGGGCCGACAAGTTTGACCAGTTGGCGGCATTCCAGAACTTCATCATCATGCCGCTGACGTTTTTGTCCGGCGTGTTTTACTCGATTCATTCGCTGCCGCCATTCTGGCAGGCGGTGTCGCGCTTCAACCCGTTCTTCTACATGATAGACGGCTTTCGCTACGGATTTTTCGGCCAGGGCGATGTGGCGCCCAGCACCAGCCTGTTCGTTGTAACGCTGTGCTTTTTGGCTTTATCATGGTTTACTTTGGCGCTGCTGAAAAGCGGTTACAAATTGAGGGGCTAACATGCTGACCGCCGAACAGTTAAAGACCTATATCGCGCAGCATTTGCCCTGCGAACACCTGGTAGTTCGGGGCGACGACGGGCAGCATTTCGAGGCGCTGATCGTGAGTGGGCTGTTCGCCGGAAAGAACATGGTGCAGCAGCATCAACTGGTTTATCAGGCGCTTGGAGAGCGGATGCGGGAAGAAATCCACGCGCTTTCCATGCGCACATTGACGCCCGAGCAGTGGGCGAAACAGGCAGCAAAATAAAGGACAAGAGATGGATATTCAACAAGTCATTCGCGAGCAGGTGACCGCCAACCCGGTGGTGCTCTACATGAAAGGTTCGCCGCAGTTTCCGCAATGCGGGTTTTCCGGCGTGGCGGCACAGATACTCAAGGCTTGCGGTGTGAAGGATTACCTGGCGGTGGATGTGCTGACCAACCCGGACATTCGCGAAGGCATCAAGGTGTACGCCAACTGGCCGACCATCCCACAGTTGTACATCAACGGGGAGTTTGTTGGTGGCGCTGACATCATGCGCGAACTGTATCAAAACGGCGAATTGCAGAAGCTTCTGGAAACAGCATAAACAGGTCAGTCTCAGTGGATAAACTCATCATACAGGGCGGTGCCCAACTCAACGGCGAGATTCGTATTTCCGGCGCCAAGAATGCCGCATTGCCTATACTCTGCGCCGGCTTGCTGGCGGAAACGCCGCTTCGGCTCTCCAACGTGCCGCATCTGCGCGACGTCAACACCACGCTGCTGCTGCTGGCGCATCTCGGCATGCAGGTGTCGGTGGACGAAAGCATGAACGTGGCATTGGATGCCAGCAATATCCACAACCCGGTGGCGCCGTATGAAATGGTGAAAACCATGCGCGCCTCGATTCTGGTGCTGGGGCCGCTGCTGGCGCGTTTCGGCAAGGCGCGCGTGTCGTTGCCCGGCGGCTGTGCGATCGGCTCGCGCCCGGTAAACCTGCACATCAAGGGCTTGCAGGCAATGGGGGCGGAAATCCATATCGAGCACGGTTATATCGAGGCCAAGGCAAACCGCCTGAAAGGCGCGCGCATTTTCATGGATATGGTCACCGTGACCGGTACCGAAAACCTGATGATGGCGGCGACGCTGGCGGAAGGCACCACGGTACTGGAAAACGCGGCGCGCGAACCGGAGGTGGTGGATTTGGCCGAGTGCCTGATCAAGATGGGGGCACGCATCGAGGGTGCGGGTACCGACGTGATTACCATCCACGGCGTGGAACATCTGCACGGTTGTGATTACGCTGTGGTGAGCGACCGTATTGAAACCGGCACCTACCTGGTGGCGGTGGCCATGGCCGGCGGCAAGGTCAGGTTGAAAAATGCCCGCGCGGATCTGCTGGAAGCGGTCATCGACAAACTGCGCGAAGCCGGCGCCAAAGTGGAATACGACGAAAACAGTATTACCATAGAATCAGACGGCAAGTTAAAAGCGGTAAGCCTGCGTACCGCACCGCATCCGGCGTTCCCAACGGACATGCAGGCGCAGTTCATGGCGCTGAATACCGTGGCTGAAGGCGTGGCGCAGGTGACGGAAACCATTTTCGAGAACCGCTTCATGCACGTGCAGGAATTGCGCCGGCTGGGGGCGGATATTGAGGTCGATGGCCATACTGCACTGGTGAAAGGCCGCCCTGGGCTGGATGGCGCCATTGTGATGGCCACCGACTTGCGTGCTTCCGCCGGGCTGGTGCTGGCCGGCTTGGTTGCGCGTGGCGAGACCGTGGTAGAGCGCATTTATCACATTGACCGTGGTTATGAGCGTATTGAAGAAAAACTGGCAGCCGTGGGTGCACGGATTAAGCGGGTCAGTTAAATGATCACGATCGCTCTGTCCAAAGGCCGCATTTTTGAAGAAACCACCCCGTTGCTTGAAGCGGCGGGTATCGTGCCAGCCGAGGCGCCGGAATCGTCGCGCAAACTGATTATCGGCACCAACCGCGAAGATGTGCGCTTGATTATCGTGCGCGCTTCCGACGTGCCGACCTATGTGCAATATGGCGCTGCCGACCTGGGTATTGCCGGGCGCGACGTGCTGGTTGAGCATGGCGGTGTTGGCCTGTATCAGCCGCTGGATCTCAATATCGCGCGCTGCAAGATGATGGTGGCGGTGAGGGAAGGTTTTGACTATGCCGCTTGCCTGCAACGCGGTGCACGGCTGAAAGTGGCGACCAAGTACGTCAAGATTGCGCGCGAGCACTTTGCCGCCAAAGGCATGCATGTGGATCTGATCAAGCTGTACGGCTCGATGGAGTTGGCGCCACTGGTTGGGTTGGCGGATGCGATTGTTGACCTGGTCAGCACCGGCGGTACGTTGCGTGCCAACCACTTGGTGGCGGTGGAAGAAATTATGCCGATCAGTTCCAGGCTGGTTGTGAACCAGGCCTCGCTCAAGCTGAAGCGCGGGCAGATTCAACCTATTATCGATACTTTTTCACAAGCGGTGAAATGAGCATGCTAAAGATACAGAAGCTTTCCACGGCAGATTCCAATTTTCAGGGTGCGCTGCATCAGCTGTTGGCGTTTGAAAGCGCCCAGGATGACAAGGTTGACGTGGTTGTGGCCGACATCCTCAAGGATGTAAAACGTCGTGGGGATGAGGCAGTGTTGGAATACACCAAGCGCTTTGACCGCCTTTCGGCAAGCAGCATGGCGCAACTGGAATTGCCCGCGACGGAATTGCAGGCGGCGCTGGCATCGCTGCCAACCGAGCAGCGTAGCGCATTGGAGCAGGCTGCAGGGCGAGTGCGCGCATATCACGAAAAGCAATTACTGACATCATGGAGCTATACCGAGGCCGATGGCACCATGCTGGGGCAGCAGGTGACGGCGCTGGATCGGGTGGGTTTGTATGTGCCGGGCGGTAAGGCCGCGTATCCTTCGTCGGTGCTGATGAATGCCATCCCGGCCAAGGTGGCTGGGGTGAAGGAATTGATCATGGTGGTGCCCACTCCGGATGGCGAGAAAAATCCGCTGGTGTTGGCTGCCGCAGCCGTGTGCGGTGTTGATCGCGTGTTCTGCATCGGCGGGGCACAGGCGGTGGGCGCCCTGGCTTACGGCACGGCAACCGTGCCGCAAGTGGATAAGATCGTCGGCCCCGGCAATGCCTACGTGGCAGCCGCCAAGCGCCGCGTGTTCGGCGTGGTGGGCATCGACATGGTGGCCGGCCCGTCGGAAATCCTGGTCATCTCCGACGGCAAGAGCGATCCCGACTGGACGGCGATGGACCTGTTCTCCCAGGCCGAGCACGATGAACTGGCGCAAGCCATCCTGCTGTCGCCGGATGCCGAGTTCCTGAAGAACGTCGAAGCCAGCCTCAACAAGCTGCTGGGGGAAATGCCGCGGCGCGAAATCATCGCCACTTCGCTGCAGAATCGCGGCGCCCTGATCCAGGTGCGCGACCTGGACGAGGCGGCGGAAATTGCCAATTATATTTCGCCGGAACACCTGGAATTATCGGTGGCGGACCCGGTGGCGCTGACGCAGAAAATCCGTCATGCCGGCGCCATTTTCATGGGACGCCAAAGCTGCGAGGCGGTCGGCGATTATTGTGCCGGCCCCAACCATGTGCTGCCGACTTCACGCACGGCGCGGTTTTCCTCGCCGCTGGGCGTGTACGATTTCCAGAAGCGCTCCAGCCTGATCATGCTGTCTGAGGCCGGCGCACAGACGTTGGGCAAGATCGCCTCCACCCTGGCCTACGGCGAGGGCTTGCAGGCACACGCCAGATCCGCGGAGTATCGCCTCAAGCCATGAGCAAGTTCTGGAGCGATATCGTCCACGACCTCACGCCGTATGTGCCGGGGGAACAGCCCAAGCTGGCCAACCTGGTCAAGCTGAATACCAATGAAAATCCCTATGGCCCCAGCCCGCTGGCGCTTGAGGCGATGCGTCGCGAAGTGGCGGACAGCCTGCGCCTGTATCCTGATCCGGGTAGCGACCTGTTGCGGCAGGAAATCGCGCAATATCATGGGGTGACTGCGGCGCAGGTATTTGTTGGCAACGGTTCGGACGAGGTGCTGGCGCATGTGTTCCATGCCTTGCTCAAACATGACCGGCCGGTGCTGTTTCCCGATATTACCTACAGTTTCTACCCGGTGTATTGCGGGCTGTATGGCATTGCTCATGAAACGGTGCCGCTGGATGAAGCATTCCAGATCCAGTTGCGCCAGTATCAAAAGCCCAATGGCGGCATTATTTTCCCCAACCCCAACGCGCCTACCGCCTCGCCCGTTGCGTTGGCGGATATTGAGCGGTTGCTGGAAGCCAATACCGAATCGGTGGTGGTGGTGGATGAAGCGTATGTGGACTTTGGTTGCGAGTCGGCCATCAGCCTGGTGGACCGCTTTCCGCAATTGCTGGTGGTGCATACGCTGTCCAAATCACGCTCACTGGCCGGGTTGCGCGTTGGTTATGCAGTAGGCAATGCTGCGTTGATCGAAGGGTTGAACCGGGTCAAGGATAGTTTCAATTCCTATCCGCTGGGGCGCGTGGCCCAAGCCGGCGCTTTGGCGGCAATGCGCGACAGGCAATGGTTTGACAGCACATGCGCCAAGGTGGTTGCGACGCGCCGGCAACTGGTGGCGGAACTTGTCGCCATCGGTTTCGAAGTGCTGCCTTCCGCCGCCAATTTCATCTTCGCGCGGCATTCGCAACACGATGGCGCGGCCCTGACCGCAGCCCTGCGCGAGCGTAGCATTATCGTGCGCCATTTCAAGAATCCGTCCCGGATAGCACCTTTTTTACGCATCACGATCGGCACGGAACAGCAATGTACCAGCCTGGTTTCGGCGTTGCGCGAAATTTTGGGTTAGAATGGGCTGACTTTTCAGTAACTTATATTTCACTCAGCATGCGCACCGCTACCGTTACCCGCAACACCCTTGAAACGCAGATCAGCGTCAGCCTGAACCTGGACGGCACCGGCAAGTCGGAGTTCGTTACCGGCCTGGGATTCCTCGACCACATGCTGGATCAGATTGCCCGTCATGGCTTGGTGGACATCTCCGTGCAAGCCAAGGGCGATCTGCATATCGACGGGCATCACACGGTTGAAGACATCGGCATTACGCTGGGGCAGGCTTTTGCCAAGGCGATAGGCGATAAAAAAGGCATTCGTCGCTACGGGCACGCTTATGTGCCGCTGGACGAAGCGTTGTCACGCGTGGTGATTGACGTTTCCGGCCGCCCCGAACTGGAGTATGACGTCAAGTTTACGCGTGCCGCCGTGGGTGAGTTTGATGTTGACCTGATCCATGAGTTTTTCCAGGGTTTTGTGAACCACGCCCTGATTACCCTGCACATCGACAACCTGCGCGGCAATAACGCGCACCATCAGGCAGAAACAGTGTTCAAGGCCTTCGGTCGCGCCTTGCGGGTGGCGATCGAGCTTGATCCGCGCATGGCAGGCATTACGCCCTCCACCAAAGGTACCTTGTAACCAATTCATTCTATTGTCACCCTGACATGACGAGCATTGCAGTTGTAGATTACGGGATGGGCAATCTGCGGTCAGTTGCGCAAGCGCTGACCCATGTGGCAGACGGTCGCCCGGTGATTGTGACCAGCGACCCCGCAGAAATTGCCGCTGCCCGGCATGTGGTATTCCCCGGCCAAGGGGCGATGCCTGATTGCATGCGTGAACTCGATAGCCGCGGGTTGCGCGATGCAGTGCTGAAAGCAGCCGCCAGTAAGCCGTTTCTCGGGATATGCATCGGCCTGCAGTTGCTGTTCGAGCATAGCGACGAAGGCAATGTTGACGGGCTGGGGGTATTCGCCGGGCAAGTGCGTCGCTTTGCCTCCGGCATGAAAGATGCTAACGGTAACAAACTCAAGGTGCCGCACATGGGGTGGAACCAGGTGCGGCAGACGCGTGTGCACCCGCTGTGGCGGGACATCCCGCAGGATGACCGTTTTTACTACGTGCACAGCTATTATGTGGTGCCTGACGATGCCGCACTCATCGTGGGCACCAGCGATTACCCCGTGAGCTTTACCAGTGCAGTCGCGCGCGATAACATTTTTGCCGTGCAGTTTCACCCGGAGAAAAGCCAGCATGCCGGGTTGCAATTGCTGAAAAACTTTATCCATTGGGATGGAACCCCATAAACCCTCATCTGTTCTTAAAAATAGAGTACGACCATGCTGATAATTCCCGCGATTGATCTCAAAGACGGCCACTGCGTACGTCTCAAACAAGGCTTGATGGAAGACGCTACGGTGTTTTCCGAAGATCCTGGTGCCATGGCCAAAACCTGGCTGGAAAAAGGCGCTCGTCGCTTGCACCTGGTGGACTTGAACGGCGCGTTTGCGGGCAAGCCGGTGAATGAAGGCGCAATCAAAGCCATCGTGGATGCCGTTGGCGGTGAAATCCCGATTCAACTCGGCGGCGGTATCCGCGATCTGGATACGATAGAACGCTATCTCGACGACGGTATCAGTTATGTCATTATCGGTACTGCAGCGGTGAAAAATCCGGGCTTCCTGCACGAGGCGTGCGACGCATTCCCCGGCCAGATCATAGTCGGGCTGGACGCCAAGGACGGCAAGGTGGCCGTGGATGGCTGGTCCAAGCTGACCGGGCACGATGTGGTGGACCTGGCCAAGCGGTTTGAAGGGTATGGCGTGGAAGCGGTGGTGTATACCGATATCGGTCGCGATGGCATGTTGACCGGAGTTAATATCGAGGCGACCGTGGCGCTGGCAAAAAACCTGACCATCCCGGTGATTGCCAGCGGCGGCATCACCAATCTGGAAGATGTGACGCGGCTGTGCGCGGTTGAGGCCGAAGGTATCATGGGTGCCATTACCGGCCGCGCCATTTATGAAGGCACGCTCGATTTTGCCGCGGCGCAGGCGCTGGCGGATGAATTGAACGGCTGATGGGGCGAATGACATGGGCTTAGCCAAGCGCATCATCCCTTGTATGGACGTGACCGCGGGTCGCGTGGTGAAAGGGGTCAACTTCGTTGAGTTGCGTGATGCTGGCGACCCGGTGGAAATTGCCCGCCGTTATGACGAGCAGGGTGCCGACGAGCTGACTTTTCTCGACATCACCGCCAGTTCCGACAACCGCGGCCTGATTTTCCACATCATTGAAGAAGTCGCCTCGCAGGTGTTTATTCCCTTGACGGTAGGCGGCGGTGTGCGGGCGGTGGAAGATGTGCGCAACCTACTCAATGCCGGGGCGGATAAGGTGAGCATCAATACCTCGGCGATTACCAACCCGCAACTGGTGGCGGATACCGCCGGGCGCTTTGGTTCGCAGTGCATTGTGGTGGCGATTGATGCCAAGCGGGTAGGTGACCACTGGGAAGTGTTTACCCATGGCGGACGCAATCCGACCGGGCTGGATGCGGTGGAATGGGCAGTCAAAATGGCCGGGCTGGGCGCGGGCGAACTGCTGCTCACCAGCATGGATCGGGATGGCACCAAGAGTGGTTTTGATCTTGAACTGACGCGCGCCATCAGCGATGCGGTGGAAGTGCCGGTGATTGCCAGCGGTGGCGTTGGTAACCTGGAGCATCTGGCGGATGGGGTACAGGTTGGCGGCGCCGATGCCGTGCTGGCGGCGAGTATCTTCCACTATGGCGAATACACGGTGAAGCAGGCCAAACAATACATGCAGCAACGCGGGATCGAGGTACGGCTGTAATGGCAAAAAAATCGACAATCCAAGACTTTCAACCATACCCACGAGAAGCAGGTCAGGTTCTTGCAAGTGCAACTTTATTTCCTCGACCAGAGTTGCTGTCAGAATTATCAGTGCATAGAGCCATTGATATTGCTTTTGACCGATCCCTGCGAAACAAAAAAGGCGAAATTAAGCCGGTAGCGGATACGCCAGAACAATTGGTAGATCATTGCATTTTGCATCTTAAGGAGCGTAGCGACCCCATTCTGAGTCCGGCGTTTGTTTCGCAACTGGCACCCGAAGATTTGTTTGACTTGGATGCCGTTAGCCATGAAATGCAGAGGCACCGCATGACGATTGGTGTGTTTTACCAGTTTTTATTGTTGGAGTTGATGAAGTGTAGGAGTTGGACGGTTTTCGATGGTGCCAAAGAAGGAGATATTGTTGCAGATATAGAGACGCCAGGGCATGAGCCCGGCTTACGCCTGTATATATCTGTGAAAAAGTCTATCGATACAGTTGGTGGACAGGATGTGTCCGGCGTGATACGCCGACTAGAAGGGGTAGCAAAAGCCGAGAAAAATCTGACGCGTCCATATTTGTGTGTGGTTTGTGTGGCAACCCCCTCTCGTGGTCGTTTGCTTGGATATAGTGATGATCGTAAAGTTAAAAAGAATCAAGAAGGACATTACCTTTCACTTAATTGTGAATATTGGGGACCAGGGTTTGTATTTCCATATGTGAGTGGCCACGAGGCACAAGATATTTATATTGCTGCATTTAGACGTGTTGCCGATTACTTGCCATTTCGCACCTTACAGTTTCGCGATGAATGCGCGAATTTGCTCAAATTAAGACTGGAAGAATTAGGGCTGATTAGCGAAATAGGGAAAATAGACGCAGAACGTTTTCTGAGGTTTATTTCCCAATCTGGACGGGGGAGATCATAATGGTTAGACAACAGGATAGTTCCCGCTATTGCTTGATTGTAAATGGAGACAGTCGCAAGGAATTGGCTGCATTTCCTAATCAAGCTGACTTGATTGTTACTTCTCCTCCATATGCTGATGCGCGTCATCGCCACTATGACAGCATTCACCCAGACCACTTTGCTGATTGGTTTACTAGCTTTCACGAAGCGTTCTGGGGTGCGTTGCGGGATGATGGTAGTCTCGTCATCAATATCAAAGACAAAGTGGTCAATGGTGTTAGGCACCGTTTTGTGTGGCGAACAATAGATAAGCTCACTGACTTAGGTTGGCATTGCATTGATGATTATATTTGGCAAAAACCCAACCCTATGCCAGGGTTTTGGCCAACGCGCTTGCGTGATGGATGGGAGTATTGTTTTCACCTCGCCAAAACAACTCGCCCTTATATTAATCAAGATGCCGTGAGGCAGCCTGTCGGTGATTGGGTAAAGTCTCGACTGGCAAAATTGGGTGGAAACGATTTGCAGCGTCATAACTCTGTCAATTTAAGCGGATTTGGGCGTGATATATCCAAATGGGTGGGCAAGACAACCGTGCTACCCTCGAATGTGCTGTCACTACCTTTAGTGGGTAAAAATAAAGGACATCCTGCCGTTTATCCTACCGAACTACCCATGTTTTTTATCAAGCTACTCTCTCGTCCCGGTGGACTTGTGATAGATCCTTTTGGAGGCAGTGGGACGACAGCTATAGCAGCGTTGTCAGAAGGGCGTGATTGTGTTTTGGTGGATAATAATTCGCAGTATTGCGAATTAGCTTATAACCGTGTCATGCAAGAGTCTCGCGCTGATAATTTTGAAGTTAGCTTTAATCAAGTTCAAGGTAGTCATACTCAGGTGTATGAGCAGCATTCATCGGTCCAAATGACCTTAATGCTGAACCAAAGGCACGCAGCATATCAGGTGACGCATGACGGAATCATGGTTGAATAAGGTGAACTGGACGCATGAAGGGCTGGTGCCGGTCATCGCCCAGGAAGTCGGCACCGGCAAGGTGCTGATGTTTGCCTGGATGGATCGCGAAGCGCTGAAACTGACGGTCGAGACCGGGCAGGCGGTGTACTGGTCGCGCTCACGCAAGAAATTGTGGCGCAAGGGCGAAGAATCCGGCCATGTGCAAAAAGTGAAGGAAATCCGCCTGGATTGCGACGAAGATGTGGTGCTGCTCACCGTCGAACAGTTGGGCGGCATCGCCTGTCATACCGGTCGGCATAGCTGCTTCTTCCAGAAGCTGGAAAACCGGCAATGGGTTACCGATTTGCCAGTACTCAAGAACCCTGACGAAATTTACCATCATGAGTGATATTCTCGACCGCCTGGCGGAAACGCTGGAAGCGCGTAAACAGGCTGATCCGCAGTCTTCTTACGTGGCCAAGCTGTATGCCAAGGGGCTGGACAGCATCCTGAAAAAAGTGGGCGAGGAAGCGGCGGAAACCATCATCGCCGCCAAGGATGGCAACCGCGAACAGATCATTTATGAAACTGCCGACCTGTGGTTCCATACGCTGGTGATGCTGGCGCAGGCGGGCCTGCACCCGAACGATGTGCTTAACGAATTGGCGCGGCGCGAAGGGCTTTCCGGGCTGGAAGAGAAAGCGGCGCGCAAGGATCAATGACATGACCGACTGTATATTCTGCAAAATCGTGGCGGGCGCCATCCCCAGCAAAAAGATCTACGAGGATGGGGAAATCATCGCTTTTAACGACATCCACCCCATCGCGCCGGTGCACTTCCTGCTGGTGCCCAAGGTGCATGTTGCCGGGTTGGGCGATTGTGTGGCAGTGCATGAAGGCTTGCTGGGGCGCTTGCTGCTGCTGGCGCCGAAGCTGGCAAAAGAGCAGGGGTTGGATGGTTTCCGCACCATGATCAATACCGGCAAGAGTGGTGGGCAGGAAGTCTTCCACCTTCACATCCACGTGTTTGGCGGCGGCAGTTCCCTGCCTAAAACTTAAGGAGAATCAACATGGGCTCATTCAGTATCTGGCATTGGCTGGTGGTGCTGGCGATTGTGCTGCTGGTGTTTGGCACGAAAAAACTGCGCAATGTGGGCAGCGATCTGGGCGGTGCCGTCAAGGGTTTCAAGGATGCGATGAACGAAGGCCAGTCCAGCCCCAAGGTGGAAAACCAGGGTGGCCGGACGGTCGAGGGTGAAGTATCCGAAAAATCAGTGTCTGACAAGAAATAGCCGTACCCATCTCGATTATGTTCGACGTCGGCTTTTCCGAGATTGTCCTCATCCTGGTCGTGGCACTGGTCGTCATCGGCCCGGAAAAGCTGCCAAAAGTTGCACGTACCCTGGGCCTGCTGACCGGCCGCCTGCAGCGTTACGCCGCAGCGGTGAAGGCCGATGTGGAGCGTGAGCTGCACAACGAAGAAATCCTCCGGCTGGAGCGGGAAGCCAACAATGCCATCGCCTCTGCCAAGGCCGACATTGCTGGTGGGGTTCAGGCGCTGGAACAGCAAGCCGCTGATGCGCTGGCTCCGCTGCAACATCCCTCCCCGCAAACACCGGCTCCCAACCCGGATCAGGCACCGTGAGTCAAGAACAAAGCCTGATGTCACACCTGCTGGAACTGCGTGACCGGTTGATCCGGATCCTGCTGGGCATCGTGGTGGTATTCGCCTGCTTGTTCCCGTTTTCCAACCGGTTGTATACGCTGCTGGCGCAGCCATTGCTGGCCAAACTGCCGGAAGGTGCGCACTTGATCGCAACCGCCGTGACCACGCCGTTCCTGGTGCCGCTGAAAGTGGCGATGATGGCGGCATTGCTGATTTCCCTGCCGCATAGCCTGTATCAAATCTGGAAGTTTGTGGCACCTGGGCTCTATGCCCATGAAAAACGCTTTGTCGGGCCGCTGGTGGTGGCGAGCACGCTGCTGTTCCTGGTGGGGATGGCGTTTGCCTATTTCCTGGTGTTCCCGGTGGTGTTCGGCTTTTTTATCTCTACCGCACCAGAGGGCGTGCAGGTGATGACGGATATCGGCAATTACCTGGATTTTGTTATGACGCTATTCATCGCCTTTGGCATCGCGTTTGAAGTGCCGGTGATCGTGGTGGCAATGGTCAGGTTTGGCTGGGTGAGCGTGGAAAAACTGCGGGAAGTCCGCTCTTATGTCATTGTCGGCGCTTTTATCGTCGGCGCCATTTTCACGCCGCCGGATGTGGTGTCGCAGATCATGCTGGCGGTGCCACTGTGGCTGCTTTATGAGGCGGGCATTTTCGTTTCGGCCTTTCTGCAAAAGCCGGAGTGATGCCTATCTTGTCTTGCCGGCAAACCGGTCGCGTAACGACTGGTTGAGCTGGGCGATCGCGCTATCCCAGTCGGCAATGGCTGGTTGGCGGAACAGCCTGGCGCTCGGGTACCACGGGTTGGTCTCCCCTTTTTCCAGCCAGCGCCAGTCCGGCGCATAAGGCAGCAGTATCCACACCGGTTTGCCCATGATTCCCGCCAGGTGCGCCACCGAGGTATCCACTGAAATCACCAAATCAAGATTCGCAATCAGGGCGGCAGTGTCGGAGAAATCCTGCAGATATTCGCCGAGCGGCAGCAAGTTGCCAGCGCTTTCCAACGCGCTACGATCCTGCGCACGTAATTCCTGCTGCAGGCTGACATAATGGAATTCCGGTGCAAGCCTGTGCAGCAGGAAGGCCAGCGGGATGGATCGGTGATGGTCATTTTTGTGATCCGGGTTGCCCGACCAGGCCAAGCCTATTTTCGGGGATAGGGCATTGCCCAGCCTTGTTTTCCACGCTGTGACCTTTTCCTTGGCAATGGACAGTGCCGGATGACAGGGGGGGGGCGTTGCCAGGTCGGTATTGAATGCCGCAGGCAGGCTCATTAACAGGCAATGGTAATCGAATGGCGGGATCGCCTCGCCTTGCGCGATGAGCTGGTCCACCTCTGGCAAGCCATGGAACAACGATTTGAGCGGCGCCTGGACTTCCAGAATGACGTGCGCTCCCAGCGCTTTGACCAGCGGAACATAACGCAGGAACTGCAGGGTGTCGCCCGCCCCCTGCTCGGCGTGCAGCAGTATGGTTTTTCCTTCCAGGTTTTCCTGGCCAGTCCACCGGGGTTGCTCGAAGTGGTGAAGCGGTTTGTAGGAAGCTTGCTTCCAGCGCCATTCATATTCGCGCCAACCGGTCGCGAAGTCACCCGCCAGCAGCAGCGCCACTGCACGGTTGAAATGCGCGTCGGCATTGTCCGGATCGCTCGCCACCGCTTGGTCCAGGCTTTCCAGCGCCGCCGCGATCTGCCCCAGCGCCAGTAGCGCATTGCCTTTGTTGTACAGCGCTTCGGTGTAGTCCGGGGCCAGCGCAAGTGCCTGGGCGTAATCCTGCAAAGCCTCCTGAGGCCGGTGCAGTTCCATCAGCACCACGCCACGATTGTTCAGCATGACGGGATGATCTGGCTGGAGTGCGATGGCTTGGTCGTAGCTGTTGAGGGCGTCTTGCCAGCGTTTTAGCGTACGCAGCACGTTCCCGCGGTTGCTCCACGCCTGAGGGTAGGTGGGAGCGATGGCGAGCGCGAGGTCGTAGCTTTGCAATGCCTCTTCCGGGCGGTTTAGGTGCTGCAAGGTGTTGCCCTGGTTGTAGAGGGCGGCAGCATTGTTGGGGTCGAGGGCAATGGCGGCGCTGTAGCAATCGAGTGCTTCATGCTGCAGGTTCAGTCTGGTGAGCGCCAGTCCCAGATCGGAGTAGATGCCTGATTCCTGGCGGAGTTCGAGTGCCTGGGTAAAAGCAATCACGGCCTGGTCGAACTGGCCGTATTGAAAGCGGATCAGGCCGAGGCAATGCCGTGCATCAGCGTTACCGGCGTCATGCTGCAAAATGGTATTGCAGAGTTGTTCGGCCTGGTCGAGTTGATGGGTCTGCAGCAGTTGATAGGCATCATGGGCAAGCCGATCGAGCTCGTGCGGAAGCATCAATTTTGGGCTTCGTCCTTGGGTGTTGGCCTTCTGCCCACTGTTGCGGTCAGCGTCAGTTCGGCTTTTTTGCGCAGTACCCGAATGGACGCTTTCGAGTTGGGTTTGAGCGAGGAAATCAGGTTAAGCATGGACGAGCCATTAAGGATGGTGTGTCCGTTGATTTCCAGCAGGATATCACCGGGCTTGACGCCTGCCTTGTCGGCGGGGCCGTCGCGCAAAATACCGGTGATCAGCGCGCCTTGGGTACTGCGATAACCGAAAGATTCGGCCAGATCCGATGTGATGTCCTGCGCTTCGACACCCAGCCAGCCGCGCGTTACGCTGCCCTGGCGCACGATCTGTTCCATCACCTGTTTGGCCAGGTTGACCGGGATGGCAAAGCCGATACCCATGGAGCCGCCGCTTTTTGAATAAATGGCGCTGTTGACGCCGATCAGGTTGCCTTCGGTATCGATCAGTGCGCCTCCGGAGTTTCCCGGGTTGATGGAGGCATCGGTCTGGATGAAGTTTTCGAAGGTGTTGATGCCCAGATGGTTGCGCCCTACCGCACTGATAATGCCCTGTGTCACGGTTTGCCCAACGCCGAACGGGTTGCCGATGGCCAGTACCACATCGCCTACGCGCATCTGGTCGGAATATCCCAAGCTGATGGCCGGCAAATTTCCGGCGTTCACCTTGAGTACGGCAAGGTCTGTTTCCGGGTCGCTGCCAACAACGGTTGCTTCAAGCGTCCTGCCGTCAGCCAGTGCTACTTCGATTTCGGTTGCGGATTCGACCACATGGTGATTGGTCAGGATCAGTCCCTGGGCGCTGACGATTACGCCTGAGCCCAGGCTGTTCTCGGATTGCGGAGGTGCGCTTTGGCGATCGCCAAAGAAATGCCGGAACAGCTGCTCTGGGGAGTCTGCGGCGGGTGCCACCTGCTTGCTGGTGAAAATGTTGACCACCGATGGCATGGCGCGCGCGGCAGCCTGGCGATAGGAGTTGGTTGCGATGGGCTGGCTGCCCGGCTTTGTTTCTGTAATCCGCTGTTGCTGGATTGGGGCAGGATAGGTCGGCGGCGCCAGCAGCGCCGGGTAAAACAGCCGAATCACGGCTAGCGCTCCCAGGCTGATGGTGACGCTTTGGGCGAAAACAAGCCAGAATTTACGCATGATAAAGTGGCGAGATCAAAGGTATGGAGGTGGCTGAAAATGAAGATCAACGATCTGCTGGATTATACCGGACAACTATTGCAGGTAGACCGGTTCAAGGACTATTGCCCGAATGGCTTGCAGGTCGAGGGGGTGGCCGACGTCAAGCGCCTGGTAACCGGTGTCACGGCTAGCATGGCGCTGCTTGAGGCGGCGGTAGATGCCGGAGCGGATGCGGTGCTGGTGCACCACGGCTGGTTCTGGAAAAACGAGGACATGCGTCTGCTGGGAACCCGGCGCAAGCGGATCAAGTTCCTGCTGGAGCACGATTTGAACCTGATTGCCTATCACCTGCCGCTGGATGCGCATCCGGAGTTGGGAAACAACGCGCAATTGGCGGGTAAGCTGGACTTCACGGTGGACGGCTGGTTCGGCGAGCAGCAGATTGCAGCACATGGCCATTTGCCCCAGCCGAGTACGCTGGCGGCATTGTGTTCGCATGTCGAGCGGAAATTGTCGCGCAAGCCGTTGCTGGTCGGGGAGCCGCAGCGCGAGGTGCGGCGAATTGCCTGGTGCAGCGGCGCGGCGCAAGACTATCTGGCCTTGGCGATCGATTTGGGAGTGGATGTTTTTTTGACTGGCGAAGTGTCGGAGCAGACAGTGCATTTGGCACGAGAGTCGGGCGTGGCGTTTATTGCCGCCGGACATCATGCCACCGAGCGCTACGGTGTCCAGGCGCTTGGCGAAGCGGCGGCGCGCCAGTTTGGCATCGGTCACCAGTTTGTGGATATTGATAATCCGGTCTGAAGCTGCGGTATTCGACAAGGTGGACTGGACAATCTCGTTTAAGTTTTTGATTGAAAACTGTACAATGCTGGTTTTTTATATGTCGCGAAGTCTTGTTTTCGCTGCGGCATGGATTTGAGTTGGGGATTGCGTGATGTCAAAGCAAGAGTTAGATCAAAGCAAACGCCGCTTTCTTGTCGCCGCTACGGCAGCGGCGGGAGGGGTGGCTACCATTGCCGTGGCGACGCCGTTTGTGCTGAGCATGTTGCCGTCAGAACGTGCCAAGGCCGCGGGTGCGCCGGTGGAGGTGGATGTTTCCAAAATCGAACCGGGCGCGATGATTGCTGTGGAGTGGCGCGGCAAGCCGGTATGGATTGTCAGTCTGACGCCGGAAATGGCTACCCTGCTGGGCAACCATAACGACAAACTGTCGGACCCCATGCTGGAAGTGACGTCGCAGCAGCCGGAATACTGCAAGAACGCAACGCGATCCTTGCGCCCGAATCTGGTCGTGATGGTGGGGATCTGTACCCACCTCGGCTGTTCGCCCTCTCCCAAGCTGAAGGCTGGTGACGAAGGGATGGGCGCCGATTGGCCGGGCGGCTTCTTCTGCCCATGCCATGGCTCCAAGTTTGATGTGGCCGGACGGGTATTCAAGGGCTCTCCCGCCCCGAAAAACCTGGAAATTCCGCCGCACAAATATCTCAGCGACACCGTGTTGCTGATCGGTGATGACAGCAAGGGGGCGGCATAAACATGGAAAAAATTCTAAAATCTGCTTTGGTTTGGGTGGATGAGCGTTTCCCGCTCACTGCTACTTGGAAGGCGCATGCTTCTGAATATTACGCGCCAAAGAACTTCAATTTCTGGTATTACTTTGGCATCCTGGCGACAGTGGTGCTGGCCATCCAGATTATCACCGGCATTTTCCTCACCATGCACTACAAGCCGGACGCCTCCTTGGCGTTCGCTTCCGTCGAGTACATCATGCGCGACGTATCGTGGGGCTGGCTGATCCGCTATATGCACTCCACCGGCGCCTCGATGTTTTTCGTGGTGGTCTACCTGCACATGTTCCGCGGGCTGTTGTACGGCTCGCACCGCAATCCACGCGAACTGATCTGGCTGTTCGGCGTGGGGATTTTCCTGTGCCTGATGGGTGAGGCGTTCTTCGGCTACCTGCTGCCGTGGGGGCAGATGTCCTACTGGGGAGCGCAGGTGATTATCAACCTGTTCACCTCCATCCCTTTCATCGGGCCGGATATTTCCGAATGGCTGCGCGGCGATTATGTGGTGTCCGACGCCACGCTCAACCGCTTCTTCGCCTTCCATGTGATTGCACTGCCGCTGGTGCTGCTGGGCCTGGTGGTCGCGCACATCATTGCGCTGCATGAAGTCGGCTCCAACAACCCGGACGGCATCGAGATCAAGAAAAACAAGGATCCGGTCACGCACATCCCGCTCGACGGCATTCCTTTCCATCCGTATTACACGGTGAAAGACACCGTTAGCGTGGTGGTGTTCCTGATGGTGTTCTCAGCCATCGTGTTCTTCGCGCCCGAAATGGGCGGTTATTTCCTTGAGGCCAATAACTTCATTCCGGCCAACCCGCTGGTGACGCCGCCGCACATCGCGCCGGTATGGTATTTCACGCCGTACTACTCGATTCTGCGTGCAGTGCCGCCGCTGTTCAATTCGCAGTTCCCGGGGGTGGTGGCGATGGGGGCTTCGGTGTTGGTGTTTGCGGCATTGCCTTGGTTGGACCGCAGTCCGGTCAAGTCCATCCGCTATCGTGGCAACAAGTACAAGTTATGGTTGGCGGCTTTTGTGGTGAGTTTCCTGGTGCTGGGCTACCTGGGCACTGAGGTCACCACGGTTTGGGGAACTTTTGACAAGGCGGTGCCGGTTGTTGGCGGGGTTGATCGTGCAACGGTGGCGGCGCGGTTCTTTACCGTGGTCTATTTCCTGTTCTTCGCGCTGATGCCCTGGTACAGCAAGAGTGATACAACCAAACCAGTTCCTGAAAGGGTGACGGCATAATGAGAAAGCTTATTTTTGTTCTGGCTTTGCTGGCGCCGGTGTTGGCTCAGGCAAATGCGGGCGTGGCGCTGGATCGTGCGCCGGTGAATCTGTCGGATCAGGCATCGCTGCAACGCGGGGCCAAGATTTTTGTGAACTATTGCCTTAACTGTCATAGTGCGGCTTCCATGCGCTACAACAGGCTGCGCGATATTGGTCTCAGCGAAAAGCAGATCAAGGAGAACTTGCTGTTTGCTGGCGAGAAGGTGGGTGACACCATGGCCGTGGCAATGAATGCAAAGGAAGCGGCGGCATGGTTCGGTGCGCAACCGCCCGACTTGTCGGTGATCGCGCGCGCGCGCGGGGCTGATTGGTTGTACACCTATTTGCGTGGGTTCTACCGGGACAGTACACGCCCTACCGGCTGGAACAACATCGCATTTGACAAGGTTGGGATGCCGCACGTGTTATACGAACTGCAGGGTGAGCAGTCCCTGAAGGTCGAGGAACATGAGGGTGCTGATGGCGTTAAATCCGAAAAGCATACGCTGGTGCTGAGCAAGCCGGGTAAATTGTCGCCGCAGGAATATGATGCAACCGTTGCGGACTTGGTGAATTATCTCGTGTTTATGGGCGAGCCTGCCAGAAATGTGCGCACCAGTCTGGGTTGGGTGGTATTGCTGTTTTTAGGGTTGCTGTTTGTGCTGGCCGTGTTCCTGAAGAAAGAGTTCTGGAAAGACGTGCACTAATCCGTTTTGGACGTTTGTGTTGCGGGGATTGAGGTCGCTCTTGTTCCCCGCATTTTATTTGAGGAAGTAAATTATCATGATGACCTTATATTCCGGCACTACCTGCCCTTACAGCCATCGCTGCCGTATTGTGCTGTTTGAAAAAGGCATGGACTTTGAGGTGATTGATGTTGATCCGGCCAACAAGCCTGAAGACCTGATGGAGATCAGCCCGGACAACCGCTTGCCGGTGCTGGTGGAACGTGATTTGCGCCTGGATGTGGCCAATGTCATTAACGAATATATCGACGAGCGCTTCCCGCATCCGCAATTGATGCCGGCTGACCCGGTGATGAGGGCGCGTGCGCGGCTGTTCCTGCATAACTTCGAAGAGCAGTTGTTTTCGCATATTGCCGATATTGAAAACAACACCAAGAATGCAGACAAGGCGCGTGCCATTATCCGGGACGGCTTGACCATGATTGCACCAATCTTCTCCCGTCAGCAATTCATGCTGGGGGATGAGTTTTCCATGGTGGATGTGGCCATTACACCGCTGCTTTGGCGCTTGAACAAATATGGGATCGAGTTGCCGAAACAGGCCGCGCCGTTGCTCAAGTATGCGGAGCGTATTTTCAGCCGTCCTGCCTTTATTGAGGCAATGACGCCTTCTGAACGTGCGATGCGCAAGTGACTGGCGCCATTTCCACCAAGCCCTACATGATTCGTGCCATTTACGAGTGGTGCGTTGACAGCGGCTTTTCGCCGCATCTGGTGGTGCAGGTGGATGACGAAACCCGGGTGCCTGCCGCGTTCGTCAAGGACGGGGAGATCGTGCTCAACATTAATTATTCTGCCGTCAAAGGCCTGCTGATTGAAAATGAAGCGGTTACATTTGCGGCGCGATTCAATGGTGCGTCGCATAATATTTACATCCCGGTGCGTGCGATAAAAGGGATATTTGCTCGTGAAAATGGCCAGGGAATGTTTTTCGAGCCCGAAGCCGCGTCGCCCGAAGTGCCGCCCCCTGATGGCGTGCCGCCAGCTCAGTCGTCCTCGCCTGTTAAAGGCGGTTCGGGCAAGGGTCGGCCGTCTCTTCGGTTGATCAAGTAAATTTTGCTTGGAGTTGGCTTGGCATGGTTGTTATAATGCCGCGCTTTTGTGCGTGCGCATGCCGGATTAGCTCAGTTGGTAGAGCAGCTGATTTGTAATCAGAAGGTCACGAGTTCGACTCTTGTATCCGGCACCAGTGATGGTTTGTGTTGACACACGGTCGCGAATGCAGCATAATTTAGAGTTTCGGCAGGAGGGGTGCCCGAGTGGCTAAAGGGGGCAGACTGTAAATCTGTTGGCTTACGCC
>CAZEFE010000002.1:262594-313506 GCA_964511385.1 uncultured Methylophilaceae bacterium | reverse complement strand
CGCTCTTCTCCGGGTGGTAGTTCACGCAAAATAACAGGTTGTTCATCGCGTCTTCAAACTCGGGATTGAGCTTGATGGCTTGCTGGCAATATTCAATGGCGGCATCCAGATTGCATAGGTCGCGCATCACATTGGCAAGATTGTTGCGCGGTTCAGGCAGCTCCGGGTCCAGGGCGGTGGCACGCTGGTAAATGGTTTCGGCTTCTTGCACCTTGCCCATGCTATGCACCGTGTTACCCATGTTGTTCCATGCTTCGGCGTAATCAGGCTTCAACGCTAATGCGCGCTGATAGCTGGCGATGGCGTCTTCATAGCGCTCCATGTCGTGCAGGAGTATGCCGAGATTGTTGTGGTGCTCGGCATGGTCGGGCTTGAGTTCAAGAGCGCGCGTATAGGCCGCCATCGAAGCGTTGCCATCGCCAAGCCGGTGATACACGGCGGCAACGTTGCCGTAAGCCCCGACAAAATCCGGGCGCGCATCGATCGCGCGCAAATAGCTTTCAACCGCTGCTTCCAGTTGATGGTCTTCCTCAAGCGTAATGGCCAGGTTGTAGTGTGCGTCGGCATCCCGTGGATTGCATTCCAGCGCGTGACGGTAAGCGCCTATCGCATCCTGAACCCGCCCCAGCAACTTGTAGGCCGAAGCCAGGTTATACCAGGCATGGGCGAAATCCGGGCGAACCGCAAGCGCGTTCCGGTAGCTGGTCACCGCCTCCTCCGGCTGGGCAAGCTCCTCTTGCTGAAGTATCGCGAGGTTGTACCAGGCATCCGCGTAATCTCGGCGCAATTCGATCGCCCGCCGGTAACTCGCTGCCGCCTCTTCCATCCGCCCCAGCGTCTTCAGGCTGTTGCCGAGGTTGCTATGCGCTTCGGCATAAGCCGGCATTATTTCTACGGCACGCCGGTAACTCGCAGCCGCGGCTTCATGCATGCCCAGATTCCCCAGCACACCGCCCAGGTTGTTGTGTACGTCGGCCTCATTGGGAGACAGCTGGATACATTTCTCCAGGCAGTGCCTGGCTTCTTCATTGCGCCCGGTTTGGGCATACAGCGTGCCCAACGCTTTCCAGCCAAACGAGTGGTCGGGATATCCGGAAATTAACTGTTTGATCACCAGTTCCGCTTCATCCAGTTTCCCTTGGTTAAACAGGGCGACAACCCGGTTGATGTCGTCTTGCGCCGGGCCGCCCGGTGGCGCCGGCTGCTGGGGATTGGCGATTCTCGATTCCAGCGCAAACACGGTCTGCGCATCCAGCCCATGCTGTTTGGCCAGGGCAAGCACCTCGCGCGCCTCGTCCAGCCGCCCTGCCATGATGAGCGTAGTAATGGCGCTGATCCAGAACTGGGCTTTTTGCGGATTGGCTTCGATCGCGGCATAAAGATGCGGCAATGCCGATTCCGGTTTGCCGCTCTGTACCAGCAACACCCCGAGATTGTGGTTGGCGTCGGGTTCTGCAGGTGTATTATCCAGCACCTGGCGGTACAGGCGCTCGGCCTGCGGCAAACGGTTGGCCTGATGGTGCTGAATGGCCTGTTCGATGAGCGCTTGTTTTTTTGCCAACGATGCCCCCGTCATGCCAGCACGGAACTGCCCAACAAACTGATCACCCCCGCAGAGGCGGCCAATCGTTTCTGGATCAGGTCGGTCATGTGCCGAGGCTTGTCAGCCAGCAGGGAATGTCCCGCCAACCCCTGCCAGAACGCCAGGCTTTCGTCCGCCGTGTACCAGCTGGAAAAGCTTCGCAGTTGCTCCCCTGCCACCATGGCGCACAAACGCACCCAGGCCACTTCGTCGTCTGCCACCGGTTGCTGCTCCCAATCTTCCAGTGCGGGAAGAAAAGGCTCATCCAGCATAGTTCCAGACAAGCCCTCGAGCCCCGTCACCAACGCATGTGACCATTCAACGGCAGTCGCACGTTTCCCCATATCCGCCATCACACGAATGCCGGTCAGCAGCCGGGCCGCTGTCGGCTCTCCTTGCGCCAGCAGCATGAGAATAGAACTCGCCATTTGCACGCTTGCCCAACGTTGCCCAGCCGGGCGGCTGAAGTCCCGGGCTACTGCATCCAGGTTCAAGGCAAGCCGATACATATCCCCCCACTGCCCGTCCACAGCATTGCTCAGCCACTGCCCGGTTTTAGCAGAGGCGTACGGCATGGCCTGGATGCGCGCCAGCCAGAGCGTGTCCACAGGCAACGGCATTGGATTGATTTCATCCTGGGTCACGGCGAGCAAGCCAAGCTGGGCAAGCTGCTCGGCGCGGTCGAGCTTGCAGAAGAACAAATTGATGTCCGAAGGCTCCGGGTGGTCATTGCCCAGAGGCACCAGCAGTTCATAGCCCGGCAGCAGCCGGTATGCCTGATAGCCGCGTTCCTCGATCATGGAGCGTCCGCTCCAGTCCTCCATCCCTTGAGGGTTGCGCAAGGATGCCAGTATGAGCGGAGAGGCGCCATCAACAAGGGCCAACTCCCTTACGATTGCGCTGCCTTGGCCATCGTTGAAATCCAGTGAAAAACGCACGAGATCCGGCATGGGCAGGTCTGCTGTCGGTGATGACGCACTACTCAAGTTTTCCAGCCGGTTATGCGCGATACTTTTCTCGATCAACAATGCCGCCAGACCGGCACCGCGCACGGCCAAGGTACGGCCGCCTTTTTCCTGCCTTGCGGCGAATGGGACGGCAAATACTCCAGGATCGGCGGCAAAATCCCAGAACATCTGGAATGCGCTGGCATGCCGTTGCAAAAACTGTGATTCAGACTCATACCATTTGCCCTGCTCGCGCAAGACAAAAGCGTGTTTATCACGCAGGCTGTCATACACGACCAGGTCCACATCCGCCACGGGCAGCGGTGTGTAAGCCGCACTGGAAAGCAGCCCTTCCAGTGGCGTTGCGGGAAATTTCCTATTCCAGGCGTCGATCAGCAGGTTCTCGAACTGGCCGGCAAACCTGACGGTGTCCTGCAATATACTGCCCCTCAGGGCTTCGGGAATGGCGCTACGCAGCATCCGGATTCTTTCCGGATTGGCGGCAAGGGCCACGGCGCGCTCCACATACTCATCCTCGGTAAACGCAATGCAGTCGTCCAGATCAATCCCGACATTCTTGACGATTGAATAGGACATGCGTTGGGCATGCGCTTCGCCAACCAGGGTAATGACGGGAACCCCCATCCACAGCGTTTCCACCGTGGTGGTACCTCCGGTGAGGGGCATGGTGTCCAGTGCGATGTCGAATTCGTTGTAGTACCTGAGGTGGTGGCCGCTGGGATGCTTTTCGGTGACGAAACTGATCCTTTCGCTGGCGATGCCATGTTTTGCGAACTCATCCCGGATGGCTTGTTGGGTACGCGACATTCTGTAATTGTTGTGGTTGAGGTAGAGCCGGCTCCCCTCCACCTGCTGCATGATCCGGCTCCACAACTCCACGGTCTTGCGGTTAAGCTTGTAGCTGTTATTGAGCGAGCCGAAAGTGACATATCCATTACGTAAAACCGGCGGCTCCGGATTAATTTCCTGCTCTGCAAAATCGCCGAACGACAAAAAGGATTGTGGCAGGCGCAACGGCTTCTCAATAAAGAAATCCGCGTTTTTTGGCCCGTCGAGCCAGGGGTCGGAAATATGGTAATCAAACTCCTCGATGCCATACGTGTAGGGATAACCCATGTAGCTGATCTGCACCGGAGCGGGCCGGTAGGAAAGCGCACCCAGCCGGTTACCGGTGGTGTATCCGCTCATCTCCACCAGAATCTGGATGCCATCGGCGCGGATGCGCTCGGCCAGTTCGAGGTCGCGCATCCCGAGCACAGGAATGAAATGGTCGGCGTTGGCGCGGTATTGCCCGGTGACATCGTCTTCACGATCCTCGTCCAAGTTGGAGTAAAGAAACACCTCGAACCGGCCCCGGTCACGGTGGTTCACCAGCCCCCGGAAGAACTGGCTGACAACGTGCGCCTTGAGGTCAGGGGAAATGTAGCCAATGCGGATCTTGTTGCCCGGGGTAAAGGCGGCTGGGTGATCTTCGAACGGCGGCTGCAAGCGAATCTGCCGCAAGGACTGCCCCGCCCGGTAGTGCACGGCGAGCAATTCTTCATTGCTGACCTCGCTGCTGCTCAACAATGCCAGGTTGGGGAGCATGAACACGTGGTAGTTCCTGAGCCGGTTGATCAGTTCGTCCAGCGCAGGGCGGAGCAACTTGTCCGCAAGATCCCAGAGACAATGGCTTTTCGCGCTGGCAAACGCCGGTACCGCCGCAAGGCCTGGATTCTGGAAATCGGCGATGCGCATGACGAGGTCCAGCGCCTCATCCAGCCGATCGGTGCCTTTGGCTTTCAGCGCGTATATCGTTGAAATGAGATTGGTGAGAACCTGCCGGTCATCAGGCGCCAGTTTCAGGGCATCCTGGTAATGGGCGATTGCCTCCTCGATCTCTCCGCGATTCGCCGCGACCATGCCTAAGCCATTGATGGCATCGGCCTCTTTGCCATCGGTCAGCGCAATGACCCGGCGATACAACGCCAACGCCTCTTCATAGTCCTGCTTGCGCACCCGCAGGTTAGCCAGATTCACCAGCGCCTTGATATGGTTGGGCGCACATTCCAATGCCTTGCGCAGCCAGACTTCCGTGGCATCGTTGTCCAGATCGTGGTCGGCGCTGATGGCAGCCAGCACGTTGAACGTATCAGGGTTGTCCTGGCGTATCTGCAACAGCCGGTGGCATAGCGCCCGGCATTCTTCATAGCGTCGGGTATACATCTGGATGGAAGCCAGCAGATACAGCGTCAGATAATTATCCGGCGCCGTTTCCAGCAAAATGCCGCACATTTTTTCCGCCTCGGCAAAGCGTCCGCTTTGTGCCAGTTCAACCGCTTTTTCGTAAGTCGTCTCTGTCATGAGCGCAGGATTCCCGTGAAATGAATTGTTATCGGAATATATCGGCAAGTATGTCACGCGAATTGGGCTTGCATACCAAGTCGCCGTCATTCCCGGAAAACACCAGGCAATCCCCGGGCGTGTCCCGGTTGATCACGCCGACCCCCTGCGCAATGACACTGCGCGGGCCGATATGGCAACGGCCGATGATCGCGGTATTGGGGTACATCACCACCCCCTCTTCCAACACGGGTGCAACACCGTGGTTTTTGCCTACCGTGGAGTTCTGGTAAAGCACCAGATAATTGCCGTAAGTCGCTTTTGCCAGCACGATGCCGACCGAATGCCCGATGAAGTAAATTTCCGGCATCTCGATTTCATAAAAGCAATCAATACCGTTCAGCGCCTTGTTCAGGAAAAACAGTTTGGTGCAGACGCCGGACTCGTTGCCGTCCTGTCGCCAGATGGTGTTGGCCAGGTAGTACAAAAAAATCGCATACTGACTGGAGTGCAGGTAGTCGAACACGTCCTTTGGCCAGATGCGCACGCCATTGATGCAGGTCTGCAACCGCTTGAGCGCGTCATCAACATGCCGTTCGATATGGCCGCGCACTGGCGTGCCGTCAGGAAAAAAATGGTTGAGTTGGGTCTCGATGTAGGTGATCAACCCGGCACGAGTGGTGTTTTTCAACAACATGATTACATTCCAGAAGACGCAATCTGCGCCAGAACAGTCTCCAGCGCCGTTGGCACGAAGCCAAACTCCTGCCGGATCAGTTGCGTATCAACCAGCGGCGATTCGGAGCGCGCCTGCGAAGTCCCTGATACCTTGCATCCAGTCAGTTTCTCCACCATTGCAAACAGTTCCTGATTGGACACATTGCTGCCACTGGCAACGTTATAAATCGGGTGCTGGCCGGTTTCTGCAATATTGATCAGCAGTTGAACCACGTCATCCAGACCGATGTAATCCCGCGAAAAGTGCGGCGAGCTTTGCACTTCCAGTGTTTTCTTGCCTGTTGCCTGTTTCAGCAAACCGGGAATGAATCCATCGTCATCCAGCCGCTTGCCCAGCACGCAGGCCAGTCGTGCCACCTTGGCGCGCCCTTCCGAGGCAGTCAGACACAGGTTCTCGCCCAGCCCCTTGGAAAAATCGTAAAGATGGCGCGGATCGGCCGGAGACAGTCTGAGCACGGCATTTTCCGCGCAATGCGCAGCGCCCAGGGAATCGTACAGGCGCGTGGAAGAAAGATACACCAGGCGATCGAAGTCAGCGCGTTCCAGAATGCGCGCCAGCAACGACACATGCGCCTCCACCGTGTCGAACGGGCGCGCACGGTAATCCGCCGTCAGCCCAATGCAGTAATACACCGTGCCCAACGGACGCTGGAACAGTTGCGCCTCTTCAGCACGCCCGGGGCACCAGATTTCAGCGCCCCGCCCGGACAGGGCTTGCGCAAGCCGGCTACCAACCAGCCCGCGCGCGCCCAGAACAGTTGTCATCGCAGTAGCCATCAAGGCAGCGGCTGATGCAGGGCAGGATCCTTGTGACGCAGATATTTCGGGCTGACGCCGCGGCACACGCGGAAATCGCTGCCGGACAGCAGGCTTGCATCCTTGACTGCCACCATGTTGAAACCATGATCCGGGCCTTCGAGGAATACCGAATCGCAAGGAATGATCTCGATCGGCTTGCCGGACAGGTCGAAATTGGAGTTGTAATCGCGCACCGCAAACACGTGGTAGCCGAAGCCAGCCAGGTAGCGCACGATGTCGGTGTTTTCCAGGCCATTGGACCAATCCACATAACTTCTATGCACTTCGAACACGATGTTGGGCGCTTCCCCGACCGGGCGTGCCAACGCCGTGGCAGCACCTTTCAGGGCGCGCAGTTCGGCGCCTTCGATATCCAGCATGATGAGTCCCAGCGAGGTCGCCCCTACTCCGGCCAGGTAACCGTCAATGGTGACCGTCTTGAATGCATCATCCGACTCCGCGGACACGCTCTCCGGGTGGGCAAACGAATCGTAACCGACCAGTGCCAGCGTGGTGGAAGCGTCATCCCACAAGCCTTCGCTGTTGGGGCGAATATTGGTGACATTGTTGAGCGCGGCATTGTGCATCAGCATGCCGCGCTGGTCGTTGTTCGGCTCGAAGGCATGCACGGTACCGCCCACCTTGCTGGCCACCTTGGCCACCAACACGGCTTGGTCGCCAAAGTACGCGCCGCCAACCACGACATTTTTGGAGTTCACGGCGGCCAGTTTCAATAGCAAACGGGTGGTCTGCGGCTCCCAGGCATGATCGGGACGCGCCGGCTCCGACATGACGAAATCGCGCGCGATCTTGGAGCGATAGTAGAAATCCAGTTGCGTGCCATCCGCCAGTTCCTTGCGGACAATCTGGTCGTCGTCAAACAAGGCGTCCACCAGCGGGCCGGTAATGTCTTCCCTGACATCCACCCCCAGCGTCTGGATCTTTTTTTCCAGGCCCTGCATCTGCTCGATGAACGATTGCTTCCAGTTCGGGTTCTGTGCAATTTGCGACAGGCTCGCCGCTATTTTTTCAGTGTTCATTACTTATGCTCCAAAAGTATCAGACTGCTTGCTCCATAAATTTCGGGTAATTCATATCCCGCGCGGAAATCACACTCACTTGCTCTGGCCAGATAATTCCAAAAGAGGGATCATTCCAGCAAAAACCACCCGAACATTCCGGATGGAAAAATTCCGACATCTGGTACAACACCTCGGCATTATCGCTCAAGGTCTGGAAACCGTGCGCCACTCCCTTGGGAATATACAATGCGCGCCGGTTTTCGGCCGTCAGTTCAACACCAAACCACTGCCGGTACGTCGCCGACGCCGGACGTATATCGGCAATGGCATCATAAATCGCACCCTGCGTGCATCGCACCAGTTTGGCCTCGGCATGCGGCGCGCTTTGGTAATGCATGCCACGCACCGTGCCGCGCCGCTTGTTGAAGGAAACGCTGCATTGCACCAGATCCGGCTCCAACCCGTGCGCCATAAACTCATCCCGGCAAAAAGTCCGGGCAAAAAACCCCCTGTCATCCGCTGCCGGCTCGGTTTCCACCAGAAACGCGCCGGCTATCGGCGTTGCAACAAAACGCATTACCAGACGCTCACCGTTGGCACCGCCACCGCAAACTTGCCACCCCATTCGCGGATAAAGTCCAGCTGATGCGTGACTTCGGTTTTGATGTTCCAGGGCAGGATCAGCACGATGTCCGGTTTGCGCTCACGAATCACCTCCGGCGACAGCACCGGGATGTGCGAGCCGGGCAGGTACTTGTCCTGCTTGGACTGCGCCGCGTCGCAGACATAAGGCAGCAGGTCCGGCTTGACGCCGGCATAATTCAGCAGCGTGTTGCCTTTGGCCGCGGCGCCATAACCGGCAACCGATTTCCCGGCGCGCTGCTGCTCGATCAAGAACAGCAGCAGGTCGTTTTTCACCCGGTCGGCGCGTTGCTGGAATTGCCGATAAACTTCCAGGTCATCCATGCCGCGGCGGTACTCTTCCGCCAGCAACGCCTCGACTGCAGGGCGCGTGGCGTGGCTGCTGGCGATGTGGCATCCATACACGCGCAGGCTGCCGCCGTGCGTCGACAGTTCTTCCACGTCGTACACCCGCAAACCGGCCTGCGCGAATATCTTGCTGACGGTTTGCAGCGACAGGTAGGAAAAGTGCTCGTGGTAGACCGTATCGAATTGCGTATGCTCCAGCAGCCGCATCAGGTGAGGGAACTCCAGCGTCACCGTGCCTTCCGGCTTCAATACCGTGCGTAGCCCCAGGGTGAAATCGTTGATGTCGGGGACATGAGCATAAACGTTATTGCCAAGGATCAGATCCGCCTGCTTGCCCTGCGCCACCAACGCCTCAGCGCAGGATTCGCCAAAAAATTCGCGCAGGATGGGAATGCCCAGTTTCTCCGCCGCCGCCGCCGTGCTGGCAGTCGGCTCAACCCCTAGGCACGGGATGTTGGCAGCGACGAAGTTTTTCAGCAAATAGCCATCATTGGCCGCCACTTCGATCACAAGGCTGTTCTGGTTGAGTTGCAGGCGCGAGGTAATACCCTCGACGTATTCCGCTGCATGCACCAGCCAGCTCTTTGAAACCGAGGAAAAATAAGCGTAGTTTTCGTCAAATAGTTCATCCGCCTGGGCATAATCTTCGGTTTGCACCAACCAGCACTTTTCGCACACAAACAGCTTCAGCGGGAAATAGGTTTCCGGGCGGTGCATGTCTTGCGGCGTGCGGTACGCGTTGGAAGGCGGCGCATAACCGAGGTCAAGAAAAACGTGCTCCAACGGATGGTGGCAATGACGGCAGTTCATAGGCGGCTCAGGATTTCAGGTAAGTTTCGATTTGTTTGAATGTCACATCCCGCATATCACGGCCTTCGCCATGCGCGCGATGCCAGGCAATGATGTGTTGTAATGCAATATCCAGCTTCCAGCGGGGCTGCCAGTTCAGCCGCATTCTGGCTTTTGAGCAATCCAGCTTCAAATAATGCGCTTCGTGCGGGTGTTCGCCCTGATCCAGCAGCCAGGAAGCGCCCTCCCCCCAATTCTGGGTAAGCTTCTCCACAATCCATGACACGGTGCGGGTGTCATCATCGCTCGGACCGAAATTCCAGCCTTCGGCAAACTCCGCCCCGCTTTCATATAACTTTTCGGCCAGCAGCAGATAACCGCTCAACGGTTCCAGCACATGCTGCCATGGGCGGATCGCATGGGGACTGCGGATCAGCACCGGCTGTTTGTCCATGATCGAGCGCATGATGTCCGGGATCAGCCGATCCAGCGCCCAGTCACCGCCGCCAATCACGTTGCCGGCCCTGGCGGAAGCCACCGCTGCGCAGTCTTTGCCGGCAAAAAACGAATTACGATACGCCGCCGTCACCAATTCGGAGCAACCCTTGCTGCTGCTGTACGGATCAAACCCGCCCATCGGCTCGTTTTCCCGATAGCCCCACACCCATTCGCGATTTTCGTAACATTTGTCGGTGGTGACATTCACCAGGCTGCGGACGCTGGCCGTGTGCCGCGCGGCTTCCAGCACGTTCACCGTACCCATGACGTTGGTGGCGTAAGTTTCTACCGGATTGGCATAGGAATACCGGACCAGTGCCTGTGCCGCCAGATGCAGCACAATCTCCGGCTGATGTTCGGCAAACACCTGCTGCAGCCTGGTGCCGTCCCTGACATCGTCAATGATGGAAACCATGCCATCGGCGACGTTGGCGACTTCAAAAATGCTGGGCGTGGTGGGTGGCTGCAAGGCGTAGCCAACCACCTTGGCGCCCATGCCTTGCAGCATCAGGCACAACCAGCTCCCCTTGAAGCCGGTATGCCCGGTGACCAACACAGTTTTTCCAGCCCAGAAGGCAGGGTTTATTGCCACAGCGCTAATCCCACACTTTCCAGGGCGCCTTGCCCGTAGTCCATAATTCGTCCAGATAAATTTTTTCGCGCAAGGTATCCATCGGCTGCCAGAAACCGCCATGCTCATAGGCAACCATGTTGCCTTCCGCAGCCAGCTTCTGCATGGGACCAACCTCCCAGCTTGTAGTATCGTCGGCAATTAAATCCAACACTTTAGGTGAAAGCACAAAAAACCCGCCGTTGATCCAGCCGCCTTCGCCCTGCGGTTTTTCCAGGAAACCGCGTACGGCATGGCCGTCCATGTCCAGCGCACCATAGCGCCCCGGCGGCTGCACCGCCGTGACCGTAGCCAGCCGGCCTTGCTGGCGGTGGAACTTCACCAGTTCACCGACATTCACATTGGCGACGCCATCACCATAGGTAAAGCAGAAATCTTCGTCCCCCAAGAATTCCCTTACCCGCTTCAGGCGCCCACCAGTCATGGTTTTTTCACCGGTATCCACCAGCGTCACTTTCCACGGCTCGGCATTGTTCTGATGCACTTCCATACGGTTATTCACCATATCGAAGGTGACATTGGAAGTGTGCAGGAAGTAATTGGCGAAATACTCCTTGATCACATAACCCTTGTACCCCAGGCAAATGATGAAATCATTGATGCCGTAGCTGGAATAGATTTTCAGGATGTGCCATAAAATGGGTTTTCCACCAACTTCCGCCATCGGCTTCGGTTTTATCTGGGTTTCCTCGCTCAACCGGGTTCCCAAACCGCCCGCAAGTATGACTGCTTTCATTTGTGCACCTTAAAGTATCAAAGTAATCGGATGAAACCGTCCGGATTCTAGCATAGGGTTATTGCAGGCCATGCTGCCGCATTTCTTACAAATCCGGCACCTCGGCCCCGTAAAAAATGGCTCTTACCTTCTTCAACTGGTCGCGCAATTCTGCCGCTTTTTCAAACTCCAGGTTGCGCGCCGCCTCATGCATGTTCTTTTCCAGCGTCTTGATTTCCTTGAGTTGCTGTTTTTCGGTCATGTGCTCATAGCTAGCCATGGTCTGTGCCGCCTTGAGTTCTTTTTTACCCGCATCCTGATCGTAAACGCCGTCAATAATATCCTTGATGCGTTTGGTGACCCCTATCGGCGTAATACCGTGCTCTTCGTTAAATGCCGCCTGTTTGGCGCGGCGACGCGCGGTTTCATCCATCGCCTTGCGCATGGAATCGGTGATGCGGTTGGCGTAAAAAATCACCTTGCCGTTCAGGTTGCGCGCGGCACGGCCCGCGGTCTGGATCAATGACCGCTCGGAGCGCAAAAAGCCTTCCTTGTCCGCGTCCAGCACCGCCACCAGCGACACTTCCGGAATATCCAGCCCCTCGCGCAGCAGGTTGATGCCGATCAGCACATCAAATTCGCCCAACCGCAGGTCGCGGATGATTTCCACCCGCTCCACGGTTTCAATGTCCGAATGCAGATAACGTACTTTGACGCCATGCTCGGACAAGTAATCCGTCAAATCCTCCGCCATGCGCTTGGTCAGGGTGGTGACCAGCACGCGCTCGCCCGCCTCTATCCTTGCCCGGGCTTCGGACAGCAGGTCGTCCACCTGGGTATCCGCTGGCTTGACCTGGATTTCCGGATCGATCAGCCCGGTCGGCCTGACCAGCAACTCCACCACTTGCTGCGCATGTGTCGCCTCATAACTGGCAGGAGTCGCCGACACCATCACGCACTGGCGCATGACTTGCTCGAACTCCTCGAACTGCAACGGGCGGTTGTCCAGCGCCGATGGCAGGCGGAAGCCGTAATCCACCAGGTTTTCCTTACGCGCCCGGTCGCCCTTGTACATGCCGCCAATTTGCGGGATGGTCACGTGCGACTCGTCCAGGAACATCAGCGCATTCTTTGGCAGGTAGTCAATAAGCGTCGGCGGCGGATCGCCGGGAAAGCGGCCGGACAAATGCCGCGAATAGTTTTCAATGCCCTTGCAGAACCCCAGTTCGTTCAGCATTTCCAGGTCGTAGCGGGTACGCTGCTCGATGCGTTGCGCTTCGACCAGTTTGTTGTTGGCCATGAACCATGCCACGCGCTCGCGCAATTCGACCTTGATCTTCTCCATCGCCCGCAAGGTAGTCTCACGCGGCGTCACATAATGGCTGGAGGGGTACACGGTAAAACGCGGCACCTTGTTGAAGATTTGCCCGGTCAGCGGATCGAACACCGTCAGCGTCTCAATTTCGTCATCGAATAGGCTGATCCGGATCGCGGTTTCCGAGTTTTCCGCCGGGAACACGTCAATCACATCCCCGCGCACCCGGAACGTGCCGCGCGCGAAATCGAATTCGTTGCGGTCATACTGCATACCGGTCAGGCGCAGCACGATGTCACGCTGGCTGTATTTTTCACCCGTGGCCAGGTGCAGCACCATGCCCTGGTAATCCACCGGGTCGCCGATACCGTAAATGGCCGACACCGTGGCCACGATAATGCTGTCTTCGCGCTCCAGCAGCGCCTTGGTGGCCGACAGCCGCATCTGCTCGATGTGTTCGTTGATGCTGGAATCTTTTTCGATGAACAGGTCGCGCGAGGGCACGTAGGCCTCGGGCTGATAGTAGTCGTAATAGGAAACGAAATACTCCACCGCGTTATTCGGGAAAAACTCGCGGAATTCGGAATACAACTGCGCGGCCAGCGTCTTGTTCGGCGCCATGACAATCGCCGGGCGCCCCAGGCGGGCAATGACGTTGGCCATGGTGTAAGTCTTGCCCGAGCCGGTCACCCCAAGCAGGGTCTGGAAGCGCAACCCCTGCTGGATGCCCGCCGCCAGTTTTTCGATGGCTTCCGGCTGGTCGCCCGCCGGCGGGAAAGGCTGGTGCAACTGGTACAGGCTGTTGGGAAAGGTTACGGTTGTCATGGCTCGCCAGATTGTAGCCCTGCGCCAGCATTCATCACAAGGAACCTTTGCAAGTGGCATAGGTCACCATGATTAACGACCCAACCCCTGAGAGACTGAACATGCGCCTGCGGACTGCTTTGCTCTTACTCCTGACCACCCTCTCCCTGCCTGCCATGGCGCTTGACCAGCAGGCGCTGATGCGCATTTTCTTCTCGGTAGTGCTGGTCCGCGGCTACGATACCAGCGGCAACCTGGCCTACGGCTCCGGTGTGGTCGTGGGTGAAAACCAGGTCGCCACCAACTGCCACGTGTTGCGCAAAACCGCTAACGCCTGGATTTCCCAGGGGGAAGAAACTTACAAAATCGAATCCGTCCATGTGGATGCCAAACATGACCTGTGCCTGCTGAACATGGAAAAACTGCCGTTCCAGGCAGTCGAACTCGGCAGTTCCCACCACCTGGCCAAGGGTGAAGACGTCATTGCCATCGGGCATTCCAACGGCGTCCCGTCACCCATCACCTCCGGCGGGCAAATCAAGGCGCTGTACCCGTTTGAACAAGGCAACGTCGTCCGGACCAATGCCCGCTTCATGATGGGCGCCAGCGGCAGCCCCTTGTTTAATGCACAAGGCAAGTTGATCGGCATCAACACCTTCAAGACGCCCGGCAGGGTTGCCTATTTTTATGCCATGCCGGTGGAATGGCTGGCAGAAGTAAAAAAGATTCCCGCAACCAGCACGTTGCCGGTCACCGGCCAGGCATTCTGGGAGTTTCCGGATGAGCAGAAACCGTTTTTCATGCAGGTTGCACTGCCGCACCTGAATGACGACTGGGCACAGTTGCAGGAAATCAGCCAGCGCTGGATCAAGGCCGAACCGCAAAACTCCGAAGCCTGGTTCGAGTTGGGCTCGGCCCAGGAAGGGTTGGGCAAAACCCAGGAGGCGCTGCAATCCTACCACCAGGCCACCATGCTGGACCCGCAGCATGCCCAGGCGTTTTACCGCATGGGGGTGATTGCATCGCAACGCGGTGACCGCAATGAAATGCACCAGGTCAGCATCACCCTGGCCAAAATCGACGGCACCCTGGCCGATGAGTTCAACCAGGCGATGGGTTGCAACACTGAATGCTGACGAAGCCATGAATCCTGCCAGGGTTTATCTGCAGCCGGTTTGCCGGTAAAATCACGCTAAATTCATCAATTTACCCACCCTGCAAGGACTCAGATTTTGGAACTCTCCCGCCGCGTTCAAGCCATCAAGGAATCCCCCACCCTCGCCGTCACCGCCCGTGCCGCCAAACTGAAAGCAGAAGGCCGCGACATCATCGGCCTCGGCGCCGGCGAACCGGATTTCGACACCCCGCAGCACATCAAGGATGCGGCGAAAAAAGCCATCGACAGCGGTTTCACCAAGTACACCCCGGTAGGTGGCATCCCCGGCCTGAAGAAGGCCATTGTCGAAAAGTTCAAGCGCGAAAACGGCTTTGACTACACGGTGAACGAAGTCATCGTCGGCGTCGGCGGCAAGCAGTGCATCTTCAACCTGGCGCTGGCGGTACTGGATGCCGGCGACGAGGTGGTGATCCCGGCGCCGTACTGGGTGTCTTATGCCGACATCGCCATCGTTGCCGAAGCCAGGCCGGTGATCGTGGAATGCGGCATCGAGCAGGATTTCAAGCTGACCCCCGCGCAACTGGAAGCCGCGATTACGCCGCAAACCAAGCTGTTCTTCATCAACTCTCCCTCCAACCCTACCGGTTCGGTATACACGCTGGAAGAGCTGAAGGCGCTGGGCGAGGTGCTGAAAAAACATCCGCGCGTGCTGATTGCCACGGACGACATGTACGAACACGTCAACCTTACCGGCGCGCCCTTCGTCAACATCCTTAATGCCACGCCGGAACTGAAGGACCGCACCATTGTGCTGAACGGCGTATCCAAGGCTTACTCCATGACCGGCTGGCGCATCGGCTATGCCGCCGGTCCGGCCAAGATCATCAAGGCGATGGAAATCCTGCAATCCCAAAGCACTTCCAACCCCACCTCCATTTCGCAGGTAGCCGCGCAAGCCGCGCTGGAGGGTGACCAGGGCTGCATAGCCCCGATGGTGAAGGCGTTCCGCGAGCGCCATGAGTTCGTGGTCAACCGCTTCAACCAGATTCCCGGCCTCAAGTGCATCAAGGCCGGCGGCGCGTTTTATGCCTTCCCCGACGCACGCCCCGCCATCGCCAAGTTGCATGCGGCCGGCAAGATCAAGGAGGCCACCGACCTGGCGCTGTCCGACTACCTGCTGGAAACCGTCGGCGTGGCCGTGGTTCCCGGCTCAGCCTTTGGCGCCGAAGGCTATTTCCGTATTTCCTTCGCCACTTCCATGGACAACCTGAAAAACGCGCTGGATCGCATCGAAAAGGCGCTCGCATGAGCAAGCTGCGCTGGGGCATCCTGGGCGCCGCGCGCGTCAACGAGCGCCTGCTGCCGGCGATTGTGGAAGCATCCAACGCCGAACTGGTTGCCATTGCCAGCCGCCGCCCGGGTGCCGCCGCCGAAACGCTGCAAAAATACGCCCCCAAAACATCCGATGTCCGTACCTATGACGATCTGGACGCACTGCTGAACGATGCCGAGGTGCAGGCCATCTACCTGCCCATGGCCAACCACGAACACGGCGCATGGGCGCTCAAGGCCATTGCCGCCGGCAAGCATGTGCTGATCGAAAAACCGATGGCGATTACGCTGGCGGAAATCGAGGCCATCGAAGCCGCCGCGCAAAAGCACAACGTCACGGTGATGGAAGGTTTTATGTACCGATTCCACCCGCAACACGCGCGGGTGCAGGAGTTGGTCAACTCCGGCCTGATCGGCGAAGTGTTTTACGTCCGTACCGCTTATTCTTTCATGATGCGCCCGGCGCGCATGTACCGCCTGGCACAGGACACCGATGCCGGCGGCGGCGCGATGTGGGATATCGGCCCGTATGCCGTGCACTCCCTACGTATGTGGTTTGACAGCGAACCGATCAGCGTCATCGGCATGGCGAAATACGCAGAAACCGGCGCCGACATCACCACCAGCGCGCTGCTGGATTTCGGCAATGGCAAACGCGGCCATTTCGACATCAGCTTCGAATGCTCGCGCCGCTCTGAATACGAAATCACCGGCAACAAGGGCAGCATCAAATGCCACACCGTCTGGCAATTGCCGGGCGATGTCCCCGTCATTTCCTGGTCAACCGAAGATGGCCGTCGCGGCGAGGAACAATTGCTGCCGGCCAACCACTTCCGGCTGGAAATCGAGCATTTCAGCGACTGCGTGCTGAACGGCAAAGCCCCCCTGCTTTCGCTGGCGGATGCCAAGGCCAACTGCCGCACCATCGCCGCGGTATTGAAGTCCGCGGCATCCGGGCAGTTGGTCAGGCTGTAACCCTATTTCTTCCCGCCGAACAGGCCTTTCAGCTTCTCCACGCCGGTAGCGGCCTTCACCCCCAACGCCGTACCCACCCCCGGCCCGAGCACGCCGGTACCCACCGCCGCACCGGCCAAAGCGGCCTTGGTCGGCTGGATGGATGGCTGGTCCAGGGTTCCAGATACTTCCAGCGGCACCGCCACCAGCGTCACGCCTTTTTTCAGTTCGACTTCAACCACCCCGGAAAGCTGTTTTGCCGGGCTTACCTTGACGTTACCATTCGCCGCCAGCAAGCCGGAAGCCACCTTGAGCGACTTGACCTCGATTTGCTTGCCGGAAGTATGCAACACCCCTTTCAGTTCATCGAACCGGGTTTCGCCGCCCTGCTCGTTGGATCGCAGCAGCAAGGTCGCCGCTTTGGCCAGATCCACGCCATGCAGCACACCCTGGTTGATGTCGAAGGTATAGTTGAGCGCCAGTTGATCGGCCAGCGCCGTATTTGGCTTGCCGGCCGCCTTGAAATCGCCATCCCCGCTCAAGCGCCCGCTCAGCAAAGGCTTGGGGCTGAACAGGCGCGCAGCATCACCCACCTCGATATTCCTGGTCTTGAATTTGCCGCCCAATTGCAGCGCCTTGCCCCAGTCGGCCTCCGCGGTGGCGGACAACGTGCCCTTGTATAACCCCGCCTCCAGCGACGACACATTCAGGTGCGAGCCTTGTAACGTCATCTCAGAAACCAGACGATCGAATTTGACCGGGACACCGACCGGCAGCACCCATTGCTGCGCATTCAGCGAGATGGCGGTGCCGGACGCTGCCGGTTTGGCCAGAATGTTCAGCTTGCCGTCGCTGGTCGTCAGCCTGGCGGTCTCCAGCTTGTTCTCGTCGCCCAGCCCCATATCCACATTCATCGCCGGCAGTTTGAGTTTATCGTCCCACACCAATTGCAGATCCTGCACACTGATTTTGCGCACCAGCAGCGCGACAGACCCCTTCGAGGCCGGCATCGCCGACAGCAGGTCCAATGCCGACTTTTTCACGGTGACATGCTCAAGCCTCACGCTAGCCAGTACTTTCTGCGCTGAAAACAGGCTGCTGATTTCAGGCAGCACCGCGATGGATGCCACCGTCAGATCGTTATCCTTGCCTATGCGCAAATCACCGACATTGACCCGCGGCGTAGGCAGGATCGCCAGCCGTAGCGAGCCCACCACAACCGGTTGCCCGGTTTTCTCCGAAGCAATCTGCTCAACCTGTTTCAGGTAACTGGAGGTAGGTATCAGCAGCGGCGCGAGTAGCAGCGTCGCCACTAACCCCACGATAATAAAAAGTAATTTTTTCTTGTGCATGACACTCTCCTGAAAATGACATAAATTTTGGCCATTCACGGTTGACCAAACGCCTGCGAGCCATTATTATTGCGCCTTCTTGAATTCCCCGATAGCTCAGTCGGTAGAGCAACGGACTGTTAATCCGTGTGTCCCTGGTTCGAGCCCAGGTCGGGGAGCCAGACAAAAAAGCCCTGCAGAAATGCAGGGCTTTTTCTTTATCCGTCACCAGCGTTTCCCTGGCTTGTGGCGGGCCTCCTTTTGCAAAGCCGCGCAACCATGGTGGTAGAATAACCGCATTCACAAATGCATTGATGAACACCGGTTTCATTATTCAGTACATCACGGTTTTTTCAACTTTAATCCTATGGAGTAACAAATGGAGCACAAACTACCTGACCTGCCTTATGCCAAGAATGCCTTGGAACCACACATTTCCGCGGAAACCATCGAATTCCACTACGGCAAGCACCACCAAACCTACGTTACCAACCTCAACAACCTGATCAAAGGCACCGAATTCGAGAACGCCAGCCTGGAGGACATCGTGAAAAAATCCTCCGGCGGAATTTTCAACAACGCCGCCCAAGTGTGGAACCACACCTTCTACTGGAACGGCCTCAGCCCCAATGGCGGCGGAGCTCCTGCCGGTGCACTGGCGGATGCCATCAACGCCAAGTGGGGGTCTTTCGATGAATTCAAGAAAGCCTTTACCCAAACCGCCATTACCACCTTTGGTTCTGGCTGGGCCTGGCTGGTGAAGAAGGCTGACGGCTCACTTGACCTGGTTTCCACCAGCAACGCCGCCACGCCGCTGACCGGCGATGCCAAGCCATTGCTGACGTGCGATGTGTGGGAGCACGCCTACTACATCGACTATCGCAACGCCCGCGCCGGCTACGTCGAAAAGTTCTGGAACATCGTCAACTGGAACTTTGTCGCAGCCAACTTCGCCGCCTAGTCCGGATCAGACGTAGTAAACAAAAAGCCCCGATACTGTTGATCGGGGCTTTTTGTTGTGGATCGGCACTCAGTCCTCGATCCTGAAACCAACCTTGAGGGTGACCTGGAAATGCGCAACCTTACCATCCACGATATGGCCGCGCGTTTCCACCACTTCAAACCAGTTCAGGTGTTTGACGGTCAATGCCGCCTTGGCAATTGCGGTCTTGATGGCATCATCGCTGCTGACGGTTGAGGAACCAACCAATTCGATTAATTTGTAGGTATGGGCAGGCATGGTTTTTCTCCTTGTTGTTGGATCGGCTTGGCGAGGATGATGCGCCGCCTCACTGAATCTGTCGATACGTGATTGCACGGATAGGACTGAAAATATTAGATAAATCAGTTACCTTTACCGCATTGGCTTGCAGGCAAGCCACCCACGAATTCCCGCTTCTCTGTTGCAGACAATTGCTTGATCGCATATTCCGCCTTGGAAGCTGCCGAGCGGTCAGGACACTCAACCACCGCCAGCAACGCCCGGGGCGGATGCGAGCGCGTGTAACGCGCGCCTTTTCCTTGTTCGTGCGCGGCATAACGGGCGGCAACATCCACGGTGATGCCCGTGTAAATGCTGCCATCCTGGCATTCGATCAGGTATAAAAACCAGCGTTTGTGCAAAATACTCAAAATTTCGTTTCCAACCCGGCTATATCGCGTTCCGCATGGCGTTGTGGTTGAGATGTACTGACGCAGTAGCGTACTTTATGCCTGTCCGCATCTCGTTAACAACCACTGAAGGAAAGCATCATGAAAATCAGCGCCAGAAACATCTTCCAAGGCACCATTTCCGCCATCAAACCCGGCAGCGTCAACTCGGAAATCGAAATCTCGATCGGCGGTAACGACAAGGTGGTCGCCATTGTCACCATAGGCAGCGTGGAACGCCTGGGGCTGGCCACCGGCAAGGCGGTCAACGTGCTGGTCAAAGCATCCTCCGTGCTGGTGATGACGGAGGCCGCCGGGCTGGCATTAAGCGCCCGCAACGTGCTGGCCGGCAAGGTTTCCAAGGTAAGCAACGGCCAGATCAATTCGGAAGTGGCGATCACCTTGCCCAGCGGCGCAACGGTCTACGCGACGATTACCCACGATGCCGTGAATGAACTGGGCATCAAGGAAGGCACGGCAGCCAGTGCCGTGTTCAAGGCATCTTCGGTCATTCTGGCGGCGTAATTCCCGGATGATACCGGGCATCTGCCGGTGCCCGGTCAGCGCGGCATTTCCAAGCTGATTTCCACAGGCAGGGTCGTGAGTTTCTTATTGCAGAGATCCAGCCTGTCGGAATAACTCTTGAGTTTGATCCAGTGGCCTTTCCGATGCCGCCAGGCAATAACGCGCTCGTAATAGGCTTCGATCAATATCGGAAACTCGTCAATGTCAAAGCCTTCCTCGGCCAGCAGGAAGGAATGATAGTAAAAACACCGCTTGCCGCTGTCATCAAAACCAATGATCTTGTCCGCGCGCAGCGACGGCTCGGCATGGTGCTCGAATGCTATCGGCGGTACCACGCTATTGTGGTACTTCCTTGGTAGCAAGGTATTCCATGGATAGGACATTTTCACTCCTTTCAAGGCAATTCCTGGCCTGCGGTAACGTTTTTATTTCCGCAAAGTAAAACGGATTGGGACGATCACCCAGGCCGCCACAGCCTTGCCGTCCTGATACCCGGGAACGAACTTCCAGCGCCAGACGGCCTCGATTGACGCCTGGTCGAGGCGGGCAAAGCTGCTGCTGCGATGCATGGTTATTTCGTCCGGGCGGCCTGCTTCGGTCACATGGACACGTAGCGAAACCACCCCTTCCTCGCGTTGTACACGCGATTCGTCGGGATATTCCGGCGCCGGGTTGGATAGGTAATCCGCATTGAATTGCGGCGGCGTTACCGGGCCGGACGGTGATGCCGCTGCAGCGGGTGCCGGTTGCGGGATGGAGGGAGCCGTGGCGACCACTTCAGCCGCTGGTTCCTGAGCCTCTGCCTGAGGCGGGGCAGGAATAGTTTCCATGGCTACGGTCTGTAGCGAATCTTGCAGAACCATCATCGACGGCAGCCGCATCGTCTGGTGCGGCTTGGGTCTTAAATGCACAGGTTCCGGGCGGCTCTGTACCACACGCGATGCCGCCGGCTGTTCTTGCTGCAACATCACGACACTGAGCGGCCTGGGTTCGGCATCCAGCTTGGACAGGGATAACATCGGAATCAGCATGAAAGCGGCTGCCACATGAACCAACAACGCAAAAAACAGCGATGCCAGAAATCGTTGATGTTCATGATATCCACTCATCAATCACTCGCGTGATGTTTCACAAGGACTGCAAGAACGCCAGCAAGTCCTGCCGCTGTTCCTTGGGTAAAGCCATGTAGCGGTCGCGTGCATGGCGCGCTTCCCCGCCATGCCAGAGCACGGCTTCCTCCAGGTTGCGTGCGCGGCCATCATGCAGGTACTGGCTGTGGCCGTTGACCACCGGCACCAGCCCGACCCCCCATAGCGGCGGCGTGCGCCACTGGCTGCCGCTGGCGCGAAAATCGGGGCGTCCATCGGCCAATCCCGACCCCATGTCATGCAGCAGCAGGTCGGTGTATGGCGCGATGGTCTGCGCCGGCAATGTTGCCGGATAGCGCGGGTGCGCAGCCGTGACGAGTTGCGGCGTATGGCAGGCAGCACAAGCCATGGCGGCAAACAGCTTGCTGCCGCGCATGACTTGCACGTCATCGGCATTGCGCTGCGGTGGCGGCGCAATGTGCACGGTGAAGAAGTCGATGTCGTCAAGGCGTGCAGCGGAAAGTTCAGGTTGGGGTTTTGCCTGCGCCGCGCCACGGCAAGCATGTTGCTGGGGCGCGCACTGCGCATCGGGGAACAGCGTCGAAGTCACGCCCAGGTCGCCCAGAAAAGCCTCGGCCATTTGCTGCGGCAGGGTCGGGCTATTGGCCTTCCAGCCAAAACGGCCCGGTACTTCCTTTTGCAGCACCACATCCCACACCCGGTTGAAGCGGCCGTGAATCCCCTGTTTTTTCTGAGCGGCGGCAATGCGTTGCAGCGTACTCGACGGCACGGCCTCCAGCAGGCCGAGGCCGTAAACCGGCTGGCCAACGCGCGGCGAAGCCAGTATACCGTCGGCCGGCCCATACGCCAGATCGACGAACTCCAGCCGGGGCTTGCGCAGCTTCACTTCCGTCCCGTCTTTCAGGCGTACCGTATACTCCTGCCAGTAAATAGCCGCCCTGCCCTCGCCCGGGACACCCGGAGTGCCCTCTTCATTCAATTGCGTGCCGTAGGACAGATGGGGTAACGGGCTGCCGTGCGGCCCCTTGCCCGGCACCGACAATCGCACCAGCATGGACAACATGCGCTGGTCTGGACTATCCGGCGAACGGCCACGGCCCATTTTCTGGTGGCACGAAGCACAGGAAATCCGGTTGAACAACGGCCCCAGACCCGCCACAGTACCGCCTTCCGGCGGCACCGCCCATGATTGCAGGAACTCGGTACGTCCGCGGTAAAACGTATCCAGCGCATTGGCATCGAGCCCCGCGACGGGATGTGAATAAGCCTCGCGCGGATAACCCTCGGCACAGGCTCCTGTGGATAGCAAATTCGCCAGCAACAGGCATGCCACTATCATCCAAAACTGTTTCATGCGCCCATCTCGTCCAGTAATTTTGCGGCTTGCGCCCGATTATTCCGATAAGCCTCCTCCCAGGCGGTGGCATAGGCCTTTGCCGCTTCCGACAGCGGCGCATTGCCTTCCGGTGCGGGTTCCTGAGGCACGGCCAGGCCGCGTTGCGGGCGGAAGGCCTTCTTGATGTCTTCGCTATCCGCCATGGCGGCGGCAAGCGGCACCTGCTCCAGCGCATGGCGCGCCTTGGCCACCTGCTCCGTATGCGTTGGCTCTGCCTTGCGTTCGGCGGCATGCAAGCGCGCCCAGAGTTGGGCAAGCTGGTTGTGATCCTTGTCCATGGCAGCAAACAACGCCGACACGACAGCCGCACGCCATGCCTCGGATGGTCCGCCGGCCTGGTAGGTGAACTGGCCGGCCGCCTGCGCGGCAAATGGGTTGAATTGATCTTTCTCGCCGCCATTCGCATAGACTTCAGGACGCACCGGCAGGCGCGGCAGATCGGTACACAGCATCAGGCGCTGCCCTTCCGCCGACAGCACAAAATTGACAAAAGCACGTGCGCCTTCGACGTTGGCGCTGTTTTTCATGATGCTGATGTAACCGGCATTCACAATCCCGCCATGTCCCGGATAAACGCGTTCCATCGGCTGGCGGAAGCGTTGTTCGGCATTGGGGATGACATCCACATGCAGGGCCACCGGCTGGCGGCCGCTGCTCACCTCGTCGGCCAATCCCTTGGGCAACAGCACAGCATTGCCCGTAATCGCCGACAACAGGCCCCAGCCGGCCTCCCAGCCATAGGATTGGAGCGCAACGTCGAGCAGGAGGGTGCCAAAGCGTACCTTGAGCGGATCGGTGAGTGCCACTTTCCCCGCGTATTCCGGCTGCGCCAGCACTGGCCAGTCAGAGGGCCAGGGCAGCTGCTGCTCGGCAATCGCCTTGCGGTTGACCAGGAAGCTGAATGCGGTGATCTGCGTGGCACGGTAAGTGTTGTCGGCGGCAACCAGCGGCAGGTTGCCTATGCTGGACGGCAGTCCAGCATCCACGGCAGGCAAAGCTTGCAGCAGGCCATCGGGAGCAATGTCGGCGATATGGTTGCGCGGCGACGCCGTCCACCAGACGTCCGGGCCATCGCTTTCCCTGCGCCGCAGCAGTTTGGCTGCATCCGGCGGCATCAGCCAGACGATCTTGATGCGGTAATCGGGCTGCGCTTTTTCAAAAGCCTCTTCAAACAACGCAAAAGTATCGTCGTTGTGGTTGGTGAGTACCGTTACCGTCTGGCGCCCCGACCGCGCCCATGCCGGGCATGCCAGGGTGGCGGCCCCGACAGCCATACCGGTCAGGAAACGACGACGGGATGCCCTGTATTCAGTCTCGGAATCCGGTTTTTCCATGTGATGGCTCCTTCATCAGAATTCGGCGGAAACTTCCACACCCAGTGTGCGGCCCCGGTCATAGTAATAACCGGTGACGTATTTGGTTGTGTAATGGTCGTTACCCAGGTTGCGCCCATAGATTTTTGCCGTGAGTTTGTGCCCGTCCAACCTGAAATCCCGCGCGAGATTGGCATCGACGCGGGTGTAGTCGCCGAATTCGCCGACAAAGGTGCCGGGCGAACTGGTCGAGGCTATATACGCGCCCACCTTCTTCACCGACAGGTTGGCGCGGTAATCATCCCATTCATGGCTCAGCCGCGCGGTATACAGGTTCATCGGGGTTTTAATGCCGTTATCATCAACCGCTACGCCATTGGTGATGGTTTCGTTGTCGTACATATGAGTCCAGGCAAAGCTGTACGCGGTTTTAGGTGCTAAGTTTCCTTTCACCAGCAATTCCAGCCCCTGGCGGTGGGAATCGTTTTCGGTGTAGAAATAAAAAGTTTCGCCGTTCACCACGTAGGTATTGTTCGTTGCGGTCTTCTGGTTTTTGATGTCGATATCGAACAATGTCAGCATCGGCTTGAAATACGGCCACGGACTGGCCTCGAAGGCGACTTCCCGGCGTTTCTGCTGTTCGGCATGCAGCGGTTTGTTACCTGCCATCACAATATCGAAATCGCCCGACGCCCCCTCATCGCCATCAAAATAGCGGCCGTTCAGGGCGAACATGTCGTTTATTTTCCAGCGCGCGCCCAGGGTGAAAATCTTTGCCGGCGCCATGTCCACGTCATTATTGGCGGCAAGCCTTGCTGCAATCTGTGCCGGCCACGTGCCGGCGGCACCTGCCGGGCTGAAACTGACGGAATGGTCGATATGTTTCTTGTCCTTGCGGTAACCAGCATCCAGCGTCACGGCATTATCAAACAGCCCTTGCTCGACCGAAGCCGACCATCCTTTGACGCTGGTATCCCAGTTGTTATAGTTGGAACTGGTGTTGGGGCCGTATCCCCTGCTGTTCTCGACCTGCCCGCCCAGTTGCAGCAAGGTGTTCCCGAACCTGGCGTTGTGGCGAAGGCTGTAGCCGTCGGTGGATTCGTCAAAATCCTTGTCGGAGCGTGCAGGAACGCCGGTAAAGTTTTCATTGACCTCATGCTGGTGGTACATCGTTTTGAAAATGGAGAACAAGGTCGTCTGGTTCTCGCTCCACTGCATGCTCATATCCGATGACAGCACCGTCGTGACCAGCGGGTCGTAATACCACTTCGAGTTATCCAGCACACCGGTGTTACTGACCCCGCGCTGCATTTCAAACCCGGCGCGGCTCTTATATGCCATGCCGTTGATGGAGAACTTGCCGATACTGAATCCCCCGGTAGCCATTTTTGAGCTGTCATCCTGCCCGTCAAACCAGGTATCCTTGCTCGGCACGTCCGTGCGTGAAAGCATTCCACCAACATAACCGTTGACCGATTCCGGCTCGCCCAGATGCGTCCCGGCATAGAGGCTTTCCTTGTTTGCGGTCGGTTGGGAAACCGCTTTTTCAACGGATGCCGTAAGCTTGGCTTCGGTCCTGGCAGCCCGTTTGGTACGGATGATCACAAAACCGGTGTTAAGTCCGGACGGCGAGTTGGATGCACCGATGGGAATGGATGGCCCGAGCGCCAGGGAAGTCGACCCCCGGACAATCTGTATCTGCTCGATGGCCGCCAGCGGAATGCTTTGCAGTATCCGGTTGGTCTGCGTGGGTAACAGCGCGCCGTCAAGGATATAGGTCAAGCTACCGCCGCCGCGCTCGTTGAGGAAATACGGGCTTTTCCTCCCCTGGTAAGTCAGGTCCAGGCCGTTCGCTTTATCCAGCAGGTCGAATACATCCTTGGGGTGTAAGGCTTCTATATCCTTTTTGGTCATCACCTCGGTGCCGAACCGCGCCGTCGACTCAACCCGGTACATGTTCTGGATGCTGTCGGGAGCGAGATCGGGCCTGACGTCGGCCGTGGACGAGGTTGATGTTTTGTCCGCGGCGTTACTGGCATCCGCCGGCATATCGGCAGTGACTTCCACCGTGGGTAATGTTGTGTCGGCTTGTGCGATTGCATTCTTGATAATGTCGCGCGACAGCAAACCGTCATCCGCTGAAACATTGAACGTACCGCCAAGAACCCATATCGCCACCCAGACAGGCTTTACCATCCATCTCGCTTCCATCTAATTTCCCCTTTTAAATCAAATTTATAAAAAAATTAATTTCGCAATAAAGTTAACTACATAACGGTAGGCAAATAAAAACCGGCTGCTAATCCAGTTTCAACACCATGGGGTTGAATGCCTTGGACACCATCATCACGCGGTCGCCGGGATGCAGTTCGGCGGCTTCATCGCGGGTGGCCACCACGCGCACGATCTGGTTGCCAACCAGCACCGTCAGCGAGAACAGGACAGCCATGGGCTCGATGACCAGAATTTCGCCGGTAAAGCGGAACTTACCGCTGGTCTGCCCGGTGCTGAATACCTCGGCGGGGCTGCCTTGCCGCACGATTTTCCCGGCTTCCATCACCATCACGCGGTTGGCGAGTTTGTAAACCTCGCCGACATCGTGGCTGACGATGATGGCGGTAATGCCGAAATGCTTTTGCAGGCGCAAAATCTCGTCCTGCAACCGCGATCGGATGGCGGAATCCAGCGCGGAAAGCGGCTCGTCCAGCAACAGCAGGCGTGGCTCGGAGACCAGCGCCCGCGCCAGTGCCACGCGCTGCTTCTGTCCGCCGGATAGGGTTTCTGGCTTGCGCTGTTGCAGTTCGCCCAGTTCCATCAGTTCCAGCAGTTCATTGACGCGTTTTTTGTCAGCGCCTTTTCTTAATGCGAATTCCAGGTTGCCGCGCACGGTCATGTTGGGAAACAGCGCGTAATCCTGGAACACATAACCCACCTGCCGCTGCTGCGGCGCCAGGCCAATGCGACTGGCGCTGTCGAACCAGGTAGCGCCGCCGACCATCACCCTGCCCTGTTCCGGCCGCTCCAGCCCGGCCAGGCAGCGCAGCAGCGTGGTCTTGCCCACGCCGGAGGGGCCAAACAGGGCGACAAATTCGCCTTGGGCGATTTCCAGGTGGGCAGCCAGCTCAAATTCGCCTTGGGCACCGTGCAGACGCTTATGGAGGCTGGCGCTTATCATTTTTTGCGATTGACCACGTAAACCACCAGCAAAATCAGGAACGACAGGCAGAACAGCACTCCGGCGTAGAAGTTGGCGGCAGCATAATTAAGGGATTCCACCTCGTCGTAAATGGCGATCGAGGCGACGCGCGTCTGGTTGGGCAGGTTGCCGCCTATCATCAGCACCACGCCGAACTCACCCACGGTATGGGCAAAGGACAATACGGTGCCGGACAACAACGCCGGCTTGATATTGGGCAACAGCACACGCAGGAATATTTGCCAGTTGGATTTTCCCAGCACGCGCGCGGCATCGCTCAAACTTTTTGGTAAATTCTGGAACGCAGCCTGGATCGGGTGCACCAGGAAAGGAAAACTGAAAATGATGGAAGCCACCACCAGTCCCTGGAAACTGAATGCCAGCTTGAGCCCGGCGACGCGATCCAGCCATTGCCCGAACCAGTGCTCCGGGCTGAAGGCGAGTAGCAAATAAAAACCCAGCACCGACGGCGGCAGCACCAGCGGCATACTGACCAGCGCCTCGACGGCGGGCTTGAGCCTGATTCTGGTCTGCGCCAGCCACCAGGCGAAGGGCACGCCGATGCAGAGCAGGATGGCGGTGGTAACCGCCGCCAGCTTGAAAGTGAGGATCAAGGGTTGCCAGTCAATGGTCATGGTGACCTTCCATCAGTGCAATTTCATTGGCCTTGACCAAGGCTTCCACGGTTTCGCCCACAACCAGTTGCAAGCGATCCACGGCACGCGTGGTAATGACGCTGGTCAGCGCCTGCCCGGCATAATCCAGCGCCACGGCACTCAGGATGTCGCCGCGCTCGATACCGTTTACCGTCACGCCAAAGCGATTGCGCAGGCTGATGGCTCCGCTCAAGTTTTTTGCCAGCGCCACTTCGGTTTCCTTGAACAGCAGCGTGACATTGGCCCCCACCCGGAGATAGCCGGCCATTTCCGGTGTTTCCAGCAGCGTTGCGGAAAACACATCGCCGCTCACCACCACGTCTACCAGCGACATATGGCGGTTACATTCAATGGCGGCGATGGTTCCGTTCAGCCTGTTCACGGCAGTTTGTACCCGTTCTTGGCGAAAATTTCTCGGGCCTTGGCGGATTGCACGAAACCGTAGAACTTGCGCGCAGCTTCGCCATTGGTTTCCGAACCATGTTTCAGGATCACCACGCCCTGTGCAATCGGCTCGTAGCTTTCCGGCGGCACTTCCACCCACTTGCCCTTGCCCGCCGTTTCCGGCGCAACCACGATGGATTTGGCGCTGAAGCCGACATCGACCGCCTTGCTGTCCACGTACTGGCTGACCTGGGTGATGCTCTCGCCATACACCAGCTTGGGCTCAACGGCAGCGCGCACTTTGTAGAAATCCAGTACTTTCAGCGTCTGCCTGCCAAACGGCGCCACCTTGGGGTTGGCGATGGCGATCTTGCCCACGCCGGCATCGGTCAGTACGGTCACGCCCTTGCCCAGATCTACGCCTTTTTGCGTCCATAGTACCAGCAGCCCGTAGGCATAAACCTTGGGTGGCGTGGTGGCAAAACCATCCTTGTACAGACCTTCTGGAAAATCCGTGTCAGCGGACAGGAATACGTCAAACGGCGCGCCGTTCCTGACCTGCGTTGCAATCTTGCCAGAGGCGTTGGGCACCCCTTGCACCTCGATCCCAGTCTCTTTCTTGAACTCGGCGGCGAGATCGTCGAACACGTATTTCAGGTTGGCGGCAATCGCCACGGTGAGCGGTTCGGCGCTGGCCGCAAGGCTGAATGCCAGCAATGCAAGGCCAACGAAGCCCTGTTTCAGTAATTTCATGTTCATGCTGGCTCTCCTTAGAAATCGTACTGCGCGCGCACCACTACTGCGTCTTCGTTGTCATCCAACTTACGATTGACGCGGATCGGCGTATCGAATTCGCTGTGCACATAGTTGAGCAGAACACGCGCATTGGGGTTGAGTATCCATTTGGCACCGGCGGTCCAGGCATCGGCTTCGCTGGTGTACGCTGTCGTGGCCGTTGCTGCGGGCAGCAAGGCGTTGAAATCCGAGGCATCGAACCGGCTATAGCGTAACCCCAGTTCAAACGCGCCCCAGCCATCCTTGTCATCGAAATTGCGCTTGGGTTTGATACGGCCGAACACACCGCTCTTGTAAGCGTCGCTCCAGCTCTCACCTGTCACCAGCCAGTTCAGGTCGGCATACCAGACCTTGATATCGTTATCAAAAGCCGTTGCCGGGGCTTTGATACCCTCGAAATTGGCGTTGATGTATTCCGTCTGCAGTTTGACCGGCCCGTAAGCCAGTGCGGCTTCCAACCCCCAACGACTGCGATCAGCCTTGGAATTTCCCAGGCCGGTAATGCTGAAAAACGTCGCGCCGCTACCCTCGGTTGCCTGGCTGATACTGCTCCCAGCCGCCGTTGAAAAACCGATACTGCCCTTGCTAGCGGAGGCTCCCACATGAATCACCGCATCCTTGATGTCTGCCAGGGCGGCAAAGTTCGCGTTGACCCGCCCGCCAATATCCTTGGCATCGTTGATATCATCGTTATTCTGGCCGGTACCGTTGACGACATAGGCATTGTAATTGAGCCATGGCAAAGGGTCGCCGTACAGCATGACACCACGGTCATAAGTCGAGGTAAAAATGCTGCCATTGTTGGTGGCCAGGGACAGTTCGGTAAAATCGGTGAAGTTAGTGCTGTAAGCCCGTTCCAGGCCAAAAAAAGGCTTGAACTGACCCACGCGAATCTTGGCTCCTTTCCAGCGGGTAAAATCAAGGTAACCATAAGTGAGCGCCGTGGTGCCCTTGGCGCCGGTATTGTCATTGGCGTATTCGCCCTCAACACGTACGGCGAAATCCTTCAGGAAGGAGAATGTTCCGCCAAAACGCGCACGTCGGATGCTGAAAGTGTCGCTTTTCCACTCGCTTGGGTCATAAGTGCGGTAATCGCCCTGCACTCGTCCGTTGAGTTGCAGCTTCCAGTTACCACTACCATCATCAAAGACCAGGCCGTCCTTGAATGCAGCCATCACCGGGGCACCCGTGCTCTTGCCTTTGTCACTAGTTCTTCCCTGCTGCAGGGCAGCCAGTTCATCAGCCATCGCTTTCATCTGCCATTGCTGCTGTTCCAGCATTTTCTGCAACTGCTTGATCTTTTCATCAGTGGCATCGTCCGCATAAGCAGTGCTGACGCACAGGGCAAGCAATAAGCCGCACTTCAACTTCCATACTGGTTTCATTTCCAGGCTCCTTTAAAAAAATCGCAATAAATAAAACTAAATAACGATTGGCAAAAAAACATCGGCTCAGTCGGTCACTCCCAGAATCACGCTGCTGGCCTTGAATACGGCGCACACTTCCAGCCCCTCTTTCAGGTCCAGGCTAGTCACGCTGTCGTTGGTGATAACCACGCTCACCGTGTTGCCGCCATCCAATTGCAGCACCACTTCAGTATTCACATTGCCTGGCGTGATGCGTGTAATCTTGCCGATCAGCTTGTTCCTGGCGCTGACCTGCCTGGCGGCTTCGGGCAACGCCAGGATGATCCAGCTGGCCTTGACCAGCGCCCAGGCATCGCTGCCGATCTTGAGGCCGAGATTATCCAGCCCGTCATGCGTGATAACAGCATGAATCTTGTCGCCACCGGTCAGCGTCAGCTCGACCTCTACGTTGACGGGGCCGAGTTTGATCGCACTCACCTTACCAAAGAACTGATTGCGCGCGCTGGTTTTCACCGACAGCCTCCTGATCATCTGGTACACATTGTCAAAATCTTCGATGCCGGCACTGGCTGCCTTCAGGAAGCGCTGTTGCTCCCGCCGCAAGGCGCTGTAGGCATCAACGATACGGATGCCGATCGCGGTAAGGTGCGTACCCCCACCCCCTTTGCCTCCGGTCATGGTCGCCACCAGCGGCTCGCCGAACATGCTGTTCATCGCATCCACCGCATCCCAGGCGCCTTTGTAGCTCAAGCCAGCAGCCTTGGCCGCCTGTGTGATCGAACCGCACTCGCCGATCTTTTCCAACAAGGCGATACGCTTGTCGCTCAGCAGATTCTGCTCATCACGCCCTAACCACAGGGAACCCACAATCTTGAGGTCAGTTTGACTGGCCATAACAATCCCTAAGTATGTCGCAATAAAGACAATTATATATCGCTTGGAAAATATTCAGCACATTCCATGCCAATGACACACAAAACAAATAAATACAATAGGTTACAAAATAGTGAGGCATCTGCAACCCAGGGCGGGTTAGCAGAATGTCGCGTTTGTGACACAATTGCCACAAGAAGTTGAAAGGGCTATCGCCTTATGCCACAGCCTTGATGGGGATCACCTTGGAAGCCGCTCTCAGTTTGCCGCCCTCGGCGTAATTGCTACGCACGTAGTCTTCCACAATTGCCTGAAACTCTTCGGCAATCGCGTCCCCTTTGAGGGTCACGGTTTTTTCACCATCCACAAACACCGGGGCGACCGGCGTCTCTCCCGTCCCCGGCAGGCTGATGCCGATATTGGCGAGTTTGGATTCGCCGGGGCCGTTGACCACGCAGCCCATGACCGCCACATTCAGGTTTTCCACGCCGGGGTACTGGTTGCGCCATACTGGCATTTGCTCACGCAAGTAGCGCTGAATTTTCTGCGCCAGTTCCTGGAAAAACGTCGACGTAGTGCGTCCGCACCCCGGGCAGGCCGTCACCAGCGGCGTGAACGAGCGTATACCCATGGTTTGCAGGATTTCCTGCGCCACGACGACTTCCTTGGTGCGCGGTTCGCCAGGTTCCGGCGTCAGCGAAATACGGATGGTGTCGCCGATGCCTTCTTGCAGCAACACGCCCAGTGCGGCAGACGAGGCAACAATTCCTTTTGAGCCCATGCCAGCCTCGGTCAAGCCCAGGTGCAGCGGGTAATCGCTGCGGCGGGCAAGCTCGCGGTAAACCGTAACCAGGTCCTGTACATTGCTGACTTTGCAGGAAATGATGATTTTGTCAGCCGCCAGGCCCAGCGCTTCGGCCTGCTCCGCACTTTCCAGCGCGGATTGAATCAAGGCTTCGCGCATCAGGGCATCGGCCGGGAGCGGCGTGGCACTCTTGCCGTTCTCATCCATCATGCGCGCCATTTTGGCCTGGTCCAGGCTACCCCAGTTGACGCCGATACGCACCGGCTTGTTGTGCTGGATGGCCATGTCGATCATGGCGGCAAACTGCTCATCACGCTTACTGCCCTTGCCCACATTGCCTGGGTTGATGCGGTATTTGGCCAGCGCCTTGGCGCAATCCGGATACTGCGCCAGCAGCTTATGGCCATTGAAGTGGAAATCGCCGACCAGCGGCACATCGCAACCCAGCGCATCCAGTTGTTTGCGTATGGTACCGACCTGGGCCGCGGCCTCAGGTGAATTGACGGTAATGCGGACCACTTCAGAACCGGCTTGCCAGAGTTCGTACACCTGGCGCACGGTAGATTCAGCGTCGGCGGTATCGGTGTTGGTCATGGACTGCACCACCACCGGCGCCCCGCCACCTACCGGAATATTGCCGATCAGGACACGGCGCGTCGGATGGCGGGAAATAGGTTGTTGCTGGCTCAAGAGGCTACTCCAGGGTAATACGCGCTACGTTGCTCTTGGTATAGGGTGCAATGTCGTAAGGTTTGTCGCGATAAAACACCTTGGCCCCATTGGCGTTGCCAATCACCACCTTGAATGGCGGCGTGCCATCAGCGTTATCTTCCGTGCCCGCAGCCTTGGTTTTATTGAATACTTCCTTGCCGGTGCTATCCACCACGCTCACCCAGGTTTGCTCGGAAAACACCATCCGGATAGCTGCGGCAGAGGGCGCAGGTGCTGGCGTTGGCGGTGCAGGCACGGCTTGTGCCGCCGGCGCCGCTGCAGCTGGTGCAACGACAGTTGCCGGAACGGCAGGTGCGGCAGCCGGGGTTGGCGGTACTGATGATTCTGCCGCTGCCGCAACGACCGGCGCAGGCTCTGCTGCGACTGCTGCCGGCACGTCAGCTGCAGGCGCGGGTTGAGCATCTTGTGCCGGTTGCGGTTCTGCGGGCTGGGATTTTTCAGCAGTCACCGGAGCCGCAGGTTGTTGCGCGCTCCAGTCCTTGTAAAACAGCCACCCCCCGCCCAGCGCGACCACCAGCAGGGAAGCCAGCGCATAAACGGTCCAGATTTTCCTGGAACCATCAGAAATCGCGATATGCTCGGATTGCAGGGAAATGGCTGCCTGATGCCCAGTTTCCGGCTGCAGGACGCGATAGGCTTCCAGCAGCGGCTCGGCTTCCAGTTTGAGCAAGCGCGCGTAATTACGGATGAATCCTCGAACAAAAGCGGGCGAACTTAATACCTCAAGATGGTCTTCTTCCAGCGCCAGAATCTGGCGGGGGCTCATGCGCAACTGCTGCGCAGCATCCTCGATGCTCAACTCCAACCTTTTACGAGCGGTGCGTAGCGCAGCGCCCAGCGCCAACCGCGGTGCAGCCGGGTCGGTCAATGGGTCGGTCAGGATTGCGGGTGTTTCATCACTCATGGGTATTGCCTTTATCGCACGATCTCGTTAGTGGTTAGGTACGGAATGCTGCGCTTGTTCAGCCACAATGCGCACCACCCTCTTTTCGGCGCGGCGGGTTTTATCCTGCACCTTGCCGGCCAGCTGCCCGCACGCGGCGTCAATATCCTCGCCACGGGTCTTGCGAGTGGTCACCACATAGCCGGCTTGCATCAGTGTATCGCGGAAACGCCGGATTTGCTCACTGCGCGACGTGAGGTAACCGCTGTCCGGAAACGGGTTGAACGGGATCAGGTTGAATTTGCACGGGACATCCTTGACCAAGGCCAGCAATTGGCGGGCGTGTTCAACCGTGTCGTTCACGCCATCCAGCATGACGTATTCAAATGTAATGAAATCACGCGGTGCTTTTTCCAGATAGCGCCGGCATGCAGCCATCAGTTCCTTCAGCGGGTATTTGCGGTTGATCGGCACGATTTCGTCGCGCAGCGCATCGTTGGGTGCATGCAGGCTGACCGCCAGCGCCACCGGGCACTCCTCGCGCAGCCTGTCCATGGCGGGTACCAGGCCGGAGGTCGAAACCGTGACGCGACGGCGGGAAAGGCCATACGCGCTGTCATCCAGCATGATGTTGAGCGCGGTGACGACGTTGTCAAAGTTAGCCAGCGGTTCGCCCATGCCCATCATGACAACATTGGAGATAATTCGATCGCCTTTGGGATCACGCCCCAAGGCTTTGTTGGCCACCCATAGTTGGCCGATGATTTCCGAGACTTCCAGGTTACGGTTGAAGCCCTGCCTGCCGGTGGAGCAGAAAGTGCATTCCAGCGCACAGCCGACCTGGGAAGACACACACAAGGTGCCGCGCCCCTCTTCTGGAATAAACACGGTTTCAATGCCATTGCCGGTGCCGACATCAATCAGCCACTTGCGGGTACCGTCTTCGGAAACTTGTTCCACCTTGACTTCAGGCGGGGAAATCACGGCCATTGCGGCAAGTTTCTCGCGCAACGGCCGTGCAATGTCTGTCATCTGCTCAATGTCGGTCACACCAAAGTGGTGTATCCAACGCATCACCTGCTTGGCGCGAAAAGGCTTTTCGCCTAGCTCCGCAAAAAAAGCGGCGAGTGCCGGTTGATCGAAATTAAGCAGGTTGACGGTCATTAACGCGAATAAACTTGCGAAGCCGGGAAGAAATAGGCGATTTCAATCGCGGCATTTTCAGCAGAGTCGGAACCATGCACCGCATTGGCATCAATGCTTTCTGCAAAATCAGCGCGAATGGTGCCAGGAGCGGCTTCTTTCGGATTGGTGGCGCCCATCAGTTCGCGGTTCTTCAGCACGGCGTTTTCGCCTTCCAGCACTTGCACCATGACCGGGCCGGACACCATGAACTTGACCAGGTCGTTGAAGAAAGGACGTGCGCGGTGCACAGCGTAAAAGCCTTCGGCTTCGGCCTGGGACAATTGCACCAGCTTGGCAGCCACAATCTTCAGGCCGTTGCTTTCAAAACGGGAATAAATTTTGCCAATCACGTTCTTGGCAACTGCATCAGGTTTAATGATGGAAAGGGTACGTTCAACAGCCATGCGATAACTCCAGAAGTTTAGGTTAAGTGAATGAAAGCGCAAGAGAATACCATTTTGGGCGGGTTAAATAAACCAAAATTGAAGCCTTCCATGATTTACGCACCCCTCAGGCTGGTCACGTCCACTTATCACATCCAGACCCCACTTGCCATGAATCATGGGAATACACTTAACCAATTGAAATAAAATATTTTATTCATTTATACTGTGTGCCAGGACAGGTGATGCCGCGTAGGCCAGCCTATCAAAAAGGTTCTGAACAGGTCCGCCATCAACCGAGTCGCGACACGCGAGGATTAGAGCAATGACCAATATGATTCTGCTCGGCACCCGCAAGGGTACGGTGATATTTGATCGTTCCAATTCCACTTGGCATACCCGGCCAATCAAGCATGAAGGCATACCCGTATGTTACGCGGCACGTGACCCACGGGACGGCACACTGTGGGCGTCCCTGGATCATGGTCACTGGGGACCCAAGCTATCCCGGTCGCGGGACAATGGCGCGACCTGGGAGGATGTACTATCCCTGAAATACCCGGAAGGCGCACGCTACATCGTCAAGTACCTGCCTACGCCGGATTTCGATCCGGATGCGCCGGCAAGTGAACCGGAATACAAGGATGCAACCGTGTTTAAGATATGGAATCTTGCGTTTGGCCATCCAGATCAACCCGGCAGGCTGTATGCCGGCACGATCCCCGGCGGATTGTTCATCAGTGATGACGGCGGGGACAGTTGGGTGCTCAACCGCTCCTTGTGGAACCACGAAAGCCGCGGCGGCGACCTGTTCGTCGGCGGAGCAACCAACGAGAACCGCTGGTTCGGCACGCCGGCAAGTATCGATTATGGCGTGTTTGAACCAGGCATTCATTCCATTGTTGTTGACCCGCGCGATGCTAGGCATATCTACGTCGCGGTTTCTTCCGCGGGCGTGCTGGAAACCACCGACGGTGGCCAGTCCTGGCAAAGCCGCAACCACGGCATGCTGAACGACTATATGCCGAACCCGGAAGCCGAGTGGAGCCATGACCCGCACTTCGTGACAGGCTGCCTGGCGCAGCCCGATCATCTCTGGCAACAGAATCACTGCGGCGTGTTTTATAGCGCCGATGGCGCGCGGAACTGGAAAAAAGTCAGCATGCCCGACGCCGGAGTGCATTTCGGCTTCCCAATTGCGGTTGACGCGCACGACGGGCGCACCGCATGGGTCGTGCCCGCACGCGCGGATTCAGCACGCATGGCAATCGGCGGGGGGCTGTGCGTCGCGCGCACGACTGATGGCGGGCATTCCTGGCAATCGTTCAACAAGGGCCTGCCACAGGCCAATGCGTATGACATTGTTCTGAGGCATGGTCTCGACGTGGCAGGCGATTGCCTGTGCTTCGGCAGCACAACCGGGAACGTTTATCTGTCGGAAGACCGTGGCGAAACCTGGCAATGCCTGGGCAGCAATTTTCCGCCGGTGTATTCAGTCCGATTTGGCTAGCTGGCATGCCCGTAGTAAAAATGACCCCGCACCTTTACCGGTTCTTCCCGGCACTGGAACAGCATACGGTTCAGGTACCCACCGGTTCGGTCGCGGAAATCCTGCGAGCGATCAATGATATTGCCCCCGGCTTCACTGATTACGTCCTCGATGAGCGTGGCTCACTACGCCAGCATGTCAATTTCTGCATCAATGATGCCATGGTGATTGACCGAAAAACACTTTCGGATCGCGTCCCGGACGGCGCAACGGTTTACATTTTTCAGGCACTGAGCGGCGGGTAGATATCCACGGCAGCGTCGTCGTCGTTAAAGCGGGACGCGCTTGTCAGCCACGACTGACCCGTTGTCTTCTGGCCTCATACAGGCAGATGCCGCTGGCAACAGACACATTCAGGCTCTCAACCGACCCCAACATGGGGATGCGTACCAAGGCATCACAGGTTTCGGCAGTCAGGCGGCGCAGGCCGGTGCCCTCCGCCCCCAGCACCAGGCCGATAGCGCCTTGCATTTTCATATTGAACAAGTCACCTTCTGCTTCGGCTGCGGCGCCCACCAGCCAGACCCCGGCTTCTTTCAGTTCGCGCATGGTGCGCGCCAGGTTGGTTACGGCGATAAACGGCACGCTTTCCGCTGCGCCGCAGGCGACCTTGCGGACCGTGGCATTCAGCCCGGCGGCGCGGTCTTTTGGCGCAATCACCGCATGCACCCCCATGGCATCAGCCACGCGCAGGCAGGCACCCAGGTTATGCGGGTCTTCCACGCCGTCCAGAATCAGCAGGAATGGCGGCTCATCGAGCGATTCCAGCACATCATGGATATCCAGGTACGGAATCGGCGCGTCGGTCACGCGCGCCAGAACGCCTTGATGGCGTCCGTAAGCTGCCATGCCATCAAGGCGGGCGCGTTCCAGTTGCATGACGCGCAGGTTCTTCTCCTTGGCCAATGCCAGCAAATCCTTCATGCGGGCATCTACGCGCTCCTTGTCTACACAAATTTCTTCGATGCCTTGCGGGTTTTGCCGCAGACGGCTTAACACGGCGTGAAAGCCGTAAATAATGCGGGTGTTGCTCATTTGCTGGAAGAACCTTTTCTCGTTCGTTGTTTTTTAGCGGCAGTTTTGCGGCTGGCCGGTTTGCTGGCGGGCCTGTCCGATTTTACCTTGGATGCACGCTTTTCCTTGGGGATTGCGGTAAGGGTGGCCTTGGCTGTCGCCTTCGGCTTGCTGGGCGGCACTACGGTACGCTCCGGCTTTTTGCCCGTTTCAGCAGGCGCATCCAGCACAAAATCTATCTTGCTGCTTTCCATGTCCACCCGCGCCACCTTGATGCGCACCCGGTCGCCCAGGCGGTAACTCTTGCCGGTGCGCTCGCCGGCCAACACGTGGCGCACATTATCCAGGTTAAAGTAATCATTTCCCAGTTCGGTGATATGCAGCAGCCCTTCCACATATACGCCATCCAGCGCAACAAACAGACCGAAGCTGGTAACGCCACTCACCGTGCCGTCAAAACTTTCGCCTACCTTGTCCTGCATGTAATAACACTTGAGCCAGGTTTCCACGTCGCGCGTAGCGTCATCGGCACGCCGTTCGGTCATGGAACAATGCATGCCCAGTTCAGACCAATCGCCCGCCTTGTATTTCCGGTTTTCCAGCGTGGCTTTGATGGCGCGGTGCACCAGCAAGTCCGGGTAACGGCGGATCGGCGAAGTGAAGTGAGTGTACGACTCGTAAGCCAGGCCGAAATGCCCCACATTGTCAGGGCTGTAAACCGCTTGCTGCATGGAGCGCAGCAGCACGGTCTGTAGCAGCGATTCATCCGGGCGGCCCTTGATCCTGGCCAGCAGTTTGCAGTAATCCTTGGCGTGCGGGTTATCCCCGCCCCCTAACTCAAAGCCAAACTCCCGCATGAAATCGCGTAGTTTTTCCAGCTTTTCCGGCGTAGGGCCGGCGTGGATGCGGTACAGCACAGGGTGATGATGCTCTTTCAGGAAATCGGAGGCGCAGACATTAGCGGCCAGCATGCATTCTTCGATCAACCGGTGCGCATCGTTGCGCACCACCGGCTCGATCCGCTCGATCTTGCCCTGGTCGTTAAAGATCATCAGCGTTTCCATGGTTTCGAACTCAATCGCACCGCGCAATTCGCGCGATTTTGCCAGGATTTGGTACAACTCGTGCAGGTTGGCCAGATGCGGCATCAACCATGCTTGCTCCTTCGCCAGCCTGGATTTCGGGTTGGTCAGCATGTCGTACACCTTGGTGTAGGTCATGCGCGCCTTGGAACGCATAACTGACGGGTAGAATTTATAACGCTTGATGCTGCCCTTGCCGTCAATCTGCATATCACACACCATGCACAGGCGTTCCACGTCGGGATTGAGCGAACACAAGCCATTCGACAACGCCTCCGGCAGCATCGGAATCACGCGGCGCGGGAAATACACCGAGTTGCCGCGATCATAAGCATCCTTGTCCAGCGCATCGCCGGGACGCACGTAAAAGCTCACGTCGGCAATCGCCACCACCAGCCGCCACCCTTTGCCCTGAGGTTCGCAAAACACCGCGTCATCGAAATCCCGCGCCGTTTCACCATCGATGGTGATCAGCGGCAGTTCGCGCAAATCGACGCGCCCATCCCAATCCTGCGCCTGCACCTTGGCCGGGAATTTTTCTGCCAGCCTGACCGCAGTTGGTGAGAACTCATAAGGCAAATTGTGTTTGCGCAACGCAATTTCAATTTCCATCCCCGGGTCGGCATAATTGCCCAGCACCTCGATCACCTTGCCGATGGGCTGTGCATAGGCCGAAGGCTGCTCGATCAGTTCCACCATGACCACCTGCCCGGCCTTGGCGTTCATGTCTTTACCAGGAGGGATGAGGATGTCTTGCTGGATACGCCGGTCTTCAGCCGACACCAGCACTACGCCACGCTCACGGATCAGCCGCCCGACCAGGCGCTTGTTGACCCGCTCCAGCACTTCAACAATCTTCCCCTCCGGACGTCCGCGCCTGTCTACGCCCGCGGGACGCACCATCACCCGATCGCCATGCATCACCTGCGACATTTCCTTGGGCGAGAGGAACAAATCGTCGCCACCGGCATCGGGGATCAGGAAGCCAAAGCCGTCCGCGTGCCCCTGCACGCGTCCGGCGATCAAGTTCAGTTTTTCCGCAATACACAAAGCGCCTTTGCGGTTGCGCATAATCTGCCCTTCGCGCTCCATCGCACCCAGGCGGCGGTTGAAAATTTCACGCTTGTCATCGCTGATGTCCAGCAACTGATACAAGCGCTCGACGCTGAGTGGCGCGCCCTCGGTTTCCATGGTTTCAAGAATGAATTCGCGGCTTGGCAGCGGATTTTCATAGCGAGCCGCCTCGCGTTTTGCATGCGGATCTTTTCGTTGCTGCTTTTTTGTCATTGACAAACTCCGTCTTTCCTATAAAATGCGCGTCTCTTTCGAGCCCAGATGGCGGAATTGGTAGACGCGCTAGTTTCAGGTACTAGTATCGAGAGATGTGGAGGTTCGAGTCCTCTTCTGGGCACCAAATCTAAAGTTGTAATACCGAAAACCGCATTATGCCCGTTAATGGCAAATGCGGTTTTTTTGTGGGTGTATAAAATGCGAGGCAGCTTGAGCAGCGCGGCTATCTCAGTGCATAAATCGCCGGCAAGTTACGCCAACGTCCCTGCACATCCATCCCGCAACCAAACACATATCGATCGGGAACCACCAACCCGACAAAATCCGCTTGGACTGGTTTTGGGCGGCCAAGGTCTTTTTCTGTCAACACAGCCACCAATACCTGTGACGCGCCAGCTTCCAGGCATTTATCCCGTACCGCAGCCAGCGTAATACCTTCATCCAGAATATCATCAAGCAACAATACCGTGCGCCCACGCACATTGTCGCTGGGGGCTACGCGCCAGTGAATGTCATGACCATGGAGCTGATTGCGGTAACGCGAGGCCTGCACATAATCAAAATCCAGCGGGAATGGCAGCAAAGGTAGCAGTTGCCCGGCAAAGAACACCGCGCCGCCCATCACACCCAACACCAGAGGATCAGCATTATTCATGGCAACGCTGATTTCCTGTGCCATGCGCTGTATGGCTGTTGCCACCTCCGCCGCTGAATAAATCTGCTCGGCACCGTCGAGAATGGCGAGCGCGTCAGTGGCCTCTGTCACTTGGCGAGCCTGGCCGCAAGCCAGTTAGTAAACTCAGCCCCCACTTCAGAGTGCCGCATGGCAAATTCCACATTCGCTTTCATATAGCCTAGTTTGCTGCCACAGTCATAGCGTTTCCCGCGGTATTGATAAGCGAGGACGGCCTCATCTTTCAGCATGGCGGCAATGCCATCGGTTAACTGTATTTCTCCGCCCTTGCCAGGTTGCACGCGTTCCAGGCAGGAAAAAATAGCCGGGTTCAGAATGTAGCGCCCCACCACAGCCATCGTTGTCGGCGCCACGGCGGGTTCTGGTTTTTCAACAATGGCATCCACTCGCATCACCCCTGCCGCGACCTCATGCGCATCAACAATACCGTAAGACCCTGTCTCGGTACGGTCTACATTTTCCACGGCCAAAATCGAAGTTTGCTGCTGCTGATACAATTCCACCATCTGCTTTAACGAACCCGGAGCCGCGTCAATCAAGTCATCCGCCAGCACCACGGCAAAAGGGGAGTCGTTCACCACCGGTTTGGCACAAAGCACCGCATGCCCCAAACCCAGCGCCTCAGCTTGGCGAATATAGATGCAGTTAACATGCTTGGGCAGCATGCCGCGCAGCAACTCCAGCATTTGCGTCCTACCACGCATTTCCAGTTCGGTTTCAAGCTCGTAGGCTTTATCAAAGTGATCTTCGATTGCCCGCTTGCTGCGCCCGGTGACAAATATCATGTCGGTAATGCCAGCCTCGATAGCCTCTTCCACCGCATACTGAATCAGTGGCTTGTCGACAATAGGGAGCATTTCCTTGGGACTGGCTTTGGTGGCGGGCAAAAAGCGTGTGCCCAGCCCTGCGACGGGGAAAACGGCTTTGGTGACCTTTTTCTGCATGTCGTTTTAATGAATGCTGGTTGACGCAGGCGCCAGCGGGGTGACTGCGGCAGAGTGGGCCGATAGCGACGGGTTTGCATGGATATCACCAGTATAGTCTTCCACCCATACCCTTAAATCCTGCTTGATCACGGCTTCATCGCCGTCCGGCAAGGTTTCCAGCCATTCCAGCAGGGATTCGGTCCATGCTGCATCCGCGCAGCGCGCTTTTGCAATGCGTAATTTTGGATGCGGTGTAGGCAAGGTGTGTTCATCATCTGCCAGCAATTCTTCGTACAATTTCTCACCTGGGCGCAACCCAGTAAACTCGATACCAACAACTTTTTCATCTACGCCAGACAACCGAATCATTTCCCGTGCAAGGTCTGCAATTTTTACCGGCTCGCCCATATCCAGCACAAAAATCTCGCCGCCCTGCCCCATCAAGGCCGCCTGCATGACTAATTGTGCCGCTTCTGGAATAGACATGAAATAACGCGTCACTTCCGGGTGTGTTACCGTTACCGGCCCACCCTTGGCAATCTGCTCGCGGAATTTGGGGATTACGCTACCGCTGCTACCCAGGACGTTGCCAAAACGCACGATGACGAAACGCGTGCCGCCCTCCCCTTGGTGACTTTGGCAGACCATTTCAGCCAACCGCTTGCTGGCACCCATGACATTAGTCGGGTTTACCGCCTTATCGGTTGAAACCAGAATAAATTTTTCTACGCCTTGCACCTTGCATGCATGCCCAAGCACATGCGTACCCAGTACATTGTTGAGCAACGCCTCACAGACATTGCTGTTTTCCATCAGCGGCACGTGCTTGTAAGCCGCTGCGTGGAATACCACCGCAGGCTGATATCGCTGCAGCACCGCATTCACGCGCCGGGCATTTTTAACATCACCAACCACACAAATGATCCGTGTATCCGGAAAATCCCGAGAGAACTCCTGCTCCAGGGCATAAAGCGCATATTCGTTAAGTTCGAACAAAACCAGAAAATTTGGTTTATACCGGGCAATCTGGCGGCATAACTCCGAACCTATAGACCCTCCCGCACCACTTACCATGACAGTTTTCCCATCCAGCAAATGATGCAACCCGGCGTTGTCCAGCACGACTGGCTCACGTCCCAACAAGTCCTCGACTTCCACCGGTCGAATTTGGGAAACGCTCACCTTGCCGCTCATCAGGTCTTCAAACGATGGGACGGTTAGCACAGTCAATCCCGCCTCATTGGCCACCGTAACCGCACGATGACGCATTTCGTGCGATTCGGACGGCATAGCCACAATCGCATGCGTAACCCCCATTATTTGGGCATGGTGCAATATGCTATTCAACGCACCCAACACGGGGACGCCATATAGCTGCAAATGGTGCAGATGCGGATTGTCATCAAGGAACCCAACAACTCGCCAGTCTCGACTTTGCGACAGATTTTTTAACAACGCGATAGCGGCCTCTCCTGCCCCCAGCACGATCACCGGCTCACCTTGTAATTGCGTTGGGTTGTACAGCCGGTGTTCTTTCCAGGCGCGGTAGGCAAAGCGGCTGCCGCCCATCATCAGAATCAACAACAAGGGATTCAGCACCAGTACTGACCGAGGGATTTCCAGCCGCAACATCAATACTACCGCCGTCACACATAGCGCAGAAAACCCGACCAAAAACACGATGCGACGCAAATCAGGAATACTGGCAAATCGCCAGATCCCTCGATAAAGGCCACCCTTCCAAAAAACGCATGCCTGTAGAGGAACTGCCAGAATGATGGCTGTCCACATATCCGAGAGCATGAGACCAGGTATGGAGAAGTTAAACCGTAACTCGTAAGCCACTACCCATGCTAATGCTGAAACAACAATATCGTGGGCAAAAGCGAGGCGAGCTCGGATGTTATTTGTAAGTGGCATTGTTAAATTATATCGCGGATGCAACATCACTCTGTCGAGGTTTTTGATGTCTCCATTGAGCATCAACCCATAACATCAAGACTCCGTACACTACACCCCATAGCAACAGCCCACAACCTTGGATATATCCGGGTTGCTCCAGCAACAAAACTGCTGTCGCTCCAGTAATAGCCATCAGCATGTACTCAGCTACAGCCGTGCGCCCATGCCCCCACCCCATCAATACCAAGCGCTGGTAATAATGAGAACGATGCGCCTGCCACACTTTTTCCCGAGCGAATATACGTTTTGTTAATGTTATGCTCGCATCGGCGATGAATGGTGCAAAAATCAATGGCGGAAACCATAACGGCCAGACTCCGTTCATCCAGCCCAGCAGGCCGAATACTGCAGCAAGGAAGCCCAACGGTATCGAGCCGGCATCCCCCATGAAAACTCGTGCTGGATGAAAATTAAAACAGAGAAAAGCCAAGGCTGAACCCATTATGCCGCCATTTAAACTGGAAAAAACCGTATCACCATGCACCCACGCTGCAATTCCGTAAAATCCGAAACCAAAAAAGGCCATGCCTCCAGCCAAACCATCCGAACCATCCATAAAATTAAAAAGATTAGTGACCCAAACAATCGCTAAAACTAAAAAAACTCCCTCGAGCAGGCCAATACTATGAGGAAAAGAAGCGACCACAAATATTGCTGCTGCTGCAAAGTGGGTAAGAAATCGCCAAATGACTGAAATGTTACCCAGATCATCGAGAAACGAAATAGCAACCAGAAGGAGACTTAGGCCGATTATCAGTGCATTATCTGGTAACCAGTTTGCAAGAAGTGCCACCAGCACCCCCATCATAATTGCCAATCCGCCACTACGTGGGATTGGCACGGCATGCAAAGATCGGTGATTCGGTCGGTCAAGTACGCTACTTAATATATTCGTTTTAAGCAGAGCAACAAGCACGAAAAACGTAGTCATGCCGGAAATAATTATAGCGATCCAATTGACCATTTTTAGCAACTTAAAATTATCGATATTGACCGATAGGCTTTTCCACCACGGTCAAACTAGAACTCCCGCTTTCTGCGCCAGACTAATGTATTCCTTCAGCACTTCTGCATTCACTTTTTCGGCAGTGAAATGATCCACTACCCGTTGCCTGGCGTTTAATCCCAACCATTTTATTCTGTCTGGATTATCCAGCAGTTCTATCAACGCAACGCCTAGCGCATCAGCATTCTTAGGTGGTACCAGTATGCCTGTAACTCCGTCATCAATGGCGTCTTGCAGCCCGATAATATCGCTACCCACAGTAGGAACCCCCATGGCTGCAGCCTCAATGACTACATTTCCAAAACCTTCTCGGTAACTCGGCAAGCACAACAGATCAGTAATAGATAAAAACTTCTCTGGCTGACGTGCATACCCTATGTTACGTATCGTCGGGCTAGTGGCTATCATGTTGCTAACGCTGGCGGGCAAAGAAGCCACTTCCGTCTCTTGAGGACCGACAATCAAAAGGACACAATCCTGATGGTGGGTTAACAAAGCGCCAAACGCTGTTACGAGTTCCGATATCCCCTTATCGCGCGTTACTCTGCCAATAAAGGTAACGACCTTAGCCGACGGTGCGATTGATAATTCTCGCCGTATAGAGTCACGCAAATCAATCCAGGCTCCGGGGTTGAATTTTTCCAGATCAACACCGGCAATCGATCCACTACCTATTACTCTCGTTTTTTTTTCAACAACGACATCATTTTCCACCAAAAAGTCTTTTTGAGACTTACTGTCTGCGTAACACACCGTATTCAGACGGGATGCCAGCCAATCACCCAAAATCGCTCCCCACCGAGCAAAGCCTCTCAATTCAACCCATGCCTGTCCGGTAAACGTATGAAGTCGGATAGGTATTCCTGCCAACAATGCGGCTATCGCGCAAAGCATTCCTGCTTTAGGAGTCACCGAATGCACGATATCGAATCGTTCACGCTTGAAATAGAAATAAAGCTTAATCAATGCCCGAATATCTTTTAAAATTGATATCTTTCTAGGTATTTCGATCACTTTATATACAACACCCGAAATAGCCGCCAAATCACCTCTTTCAATACCATCGGACGACACTAGGGTTACCTGATGACCAGCGTAAACCGTAGCCATAATTTGCTTGCGGAGGTGATTTTGCAGCATGAAGGGAACGGTGGAAACTCGGCAAATTTTCATATACAAACAAAATTCATCTGCATCAACATATCCTGACGCTATTTTCGCGCAATTTATAGCGCTCAAAAATTTCAACTACGCCAACTGCTGCAAAATAAAGCATTATAAACATTAGAGATGCCTTATGACGGTACATCGTACCCAAATTAGCATTTACGGTAATGTACAAAGTTGACATCAAGAGAAACCAGACCAACACAAAAATGGCGAACATATCCCTCCTCGACAACTTAAGATACATTCCATAAACCATGCTAGGGAGCAGCACTAAAAAAGCCAAAACTTCCGGCACCACGAGCTTTTGAAGTATGGATTGCGCTTGCCACGGAAGAGGGAAACTAAAAAACAACCACAACCTACCCAACCAAGTTACCGATGCATCAATCGCCGCCGCCCCTGCTCGATTTTCACTTATATAACTTTCGTAATACCGCAATGCATTTGCATAGTGATCATGATTAAAATCAAACAAACTCGTTTCATGTAAATTGAGTCCAGTAATCACGAAAGCAAACCGAACAATATTGTCGTAATTGAACAGCATGCCGATACCTGTTCCAATACTGAGGAGAAGCAATGCTTTCCACCAACTTTTCCAAAAAAAGACAAATATGATGAACGCAAGCCCAATAATGATTGCTTCATATCCCCTAAATCCTGCTATAAGTAAAAGTGATGCAATTAATAACCCTAATGGTTTCCACTGATCTAATAAAACCGAAGATCTAGCCAAACTGGCAATACTTACTGCCACTAATCCAGAAAACATATACAACCAAGCTTCCTTTATGATCCAAGATGACATAAAAAGCATGGATGGGCATAGCAAAAGCAAAATCAGATAAAAACGCCTAACGCTGTCTTTTTCTTTATTTTTTGCTAATGCATACCACCACAATAAAATTGCCATGAAAGCCACGCTCACGTTTACTACTCGCAACACAAGCGGGTGACTTATACCTAGATAATCCAATGATGCCAGCACGTGGTAGAACCCTGAGTTCGGATCTCCCGTCTTAATTGAAGCGTAACTCATGAAGTTGCCATCGCGCCAATTTTGTGCCAACCCGCGCCCAAACTGCACATAGCGGACCTCATCCGTACCCTGTAATAACCCATTCTCAGAGTGTTGATGCAAAAACAGACAAAGTGCAAAACCTGCGACGAAATGCCCTACCATCAGCAATAGCGCCAAATGTTTGATAATTCTCATGAGGTTAAGCTACGAATCAGTTCCATTTTCCATCCTGGATCTTGATATCGAGATATAGTTTATGCAGCAAAAATGCACTGAAAATTTCAGAAATTACAGTAGAGAATGCAATCCCGTACAGGCCAAAATGCTGGATTAGAATCAAGTTGAATATCACATTAAGAACTGCCTTTATCGCAAACACCTTCAATACTATCGCGCCAGAATGCATCAATGCCATGATTCTGGTGTAAGCCACATTAGCCAAACTAAAAGGCAAGCAAAGCGTGAGTATTAAGGAAAGATACAATACTTGCGAAAGCGCTTCTGCTGAAAGGCTGCCGAAGCCAGTATTTATCATCAATAGCAGTGAAGATAAGCACATGACCACCAACACCGCAGTCACAGAATATTTTATGGATGATGACTGTAGCCGCTGCACATGCTCCCGGAAACCATCAGCATCCCCAGTAACAATACGCTTTGACAGTTCGCTATATGCAATAACCAAATACCCACTCGTGAAAATCATGAAAGGAATTAGATAGATTGTCCATGCATACTCAAAGCGAGAGATACCACCAACCCCAAGCCAACCAGCCATGGATCGATCGACTAACGGATTGATGTGTAGTGTAAGCATTGTTGCAATTTGCAGAAGAAACTCCTTCCAAGGAAATCCTTTGATTGCTCTCACCAATTCAATAGCTGACACCCTAAAAGGACGGAGTTCTTTGCCCAGTTTAAGCCCCAGCCAAGAAGCGCGGCAAACCTCCCCTAGCATAAAAGCCAGCCCCAATAGCCCTACCCACCCAGCAATAGAGAACAAAACAATAAGAAAGAGGGAGCCCCACCACTTTAAAGCCAAGCCGAAGGCCGACTCAAAATAGGCGCCTCGAGCGAGAAGCACGCCAGACCAGAATCCTCCCAGCATCATGAACAGGATGGCAAGAGCTATCTGATTCATATAGCTTGTTGCTATAGTCGCCATCGCCGCTTTGAATACCATAGAATGGCTAAGTACCCAATCACTGGCAAGAACAAATACCAGAACGCCAAAAATAGCGGGGATACTAATGACAAGGCTGGTTAAAAACAGTTTTCCCCGCTGCTCCCGCTGCCCATTTCTGGCACCACTCCACGGCACACTCACAACTTCGACGGCATTTGAAATTGAGCCCCCGAGAAGCAGCATTGCCGTCAGCACCCAAAACAATGCGTCAGTGATAGCGGTAGCACCATAATACCAAGCGATCACGAGCGGCATAAAAGCAGCACCGGCTCTTGCAAACAAATTAGTAAAAGTAATTTTGAACAGAGCCATCAAATTACTTTTTGGCTCAACAGAATCTTGCTGCTTGCGTATAGCTTCACGAAGCACACATTGGACTTCTTCCTTTGTATCTGGCAAGGAGTCCAGAATGTCCGCATTTTTGAAGGATGTCTGTGAGAACATCACTTCATTTGCAAGAGCTTCTAGCTCTCGGCTTCTGGACTGCCCAGTGAACAGAAAGAAGACGAACTTAGCTAACGCAATAGGAATAGGGACCCGGGTGACAGCTTTTCCAGATTCTTCCGCAACAATGCCCGCAATTTCAGTCCACCTAATGTTGTCGGCAAGTTGTAGTACCTGCCCTTGACTATAACCGGGATCAAGTAGCCTAATCAACATCAGGGTCAGTCGACGGACACCAATACAGTTAAGTACGGCGTATTTTCTACCGGGGTGAAAAAAGAATCCTCTGGGAAGGTTTTCCAAAAAGCGTTGTAGCGCACTGCTTACCATGCCATCACCAACCACCATGGGGACCCTTACCACGGTAGCGCTGAGTTTAGAGTCGCCATTCTTATTTGCTTCCAATACCAGCCGTTCAGCCTCTATACGGCTCAAAGCATAGGGTGTATGTCCTTCCAAAGGGTGCGCGGTGTCTACGTTTTTTCGGCCTTGAGCGCCATATACACCAACGGTACTAATGTGAATCAATCGTGAAAGGGAGTTGGTTTTAGCAGCCAGAATCAGGCGTCTAGTGGCATTTACATACTGCCGACAATCAATAATGTCTGATGATGGGTCTCCCGCACAATGAAAGACAGCATCGACTCCATTTAAAGCCTCTGAAAACAATTGTTCCGAATCATTAAACCCAAGACGCCGTATATCAGTTACAACATTCTTGATTTCCTCTGGAATTTGTTCTGGTGCTCTAACCAGCGCCCTTACTTGCCATCCATGCTCGACCAAAGTCTTCACCAGGTTTTTTCCAATAAAACCCGTGGCACCCCAAACCGCGACTAAACGCATGCATCCTCACAACATATCGACCAGCGCAACCCGTCCCAAATTCCGAGACCATAGCCAGTCACCGGCCCTATTTTCCGCGAGCGAATCGCATTTACCATTGCCTCAATCCACAATCCAAGTAGGAGCCACAAAAAACATGAGGCATCAAAAATGCCAGCCCCATGTTTTTTGTAGAAAATAGTAAATTCTTTCAATTTTCGTCGGTATTTTTTGTTCAACACAGCGCGATTCACTGGCGACATATAGTGGGCAAGGCGTGCGCGTGGATTGATAAAGAAGCGATTGCCAAAAACTCTGGCGGCGCGTGTCGAAAAATCAATATCCTCGAGCATGAAAAATCCATTTGCCAAATCAAACGGCACTTTTTCAAAAACCACTCTACGGAAAGCCGATGTCCCGCCGCTCAAATAATTGCTAGGAATCAAGTCATCGTCACGCTCAATGACGTGCCCATGTATTCCCACCCGAGCGTCATAGAAAATCCCACGATGAAATAAATGAAAATAATAAACATAGTTATCTGGTAGGTCCGGGAGATTAGTCACTACACCACAACATCCCATCATATCTGGATAATGAATGAAAGCTTGTTCCATCTCATAGATATAGCTTGGCTCAAGCACGACATCATCCTCAAGGAAACAGACAACATCCCCTTTCGCTTGAGAAACCGCTACCCTTTTTGCATCAACCAAGCCAAGAACACCTGGGTCGTAGATATAGATCAAACGCATTGAAAGCCCAGTAGCAGCAACCATAGCTTGAATCTCTGCGCGAGAGAAATCATTATCACTTTGATCCACAACGATCAACTCGTCTGGCAGGCGTTTTTGCTCAACCACTGAGGCAACCGCTTTTAGCAAATCGGCCGATCTGTTTTTTGTTGGAATAACTGCACTTATAAGCATTAAGCCCACCTATTAGCTGCTAGCGGGTGATCTAAGTAACTCATGGTAGCGCTTTACGAAATAGTCGCGTTATACAAGCAACAAGCAATAGCACAAAGCCCAGTTGCGCCCCAACAATAATTGTCGTATTAACACTGTGATCCAGCCCCATGGTAAAAATGACGAGCCATGGAAGCAAAAAAACATACAGCGTTGCATAATAAGGCCTAACCATGCTGGGGAAAAACTTCCATACAACTGCATACATGCTATGCAATAAAACCCCACTGACCATCAAAAAAATTAGCCCACCCCACCAACCAAACATGACCAATGCCAGCCCCCAAATCGTCCAAAATTCACTATGGTACCCAGATGCAAAAATTTCACTCACGGTCATTCCACGATAACAAACTGAAACTACTCTCGAAGTATTAAGTTGCGCTTCTGGAAAAATCATGCCAGGCACTACCGAATTGACTATATTTTTCGACTCATACTCTAGATTCATAAATCTCGCCACGCATCCTTTCGCAGGCATTTGAGTCGTTACAAGAATCGCGTAATCAAGCCCAGCCCCCAACCGGTTAACAATTCTATTCAGAAGAGCCGGAGTCTGAGTAGCCGGAGTCTGAGTAGCCGGAGTCTGAGTAGCCGGAGTCTGAGTAGCCGGAGTC
>CAZEFE010000002.1:2269-262494 GCA_964511385.1 uncultured Methylophilaceae bacterium | reverse complement strand
TGAGCAGTTGGCGTATCATATCCTCCTCCAAGCCTCAATTGCTGAAGCTCTCGCTGATATATTGCTGTATGTTTGAAGTGAGTTTGAGCTCTAAAATAATCACCTACTGAAAAGCTTAGTGGAGTCAAGACTGCCATAGCTAAAAAAAACGCCATCATTTTTGGTAGCGTCAATGAACGCCCAGTCCTCCACACAAGCAATATTGTAATTACGAACATGAACAAACGCAGCCCGCCACCACGCGCACCAGAATAGGCTGTATACATCAGGAAAACCAAGCTTAAAGCAACCACCCACCTCCATTTCCCTTTATCAGCTTTCCAGTTTCCAGGCAGTGCAAGGTAGATAAAAAAAGCAAATAACGTTGTATCCAGCCCGACAACAGCTCTCAGTGCCTGAATGGCATGATGGCCATCGTATTCATGTACCTTATCGACTGCCAAGGGCGACAACCCGAGCCACCCAGTAAAATACAACTCCAACATTAACTCAATAAAAAATACGCCACTCCACACCCACAACATTCGTTGTGTCGCCAATGGTGTCCGGGCGGAAACTTTAATTTCCCCAACAGGCCATATCCTCGCCACTACGACCATCCCTCCCAGCATGCTCAATGTGCCCAGAAAAATATAAAGCAACCCCTCGTTGACATCGCTTACCCCGATCTCATCTCCAAAAGGGAACTCTACTAATGCCGGAAAATATAGGTAGCCAAGTAGCCTGAAAAAAATATTTATCAGGAACATTACGGCAACCATTGCCATGAGGGGGTTTTGGCTGCTTCTCTCCATCAAATATGCAGTAGCGACAGTTAAGCCCAGCACCAAACTCAGCGAAAAAGTCTGGAAGTCAAAAAGAGGTCCCGATCCAACAAAGAAAAATCCAAAGACAAGCAATATCAAATAGAACACCAATCCGGCATCGATAACTGTGCTCAATGACAACCGATATGCATAGATATGCTGCCGAATGATTTCAAAATCCATATACGCTCACTATAAAAAGTAGGAAGGAGAACTCTAAATTTAAATAGCCACTAACCGCTTTGGGAAGCGGGCTAGATATCACCAGCTTTTGTATCTCTGCGAAATTATCTGATCCCTCTCTAAAATCACGCCATAGAATCCATCAAAAGCAAACCGACGCCATATAAATTTAGCAAAATTGAGTATTCCGAAGGGTGGATATTGTCTATAAATATCAGCCGCCACGATTTTCCAGCCTGAGAACTTAAATAACAAATTCCAGTCGGATGGACTTAATTCAAAAATATGGGTATTTTCTGCGAAAACCTCCTTATCCATTCCAAGCCTGACATGCTGTAAACCAACCCGGCTTTGCCGAACATATGGGACAGTAATCACGAGATACTTGCACTTAGTTCTAGTAGACATTGAGTGCAAAAAAGAAATCGGGTCAAACAAATGTTCAAGGGTTTCATACAAAAGGAAAATATCCGCGGTCACACCACCCTCGATAGACGAGAGGTCCTCGGCACGACATTGAATTGCATTCAAGCCTTTAGCCTTGATTTTTTGCACTGCAATCGGGTCCAGATTGACGGAAAGTGCGTTTGCATTGATGCCACGACTCTTCAGCAAGTTATCCAAATAAAGGATATGCGTCCCTGATGAATCTCCAATATCAACGATGTTCAATTGATTATCGTTCAGTGCCTTGCCTACCCAATCTACAGCCTTCAATGTCAATGCAACCTGAAAGGCGTGCAAACAGCGAACATTCTCGATAAGATAAGTATCGTTGGTAGCTATCTCGAAAGTAGTATATTGCTTGGATATATCTGGAACAATTTCAACAAGCTCTGCTTTTAGCAGATCTTCGCCGCGCTGTTTGTTACTAGCCAAAACAGCCATAGTCAAAAATGATTTAACCAAACGTTTTCCCCAAGATTTAGCTCCCTGGTATAAACGCTTTGTGTTTCTTTTTTCGTTATCGATTCTCATAAACTCTATCAATTATTTCGTAATACATACTTACCAATAAAATCACGCACCGCAATATCAAAACTGCCCTACAAAAAGCGCGACATTATGGCAGATTATCCATATAAATTTTATGGGCATCTGCGGCCCCCATAGAATAGCCATCCCTACCCTTGATGTCTAATACTCGCGCCAGCAAATTTATTTATCAATTTTTGCCAGCGAGAAAGATTCGCATCCAGATAAAAATAAGATTCTGTTAGCGCATTTTTATGATCATTGGCCGCGCTCAACAAATCTGACAACTCTGCCGGAGTTGTTACATACATTACCCCCTTCATCCCCCGCAAGGGGCTCATGTTAAATGCGGAACCATCCAGCATTTGTACTACAGGGACACCTGAACAGTACGCATCCACTGCAGCCGAAGTAATGTTGCTGGTAAAAACCACGGTACAATCTGCAAACAACTCTGCCAAAGGAGCATTAGTCACCTCCAAGGCCAAAGAAGGAAAGTCACCACCCTTCACAGGGCATGCCGGATGTGGTTTTAGTACAAAAGTCGTTTCTGGTGGCAAGCGTTTTGCAGCACATTCCATCCATGCCAGCATACGGTAATTAGTCGCGGCAAGAAAATCACCACATACCAAGATTTTTAACTTCTTTCCAGAAGTCTTAACTGGCTTTCGTACAGGACTATTACTCAATAGGTGCAAAAACCGTAAAGCCTCTACCTCGATAATTTCGCCCTTCGGGTATCCCGCCTCGAGATAAAGTTTTTTAGCGGCAGGGCCATTAATTGCTACCAAATCTGGGGTTGGCAATGCATTTTTTCCGAGATGATTATAGCTTCTGGCATCATAAAAATAACGCAGATCACCATAGCGAACAGTAGTGTGTGGCACGCCAATCAATTTCCCATGCCCGGCTACTTTCCAAGCATAGATCAGCGCCATTTCCCAAGGCTGGTTTTCCTGTATATAGATACCCAGCTTTTGGCAAGGCATGCGACTAAAGGTTTTTTCAAAAAGCGCAATTCTCAGACAATTCACTATTGCCTCCCGCCCTCTCAGAGAGTCCATCCACTCCCTCTTGAGTAGTGGCCAAAGATTAAGAACTGAGCCCGCAATTAAAAGGGGTGGAGAGTATATCGGCAAATGGAAACTGATTCGGCATATTCGAAAATAATCTTTCAATGCTTGGATGAAGGTTGCCGGGCCTAGGCTCGCCTCTATCAAAGCGTGAGACTGGGTGTCGCTTGAGTGTTTATTGAACCGCCCTATTAGATGATAAGCGCGAACGGGAGTTGGGATCGATTCCTGCCTAAAGAAATTGTGTAGCCAGTTTGTTTTTAGATTTGATTGAGCCAGTTTGTTGACCAGGCCAGTCCAGTAATTGGAGACAAATTTTCCGGTAGTGAACGCTTTGTTGTCCAGATGAACCAAAACATCAACAAAGGTAATTTCGCCATTCAAAGCAGAACCCGAGTTTTGTTGCGTGCAAAGAAGCGGAAAATTTTTTACCAAGTACCAAACAAAGTAGGCGAATGCTTGTATTGGGTGTGGCAAAAGGTTATAGATGAATCTTGAAAAAGGTTCCGAGTTTTCCGTCAGTTTCGCGCGATTCCATTTGAAATGGAGTCTCATCGTACGACAAAAGCTCTGCAAGACTAATGCAAGCTCTTTTTTGCTAGATATTAGTACTATTGATTTTGGCTTATGTTCCGCCACCAAGCTTTCAAACACTAATGCTTTAACCGCATTATCAATCTGAGATGATCCTGATGCATTGAATTTCTGCGCCAGCGAAGTCATCCACCAATAGCTAAAACCTGGTCGCAACTCCAGATGATCAACCAAGCGTTTCCCATTAATGTGCGCCTCGCCTAGTTCATAGATCCAGGCAAGATAGCGTGCTTTCAGCGCATCCGCCTGCTTCTCAATCAGTGCAGGGATTGAAATGACGTCGGAATTATCAGACTGCCCGAAACTGCTCCAAAAAACCGTGGTCCAATTTCCGCTTGGTGGCACCCCTTCTGCATCCCAGACCAGTAGCGTGCGCTCTCCTTTAACATCACTTTTAAGATCAGGTTTACGCATCAACGACCTTGCATAAGCCGCTCAACCTTCTTCAGATCCTCCAGTGTATCCACTGCTTGGGTACTATGCTGGGTTGGCGCCATACGCACTTTCAACCCATGTTCAAGGACACGCATCATATCCACAGACTCTGCCACCTCAAGAGGCGTTGGAGTCATACTCGTGTACTCCAGCAGAAAATCGCGCCTGAACGGGATGATACAAACCTGCTTGCCCATCGGTATTTTTTCAACTTTGCACCGAGTGGGGATTGGCTCACGAGAAAAATACATTGCATTGAGATCAAGGTCGCACACCACCTTGATACAGTTGCGGTCTTCAAACTCTGCCATGTCCTTAATCTGGCCAAGTAAGTTCACTACTTGCACTTCGGCATTATCCAGCAAGGGCTGTACCGCTTCGGCAATCATGTCAGGATGAGTCATCGGTTCATCCCCTTGAACCATCACTACAATGTCATAACGCGTATTATTAGCTTCTTCCAATTTCAGCAATGCTTCAGCACAGCGGTCTGAAGCACGCTCGTGCTGATCTCCTGTCATTACTGCAACCCCGCCAATGGATTCAATGTAATCATAGATTTCCTTATCGCACGTTGCTACCGCCACCAAATCAAGCAAGGGAGACCGAGCTACTCGCTCGTAAACATGACCAATCATCGGCTTGCCAAGAATCGGAGCCATCGGTTTACCAGGGAAACGGCTACTACCCATACGGGCAGGAATAAGAGCTAGGGTTTTCATTGTGTTTTCAGGATAAATGTGTGTTATCAGCAGCTCATTCAGAGCTGCGTGCCCAATCAACGAATTTCTTTAATCCAACATCCAATGGCGTGAATGAATTCAAGCCAAGACAACTGCTAAGCATCGAGGTGTCCGCATATATACCGCTTTGATCACCAAGCGTTGCGCCTTGGACGTAATAATTGCTACCGGGCACCATCGCGCGCACATGCTCGAGCAGAGTGCCCACTGTGGTTTTGACCCCTGTACCAACATTCAACGTTTTTCCGAGCGCCGCCGGCCTAATAGCTGCGCGAAACCATGCCTCGACCACGTCATCGATAAAAATAAAATCGCGAAAACGATCTGTACTACCTTTAACCTGTATCTGGCCATTGGCTAATGCTTGCGCCAGATAAATGCTAACCATCCCCTGCCGGAGATTGCCCATATCCTGACCCGGACCATAAACATTGAACATCCGCAAAGAAACAAAAGAAAGCTGATTTTTATAAACGTTAAGATAGCCTTCTGCTGCGTATTTTCCGACCCCATAACATGATAATGGTCTGCACTCACGGCTTTCGCTAATTGGTTTGTTCTCCACGGAGCCATAAACTGACATTGAACTCGCATAAACCATGCGCTCAACTTGATTTTCAATACCGTAACGAATCAGGTTTAGTGTAGAAACGGCATTTTTTTCCAAATCTGCTACCGGATCGTCAAAACTGATTTCACCAGACGACTGCCCTGCCAAGTGGAGAATCTTGCGACAATCACGAGGGATTAACGCGATCGTTGAAGCCTTTGCAAGATCGCCCTGGATAAACTCCAGTCCAGCAGGCACATTTTTGACATGCCCGCCAGAGAGATCATCAACACCAACAACCGAATAACCTTCCCGCAACAGTCGGGATGCCACATTAGAGCCTATAAAGCCGGCCACCCCTGTTACTAATACTTTCTCCATGTGATCTCGCTTTATTTCTTGCTAATAACACCGACCAGCGTATCGCATTTGCCGATACGTATGAGTGCCTGCTTATAGCTCTCCTCAAACTCCGCGCCCAAGGTTTCGGTAAATCGCCCCATTCCACCCGGTCTCCCATCTCTGGCCCAAATCATGTGATTCGACAAGTCATAGCGCTGATCACGCAAAACTTCATAAGGATGCCCCAGCCGCTTGAGAAGATAATGCAAGGAATCTTCGCTGAAATACCATGGGTGTGCTACCGACCAATAAAAACGCTCAAATGCAGGAATATCATAGACCGAATATAAGGGGTCAGCTGCGTTTGGAATCTCAAAGATGATTCTGCCTCCAGGCTTGAGTAGCGCCAGTTGCGCCTCAAGAAAGGCTACGGGGTCGGCGATATGCTCAAGCACAAAAAAATGCATGATGACATCAAACCTTGCTTCTGGAACCATCTCTCGCAATTGATCCAATGAGCTATAAACCTCCAAGCCGCGGCTTTTGTCAAACTCGCTGAATACTCCAGAAGGTTCAACCCCTGTGCAAACATATCCAGCCTGAGCCAAAGGAGAAAGCATGAACCCGGAAGAGCACCCGACTTCAAGCAGGCTGGAACTTTCAGCCAGATACGGGGCCAGATATTTCATGCGCCGGCAACGAGTCGGTTCGTTAGCTACTATATGATTCTCAGCGCTGTGCCACCCTCCTTGACTTCCTGCCCGATTCGCCATAAATCCCTCAAACTCTGCAGCATAAAACCGCGATTCTTCTTCCGCGGTCAGTCCGGGGTACTGATAACGCACATCACAAGTTTCACAATGAAAAAAAGCACCAGCCCTTCTGGTAGCACCATAGACATGCGACGTGACGACAGCTTGTTTATCATGGCCAGCCGCACATAGTGGGCAGGTATCAGGCAAGGCCATTTATTGACTCCTTTGTTTCATTAATTTAGTTAAGTGTTTTAACGAGTTGCGCCGGGTTCCCCGCAACAACCGAGTCAGGAGGGACGTCTTTGGTAACGACTGATCCGGCCGCCACAATTGAACCTGCACCGATCGTCACCCCTCGAAGAATAGTCGCGCCAGCTGCAATCCAAACATCATTTTTAATTGTGATTGGACGTCCACCCAACTCTATATCAGCAGGGAACGGAAAACCATGTTTTGCCATATATTGCCGGTGCCGAGTATCCGCATCTAATGGATGGGTAAGATTGTCACAGATGAAACAATCATGGGCGATCAAGACTCTTTCCCCGATATCCACTTGAGTCAAAGCCCAAATCCTGGTGTTTTGCCCAATATAGCTGCAATTCCCTATCGTAATAGTCCCTTTATCAAAGAAACTATATAGTTCTGCATTACACATCACATAATCACCTAGAGTAATTTCGCCGGAAGCATTTTTGGTGATAATGATTCTAGAAAGGTTTGCCTTCGTGCTGGAGCCTTGCTTGTATCTGTCGGAAAACTTTCGTGCTCTATAGAGCAGCAAACTAAGTTTTTGCCAGTAATTCATGAAGCAATCCTCGCTGGATTCGCGACAGCGTGGTTTAAAAATACGGAATCTATTGAATACGCAATAAATCTATACCCATCGGCAATTCTTTGCTCCAACACAGAAGGATCAGGCTGCACTATATGAATGCCACATGGGATACGATGCTGGCCGCTCAGAGCGCGAATACGATTCATCGCTTTGACTAAATCTGGCGCTTCGAAATTCGCAGTTAATCCCATGGATGCGGACAAATCATATGGCCCAATCAAAATCGCATCCAGCCCATCCACTGCAAGTATGTCTTCCAGGCTTTCAACAGCGCGGATGTGCTCTATCATTGCCACTAGCAAAGGAGCCTGAGCCTCTTCGTGATACGCATCAAAATGCTTGCCAAACAGATTGGCGCGAGAAAACCCAACACCTCGAGTACCGGCTGGTGGCCAGCGGCAAGCATCGCGCACCAGGATCAACTGCTCTGCAGTTTCGACCATAGGAACAATGACGCCTCCTGCCCCGGCATCCAAGGCCAGTTTACAATCTTTGACATGCCCCTGAGCCAAGCGTACTAGAGGCAAAGTATTGCCCAATTCCAGTGCACGGAAAATATCTGGTAGCTGATGGGCATCTATTGCCCCATGCTCCATATCCACCGCCACCCAGTCATACCCGGCTTGCCCCATGATTTCAGCGATGGACGCATGCGGAATTTGAATCCAACTTCCAACCGATGGCAAGTTTTCAGCGAATAACTTGCGTATTGCTTGAATTTTTTCAAGACGGCTCATAACGAGGTAAAGTCCTTCACAGAAATACCGGTATAACTAGTGAGCATATTAGTGTTGGTTCCGTGCAATCGCAGCATGAATGGCACATGGTTAACTTCAGCAGCTTCCAAATCAGCACGAGCATCGCCCACCATCAAGCAATCACCAGGATCAAGCCTACGCCCCTCCAGCGTCATGCGAATTGCGTCTTTTTTCTGAGTTGGTGCTCCAAAAATCTCAGCGAAGCAAGCTGCCAAATTCAACGCATGCAAAATTTGCTCTAACTCGTCTTGTGGTGTGGCAGAAACCAGGACAAATAGCTGCTGATACGGGTTAGAGCGGAGAAAAGTTTCGACTCCAGCCACGTAGGGTGCTTCAATCACCCCCTGAAGCACCAATCGGCCGAATGTATCACAAAACTCATTGACCTTTGACTGGCTAGGCTCTTCACCAGCCCATTGCAGATACAGTGGGAACTTATCAAAGCGAGACATACCACCGTGCGCTTCATGATGCGCACGCACCTGTTCGGCAACTTTAGTGCCAAAAGGCTCAAATAGTTTGACGTAAGCCTGAGTTTTGATATCAACGGAGTCTTTGATGACACCATCAAAGTCCCAGAATATCAACTTAGTCCGACTTAACAGTCGTTTGTTCATAGTTAAGGGGCTCATAGTTTGCTTTTTAATTGGAACAATTCGCCCCAGCACTCCCACCACTGTTACCGAAAAGATTCTGTCACGCCCGTCACGTAGACTTTCTTAATGTCACAACCCTTGCCTTTGCACTTCGTACTCGCTGGGAGGCACTGAACCCCGCAAAGGTTGATCAGTCAGAAAGCGCACCGCCTCCTCAGTAGCCTCAATCTCCATTCGCGTACGGCAGTCAATCGACATCGAACCCATATGTGCAGTAAGCAGGCAGCGTTCGATATTCGCCAGAGGCCCTGCATACGGTTCATGCTCATACACATCAATAGCCGCGCCAGCCAGATGCCCGGCATTAAGGATGACCGCCAAGTCTTTCTCGTTAACAATTCCACCACGCGAAGTATTAATCAGCAAGGCATCGGGTTTCATGAGTTTGAGATGCTCCGCGCAGATCATATCTTTGGTATGCGCGGTCAGTGGTACATGCAAACTAATCACATCGGCGTGACGATAAATATCCTCCTTGCCCACCCATTCCAGTTTGAGTTCCGGAACCAACTTAGTGTCTGGATGAATGTCATTGACCAACACCCTCGGTGTACCAAAGCCGCTCAATCTCGACAAAACGCGTCGGCCAATACGGCCAACGCCAATAATGCCAATCGTCACCTCCGGGATTCTTCTCCCAAAATGACGATGCCAATCGCCGCGATGCAACTGCGTGTTGGAAATATGAATAAACCGTAGTAAAGAAAGCATTAACCCAATAGTCAGTTCTGCCACTGCAGGCGCCGGGGCATCCGGTGTATAACTGACATGAATGCCACGCCGCTCCGCAGCAATCAAGTCAACATTATCCAGCCCAACCCCTACCCGAGAGATCAACTTCAATCGACTGGCTCGCTCCATTACCTTATCGGAAATAATTTCCGTTCCGGCAATCAACACATCAAAATCCGTCACCATTTCAGCCAACTCTTCTTCTTTAAGCTTGCGGCCTATTGGATTAACCAAATACTCGACGCCAGCGGCTTCGAGCAATTCAATGGGCAACCGGTTTTTATCAGCGAAAGGAACGGTGGTAACTAGAACTTTTGGCATATTAACCAGCTTATCAAAAAAAAATCCATACAGTTTTCACAATCACTTCTACCTACGCTCACCCGCCAACTCAAGCAAAGGATTGGCACCACAAGACCCAATCGTCTATACGGCATTGGAAGGTTTGAATTGCGTTATCATACAGCCGTAAATCACTACGTTCCCGCACAGGCACAATTAATATGTATAGCGTACGCTATAGCACTGACGGCGGGGCCATGTTAGCACAGCTACGAATTTCGTTTCTATGGTTCTAATTACTGGTAGTCAGGTCATCGCACCACAAAAAGAGGACTTATGTACATATCCAATACAAAAAGAAATTTTGCATTACATTTGATTTCGCTCTTAGTCATCATCGCCTATCTCTCCCCGGCATTTCTGCTTGGAGAAAGTTCGCACGTCATGATCCACGACCATTTGGATGGCCCGTTTATTAGAGCCAAACTACTGGCAGAGAGCGGCATGATATTTGGCCCGCTGAATGCCATGATAGATAACATCATGAATGGCGCCCCCATTTCGACGATGGGCTCCGGGCTAAATGTCACGCTATGGCTTTTTTATTTTCTCGGCCCTTTTGGGGCATATGTGGCCAATCAGTTCCTGATTAGGATAATCGCCTATACAGGCATGTATTTTTTATTAAAGCGTCACATCCTTACAGAGGAACAAGATCGGCCTGCCCGGATCGGCGCCGCACTCGCATTTGCCCTGCTACCCTATTACGCCATGTTCGGGCTTACTATTGCCGGCCAGCCGTTGGCGCTTTACGCCTTCTTAAATATCAGAAAATACGGCGGCGCCTGGAAGGATTGGCTTATTATTGCCACCATTCCCTTTTACTCGCTATTCGTACTCAGCTACGTCTTTTTCATCGCTATCCTCGCGTTGCTATGGACTTACGATTTGTTTCGGCACCACAAGCATCACCTGCGCTTTGCCGCAGCAATCATTTTGATGACCTGTCTATTTTTCCTTGTAGACTATCGACTGGTGCTGGCTTTTCTGTCTCCTGAATACGGCTTTATCTCACATCGCACTGAATTTGTGTTTGAGCACCCCAACTTCAACGAAGCCTTGCAACGCGCAATTCAAAATTTCGCGCAAGGTCAAGGGCACGCTGCCAGCCTACACGGAAAAATCGTGCTGCCGGCGATATTGTTAGCAACAGGGCTTGTGTTCTGGCGCCGCATCCGGGAGCAACGGATTCTTGCCCTGCTTGCATTCACCGCGCTTCTATCCGCATGGTACGGGCTGTGGTGGAACATCTGGCCAGAACTCAAAGCGCTATGGCCGGCCTTGCCATATTTCAATCTGAGCCGCTTCCACTACCTACATCCGCTGTTGTGGTATGCCATGTTCGGCATCACGTTATCCATATTCTGGAAACACCTACCCAAAATTGGCAAGCCCTTGTGCGTTCTGTTCATCGTCCTGCAACTTGCATTTCTATTCAACCGTAGCGACCACATCACCGAAAAACGTCTGGGTAAACCTTCTTTTGGCGAGTTTTATTCAACCGCTCTATTTAAGGATATTGATCACTATATCGGCAAAGACAAGCGAAGTTACCGCGTTTGTTCGCTCGGCATCCACCCCAGCATCGCCATTTACAATGGCTTTTACACATTGGATGGGCTATTGCCCAACTACCCGCTGAGTTACAAGCACCAATTCCGAAAACTAATCGAGCAAGAACTAGAAAAAAACGATGCCTATCGACAATATTTTGATGAATGGGGCAGCCGGTTTTATGTGTTTTCCAGTGAGTTGCAACCACTTGGTACAGATGCTTTCGAACTCACGAAAAACGCAATATCCAGCTATAAACCCCATGTTAAGAGCCTCGCCTTCAATACTGGTGAATTTAAGAACATGGGGGGACAATATCTACTTTCCGCAATTGAAATCGAGAATGCCGAACAAATCAGTCTGCACCTAGAAAAAATTTTTGATCGCAGTGACTCCCCGTGGAAAATTTATCTTTATTCAGCCCGTTAACATGACAACCGATAACACCGCTCCATTCTCAACGCCGGTATTCGAATATCAATCACGCACTCAATGTATCTGTGGCAATACGCTAGGAAAAGAAATCACCGACGTCATTAAAAAAACGGCCTGGGGAAACGTTTATTTCGTCCGCTGTCCTACCTGTGGCAGCTATATGCAATCGCCCCAGATCAGCACTGACTCTTTGGCACAATGGTACGACTCAGACACATACCAAGGCAGCAGCCAACAATCTGGCTCTGCGTACGCCAACTACGAACAGGATGAACAGGCGCGGGTGTTTGAAGCAATTGGACGATACAGCAAACACATCTCGCCGTTCCTGCCTGACAAGGCTACAGTGCTAGAAATCGGCTGTGCCACCGGTAGCCTTCTTTCCGTGATTAGAAAACATGGCCATACCACCATCGGAATAGATTTGTCCTCACGCTTTGCAGAAGCGGCCAAACGCATCCATGGGCTAGATATCATCGCGGGAGACTTTATGGAAGTTGAGTTCGAGGCGCAATCATTCGATGCCATTATTTTTTTGGGCACAGCCTCTAACATGCAAGATTTACCCGCCGCTCTGGAAAAAATGCGGAACCTGCTCAAAGACACGGGCTTCATACTATTTAATTTTCCCCATGCCGATTCAATCATTGCCAAACTGTATGGAAAGCGCTACTGGATGTTTGGGCCCAGTGCTTCTAACTTCATGACCGTAAATGGCTGTCAAAAAATGCTCGAACGACTGCATCTGACCGCAACAAAAGTTACAACCGACTCCCAGCAACCCAGTCTTAGCAAATTATTGCATCACAGCAAACTGGATAGCTTTATCCCTCATCGCTCAGGCACTTGGGCAAACCAGCCTATTCCATTGGCTATCCCTATTCCCGCGGTCAAGTTAGTTCGCTCCATAAAAACAAATGTTTCCATATCATGAAACCACTGCATTTCATCGTAGGGTGCCCACGTTCCGGCACTTACCTGCTATCCAACATGCTCGACCAAACCGGGCAAATAGCCATTCCGACAGAAACACATTTCATACCGCTTTTTTCTCGTTACGCGTTCCTCGCCGGCAATCTAAAAAACGTAACTGCACGGACGCGTTTGCTCAGAGCCATTTATGCATTTCTTGAAATCTGGTTAACCCGGGCCGAAATGGAGCGCGGATTCGATGAAATGACCAAGCACTCGTTACTAACCACTCAAGATGAGTTTGAAAAAATCGTACAAGAAGCACGGACTTATCCAGAAACAATTCATGCCATTTATGAAAAATACGCCATGCTCAAGGGGAAAACGCTGTATGGCGACAAAAGTGCATTTTTCCAGCATATCCCGCTAGAAGACCTCGACCACGCTTCAGGGAGGCAAGGCAAATTCATCCATATCGTACGCGATGGACGTGACGTTTTCCTATCGTGGCGGAAGTTAAGCATGGGACCGGAAAATCTTGCCATTGCCGCGCGTGTCTGGCGTGATCACATTACTCAAAAACGTCGTTGGGGCACACTCCACCCGGAACGCTATTGCGAAATCCGCTACGAAGACTTATTGGAGAATCCGGAACGCGAAGCGCGCAGATTGTGCGAATTCATCGGCATTGAATTCAACCCAGAAATGCTTAATTTTCACAGTAGCGAAATGGCACAAGCCATTGCCAACAGCAGCACGCACAGCATGCTAGGCAAACCAATAGACGCCGCAAACCGTGAAAAATGGCGTACGCAGATGACTTCTGAGGATATTGCATATTTTGACTGGGTGGCCGGCGCCGCTCTTGCAACTACCGGTTACCCTCGTGCAAATCTGCCAATCACTGGCATCACCAAACTGGGGTTTACCTACCGTAATATATTGGCAGGGATGCAATCTATATTTACATACCGTGCTTTCAGGCTGTATCTGAAAAATACACTGCCTGGCATTCTGATAGCGATGGGCTATTGCGGCGTCAAAGTAGAGCGTATTGTCAACTCGAAGGCTTGGCTAAAAATGGAAACCATGCCAATCCGCAGAAGAAAATAAATTGGGCGTGCGCTTATATTTCCAAGGCCTCCCTTACTTCCGACCAATGGTAAAGACTACGATTTTGAGTAAGTGGATCATCAAAATCAACAAAACTTTTTCTGAGCGGAAATTCATACCAAATAATCGGCAAGGCATTCTGGGTTTTAAATACGGCTACCGGCTTGATATTTCTCAACCTACGCATCAAATCCAAGCTTTGGCCCCGATATAGCCGATTAAACAAGACCCACTTGTAGGAGTTAAGATCCTTAACCGCTGTCTTACCGAGAATGCTTTGCTGCGGTGCGAACCGCATAGTAAAGTCAGGGGTGCTGCTTTGCACCAAAAGCCGGTTTATGCCATGTGTTGCCAAGTATTCCCGCACGTACCCCACCTCCCGCCTCGCATGATGAATATCTCTAGCATATGGCCAATAAGTCCAACCATGCAGCACCAGTACAATCCCAATCGGGCCCCAGATTACAAATGATCTAGAAATTGCCGAGAGTCTCGCATTACAACTGTATCCTAGTTGTGCTCCCGAACATTTTTTCATCATAAATTGGAATGATTCAACACAAAACTCCAGCCCCAATAGTATGGCGACACACCACGCTGGATAAAAAACCATCAGTTTGCGGGCATTTTGAAAATACCCCAATGAAATAATTGCAGAAACCACTATCGTTGTCGTCGCCATCAGCAGAGTGAGTTCCCATGTTGTTTGCGACTGATGCCTTAATGCAATGGTTACCTTCAACAGTAAGGCCATTAGTCCCAGATAAAATAAGGCAGAACCTATCAAGCCAAAATTTCTATACAAGAACCCAGGCATAAACCACCACACTGGGTACTCTAGTTTGTGCGCTGCCGCCTCACCTATCAGACGAGACGATGTATACAGCATTCCGCTGAAAAAGCCATAATCACTGGAACTTAAAGAAACTCCGCCAAACAATTTAATTGATGGATGCAGCCATACCATCAGGTAATAATAGGTATCGATCAGTAACCACACCAAGAGGGATGTGGAAAATATCCACCACAAATTCAGAGTCAGGCTCTTGATACCAGTGCGCTGTACGATGGCCAGTACAACTTCTAGCGCAACAAAAACGAAAGCCAGGTATGTACTGCTGTAATGAGTTGGCACTGAAAGTCCAAATAGGAGCCCAATCAAGACTGCGCGCGAAATCGGCAGGCGATGAAGCAAAGTACGCGAGTAGAAATAGACCGCCAGCGCCCCCCACCCCAGCACATGAGAAGTCATGTTCTGCCTGGGAAAGTTTGCATACAGCAGGATATAGCCAGCCAGAACGCAGATTGGAAGGGCTAGCAATGCCATACAGCGAGTGGAGAACAGTCTTAAAATCCAATACAGCACCAGCACTCCGATCAGTGTCCAGATCGTAGAAAACCAAGCGGCATAAACCACTACGGTATCAAAATCAATTGGCCGCACCCCATTTAGCAGGAGGATAAATAAAGCCAGCATAGATTCATGCACAACCGTTGGGAATCTGTGGAATGTTTGCAGAAATGCAAGCAAAGGGTTTCTTCCGGCATTCCACTCAGCAACAAACGTGTTGACAGCCTCCATCGCCAACCTGTTACGGAAGGCTGGATCACCATCCCAAGCGCCGGAATAACTCACTTTTGAAAGCAACACACTCAAAATTAGTGTCGCAACGACACCAGCTAGCAACAACTCTCCCATTCGCCACTTCTGATAGGGGAAAAGCGCTGGAGGATCGAGAAGCATTAGGATCTATCGGTTTTCTGTATTACGGTATCCACGACAAATGGCGGCCGCTTGCGAGACTCATCCAGAATACGCAGGAGATATTCGCTGATAATGCCCAAGGCAAACAGAATAAACGCTCCCAGCAGCAACAGCAGGCCAACAACTGTCATCCAACCGGGTGGCGCCGCACCCGTGGTATGCCAACGATATACAATATATGCAAGATACATGAGTGCCAACATAGATGCTGACAAACTCATCAGAGTGATCATCCTGCTCGGCAAATAAGTAAAGCCGACCAGGGTATCGACAGCAAGCTTGACCTTTTTGGAGAAACGCCATTGAGAACGCCCGACCATTCGCTTTTTTCTGACTATTGGAATCCGGGTCGGATTGTAGCCGAGCCAATACAGAAGAATAAAAATAGGGGAGTTTTTCTCATTGATATGTTTGAGATTTTCAACCACCTGCCTATCCAGCAGGCAGAAATCATATCCCATATCTGGTAAATCAGGAAAAGCGGATTTCTGTATCAATCTCCAATAAAAGCCAGAAATATTGCGCTGCCACCAACTTTCTTCACGTCCTTGCCTTTCACCAATCACAAACTTGGCGCCTTGCTGCCATGCCTTAGTCATGGCTACAAATAACTCACATGGCTCCTGCAGGTCTGCCGAAACAATCCCTACACAGTCGCCTGTAGCAAAATGCAAACCCGCCAAGATCGCTGGATTTTGCCCAAAATTGCGAGCCAGTTTGACGACCCTGATTTGATCTGGATTGGACGTAGCAAACTTAATCAATAGATCATAAGAACCATCGGTCGAGCCATCATCCACAAACACCAATTCCAGTTCGTATTCAGACAACTGCTCTTGCAAGCCCAACAAAGCGGGAATAGTTGTCGGCAAGTTTCCGATATTCTGGTATACCGGGACCACAATAGAAAAAATCTTTTTTTTCATGATGGCTTCAACGTCCAGTAATGGGTCAGTTATAAAACCAACTGGTTAGGCATCATGCTTTTTATCATTTCAGCAGATGCTTTCCCGCAATTTGCAATAAGATCAAACACCGTTACTGCCGGCTCAAAGCCACCATATTGTTGAGGATATTCAGGGTATACATAACTTTTATACTCAAGGCCTATTCCGGCACGCACGAACATATCTTTATCAAGATAACTATCCGCAGCAGGCCCCGAGACATAGACAGTGGCTTCGGTCTTTTCCAGTATCGAAATAAGTCGCTCCGTTTTACTCCCCTCGGGACAATATTCAGAAGACATCACCAAGGGGGTATTTATCTCAAGGTATTCGCTGACATCCTTAATAAGAGATAGATTTAATGCTGCAATAGTTTCGAAATTTTTTGTTAGGTTTTTTTCTAAAATAGAAAAAGCATCCTTGAAATATGGCGTAGCTATGTAATTTTCACGAAATTGGTTTAGATGATCACGCCACCATTTCTGCGAGTAGTCAATTTTTGTTTCACAAATCAGTTGTGTGGTATGCGTGTAATTCACTGGGACTGAGAGCCATTTTGTCCCATTCTTTACCTTTATCTTGTTCCGATTTCTCCAGTCCCCTTTTGTATATTGAAGGTCATCATGAATCACAAACAAATCTACCGAGGCAATAAAGTCAAAATAACCTCTCCAGGGAATATAATTGGATTGAATTATTCCGACTCTCACCAATCAACCTCAATATATGCCGATGGATTACTGTGCCAAGTGACTTTGTTAAGCTTTGGGCGGCGACCAAAATGCTTGATGAAGTATTCATCAACCGCTTTTGATTCTCCCCCGAACGTATCGACAGCATATTCATCACAAATAATGATACCGCCTGGCGTCATTAATGGAACGAAATGCTCAAGCGCACACTTGGTTGGTTCATATAAATCCAGGTCAAGGTTTAGTACCGCAATCCTCAAGCCAGCACCCTTTCCCCGCGTGAATTCTGGAATCGTTTCCACTACGTCCCCTTTAATGAATTCAATGCGTTCGACATGGCTCAGATGCCTGTCGCAATTCATTGCCTTTCGCGCAAGTACCAAATCTTGCTCAATTGAAGCACCACCAAAATATCCGCCGGGCTTCACATCCTGCACCAAGTTTTCGGGCCCATCTTCTTTAGCAATTTTCACAAAACCGGCAAAAGTATCAAAACCATACACAACTTTTCGAATATCCGTAGGGCAAAATATCTCGCATAGCTTTGCCCAAGTGAACAATGACGAGCCTCGATAAACTCCCAGATCAACGATAACTCCGGGGAGATTAGCCACTTTCTTGAAAATTTCGTAATGGCTCAGGAAGCGAGCCATGTTATACCTGGGCGTAAATACTGGAAAATTACGAAACATCTCGAACTGAGTCAGTTCTGTATGTTGAAACAACGCTTCAAGCATCTCTTTTTGCTGGCGCTCTGGCTCATGCCTATCTGCAATATCAGTCATTATTTACCTTTCACGTTCATTCTTCGGTCATATTCATATTACGTCTTCTAACACTTTGATTATTTTATTTAACTCTTCATTATTAAGTGCCGGGTAGATAGGCAACGATACAGTTGATGAAAATAATTCACAGGAACGACTAAAATCACGGTCATGCAACCCCATAACTCTGTGTATTAATCTATCCACACCTTTTCGAACAACGATGCCACGTTTATAAAATAGCTCAGAATACTTATCCACCCCGCCAACAAGCTTTATAGGAAAGCGGAAATACATACTGTTTCTTAACGCATTCTCGTTCAGACAGTGCGGTGCTTTTTCTCTTAGCAATGCCTTATATCGATTAGCAATTTCTGCACGCCTATCAAGGCCTTCATGATACCGACTTAATTGCGACAAGCCCAAGGCTGACGCCATATCCGACATCGGAGAAAAAAAACGCGGGGAAATTGATTCCAATGCCCCATCTCTTAATGCTCTCATTTTATGCACCAACTCTGGAGAATTAGAAACAACCATTCCCCCTTCACCTGTTGTCAGACACTTAGTTGGGTGAAATGAAAAAACCGCAATATCACCTTGAATATGATGCTGGTTCGAATAACCTAATGCTTGGGCACAATCTTCAATGATGGGAATACCGAACTGCTTCAGTCCAGAAATATCAGCTTGTATTCCATAGATGTGAGGGACGATAATTGCTTTAGTATCAGGCGTTAATCGAGAGGCTACCGTTTCTGGCGTCATAACCCAATCGGCTCCCACATCACACAAGACGGGCTCGGCTCCGGTTGTAACGATTGCTTCTGCAACCGAGGTACAGACATATGTCGGTAATAACACCTTATCCAGTTCGGTCACCCCTAGCACTTTAAGCGCCAAGGCAACAGCACCAGCACCACTCCCAATCGCCACTCCACCACCAGCAGCAATCCACGCTGAAAGTGCGAACTCAAATCTAGCAGCTAGATCCCCTTGCCCGATCATCAAGCTCTGGAGCGATAAAGTAACAGCTGCAATATCTTCATCCGTAATCCAGGGCTTGGAATGTGGAATCAATTAGCCTGATCCTTGAATTCTTGAATCATATCGGCATAGCTGCGCCCCTCGTCTGGCCATCTGGTTGATGCCCAGTCTGGACAGTTTCCACAAAAATCAAACCCAGAGAAGTTATTGTCCATATGAGCCTGCCTGAGCTTACGGTAAAACTCTCCACTCCACTCTTCTTTGATAGTTGTATTGCGATAATCTGCGACCGGTGATCCGTGCACCCAATCTTGTGGACAGTATGCCAAGAAACCCCTAGGATTCAGAACTATGCGTTCCCATGGGTAAAGACAAGGCTTACGTTCAATGGCCGCAGACTGCTTGCGAATGATGTTTGCGATATTGACGACGGCACCCGCGCCGGAATGCAACCTTCTAATAACCACGTAATGCGCACCTTGGGCATACCAAAACTTCTCAAACTCTTCGGATTGCCCAATGTTGTCTGGCTGTTCAATAAAGCTGACCACGACCTTGGTATTTTTTGAATATTTTTTTGCCAGGCGAATCATGTTAATCACATTGGAACGCGTAACTTCCAGATCACCACTAACCCTTATTTTGGAATACGTTTCGGATAGAAATGCATCAATGCTGATATCAATTAAATCCAGTCCGGCTTCAAGCAGCTTACGTATGCGTTTTTCATTTAATATCGTGCCATTTGTTGTCAAAGATACGAGTACTCCGGATTGCTTGACGGCATATTCGATCATGTCATAGCACTCAGGATGCACTAAAGGCTCCCCTTCAGCCGTATAGCGAATGTATTGAGTGAGTCCGGCTCCATGCTGGCGAACTTCATCAACCATTTTGGCGTTCAGTTCTGGAGCAAGATATCTGGCCTGGTAGTGCTCAGACTGTTTAAACTCTGGGTGTGGGCAGTGCGTACAGGCCAAGTTGCAAACCTCTGTCATGTCCACAATCACCTGTGAAGGAAATTGCGAAGTTAATCTGCCATAAAATCCATATTCAGTTTTAAAGCTCAAGCTAATATTTCCTTTACAGTATCAACCACATAATACGCATCTTGCTCGGTCATGCTCGCACTAATAGGGAGAGTCACGAGAGATTTCGACATTTCCTCGGTCACGGGGAGCGGTTCTGGCTTGTTTCCCTGGTGAAACAAAGGCTGATCCGGAGTGAGATAAGTTAGGGGTGAGAATTGAGAAAAGTGTGGGATGAGTCGGGATTAAGTCGGATGAAACGGGACACCAAATAAAATACTATTTCGCATTGCAAAACAAAATCAGCGGCTAATGGTTTTAATGTGCAAGTCGATTATTGTGATGATGTCCAAGTTGTCTTGATCGGTTAAATTAAAAAACGGTCTGGCGTGTAATCCAGGATGTTTTACTTCACGAACAGGATGGCCAGCACCCAACCAGAATAAGGCTTTCTTTTTCTTTGGCCTGATAATAAATGGGCCAGTACCAAGCTGCTGTGGTCTTGCATATATCTTGTTAGTTCCAACACCCGCAGAATCCTTGGAGCTGAATGGTGTAACGGATGAGGCTAATTGCCCTGATTTCTGTAAAAGCTTCGCACCTCCGCCTCGCTGCGCTTTAGTAGATGGCGCCATTGGTTTCCATTTAGGGCGCCCTTCCTTTGCAAAGTTTTCCTCTGTGGATTGCAGCATCCTCATAGCGATTCTAGGAGTAACCCCACTCTGGTCGCTCCCGAATTTAGCAAGACGATCAAAAGCACTTTGAACCGACTGATCATTCACTGTAAGAGTTGCCAGGCTCAATGAAACGCCTCCTTTCCGGGGTGGTAATCCCAGCCAATATCAGGAGTAATGATTTTCCCGGTTCCAGGATGACGATAACCATGCACGTCTTCAAAAGCGATGGTGCCGTTGCGGCGTTTCCATGTTTTGGTGACTGTCTCCATACGGCCTTCGCCATAACTCACTTCAAAATCTCCACGCTCACGTTGAAAATCTTCCCGGGCGACAACGCGGCAGCGGCAGCGGAAACCATTGGGAGGATAAAAAGACAACCAAAATTGATCATCAAAACGAAACACCAACCCATTCAATTCCGCGTGCGACGGTCGTGTGCGCCTATCCATCACCGCCACATACTCCCACCAGGGCGCGTATTTGGTCACCGCCATCATAGATTGATAGCGGCCAGCCATGTACGCCACTTGCATGTTGGTTTCGTAGATCAGGCTCAACCGGTTTGGGCTACCCATCTGAACCGGTGAACCATTTTTACCGGATGGAGTGATTTCACCGGTCGAAGCATCAACCGCCTTACCCCACCACCCCTTTGATTGAAGGATAGGCTTCAGCTTTTCCTCAAAATCACGGTACGGTGTGCCTTTATCAAGCGCTTCCTCCACAGCGCTCTTGATATCCTTCAGGATATCCTCGCGCATCACCTTGGCCACGGTAAAAGCCCGGGCGTGCTGCTCCTTGGCCATATCGCGCCAGTTCCAGGTGATTTTTAGCCCTTTAGAGCGAAAAAACCGGATCGCTTCTTCCGGTTTCATTGAGAAAAGGCGCTTTATTTCCTCATTTGTAATGGCGCTTAGGATGGCCGAATTGGCCGCCACCATCGCCAGCGACGTTAATTCATCATCTGGAACATCAGGCAGATCGCTTTCTGCCATGTTATTTACCAGGGTCGCTCAACCTGCCAAGGCAGGCACAGACAAACATGATGTTGGAAAGCGCCTCGGCCAACGGTTCAATCGGCATATCCGGCGCGATATTGGTCAACATTTCCAACGCCGTGGCATAGCCGTCACCTTTTTTCAGCGCTGCCAACACCGGTTTCAATACAACCTCGGCCTGGCCTTGCAAATTCTCGGCACCGACAGCGGAAACCAGCGCATCCACCAGCACCTGGTCAACCGGATCATCATCCTGGGTAGAAAACGCAGGATCCTTGTTGGCATTCGGTGGGGAAATGCGTGTATAGCCTTCGCCGAAGGTCGTAGCGATCTCATCATCGCTGGCCTGGTACCCGATATCGTGCAGGATTTTCAGGGTTTCAGCCGCCGCCTTGGTATCCACAGGATCCTCGATCACGCGGCGTACACTCGGATACCCAGCCCCCGGGAAATTGAAGTCCACCATCCAGCGTACCAGCTGGAAATTGATGGAATGGTCGAGCTGGTCGGCATCGCCCTTGATAAGTTCCTGCCGCACTTCGTTTTCAAGGTTAAGGCTGGCCGCCAACTGGCCGCCGCTGCCCTTACCTTCGCCGCCACCGGCCTTGCCCAGGATGATGCCGCTGATCTGGCCATCCATATAACTTACCAATCGGTCATAAGTATCAATGCCGGATCGCGCCGCCTCAAGTAATTCGATCTCCATACCGACCGGCGTCATCAGCGAACCTTCCTGGCTAAAAGCGCGAAGCGCCTCACGCAAGGTGACCTTCTGATCAGGCGTCGCGTTGTTCGGATATTTCCCCCAGGGCACCGGCGTGCCGAATCGCTCGGCGAAAGCCAGCCAGAATTGAATCCCCTGGCGCTTGAAATACACCGGCCAGAACAGCTTGTTACCGAGACCGACGCCCCAGGGATTGCTATAACGTCGGTTGAGGATATGCACCGCCATTTTGGCGTGTGGAATTTTTTCTCCGGTCATGTTCCCCGGGTGAATAATCCGCAGGCCGAAGCCGTTGACCAGCATGTCGTCGATTTCCGGTTCGGAATCGAAACGGAACATCCAGGGTTCGCAATGATTTACACCGGCCAACTCAATATAGCTTCCGTCCACAGCCCAAAGCGGCTCGACAAAACTGGTACCCTTCATCAATGCATCGTGGAAATAAGAAGTAATGCGGTCATAGCCAACATTGTTGAATTGCTCGCGCACGAAATCAGCGGCCTTTTTATCCAGGCGTGATTCGCTGGCTGGAGTCACGGTATATTCTCGCGAAAGCAACGCCAAGCGACGCTTTTGTAAATCCTCCGACACCTTGGCATCGCGTTCCAGTTCGTCATAGACCTTGAACGCCGTGCTGCTGCCGCCACGTTGCAGCAGCACCTCATCATTGGGCTGGATGGGGAATTTCCCCCAACCGTTCCATGCAGTACGGGCGACAACGGTAATATCGCCAATCACGGGCTTATCCATTCAAAGCTCCAAAATAAGAGTTGCGAGAGGCAGGCGCATTCATGGGCACCCGCTCAAATTCAATAGGCGCTGCCGCATTGCGCGCTGCGAAAAGACCAAGGCATAGGCTGATGGCAGAATCGCCGTGACGCTGCTTTCCGTCACTGCCGGAATTCTTGGTATCCAGCACCATCGGCACGCCTTTATCCACTACGATCGCTCGCAGATCGTCCAGGATATCGGCATCTCTGGGAATCTCGATTTCATCATCCTCAAACGCCGCTTTCATTCGCGGCATGTTTTGCAGATACCATGATCGCGAAAGCATCACCTGGTGCACCATCGCGCTGCTGTAGCGTTGTGCTGCAACTTCGGCAATATATTGGCCATTACCGCGCGCATCATTGGCACCGCCCATAAAGCGCGGCAGGCGATCCACCAGGTAAAACAGTATCTGCTCTTGCTGTTTGAAAGGCACATTGCGTAGCTCAATCGTCACCACGACACGGTGTTTTATAGACTGGGTTTGCTCAAGAACTTTAATAATAGACAGGTCACCAGTTCGACCAAAATCCATACCGTAGCAGTGCCTATTTCTAAGATCAAAACAATCTATAACGGGCTGCAAATGCTCCTTGCACCAATCCAATACAGTGCGATAACGAACATCCTCGGGTAATTGACTGAAATCATCCTTAAAACTCAATCGCAAAATAGGAAGATTGATATTCATGCGAGACTCGATCAATGCGCGGCTGATGTACTGACCGCCAGATTGGGCCGGGATACAGTCCAGTTCTTCATCTTCATTCGGCCTATAGAAATTGCGGATTCCCTTGACCCATTCTTTCTGTGATTCTGGCGACCATTCCTTTTTTGTCGCCATGAAAACCCGTTTGCACAAGCCCTGTTTAACCGCATCATCAAACGTGATGCGGTGCAGGCTATAGGGCAATTTCCCGGCGCGGATATCGTTGATCAGCTCGTTGAATGGGTTATCCACGCCGTTATGGGTGCTGATGATGGAGACGCTACCGCCCCAGATCAAAAGCGCCATTGCCGCCTTGAGCAGTTCGCCGAGTTCCATGTGGAAAGCGGCTTCGTCAATAATGACGCGGCCTTGTTTACCGCGCAGGTTGGAAGGGCGTGATGACAGAGCGGTGACGCGAAAACCGGAAGCAAAACGAATCTTGAACGCCAGAATGTCGCCACGCTCATCGGCGATCACTTCTTCTTCCATCTCTGCGGCGGCCAACTGGTAGTGCCCGGCCCAGAACGCCACGTCGCGGATGAACTCCTCCGCCATCTCCTTGTTGTAGCCGATGTACCAGGTATCCTGACCGTTGGCCTTGGCGGCTTCAAGCGCCGAATTCGCGGCCTCGGCCCAGCTCAAACCGACACGGCGGGATTTCTCGCAAACCTTGACCTGGTTACGGTCTGCGATCCACGCTTGCTGATATGGTAAAAGTACACCGGTGTTCATCCCGCAATGCCCAGGATGCGCTTCTTGATTTCATCGGCGGCAGCATCAGTAAGCCCTGCGCTTCTCGCCATTTTCTCAACGTCATTCGCTGCCTCCAAAGTGCGCGACCTGACTTTTGCGGCAAAATCCTTCACGCTGATCGAGGCGCGCGCCAACTCGGCAATGGATCGGGTGATTCCGGACAAATTGACCTTGGACGGGTCAACTTCAAGCTGCAATAGCAACGAAAACAGCTTCTCCTGCGTCAACCTCACCAATGCTTGGTTTACGGCATCCTCTTCATCGGGACTGGCGGCCACCACGGCGCGCGCTTGCTCGGTCACCAGCTTCAATGTGGAAAGCCGCTCTTCAAAATCGCTGCCATAACGATGTAGGCCAGAGCGCGAGACGCGGAAATCAGCGCCATTCTGCTCCAGCAGCGCGTTGATCTCTTTTTCCAGCAGATCGTATTCGCCGAAATTATTCTTGATGAGGGTTTTATCCAGCCAATCCTTGATCTCCGGCGGCAACTGGCTGACCTTTGAACGCTTGGCCATCAAAACCACCTCGCACCGATGGCAATACCGATCGGCAGCGCCATCACCGCGCCAAGGCCAACGCCGCGCAGCATGTTGCACACCCAGCAATTGGTTTTCAAAGGGAGCAATAGACGTGCAAAAAACTGCGTCATGTTATTTCTTCGGGCGCGAAATGCCAGGGTCACATTCCACGGTGTACTCGACCACATCCACGCCGTGGCGGGTGAGGTCTGCATACCAGCGGCCATCCGGCTGCCGCATGGTGCAGGTCAACTCGCGATCAGCCAGATAGTCCAGCTCGCGCACCAGTTCCAGTTCGGTCACGTCGGGATATACCGATTCAATCACCGGCTTTATCGCCTCCATGAACATGCCATCCGGGCGTGACACATTGAGGGTTTGCAGCAAGTGCCAGCGGATCGCCTCGCGGCGGACTTTTTGATGATCTATCATTTGTGCTCCCGCATCAGGGCTGTATCAATTTTTAGCGACAGGCTGTCCACCTTGGCCATGAATGTGGCCGTCATCTGCACATAATCCTCGCGGCGCACGTAATCCTTGGCCACGTCCGCCTTGAATATCAGCAGCTCGCGCTCAAGCCTGGTTAAATGGTCATCGTTGCTTTTGATGGATTTTGAAAGCTCGCTCAACGTGGTTTGCAATGCGATCTGGCGCTCGTTGTCTCTCCGATTGAGGTAATCAATCGCGATTTTGAGCATAAAGCCAAGACAGCCGACAAAGGCCATGAACAGAGTGATTAAATGCCAGAGTTCTAGTTCTATTTTCATTTTCCGCAGAGCTTTCTATCTTCGATAATCACTTGCTGGGCGAGGCCGAGCTGGCGGGTGATGCTGTCGGCGCGGTCGGCTTCAGCGTAAAGAGCTGCTGCAATCTCTCCCGGAAGTTGGGCTTCTGCTCCACCATCGCCTCGGCTGGTGGCGGTGCCAGGCGTGCGTGATCCACCTGCACCGGCACCTTGACTGCTGGCAAGGTGGTACCACAGCCCGGCATTGCCAGCACGCAAATCAGCAACAAGGGCATCAGTCTTGAATTTTTCAATTTGCTTCTCCTTTTGGTATTGCGCGGCGATGCCGTAAAGGCGCTCCTGGTGCGCTTTTTCCTGCACTTGTTTCTCGAAAGTCAGCCGCAAAACCTCGGCATTGGCGGCGGTCAATTCAACGTTTTCTCGCTTCAGCCATCGAGCGTTTTCTGCTTGTTCACCCAGGCCAAACTGCTGCCGGCCATAGGCGTAGATGGCAGCCACAATGGCCACAACTACCAGCAGAGCGCCCATCCACTTCACCCAGGACGGCATGCCTTTGTCGGCCAACTCTCCCATCGCCTCAATATTCATGCGCACATCCCCCGCCCCCAACTCGCATACATCGGCTGCCAGCGCTTGATGATGTTGCGCGGATACCCGCGATTTTCACGCCAGTTCGCCGCGCTGCGTCCGGCGTTGACTTGTTCGACCTGGCCGAACCATTGCGCACGATTAAGGCCGGTTTTTTCAGCAAGCTGCTGGTCTCGGTACACCCATCCGAGGCCGCCGTTATAGGCGCTCAGGCTCATCGCCATGCGGTCGCATTCGGTGGCAGCGGTGATGCGATCCCACAGGTGCTTGTCATAAGTGACCAGGGCACGCATCGCCCAGGCCGGGTTGTAGGGTTGATTGGCGTCGAGCTTGTATGCGCCGGTAATCCACGTGGCCGTGGCTGGCATGAATTGCGCCAGGCCTTCGGCGCCGACCGGGCTTTTGGCATTGGCACGCCATTGGCTCTCTTGGTGAATCTGTGCGGCAAATGTTGCAACCGGAGCATTCAAGCCCCACGTGGCATGGGCATTGCGGGTCAGGTCGCGCTGATAACGCAGCGCTTCACGGGGTACATCGGCCAGCGCCACCAGCGGCAAGGCGATCAGGATAAAGATCGTCAGCAGCATCCAGCGGGCGGCTTGTTTTGGCACCTTCATCACACCCCCAAACTCACTGCCAGCATGGCGCAGCCGATGATGATGGCGCGCCGCAACATGGCCACGGCGAAAACAAGCTGCTGCGAAGGTGCTATGGCCTTTTCAGCCACATACGGGCTGCCTACCGAGAATGGCCGCTGCATGAAGGCATCGGGCCGGGCATAAGGAAACACGCTGCGGTCGATCCAGTACCCTACCACTGCCGCCATCGTGATGAGCGACAGCTTGTAGAGCGACACCGGCAACTGCTGCGGCGCCTGGTCGTGGATGACGTAAAGCAAAAACAGGCTGACCAACAGCCAGTCGGTCATACGGGGAATTGGGATGCGCTTGATTTTCATGCCCGCATGATGCGCGGGCGAGTAGTTTGCACGTAGCGCGACGGACGTCGCGCGAGAGGTTAAATCTCAATAACAGATTGTTTTAAAACCCGTCGGGATTTTTCAGGATAGGTCTACCAAAACACTCAGTAAAATACAGAAAATCCTTAAAAGTTTGTCGCTTCATAAAAAATGTCGATTTAAATTTCTGAACCTTTTTGTACAAAGCCTTTTTCTGGCGGCGGCGTGACATGCGCCTCATCTTGGCATTCATTTCGTATTCATCCCGGATAAATCAATATTCCCTAGCGGACTATACTGGTGAGCAACAAGCGTGAAGCTATCGTCGTTTTCTCTGGGAACTAATGCATCAATGTTAGTGGTGATGAAATCATTTTCACCAGTCACCCTGATGTTGAGTTCATAGTCGCCATAGCCATCCTCTGCAGCAGATAAAAGGATATGCATCAGGTCAATAACCTTCATTTTAATCCTCCAAAAATCGCTTTAAGCGTCTTCAAAAGGAGAGCGCCCGTATCTTCTTGGCAGTCTCGCTATTCGGGTATTTCAGTGCTTTATCCAGCGCGTATGAGGAAATCGGCCAAGTGAAATACGCGACCAATCCGGGTACAGTGTGCGCCAGATCGGCGGGTACAGGCACCCATCCTGTCGGTGGAACTTCTATAGCGCTCAGGTATACAACTTTTTCGTCTGTCATCATCAGTTTCCTTCATCACCTCTAAAACAACTCAGCCTGCGGCCCTTGTACCACCGCTTTACCGGCTTTGACTTCCTGCGCTTCAGGGTTGGTTTTCGTCACCCGCTGCACCCAACGGTAACTGTGTTTCAGTCTGATCGCAACCTCGTTATCGGTCAATCCCTCGCCGATCAGGCGGATCGCCTCGCTGATCTCCCAAGCGCGGATCATGGCCTTGCCCATCGGCACGGACAACCGGGAATACACCCCAAAATGCCGCAGCATGATCTCATACTTCTCATCGCCCACAATCTCGGCCAGGTGCGCGCGCTTGGCGGCGGTGGTGCGGGTTTCGCCGCGCACCAGCACAATCTCGGTACCGCCCACCTCACGCATCAGCGCAATGGTCGCCTCTTGGCCGATCAGGCGGCATAACAAATCATAAGTACTGCTGTCGCTTTTACTCATAACCGATCCCGCCATTTCTTGAGGATTTCGATAATCCCGCTGGCTTGTTTACCCGATAGCCATTCCAGTCGATCAATGCCGGTATGGCGCTTGATGAAGCTGTTTAATGCGGCTTCTGCGGGGTTTTTTACGGCACCGAGCTGGTGCAGTTCAAGCCATAGGCCACGGATCATCTTGGACTGTGGGTCGTCGGCCAGCAGGCGCGAGGATTGCGCTTTGCGGGCGGGTTTATTGCTCCACCCGCGCGCCCTCATGTGATCGAGCACTGCCAAACGACCGGCGTAATCCAGGTCTTTGGATGACTCCACGCGGGCGACGGTAAACAGCATGCTGCGGTAGGTTTCGTCATCCAGCCCAAGCTGCTGCTTGGCGATGTGGATCTGCGCCAGCTCGTTGTTGCGGTTGTTGGTTTTTTTGGCAGCGCTCATGCCGGATATTCATCCCAGGTGCGGCCGTCCAGGGTGCGGCCTGCCAACTTCTTACCGACTTGATTCATGCGGTTACCCACCGATCCGAACAGGCCGTTTTCATCAGGTGCAAACTCACCCCATTGCTTGAAAAAAAACGGCACGCCTGCAGAACTGCATTGATCGCGCAATGATCTAACCCAGTCCGGCAGCATGCATCTGGCCTTGTTAGCGCCAGTTTCTCCGCCGACAACAACCCAATTTATCGCATCATGAAGGCAGGAAATTTCACCGCATGGGCAATCAGCCTCCACATCAAGCCAGCCACGCAAATCAATTTTTCCCAACAACGGCTCCGCACTAATCCAGCGGACAACAGCGGGAACCTGTAACAAAATAGGTATGCGCTGATCTGCTGTTTCTTGGTCTTCCACGCTGACCCCAAACCATATGTTAGGAATGGGTGGGTAATTTAACCCGGCACCGCTGCTGCCAATCATGAAATCCAGCATGCGCTCAGGGCGCTTGGTCAACACCTGGAAGGTGTGCTGTTTAGCCTCAACCATGACGTTGAAGACTTTGGCAATAAATTCATCAGGGACAGACTCATGAAACAGGTCTGACATGCTGTTGACGAATATCCGGCGCGGACGCTTCCAGCGCAGCGGCTGGTCAAGGCGTTCTGGATGGCAGCGCACATCGGTAAATTCGCGCCCGTAATAGACTGTGGCGGGGTTTCCTGCCATGCGCGGCCATTCGCGCAGCGCGTAGCAATTCTTGCAGCCTTGGCTAACCTTGCTGCATCCGGTCACCGGGTTCCAGGTAGCTTCCGTCCATTCAATTCCAGTTTTATCTGCCATGATCTTCTCCGTTAAAACCGTCTCTCGCAGCGCGCTAAAGTTAACGCGCTGCAAGCGATGGTTTAGGCGTTCACCGCGTCTTTCAGCGCCTTGGCGGCGGTGAACTTGGGCACGTTCTTGGCCGGGATAGTGATCTCGGCGCCGGTGGATGGGTTGCGGCCTTTGCGCGCGGCTTTCGCGTTGACGCTGAGTTTGCCCAGGCCGGGGAGCGTCACGTCATCGCCTTTTTTCAGCGCATCGGTGGCCACATCGGCTTGCGTGCGCAGCACGGCTTCAACGACCGTTTTGGAAAGACCGGCACTGTAGTGGCTCATGCCTTTCTGCGAGATTGCTTCAATGAGTTCTGCTTGATTCATGGTTTTACTTCCTTTCAGTTGGTTGGCTTTGTGATGCAGGCTTGAGTTACTCGATTTTTTCGAGCAACTGAACCAACATCAAAAAGCCGCCCGGGGGCGGAAAAGCAACGAAGGCGGGAGGAGTAGCCTTCATCACTATGGATTCATTCATTCACACCAGACCACTTGATGAGTGCATCTAGGCACTCACTGGCAGTGCCACTACCCTCATTGCCGAACACCTTCTTTTCAATGCCGGCGATGACGGCGTTTTGTTTGTCGCTGCCAAAGGCGATGTCGCGCTGCACCAGGTCACTCATGAAGTCCAGCTCCCACTGCGTGATGCCGTATTGCGCCTTGACGCCTTTGATCTCGGCCAAAATGCGCTGAATGCGGGGCTGGATGGTGAGTTGTTTGTTCATAACACGTGCGCCCGGTGCAGGCGGTTGAACAGACGGCGCAGGCCATAGCTGCGCGCAATGCTGACCACGGTGTAGATCGCGCCTAGCATGAGGTTTTGTTTGGCACTGATGTGCCAGCCGAACAGTGGGAACACGGTGAAATTCAGCGCGGTGTTCACGCCGAAGCCGACCACGATGTTGATGACGGCTTCCAGCAGCGATTGGCGGCGGGTTTGGCTCATTGCTCTACCACCAATCCGTCGGAGACTTCCTGCACCTTGTCGGCCAGTTGCTCAAGCACGCTTTCGTTGTAGCCGTCTACGTCTTCCCATTCGCAAGACATGGCGAGCAGTTTTTTCCTTATGGCCATCAGGCTGCGACGTTGACCTGCTGCCATCTGCTTTTCTGTCTGGCTCATGCCGCCACCGCCGTTTCCTGCTCAAACGGGGCAATCACGAAGTCTTCCACGCCGGTCACCAGGCTGATGCCGGCCACGCCTTTGACGGCTTCCGGTTCGTTGAGGATGGCTTCTTTGTTGACCTCTTCCTTGTTGCGGATGAACCGGTCCAGCCCCAGGCGCTTGAGGAAATCAATCACGGATTCCGCGCCGGTGACGCGCACGCTGGGGGGGCGCTGCCGCCACTGCACTTCGCCGGTGATGAGGTTGGCGGTCTTGACCTTGCCGCCGTCGGTCAGCTCATCGCGGTGCGCTTCGCAATAGGCTTGCACGCCGTCTTGCAGCAGTTTGATCTGGGAGGTCAGCGCCTCCAGCAGCGGCTGGTAATTGGCCGTAATGGTCGCGATCTTGTCATTCATATTCGCGGTGGTGCGTTGCAGGTCGCGTTGCAGATCGCCGATCTTGCGGATATCGGCGGCGGCGATTTCGCGCGTCTGCGGCACTGCAATCGCGGCCTTGGCTTTGAGTTTTGTGGGTTTTGCCATGTTTTTTTCACTCCTTCCGTAATGTAAAAGTCAATAATGGTTAATCAGGTCTTCGTTGCTTACTTCCAGCAAGCACTCAACTCGTTCCTCATCAATATGCAACTCGCCAATTAACTGCTGACGCATTTCGTTGTTGCTACAACCATCACGCGCAGCACCGGCGCAGAGATTGCGCTGCATCATTTGTGTACCTATTGCAATAAGCATTGCTCCGACTTCTTCATAAGTTAAATGCATGTGGTTTTCCTTTCATGTCCCCAGGTGAAGCTGCCCCAGCAGATCGGGCAGCGGAATCTTGCGCAGACGTGCAACCTTGTGCAGTTCGTGCAGCGCGCGGCTGTGGTGGAACTGGCAGGTGTGTTCGATTTCTTCCGGCGTCTGGGCGATGTAGTAGCCCAGGCTGGGGTGGCTGCACAGGGCGATGCCGTCATCAATCAGCAAATCGGTTAGGTGGCGCAATTGGCGCATGTTGGTGCCAACGGCGCGGGAGAGTTCCTTGCCGCTGATGCTGTTGACAGCGCCGATGTGGCACTGGAGCACTACGAGCACGTCATTTTTGGTGGCCATTGGCAACCTCCTTTGGTTGTTTGCCGAGTGCGAAGGCTAGCGCCTCGCCCACGGTGCGGGTGGTTTTCTTTATCACTTTGCCGGGGTCGGCAACCTGGTCGCTGCTGGTGCGGTGGCGCTTGGCTTCTTCGGCCTTGGCCTCTTTCTGGGCAGCGGTTTTGTCGGCGGCGCTGGCGATGATTTCCAGCAGGTAGCCGTGGCTTTTGAGCGGCAGCGTGAGTTTGTCGCGCGCGGCCAGCATGGTTTCCAGCGCGCTTTGCCAGTAGTCGAAAGGGGCGGCGTAGATGCGGCCGTTGCGCTCGATCTGCGCGGACTGGATCATGCCGAGCAGTTCACCGAGCAGGCTGGCGACGCGATCCATCGAAAGCTGGCGCTGCGCCGGGCGAAACAGCCCGACGTACTGAATGAGCAGCTTGCCGAGCGGTGCCGGGATCTGTAGCGCGATCTGCACCGCCTCGCGCGCGCCTTCGTGGCCGAGGGCGGCATCCAGCGAGATCACGGCTCCGCAGGCTTGGCAGGTCAGGCGCACAGCGACTCCAGGTCAATGGCGTTCAGGAACTTCTTGATCTGCAGCGTGGCCTCTCGCGGGAATACGCGCTTGACCAGGCCGGGTTCCTGGATGATGAGCTGGCCGGTTGGGTCGATGCCGATCTGGCTGGTGTCGTAGTGGCGCACCGGGGTTTCGTTTGCAGTTTCAGGCTGCGAATTTGCAGTTTTAGGCTGCAATTTTGTTACGTTGTCTTTTTGCGGCTGTGGCTGCGGCGGCTTAGGTACGGTTTTCAGCGCCCGGCGGCGCTTGGTGAAATCCGCAGCGGCAACAATCAGCAGGTCTTCCGGATTTACGCCGGGCGCAAGGCTGTATTCGCGTCCGTTGGTGCCATCAACACCCACGATCAGTTTTTTAGCCAGGTAGGGTTTCAGGAACGGGCGGGTGGTTGAGGTGTTGACGGCGGCACCTAGTTCTTTTGAACTGACGGTGCCTTTCTCCGCGATGAGTTCAAGCATGATGCGGATCTTGGTCTTGGCCGGAGCCGGTGTTTGTTCTTGCATAATGGCGTTCTCCACATTGCGGATGGCCTTTTCGGCCATGCTGGTTGCGATGGATTCAGTTGGGCTGGTGACGCGCGTTGCGGCGGGAGATACAGTTAAATCTGTATCGGATGCGGGTTTTTCCGTACTGTGTCTGATAGGCGCAGCGCTGCGTCCGTCAGACGCAGATCGTGGTGGCAGCACCGGGCGGTTGTGGCTTACGGATTGATTGCCGAGCGGGATGACAGCCCCGACTACGCCGGTGGGCCAGTAGTACCACTCCGGCTTGCCCGCGCGCGTGATGTGGCAGCGGTTGACGCTGAACGGCACCGTTTGGCACATATGGTCCAGCAGCACAGCCAGCGTTGATTCTTCCAGCCCGACCTCTTTCTGCAAGTCGGCGAACGACATCGGTTTCGCGGACGTTGCGCCCTTGAGCGCGGCGAGGATTTTCTGTTGATCCATGATGATCTACTCCACGCTCACCGGCACGCTGCGGATGCCGTATTGCTGATCCCGGTACTGCTTGTAAAGCAGCTTGTAGTGGGCGTCGCTGTCGCGCTCCAGCCACAACTGCGTGGTGTAGCCGACATCCTTGGGCAGTACTTCGGCAAGCAGCTCCTTGGGCGCGGTCAGCCGCGTCTGCGGCTTTGGGTCGGAGACCAGCAACTGCGCACCGAGCAGCGCCACGGCCATCAGCACCGCACCAATCAGGCCATCTTTCAGGCGTTGGTTTTTCATGGTTTGCGCCCTCGTACCAGCCGGGCGGATACTGAGAACACTTCCGGCGAGTTGATGATGCTCAAGGCCGTTTTGATCGCGCCGTGGCCATCGGCACCAAGCACCTCGCCGCGCGTCCTGATGATCTGGCCGCCGGTACGATGCACGACTGATATTGAGTAGGCGTTCATGGCGGCCTCCTATAGTTGGCGAATCAATTCCGCAGTCACTTTCTCTTCACCGATTTCGGCGGCAAGATTCATGGCTTTGGTGATGGTCATGTTGACCAGCAGCGGGTTGATGTAGCTCACGCTGCGGCCACCACGGTTATCGGTGAGCTTGGTGCGGATCGCGTCGTAGGTGTCTTCCGCCACTATCTGTGACACGTCAGCCTGTACCCGTGAAAACTTGAATGCCAGGTATTCAGGCAGGTTGTGGTCTAGCGGTACCAGCCAGGCGGTCTCGCAGCGGCGGATGAATTCGCGCGCTTCCGGGTAGCGGCCTTCATCCAGCTTCACCGCCAATTCCGGTTGGCCGACCATGATGATGCTGACTAGCTTTTTGAAACCGTCTTCGATTTCGTAAAAGCGCTTGAGCAGCTTCATGGTCTGGATGGTGAGGTCGTGCGCTTCTTCGATGATGATGACGTGGCGGTTGCCGCTGCTGGCGCTATCCTTGAGCATTTTCTCCACGCTCCGGGCTTTTGATTCCAGGCTTTGCGGGAGCTTGGCTTCCGGCTGTAAATCCTTGATGATGGCCTCGCAAATACTGCCGGCATTGAGGCGGGTTTTATCCACCACGCGGGGGAAAATCACGCGGATTTTCTCGCTATCCTTGGCAACGCGCTCCAGCAGGTCTTTACGCAGCGTGCTCTTTCCGCTGCCGGATTCACCAATCACCGCCAGCAGCCCGCCGTGTTTGGCATTGTTGAACATGCTTTCGCGCACGTAGCGGATATCGGCGCTGATAAATACGTCATCCGGGCTGTTGATGTCTTCAATGAAAGGGCTGCGGAACAGCTTGAAGTGTTTTTTGGCGGCAGGTGACAGCATTTCTGGTTCTCCAATCAAATCTGGGGTGGCGTTTTCGTCGCGCGCTTTCTGGAACTGCCCAACGTGAATTCCCGCAGGCTGGCCCATGCGCATCGGGTCTTCATGGTCTACCTCCCATACCGTTGCGATCTCGGCATCGCCGATGCCGCGCGAGCGCAGGAAAGCCTCGGTCTGGGACTTGATGGATTCGACCTTGGTGTTCTTTGGCCACATGTCCCAATTCAGGATTTGTGAAGAAGCCGTGGGAGATAACGTGTATCCGCTGGTCTGGATCACGGCGGCGCACCAGTCGTTTTGCCTGATGCCGTTGCGCATCAGCGTGGCTTTGAGTTTGATCGGCATATATTTGTACCCGGCGTTGTTAAATTCCTGGCGCGCTTGTGCGGACATGGTCGCCTCCCTCGGCCAGCGCGCGGCTCAGCCTTTTAGTCAGTTGATTGCGGAAATCAAATACGGCATCCAGCGCCTGTTCAGCATCGTCAGCTTCAGGCACGCCTGGCACCAGGTAGATTTGGCTGTCATACCCATGCCGACTTACGGCATCTACTGTCTGCGCCAGCAATGTTGCGGGTGCCGTTGCAAGCTCCAGCGCACCTTCCGGCACGGTGTCGGCCAACTGGATTACCCCGGTACGCCAACAAAACGCTTTCATAATTTTTTCGCTCATGGCAAAATTCCCTCGCTTCGTTTCAAATTGCACCCTTGTGGGTGCTACCATCGGCCACCGTGTTGACGCACAGTGGCCGAATTCATTTCACCGCCGCCAGTTTCGGCGCGGTGTCAAATTCCCCTTGCAATAGCTTCACCACGTCTTCGAGTGATTCATCGAACACGCCCTGGGTGAAGGTTTCGGTAATCAGGCTCATTTCGGCAGCGGTCACCGGGCGACCCAGGCGGCTGCGCAGCTTGATCTTGAGTTCAATGGGTTCCAGCGGCTTGATCTCCGGCATGGCCAGCCCCGGCACATTGAGCGCGGTTCCTTTGCGCGGCAGGTAGGCTGGGATGTTGAAGTCGGTGACCGGCTTGAACGGGTCGATGCGGCCGCCGAACGGCAGGCGTTTTTCCTTGGTAGCTTTGGCCATGCCTACCTCGGTGGTTTCGCCGGTGATGAGCTGGTCGAGCTGCTTGGCGCTTTTCTGTGCCGGGGTATGGGCGTGGCTGCTGTAAGCCTCGCCGAACACGTTGGCGTTGGTGGACCAGCCCCATTGGTCTTTTTTCAACGGCTCGGCCACATGGAAGATGTCGTGACCGGCCTCAACCGTCACGATCTGCACCGTCTCCGGCCGCCAGGGGTTGAGGCACACCAGTACCTTGGCCTTCACATTCAGGCCGGGAACATGGCTCACGTCGTATTCCAGCCCCTTGAAATCAATGGTCAGCTTGTCGCTTACCACGCGGGTGATTGGCTCGGTGCGCGCCAGTTCGCGGCACAGTTCCAGCGCCGGGGCTATGCGCAACTGCTCTTCGCGGATCTTCAACCATGCACCGTAGCGCGTCATGCCGTGGCGGCTGTGGCGAGCGCTGGCGTTGAACTTGTGCATCCAGCGGGTGGCGTAATCGTTGAGCTGGTCGAGGGAATTCACCGGCAGCGATTTGAGCGCACCTTCAAACTGGCGCTCAATGATGTCGTGGGATTTTTCCACAGCACCCGTGGCACGGGCATTGCCCGGCATGTGCCAGCGCAGATCAATTTGCAGGCTGCGGCACAGGTTTTTGAACAGGCCGCTGGTGTTGGCGCAACCGGCATCCACGTAGATCATGAAAGGCACACCGTAAAACGGCTTATCTTCGCGCTGCTGTACCGCATTCAGGAAAATTTGCGCCAGGTTGGCGCCGGATTCGCCACCGAACACGTATTCCACATACAGCGCCCCGGTGCAGTGATCCACCACGGCATAACGCCACACGCGGTCTTTTTCCACCTTCTTGAAATTTTCCGGCTTGTTCTTCTCGAATTCCTTCGCCTCCATCACCGCCAGACCGCCCTTTGGCAGGTAGTACAGCACGCACAGCGATGCATCAATTTCCCAGACATGGTTGGGGTGCTTGCTGGCCATCTGCATGGCGGGCGTTGGGGCGTTCAGCGTGTCGCTATCCAGCCCGTATAGCTTGAGCGCGCGGCGGATCGCGCTGGTGGAAAGTGGGCTGATCTCGCCGGTCACTTCATCGGTGCGGGTGGCCTTGATCTCGCCATTGGTGCGCAGAATTTCCACGGCGTTTTCCACATTCACCAGCCGCTTGCCATTGGCGCGGGTGTGGGCGCGCATGTATGCCGCAATCAGCTTTGCCTCGTATTCCGGCAAGGCGGTTGCGCCACTGTCAGCGCGCCGCTTGCGGGTATCGCGCACCGTCACCCTGGCCAGCTTGCGGTAAAGCGTTGCCGGGGAAATCTCCAGGCGCTTGGCCTCGGCTTGCAAATAGGCGGTCTTCTCGCCATTGGCTAGCGTGCGCGCGGTTTGCGCGATTTCCACCAGGCGTTCGGTCAGGGCGGCGGACATGGTTTAGTCTTCCGTACCTTCGGGGTGTTTCGCATCCCAATCGGCCTTGGCTTCTTGCAGCCAGTCCGGGATCGCGCCGCCATCATCAAGGGTTTTGAGGTTGTATTTTTCGCGCAGCTTGAGCAGTTCAAGCTCCACCTGGTTGACCAGGCCGCTCATGTATTCAAGATGGTCGCCGCCGTTATCAGCAGCATGTTCAGACAGGGCGTGAAAGGCTTTGTCCAGCTTGCCGTACAGTGCGTGCTGCGCCTGGAACGCAAACAGGTTGGCCTCGGTACGCAATTCCTTGGCCACTTCGTCGGGAGGCAGGGTTTTGGCGCGGCTTTCCCGGGTGTGAAACTGCTCGGAGAGTTTGTCGAAGGCGGAATTCTTCTGTGCCAAAACTCGGCCCTGGGCTTCGTAGTTTTCGCGCGATTCGCGCAGGGCGGCCTTTAGTTGCGATGCGGTCATGGTGTCAATGTCGTCCAACGTCAAGCCGCGCACTGATTCACCGTTTGAAAGCTGGACGATTTCATCATCATCCATCGTCACCAGTTCCAGTAGTTTGGATTGGGTGCCGATCTTGTCGGACAAATTCGCCAAATTGGCGACTTTGGAAAATTTGAATGCCGCCTGCATGAAGCGATTGCATGTTCGATCGGAGAACCCAAGCAGCTCGACGCGCTGCATGAATTCACCATGCAATGATAGTTCCTTGAGAATCAGCAGACGCTTGCCAAGCTCCAGACAGGCTTCAGCCGTGCGGCGCTGGTAAAAGCGAATCTCATCTTCCAGCGCGCCGACGGTCAGCGCGCCGTCATAACCAAGTTGCGCGGCCACGGCTTGCGCGTTTTCGCTGGCCTGGCTGTTGAACAGCGCCAGCTCGTTCACTTTCTGCATGTCTTCCGCCATCTGCTCTTCGTCCAGATTCACTTTCGGCGTTTGCGCCAGCGGTTTCGGTTGCCTTGCCATTTACGGTTCTCCTAGTTTTCTCGGGTGTAACGGTTGCGGGTGTCTTCAATGCGGCGCGTGGCGCTCTCGATATTGGTGAGGATCGCCAGCGCCTTTTGCCCCACGCGCGGGGTGATGCGCAGGTTGTCGTTGTGCGGAAGGCGCTCTACCACGCCGCTTTCGATCAGGTTGTAAACATCGCGGGTGACGTTGCCCATGCTGGTATTGACCGCCTTGGCGATCTGGCTGGGGCTGAGGCCATCCACTTCATGGCCGAACAGCGCCAGCAGGGTTTTAAGCACGCGCTGCTGCGCGAGGTTTTCATAGGTATGCTTGCGTGCCATTAGTCTTGCTCCCCATCAAGATCAAGTTCTGGGTGAAAGTGCTTTTGCACGTTGGCGTGGTGCCAGCCAGTGAAACGCATGTGTTCGGCAAGCCCATCCATCGTTTCGTCAATTTCGGCGGTGCCTTTGTAAAAACCGGCCAGCAACGTCATAGCCCCGTGAAAGCTGTGGTTGAGCTGCATCATGTCGTTGTCGGTCATACCCTTCCCGGAAGGGATAGGAATCAGCAGATTGCCATCGCCATAAGCCATGTAGCGCGTGACGAAATTGCAGCGGCAAGCCATCTGGTAGCTGCGAATGCGGTTGAGCGGCATGCTGCCGTTGGCCAGCCACTTGTAAAGCACGTCGGCAGTGACGCCCATCATGTCGGCAATACGTTCGATCGATAGGTTGTGGACTTCTTTGGCGTAGTCTTTACACAGGCGCAGTGCCTCGGTGTGAGACTTGGGAATCAGGCGTTTCCAATTACGTGCCATTTTTCTAAATGCCTCCCAGGAGTGTGTTCCAAACAAAAACCCGTTTTTGCTCTATGCAAGCCTGTTTTGCGGTTGCAAAATGGCACTCATCTAGTTCGCGGAGATTCATTCATGCAGCCTTTTTAAGTTGTTCCCTGGTCACGTAACGACCAGGCCACAGGACGTTGAGCGGTATCTTGGTCAGCTTCGCAATTTCTTTTGCGATCCGCGCAGACTTAGTCCTGCCGTGGATCACCAGAGAAACCGCGTTGTGCGATACCTCGAGGTCGCTGGCGATCCTTGCCTGGCTGTATCCGGACTTGATCAGGGCTGCTTGAATATCTGCGGGGTGCATTTTTTTTGCTTGTTAACGGTTACGGTTTCAAGTTGAAACCGATATTAAAGGTTCATTATGAAACCTGTCAATAGTGATTTTGAAAATTCTTTTCACCGCGACTCGGTGGAAGGTGTGGAATCCGTATTCAAACGGATGCTTAAAGCCACAGGGAAAACCATCGGGTTTAGTTATGCCGAAGCCTTTGACGTGTCTCCCAACACCATTAAGACTTGGCGGCGCAGGGGTAAGGTGGCGCTCCAGTACCTGGAAGGTTTTGCCAAGGAGCACGGCGTAACCCTGGATTATTTGCTGCATGGGGACGCGGTTCAAAACGAACCCATACATGCGCATGCCGCAAAGGAAAAATCAGCGAAATATGCGGAGGTGGATGATTCGGTGAATATCCGATGTTTGAACGTAAAGGGCAGCGCCGGGCCGGGAAACCATGTGCATGAAGAGCAGGTGGTCGGGCATTTTCAAGTGAGCCGCGCCTGGGTGCGCAATGTGTTGAACTGCGAGCCGGGGAAGGTGGACATTATTTTCGTGGACGGCCCAAGCATGGAGCCAACACTGGAAGACGGCGAGCTGGTGCTGGTGGATCGGCGCTGCGACCGTTTCAACAATGATGCTGTTTATGCCATCCAGTACGATGGCAAGCTGCGCATCAAGCGCGTGCAGCTGAAGCTGGACGGTACTGTGATTGTGAAGTCCGATAACCAGAATTTCGAGCCGGACATACTGACAGCCGAGCAGGCAGAAGATTTGCGCGTGATCGGCAAGGTATTGCCGTGGAAGTTCGGGAAGTTCAAACTGTGACCTCACTACCGATAAGGAGATAAGTCAATGATAAGGTCAATTTTTCTGCTGGTTATGGTGGGCATGCTGGCTGGATGTGGTAACGGAACCGCGCCAAGCGCAAGTGCCGAGCAGGCTAAAATCGCACCGGAGCCGCCCAGGATCGATCATTACTATTCAATGCAGGATGGGCTGGAGTATGGGTACGAAGCTGCGATTAGCCAGGATGCCGCCAATGCCGGACAGGTTGCCACCAAACTCATGATGTTCAGGTATGCCGGAAGCCAGGGTGCAAAACACCAGGTGTATTCCAAGGATGGCGCAACGGTTCTTGCGATTGAGTGTTCCAATCCATGCGACTTTATCAAGATGATGACATTTTTCCAGGGTGAGCATGTCAGTACGGATCGCATCCGGGCGACTGAGGGGAATCTCGCCACAATGGTTATCATGGATGCGGTCAATGGGAAGCTGGAAAGATTTTTTACCGAAAAAGACGGAAAAAAAGTCGCCTTCTGGTTTGATGAAAAATCCGGACCGCAACGAATACCCGTTGACGAGAAAAAGAACTGATCGGTCGCTGGGGCTGATTATTACCATCCGCCCCTTATCATCCCCCGCGTTTTTCCCAACACCCGTTTTATAAAGTTTTATAAAACGGTTTTAGAGGGGGTTTTGCTCAAGAGTCGAAGGCGCATTTGATGCGCTTATGATCGTTCACCCAGAAATCCTCCCCCTACAGTTCAAAAAAGTCCGGTCGTGAATACGACGCGACGCCCGTCGCCCTGCTGACAACTCCGCCCCCGTTTCAAACTGCGGGGCATGAAAACGAACCGCGTAACGCTTAACCCTTTCGACGCTTTCCGTCCTGGGACTTTTGTTGCCAACGATGGCCGCAAGATGACGATTTCGGATGCGGTGATTAACGAGTTGATCGAAACTTACGATCCGGCGGTGTTCTCTGCGCCGATTGTGGTGGGGCACCCAAAAACCGACTCTCCTGCCTTTGGCCATGTACATGCGCTGGGTAAAACCGGTGAAAAGCTGCAGGTGACCAAAAGCGAGGTGACGCCGGAATTCGCTACGGCAGCCATCGCCGACAAGCGCTACAACAAGATCAGCATCAAGATGTTTCTGCCGGATTCTCCGGCCAATCCAAAGCCGGGCAAACACTACCTGCAGCACGTCGGGTTTCTGGGTGGCATGCCACCAGCCGTTCCAGGTCTTGAACCGGTGGCGCTGGCCGCCAATGATGAACTCAGCTTCGAGTTCTCGGCAGATTTCAGTTACGAAGACCGCCTGGTTGCCAGGATGTTCCGCAGCCTGCGCGAGTACCTGATCGGCAAGGATGGCCAGGAAACAGCAGACCGCGTGCTGTCCGATTGGGACATCACTGCACTGGCCGAATCGGCTGCCCAAGAAAACGAACCGGGTACATCCTCAGTATTCGCAACCCCATCCATCAACTCACCGGAGACCACGATGACTGCTCAAACCGCAGCGGACGCCGCTGCATTAAAACAACGCGAGGATGCCATTACGGCACGCGAAACCGCGTTGGCGGAAAGGGAGAAGGCGGCGGAAATGTCCGCCTTGACTGCCGAGTTTTCGGCACTGACTGACAAGTTGATCGGCGAAGGCCGGTTGCTGCCGGTTCAAAAAATGGCGGTGACCGAGATTCTGACGGCGCTTTCCGCGCACAAGGAACCGAGTGCCGCTTTTGCTGCCGGCGACGAAAACCACGGCAAGACGCCGCTGCAACTGGCGCAGGGACTGCTGGAAGCGCTGCCGGTGCAGGTGCCGCTGGATGAGTTGAAGAAGCCCAAGGCGGGGCAAGCGGATGCGGCATTCTCCGCGCCAGCCGGCTTCTCTGTGGATTCCGAATCGCTGGAAATCCACGCCAAGGCCATTGCGCACCAGGCCGCACATCCTGGTGTTTCCTATATCGAGGCCGTGCAGGCCGTAAACAAAGGAGTTTAACCATCATGTCTCAACAAGGAATTTCCCTGCTGGCGCTGACGCTTGACCTGACCGGAACCGTGACAGGTGACCGTTTTGTTACTCCAGCCGGCGCACAAACCGGCGCGGATGGCAACGCCCTGGGTGTTGCCCGCTCTTCCGGGGTCTTAGGTGAAAAGGTCACCGTGGATGTCATCGGCACCACTTATGTGGAATCCGGCGCGGCGTTTTCAAAGGGTGCAACCCTCAAGGCCGACGCATCCGGCCGTGGCATTACCTGGGTGACATCTGGGGCGCGCTTGGCGATTGCGCAGCAGGCGGCAACCGCCGCCGGGCAAAAGGTCGAAGTTCTGCTGCTGCCGAACGCTGCTTAATCCAGCCACTGCAAGTACCACTACTACAAGGTTTGAAACTTAATTTTTCCATTAACTGAATAAGGAAATCATCATGAACTTCAAGAAATCGTTACTGCTGGGGCTGGTGCTGGCATTTTCGCTGGTATTCGCGGCCCATGCCGGCTGGGTTGAACCTGATGGCCTGATGTGGGCCGGCCTGGCCGGTATGACGCAGATGACTACCAGCCAGGCGCGGGTGATAGACCCGATCCTGACCACTGCGGCCCAGGGCTATAAAAACGGCTCTTTTATAGGCTCCGCCCTGTTCCCAACGGTGCCGGTGCCGCAGCGCGGCGGCAAGATCATTACGTTTGGCAAGGAAGCGTTCCGCGCTTATGCCACCGGCCGCACGCCCGGCTCCAATACCAAGCGGGTTCAGCTTGGGTATGCGGGTAGCAGCTATGCGCTGGAATCCCACTCGCTGGAAGGTCTGGTCCCGTTCGAGTTGCTGGAAGAAGCCAATGCCGTGCCTGGTATCAACCTGGGCAATGGTGCGGTGCAACTGGTGCAGGACATCATCGCCGCCCGGCTTGAATTCGCCCAGGCCACTTTGGCAACTACTGCTGCCAATTACGGCGCGAGCAACAAGATCACCCTCGCCGGGGTGGACCAATGGTCAGATTACAGCGGCACCAGCGACCCGGTTGATGACATCGAGGTAGCCAAAGAGGCGATTCGCCTGCAGATCGGGCGCCGCCCGAATACGGTTGTGCTGGGGGCATCCGTTTTTGCCAAGCTGCGCCAGCATCCCAAGATCATTGACCGGATCAAGTACACCGGGCGCGACAGTGCAACGCCGGAGTTGCTGGCCAACTTGTTCGGCGTGCAACGGGTGCTGGTGGGCGATGCCGTTCAGGAAAACGACTCGGGAACGATCGTAGACGTTTGGGGAAAATTCGTGGTGGTGGCTTATACCGAGATCGGCGGACTGGCAGAAATGGGCCGTCCTACCTTCGGCTATACCTATCAGCTCAACGGCTATCCGCTGGTCGAGCAGCCGTATTCCGATCGTAACGCCAAGAGCTGGATCTATCCGGTGACCGACGAAGTGGCCCCGGTGATTGCCGGTGCCGCCGGTGGTTACCTGATCTCCGGCGCGATCGCTTAATCGTAGATTGTTGATCGAAACCATCCCCGCACGGGGATGGTTTTAGTGAGCAAGCTTTACCGTCCAATACAGGAGAAACCCAGATGGCCACCAGTTCATACATCGTTAAATCCCCCATCAAGCATGGCGGCGAGCGTCATGCGGTTGACAGCATTGTTGACCTGGATGACAAGGTCGCCAAGTCGCTGATCGAGAGCGGCGACATTGAAAAAGTCGTGACTCATACGGCGCCAAGCGCACCCACTGACGATGCGGTGCGCCTGGCAGCGATCAAGGAAGCGATCGGCAAGTTGAACGTGGATAACGGCGATCTGTGGCTGAAGGATGGCCGGCCTGATGTGAAGGCGCTTGAAGGCATTACCGGCTGGAAGGTGAGCGCAGGTGAGCGCGATACCGCCTGGGAAGCCGTGAAGCCAAAGGCTTAACCGATGAGCTACGCCATCATTCAGGATTTCGTTGATGGTTTCGGTGTGCGCGAAACCAACATGATCGCGGACCGCGACCAGGACGGCTATTTCGAACCTTCCGTGGTGCAGTCCGCCCTGGATGACGCCACGCAGCAGATCAATTACGCCGTTGGGCAGAAGTGCCCGCTGCCGTTGCCCGTCGGCACCTCGGATGAGGTCAAGGGCATGCTGCGCCGCTGGTGTCTGGACATTGCGCGCTACCGCCTCACCGGCGCTTCCGGCGTGGTGGTGACCGATGACATCAGCGACCGCTACAAGGAAGCCCGCGCCGACCTGGACAAGGTGGTCGCGGGAAAGCTGCTGATCTGCCCGCTGGGCGCGACTTCGCCCGATGGTCTGGGCGGGTTGAATGCCGATGACGGCAGTGCCGGCCGCGCGGAATACGAAGCTGCAGAGCGCATGCTGACGCCGCAAAAAATGGCTGGGTTCATGGGGGGGCTATGAGCGTTATCGCCGCCGTTGAAGACGCCATCATCGCCCGCTTGGAGCTGGCAATGGGCATTCATGGAAACCGCACGCTGCCTTACCGCGTGCCGACCATTCAGAGTTACGGCGGACAGATTGCCGTGGATGATGCGGGCAATCCGACGGTGATGAGTTCGTTCACGTTGCCGGCTTTGTTTGTGGCGTTTGGCGATTTCAGGTTGAAAGACCCGCTGGGCGAACGCAGTGCTGATTACGATCTGGACTATGTGGTGTATTGCGCGGCCTACAACACCCGCAACGAACGCGCCCAGCGGCACGGAGACCCGAACGAAGTGGGCACCTATCAGTTGGCTGAGGATGTGGCACAGCTTCTGGCCAACCAGAAGCTTGGCCAGCCGATCAAGGCTTTTCGCATCAAGCGCATCGAAAGCATGTTTTCTGCTCGGCGCAACGATGCCAAGGCCATCAGCATCTTCGCGGTGCACCTGACCAGCCGCGTGCAATGGAAGGCAGATCTGCCGGATTGCGATGTGATCACCGGCGCCGACCTGCTGCAGATCGCCGACGGCTTCTATTTACCCGATACCACAGTGCCGCAAGTTAGCGCTGAAATTACCCTGGAGGCAGCACCATGACTGACAAAACGATTGTGATTGTAGGTAACCCGGGCATTCGCCTGCCGCTCGAAGGCCGCCCCGGTTTCGTTGACGAAACCCCGGTAGTCGTGGCCGATACCCACTACTACCAGCGCGCGCTGCTGGATGGCGATATCCGCCTGGCCAGCGATGCCGAAGTGGCCGAGCTGACCAAGCAATCCGAGGCAGCGGCAGAAGCTGAAAAAGCTGCGGCAGCTGCCGCCCAGAAACCCGGTAAGAAGGAGCCTAAATAATGGGTAGCACCATATTTTTCGATACGATCCCGGCCAGCCTCCGCAAGCCGCTGACCTATGCCGAATTCAACCTGAAGCTGGCCAACCAGGGCTTATCCGCCAATCGGCTGGAGACTGTAATCCTGGCGCCTAAATTGGCCGCCGGAACGCAGCCCGCTGCCACGCCGGTGCAGATTTTCAGCAACGCCGATGCCGAGACCTATGCCGGGCTGGGCAGTATTGCCGCCGAGATGGCGCGCCATCTGCTGGCCACGAATCCTTACGCCACCCTGCACCTGGTGCTGGTGGATGATCCTGCCGGTTCCAATGCCACGGCGACTGTGGTGTATTCGGGAACGGTCACCGGGGCCGGCTCAGAGACGGTGTGGGGCGACGATGAGAAAATCGAAATCGCCACGGCTTCTACCGATACCCCTACTACCATTGCCGCCGCGATGGCTGCGGCCATCAATGCCCGCCCCTGGTTGACGTTCACGGCCGCCGCTGCGGCCGGAACGCTGACGCTGACTTCGCGGCACAAGGGTTTGCTTAATAACCAGATCCTCATCAACGCCACGGGCACTACGGTCGGCGCTGCGCGTGCGGTGACACAATTTTCCGGCGGAACGCTGGCACATGACCCGGCTGCTGCATTGACCAGTATTTTTACCTCGGGTCACGATATCGTGGCTTCGGCATTCAACGATACCGCAACGCTGACCGCGATCCGCAACAGCAACGATACGGTGAGCAACTCTATCGAGATTCGCGGACGGCGTGCCTGGTTCGGCAGCAACGGATCGGTGGGCAATGCCACGACGCTTTCCAGCGGCCAGAACGGCTGGCTGGTGCATGGGGCATTGGCGCGATACACGCAGACCAAGGGCGCGCGATCCGCGCCGTGGAATATCGCAGCGGCAATGGCGGCGGTGGATGCCTTCGAGGAAGACCCGGCCCGGCCATTGAATACCCTGCCGCTGCCGACGCTTGCCATACCAGACCGCGTGGACGTGCTGTCTCGCGGTGAGCAGGAAGCGCTGCTCTATGCGGGCGTGACCCCTCTCGAACCCGGCCCGGGAAACCTGATGCAGGTGGTGCGCGCGATTACCACGTATACCACCAGCGCAGCCGGCGCACCGGATGCCGCGCTGCTGGATATCACCACGCCGAAGACGCTGTTCTACTTCCGCGAACTGGTGGTGAACGACCAGAAAATCCGCTTCAGCCGCGAAAAATTCAGCAAGCGTGTCGCCAATGCGATCAAGCAACGGGCTTATGAGATCGCCAAGATGCTGGAGGATCTGGAGATCCTGCAGAACGTGGATGATTACAAGGATCAGTTTGTGTGGGAGCCGGATCCGCAGAACGTTAACCGACTCAAGCTCAAGGTGCCGTCGCCGATCGTTCCTGGCCTGCACCTGATCGCCAGCCGGTTCGACTTGTACATTTCGCCGGCGAAAAACTAACAGGAGAGCAACATGGGTATCAATACCAAGGAGTACTGCGGCACGATCGTGATGGAGGTCGACGGCGTGGAATATGAAGTGGTGTCGGTGGATACCGCCGAGCGCTCAACCAGCAAGCCGGTGAAGACCATGAACAGCAAGAACCGCCCGCTGGGCAGTACATGCGGCAGCTGGGAATATGACTTATCCCTGGAGTGCGCTATTCCGCTGGACGGCTCCGAGCCGAAATGGAAGAGCATCAAGAACGGTACCATCACGATTTATCCGGCCTGCGACGAAACCGGCGGGCAGCGTGAAATCTTCACCGGTTGCCGTGTTACCGAGGTCGGCAGCAAGTATTCCGTGGATAACGAAGCGCGCCGCTCGATCAAGGCGCACGCCCTCGATAAGCTGTAGCAGTAAACCATGAGTGATTTACTGGAACGCCTGAAAGCCGGTCGCGCTGCGATTCATCCGGTCACCATCAACCAGGTCAAGCTTGGCTTGCGTTTGTTGACCGAGCAGGATTATTTCGAGGCCGGACTGGCTGCCGATGCGGCGATGAAAGCCAAGGGGATCGGCCTGGATATCGGCACTGCCGAATTGTTTGAAGCCGAAAAGTCGGCGCAGCTAGCCTGCCGTTTTCTGGTTGACCCGACCAGTGGGCAGACGGTGGTTTCGGATTCCGAAGAACTCCGTTCCGCGCTGACGCGCGGCGAGAACGAAGCCTTGATTAATGCCTATTTGGAATACGAGAAGGAACACTCACCCAGCGGGCGCACCCTCAGCGATGAGGAATTCAATGCGCTATTCGAGGAGGTAAAAAAAAATCCAGGGACAGCACGTTTGAACGATTCAAGTTCCGCCACGCTGAAAAGGCTTATCACTTCTTTGGCGAACCCGCCAACAACCTGACCGAAGGGCAGTGGCTCTATATCCTGGGGATGGTGATGGCGGATGAGGAAGAATCTAGGCCCGGCGTGAAAAAGACCAGGAAAAAGACAGCAACCAGAAGACTGCACGACCCGGTAACAAAATGATCTGCCCGGCCAGCCATAGGGGAAACAGGATCAACCAGGACAGAAGATAAAACGCAGCACCCGGTCCGCTCAGGCACAGGCCAGCGAAAGCAACCAAGAACACCAGCAGAAGGTATAGGTCCATGAGAAATACGCTTGAGTATATCCTGACGCTGAACGGATCCCAGTTTAATACCGGGGCACGGCAGGCGCAAGCATCCATCAGCCGGCTGGCTTCGACCGGCAAATCACAAATTGCAGATCTTTCCCGCAGCATCAATGGGCTTTACCAGCACCTGAACGGTTTTTCTGCCGCCAGCAGGCTGGCGGGAAGTTATCTTGGTTTCCAGGGCATCCGTGCAACCCTGGGAGACATGGCGGCTTTGGAAAAAGCCATGCTGAGCGTCAAGGCAAACATCATGAGCGGGGCTAGCTCGACCAAGGAGCTGCAAGCACAGTTGAAGGAAGTGCGAGAAACCGCGCGCGAACTGTCATCCGTCACCATGTTTTCGGACGCTGATAGCATCAACATGGTGAATTCATTGCTCAAGGCCGGTGTCGCCCTGAAAGACATTAAGGGGATGAACGGCGCAGCGTTTGCCACGGCATCACTGGCCCAGCTGGGCGACCTCGCCCCGGAAACCGCCGCCTCGCAAATCGGCAGCCTGGGCAACGCCTTCAGCTTCAAGACCCCGCAGCAATATAAGGCACTGGCCGACCAGATCGTGCGCGTGGACGATGCATCATCCATGAAATCCGCCGACATTCTTTACAACTCCCAACTGGTGAGCGCCAGTGCTGCCCAATTGAAAATAGACCCTAAACGCATGGTTTCAGCGCTGGGTTATCTCGACCCTCTTGGCAATATGGCAGGAACGTCCCTCAACCGATTCCTGGAAGGTCTGGCCGGAACAACCAGAATGAGAAAAAAGGCGCTCAAGGAATCCGGCATGGATTTCTGGCAGAAAAATGCCGATGGGACGGAAACCCTCAAGGATTTCGGCGATGTATTGGAAACCGTCCGCGTCAAATTCCGCTCGATGAAAAGCGACCGCGAAAAAATCGTGCTGGGGCACAAGCTATTCGGCGAAGAAGGCGGACGCGCTGCGGCATTCTTCGCCGCTAAGGATACGTCGTTTGCCGATTTCGAGCGCAAGGTAGAACAATCCGCTTCGGCTGCAGACAAGCTGAAGGTTTCGATGGAAGGTTTCAGCGCACAGTGGAGCCGATTCAAGAACACGCTGTTTTCCCGAATAGAGCAAACCCAGAACATGCCGGTAGTGACCAAGGGTATAAAGGCTGTGACCGCGGGCATTGAAAACGGCCATTTGACCGAAATGGTGGTCGGCGTTCTGGGCGCCGGCATTGCTGGGCGTATGGCCTATAAAGGATGGAAGAATCGTGGCGGCGGTGCCGACGGCATGGCCGGGTTACCAGGTGGCGCACAGCCGGTATTCGTGACTAACTGGCCAGGCGTACCCAGCAGTATGGCGGGCGCAGCCCAGCCTGGTGCCGGTGGAACATCCGTCAAAACCGGGCGGTTTTCGCGCTTCGGCGGTGGGATGGCCGGATCGCTCAAGATCGGCGCGCCTGTCGCATTGGCAATGGGGGCGCTGGATGCCTACGATACCTATAGCAACAATGCGCTTAATGCCCAGCAGAAAAAGCAGGAATACAAACGCGCGGCAGCAGGCACTGCCGGATCCATCGCCGGCGCTGCCATCGGCGGCGGGATCGGCGCGCTGTTCGGCGGCTTCGGTGCGGTGCCTGGGGCAATGATCGGTGGAGCGATAGGCAATGCGATCGGCGAGTGGATGGTGAAGAACGATACCGGCAACAAGCCTATCGTGATCCAGAACCAGATGGTTATTGATGGCCATGTGGTGGCCGAAAGCGTTAACAGGGTCAACGGCAGGCAGGCGGTGCGGCAATGAGTTGGGAAACCATGATGTCCGACCAGCCCGCCGCTTTTCGCGGCGTGGCGTTTGATGTGCTTAACAGCAGTGATGACCTGACGTTTGCCTACGCCGCGCACACCTACCCTTACAAGGCCGGAGCCAATATCGAGGATACCGGGCGCGAAGCGCGCATGATCCGGCTGACTGCCGTGTTCTGGCAGGAGGATTACGAAGAGCCGCTGGCCGAGTTGTTGAAGGTGCTTAACCAGCCCGGCAGCGGTGAACTGGTGCATCCGGTATTCGGCATCATCAATGCCAAGGTCGTCTCGATCGGCATTCCTTTTGATGCCGGCCAGCCGAATTATTGCGAGTTGCCGATCCAGTGGGTTGAGGATGCCCTGGATACACCGCTGTTTGTGGTTTCCACGGTGCCCGGGCAGGCCGAGGCGATTGATGCCTCGATAGATGCTGCGGTTGAGGCTTCCATCGACCCTTTTGATAAATCCATCGCCGCGACCGAGCCTTTCAATTTTGTTGCGGACAAGCAAAATGCCTTGCAAGCCATGCAAGAGTCCATCAGCACCATGCAGGATGAGGTGAGAAAACTCGGCGCGGGCGCTTTTGAAATGCTGGGCACATTGACCAATACAGTGGATTACATCATCAGCCCGGTTTCGTTCATCCAGGACATGCAGTCAGGATTTAACGCCAGGCTGGATGCATTCATGGGGCGCGTGGAGTTGCTGCGCTACATCCCAGACCAGTTGCAAAAAGCGCTTTTCGGCAGCGGCAAAAGCGTCGCAACCAAACCAAAGGTGCCAACCTGGCAGGAAACGCGCGACCATGTGCGGCAGCCGGTGCTGAGCAAACAGTATCAGTCTGCCGATAACGTGTTGCGCGACCGTTACCCTGCGGTGATGGTCCAGGTGCAATACCAGCAGGCACTGGCGCTGGCGAGATCGGCTAATGATTTCCTGGTGAGCGATGCCGCCGCCGAGTTGACCCCCAACGAAATAGCCGCCGTGGCCACCGATACACGCACCGACCTGCTGGCCGCGATGACGGCCTGGCGCGGATTGTACGGAGACCTGAATGACTCGCGCCCGGTGACCGAGACGCTGAAGAAGATCGCCGTGGATCTGCAAGCCTTGGCAGAGAGCATCATCAACCGCCATCCCCCGCTGATCGAGCGGGTAACCCATGCGCCGGGAAACCTGCGGCTGATCGCGCATTGGTGGTATAAGGACGCGACCCGGGCGGATGAACTGTTGCGCTTGAATCCGTCCATTCAGGAGCCTAACTTTATTACGCCGGGCACCCGGCTGAATGCTTATGCCAAGTAGTGATGCTATCCGCCTCGATCTTGGCGGGCTGACCTGCGACACCTGGAAGCGGTACCGCGTTGATTCGGACCTGCTAACCCCAGCCGACGGCTGGGAGCTGAGCCTGGGTAAATTCGAGCGCGCGCTGCCTGCCAAAATGTATGAAGGCGCACCGGTCAGGCTGTGGCTGGGTGATGACCTGATTCTGAGCGGAAGCATAGACCATATCGAGGATAGCACCCGTAAGGCTTCCGGACGGCAGATCAGTATTTCCGGGCGGGATGACGGTGCTTTTTTGGTGGATTGTTCCGCCGATATACTGACGCTCAACCAGGCCACGCTGAAACAGATCATGACCAAAGCGGTATTGCCGCTGGGCATTAAAAAAGTGGCCTGGCGCGCGCCGGAGAAAACCATTCGCAAGCGGGTGCATACGGAACCGGGACAATCGGTCTGGGAGTGGCTACAAGAGGCGTGCGAAGCAAACAACGTGTGGCCTTGGTTCGAGCCGGACGGCACGCTGGTGATCGGCGAGCCTGACTACACCGTGGCGCCGGTGGCCACGCTGATCGAAGACGGTGAGCGCACCAACGTTGAGGAATTCACCGTGGTGCGCGACCTGACCAACCGTTTCAGCAAGGTCACGGTATATGGCCAGGCGGCTGGTGATGGCGAGGATGGTATTGCCCACGTGGTGGGTGAGGCCACGGATGACGCGGTGCGTGTCAAGCGCCACAAGGTGGTCGTGGACGGCAACTGCGAGACCACTGCGCTGGCAAAAGCGCGCGCGCAAAAGCTGATCGGCGATGGGCGAATGGCCGGTACCGAGATCCGCATCCTGGTCACCGGTCACCGAGCACCTGGTGGATGGGTATGGAAACCCGGCATGCGCTGCACTCTGGTCTCGCCGAATAAACAGGTGAACGGGGTTTACTACCTGAAAAAGCGCATCCTGAAACTGGAGCGATCGGAGGGTAAAACCACCGAGTTGCATTTTATCGAGGATGGTTCCTGGATGTTGCACCTGGCATATATCAAGGCCAAGCGCAGAAATGATTTCCATAAGCGGCGCGGGAGCTATATTGAATGAACCCGGATGATGTTAGAAAAATCATGAATCGCGCCAGAACCGCACAGCGTCATGCTGTGCGCGCCAGGCTCAAGAACTTGGGCAGCAGCCGTGTCATGCTTGGCCAGGCTGAGGCTCTGGCCGGCGAGAAGTTCCAGAAGCCGGAGTTTTTTCAGCAGGCCGGTTTTCGCTCACGCCCGCTGCCGAATGCCGAGGTGATTATTATCCCGTTGCACGGTAAAAGCGCCCACGGCGTTATTATTTCATGCGCCAACGGGCAACTGCACGTGGCCAACATGCAGGATGGCGAGACCGCTATTTTTAATGAAACCGACGGGCATTTTATACACCTGAAGAACGGTAAAATCATCGACGTCAGTTGCGATACCTTTAATCTCAATGCGGCGGTTGCCGTCAACATCAATTCACCTGTGGTGCAGGCCACGGCAAGCACTTCTGTCACATTGACCACGCCACAAGCCACGGTCAGCGGCAACGTCAGCGCAACCGATGTCTACGCCAGCGGCACCTCGGTGCGTGGCCACCACCACACTGAGCACGACGGGCCGAACACTTCCTCGGCCATTACCTGATTGCGCGACGCCCGTCGCGGTGTTTTGTCTTGACTGAGTTGAGCATGATGTTGATACCATGCTCGCCGCACTCCGACAGCCAGGCATCAACCCTGCTACCGCCGATTACAGCGGCATTTCCATTTACAACCTGCTCAACGCGGTTTATCTGAGAATTGACACACCTCGCGGCAGCTATTGGGATGACATCAATTTCGGTTCGCGACTTTATCTGCTGCAACGCGAAAAAGACCTTCCAAACCGCCAGCAGCGCGCCCGCGAGTATGTGGCCGAAGCATTGCAGCCGTTGCTCGATGACGGCCGCGCCGAGAGTATAGAGACCCGCACCGAACAGCTCGGCGATGGCCGTTTGCGTATCCTGGTCAAGGTGTTCCAGGCGGGTGACGTGGCGGCCGAGCTGGAGCATTTTGTGGGGGTCGAGTAATGGCTTATACGGTCCCCAATTACGCGCAGATCCGCGACGGCATTCTGACCTCGATGCTGGGAATAAACAGCCAGGTGGCGGTAGATGCCGATTCCGACTTTTACATCCGCGCCAGCGGCGAAGCCAGCGCAGTGGAAGGGCTTTACCAGCATCAATCCTGGATCGCCCGGCAGATTTTCCCGGACATCTCAGATATCGAAATGCTGGAGCGCCATTGCGCTCAACGGCTGATGAAGCGTAAAGCCGCCATTGCCGCCACCGGTACCATGCGGATCACCGGCACGCCTGGCACGGCAGTGCCAATTTATAGCCAGGGCAATCATGAAACCGGGCTGACTTACCAGACCAGCGCAGCGGGCACCATCGGCGTGGGCGGTAGCGTGGATATTCCTGCCGTTGCCTTGTTGCCTGGTTCGCTTTCCAACCAGGTCAATAACACGGCCGTCACATTGACAGACCCGCCGTTTGGCATCAACAGCGGTGCCGTGTTGCTGACGATGGGCAGCGGCGCCGATGTTGAAAGCCCGGCCGCGTTGCTGGCGCGCTACCTGGACATCATTCGTTACCCAGCCGCCGGCGGTAACAAGTTCGACTGGCGGCGCTGGTGCCTGGAGGTTCCGGGGGTGGTGGATGCGTTTGTCTATGACTTGCGGCGCGGAAACGGCACCGTGGACGTCGCCATTATCAGCACCAGCGGTATTCCATCTGTCCAACTGCTGGCGGATGTGACGGCGCACGTGGACCAGGAGCGTCCGGTTGGATTGACTAGCTGGAGCATCATCGGGCCAACAGCAGTGACGGTGAACGTGACCGCCGACGTGGTGCTGGACGGATCCGCTTCGCTGGCTGAAATCAGCGCCGAATTCAATGCCCAGCTGGCGATTTATATCAATTCGCAAAAGCCTGGAACCATCATCCTCAAGAGCCGCATCGAGGCGATTTTATCCAACATCAAGGGCGTTAAAGACCGCGTGGTGCATACACCTGCTGCCAACGTGGTGCCCCTGGTGGACGTTACACATATGGAATGGGCGCAGTTTGGCACGGCGACCCTGACGCAGATATGAGCGAGCACGCCGATCTTCTAGCCAGGTTATTGCCGCCGGTCAGTTATGACCCGGCACAGCCACGCCTGCAAGCGGAGCTGGAAGCCGCCGGCATTGCGCTGGATAAAGCCAAGGCCGACGCCAAACTACTGCGCGATGCCATGACCCCCATGACCTGCCCGCCCGAGTTGCTGGATGACTGGGAACGGTTTCTAGGATTGCCCAACTGCCCTTATCTCGATGTTCAATCCCGGCGCGACCGCTGTACCGTCAAGATCAACTTGTCTCCAGCACGCCTGGACAAGGATTGGTTTATCTGGGTAGCCGAATTGTGCGGATACCTGGGCGTCACGATCATCGAACTCGACTATTTCCAGCTTGATTGGAGCGCGATGGACGAAGTGCCGATGGGCAATGTAGGCGATCAGTTCGTGTGGGTCGTAAAAGGCTTGCCAAGCCTATCTGGCGTGGTGAACCCTGCCTATTTGCCAGGATGCGGTCTGGGGATTGAAGAGCCGCGCATCGAACTCTTCGAGTTGGATTACGACACGATGGATGACACCCCTTTTGCAGTGGATGAGCAGGGCACCCTGCAAAGCCTCATTACTACGCTGAAGCCGGCCCACACGTCGGTGATTTTTGAACCATAGGAGCAGATATGTATACCCCAACCGATCCGCCGTTCCCGTTTGTTAACCGGTCGCCTTTGCCAAGCGCATTGGTCAATGCGATCGTTAATGAGCTGGTTAATGTTGCCACCATGAACGGCGCCTCGTTGAGCGGGGAAGGCGGCAGCGTCACTCAGGTTAAAGACGCCATCATCGCCTACGTCCAGCAGCAGGTGAACAATAAAGGCGATTTCAAAGTCCGCGCCGCATCCAGCACCGCCACCAACCTTGCCGCACCTGGTGCCACCATTGGCGGCGTCACGATGGTGACTGGTGACAAGTTCCTGGAGAAAGATCACGCCACAGCCGCGCTGCGCGGTATCTACGTCTGGAACGGTGCCGCCGTTGCCGCCACCCGCGCACCTGAAGCCGACGATGGCGCTGAACTCAAGGCCGGTTCGCTTATTGTGGTGACGGAAGGCACGTATGCCGATCAAATTTTTGAACTGGATACCGATGGTCCTATTGTTGTCGGCACCACGCCGCAGAGTTACTCCAGAAAAGATGCTGGCCGAATCAGATTGACGGCCAATACCACATTTTATGTGTCTACCACTGGTAATGACTCAAATAGCGGCCTTGCCGTAGGTACGCCTTGGCTGACCATTCAAAAAGCATTCGACACACTCCTGAACAATTACGATTTCGCCGGGTTTACCGCGAAAATAAAATTGGCAAATGGCACCTACGGCGCTGGAGCCGTTGCCCGAGGTTTATTTGTTGGCGCATTTAATGGTGTTAATGGACTGGTGATCGAAGGTGATACGGCTACACCTTCCAATGTGGTCGTTTCTGTGGGCGGTTCGACCTGCTTTACTGCCTACGACGGAGCGCAGTTTACTGTTTCTGGGATGCGACTTATCGGCGGCGTTTGTATTGACGCCGAGTTCGGTGGAGAAATACAAACAGGGGTAGGTATTGAGTTCGGCGCGGCCACCATTCAGCATATTCAAGCGGGCTTTTGTGGTCGAGTTATCCTGAATTCCAACTACACCATTTTGGGCGGGGCCCCACGACATTTTTTAGCGTCGGCAAGCGGCGCTATAAGCTGCGCTGGGAAAACTATCACCCTTACCGGTACTCCGGCGTTTTCAACAACTTTTGCGGATATCAGCAAATCCTCTGTGCTGGATTATTACTCCAACACTTTTAGCGGCACCGCAACGGGTGTTCGTTACCTCATAAACACCAACGGTGTTATCAATACAAGTGGTGGCGGTGCCACTTATCTACCTGGAAATTCTGCTGGCTCTGCTGCAACTGGCGGCCAATACGTTTAAGGATAATGAACATGAAAATATACAACGTGCGTGATTGGTGCTGGTTTGTAGGGGACGCCAATGGACAAGTTTATTCATCAAAAGCCAAAGGCTTTATTGCCGACGATGACCCAACCTACCTTCAATTTATCGAAGAAGGCGGAATCGCTACCAGTATCGCCAGCCTTGACGAACTGCGCGAGGTGTTCGCCCAGCAGTACCCGGATGGATACCCAGCAGATGCGGTAGAAGCCAAACGTCGTGTGGCCTATCGGGATGAAGCCGACCCGCTTTTTTTCAAATACCAACGCGGCGAGGCAACCAAGGATGAGTGGCTGGCCAAGGTCGCTGAAATTCAACAACGGTTTCCAAAGCCATGACCATCATCATCCTGAAATCGCTGCTGGGTGCCTATCTCGCGCTCGGCATCATCGGCCAACTGCTGTGCCTGTTTGTGAGAGATTGGCGCGCCAACGTGACGCATTTGATCTGGTGGCTGGTATACGTTCCGGTGTGGTTCATCGGCTGGCCGATCACGGCGATCTTGCTGCTGACCAACTGGAGCGGAGGCTCAACATGGTTCGGCAATTACCTTTACCCGCGCGGTGTCGGTAATGCGCACCAGCCTGCCAATCCTACTTACTGGCAGCAGTTGGTATTCCTGTGCGGCAGGAACCCATGCAGCAATTTCGGCAAATTAACCCTGGGCGTTGCGTTCGATTCCAAGTGGGCGTGGGAGAGGGACGTTCGCGGCAGCAAGTTCGGCCTGAAATACGGCTGGGCGATCACGCAGCCGGATCGGCGTGTGCTGTATGCCAAGTTTATGTTCAGGCCGTATCGAGTGAAGCAATAGGGACATAATCATGGCAAGCGACATCAAAGATTCTGGCGTTGGTTTGGCTGCGCCAGCCGGTGAGGCGGCAGTAGTCGAGGTTGACGATAACCAGGCACAGAAACAGTTGGCCGCCGCTGTGGCTGTGGTCAATAAAAGTGGCCAGATGGTTGATTTCGCCACCGAATCCACGCTTTTGTCCAGCGTTGGTGCTGCAGGAGATGCTGCGCCGGCGCTGGCGACTAATGCCAGCGGCATTATCGGCTGGTTGCGCAAACTGGTGGATGCAGTTACAGGCACTTTGACTGTTTCAGTCAGCAATGAAATAGAAATCAAGAACGACGCCAATAACCCGTTGCCAGTGACTGGTACGGTCGAGCTTGGCGCGACTGCGCTCAATGCACTCGAGAATGTCACTGTAAGCGGCACGGTTGAACTTGGTTCGCCGTCTTTGTCTGCCCTGGAAAACATCACGGTTGGCGGTACTGTTGAATTGGGCACCGCTTCATTGTCGGCGCTTGAAAATATCAATGTGCTGGATAGTAACCTCGGATCCACCAATGATGCCGTCGCCAGCAGCGACGCTGGAACTTTCAGCCTGATCGCTTTATTCAAGCGATTGCTGGGTAAATTTCCTGGTCTGTTGAATTACGTGCCAGCTCCCAGCGCTTTCGGTTGGCCGGTTCGCCCATTGGGGCAGAAAACCTATACCTGCTCATTCGCCAAGGTTGGCGCTGGCCTGCTGAGTGATGACATGACGCTGCGTGCCATTGGTACCGGCGTAGGGGTTACGCAAGCTAGCGGCAATTTACTGGTGACAACGGGCACTTCGACCAATGCCGAATTCCTGGCCAGGTCAACGCAAAAATTCAATGGGGCGCTCATCGCCCGCTACCAGACCATACTTTCACAGCGAATTGCCAACCAGAACTTTGAGTTTTTGCTGGCCGATATCGTGGGCGAGGGCGTTACCGTCACGATCAACAGCGCAACCTCCATCACGGTCGCCCTGGCAGGCCATAACTTTACGTCGCAGAACGTCGGCCAGAGCATGATGATCGGCGCGATCATCGGCGCGGCCGGTGTTCCTGGACGGTATGCCATTGCCAGCATTCCGGATGCCGACCATATCAACTTTACCGTGGCAGGCTGGCCTGCCACAGGTAGTTGCACGGTTGACCTTTTTGGCTACAACTACGTGCACAATCTTTACAACGGCGTCACTGCGACCAGTAGCCTGTTCGATTGCCAGCGCAAAGGTTGGAATAGTGGCGATACAACTTTAGCAGTGAATACCAGCGCATCGCCCGGGCACGTGGTGCAAATTGTCAATGACGGCCGCAATGTGTTCTGCGATGACATGCTGATCGCCTCCAGCGCCACGCCGGATGTATCTGCTACGCGCGGCCATCGCGTGGTCAATATTCCTGACGATGAGCTGGATCTATACGTTTACCTGTGGAGCCGTAATGGTTCGACAGCACCGGCCTCCACGACCACGTGGACGGTGGGATTCTGGTCGGTAGAGGATTTTGTTAATTTCCCGGTCTATATTGCCGGGCAGCGCATGCAGGGCAACCGGTCGCCATTTCCGGTAAAGGTGACCAATGCCCCAACGGTTAACCCTTCCGGCGGTGCGCTGGCGGCAGGAACCAACGCTATTGGTGATGTTGGCGTGCAATATCGCGCCAGTGCGACGGGCGGCGCTTCCGCTATTTCTGTTCTTTCTCCCGCAACTCCAGCCGCCACCGCAATCAAGGCCGCCGCAGGGCGCTTGCTTGGCTGGCAGTTGATCAACACATCGGCTTCCGTTCGCTCGATCAAAATCTGGAATACGGCCGTGGCAGGTATCACGATTGGCACAACTGCCGCGCTATGGGAAATAGACATTCCGGCGGGTGGTTCAGTCGATTTCCGGCTTGAGGCCGGGATCGCCTTCGCTACCGCTATCAGTTATGCAGTGACAGGCGCCAAGGGGCTGACGGATAACACCGGTGGCTTGGGTGCAAACGATGTTTCAGGTTCATTTTTCTACGCTTAAAGGAGCGATCATGCCGACCAAAACCGTATCCATCAATTTCTATCTTCGTGACGCAAATGGCGATGTAGTAGGAAACCCAAACGCTACCGGCACTACCGATGATGACGGCGTAACCATCATTGTGCCGATCGGTTATCTGACCGGAATTGAAAATGCACCGCCGGAAGATATTTTTATTGTCGTTAACCAGCCTTCCGTACAGGTTCCGGTGGCCAGTATCTCCGTCACGCCGGATGAGGTTAACGGCATCCAGACCATTAGCGTGACCGCAGCCTAATCATGCTGCTCTGGTTATGGATCAAGCGTTCTGTTTTTGGGCAGGTTTATTGTCTGCAGAGCGGCGTGGCGACACCCGTAGTGCGCCTTGATTCATCCGTTGCCAATGTTGGAGCAGACCTGAAAACCGCGTCTACCATAATAAGCAAACTGGCTACGGAGGCCGTTCATGCCTGATTTCATGATTGGCGATACCGCGCGTATACCGGTAAATGTCACGTCTGTAGCCACCTCGCTGATTGCCGATCCTGGTGGCCTGCTGATCCGTATAAAAAAACCAGACGGGACAGTGACCGTCGTGACCTATGGTTCTGATGCCGCGTTGATCAAGGATTCGGTTGGGAATTATCACGTGGACCAGTTGCTGGACCAGGCCGGTTTATGGAGATGGCGTTGGGAGGCAACGGCACCTAATCAGGGCGTTGTTGAAGGGGCTTTGAATGTGATCAAAAGCGCAGTTATTTAATAAAGAGAGCGACCGATACCGTGCGGGAACACGGCACCGGCCGCCTTAACCCACAGAACCAACCTGTGAGCCAAAGCCAAGGCTCCCTGCCATGACGTCACGGCGGGACAAGCCTAGCGCAATTTCAACTATTGAGAAAGGCTTGCAGCATGCAAAACACATTACCCATCATTCCCTGGATCGGCGGAAAACGCCGTCTGGCCAAATTCATCCTGCCGCAGTTCCCCAAACATGAGTGCTACGTGGAGCCGTTCTGCGGGGCGGCAGCGTTGTACTTCATGAAGGAACAGGCGCATACCGAGGTGCTGAATGACATCAACGGTGAGTTGGTAAACCTGTACCGCATCGTCAAACATCACCTGGAGGAATTCACCAGGCAATTCAAATGGGCGCTGGTAAGCCGCGAAATGTACAAGTGGCTACAGATCACCCCGGCGGAAACCCTAACCGACATCCAGCGCGCTGCACGGTTCTACTACATCCAGAAAATGGCTTTCGGCGGAAAGGTTGATAAGCAGACTTTTGGTACTGCTACCACCAGCCCGCCACGCCTAAACCTGCTGCGCATGGAAGAGGATTTAAGCCAGGCGCACCTGCGGCTATCCAGGACATATATAGAGCATCTGAGTTGGCAGGAATGCATCCGTAAATATGACCGGGAACACACGCTGTTCTATTGCGATCCTCCCTATTGGGGGACTGAAGGCTACGGCGTCGAGTTCGGATTGGAGCAATACAATCAGATGGCCAGCCTGGCCAGGGAGATCAAAGGCAAGGTAATGATCAGCGTTAACGACATCCCGGAAATGCGCCAGGCGTTTGTTGGCCTCAACATGGACACAGTGAAAATTAATTACACCGTTGGTGGCCAGAACGGTCGTGGCGAGAAAGGGGAGCTGGTAATAAGGAATTGGTAACGTCGCGCAGCGATGGATGATGTTTTGTGCTGCGCAATTTTATTTTGTGTTGTTAAATTAATATTGCGCGGTACTTTTCGCGCTTTTCGGCACTAGGTTTTCGCGCGCGGCTTCAAAAGGCATTAGATGCAATGGTGCATAGTGAATTGATGCGCCAATATTTTTCGCACGCAAAGCTAGGATGAGTTCATCCCTGTCATAGCGGATGTTTTCAAGTGGCAAGCGAATCACGAATAAATGCTTGGCATGCGAGGCATCGGTACAGCTTTGCTGGAAACCAATGCTGCAACCTAGCAAGCCTTCAAAGTAAATCTCTGCAATTTTCTGCCGCCTCTGCTGCATACTGTCGAAGCGGGCGAGTTGCACACGTCCGATAGATGCCTGCAGATCAGTGTAATTCATTTTATAACCAAGCTCGGCAAGCTGGTTCGATAGAAGCACACTCTTGGGGTGAGTAAAACGCTTCCAAGCATCAATCGGCAACGCATGCTGACGTAACGACTGCAGGGTTTCGGCTATTGCAGTATCTGAAAGTGCAATGGCGCCACCTTCACCAGTAGAAAGGTTTTTATTCGCATAAAAGCTGAAACAGGTGAGATTGCCGGACGCGCCAACCAGTTTTCCATCCGGATAGGAACTACCAAAAGCATGAGCAGCATCTTCAATAATGGCGACACTTTCCGGCAATCGCTTCCGTAAAGCAGCAACATCAACTGCATATCCGCCATAGTGCACGATGACAACCGCCTTGGTGTTTGCCGTTACCTTGGCCAATAGATTATCAACATCGGCGCATAAAGTCTGGGGATCAATATCACAAAACACCGGCGTAGCGCGAAGATACAATGCAGCATTTGCCGTGCTGCACCAAGTAAGGCTTGGACAAATGACCTCATCGCCCTCAGATACGCCGCTCGCCAGCAGAGAGAGGAACAAGGCCGAAGTGCACGAGTTTACGGTCACGACGTGCGGCACATCAAGGTACTCTGCAAGTTCACGCTCAAAAGCTATGGTTTCCGGGCCCATACCAACCCAACCGCTCGCAAGCACACGAGAAACTGCTGTAATTTCAGCTTCGGAAAAACTCGGACGCCCAAATGGAATATAGTCTTTAGCTGTCATAATTATTTATTGCTTTTGAATTTTTCTAACTTGGCTGGAGCATACAACATGACAAGTCCTCCCGGAAGAGAAACAAATAAGGACACCATGCCTAGCAGTATAGAAATAGCAAATGCCTGTTCTTGAGGTATTCCTGCGTATGCCAGTGCAAAAATCATAGAGCCCTCCCTGACACCCCATCCAGCCAAGGAAAATGGCAGCATCGTCATTAACATGACGGGGGGTATCAGTGCCAACATTTGGTAAAAACTCACGCTTGCTCCAACCCCTTCGCCCAACATCTTGATTGCAGCAATAGAAAGCAGATGCGTTGCAATGCTTGCGATAAAAACCGGTAAACTCAATGAACCATTTGTAACAAATTGCCGTGCACTTTCAGAAAATGCGGAAATTTCCGCAAAAATTTTAATGTGGCACCAACGACATACCAACCGATCCAACACCAGGACGATAAGCAGTCCGGCTAGCACCAGAGACGAAAACAAAATCAGCATGTGCAAAACCATAGGCTCTATAGAAAACTGTCGCAGCACAGGAACCCCTAACAACAAGATAACTAGCAATGACACAAATCCAAACCACCGATCCAGCAAAACAGTATGAATGGACGCCTTTAGCGGGAGTCCATCGCGGTGCGCTTGCCAGGTACGAACCATATCCCCACCTACCGTCATAGGCAGGAATTGCCCGAAAAAATTACCTACCTGTATTAATTCAACCGATTTTCGAAAGCTCAACTTGACGTTGTACGCCAACATCATTTCAGACCAACGGTACGCTCTGATGGCAATGGCAAACGAAATAAGCGCTATTGAAGACATCAACATCAATGGCGATACGTTGACAAGATGCTGGGCAAGTAGCGCGATGTTTGTCTTCCAAAGTAACGCTACTATCAAAGCCAGTGATAACAGTAGCTTTAGCAACCATTTAATCAATTGCGTCCACCTTGAGCTATCTTTACAACACTAGGCATTCGATATTTTTTCTTATAAACCACATCGTATAAACATACAAGCAGCAACGGCAATGCCCACCACATCAATGCTGCATTAAAGGAGCCAGACAATCCGATCTGACGATACAGAAACAAACATAATCCATGCAATACATAAATTTCATAGGTGTAATAACCTAAGAATCGAAACACAGTGTTTCCCTTGACAGTCAGGGGGGCTAAGCAAGTCAAAACCAGGAAAGATGCAATCACTGCAATATAAGGGCCTCGCGAAAATTGAACTCCAGTACTGCGAAAGTTATACCGATACAAGAAGCTTATGCACAGTACTGCTAAAATAATCCACAACCAGCGTTGCATGCGGGGGGAGATATTTCTCACCCCCTTCTCTCCAGAAGCAATTGCCATCCCAAACAAATAAAAACCTAAATTACCAAACATTGTTCTATCGTCAATAAAGCTGCCATCGTTAAACCACTCAACATGTAACTTTGGAATCTGGATCACCATCGATAAAGAGACTGCTCCAAGCAATATCCAATGCCAGTTCTTCATCGATTTAGCGATATAAAATAAAAAAGGGGTTAACAAATAAAACTGTAATTCGATAATGATTGTCCACAGTACCCCATTGGATATCTGTAAGCCTGCCGACGAATAAATCATGGGAAATAGCACCCATAAATCATCGTTTCTGAACGAGCCTATCGTCAGCGATACCGTCACATAACTCACAATCAGTAGTGGATATATCCGCCAGAAGCGACTGATGTAATAGGCACGCACAGCCTGTGCCCAATTTCCATTCTCCAGTCGACGCTGGAAAGAAATCATATTTAGGTAGCCCGACAGAATAAAAAAACACCAGACCGCAAGCCGTCCAGGGACAACCGGTATCGGCACAAACTCCGCACCAAAGTGTCCCAATATTACCCATTGCGCAAGAAAGGCTCGAAAAATGTCAATATTCAAAGAAGCAACTTGGACTCGACTTTCAGTAGCGTTCATGGACTGATCGCCTTTGTGAGCCTTATATGCTCACAAATTACTTGAACAAGGGCATCTTTACCTGCGGCAAAATAAATGTGCTCTGAACTGTCAAAAATTGGCAATATTTCACCGGTTGGGTCAAAAAATACTGACGGGACGCCAAGCGCATCGGCAACATATGCGGGAGATGAATAAGGCACGACAATGGCCATATCCGCACTCGCAATCAATGAGTATATATTCTCATTATATGGAACCAATTCGACGTTTCCTGCCGTATGTAGCCGCGCGACAAGATCTATGTACGCAGAATCATGACTAGTGGCGTACGCTCGCTTGTGCTTGAGTTTCACTTTCACCCGCTGTTGCGAAACATGTTCCAGTGTACCCCGCACATACTCAACGTCATTAAGAAATGCTTGCATATTTGCCGCGCTGTAGTAATTACCTAAAAATCCCACTTTGTCAGCAAAGTTATCAGTTACTGGCGTAACATCAAAAACCACAAGAACAACCTCATCATTAGACTTTTTCTCAGCTTCGGACAACACCGGTAACTGCCAGAGAACCGGCCCAACAATATGAATCAGACCTTGGACGGAGAGTGATTTTAAATAATCCGCATACGCATTTGTCCACACCCACGATTCATCCACTCGCATATGTCTGTAATTAGGCAAATCAGCCTTCAGTCCATCAACAGCATAAACAATGGGAATGGTATTTTGTGAATACCAGATCATATGCGTTTTGAAATGCCGATTTGGAAGATCAATCATCCATAAAGGCTGCGCCGAGTAGTTAGCGTTTGTAATAACAACGCATTCAATCAAATGGCGGTTATTAAGATGTTCGGCCAGCGCATGATATGCGTAGTCACGGCCAAGCAGGCAGGTCGGAGAACAGCGCAAAATATCTCGGAAATAAGCTGCCATTGATTGCATGTGCCGCAAAAAAAACTGCAGCAATCCAGATGAATCTGGTGGGTTTTCTTTCAGCAACTCAAATAATGGAAAGGGCGAATACGCCACACGCTGGGGAGTCGTTGACACAGAAGTCGACGGTGCTTGGACAATCAAGCGCGTAGCATCAGTTAATGGTGTAATCGGCCCATTACGACAGAATTTAACAAAGCATGCATCGCTGCCATTGACAAACAGGCTCTCATTCCCTACCCCAAACAGCAATGTCGCCCTACCTATTTTCGCTTTTTTACCCAATACGTAGGCTTGCATGACCACGCCGGAGACATGGAGCCAATGCACAAAAAACTCGACCAAAGCCTGCAGAAATAATTTCAGGCCTGGCTGAACTGCTCCAGAGGTCTTACTGACACGCAAACCTGCAAAAGAGTTGACCGCAACTGCATCCGGGGCAATCCCTGCCAAGTTTGCAGCAGAAACATAACCTTTGACATACCCAGTTAACCCAATCTCGACAATGCGCTGAACCAAACGGCTTGAAAGTGCTCTTGTAGTATATCCAAGTGAATCAATCACACAGGATTGAACCCATGTTTCGCAAAACCTAACAAGATGATCAAAGGCAATATACGCGTGTGAGGCACGAAATTTAGGAAGCATAATTATCAAAGAGGTTTATAGAAAACGGGGTAGGGGCTGTGCTGAAAATCGCCCCTTACACCATATGAAGCACCATGCTTATCACAGAAATACCATCGACATTGACTTTGTCAGATTGCTCTTCACGAAATCCAGCTTTTTTATATGCTTGAATTGCTGCATGATTTTCGGAATCCACACCGAGAACGATTTGTTCTATTCCTGCGTTTTGGTTAAGCCAGCGAGAGCTTTGTGCTATGACTTCAGCAGCTACACCTTTACCTCGCCAAAGAGGATCACCAATCATGATTCCCATGATTGCATATTTTTTTTCCGTATCAACAGGCTCAAATTTAATATTGCCGATATGCTCTGCCCCATTGCGGGTAAAGATTCCCAGAAAAAGCACATCTTTTCGCTGCAATCGCTCTTTGATATAGCCACGTAACTCTTCAATCCCATGAGCCGAACTGGAGGCCTTAATAAACTCCTGGTTAACAGACTCATCAAGCCAAGAACTGTACCGAGGGGTAGCATCTTTTATCGTTAACGGCCGAAGTATAAATCGTGTAGTAATAATCTCTGCCCGCTTCAAGAACGATCCTTATTGTATGGGTAAATATTCTAAGTCTGGATTTACCGCCAGATTTGTCGCATCACACCAAATGCCTCGGCTGCCTCCAAGCCATTCTGCGCCCCTCTTAATCGGGCCAAATACTCAACTGCTTCATACGAACGTGCATGGGGAAAATCCCGCATTTCCGCCTCATAACACTTTAAAGCAGCCATTTTCTTTGTCAGAGTGCGACTGACATCAACAATATGCGTAGGAACAAAATCATGGTCTTGCTGCGGTACCATCCATTCAGTACTAGAAACCGTCTCAAAAGTATAAATTGCGCGTATTTCTGAGCCCGGCAATGGCCGGCATGCAGTCATTACCGCTCTACATGCAATTTGGTGATCGATGTTGAGGTCCCCCCCGTGATGGGTATAAATGACATCAGGCTTCAGTTCTACCAACGCATCTTCAATTGATTTTGCAACCTGTAGCAAAGCAACTTGGTCCAGTTGATTATCCGGAAACCCCAAAATGTTGTGCAACCTGACTCCTAGAATTTTGGCGGCACGACTGGCATTTTCCCATCTTTCAGAAACGCTCCCTGCTTGCTCCCGTGAAGTTTCACCATCTGCAAGGATAAGCACGTATACCTGATCACCTTCATCAACATGGCGAGCAAGAGTTCCGCCACACCCAAGGATTTCATCATCTGGGTGGGCAGCGACAACAAGCACTGTTTCAGCTTTTCGCATCTGTAATAACCCCTGGTATCTTTTTTAGTTATTTAGAGTCAGCAACAATACCATGTACTGTTTTTAGCAACTCCATAGAAGATGTCGCGATCAGGCCTTGTTTCTCATAATTACCACTGTATTCAAAATCCTGCCCCTCGAACTGAGTTAGTACGCCACCAGCTTCCAGAAGTACAAGATGCGGTGCGGCAACATCCCAATCCCGGAGTGTTACATCTTTTACAAAAACATCTGCCAATCCTTCAGCAACAAGGCATATCTTGAGCCCAATACTACCGCTTTCTAAATATCCCTTGCAGGGCAACTCTCGAAATAGCCGTTCAGCAACCCCTCTCGGCTGTGGATAATTATCTACCAGAACAAGTTGTTGCTTATCCACTACCCGGACATGTAGCGGATCATCGTTAAGCGTAGCGCCTTCGCCTTTTTTAGCAAGATAGATTTTATCTAGCGCCGGAGCAAACACACCGGCTAGCTGGGGAATGCCATGCTTAATCAGCGCTGCCTGGCAAACAAATCCAGAGTACCCATGCGCAAAACTGGCAGTCCCATCGATCGGGTCAATAAGCCAGTACTCTTTCGGCCTCGACTCAACATGCGATGCAATATCTTCTTCGCTAACGATTTCAATATCGGCAATCTTTCGTAACTCACCCCTTAACTTCTCATCTGCGATCAAATCAGCTTTTGCTTTGTACTGGCTGCCTTCCCATGTGCCCTCGGTAATCCCCGCACGACGACACTCCATTAGTTCTGCACCGACTATGCGCAGAGCGGCTGCAAGTTCATTGAGCATTGTTAAAACCTTTGGTTAATCCCGCCTGTATATCTTGCTGGACGTTTTCCACCAATTTTTCAATACGTTGCCGAAAAGTCACAGACAACATTCCATAACGCAATTTGAGACGCTCGAAATTCATCGAGAATGGCCGCTCTATTACTTCAGGCGCGTTCCAGTGGCAACCACAGCACTCCGCAACCATCTTCACGGCAGTCAGCACATTAAAGTCACCCTCATATCCTGCATTGACAGGTTGCGGAGCGTATTGGGGAATAGTCGTAGCTGCCCGAACCATATATTCAGCAGCATCTTGCACATGCATTGCTGCCCAAATTCCAGGCATCAAGTGTGGAACGAACGTCCCATGCATCAGAAAAGACTTTGCGGCGTTGTATAAAAGCCCGTTTTTACGCGGTCGCCCAAATAATCCAGGGAGACGTAGTGCAACATCGCCTGTAAACTCTCGGCTGAGAATGACTTGTTCGGCTAGCCACTTCCCCCGGGCATATCCCGTGAATGGCTCTTGTGCATCCTCCTCCCGGACAGGACAAGGCAGGTTCACAGAATACACCGTCATGGATGAGGCAAAAACGATAGGACATTCAGCTAATTTTGCTAATGTTTCCGACATTGCGACACTTGCTTCAGCTGAACTCATGTCATCATAGGCAGCAGTTGTTCTGGGTACCACGGCAGCACAGTGAATGATTGAGGATGGCTTGACACTGTTCAGTAAGGCGTCAACTGCATGAAGATCAGTCAGATCACAACGCTCGCCTACACGGCCGGTAAAACTAGTTGCAACAAAGGGCAGCCGCTTTTTTGATAAATTAACCAGTACGGAACCACCCAAGTAGCCGGTGGCTCCAGTAATCAGGATAGGAGCTAGATCATTTCCCATGTAATCCATTGATCTTCTGCAATGTCACGTTTCGCAGTCCGTCCGACAACAATATCTGCCAAATACGGAGGAATACCTAACCCAGGACGTTTGCTCGTTATCATGTCCGCAGTAATAACTTGCCCTTTAGCAATACTAGTTTTGGCGTGTAGGCTACGCCGGCCTTTGTTGAACATTTCAAGCTCTTCATCCCTGGGGCCTGCTTTCGCGCCATCTCCAAGAGCAGCCTCGACTTCCCTCAACCGCTGCATCATCTGCTTAAGCGGTTCCGGCTCGATCGCAAATGGATGATCTGGCCCAGGCAAGGTTCTATCCAGCGTAAAATGCTTTTCGATAATACATGCCCCTAACGCAACTGACGCCAGACATACATGATCTCCTTCTGTATGGTCTGAATATCCAGTAAGCACACCAAATGCGTCCCGCATTACCCGCATGGCTCGAAGATTACTCAGATGAGCAGGAGCAGGATAAAGCGAAGTGCACTGCAACAGGACGACTTTGTCATTACCTTCCTGCCGACACGCATCCACGGCAAGCTGGATATCCGTCCAATTGGCCATCCCTGTCGAAAGTATGACCGGGCGCTTGGTTTTTGCCATATGGCGAATCAGTGCCAAATCGCTCAGGTCAAAAGATGCAACCTTGAATGCTGTTAATCCTAGCTCATCAAGTTCATCGATCGCCTCGGTATCGCAAGGAGACGACAAGAAAACTAAATTGCGGCTCTCTGCATATGCCTTCAGAGGTGCATGCCACGAGCGGTCAAGTTCCAAACTTTTTATCAGGTCGAACGTGTTGCAATCATTCAAGTATGAAAATCCTGGAGAAAGCTTTGAATAATGACTTTTAGCCTTGAATGTCTGAAACTTGACTGCATCTACCCCTGCTTCAGCAGCGGCATCTATCGTCTGTTTTGCCAACTCAAAATCATGGTTATGATTTGATCCGATTTCCGCAATCACAAAGCATGGCTGATCGTCTCCGACCAATCGTCCAGGTGCTATCTCAAAATTAATTGACGTGCTCATTTGCAATCCTTAATAAGCAATTTTTCTCAGCGCTAAACTTGGTTGAGAGGTATGAGGAACATGCAGCACTTCGTAACAACTGTCGTATTCCTTCAAGAAGTCTCGAACAGCAACCGTTTCGCCCGGCCATTGTTCAAAATTCCACTCATCAATAACAAACAGGCCGCCTTTTGAAAGACGGTCATGCAATGATTCAAGAATCAATTTTGTTGGTTCAAAAAGATCGGTGTCACAATAAACGAAGGAAAAAGACAAACCCGCGTCTTCCTGCAATGCGGCAGGTAAAGTATCCTGAATCAACCCCTTATGAATAACAATGTCGTCTTCCAACCCATATAGCCGCATGTAATCTGTTAATTCTTCAAGCGTTCCTTTATACGCGCCATGCATCGTTTCTGCAGCGCCATCTTCGGCAGTAAAGGTAGACAGCCCTTCGAAACTATCAAAACAGTGCACCACCTTGTTTGAGAGGGGGTCGCTTATCTTCAGCAGCTTGGTCATGAACATCAAATTTGCTCCGCGCCATGACCCAAATTCTGCAATATGTCCGGGAACCTGCATGGTTGATCTCAAAAGGTCAGAAATCGCAATATAGCGTGCCAGGTTTCTCACCCCCACATACAAGGGCCAATGATCCACGACTGACCAAATTTCGCGAGGGCCAGACTGTTGGGACAATTGTTTCCGCTCTGCCAAGTAGCGTTGATCTTCTTTATTAAATTTCATACGATTTCTTTCGTTATCCAATAAATTCGTTATGCCATGAACGACGTAATTGCAGCTCATTGCGGAAGGGTAACAATCCTTCCACACATCCTTTTCCAAAATAGATATCAACAAAATTCACGCCCGCTGCTAATGCCAAGCAACTGGTGGTGGAAATCCGTGGATTAATTTCAAATGGCTGAACATCCCCTGCGATAGTTTTCATCAACTGAATGTTATAACAGCCTGCCACAGGATTCGCAGCATGAATATCAGCACAAGCCGCAACCACTTGTTCATCCAAGACTGTTGAGGCTCGCAATGTAATACCTCGCTTGATTCCGACTCGTACAGGCACAACTGCACAGAGGCGACCATGATTATCTGCAGCCATCATGACCGTAAACTCTTGCCCTGTTAGCAGTTCCTGCACAATGAAATCGTCGGGAGGATATTTTGAAAGCAGCACATGCGCTTGTAATTCTTGCTCCGAGTGTACAACCGCGACCCCCCGAGAGCCTCGTCCATGACGAGGCTTTGCAATGCATGGGAAAGAAATGCTTTTCCTCTCAGGCAAACGTTCAGTCCGGGGAGCAGGTAAATGGTGATTGCGCAAAAACAGGTTGGACGTAAACTTATCCAGATGCATTCTGACAAAATCTGCCGAAGGCAGTAGGACTTCACATGCAAAATGCTCTCTTGCTTGCGCAATGACAAGCAACTCTTCATCAACACTAGGAATCAGCAAATCAATTTCTAGATCCCGACAAAGCTGGGCCAGCCGTTCAACAAATAACGAATCAACGGCGAAAGGAATTTGATGCCACTGCGCAGCTATGAGCGAACAAGGTTTCGCCTCAATATCAGCATCAGCAAAGTGTACTTCATACCGATCACTAAGCAAGCGATTAAGCGCTTCCGACCCCGCTCCGCCACCACCGGTGAAGAGTAACCGTTTTTTTAAACCTGTCCCGGGTTGAGAAAATTCCTTTTTAGTCATGCATCCAATCCATTTTCATTATTTTCGGCATTCTCTATGCGCAACAAATACTTTCGACCAGCCCATTCAAACCATGCGGGATACCGTTTGTTATCAACAACTCGCAGCAAATTGAACTGCTCGGCAATGCTCCGATTGGGATCAATCTGACTGTCCTGAGGGACTCGCCGCGGGTAATAGCTAGGCGGCCCTACCTGCTTTCTGCCTTTAGTTATCACAGCAGGATAGTCCCTCAGGAAATTGCTGCAGAGTCTAACAGTTGCATCCGCTTGCAATTTCCGCAATTCATCAATCAATTCGCCTCCAGCGGCTTGGATATATTCCTGACCATAGATGTCACCACTATCCACGGCAGATTCAGCTTCTATCAATGTCACGGGAATACGGTTTTTTCCTTCTATAATTTGCCAGGTAAGTGGAGACCATCCTCGACCTGCGGGTAAGTCGCTCTCGTGTACAACCAAGTTGTGTGCGCTACGTGACAGTATTTCCGATCGGACAATTTTGCTAAAACTCAGAAAAAATGCGCAGTCTCCTTGCTGGATACTTTCAGCATCATGCACCCAGTCAACCACATACCCATCTTTACGCCAACATGCGACCATTGCCGGCAAATGCTCATTTATCCAGCTCCCTTGATCCGAAATCACAGTCACCCGGTGATTTCGCAATAGTGCTGCTGCGACCCTATCCACCCCACGCCCATCTACCAAATCTGATGCCCGCTTGCCGATAGCGCGCAACAAGCCAGGGCGAGACGATAAACGGGCGATCAATGAACGAAGCATCCCAGCCTGAACATTCTGGTCGTCACCAAGATAAAAAGCCGCATGACGATCTGAAAGAGCTCGCCCTATCGCACGCTGATTCTCCGCAATACTAATCAGTATCGAAGGCAATCCCAAGCAGCACCGCTCCCATGAGGCACTTCCACTACCACCGACCATCAAATCGGCATTTGCCATAAGTGTAGCCATCTCTGCCGTCTGCACATGTATTGTGCAATTAGGTATTTGCGCAGATAAAGCACACAGTTCCTGATAGAAGGGATTTCCTTGAGTCAGCACCACATCCAGCTCTTGTATCTCAAGGCTAGACACAGCTTCAAGAACCTTTCCCGTGACATTCCTGACATCTCCACCACCAATAAATATCAGGATTCTTCGAATGTTTCCATTGCGCGGGGAAAGTCGGTTCCGCTCATAAGTAAACTCTGACCGTAATAAGGCGAACTTTGGGCCCAGTAGCTGAACGCACGTTGCCGGCAATAGATTGCCGTAGCGTCCGGAATAAGTTTGAAGGTTTTGATCCAATAATAAGTCTGCATCGTGCTTACGGTTTGCAAGATCATCAATTACCATTATTTTTCTTGCATGTATTCTCATTGCGCCTTCCCACTCAGCATCCAGCGCGTAATGATCAACAATCAGCCAATCAATTTCCCCCAGTTGCTTTAGCGCCGCGGAAGCCTGTTCAAGCTCTGTTTTTTTCTGCTCGCCTTGCAACAAATCATGGCGCAACCCTCCCGTCTGAACAGGGTTATCAACTGGTGCAGGAAGCCTAACTACATCGAAGCCTCTTTCCTCCAACCAATTGCAATAATGCCCAGGCAACAAGCGACTCAAAAAAACCACACTTGCGCCTTTGGCGCGGAGCGCCATTGCCAGTGTCGCGCATCGAATAACATGCCCGGAACCCATGTAACTCGAGGCATCAACTCTGAATACGAGTTTCATTAGTTTGGAGTGTGCTTGAGGTTTGAGTTACACCAGGGTTGGATACAAATCCACCCGGCGGTCACGGAACGTATTAAATGCACTCTTGAAATCTTGAAGTGAGCCGTAATCAATTTCAAATACATCTAATTCTAGGGAACGGTTCATGATTGGTGCCATAGATTCACCATTAGCATCGAAAACCTCAGAAGATTTTTCATATTCCAAACCATTAGCGTCAATGCCAATGCGGTTAACCCCTATCATGAACACTTGATTTTCTATCGCTCGCGCCCTGAGCAGGCTTCTCCAGTGATGCACCCTCCGCTTAGGCCAATTAGCTATATTCACAATCACATGACACCGAGAAGCCAATGCACTATAAATTTCCGGGAAGCGCAGGTCATAGCAAATGCTATAGCCAAAGGTGAACTCACCTACTTCAACTGTAGCCAACTCATCCCCTCTAGCGAAAAACCTATCTTCTCCCGCAATCGTAAATGGATGAATTTTTATATATTTTGCTAACAGCCTACCTTCTGGTGAAAGATGGACGAGTGTATTTGCTGCTTTATCTCCATGTTTTAAAACCAGACCAAATACAATATGGATTCCATGTCTTTTAGATAATGACTTAAAAGCATCAAGAGAAGCAGAGCCTTCAAATTCTTCAGCTATCGCTCCGGCATTCATGGAAAAACCTGTCAACGTCATTTCCGGAAAAATGACAAGCTTTGCCCCAAGATTGGCCGCTTCATTCACAAGTACCTCACATCGAGACAAATTATGTAATTTGTCTTCCCACTTTTGGTCTAGTGAAACCAGAGCGATTTTCAAGTCACCGTCCTCATACAATCCAAAGTGAATACTCAGATTTTCTTGCGGAATACCGGCTTAGCTGGGCGCCCAATCAAGAGCTCGTTTGTGCTCCCGGCATCAATAGCCTGACGATAAACACCGCAGGCCTCATCAAATGCTTGTGCGATGTGATCCAGTTCCGGTTGCTGGTGTGACCAAGTCGGATAGATCACACCCTGGAAGAGCACCCCCCGGGCAATCATTTCCTGCATCATCAGGGTACGATAAAAATCGTCAGCGATACCTTCAGGGTTTCTGCATGCCAATACGAATAAACAGGAATATCCCATCGGCTCCAGAAATTTTTCCAGCCCGTGTTTTGCAATAATCTGGATTAGCTTTTGCTTGAGAGATTCGCCCCGCGCCCAATTGCTCTTTATCATGTCATGCTTTTCGAAAGCTTCGATTGTTGCAATCATGGCAGCCAGACCGGTGCTTTCTGCACCATGTGTGGTAGAGATGAGAAACAATTTGTCATCCCCTTCCCGCCGGATACCTCCGAGCTCCATGATATCTGCGCGACCAGTCAGAGCGCAGGCAGAAAACCCATTGGCAATGCCCTTGCCCCAAGTCGACATATCGGGTTTGACGCCATAGTAATGCTGAGCACCGCGCATATCCCATTTGAATCCGGTGATCATTTCATCCAGTATGAAAACAACTCCACGCTCTTTGCACAGCGCCGCCACTTTTTCAAGAAAGCCGTCCTTGGGTGGATCAAACTTCGCAGGCTCCATAATCAAGCAGGCGATGTCATGATTGTTATCTGCTAGCAACGCCTCGACTGACTCATAGTTGTTATAGCTGAATAGTGCGGTCATATCGCGTACTTTGGGGGGGATTCCGCGGTCACATGGCGTAGTGACAATAAACCAGTCGTCATAACTGAAAAAGTTATGCTCACGTGCAATGGCAACTCGGTTCTTCTTGGTAAAAGCACGGGCAAGCTTGACGGCTGCCGTTGTTACCGTAGAGCCATTTTTGGCGAACTTCACCATATCCCCGGTTTGCACGGTATCCAGAAACAGCTTCGCTGCATCCAACTCCAGTGCAGCAGGACGCATAAAGTTTGTCCCAAGATATGCCGCCTTCGAAACCGCATCTGCTACAGGCTCATAACCATGACCGATGCATACTGAAGTCAGCCCCATGCCGCAGTCGATGTACTCATTCCCATCAACATCCCAAACGTGAGCCCCTTTGCCATGGGTAATAGCCGCAGGTGCATTTACAGGAAACTGGTCATCGCCTTTCGAGTAAGTATGTCCACCGCCAGGGATCAACTCATTGAGTTGCTTTGAAATTTCACGTGATTTTGCAAAGTTCGTAATTTTATTCATGATTTGCTACCAATGATCCTATGAAAAGTTCCAAAGTGGCTCTGGCACAACATAAGGAGCCACCAATTGTTTTATGTCCGGCCGCGAATCAAGAAACTGAATGATATTCCCGGTGGGAACCAGGGGCATAGATTCCTTACATGCCTTGGCTATTGCCCGAGTAAGCACCAAATCCTCCGGATAGTCCACAGTCACTCGCAGGTCAAGTCGCCTATGCTCTGCCGGTGGCAACACCACCTCTATCTTGAACTCCTGAGGGTGCTTTCTCGCATAGTTTGAGCACATTTCAGAACGATCTACCCCGGAGCCTCGCGCATGTGATCGCTCAAGTGCTTCTAATGTATAAATTTCAAAATGTAAGCCTTCTGGCAGTTCATCGCATACTGTGATGTCGTTCTGGTGTTCGACATGATTACGCCATATTGGCTCAAACAAGTCATATGCAAACCAGGGGCATTCAGTCGTCACGCGAAACACATCTGTTGCCCCACCCATTCTGCCACACTGCACCAGCCGCATCAGCACATCCTTGGGGTCGCCATAGATATAGGAAATGTTGTGCGCATGGGCCACATCCACAAAAGGGGCGTTTGCCGAACCTTCGGAAATGCCCAGCACAATTTCATCAATCGCAGGAAACGATTTAATAGCATGAATGATCTGGTCAAGTATCGTCACATCATCAATCAGATTCTGTAATGGCTTGCCATATAGTCTGGATCCATTGTTTCGACACGCCAATGCCGCAACCAATCTCCTTTTATCTGTTCTCATGCATCAGCCTCTTTCAGCATTTCTTTTACAATTGCCATATCCAAACCAACATCTTTGCTCAGAACTTTCCCATACACTTCTCGCAAGTCATAAATAGAGCGATCAGAAGATGTTCTTTTCAAAGCCAACATCTCAGGAGTTAATTTCGTACCAGCCTTTAGGTTCTTTGTCGCGACTACATGCTTATGTGTCATTACACGATAGGCCTTTTCTGAATCGTGCATTCCAAAATCCGGTCTTGATGGGTCAACCCTACCAACCGCCGAATGACATTGCCTCATGAGCTGAACGAAGCTTGCAAACTCATCAGGATTCAGTGCCGCCTCATAATCTTCAAATTTCATTATCTGCGACAAAGTCAGATGCTTCTCAATCAAACCAATCCCGGCGCCAACACCCAATAGCGACAATATTAATTTCAGGCCATCATCAGCCGGGACATGATCTGCAAAGCCAAACACAATATTCTGCGCATCACCATATAGTCTTACCAGCTCATGCAACCTTGCAACCTGGTTAGCCTCCAGCGGTGTGGGGTAGCCTTGAAATCCATGGAGAAGAACAATTTGTTTTGCCTTCAGAATTCGCAAAGCCTCATCAATTTCATGCTTGAAGCAGCCACCTATCGAGAGCAATACCAGACCAATGCCCGAGGCCGCAACATCCTCCAGAAGGCCGATATTTGACATGTCGGTGCTGTGAATCTTGATTCCACCAACGCCAACCTTTTCGGCTAGCGCCAGACTTCTTTTGCCGAATACATCCAGATACAACTGAATTTTGTGCTGCTTTGCCAAGCCACCCAGACCTATCCATTCGTCATCAGTCATTTCGAGTGACTTGAACAAGTCATAATGCTTGTAGTCGCTGGTTGCGAGTTCATCTGCATAAACAAGCTGCATTTTGACCCCATCAGCACCAGCCGCAGCCGCCGCGCGCACAAGAAGAGCAGCCAGTTCTGGCTTGCCTTCATACCCTTGAGCTATTTCTGCAATAATATTCAGCCGGTTACTCACGGATTACTCCTTATAAAATCGTGGTTCATGTCAATTTCCATAACGCTGGGTTGATCATTTGCTCGTTTTGACAAAAGAAACCAGAAAAATCCAGCGCATCCTGCGGCAAGCTTCGCAATGCGCCTAAAATTTCACGCAGTTCTTCCAATGAGCACACGCCAAGAATAACCTGGTCGATTTCCTCGCATGAAGAAACAAAAGCCAATGCTCCCTGCAATAAACTTAAATGATGAGCCGCCAGATATTGCTGGTAGTGATGGATATTCTGTTTTAAAGGTTCAAAATACGTGTCCACACGCTCAAGTGGCATTAATAACAAACCTTGCAGAAAGACCGACCTCGCATGAATCTCTATTCCCTTGGCTTTTAGTTGCGCCAGCTTGCCATTTGCAATTAACCTTTGGTCGAATACATTGATAGGAACCTGGATTAAGTCAATCTCAAATTGCTCTAGTATCTGATCTATCTGCTTCCCGTCATAAACAGAAGCACCTATTTTTGAAACCAATCCCAGAGCCTTCAGTTCAAGCATGGCATCCATGAGATACTGCCCACCTTCTACCAGCAAGTCATCCGCATGATGCACGAGTAAGCCATAAACTTTTTCCTGCCCTAACTTGCGTAACGAGTCTGCAAAAACATTTTGCAAGTGCTTGGCATCTTCCAGGCTCATTTTGGGTTTCTTAAAGGCTGGCGTCTTGGTGACAATATCAAATTGCTGGAACTTGCCAATACAGCTTCCTAACACTTCTTCGCTGGCCCCGTACTGTGCAGCAGTATCCAGCACTGTGATATTCTCGCTTTGCGCAAACTGCAGTATCCGCTCGACTTCTCCAGATGACGTTCTTCCTCGCGTATTGGATACCCCATAATCCAAACCAAACTGGACAGTCCCAAGACCAATATTCATGCACAAATCTCGCGTATTTTCTCAATCACCAGATCCTGCTGCTCAGCGCTCAGGCTGTAGAACTGGGGAATACTGAGTGCTTCACGATAGTAGCTTTCGCTCACGGGGCACTCACCAGGTCGGTGCCCCAACTTGCGGTAGTAAGGATGCAAATGTACGGGGATGTAATGCACTTGACTGCCAACCCCTTCAGATGCCAATTGCTTCATCACCATCCGTCGAGACTTGCCGAGTTGATCAAAAGCGATTCTCAGCACATAGAGGTGGTGCGCGCTGTTAGCGCGCCCGGCTTTTTGCGTGGTGGACAGAAATGGTAGATCTTCAAAAACATTGTCATACTTCCCTGCAATTTCACGCCTTTTAGCCAAAAACTGATCCAGTTTTGCAAGTTGAGAAATGCCTAAGGCAGCTTGTATATCGGTCATACGATAGTTATAGCCGATCTCCTGCATTTCGTAATACCAGGGATTTGCTATTCCACCATCAAATGCAAGTCCAGCATCCAGAAACTCATCGTCCAGTTTGTTGATCCCGTGGCTTCTTAGCTTAAGCAATTTACGGTACAGCCCGGGGTCATTTGTAGTGATCATCCCACCTTCACCAGCCGCTATAATCTTGACCGGATGAAAAGAAAAAACCGTCATCAGGGAATGGGCACAATTCCCCACCCTGCCACCTTGAAGATATGACGCCCCCAAAGCATGGGATGCATCCTCAATCACCACGGCACCAAAGCGATCTGCAATGTTTTTTATCGCCGGCATGTCGCAAGGAACACCGCCAAAATGCACCGGGATAATTGCTTTGACCTTGCCAAGCTCACGACACTTGGCATCCAACGCCACAGGATCAATATTTAAAGTATGCGGATCAATATCGGCAAACTGCGCATGCGCGCCCACATAAAGGGCACAATTTGCGCTTGCAACAAAGGTATTAGGTGTCGTGACAACATTGTCGCCAACCCCAACCCCCGCGGCCAAGCATGCAATATGCAGAGCTGCTGTACCGCTTGAAACTGCAACAGCATACTTTGCCCCGACATAACTGGCTACCGCACGTTCAAACTCCTCAATCTTGGGCCCTTGTGTAATTGCACCGTGCCTGAGCACATCTGTCACGGCCTGAATATCTGCCTCATCAATGTAGTGGCGTCCGTAAGGTATCATTGTTGCTGTATCTCCTGAGCAAATCCGTTCTGCTCTTGCTGGTAAAGTATTTCTATATGTTGGGCCACAGACCCAAGTTTTCTTCCAAGAAAGCCACACACTTTCTGATTGGAAAGGCTCATATCTTGTGGTCGACGAACCAATCCAGCATGACCGACAAGTGATCCGCGCTTAATCAGACTCATTTCCAGTCCGAATTTTTCAGCAAGTTTCAGGCCAAATTCATATTTTGAAACTCGCTCATCCGCCACCAGATTGAATATGCCGGATGCATTGAGGTGAACAAGATCATGGCTGGCCAATACCAATGGTTCGATGAGAATTGGCGTGTAATACACATCATCAAACAGGGTTAACTCGATGCCGCTGCGAAGTGATTGGATGATGACATCGCTGAACGACTTTCGATAACTGGGCCCCCATCCGTAAAAGTTAGTGCGTAGAACCAACGCCTCAGGATGGACCGCCAAAACCTGCTGTTCAGCCTCAGCTTTTGTTAGGCCATAGGTATTGATGGGGGATACAGGTTGCAATTCATCAACCAATGGTAAATCCCCCCTAAACAAGTGATCAGTGGAAACGTGAATCAGCCTCACTCCACGCTTAGCGCAAGCTCTTGCTACATTAGCCGCAATTTCCACATTAGTGAACCGAGCCAAATCAGGATCAGCTTCACATTGTTCTACGTTAGTAAGCCCCGCCGTATGTATAACGACCTGGGGCATTATCTCATCCAGTGCGCGAGTTACATTATCCACTGAATCCAGATTGACCGACTGCGATTGAACGCCACTGAGATGGAGCTTTCTATGATGAAACCCAAGGATAATTGCATGCTCATCCCGCATTTCAAGAGCCCAGTTAAGCGCAAGCAACCCGGATCCCCCGGTAATTAGTACAACCTGTTTCATACCGTATTAGATTGCCCCGATTTTTGCTCGGTTTTCTTCAATCCATTTCTGCAATTCTTGTACGCTCATCCATTCGGTATTGTTATCTGAGGTGTACATAAAATCCTCATCAACCTTGACACCATCCTTGATGCGCAAAGGGTCAGCAGACCATTGGTGAATCATCGGTAATATCTTATAGTGGTCTTTATATGCGTAAGTATGAGGAGCATCTTCCAAACCTATCATCTGCTCATGAATTTTTTCGCCTGGCCGAACCCCAATAATCTTGTGCTCAGCCCCCGGTACGACAGCATTGGCAATATCAAGAATGGTCATCGACGGAATTTTCTTCACATAGATTTCGCCACCCAGCATGTCATCAAGTGCATGCCAGACGAGTTCCACGCCTTGCTCAAGCGTAATCATAAAGCGCGTCATACGAGTATCTGTAATAGGTAAAACCCCGGTGGATGCCAATGACCTGAAAAATGGGATGACCGACCCGCGTGAACCCATGACATTACCGTAACGAACCACGGCAAAGCGGGTATTGTGCGTTCCAGCATAGGCATTACCCGCGACAAATAGCTTATCGGAAGCAAGCTTTGTTGCCCCATAGAGATTGATTGGATTGCTCGCTTTATCAGTCGACAATGCAACCACACGTTTGATACCGCGATCGATACAGGCATCAATCAGGTTCATTGCCCCGTCAATATTGGTCTTGACACATTCAAATGGGTTGTATTCCGCAGTCGGCACAATCTTGGTTGCCGCGGCATGGACAACATAATCGATGCCATCCAATGCCCTCGCCAAACGATCCTTGTCCCGGACATCCCCGATAATGAAACTCACCCGCGGGTCCCCTTGAAACTTCTGCGCCATTTCCCACTGCTTCATCTCGTCACGGGAATAAATGACCAAACGCCGAGGATTGTATTTGGCGAGAGTCATGGGTACGAATGCGTTACCGAAGGAGCCCGTACCGCCAGTGATTAGAATAGATGAATTTGTAAGCATGTGTCTTATCAATCAGTTGGTTGTTGAAGATTCAGAAAAAAGGTGTTGATAGGTTCCGCTACGCAGAATGCTAGCACTGCCCAATTCTACTATATGCGTGCAGTTTTTAAGGGTAGTTAGCCGGTGGGCGATAATAAGAATGGTGAGGTCTTTACTAAGCCCTTCGATCGCTTGCATGACGGCCTGCTCAGTATCGTTATCCAACGCACTGGTTGCCTCATCAAAAATGATGATATCTGCTTCTTTATACAAAGCGCGAGCAATACCAATTCGCTGGCGTTGTCCGCCAGAAAGCCGAACACCTCGTTCACCGACGAAAGTCCGATACTGATCAGGCCAAGTCTCGATAATATCGGCAATTTGGGCCTGCCGAGCGACCTGTCTCACACGCTCATGGTCAATTTTTTCCTTGGGTATACCAAAAGCAATGTTTTCTTCAATTGTGCTATCCGCCAAAAAAATGGCTTGCGGCACATGCGCAATATGAGCCTGCCAAGCACGACGATTGCCGGCAGCAATGGGCTGACCATCGATCTCCAGCACACCTTCGGTTGGCAACAACAAGCCCATGACAATATCAAGCAATGTGCTCTTTCCACTGCCCGTCGTGCCAATGAACCCGATGCGACTGCCCTTGGCGAAAGTTAGGTTGATGTTTTTTAGCACCCACGGGGATTGCTGACTGTAACGAAACGAAAGCTGCTTCAGACTAATGTGCTTCTGGAAAGGCAGCAGCATAACGGCTGAATGATCAGCATCATCGGGCAAGGGCTGATCAAGCAGATCCAGCGTATCCTGAAGCGATGCCTGGTTACCTTGAATAGAAGACCACCCAGCATAAGCCTGCTGCATAACTGGCAACAGGCGCTGCGCTCCGAGTGCCAAAGCGCCAAGAACAGGGATCGCCCTGGCGATGCCCTCTGGTTGCAGCGCAAGCGCATAAGCCAGTGCAGCGATCAGCAGCATGCCTAATGCTTCCATACCATAGCGGGGACTCTGACCGATGTATTGGTTATAGCCCTGGGCTCGACGCAAAAGCAAATCCGCCTTGCGATAAATCTGGCAGTAAGTCTCTTGGCTACCATCAATCAAAACATCGCGAATGCCACCCAACCCTTCCTGCAAGCACTTGATGACCTGGGTGGACTCTCGAGCAATGTACTGGCTATTTTTGATTTTTCTGGCTCTGGTTATCCAGATAATGGAGCCATAGATCAATCCGAAGCCACAAAAGGCTGATACCGCAACGACAGGATCAACAGACAGCATTGCGACAAGAATGGCGATCAACATGACACTGGCACTGATGAGTGTCAAAGCCGGCACGATAGTACTATAAATGACACCGTTAGCCTTGGATGAAATACCGTTTATCACCTCGCTACTGTTGCGCGCAACATGGGCATCGTAAGGCTGGTAAAGAGTTCGACGGTAGATACTGATACTCAGATCCGCCCCTGTCGCAAAGGAAAGGCGTGTGCTGGCCCAAAGCAGCAACAAACGCATCACGCCAGCCACAACTGCCGCCAAGCCAAATGTAATAGTCAGCGGCGCAAGAAGTTGCTCGGGCGTGTTAATACCCAGGATTTGAATCAAATGTTGCGCAGCAGGATGCTCAAAAACGCGATCCGGCGCAGTTAACACCCCCAAAAAAGGAAGCACAGCTCCAATGCTGAGGATTTCTGCAAACGAAGCAAGAATCATCAACAGCAGCAAAAAGCCAAACTGTCTCCGGCGCCGCGAATCAATATGTTGCCAAAGGCGACCCAGGAGTTGGGTAATAGGTTGGGTAGTCTGCACTTAATTAAGTCCCAAAGGATCGTGGACCGGACCTTCCCGATCCGGCATCCTCATGAAATTATTGCGTAGCAGGCTGCTCTGCAGCCATTGCGTCGATGCTTGATACATCAAGGCGCAACTCTTCGATTTCGCGTTGCAATATCTCGTATTCCTGCATTTTTGACTTTAGAAAACGAACCGTGATGGCCGCCTTCTCCTCAGCCCCATGAGGAGTCAGCAAATACATGTAAGCCAGCTTGTTTTTGCTGTTGCGAAAATTCGAGGCCTTAACCAACCCTCTCTCAATTAAAGATTTCAGGCAGAAATTGGCTTTACCTAAGCTGATCCCAAGTTGATTAGCTAGCTCACGCTGACTGATTTCGGGATTCGCAGAAACTAGTTTCAGAATTTTGTAGCGGTATTCGTCCGTTAACATTTTGGAACAGAAACCATTCGTTCAACAGATGAACGAAGTCTATCAGAAAACCTTCTTGCAGTGCCGATTCAGTCATGACAAAAGCAAAGGCATTATGGTCAAGAGCCACTCCGCACAACATGCAGAGTCATGCATAAAAATGCCGATACCAATCCACAAACCGGGCAATTCCAATTTCTATGGTGGTGGAAGGCTTAAATCCGATATCCATAATCAAATCATCAACATCGGCATAGGTTGCAGGCACATCTCCAGCTTGCATAGGCAAAAAAGTTTTTTCGGCGGCTATACCAATATGCTTTTCTATTTCTCCTATGAAATCCATCAGTCGTACCGGATTATTGTTTCCTATATTGTAGATTTTATATGGCGCCCGGCTTGTCCCTGGATCAGGGTGATCCCCCGACCAAACTGGATTACCAGTCGGAACTTTATCCAGCACGCGAATTACACCCTCGACAATGTCATCGATATAAGTGAAATCACGCTTCATGTCGCCGTTGTTAAACACGTCTATCGACCTGCCTTCAAATATGGCCTTGGTAAAGGAGAAATAGGCCATGTCTGGCCTGCCCCAAGGGCCATAAACCGTAAAAAACCTCAGCCCGGTCGTAGGCAACGCATAGAGATGGCTATAGGTATGTGCCATTAGTTCATTGGCTTTCTTGCTTGCTGCATAAAGACTGACTGGATGATCGACGTTATCATGCACCGAGAATGGCATTTTTGTGTTTGCGCCATAAACCGAGCTGGAGGAAGCGTAGACTAGGTGCTCCACATCATGGTGGCGACAGCCTTCCAAAATATTAACGAAGCCCAGCAGATTGGAATCAACGTAAGCATAAGGATTTTTCAGTGAATACCGCACTCCGGCCTGAGCAGCGAGATTAACCACCCGTTGAGGTTTGTATTTGGCAAACACAGCTTCCATCGCATCACGATCATGTATCCCGGCGCGAATTTCGGTAAATCCCGGGTGGTGCTTGATACGTTCCAACCGCGCCTCTTTCAAGCGCACATCGTAGTAATCGTTAACGTTGTCCACGCCAATAACTTCGTCACCGCGCTCCAGCAGGCGAATAGCCAATTGGTTACCAATAAAGCCAGCAGTACCTGTTACAAGAATTTTCATTTCTTAATCCAATGCCATCAAACCGCTCTCAACAAACCGAGCCACTACCGCTCCCTCTCGACGCTGTAGCCTATCTGCTGGCCCTTGGCTTGAGCTTCTATAGCAACACCAATTCCAAGCGCAGCAACTAAAGTCATTCCACTCCAAATTAGCGGCATAGAATCACGATTCCATGGAGGTGTACCCATCTCCTGCCATAAGTTTTTCAGACTGCGCGTAGGGCGTTTCTCATCAGGGCGTAGCTCCATTTTCCATCTACCGCCTGCCCCGGCCCGATTCGTCACAGTCAAACCTTGCCTGACCACATCTTCTGCAATCCCCCCGCCTTGCACTGCTTTCAGCGTCAATCGCGTGCCATCCGGCAACTCGAGCGGATCCCCTCCCTGCCACTCTAGCAGGTACGGTCGAATCTCCTGTTGTCGATCTACATATACCCAGTGCCGATAACGCCTCAAAACAAAAGCCCCCACCTTGCACTGAACTTGAGCATTGGTTTTGGCATTCAGCAGTTGATCCAAGCTATTTAGCAACCAAGCCCGGCTTGGACGCAGCCCGGTTTGAGCCTGAACCCAGTAGCGCAGCAAGTTCATACTGCGCTGCTGGGTATGAACCTTAATCCAGCGCAGATCAAGTTTACTGTCACAGACCGCCTCCGCCGCGTCAGTTTCTGCCACCTGAGTTAACAAGTCAGCTGCGTCCGCCAGATTTTCGGCAGCTCTGGCAAGCGTTGTTCGATAAGCGGAAAATCTCGGCTCAATGACAGGAAAGACCTCATTCCGCAAAAAATTGCGGTCGTAGCTAGAGTCCTGATTACTTTCGTCTTCAACCCAGCGTAGGGTTTTCGCGCTTGCATAAGCTTCCAGAACACTTCTGGAAAAACCGAGAAGAGGCCGCAGCACCGATACTGATGCGCGCATGCCATGGAGAGGCATGGCGGCCAATCCATCGACCCCAGCCCCGCGCAATAACTGCAGCAACAACGTTTCCGCTTGGTCATCCTGATGATGCGCCAGCAGCAGAACATCCGCCGCATGTTCCAGCAGCACCTTGTAACGTGCTTCGCGGGCAGCGGCTTCCAATCCTCGCCCGCTATTGCGCAGCACATCCACATTGATGATATTCAGTGGCACATCGTACGCAGCGCATTGCTGGCCACAGAACTCTGCCCAAGTCTGGGCATTGGGGCTGATGTGGTGGTTTACATGGATGGCAGAAAGCCGAAACCCCGCTTGGGGGCGCAGTCCAGCCAGAAGATCAAGCAACACGCAGGAATCCAGCCCGCCACTCAACCCCAGTGTCACATGGCTGTCGGGCGCGACGTGTCGCTGCAGGAATGCGGCGAGATGTTGAGTTAGATCTGTCGGATCAGGAGCGCGCCGCGGTTTCCTTGAATTTGCCATAACTCATCAGGCGCTCGTAGCGCAGCTTCAAAATCTCATCCATGGACTTGCCGTCAAACTGACGTAATGCCTCGGTGAGCGCCTTGCGCAGGGATTGCATCATGAGGTCCGGGTCGCGGTGGGCGCCACCCATGGGTTCGTCCACGATCCTGTCAATCAAGCCTAATGTTTTCAGGCGGTTGGCGGTGATCGCCAAGGTTTCGGCTGCTTCCGGCGCCTTGTCCGCGCTCTTCCACAGAATCGACGCACAGCCCTCGGGTGAAATCACCGAATACATGCCATATTGCAGCATCAGCATCTGGTCGGCCACACCCAGCGCCAGCGCGCCGCCGGAGCCGCCTTCGCCGATAATCACGGCAATGATGGGGGTACGCAACTCGGCCATCACATACAGGTTGCGCGCAATGGCTTCGGATTGCCCGCGCTCTTCCGCACCGATGCCGGGATAAGCGCCCGGGGTGTCAATTAACGTGATAATCGGCAGGCCGAACTTTTCCGCCATGCGGTACAGGCGCAGCGCCTTGCGATAGCCTTCCGGGCGCGGCATGCCAAAGTTGCGGTAGATTTTTTCCTTGGTGTCGCGGCCTTTCTGGTGACCGATCACCATCACCGGTTCGCCGTTGAACCGTGCCAGCGCGCCAACAATGGCCGGGTCGTCAGAAAACGCACGGTCACCGTGCAACTCTTCCACATCGGTGAACATGCCCTGCAGGTAATCCAGCGTGTAAGGGCGCTGCGGATGCCGCGCCACTTGCGATATCTGCCACGCGCCCAGTTTGGCGTAAATATCCTTGGTCAGCGATTGGCTCTTCTTGTTCAGGCGCTCGATTTCATCCGAGATGTCCAGTGCGGAATCGTCCTGGACATAGCGCAGTTCGTCGATTTTTGCGTCCAGTTCGGCGATGGGTTGCTCAAAATCCAGATAACTTGTTTTCATCTATTTCTGCTTCCAAAATTGCACAGTTCGGGGTTAATGATACAGGATTTTCAGGCCATCATCGCCAAGCCAGCCACGCAAGCCTTCCAGCAACTCGTCGTGCAGTTCAACGCGCCAATCGTCGCCCAGCGCCATTTCGCAACTGGCCTGGCCATTGCGATAATCCACCAACACGCGGCAGGCATCCCGGTTTTTATACGGCTTCAGCAACTCTCCCAGCTTGAGTGCATCGGCCTGGCCGTTGCAGGAAATCTTGAGCATCTGCGCACTGGCGGTGCGCGCCATGGCGAGGTTGAGCAGTCGGCGGGCATTCACGCGCAGGCCGCCGGTGTAGTCATCCTTGCTCACCTTGCCTTCCACAATCAGCAACTGGTCTTCTTTCAGCAACGGCTGGCTGCTCATGAACAACTCGTTGCCTACCGCCACTTCCAACTGCGCGCTGCCGTCGTCCAGCGCCACAAACGCCATCTTGCCGCGCGCCGTCATTTTGGTACGGGTGGACATCACCACGCCCGCCAGCATCTGCGGCTGTTCCTTGGGCGCCAGCGACGCCAGGTCGCCGCGCACAAAAGCGCTGACATCCTTGCGCCAGGCGCTGAACGGATGGCCGCTGAAATAAAAGCCCATCGCGGATTTCTCTTCCACCAGCTGCTGGCGTTCCGTCCATGGCTGTACCTTGGGCAGCGCTTGCTGCGGAATATCGTGCGACTCGCCGAACAGGCTGTCCTGTGCCGAACCCGCGCCCTGCCCCGCCACATCCATCGCCACGCCCACTGCCGCCAGCAGGGATGCCCGATTGGGGTCTATGCCGTCGAATGCGCCGGCACGCACCAGGGATTCGATCACGCGGCGGTTCACCTTGCGCAAATCCAGCCGGCGGCAGAAGTCGAACAAATCCCTGAACGGCCCGCCCTGTTCGCGTGCCGCCAGGATCACGCTGATCGCCGCGTCGCCGGTGCCCTTGACCGCGCCGAGGCCGTACAAAATGTGTTTTTCATCCACCGGGGTAAAGCGGTATTCGCTGCGGTTGATGTCCGGCGGCAGCACTTTCACGCCATTGGCCAGGCAATCCTTGAAAAACACATGCACGCTGTCGGTGTTGTTCATGTCCGCCGACATGGTGGCCGCCATGAACGCCGCCGGGTAATGCGCCTTGAGCCAGGCGGTGTGGTAGGCCACCAGCGCGTAGGCCGCAGCGTGCGATTTGTTGAAACCGTAGCCGGCAAACTTTTCCATCAGGTCGAACAACTGTCCGGCCTGGTGTTCCGAAGTGCCGTTCTTTTGCGCGCCATCCACGAAAATGGCGCGCTGGGCGTCCATTTCCTCTTTCTTTTTCTTGCCCATGGCGCGGCGCAACAGGTCGGCGCCGCCCAGGCTGTAGCCGCCCACCAGCTGCGCCATCTGCATCACCTGTTCCTGGTACACCATGATGCCGTAGGTTTCCTTCAGCACCGGCTCCACGGCGGGATGCGGGTATTCAAAAGGCATCCCTTTTTTGCGCTTGCAGAAATCCGGGATCAGGTCCATCGGCCCCGGGCGGTATAGTGCCACCAGCGCAATGATGTCCTCGAACCGGTCAGGCTCGGCCTGTTTCAGCATGTCCTTCATGCCGGAGGATTCCAACTGGAATACCGCCGTGGTGTTGGAAACGCGCAATAGCTTGTAGGTATCGGGATCGTCCAGCGGCAATGTCGCCAGATCGATCGGCGACTCGCCCTTGGCGACCCGCTGCTGGTTAGTCCATGCCACCGCCATGTCCAGGATAGTCAACGTGCGCAGGCCGAGGAAGTCGAACTTCACCAGCCCCACGGCTTCGACGTCATCCTTGTCGTACTGGCTCACCGTGCTGTCGCTGCCCGCCTGACAATACATCGGCGAGAAGTCGGTGATTTTCCCCGGCGAAATCAGCACGCCGCCGGCATGGGTGCCCACATTGCGGGTCAACCCTTCCAGGCGCAATGCCAGTTCCAGCAGCTCTTTGACTTCCTCTTCCTTTTCCTGCCGCTCGCGCAACTGCTCTTCCTGCTTGATGGCATCTTCCAGCGTAATGCCCAGTTCGCGCGGAATCAGCTTGGCAATACCGTCCACAAAATTGAACGGCAGATCCAGCACCCGCCCCACGTCGCGGATTACCGCTTTGGCCGCCATGGTACCGAAGGTGGCAATCTGCGCCACCGCTTCCAGCCCGTACTTGTTGCGCACATAGTCAATGACGCGGTCGCGGCCTTCCTGGCAGAAGTCAATGTCGAAGTCGGGCATGGATACCCGCTCCGGGTTGAGGAAGCGCTCGAACAGCAGGTTGAATTTCAGCGGATCGAGATCGGTGATGCCCAAGCTGTAAGCCACCAGCGAACCGGCGCCGGAACCGCGCCCCGGCCCCACAGGCACGCCGTTGTTCTTGGCCCAGTTGATGAAGTCGGCCACGATCAGGAAATAACCGGGGAACCCCATCTGGATGATGGTCTTGCTTTCGAAATCCAGCCGCGCCACGTATTCCGGGCGTTTGGCGTCGCGGGTCGCCGCATCGGGATACAGCGCCAGTAGCCGGCGCTCCAGCCCTTCCAGCGCCTGCGACTTGAGGTAGTCATCCAGGCTTTCGTTGTTGGGGGTGGGGAACTGCGGCAGGTAATTTTTGCCGAGTTGCAGCGTCAGGTTACAGCGCTTGGCGATTTCCACGCTGTTGGCCAGCGCTTCCGGGATGTCGGCGAACAAGGCCGCCATGTCGGCTTGCGTCTTGAAATACTGCTGCTCGGTAAAGTTCTGCGGCCGGCGCTTGTCCGCCAGCACATAGCCTTCGGCAATACAGACGCGTGCCTCGTGCGCCTTGTAGTCGTCCGGATCGAGAAACTGGATCGGGTGCGTGGCTACCGGCGGGATGCCAAGACTCGCCGCCAGGCCTAATGCCTTGGCAATGTACAACTCCTGCTGCGCCTGTCCCACCCGCTGCAACTCGATGTAAAACCGGTTCGGGAACAATCGTTGCCAACCCAGCGCCAGCTTGCGCGCCAAGTCATCATTGCCACTCAGCAGCGCCTGCCCGACATCGCCTGCACCCGCGCCCGACAACAGGATCAGGCCATCATTGGCCCCCTCTTCCAGCCCCAGCCACTCGCGCTTGATTTCCGGGCGGCCACGGTGCTGGTTGCGGGTATACCCACGGGTAATCAGGTCGCACAAACGCAGGTAACCGGCATTGCTGCTGCACAGCAACAGCAGGCGGCACGGCTGGTCGCGGTTGGTTTCGTTTTCCAGCCAGATGTCGCAGCCAATGACCGGTTTCACACCTTTGCCACGCGCTGCCTTGTAGAACTTGATGGCGCCGAACAGGTTGCTTAAATCCGTCAATGCCAGCGCAGGCATCCGGTCATCCACGGCGCGTTTGACGTAGTCGCCGACACGCACCATGCCATCCACAACGGAATACTCGCTATGGGCGCGCAGGTGGACAAAAGAGGGGGAAAGCATGTGCTGATTTTACCGCATCCGGCAGCGGTTTGAGGATGCAATTAACCGGGGAGGCGCCGCGGTTAGGCGCCACCCGCGCGGCAATAGCGGTTGCGGCCCTTGCTTTTCGCGGCATACATGGCTTTGTCCGCCACGCGGATCAGGCGATCCATCTCGTCCGCGTCATCAGGGAAAATGGCGATACCCACGCTCGCCGAAATGGTTGCCGACTGATCCTTGATGACAAACGGCTCGGACAGGGTGCGCACCAGTTCCTGCGCCACCTGCTCCACCCGCGCAATATCCGCCAGTTCGGGCAGGATCACGGTGAACTCATCCCCGCCCAGCCGCGCCACGGTATCGGTATCGCGCACGCAACTGCCGATCCTGCTGGCCGTTTCCACCAGCACCGCATCGCCGGCTTGGTGGCCCAGGGTATCGTTGACTTCCTTGAAGTGATCCAGGTCAACAAACAGCAAGGCCAAGGACAGGTCGGCGCGCTGCGTTTTCTTGACCTCCTGGTGCAGGCGGTCAAGGAACAGGCGACGGTTGGGCAAGCCGGTCAGCACATCGTAGTTGGCTTGCGTCCAGATGATTTCCTCCGAAAACTTGCGGTCGCTGATATCAATGCAAGAGCCGATGTAGCCAACAAACTTGCCTTGCGCGTCAAAACGGGGGCCGCCGGAGTCCAGTATCCAACGATAATTGCCGTCATGCTGCTTCAGGCGATACTCCATGTTGAAGGACTCTCGCGCATCAAAATGCCTGGCGTAGGTTTCCTCGCTGCGCTCTTTATCCTCGGGGTGGACCATATCCAGCCGGCTGGCGCCCACTTTCTGCTCGATGGTATAGCCGGTAAAACCCAGCCAGCCCTTGTTGGCCCAGGAAATACGCCGATCCGGCCCATCCACCCAGATCATCAGGGGCGCCGAATCCGCCATGGCACGAAAGCGCGCCTCGCTTTCCCGCAACTGGGCGTTGCTTTCGGAAAGCGCCAGGGTACGCTCGGCCACCTGGTGCTCCAGCATCTGTTCCGAACGCTGCAAGGCTTCCAGCGTTGCGGTTTGGGCAATCAGCGCCTGGCTCTGGGCGATTTCCTTTTCCTGCCGCAACACGTGGAAGCGGTCCGCCAGGGCAAACGACAGCAAGATCATTTCCAGCGCCGAACCGATCATCATCGCGTGCAGCGTGAAGAAATTGGTCGGCAACCAGTTCATGTTGCGCAGACCGAGAATACCGACGCCGACCATCAGCAGCGTCCACGCCAGCAAGAAAATGCCTGCGCCCTTGTAGCCTCTGCGCAGGCAGACCACGGCACTCCATACCACCATGACCGATGACGCCACCCCGGCAAGCGAAACCTGGAAAGCCACCCAGCGGTATGGCATCAGTGCCGGGGAAACCAGGATGACGGCAAACCACAGTGTCAGCAGCGCCAGCACCCTATCATGCCGCGGCGCCCAGGTTTTGGTTTCCAGGAAGTGCCGCACAAAAAACAACCCGAACAAACCGGCAACAGCATAACCAGTCGGCAACGCCGCATTGCCCCAGGCAGGCCACATCGGCCATAGATACTGGTTCCCCAGCCCGAACAGCGAAGCCTGGCCAATGGCATTGCCCGCCACAAAGCAGACGTACAGCAGGTAATTGCGGTCGCGCAGCGAGAAATACAGGATCAGGTTGTACATCGCCAGCGCCAGCAGAATGCCGAAGTACAACGCCAGCAGGCTATAGCTGGCCTGGTTGGCCGCATCGAATGCATCTGCCCGCCACAAGGTCAGCGGCAATGTCAGCGAACCTTGCGAGGCAACCCGCAGATAGAGGGTATGCCGCCCGGCCCGGTCGAAACTTAGCGGAAACACAAAATTGCGGTGCTTGACCACGCGCGCGGCGAAAGGCTCCAGGTCGCCTTCCGTCATGGCTTGCCAGCGGCCGCCATGCTCCTGGTACAGCGCCACATGGTCGAGCGAAGGGAAGCCGACTTCGAGCAGCACGGCCAGCGGCTCGCGCACCTCCACCTCCCAGCGCAGCCAGTAAACGGATTGCGAATAGCCGAAATTGATTTCGTTGCCGGATCGGGCTTCGGCAACCGGACGGAATGCCACCGCCTGATCCGTCGCTGCAACATCGGCAACAGTCAGCTTGCCGCTAGCATCTTGCAGGTATTCAACAGCGGCACCCAACTCCTGCCGGGCCATGGTGCGGTCCAGCGTCACGGCCTCGCCAGCACGCCCCGCTGACGGCATCAGGGCAAACAGCAGCGCACCGGCAGCCAGCAAACGCATAATGGAGTACCGATTCTGCGTGGTTGACTGGTTGGGCATCGCGGCCTGCTTAATATTCCGTATATTTGGCGTTGCTGCCGCGCACCTTGTCGGCAGGATATTTTTGGGCGTTCAAGTCGATCTTGCGGTTGGCAGCCTCGATGATGTCCAGCCCCAGCACGTCGGACAATCGTAGCAGGTAAACGAAAGTATCGGCGATTTCCTGCGCCACCTGCTCCCGCTTGGCGTCGCTCAACGCATGGCTTTCCTGCTCGGTGGCCCACTGGAAATGCTCCACCAGTTCGGCCGCTTCCACGATCATCGCCATCGCCAGGTTTTTCGGCGAATGGAACTGCTCCCAATCACGTTCACGCACAAACGCGCGCAACCTCTCGCGCAGGGCATCGAGCCGGTCTGGCATTTCATCGGTCACGATTCACCTTTCTCGATTTTCCGGTTGCTGCCCGCCACCATGCGGAACTCGAACAGGCGGCATTCCAGCGGGCCGTTGAATAATGGCGTCTTCCTGGAGGGCGACAGCCGCATCAGCTTGGGCATGCGCAGGTCGGAGGTCAGGAAAAATGCGTTCCAGCCGGCAAAGTTGCGCTTGAGTGATGCCGCCAGTTGCGGATACAGCGCGGCCAGCGCCTCGTCCTCGCCGATACGCACGCCATACGGCGGATTGCTCAGCAATGTTCCTGTCGTGCCTTCGGGCAAAGCGGGTGCCGGAGATTCCAGCACGTCCAGTTGCTGTACCTGCACTACATTCGACAAGCCAGCAGCTTCCAGATTCTGGCGCGCGGCGCGAACGGCACGGAAATCGCTGTCACTGCCAAAAATCAGCATGGGCGAAGCCGGCTTGGCGCGTTTTAACGCGGCTTGCCTGATGCTGTTCCAGGCCGCCGCATCAAAATTTTTCAGTTTTTCAAACGCAAACGAACGACGGCTGCCGGGGGCGATATCCAGCGCGATCAGCGCCGCTTCGATCAGGAAGGTGCCGCTGCCGCACATCGGGTCCAGCAATGGCGCGCCGGGCTGCCAGCCGGTCAGCTTGATGATGCCGGCGGCGAGGTTTTCCTTGAGCGGAGCCTCCACGCTGGATTGGCGGAAGCCGCGCTGGAACAGCGCCGCGCCCGAAGTATCCACATAAAACTGGCAATCGGTGGCGGTCAGGTAAGCATGGATGCGTATATCCGGCTCGCGCGTATCCACGCTGGGACGCTGGCCGCACGCCTCGCGGAATTTGTCGCACACCGCGTCCTTGATGCGCAGCGTGATGAACTCCAGGCTTTTCAGCGGGCTTTTTACCGCGGTCACCTTGACCATGATGGTGCGGCTGACATCGAACCAGTTCGGCCACTGCAGCTTGAGCGCCGCCTTGTAGATGTCGTCCTCGCTGGTGTAGTCGGCCTGGCCGACGCGCCATAACACGCGGGTCGCCACCCGGCTTTCCAGGTTGACCTTCCAGCTCAAGCCAACGTCACCGGAGAACCCCGCACCGCCGTCCACCGTTTTGATGCCGGTCGCACCCAGCGCCTCCAGTTCAGCCTGCAGGACAGGTTCCAGCCCGCGCGGGCAAGTGGCAAAGTAATGTTGGGAATTTTTCATGTAGCAGTGGTGCGCTCTAAAGCATCAGGCGGTTGGAGGAATGCAGATTATAGTCCTGTAGCCGTTCGACGAACTCGACGAATTCAATGCGCCGCTGGGATTCGATCCCGAGTTCCAGCTTTTTGGCGCGCTCGCGCAGGGAAGTCATGCGCAGGTCGCCGGTGTAACGCTTGAAGGCGAACACCACGATATTGCCGGGCCGCCCGGTAGGCAGGCACAACACGCGCGATTCGAAGCTTTGCTCGATGCGCTGCAGGTAAACGTCGAAATGCTTGTCGCTGCCCCACAGGTTGACCACCAGGATGCCATCCATGGTCAGCGCGCGGCGGCAGCTGTCGTAGAACTCCTGCGACGACAATGCCGGTGCCAGGCCGGTGCTGTCATAGGCATCCAGCATCAATACATCGTGTTGGGCGGGATGCGCCTGGATATAATCCACGCCGTCACCTTCCACCACATTCAGCCGCGCGTCGTTTTCCGGCAGAAAAAACTGCGCACGCGCAGCGGCAATCACATCCGGGTTCAACTCCACCGTCGTGATGTGCAATTCGGGCAGGTAGCGGTGGATGAACTTGGGAATGGAGCCGCCACCCAAGCCGACCAGCAACACCGTTTTCGCCGCGCGGGCAAACAGCAAGAATGCCATCATGCCGCGTGTATAGGTGAGTTCAAGCTCGTACGGCGCCGCCACGCGCATGGCGCTCTGGATCGTCGCGCTGCCCAGGTGCAGGCTGCGCACGCCATCCTGTTCGCTGACGTCCACCACCGGGAAATCTTCCTCATCGCGCCCCCATTTACCGGTCACAAACCGGCCTATCCGGCGCGGCGCGTTACGCAACATACCCATGAATTATTTTGCTCACCGATTCAACATGTAACCGACCAACCGTCGGACAAACAACACGACCAGCAGGCAGCTCAATACGCCGCCAACCACATCGGCGGGAAAATGCACGCCAAGGCTGATGCGGGAAACTGCAACCCAGCCGACGAACAACACCCCGAGGCCGCGGCCCGTGCGATTCAGTAGCGGCCACAGGCTGCCAACCATCAGCGTGGCAAAGGAAGCGTGCCCGCTTGGAAAGCTGTGCTGAAGGTTGAGCTCAGGATGCCCCACCAGATGCACCCATTGCGCTGGCAGCGCCAACGGCGGGCGAGGGAATCCGAATGCCTCCTTGAGCCAGCTCACTACCCATCCATCCACGGTATAACCCAACACAAAAACACACAACACGGCAAACCAGGGCAGCATCGTCTTGCGTCCGGCATGACGAACGGAAAGCAGGGCCATCGCCCCAAGGGCCGCGGCATAGCCCGCAAAATTGGCATGCTCCGCCAAGCGCGACGCCAACAGCATCGACTGGTCCAGCCAGGCGGAATGTACGCCATTAATCAGCTGGAACAGCCAGACATTCAGCCCGCCCCAATCGTAAAAAACGGCTTTCATTTACAGCACGGCCAGGCCGGCAAGCAGGAGGCCCCCTGCCGCGGAACCCAACGCCAGGGCAAACAGCCAGCGACGGCCGGTCAGGATGGTGATCGAAGCCAGGGAAATGGCGATCTGGATCAGCGTCATTGCTTGCGCGAGCCGATGGTGCGGATGCATCGTATGCGCACTCAATTCGTTCGCCGCTTCGGATTCCTTATCCAGTGCCTCCGCTTTCACGCGCGCCTCTTTCTTCTCGGTTTCGTACTTTTCAATCTGCTTGCGGTAAAAATCGCGCTTTTCACCGGGCGCGAGATCCAGCGCCAATTCCATCAAATGCTGCTTGGAACTCTTGGCCTGGTAATAACTCCACTGGTCGGAAGCCTGCGCCTTCTTCAGCACGGCTTCATTCTTGTACAGCATGGCCTGGTTCTGGGTCGCTCCCCCCTGGTAGCTTACCAGAGCGCCAATGGTGGATAACACCGCGGTAAAAATCGCCACCGACTGCGCCAGATGACTGCCGCCATGCTCGGCGACATGTTCAACCGCGTGGTCGTGCGGGCCGTGCGCATGAAATTCGGATCCAGACATACATTCCCCAAAAAATTAAACTGTTATTGGCAAGGTGCGCGCTGATGGAAACTCCACCCATTTTTTCCGCACTCGTGATAAATTCGGTCGGTTGCATTTTAACTCAAGCCATCTTGTCAAAACTCGCGATTATCTTCTGGATCCTCAATATCACCCTGGACACCGCCGGCCACCTTGCTTTCAAGGCCGCCGCCATTGCCGAGCACGAAACCGAATGGCAACGCTGGAAAAGCATGTTGAGCTCCGTCCCCATGTGGATCGGTATCACTTGCTTTGGCCTGGAATTCCTGGTGTGGCTGGCGCTGTTGTCCATCGTGCCGCTGTCGCTGGCCATGCTGGTCGGCTCGATCAATATCGTGGTGGTGATGTGGGCGGGAAAACTGCTGTTCCATGAACGGCTGGACCGGATGCGCGTGGCGGGCATGTGGTTCATCAGTATCGGCGTGGCGTTGGCCGGGGGATTTGTCGCATGAGCAGCAAGCGCTTTTACGTTATCGGCTTCAGCGCACTGATGCTGTTCGATACGCTCACCCAGGTCTCGTTCAAGATGGCATCCACCCACGCCGGCGAGTTCGCCCTGACCCTGGAGTGGCTGATCCAGGTGTTCCACAACTTCTGGATTTTCGGCGCCGTGTTCGGCTACATCGGCGCATTCATCACCTGGATGACGCTGCTCAAGCATGCCCCGGTAGGCCCGGCATTTGCCGCATCACACCTGGAAGTGGTCACCGTATTGGCCATTTCCTTCGTGTTTTTCGGCGAGCACCTGAGCGCTGCCCAATTGATTGGCGCGGCCAGCATCGTGGCCGGCATCATCTGCCTGAGCCTGAGCGAATCGGAGCACCCGCATTGAACTGGTTCAAGAAGGAAATCCCGCCCACTGCGGGATTGCCGCCCCAATGGGCAGACCTGATCCCGATCGGCAGGACGCTGGAAGCCGACCTGGCGCGGTGGCTGCGGCTGGAAAACCCGCAACTGGAATGCTCCGGCACCGCCGCGCTGGTCATCACCCTCACCACTCTCAAACGCAACAGCACCCGGCATAAAGTCATCATCCCCGCCTACACCTGCCCGCTGGTGGCGCTGGCAGTGCTGTACTGCGGGCTGACGCCGGTGTTGTGCGACGTCCGCGCCGGCCACTTCGACTTCTGCCCGGTGCAACTTGCCGCCCTGTGCGACGAACATACGCTGGCCATCATCCCCACCCACCTCGGCGGACGCGTCGCCGATCTGCACACCGCCATGCAAATCGCCGCCAGCCATGGCGCCGCCGTCATCGAAGACGCCGCGCAATCGCTGGGCGCGCGCTGGCAAGGGCAAATCGTCGGCAGCGTGGGCGATGCCGGCTTCTACAGCCTGGCCGTCGGCAAGGGGCTCACCACTTACGAAGGCGGCATCCTGCTGGCGCGTGAGGAACAGTTGCGCCAGCAACTGCGCAACACCAGCCAGGACCTGGTGGTATTCAGTCTTAAATGGGAGTTGCAGCGCACCCTGGAACTGCTCGGCTACGCACTGCTGTATCGCCCCAAAGGGCTGCATCTGGCGTATGGCATGCCGCTACGCCGCGCGTTGAAGCAGAACCGGCTGATCGAAGCGGTGGGCGAGGACTTTTCAGCGAACATTCCCCTGCACACGCTGGGCTACTGGCGCAAAAGTTATGCTGCCAACGCTTTTGCGCGCCTGCCCTGGTTTATCGCGCAACTCAACGCACAAGCCAAGCGCCGTAAAGACATGCTGGCCAGTATTCCCGGCGTTACGCTGATCGACGACGCGCCGGGCGACCAGGGTACCTGGCCGTATTTCATGCTGCTGTTGCCTTCCGAACAGGCGCGCGACGCCGCGCTGGAAGCACTGTGGCCGGCCGGCTTGGGTGCCAGCCGGCTGTTCATCCACGCCCTGCCCGATTATCCCTACCTGAAAGTCAAGGTGGCCGACAAAAACATCCCCAATGCCCGCGATTTCGCCGCACGTTTGCTCACGGTGAGCAACAGCTTGTGGTTAAGCGATGTCGATTTTGCGCGGATTTGCGAAGTGCTCAGTCACCAAAAAACTGCTTGATCTGCCGCCTCTGGCGTTTGGTGGGACGACCTTCACCTCGGTCGCGGATGCCGAAATCCACTTGTCTGAGATCGGCAGCGGCGGCGCGCCTCTTCTGGCTTTCGGCCGTTTCTTCATACAACAGGGCAGCTTCGGGTGCACCGCGCCGCTGCATGGACAAGGCACGCACCACCACTTCCCACACTTCATCGCCGCGGGTAATGCGCAGCGTGGCGCCCACCCGCACTTCCTTGGACGGTTTGGCACGGAAGCCGTCATAGTGCACCTTGCCACCGTCAATCGCGTCGGATGCGAGGGAGCGGGTCTTGAAAAACCGTGCCGCCCATAGCCATTTATCGAGACGGACTTTTTCTGCATCACTCATGGTTACGACTCGGGAAACCTTAGGGGTGATCCTTGTCGCGCCCGCCGTGCCCCAGGCTATCCATGACCTTGCGGAAATTTTCCAGCGCACGCTGCACCCGTCCCAGGGCGGTTTCCGGACGGAAATTGCCGCTGGCATCAGCCGTGCCGGCAGCCAGGCCGGTCAGCACCTCCAGGCCATCTTGCACGTCGTCGAAGGTGATGACCTTGAACTGGCCGTTGGCCACGGCATCCACCACCTCACGGTTAAGCAGCAGGTGACCGGCATTCTTGGCGGGGATCAGTACGCCTTGCGAGCCATCCAGCCCGATGCGCTTGCAGACGCGGAAATAGCCTTCGATTTTTTCGTTGACCCCACCCACCGCCATGACCTCGCCATGCTGGTTGAGAGCGCCGGTGATGGCGATGCCCTGCGGCAGCGGCAGCCCGGACAAGGCCGACAGCAGCACATACAGTTCGGCACAGGAGGCGGAATCGCCTTCCACGCCGTGGTATTCCTGCTCGAATACCAGCGAAGCGTTCAGGCATAACGGCGCCACCTTGGAAAACGTTGCCGACAGCCAGCTTTGCAGGATGAATACGCCCTTGTCGTGATGCGGGCCGGTCATTTCCACTTCGCGGTCGATTGCGATGATGCCTTCATCGCCGGGATAGGCGCGCGCCGAGATGCGCACCGGCGAGCCGAAGCGGTAATCGCCCAGGTCGATCTGGGTCAGCGCATTGATCTGCCCGACCTCGCGCCCTTGCACGCTGATCATGATCTCGCCTTCCTGAATGGCGCGGTGCAGTTCGCGTTCCGGATAGCTGTGGCGGGCGATGCGCGCCAGGGTGGCGGCCTCCACGTCGGTGGAGGTCACTTTGTCGCCGCCGCGCACACGGCATGCCGCGGCGCACTCCACCAGCCAGCCTTCCAGTTTGCCGAACAGCGCGCTTTGACGGTTCTGGTCCTCCGCCTCGCGCTGCATATCCACCAGCAACCGCGCCACGGCATCGGCGGAAAAATAAGGCAGGTTCAGCCGTTTGGCCGATTGCGCCACAAACAGGCTGCTGGCCTGGCGCGTGATGTCATTGGCAGGGAAACTCTCGGCGAAATCGACCTTGACCTTGAAATGGCGCATCAGGTCCGGATCGGTTTCCTGCAACTGGTAATAGTCCTCGCGGCTGCCGATCAGGACAACCTTCACGTTGACATCCACCGGCTGCGGCTGCAGGGTGGTGGCGGTGAAGGTGACGCCGCTGCGCCCGAGGCCTGCCACCGGTTCCTCAATCTGCACCCGCGCATTGCGCATGAAGCGCCGGAATTTTTCCCAGCCCTGCGCATCGCTGAGTACGTCACTCAAATGCAGCAGCAAGAAACCGCCATGCGCGCGATGGATATGCCCGACGCGGATGCGGGTAAAGTCGGTCACCAACGCGCCTTGTTCCAGGTGGTAATCAATCCCGCCGAACAGGGAATTGAACGTGGGGTCGCTATCCATCACCACCGGCGCCCCCACCGCATGTTTATGGCTGATCGCCAGGTTGACCTGATAGCGCAGCGCCGTTTCGGCATCCAGTTGCCCGGCCGTTTCAGCCACATCCAGCCTGAGCTGCTGCAGCCAGTTGGCAAAACCGCCGGCCTCTTCCACCTCCAGGCCGGTTTCCAGCGAATTCAGGCAGGCAATGGCCGCTGCCGCATCGCCGCTACGGAGCGCCTGCACCATCGCCGCCATGCGGTTGGAAAACTCGCTGCCATGTCCGGCGCGGAAATGGAACGCCAACGGCATGGCGGCATTGGAAAAGTTGTGCACAAATACCAGGTCCGGCGCCACCGGCAGATTTCGCGCCATTTCCTGCATGGCTTTCCACATCAGCGAAGCACGGCCGCTATCGGCTTCACCCAGCACAAACAGGTTGTAGTTGCGCTGGGTAATGGACAAGCCGAACTGAGCCGCCTTCCTGGCCTGCTCCTGGCCGATCCAGACGGCCACGTCATCGCCTAGCAGTTGTGAGGTGTCGGCAAAACCGAGCGCCTTGTGGTCGAGCTGGATGGTGAGTTCAGCGGGGAGTAGTTGTTTGGACATTGAATTTATTTTTCCTGAAGTTGCCAACGCTCGCGCGCTGTATCGTCACTCTCGCGGGCATCTACCCAATGCTCGCCCTGTGGCGTGTTTTCCTTTTTCCAGAACGGCGCTTCCGTCTTGAGGTAATCCATGATGAATTCGCAGGCGGCGAATGCCTCGCCGCGATGGCTGCCTGCCACCACCACCAGCACAATCTGGTCGGTGGGCCGCAATGCGCCGATGCGATGGATCACCAGCACATCATAAATGTCCCAGCGCGATTTTGCGTTATCCACAATCGCCTGCAAAGACTTTTCCGTCATGCCGGGGTAGTGTTCCAGCGTCATCGCGGTTACCGCGTGGCCGTTGCTGACGTCGCGCACCTGGCCGACAAAGGCCGCCACGGCGCCAATGTCTGGGCGCGACAGGCGCATGCGGGCGATTTCCGCGCCGGTATCGAAATCCTCGTGCTGTACGCGGACGCTCATCAGCCCCCCGTCACCGGCGGGAAAAACGCCACTTCGTCACCCGCCCGGATGCTCGCGCTATCCGCGGCCAGCTCCTGGTTGACCGCGGCGCGAATCTGGCGGCAGCCGTCGAACTGCTCCTGCCACACGCCGCCGCGCGCCGCCAGCCATGCCATCAGGCCGCGCACATCCCGCACCTCGGCCGGCAACTCCAGCGATTCGGCCGAGATCCCCAGCACTTCGCGCAGGCGGGCGAAATACAGCAGCTTAAGCACTGAAGTCCTCGTCCGTCACCGGTCCGCGCTGCCCCTGAATTGCTTGCGACATCAGCAGCATGGCTTTTTGCTTGTTTTCCGGATTATCCATCACGCTGGAATTAAAGGTGATGCCAAATTTTGCTGCGTATTGCTGAACCAGCATGATCAGCATGCGTTCGTCTTCCACAACCGTCTCCTGTTACTCAATATCCGGGCGCGGCAATGCTTCCGCATGCTCGCCCTGCAGTTCCACTTTTTCGATTTCCGCGAACCGCCGCGAAATTTTCTGGCTGGTGGTTTGCACCTGTTGCGCGTCGTCGTGCGCCTGGCGGATATGGTCCGCCAGCTTTTTCATGCGCTCGTCAAAACGCCCGAACTCTTTACCCAATTTGCCCAGCTCATCCTTGATGATGTGCACCTGCTTGCGAGTTTCCACGTCCTTCAACACCGCGCGCGCGGTATTCAGCACCGCCATCAGCGTGGTGGGCGACACGATCCACACCCGCTTTTTCATGGCAGCCTCCACCACATCGGCGTGGTAGGCGTGAATCTCGGCAAACACGGCTTCAGCCGGGATGAACATCACCGCGCCATCCGAGGTGACATTGGGGATGATGTATTTGCCAGCAATATCGTCCACGTGTTTTTTGACATCACTCTTGAACTGTTTTTGCGCGGCCAGGCGCTCCATTTCGCTGACGCCGGGCTCAAACATGCGATGGTAATTTTCCAGCGGGAACTTGGAATCCACCGCCACCGTGCCCGTCGGCTCCGGCAGAAACAGCGCGCAGTCCGCACGCGTGCCGTTTTCAAAGGTGTACTGCATGGCGTAGGCAGTTGCCGGCAGGATGTTGCGCACCAGCGCTTCCAGTTGCACCTCACCGAATGCGCCGCGCGAGCGCTTGTCGCCCAGCAACTCTTGCAGGCTGACCATGTTGGTGGTCAGGCCGTCGATTTTCTTCTGCGCTTCATCAATGGTGGCCAGCCGCGCCATGACATTGGTAAAGGTTTCGTTGGTTTTCTTGAAGCCTTCGTCCAGCCGCTCGTTCATCTTGCCGCCAATCTGCTCCAGCCGGCCATCCACGGTTTTGGTCAGGCTTTCGATACTGCCGGTGAGTTGCAAGGTGGCATGACGCATAGTGGCCTGGATCAACTCCTGTTCCGCCTTGCCTTGTTCGCTCAGGGTCAGGTGCAGCTTCTGCAGCACCTGCTCACGGGTAGCCGCCAGGTTTTCCGCCTGTGACAGTTGCAGCGCCTGCATGGCATCGCGCGTGGCCTGCAACTCCAGCGCAACGGCGGTACGCAGTTTTTCGGAGGATTCACCCGATGCGGCATTAAGCCGGTCTCCCAGCTTGTTCAGGCCATCGTGCAAATCCACCAGCATGGCACGGTGTTTTTCTTCCAGTTGCGCGGCAACCCGGTCATCGCTGTGGCGGGCAGCGGCGCGCAACGACCACACCAGCCACAGCAGCAACACTATGGTCAGCGCGATTCCAGCAGTGATAAACTCAATCATCGCCAGATTATATCGCACTACTTTTTTTACAACGCCCTTTCGCAGACTTCGGAACTAAAGCGACCGCATGATTCCCTTACCTCCTGCTCCCGAACAGCGGTTTCCTGCCATGAAAAACATGGGGCGCCTGTTGATCGTCATCGTATTGACGCTCATTGCACTCGTTTACGTCTACCGCAATCTCTACATCGTCAAGCCGAAAACACACGCGGACATCCTCGCCCGGCTTGAACAGCTGGAACACCTCAACGCGCTGCTGTACCAGGACATTTTCCGCACGCACATCGGCGCCCTGCCAAACGATGAGGACATCGTCAGGGATCATGCCAGAATCGAGGCCACCTACAATGAAGTGGCCGCTTTGCTGCCTCCCGGAAACCCCGGCATCGAGGCGGCAAAACAGGCTTATTCGACGACGATAGCCGCCCGCAAGGCATTGATCGAGGATTACCGGTCCCAATGGCGGAAACGGAAAAACTCTGCCGCGCCCGCCTCCGACGATGCCCAAAAAACGGATCGCGCGTTGCTTGCCTTTCTGGCACAGCCGCTCAGCCTGCATACCGATATCCTGCGCGCGGCCTATGACAATACCTATGCCGCCTCGGAGCGGCGCGCCGAGACGTTCCACAAGCTGCTGATCGCCATTGTTGCGCTGTTATTGGTCTATCTGGCCTATACCTCCTGGCGGCTGGCAAAGGTCTCGGCACAACAGCTAGTTACCATTACCGCGCTACAAGGGGCTCAAAATCGTCTGGAAGCGAGCGAGGCGCGCTTGCAGCACATGCTGGACACCAGCCCGATTGCCGTGCGCATCCAGCGCGCATCCGACCAGAGCATCATTTATTGCAACCCGCGCTACGCGGAACTGTTCAAAACCACCCCGCAAAACGTGTTTGGCACCAGCCCCGAACGCTTCTACCAGAACCGCAAGGAATACGCGGACATTACCCAGCGGCTGATGCAGGGGGAAACCATAACCAATCTGCAACTGGGCCTGTGGGATATTGACGGCCGCGAACTCTGGGTGCTGGCGTCATATATCCGTATCGACCACGCCATCGGCGGTGAGGAAAGCCCCTCCATCCTGGGCTGGTTCTACGACATTACCGAACTGCGCCGGGCACAGGAAATGGCGGAACAACTGGCCAGGAGCAAGAGCGAATTCCTGGCCACCATGAGCCATGAAATCCGCACGCCGATGAACGGCGTGATCGGTATGACCGACTTGTTGCTGGACACCCCCCTCGACGGCCAGCAGATGCAACTGGCAACCACCATCCGCAACTCCTCCTACGCCTTGCTGGACATCATCAATGACATCCTCGATTTTTCCAAGATGGACGCGGGCAAACTCGAAATCGAGCATATCGAGTTCAACCTGGCCACCATCATCGAGAACTGCCTTGATCTGCTGACACCCAGGGCGCGGGAGAAAAACCTGCCCATCGACAGCAGCATCGACGACAGCATCCCGCCCGTCCTGATCGGCGATCCCGGCCGCATCCGCCAGGTCCTGCTGAACCTGATCGGCAACGCCATCAAGTTCACCGCCGAAGGCAACATCCTGGTCCGGGTCATGCGGCTCCAGACCAGGGGGCAGCGCCAACGCATCCGCTTCGAAGTGCAGGACAGCGGGATCGGCATCCCATCCGACAAGCTGCACTTGCTGTTCCAGCCGTTTTCCCAGGCAGATGCTTCCATTACCCGCAAATATGGCGGCACCGGCCTCGGTCTTTCCATTTCCAAACGCCTGGTCGAAATGATGGAAGGCCATATCGGCGTCAGCAGCACTGAAGGCCAGGGCACGACATTCTGGTTTGACCTGACGCTGGACAAAGGCGCTCCGGAACCCGCCGGCGCCGACATGCTCCCCGCTGGCACGACCCCATCCCGTCAGGCGCAAGTGCAATCAAGCAAAGACAAGGCGCAACAGCCATTGGTCCTGCTGGTCGAAGACAACCCGGTCAACCAACGGGTCGCCAGCCTGCAACTGGAACGCCTGGGATGCCGCGTCCACATCACGGAAAATGGCGAGCAAGCCCTGAACGCATTGCTGACCCGGCATATCCCTTACACACTGGTGCTGATGGATTGCCAGATGCCGGTAATGGACGGGCTGGAAGCCAGCAAGGCGATCCGTCTGGCCGAGAAAGAAAGCGGAGACCATATCCCCATCATCGCCATGACCGCCGACGTCACCCCGGAAAGCCGCGCCCGCTGCCTGGAAGCCGGCATGGATGATTTCCTGCGCAAGCCCGTGGAGCCAAAACTGCTGCATAGCCTGCTGGAGCAATGGCTGCCTGCGCCGCTTCACGGTACGCCAGCCGAACCCTTGCCGCAGGACAATGCAGGCCAGACGGCGCTGCCCGATTTTTCCCGCTTGCGAAAAATGTTTGGCAACGATGAAGCCGTGATCCACGAGCTATTCCAGATTTTTGTGGAAACCACCGGGCCATTGCTTGACAGCCTGGCCCAGGCGATCGAGTTCGACATTGCCGCCGACGTGCGCAGCCTGAGCCACCAGATTGCCGGCAGCGCCGCCAACCTGGGCATCTCCCAACTGCATGACATGGCAAGGTCGCTTGAAAAACTGGCCCAACATGGCAACACCGAGGAAATGCGCTCGCTCCACGCCGCCATGCGCGCCAACTTTGATGCGTTGGCAAATTATGTACAGGCCGGCTTCAAAAAGCGTTAAATTACACGGCTTGTGAACTCATGACCGCATCATGACCGACCAACTGGATTTTTCCGAGCTGAAAGCCTCCGGCAGCCTGCCTTCGCCCAAAGGCGTGGCGTTGACGGTGATGCAGCTTTGCCAGGAAGAAAACGTCCAGCTTTCCGAAGTCGCTCATGCCATTCGTGCCGATCCGGCACTGGCGGGTCGCGTCATCAAGGTGGCCAACGCCATCAACCCCAACAAGCGCCGCCCGATCGCTTCGGTCAGCCCGGAAACGCTGATCATTATCGGCACCAATACCATCCAGCAGATTGTGCTGGGGTTTTCGCTGGTCAACACCGACCAGAAAGGCAAGTGCGCGGCTTTCGATTACCCCCATTTCTGGTCGCACTCGATTGCCATGGCAAGTGCCGCACAAGCCATCGGCGCCACCACGCGTATCGCCCCACCTGCCGAACTGTTCACCTGCGGCCTGCTTTCCGGCGTTGGGCGCATCGCGCTGGCCTCGGTGAAACCCGAAGCCTATGCCGAGGTGCTGGAACAAACCGAAGGCATGGGCAATATCGCACTGGAAGCCGCGGAGAAAGCGCGCTTCGGCATCCACCACAGCGAACTCAGCCACTTGATGATGAGTGACTGGGGCTTGCCGCGTTTTTATACCGAAGCCGTGCTGTTCCATGAAGTTCCTGATGCCAGCTGGTTCGCGCCGGGCTCGCGCCAGGCCAAGCTGGCCTGGTCCATCCATCTGGCATCGCTGATTGCCGATGCTTGCCTGACGCTTGACGAAACAGAGCGCGACACCCTGATGTCGCAGATCTGCGACATCGGCGACACCCTCAACCTGGATGTCATCGACATCATCTCCATTGCCGACCAGACTGCGCGCGAATGGCAGGAATGGGGTGAGTTGCTCACCATCAAAACACACGCCATCCCGCCGTTCAAGCCTCCCAGCCGGAGCAATGAAGCCGGAGACGCATTCCGCGTGGGCGCCAATCTGCCCCCTTTGCGCATCCTGGTGGTGGATGACGACATGGGCACTTTCATTTTCAACCGGATGCTGGGCGCCGTTGGCCACACCGTATTTACCGCCACCAATGGGCAGGAGGCGCTGGAGATCGCGTTGCGCGAAAAGCCGCAGGTGGTGATTTCAGACTGGGTCACCCCGGAGTTTGATGGCGCGGCACTTTGCCGGGCATTGCGCGACACCGCGGAAGGCAAGCGCATCTACTTCATCATGCTAACGGCAGAGACTGACGACGCCAAACAGGCCGAAGCGTTGCGCGCCGGCGCCGACGCATACCTGTACAAGCCATTTGATCCCGAACTGATCCACGACGAACTGGTGCGCGCAGACCAGCGCAGATCCCAGGGAAAACCCGCTACCTGACCATGCTGCTCAAACTCCAGCAATCCATCACCAGTTTTCTCATGCGACAGGTCGAACGTCTGCGCAATAGCTTTTACATCTACCTCGCCCTGTTCCTGACGGCAGGTGTGTTGCTGGACGCCGGCGTGTTCCACATCGGCGAAAACATGCGGCAAAAAGCCTTCGATGCCATGGTACGCAACCGTATCCACCTGCCCAAGCCGGACCCGGACATCGTCATCGTCGATGTCAACGAAGCCAGCCTGGCCGCGCTGGCACCGGAATACGGGCGCTACCCCTGGCCGCGCCAGGTATTCGCCGAATTCGTCGAGGCCATAGAAAAACAGCAGCCTAAAGCCGTGGTATTCGACATCCTGTTCGCCGATGCCGATGTTTACAACCCGGACAGTGATGCCTATTTCAACGAAACCATCGGCGGCCTGGACAATGTGTTTTTTCCGCTGCTGCGCTTAGCCCCAAGCCAGGACAAACTCAGCCAGTTGAAGCCGTCCATGCTTCCAGGCGTGACTCCACTGCCCGGCGCCGACCCCAACGCCACCATTGCCGTAACGCTGCCTTTTTTCGAAAATGCATTAAAACCGGGACGCATCGGCACCCACAATGTATATCCGGACGCAGACGGCATCAGCCGCGAATACCGCTTGTTCCATGATGAAAACGGCTGGAAGCTGCCATCGCTGCCGCTTCTGGTCAGCCAGTCGGCAGGGGCACCGGCACTGCCGGAGAAAAACATGCTGCTCAACTGGCGCGGCGCACCGTTCACCTATCATTACGTGAGCTTCAGCGACGTATTCAACGACCTCACTGCAAAAAACCCAAAGCGCCCGGCAACCGAGTTCAGCAACAAAATCGTCATCATCGGCTCCACCGCCCCCAGCCTGTTCGACCTGAAAGCCACGCCGGTGGCCAAGGTGTTCCCCGGGGTGGAAATCCTCGCCACGGCCATCGACAACCTCCGCCACGGCGACCATCTGCGGGTATGGCGCGGCACAACATCCTACGTGGCGCTGGCGCTGCTGCTGGTCTGGCTGACCGCCGGCGCATTTTTCCGCAACGTGGAGCGCGAACGTTTCGACAAGATATTCGGTTTTTCGCAAATCGGCTTGCTGGCCGTTTCCTATATCGGCCTGAATATTTCCAATTTCTATCTGGACCTGACCGGCCCCGTGACCTGGGCGGTGGCCTATTTCAGTATTGCAAAAATCTATGCGGTGGCCACCGAGCACGCCATGCAGCGCGAACTGGCCCAAACGCCGGCACCGAACAGCGATACCCATGTCACCATCATGCCCATCCTGCCGGAATCCCGTTTTTCGCTCACGGATGCTCACTTGAAGAAACTGGCGCGATCCATCGAACGCCTGCCCGGCATCCCGCGCAAGGTCGAGTTCATGAAAGGCACGCAAACCGGCGTCTGGGGGCTGTTCAGCGATGTGCTACTGATCACCTGGATGCAGCCCCACGACCTGGCAAAACATGATGCGGCGCAACTCGCACAGATGTTGCCGGGCATCATCAAACGGCAAGGTATCGCGATCAATGCAACACGCCACACCCTGCTACAATCGCAATTGAACCTTGCGCAAGATACGGCAGCGCAGTGGCGTCGACTGTTTGCGCAAGCCATTATCCAACTGGAACAGGAAAGAGAAACACTGTGAAACGAATGTTATGGCTCATGCTGGCGGCTTTTTCAGTAAGCGCCTTGGCAGGTGAACGCGGCACTGCGCTCAAGAACGATACCCTGCGCAAGGAACCCTATTCCGACGCGGCGGCTGCCGGCAACCTCAAACGTGACGACAAAGTGGATATCCTCGAGAAAAAAGGTGCCTGGCTCAAAGTCAAAACCCCCGGCGGTAGTGGCTGGGTACGCATGCTGTCGGTCAAGCGTGGCCAGGCTGCAAAAACCGGCAGCAGTGGGCTGCAGGGACTCGCCACCGGCCGGGCAGGCACCGGGCAGGTGGTTTCCACTACGGGGATCCGCGGCTTGAATGAAGAAGAGCTGAAAGCCGCAAAGTTCAGCGAAAGCGAAATCAAGCTGATGGAAGGAAACACCATCAGCGCCGATACGGCAAAACAGTTTGCCGGGACTGCCGGTCTGCAGGCCCGTCAGCTGAATTATCTGCCCGCGCCGACAGGCGACGCGCCAACGACTGAACAGCCGACATCGCAAGGATTCCCACGATGAACAACACCGCCATACATACTTTTTCCCGGCGCTTGCTCATCGCCGGCGTGGTACTGGCATTAACCGCATGGCCGGCACTGGCGCTCGACCTCGGCAAGACACTCAAGGGCATCACCAAGGATGGCAAGCCCCTGAATCTGGGCGGCACCTCGGAAAAGGACGAAATCAGCATCGGCCGCGAGATAACCGGCAATTTACTGGGCGCATCACCACTGGTGAAAGATGCCGCGCTGCAACAATACGTCAACAAGGTCGGCCGCTGGGTGGCACTGCAAAGCGAGCGCCCCGACCTGCCCTGGCATTTTGGCGTGATTGAAAGCGAGGACATCAACGCTTTCGCCGCCCCTGGCGGCTATGTCGTACTCACCAGGGGGCTGTACCGCAAACTCGCCAGCGAAGCACAGCTGGCCGGCGTATTGGCGCACGAAATCGAACACGTCGTGCAGAAGCATCACCTGAAAGTGCTGCAAAAGTCGCAGTTGTTGGATATTGGCGCAGGCGCGCTGGGCGACAAGCTAGGCAAGGACAACAAGAACGTCAAAAAACTCATCGGCAGCGGTGCGGAGATTCTTGCCCGCGGGCTGGACAAGGATGCGGAGTTCGAAGCCGACCGCATGGGCATTGTACTGGCTGCCCGTGCCGGCTACGATGCGTACGGCCTGGTGGACGTGCTGCAGGAAATCGGCCATGTCGCCAAAGATGACGGCAGCGTCGCACTGCTGTTCAAAACCCATCCGGCACCCGATGACCGCCTGCTGAAACTGGGCGATGCCATTGGCAATCGGCTGGATCAGGTCACCGACGGCAAAACCCTGGAAAACCGGCTGTACAAGCTGAAATAATGCTGGCCATCGCACCGGATCTGGCAACCACCTTGCTCTGCATCGCTATCGGCGGCCCCGGATGGCTGTGGTGGCGCAAACGACAGAAGCCGGCAAAGTCCGCTGCCGTCCCTCGGCACGACTCCGCCGGCGCTTCCATGCTGCCCGAGCCGCTCATCGACATGATCCCCGACGCGGTGGTCTGCATGGACGGGGATGGCCGCTGGATAGCCGCCAACCAGCCGGCCAAGACACTGTTCCGGCTGCATGAAGTGGATTGGCATGGAAAAACGGCACAGGAGCTGGCCGCCAGCCTGCCTGAAGCTAAACTGTTGCTGGCATGCTGCCTGCCGCCCGACGAACTGGCGGCGAGTACAAAAAAAACCGGGTTGCCGCTAGAAACTGCCAAGGCACATCACAACCTCGCTGACCATGAAGTGCGCAAAATCCCTATCTTCAATGCCGCCGGGCAACGCGAATTGCTCGTCGCCGTTATCCAGGAAACCGGCATGGAGTCCACGGAAGATGCCCAACGCGACACGCTGGTGAGGGAGGTGCATCACCGCATCAAGAACAACTTGCAAGGCATCACCGGCGTGTTGCGGCTATTCGCGGAGAATCATCCGGAAACGGCACAGCCGATTACCGAAGCCATCAGCCAGGTACAAAGCATCAGTATTATTCACGGCTTGAAAATGAACGTCGGGTTGCAGCCGCTGCATTTGTGCGGCCTGGTCAACGCCATCGCGGCGAACAACCAGGTGCTATGGAAAGCTCAGATCCCGTTTGGCATACCATCCTGCAAGACGGACGACTGCCAACTGCCCGGTTCCGAAAACTGCCGGCTGCCGGTCAACGAAGCGGAAGCGGTACCGCTGGCGCTGGTACTCAATGAACTGATCACCAACGCCATCAAACACGGCAATCAGTTCGAGCACCGGGGAGCACAACTCGCAGTTGAACTCAACCATGACCCGTCCTGCCAGCAAACGCAGATTCTCATCAGCAACCACGGGCAACTGCCCTTGGATTTCGACTTCGAAAACCGCATCGGCACGGGAACCGGGTTGCAACTGGTCGCCACCCTGCTGCCGCGCAAGGGTGCCAGCCTGACCTGGCACCAGCAGGGAAACCTGGTGGTCACTGCGTTGCACCTGACGCAGCCCGTCATTTGCGCCAAGCAGCCGACATGACCCGCCGTCGGTAGCAGCGTTCACCCCGTGCCGGTGGCGGCGCAATTCTCCAGGCTACCCAATACCCGAGCATCCTTGTTGACAATAGCCTCCATGCAGGCTTTAATAGAGCCATTCTTTGGCTAACCTGAGACCCCGGCGCCAAAGCCACTGAGGCCCCGAGCATGCCTCGTAGCGTTTCCGTGAATGCGCGATGTCCATTCATGGAGACCGACGACGAATCCATTACCCTGAAATGGAGGCGCCATGTTCGGATTGCTTGCCAACATACCCGCCCGCGTAAGCCTTTCGCTTCGCTGTGGCCACGCAGCCGAACTGGAACCTTCCTTGTTTTTCTTTGGAATGACGAAAGTGAGGCTCTCATGATTACGCTAAACTCCTCGGGCGACGCGCTACGGCTCACCGTGAGCGGAATTCTGGATTTCGATGCTTCGCGCGACCTGCTTCGCAAATACAAACTGCATGCCCAGCAGCACGATATCCGCAAAATCGACATCCACCTGTCGCAGGTCAGCCATTGCAGTTCTTGCGCCATCGGCGCCCTGATCCTGCTGTCCGAAAAAGCACCTGGGCAATTCATGGTCCATCTGGACCGGTGCACCGACGAAGTCCAGCGGCTGTTTGATTCCGGCTTTCTTGACCGTTTCCTGGCAATAGACCATGCGCACCCCGTCCGCCAGGAACTGCCCTGTACGGATTGCTATGCTGCCAACTGCCAGCAGCCGGTTGCTGATTGCGAAAAAGCAGGATTCCTGGGGCCCGACATCTATCCATTGCTCCAGTCATCTGCTGCAGCATGATGAAACCCGGGCTGGTTGAATCAATCAGCAGCGAGGAGACCGTCCATCAGCAGTTGCACATCCTCCGCAAGCAGCTGGATTCCCTGATCAACGCGCTGCCGGACGCCATCCTGATGAAAGACGGCGCCGGCTGCTGGGTCGTCGCCAACGAACCCGCCATCAGGCTGTTCCAGCTGGATGGCGTGGATTGGCATGGCAAGACGGACCAGGAACTGGCTTCGCTGCTTCCCGCGCGCAGCCACATCTTCGAAAAATGCCGCCTGGATGATGAAGCCGCCTGGGCAGCTGGCGACCTGACGATTTCCGAGGAGCGCCTGTTCGGCACGCCCGGATTCCCGTGTTATTGCGAAATGCGCAGAGCACCGATGTTCAAGAACAACGGCGAGCGCAAGGGGATGGTGATCATTAGCCGCGACATCACCCTCCCCAAGCTGAACGAACGCGACCTGCGCATTGCCAATACCGCCATCGAGTCGCAGGAGGCGATAATCATCACCGACACCCACAACCGCATCCTCCGCGTCAACAGCGCATTCACCCGGATGACGGGATTCAACCCGGAAGAAGTGATCGGCAAGACGACCGCATTGCTCAAGTCCGGTCGTCATGACAAAACGTTTTACCGGAAAATGTGGGGAATACTGAAACGCGACAAATTCTGGCAAGGTGAAGTATGGGACCGGCGCAAAAATGGCCAGATTTACCCCAAATGGCTCACCATCAAGGCCGTCACCGACCCCGATGGGCAAATCAACCATTATGTGGGTGCATTTACCGACCTGAGTGAACACAAGGAAGCAGAACAAGCCATCCATCGGCTCGCTTTTTACGACCCGCTGACGGACCTGCCCAACCGCCGGCTGTTGCTCGACCGCCTGGAACAGGCGCTCAACAGCAGTGCCCGCACAGGCCATTACAGTGCGATACTGCTGATCGATCTCGACCATTTCAAGGTCATCAACGACACCAAAGGGCACGCCATCGGCGACCTGCTGTTGCTGGAAATGGCAAAACGCCTGAAATCCTGTGTGCGCCATGAAGACACGGTTGCACGGCTGGGGGGCGACGAATTTGTCATCATGCTGGAAACCTTGGGCACGGATGAGTCGCAGGCAGCAGCCACGGCCGACAAGATTGGCGAAAAAATCCTTGAATCGGTCACCCAGCCGTGCCTGCTGGCGGGTTACGAATACCACGGCTCGCTCAGCATCGGTATCAGCCTGTTCATGGGGCACGAAAGCTCCAGCGACGAGATTATCAAGCACGCCGATGCCGCCATGTACCAAGCCAAGAATTCCGGCCGCAGTACCCTGCGCTTTTTTGATCCGCACATGCAGGCCGCACTGGAATTGCGCCTGACAATGGAATCGGAACTGCGTCATGCACTGCCGGACAACCAGCTCAAGCTCTATTACCAGGTCCAGGTGGACACATCGAATCGCTTGCTGGGCGCCGAAGCCCTGCTGCGCTGGGACCATCCGCAGCGCGGATTGATTTCGCCGGACCGGTTTATCCCCATGGCCGAAGATTCCGGGCTGATCCTGCCGATCGGCGACTGGGTGTTGCGCACCGCCTGCCTGCAACTCAAGGCATGGGAGCATCATCCATTGACACAAAACCTGATGGTTGCCGTCAATGTCAGCGCGCGCCAGTTCCGCCAGCCTGATTTTGTCGAGCGTGTATGCAAGGTGCTGGAAGATACCGGCGCCAACGCTTCCCGGCTGAAACTGGAACTGACGGAAAGCCTGGTGCTGCACAGCGTGCACGAAACCATCGAGCGCATGGAAGAACTGAAGCTGCTCGGCATCCGGTTTTCCATGGATGATTTCGGCACCGGCTATTCATCGCTGAGTTACCTGAAGCGGTTACCGCTGAGTCAACTAAAGATAGACCAGTCTTTTGTGCGCGACATCGCCACTGATGCGGGCAACGCCGTCATCGTGCAAACCATCATCGGCATGGCCAACAGCCTCGGCCTCAACGTCATCGCCGAAGGTGTTGAAACCGAGGAACAGCGCGCCCATCTGGAGCGCTACGGCTGCCCGGCGTATCAAGGCTACCTGTTCGGCAAGCCGGTGCCCATCGAAGAGTTTGAACGCATGGTTATGCAAGGTAATTACCACAACCCATCAATGCCGCCGGGTTCCTGATCGTTGCGATCCGCAATCGCGGCCAACTGTTACTGGCCTTGCATTGCGGCAGGATCGATTTACTTGGCTCAACAATTCAAGTTATAGTGTCCGCAACGCCTACAACGCAGCAGAACAACGACAGATACCCGCAACAACACCGGCAAATTTGAATAGTCACCAATGGCAACACATACCCCTCGCATATTCCTTTATAGCCTTGCAACCATGCTGGTTGCCGCCGTTGTCCTTCTCACCTGGACGGACCCGCCATCCCCCAGCCAATCCTGGGTATTGCTCGGCACGGCAGTCGTATTGTTGACCATTGCCGCCGCCGCCGATGCTTCAAGCAAAAAACGGCAAGCCGAGCACGCAGGCGAAATCGCCAGCATCAACGCAAGCATTGGTGGGCTGGAAGCGGACTTCGACACCTTGCTCGATGCGCTGAACCAGGAATTTGCCTCGCAGATCGGCAGCACCCACAGCGAATTGGATCAACTGAAATCGCTGTTAGGCGATGCCACGCGCAAACTGGTGCAGGGATTCTCCGGAATGGAAGCCACGCTACGCCACCAGCGCGATCTCGCAATGCAACTCACCAGCGGGCTGGAGAGCGAGACCAATGACGACGCGGCAGGAGCCCTGACCATCAAGGCATTTCTGGTTGAAACCGATAACACGCTGGACCTGTTTGTCGAGAGCATGCTGGAAAACGCCAAGCTTGGCATGATGCTGGTAGAGAAGATGGACGAAATCAGCGTGGAAATAACGCAAATCCAGAACATCCTCAATGAAGTCGAAGGCATTGCCGAACAGACCAATCTATTGTCGCTCAATGCCTCGATCGAAGCCGCCCGCGCCGGGGAGTTCGGACGCGGGTTTGCCGTGGTGGCGGATGAAGTGAGGAAACTGTCGCAGCGCTCCAGCGAATTCAGCACCCAGATCAGGAGCCACATGCACGATGTCAGTTTAGCCGTGCAGAATACCGAAGTCGTCATTTCCCAGGTCGCTTCCAGGGATACCAGTTTCGCCCTGGATTCACGGAAAAAAGTAGGCGGGATGCACGCCAAGATCAATGGCATCAACGCAGCCATGAGCGAGGTCGCCAGCGAACTGGCACGGATCGCCGGCCAAGTGGAAGGCGATGTCAGAACCACGGTCACCTCGCTGCAATTCCAGGATATGGCCACACAGTTGATCGAGCACTCCGTCAGTCGCCAGACCGCCATGCAAGGCATCCTGTCCAGCATCGCAGCGCTTGACCGGAAACCGCAAGGCGAGCGCATCGAGCGCTTGCATCACAGGCTGAGCGAAGCCCGTGCATTGATCGAACGCACCCATCATAATCCGGTAAAACAAGCCAACATCGAGGTAGGCAGCATGGAACTGTTCTAGGCCACTCATCGCCGTGATCACAGTACCAAGCTCATGCCCCTGAAACTATTTTTTAAGGAACCGACACATGCCAAAGAGCATACTCAGCGTTGACGACTCCCCCACCATCCGCCAGATGGTGAAATACTCGCTGGAGGGCGCGGGTTACGTGGTCACGGAAGCCACGGATGGCCAGGATGGCCTGAACAAGGCCAAAGCCAAAACCTTCGACCTGATCCTGACCGACCAGAACATGCCAGGCATGGACGGCCTGACACTGATCAAGAGCCTGCGCGCCCTGCCGAACTACCGCACGACCCCCATCCTGATGCTGACCACTGAAGCCAACGATGCCATGAAGGCCCAGGGCAAGGCAGCAGGCGCTACCGGTTGGCTGGTCAAGCCTTTCGACCCCGCCAAACTGGTTGAACTGATCAAGAAAGTCATTGGCTGAGCAGCCGGAATCGGAAAGCCGCCGCATCCATCATGACCATCGATCTCAGCCGCTTCCATCAGGTTTTCTTCGACGAAAGCGCGGAGCACCTGGCCGAAATGGAGCACCTGTTGCTCGCACTGGACGTGGGGCAACCCGATACCGAACAACTCAATGCGATTTTCCGCGCGGCACACTCGATCAAGGGCGGTAGCGGCACGGTAGGCTTTACCGACATGACAGAAGTCACGCATGTACTGGAAAACCTTCTGGATCGGCTGAGGAAACAGGAAATAGCCCTGCGCACCGAGATGGTGGATGTGTTTCTTGAGGCCACTGATGTGCTGAAAGACCAGCTATCGGCACATATCAACGGCGACCAGGCAGACCCGGAACACGCTGTTGCGATTCGCGAAAAACTGACGCGGCTGACACAAGGCGAAACCAGCCCGCCACCTGCACCGGCAGTCGCGCCAAGCCCTTCCTGCAACAGCTATATCATTGAATTCACGCTGGACTCTCAAATTTCCGGTGATGAGATCAACAATCTGCTAGGAATGCTCGGCGACCTTGGTGAATTGCAGATCCTGCAACGTCCGGAAGAAACTCCAGCCAAAAAACCCAGCCACAAAAAATCGTCCAAGAAGCACAAAAAAACAGCCGAACAACACTGGCAATTACGGCTGGTCAGTGCTTCCAGCAGCGAAGATATTCGCGGGCTGTTCGAATTTCTGTTGCCGCCAGAACAGGTGCTGATTACTGCCGAAACCACACTCGCCGCAGAAGACGATGCTTATGGCCTGTTCGACACATCTCTCGGCGACACGGTGAAAACAGCCGCGACAGAAAATGCCTACGGCCTTTTTGACACCCCGGAGGTAACGACTCCTGCCGAAGACCAAGGCTATGGCCTTTTTGTGGAAATCGCCCCGCCGCCTGCACCCGTTACCCCGCCGCCGGTCGCTACCAGCCCGCCATCCGTCCAAGCCAGCCAGGACAGGCGTGCCGGCGAGCGAAGAGGCATCGCATCCACCACGGAAAGCAGTTCCATCCGTGTCAGCGTGGATAAAGTAGATCAACTGATTAACCTGGTGGGTGAACTGGTCATCACCCAGGCCATGCTGAAGCAATCCGCCACGGTGTTTGACCCGGTACTGCACGAAAAACTGCACAGCGGTATGGCACAGTTGGAACGCAACACACGCGATTTGCAGGAATCCGTGATGTCCATCCGCATGATGCCGATCAGTTCGGTATTCAGCCGCTTTCCCCGCGTCATCCGCGACCTGGCGAGCAAACTCGGCAAACAGGTGGAATTGGTGATGGCCGGCGAAAACACGGAGTTAGACAAAAGCCTGATCGAAAAAATCGCTGACCCGCTCACCCACCTGGTGCGCAACAGCCTGGATCACGGCATTGAGACCCCGGACAAGCGCGTCACCGCGGGCAAGCCGGAAAAAGGCACCATCACCCTCTCCGCCTCGCACCAGGGCGGCAGCATCATGATCGAGGTTGCGGACGACGGCGCTGGCCTGAACCGCGATAAGATTCTGGCTAAGGCACAGGAGCGCGGACTGGATATTTCCGGCATCCAAACCGACCATGATGTCTGGCAGCTGATTTATGCGCCGGGTTTCTCCACGGCGGAAGTGGTGACCGACGTTTCCGGCCGCGGCGTGGGCATGGATGTGGTCATCCGCAACATTACCGAACTGAACGGTACGGTGGATATTGATTCCACTCCCGGCCAGGGCACCCGCATGACGGTGCGCTTGCCGCTCACGCTCGCCATCCTGGACGGCATGACGGTGAGCTTGGGCGACAGTATTTTCGTGATTCCACTCAACCTGATCGTGGAAACCCTGCAGCCGGCAGCAGCAGACCTCAAGACCGTAGCCGGAGGCGGGCATATGGTGCAGGTGCGCGGCGAATACCTGCCCATCATCGCGCTTTATCGCGTATTCAACCTGCCATCCAACATCGCCGACCCCAGCCAGGGGATATTGGTGCTGATCGAGGCGGATGGAAAAAAAGCCGCATTGCTGGTGGATACGCTGGTCGGGCAGCAGCAAGTGGTCATCAAAAGCATGGAAACCAATTTCAAGAAGATCGCCGGCATCTCCGGCGCTACCATCATGGGGGATGGCAGCGTGGCACTGATTCTGGACGTACCCATGCTGATTCGGCTGGGGCAAGGATGAGCGCAGCGGTTCGTTCCTGACCGGGAACCCGCACCTAACCAAAGGAGCAACAATGAGCGACGCAGCGATAGAACAAGGCACAGAGCAACAGGCGGGGGAATTTCTCACCTTTACCCTGGGCAACGAGGAATATGGCATAGATATCCTCAAGGTGCAGGAAATCCGCGGCTATGACACGGTAACCAAAATCGCCAATACCCCCGAATTCATCAAAGGCGTCATCAACCTGCGCGGGGCGGTGGTCCCGATTGTGGATTTACGCCTGCGTTTCAATATCGGCCGTGCTGATTACAACGAATTCACCGTGGTCATCATCCTCAACCTGGACAAACGCATCGTCGGCATCGTGGTGGATGGCGTGTCGGATGTGATCGCCCTAAGCTCCTCGCAAATCCGCGCCGTACCAGACTTGGTGTCCACCATCGATACCCGTTACCTGGTCGGTCTGGGTACCGTGGATGACCGCATGCTGATTCTGGTGGATATAGGCAAGCTAATGAGCAGCCAGGAAATGGCCTTAATCGACGCAACAACCGAACAGGAAGGAATCGCATCATGAAAATCAATACGCCAGTCACCAACCGTGAAGTGGAATTAACCGACAGCACCACCATCGTTTCCACCACCGACCTGAAAGGCGCACTTGTGTCGGTGAATCGCGATTTCATTGACATCAGCGGCTTCACCGAAGCCGAACTGATCGGTGAAAACCACAATATCGTCCGCCACCCCGACATGCCGCCCGCAGCATTTGCGGATTTATGGAAAACTGTGAAAGCGGGCAAGCCCTGGACCGGAATGGTCAAGAACCGCTGCAAAAACGGCGATTTTTATTGGGTGGAAGCCAACGTCACACCGCTGCGACAAAACGGCCAAGTCACCGGCTACATGTCGGTGCGCAACAAACCCACCCGACAACAGGTACAGGCTGCGGAAGAGCTTTACCGCCAATGGAACCAGAATATTTTCCCGCAGGAACCATTGCTGACCCGGGTCAAGAAGGGCATCCAGAATCTGCCGATCACGCAGAAGATTTATGCCGCGTTCACCCTGCCCCTGTTGGCCCTGCTGCTGGCGCTATGGGCAGGCAAGACCGGCGCCCTCGTCGGTACACCATTGCTGGGCGCTTATCTGCTGGGCGTGATTGCCGCGCTGGTTGGCGCATGGTGGCTGAATCAGGCCATTGTTCCTGCTTTACGCGATACGGCGCGCAACCTGCGCACCATTTCCGAGGGCAACCTGAACGTCAAGTTCGATGCTCACCGCGATGATGAAATCGGCCAAGTGCTACAGGCCCTGCGCTCGGTGCAGATCAAGCTGGGTTACGACCTGAATGAAACACGCAAAATTGCCGAAGAAGCAACCCGCGTCAGGATTGCGCTGGATAACGTCACCACCGGCGTCATGATCGCCGACAAGGATCGCAACATCATCTACGTCAACAAGTCCGTCCAGGCCCTGCTCAAGCATGCTGAAGAGGCGATCCGCCAGCAGTTGCCCAACTTCAATGCGGACAAGCTGATAGGGGTCAATATTGACAGCTTCCACAAGAATCCTGCGCATCAATCGAAATTGCTGGCCGAATTCACCTCGACTTACGTTGCCAAGATCAAGATCGGCGGCCGCGATTTGCAGGTGGCGGCAACCCCGGTGATTGATGAGCGCGGGCAACGCCTGGGCTCCGTCGCCGAATGGCTGGATGAGACCGAAACCCTGGCGGCCCGTGAACGCGAGCAGCGCCTGGCCAACGAGAACCTGCGCATCCGCATCGCGCTGGATAACGTTGCCACCAACGTGATGATTGCCGACAACGATCGCACCATCATTTACATGAACAAATCCGTGGTGGAAATGCTCACACGCGCCGAATCTGACCTGCGCAAGGTTCTGCCCACGTTCAACGTCGCCAAACTGCTGGGCGGCAATATCGACCAGTTCCACAAGAACCCCAGCCACCAGGCCAACCTGCTGGCGACATTTACCAGCAACTACAAGGCGCAGATTGTCGTCGGGCCGCGCACTTTCGCCCTGTCCGCCAACCCGGTGATCAACGAAGCCGGCGAGCGTCTGGGCTCGGTGGTGGAATGGAACGACCGCACCAATGAAGTCGCCGTTGAACGGGAAGTGGCTCAGATTGTAGAGGCCGCTTCATTGGGCAACCTGACCCAACGCATCAACCTGCAGGATAAGGAAGGTTTCTTCCGCACCCTGTCCGAAGGCATCAACCAGATGGTAGATGCAGCCGAGAGCGTGATCAATGAAACCGTGGCGGCGCTGGAGCGCATCGCTAATGGCGATATGACCGAGCAGATCGAAACCGAATATGAAGGTTCCTACGGTGTGATCAAGGATAATGCCAACCTGACGGTAGAACGGCTGACCGAAATCGTCACCAACATCAAATCGGCAGTAGATTCCATCAACACCGCCGCCAAGGAAATTGCCGCAGGCAACACCGATCTTTCCAGCCGTACCGAGGAACAGGCATCCAGCCTGGAAGAAACCGCTTCCAGCATGGAGCAACTGGCTTCCACCGTGAAGCAGAATGCCGAAAATGCCAAACAGGCCAACCAGATGGCCGCAGCGGCTTCCGGCGTAGCGGTGAAGGGTGGTGAAGTGGTCGGCGAAGTGGTGACCACCATGTCAGCCATCAACGAATCTTCGCGCAAGATCGTCGAGATCATCAGCGTGATTGACGGCATTGCCTTCCAAACCAATATCCTGGCGCTGAATGCCGCGGTGGAAGCCGCGCGTGCCGGCGAACAGGGCCGCGGTTTTGCCGTGGTGGCAGGCGAAGTGCGCAGCCTGGCACAGCGTTCCGCTGCCGCCGCCAAGGAAATCAAGCAACTGATTTCGGACTCCGTGGAAAAAGTGGATGACGGCACCAAACTGGTGGAAGAAGCCGGCAAGACCATGAGCGAAATCGTGACCTCGGTGAAACGTGTCACCGACATCATGGCGGAAATCACCGCCGCGTCGGTGGAGCAAAGCTCTGGTATTGACCAGGTCAACCAGGCGATCACCCAGATGGATGAGGTTACGCAACAGAACGCAGCGCTGGTTGAACAAGCGGCGGCGGCGGCGGAATCGCTGGAAGAGCAGGCGCAAACGCTGCTGGAATCGGTGAGCGTGTTCAGACTCGCTGGAACACCCTCGCAACCAGCACCTTCGCTGCGCACCGTGGCGCCGCCCAAAGCGCTCGGCACGGCGAAGCCGGCCCGTGGCAAGGCGGCATCCAAAGCCATCCCGTCGCCATCGGCAGAAGGTGAATGGGAAGAGTTCTAATGCCGCCTTGGTAGCGCGGGGAAAGTTTCCCGCGCTACCTGAAAGCCTCTGATTTAATGGCACTATCTCCAGAAAAAGATGTCATCGGTCGTGAGTTTCATTTTACCGACCAGGACTTCACCCGCATCCGCAAGCTGATCTACGATCACGCCGGCATCAACCTGTCGGATGCCAAGAAAGACATGGTGTATAGCCGCGTTGGCCGACGCCTGCGCGCTACCGGCCTGACCAGCTTTCGCGATTACCTGGCACTGCTGGAATCTGATCACGAGGCAGAGTGGGAAGCCTTTGTCAATTCGCTGACCACCAACCTGACCTCCTTCTTCCGCGAAGCGCACCACTTTCCCATACTTGCCGAGCATATCCGCAAGATTAAACAGCGGCGCCCGATCGAATTGTGGTGCAGTGCCGCTTCCACCGGCGAGGAGCCTTACACCATGGCGATGACCGTGGTAGACCTGTTCGGCAGCTACACCCCGCCGGTACATATCCTGGCGACCGACCTGGACACCCATGTCCTGCAGAAAGCGCAGGCCGGGATTTATCCGATGGAGCGTGTGGAAAAACTGCCTCCGGATATACTCAAACGCTTTTTCCTTAAAGGCACCGGCAGTAATGCCGGTTACGTCCAGGTCCGGCGCGAACTGCGCGATATGATCACCTTCCGCCAACTCAATCTGCTGGATGCACGCTGGCCGATCAGAGGGCCTTTTGATGCCATATTCTGCCGCAATGTGATGATTTATTTCGATAAGGAAACGCAATACAAGATCCTGCAGAAATTTGTGCCCGTCATGCACCGCGACGCGCTGCTGTTTGCAGGGCATTCGGAAAGCTTTCAGCATGCGGCCGACCTGTTCCGCATTCAGGGACGTACGGTTTATGCCCTGGCTGACAAAGCGCAGGCCATGGCGGTAGCGGTGTAACACCCATGTCAAAAAACGTCACCGGATTTGAAGAAACCCAAGCGCCCACACTGTATTTTGACCGGGCATTCGGCGTCGAGGCGGCAAAAATCCTGCCGGGGGAATATTACGTCACGCGGCGCGACATGCTGCTGGTCACCACCCTGGGTTCCTGTGTGGCCGCCTGTATCCGTGACAAAACCAACGGCATCGGCGGCATGAATCACTTCATGTTGCCGGAAAACAGCAAGGAACAGGCCGGCTGGGGTGCTTCTTCCACACGTTATGGCGCATACGCCATGGAAGTGCTGATCAACCAGTTGATCCTGCTGGGCGCACGACGCGAAAACCTGGAAGCCAAGCTGTTTGGTGGCGGTGCCGTGATCAAGAACATGGCCTCCATGAATGTCGGGGAGCGCAATGCCCAGTTTGGCCAGGATTACCTGAAAAACGAAGGTATCCCGGTGATTGCCAAGGACCTGCTGGATATTTACCCACGCAAGATCTACTTCTTTCCGACAACGGGAAGAGTGCTGGTCAAGAAGTTGCGCAATATGCACAATGAAACCATCGTCCAGCGCGAGTCCGAATACCGGTCACGTCTGCTGAAATCCAAGGTGGAGGGCGACATTGAACTGTTCACGTAGGCGCATCACGGCATGCCAAAAATAAAAGTAGTGGTGGTCGACGATTCGGCACTGATCCGCTCTGTGCTCAAGGAAATCATCAACCAGCAAAAAGACATGGAAGTGGTAGGTGCAGCCCCAGACCCGCTGGTAGCGCGGGAAATGATCCGTACATTCAACCCCGACGTCATCACGCTAGATGTGGAAATGCCGAAAATGGACGGGCTGGATTTCCTGGAACGCCTGATGCGGCTGCGGCCCACCCCGGTGCTGATGATTTCCACCCTCACCGAAAAAGGCTCGGAAATCACCCTACGCGCGCTGGAACTGGGTGCGGTGGATTTCATCGCCAAGCCCAAGCTGGATATCCACCAGGGCATGAAAGAATATGCCGAGGAAATCACCGGGAAAATCCGCGTCGCCGCCAAGGCACATGTGCAGAAACTGCGCCCGGCCACGCCCGCGGACAAACCCACCGCAACGCCAGCCACCCCGTTGCGCAACAAGGTATCTACCGAAAAAATCCTGGTGTTCGGTGCTTCCACCGGCGGCACCGAAGCGCTGAAAGAAGTACTGACCCAGATGCCGCCGGACTGCCCAGGCATTGTCATCGCGCAGCACATGCCGGAAGGATTTACCAAGTCTTTCGCTGCGCGACTGGACAGCCTGTGCAACATCAGCGTCAAGGAAGCCGAACACGGCGATCGCATCCTGCCCGGCCACGCTTATCTGGCGCCCGGACATTCTCACCTGCTGGTGGCACGCAGTGGCGCCAATTATGTCTGCGAACTGTCACAAGATGAACCCGTCAACCGCCACCGCCCATCGGTGGAAGTGCTGTACCGCTCTGCTGCCCGCTATGCGGGGAAAAATGCCATCGGCATCATCCTCACCGGCATGGGCAAGGATGGCGCGCTGGGCATGAAGGAAATGCATGAAGCCGGCGCCCATACCATCGCCCAGGATGAAGCCAGTTGCGTAGTATTCGGCATGCCCAGGGAAGCCATTGCCCAGGGCGGCGTAGATGAAGTGCTGCCGCTCAACAGGATAGCGCAGCGTGTCCTGGAGTGCCTTGACCAGTCGGGTGAAAAAGCATTCCGCGTCTGACCCTATTCCGAGCTGCGCACAGCAAAAAGCCCGGCATGCCGGGCTTTTTGCTGTGCTTCATGACTGCTTAGACCTTCGCGGCACGCTTGCGCTCGTGCTCCTGCAAGTAACGCTTGCGGATGCGGATGGACTTCGGTGTCAATTCCACCAGTTCGTCATCGTCAATAAACTCAACGGCTGATTCCAGCGTCAGTTGCACGGCCGGCACCAGGCGCACGGCTTCATCGGTGCCCGAAGCGCGAACGTTGGTCAGCTGCTTGCCTTTGATCGGGTTCACGATCAGGTCGTTATCGCGACTGTGAATACCGATCACCATGCCTTCATACAGTTTGTCGCCAGGCACCGAGAACATGCGGCCACGGTCCTGCAGCTTCCACAAGGCGTAGGCAACGGCTTCACCCTGCTCTGCCGAAATCAGCACACCGTTGCGGCGGCCCGGCATGTCGGGTTTGACCGGCGCGTATTCGTCGAAAATGTGCGCCATCAGCCCGGTACCGCGCGTCAGGGTCAGGAACTCGCTCTGGAAACCGATCAGGCCGCGTGCCGGAATCTTGTATTCCAGACGAGTACGACCATTGCCGTCGGACTCCATGTTCTGCAGTTCGCCACGGCGGCGACCCAGTTCTTCCATCACTGCGCCCTGGGTGTCGTCTTCCAGGTCCACGGTCAGGATTTCATACGGCTCGCACTTTTCACCATTGATTTCACGGTACACCACGCGCGGTTTACCGACCGCAATCTCAAAGCCTTCGCGGCGCATATTTTCCAGCAGGATGGTCAGGTGCAGTTCACCGCGGCCGGAGACGCGGAACACGTCGGCGTCCTGGGTGTCTTCAACACGCAATGCCACATTAACCAGCAGTTCCTTCTGCAGGCGGTCGCGAATCTGGCGACTGGTCACGAACTTGCCTTCCGTACCCGCCAGCGGCGAGGTGTTTACCATGAAGTCCATAGTCAGCGTCGGCTCGTCCACGCCCAGAATCGGCAGGCCCACCGGGTTTTCCCGGTCAGCAATGGTGACGCCGATGCCGATTTCCTCAATCCCGGAAACAATGACGATATCACCGGCTTCGGCCTCTTCCACCGGCACGCGCTCCAGGCCCCGGAACCCCAGCACCTGGTTGATACGGCCTTGCGCAGTCTGCGTGTCGCCATTCATCACCACAACGGCCTGGCCCGGCTTGATGCGGCCATTGCGCACGCGGCCGACGCCAAGGCGTCCGGTATAGGTGGAATAATCCAGCGCGGAAATCTGCAATTGCAGCGGCGCATCGCTATCGCCTTGCGGCGGCTCGACGTGTTTCAGCACGGTCTCGAACAGCGGACGCATGTTTTCGGATGGCTGCTTCAGATCCAGCGTGGCGTAACCATTTAATGCAGAAGCGTAGACCACGGGGAAATCCAGTTGCTCGTCGGTCGCGCCCAGATTGGCAAACAGGTCAAAGGTCTGGTTAATCACCCAGTCGGTACGTGCGCCGGGGCGGTCCACCTTGTTGATCACCACGATAGGCTTCAGGCCCAGCGCCAGCGCCTTCTTGGTCACGAAGCGGGTTTGCGGCATCGGGCCTTCCACCGCATCCACCAGCAGCACCACGCCATCCACCATGCCCAATACGCGCTCCACCTCGCCGCCGAAGTCGGCGTGTCCCGGCGTATCTACGATGTTGATGTGTGTGCCTTCGTAGTTAACTGCGGTGTTCTTGGCGAGAATGGTGATGCCACGCTCTTTTTCCAGATCGTTGGAGTCCATGACCCGCTCGGTCACCTGCTGGTGAGCGGCAAACGTACCGGCCTGCTGCAACAGCTTGTCCACCATGGTGGTCTTGCCGTGGTCAACGTGGGCGATGATGGCGATATTTCGGAGTGCGCGTGACATCTGTTTGATTCTCTTTGTGAAAAAGGCGCGCATTCTAACACATAAGTGTTGACATAACGATTTAACACCGTACAATGCGCGCTTCGTTGCAGTTCTGACTGAACTGACGATTCATCTGTCCCTGACCCCCTGACCAGAAGAAATTTTACTGGTTGATCTGATTACCGGTTAGCGACGATGTTGGTGCGCCGGTAACTCTGCCCAATCCCTATCCCTTGCTGGATAACCTTGTGCCTGCTTGCGCTTTTACTATTCCTCACTTGAAGGAAATGCTTTGTCTTTTGAATCTTTAAATCTGAATCCGTCCATCCTCAAGGCTCTGACCGAGGCTGGCTATACCCAACCCACGCCGATCCAGCAGCAGGCTATTCCTGCCGCGATCGAAGGCCGCGACCTGATGGCATCCGCCCAGACCGGCACCGGCAAGACCGCAGCATTCATGCTGCCATCACTGAACCGTATTGCAACACCATCCGCCAGCCACAGCCGTGGCCCGCGCGTACTGGTGCTGACCCCGACCCGCGAACTGGCGGCCCAGGTCAACGACGCCGCCCGCAAATACGGCAAGTTCATGCGTGCCCGCACCGTCAGCATTGTCGGCGGCATGCCTTACCCGGTACAAAACAAGCTGCTGTCGCAACCGGTAGATATCCTGGTGGCCACCCCCGGCCGCCTGATCGACCACATGGAACGCGGCCGCATTGATTTCTCCCGCCTGGAAGTGCTGGTGCTGGATGAAGCCGACCGCATGCTGGACATGGGCTTTATCGAAGACGTGGAACGCATTGCCAACGCAACGCCTGCCACCCGCCAGACCCTGCTGTTCTCGGCGACCCTGGATGGCGTGATCGGCGGACTGGCGCAGCGCCTGCTGAAAAATCCGCAGCGTATTGAAGTCGCCACGGCGCAAACCCGCCACTCGCAAATTGAGCAGAAACTGCACTTCGTGGACAACCTGTCGCACAAGCACAAACTGCTGCACCACATCCTGGCCGATGTTGAACTGCAACAAGCCATCGTGTTCACCGCCACCAAGCGTGATGCCGACTCCCTGGCGGAAGACCTGTATGCCGCCGGCCACAAGGCCGCCGCGCTGCATGGCGACATGAACCAGGGCGCGCGCAACCGCACCCTGACCAAGCTGCGCCACGGCGATTTGCGCGTGCTGGTCGCTACCGATGTCGCTGCCCGCGGTATTGATGTCAACGGCATCACCCACGTCATCAATTTCGACCTGCCCAAGGTGGCCGAAGACTACGTGCACCGCATTGGCCGTACCGGCCGCGCCGGCAACACCGGTACTGCCGTGTCGTTCGCCTCGTTTGCCGACCGCCGTCACCTGTACAGCATCGAGCGCCTGACCGGCCAACGCCTGGAAGCGGAAGTGATCCCCGGCCTGGAGCCGCAGCAACGTCCGACCCAGCCGCGCACGAACAAGCCCGGCAGTTATGGCAAAAAACCGTTTTCCGGCAATCACAAACCACGCGGCGCCAGCGGCAATGCAGAAGGCAAGAAGAAATTCTGGCATGACGCAAAGCCGGCTGCCGACAATGGCAATCGGCCACAACGCGCACGTCGTCACGGATAAGCATCAATGGAAGCAACCGAAACCGTAACGTTTGCATCACTCAACCTCGACCCGCAAATCGTCCGCGCGGTTGAGGATGAGGGTTACACCCAACCCACGCCCATCCAGCAACAGGCCATACCGCATGTGCTGGCCGGGCGTGACCTGATGGCCATGGCGCAGACGGGAACGGGCAAAACTGCCGCGTTTACCCTGCCCTTGCTGCAAGGTCTGCTGCCGCATGCCAGCACCAGCGTGTCTCCGGCACGGCATCCCATTCGCGCGCTGATTCTGGCGCCAACCCGCGAACTGGCGATTCAGGTGCAGGAAAGCGTGGTCAGTTACAGCAAGCATGTGCCGTTGCGCTCCACCGTGGTATTCGGCGGTGTCGACATCAAAACCCAGAAGCCGGAGTTGATGAAAGGCGTGGAAATCCTGGTTGCCACGCCTGGCCGGCTGCTGGATCACGTCGAAAGCAAAAACCTACAACTGAACCAGGTGCAGGTGCTGATTCTCGACGAAGCCGACCGCATGCTGGATATGGGCTTCATGCCCGACCTGAAGCGCATCCTGGCACTACTGCCGAAGAAGCGGCAGACGCTGCTGTTCTCCGCCACGTTCTCCGATGACATCAAAAAACTGGCGCAGGACTTCCTGGTCAACCCCATCACCGTTGAGGCAGCAAGACGCAACACTGCGGCCGAAACCGTCAAACAATCGGTGATGATGGTAGATAAGGACAACAAACGTGATGTGCTGGCTGAATTGATCCGCTCGCGCGGCGTGGCGCAGGTTCTGGTATTTACCCGCACCAAGCTGATGGCTGCGCGCCTGGCCAAACACCTGGAACGCGACGGCATTGCCGCCGATGCGATTCATGGCGATAAAAGCCAGCAGGAACGCATCAAGGCGCTGGATGCGTTCAAGGAAGGCAAAATCACCGCACTGGTGGCCACCGATGTGGCTGCCCGCGGCTTGGATATCGACCAACTGCCGTTGGTCGTCAATTACGAGCTGCCGCCCAACGCGGAAGACTACGTACACCGGATTGGCCGTACCGGGCGCGCTGGAGCAAGCGGCGAAGCCATTTCCCTGATTGATGCCGATGAAGAACGCCTGCTCAAGGAAGTCGAAAAGCTGCTCAAGCGCGAATTTGTACGCGAACAGGCCGTTCAGCCTTCACCCGCTGCACGCTCCAACCGCGCCAGGCCGGCCAGCCATGCGAGCAGTAAGCCGGCAACGAGCAAACCTGCTATTGATGACTGGTTCCATAAGCCTTACCAGCCATCATCGCCGGAGCCTGCTGATAAGGCTGAGAACGCAACGCCGTCCATGGCGCCCAGTCGCTCACGCCCTGGCAAACAGGTCGCAGCTTTGCTGGGCGGACTTAGAAAAAACTGAGAATTATTTGCTGACCTTGTCGGCAAATAATTTCTTCACCTTGGCGACCTTGTCAGCCACCACCACCATGCAATAAGGCTGGTTAGGGTTGTTGGCATAGTAGTCTTGATGGTAGTCCTCCGCCGGGTAGAAGGTGGATGCCGGAGTAACTTCCGTCACCACCGGCTTACCCCAGTAGTTTGATGCTTCCAGTTGTGCAATGACCTCCCTGACGACCGGCAGTTGTTCCTGCCCGTGGTAGAACACGCCCGAGCGGTATTGCGTGCCGACGTCATTCCCCTGCCGGTTGAGTGTGGTAGGGTCGTGAACAGCAAAATATACCGCCAACAATTCCTTTAACGGCAACACGGCAGGATCAAAGGTCACCTGTACCGCTTCCGCATGCCCGGTAGTCCCGCTGCACACCTGCTTGTACGTGGGGTCTAACGTGTGCCCGGCAATGTAGCCGGAAACCGCCTTCTTCACGCCTTTCAGCTGCCGCAGCGCGGCCTCCAGGCACCAGAAACATCCGCCAGCCAGGGTAATTGTTTGTGTTTCGTCATTCATGCCAGTGATCCACCATTCGTTCAATATGGGCGCTCTCGGTTATACTTCGTCGTTTTCCAGCCCTGATCCTTACGATGCGTTTAGTCATACAAGGCCCCAATGTACGGCCTGAACATCTGGTACACGTTGCCGACAGCGCCGGCGGCCAGTTCACCCAAACAACCTCTTACGCCTACAGCCTGCCCGTGGCGGAACCGTTGCCGGGGATTGCTGCCTATTGCGCCTCCAACCAACTGGATTGCGCCTTTGTTCCGGACCATTTGACCTTGGAACAGGTAGGCCTGGTGGTCATGGACATGGATTCCACCCTGATCGCCATTGAATGCATCGATGAAATCGCGGATATGCAAGGCATCAAGCCACAAGTTGCCGAAATTACCGAGAGCGCCATGCGCGGCGAAATCGAGTTTGCCGAAAGCCTGCGCCGTCGCGTGGCGCTGCTGAAAGACCTTGATGCCGGCGCATTGCAGCGTGTTTATGATGAACGCCTCAAGCTCAGCCCCGGCGCAGAAATCATGCTGGCCGCCCTGAAGCAGGCCGGCGTCAAAACCTTGCTGGTCTCGGGTGGGTTCACGTTTTTTACCGACCGCCTGAAGACTAAGCTGGGGCTGGATTTTGCCCAAGCCAACACGTTGGAAATCATCAACGGCAAGCTCACCGGAAAGGTGCTGGGCGACATACTGGATGCACAGGCCAAGGCCGACTGGCTGGATCGCACCCGAATATTACTGGGGTTGGATAAAAGCCAGGTCATTGCCATGGGCGATGGCGCCAACGACCTGAAAATGATGGCCGCCGCCGGCGCGGGGATTGCATACCGGGCCAAAGCCGTGGTGCAAAGCCAGGCCTCCTTTGCCCTGAATTACAGCGGGCTGGAGGGCCTGGTAGGGTTGCTCAGCTAAGCCTTTTCACGCCCATTATTTGGGTTTTGCGTCAGCGGTTCTGACGGTAACGAAGAACAGGCTATCGCCCCTCATCAGTCGCAATGCCACCAACTTGCCCGCCGGAATACCATCCAGCAGCTTGTTCAATTGTTCCACGCTTTGCACATCGGTATCACCGACCGTCAGCAGTACATCGCCGCGACGGATGCCCACCTGCGCGGCAGCCCCTTGGGCATTCAGGATCAGCGCACCGGTCTTGGTAGCAAATTTCTTCCGCTCTTGCGAAGTCAGATCCCGCAGCAGCAAGCCCAGTTTGTTGGGTTCAGCCTTGGCCGGCCCCCTATTCGGCTTGGCAACATCATCCGTCTCGTCCGGCATTTTTCCTACCTTGAGCGCGATGGTCCGCGTTGCCCCCTTACGGAACACCTCTACCGAAACGTCTTTACCCGCCTTGGTCGCACCAACCGCTCGCGGCAGATCCGAAGAGTTCACAATGGGTTTACCATCAAAGCGGGTAATGACATCGCCGGCTTCCAGCCCGCCCTTTTCTGCCGGGCCACCTTTTTCAACACCGGCAATCAGTGCGCCATTGGCGTTTTTCATGCCGAACGATTCCGCCAGTTCCTTGGTCACTTCCTGAATCTGGATCCCCAGCCAACCACGAGAAACCTTGCCACCGGCTTTGAGCTGGTTCTGCACATCCAGCGCGACATCGATGGGAATGGCGAATGAAAGCCCCATATATCCGCCAGAACGACTATAAATCTGGGAGTTGATACCAACCACCTCGCCTTTCATGTTGAACAACGGGCCACCGGAGTTCCCTGGATTGATGGCCACATCGGTCTGGATGAAAGGCACGTAATTCTCCTGCGGCAGCGCGCGGCCCTTGGCACTGACGATCCCCGCCGTGACGCTGTTTTCCAGCCCAAACGGCGAGCCAATCGCGACGACCCATTCCCCTACTTTCAGGTCATTCGGGTTACCTACCGCGACTTTAGGCAGGTTGGAAGCCTCGATCTTGACCAGCGCCACATCGCTCCGCCGATCAATCCCGATGATCTTGGCTTTGAACTCGCGCTTGTCAGTGAGTTTGACGATGACTTCATCCGCGTCATTCACCACATGTGCATTGGTTAGGATATAGCCGTCGCTGCTGATGATGAAACCGGAACCGAGGGATTGGGTCTTGAAGTCCTGGCCACCACCCTGATCTCCAGGCATGCCGCGAAAAAACTGGTTGAAGGGATGGTCTTCAGGCAAATTGGGAAATGGCAGCATGCCGCCGGCGGGGCCGCCATTGTTGTGTATGGTCTGAACCGTGCTGATATTAACCACCGCGGAACCCTGCTTTTCAACCAGCTCGGTGAAGTCTGGCAAATCCTTGGCCCAGGCGGAAACAGAAAATAATCCCAAAAAGGCGCTAAGCGCCAATATTCTCTTCATCATTGATTCACCTTGAACATTGTTTAACAAAAACCGTTTGTGATCGGCGCAGCATCACAGGCTGATACCGGCCTATCAGCCGTTTGCCATCAGTCAGCCATTTGACCAGCAGCAGACCACCAGCCAAGCCGGCCAGCGCGCCCACGGCCGCGTACAGGTCGGACGCCTGGCGAGTTGCAGGCTGCCCGCCGAACAGCAATGGGATCAGCCATGCCCCCAAGCATAAAAATACCAGCGGCAACACATACGCCAACAGGGAACTGGACAACAAGGCGGCTTCTTCAATGCCGACAATCACCCTATCCCCGGCCTCCACGCTCAGGCTGTTTTCGGCAAGGAAAATCCCGCGATGCTGGCCAAAAATCCGCCCCCATAGCGAAATACCACACCCGCGCGTTGCGCCGCACAAGCCGCATGGCTTATTGCGCTCAACTTCCAGCAGAGCCTTGGCGCCTTTAATCTCAACTACGACTGCTTGTTCTTCTATCATTGGGGTTTGTAACTTACAGAATTGGCGATTTGCATGACCGTGGCCTGGGGCACCTCTCCCAGCACTACGATCTGATGCTCTGCCACGGTAGTGGCATACAGGTTGGTGGCACCCTGAGACATGCTTCCCTGCTTGGTAGGCACGCGTTTATCCAGCGGCTCAATAAACAATGAAACCGTAGCCAAGCCATCGCAGAACACCACATGTGTCACCGGTGCTGCCTTACCGGGCATCTGTCGACGTACCTGTTCGGTTTTCCTGAAACCCTGGGGCAATTGCCCGATCACCCACCCGTCCGATTGCGCTGATGGCGTCACTACGTCTTCCGGCTTCACGTAGTAGCGCTTGTTGCGTTCCTCGGTGGGGCGGAACCAGTCCATGCTGGCACTTCCCACCAGTTTGAGCTGGGTAAAGCTGATCTGCTCGACCACTTCGTTTTTATCATTCAACAACGCAACCTTCAGCAACAACCCGGTGTCAACATCCACCCAGAATTTGCTGGCATAGCGCAGTTTGTCATGCGGTGTTAGGGTCAGCAGATAGGCTTCACGACCAACAACGCGTTCGGTACCGCCGTCATCCAACTGATAGTTGGTTTTCAGCACATCCGAAACTTTTGGCAGCAATGCTGGGAAACTATTGTGAATCCGCCGCTTTTCGATCAGCACTCTTTCGCTTTTAGGTTGATAGATGAGCACTTCATTTCCCTGACGCAGCACCTCCTTCGGCGCTCCATCGAGCACGATGACACGGGAAAACTCTCCAACTGCGGCCAGATTGGTATGGGTGATTTGTACCGAGGTCATGCTGTTCCCGGCCTGGTATACAAAAATGCCTTGATAATTAAGCTCGCGAGCCACCGCTGAGGCTTTTTCGATCACCTGCCAAGGATCAGGCACTGGTGTTGCACGTACCAGTTGAGGCAATGCCAGCAGCAGCAACAGAATAATACGCATCAATTTCCGGCTTCCGAATAAGACGCCGTCTGGATGTCGGCAGAATATTGCATGGCATTCCCCGAAGCATATTCATGATGTGCAAGCATGTAACGGTCGAACGTTTCTGCCGGGGGAGTGTTTTTCGCGGCGATCTGCTGGGGAGTTGGGGATGGCGTTGCGCTGGCCTGCATCACGGGTTGCTGGCTGCCCAACCCCTGTGCTTGCCACACCGCCCAGCCCACAAAAGCCACGGCAGCCACCGAGGCTGCCATGGAGGTTGCATACTGAGGATTGATCCACTGGCTGATCCGGCGTTTGGGCGCCAGCACCACAGGCTCATTTTTCAAATGCTGCATGGTCAGCGCAGCCACGTCGCGCTTAAGGGCGCGATCTCCACGCAAAATATCGCCAATCAAGTGGTAGGTCGCCCAGGAATGGGTCAATTCGTCGCTTTGCAGAGCGGTCTTCACCAGATGCGGATTTGCGTCCAGATCGACTTCACCATCCATCAAAGCGGAAAGTTGCTGTTTCAATTCGTTCATTTCACCATCTCCTGTCTTGCGGTGTATCCAAGAGCGGACGCAGCTTTTCTGCGATCGCTTCGCGCGCCCTGAAAATACGGGACCTCACCGTACCAATCGGGCAATTCATCATGCTGGCAATTTCTTCATAACTCAGCCCCTCAATCTCTCTGAGGGAAATGGCCGACTTCAGTTCCTCGGGCAGTGCCTCCATCGCAGCGTTCACGGTTTGGGCAATTTCTTTGGTCATGAGTTCACTTTCCGGAGTGTCCACGGTGCGCAACTCATCGCCATCCTCAAAATTCTCGGCATCCTCAATTTCAATATCGTTGCTGACTTGGGGCCTGCGCCCCATGGCAACCAGATGATTCTTGGCCGTGTTGATGCCAATGCGATACAGCCAGGTATAAAAAGCACTATCGCCCCTGAAATTGGGCAATGCACGATACGCCTTGATAAAAGACTCCTGCACTACATCTTCGACTTCAGCCTGGTCACGTATCATGCGGCCCAGCAGGCGGCCCAGTTTGCGTTGATACTTCTCCACCAGCAAACCAAAAGCACGCTGATCGCCTTTTTGTACGCGCTCGACCAATTGCTGGTCAATATCACGGTCGCCCGTCAAAAGCACTCTCCCTGTTGTTTTTTTGCGTACATGGGGCAGGCCGTGCTGCCAACCAAGTCGCTTATGAAGTATAGCGTGCCAAAGCTCTATACGCAGCTAACAGACACCGCTAAACTTGAGTGGTTCATTCAGCGTGTGAAATTACCTTGTTAAAATACGACGTACTCGTCATCGGCAGCGGCCTTGCCGGACTGACCCTCGCCCTGCACCTGGCGCCGCGCCTTAAAGTCTGCCTGGTCACCAAACACGAGCTGAATGACAGCGCCAGCAGTTGGGCGCAAGGAGGCATTGCCGCGGTGCTGACGGATGAAGACTCGATTGAAGAGCACATCCGCGACACCTTGATTGCCGGCGCCGGCCTGTGCGACCCGGAAGTGACGCGGTATGTGGTGCAGCACAGCAAGGAAACCGTTGAATGGCTGATCCAGCAAGGCGTTCCCTTCACCCGCGAAGATGACAATAGCGGTTACCACCTTACCCGCGAAGGCGGCCACAGCCGGCGGCGCATCATTCATGCCGCCGATGCCACAGGCCACGCCGTGCAAGAAACTCTGGCGGAAAAAGTCCGCCGACACCCCAATATCACCCTATTGGAACAGCATGTTGCAGTAGACCTGCTCAGTGCAAGAAAAATCGGCCGGCGCAGCAATCGCTGCCTGGGTGCCTACGTGTTGAACAAGACTACCGGCAAGGTGGTGACCATAGGCGCATCCAATACCGTACTGGCAACAGGCGGCGCGGGCAAGGTGTACCTGTACACCACCAACCCCGACGTGGCTACCGGTGATGGCGTTGCCATGGGCTGGCGTGCCGGCTGTCGCGTGGCCAACATGGAGTTCGTGCAATTCCACCCTACCTGCCTGTTCCATCCCAAAGCCAAATCTTTCCTGATTTCAGAGGCGGTACGCGGCGAAGGCGGCTTGCTCAAGCTGCCCGATGGCTCCCGCTTCATGCAGGACCATGATCCACGCGCCGAATTGGCGCCACGCGACATCGTGGCCCGGGCCATAGACTTTGAAATGAAAAAACGCGGCATCGACTGCGTGTACCTGGATATTTCGCACAAACCCGCGGATTTCGTGCTTTCCCATTTCCCGACCATCTACCGCCGCTGCATAGAGTTGGGGATAGACATCACCAAGCAGCCGATTCCCGTCGTGCCGGCAGCGCATTACAGCTGCGGCGGGCTAATGGTAGACCAGTCAGCCCGAACCGATATTCCCCATCTGTACGCCATCGGCGAAACTGCCTGCACCGGCTTGCACGGAGCAAACCGGCTCGCCTCCAACTCCCTGCTGGAATGCTTGGTATTTGCCCAGGCCGCCGCCACCGATATACTGGCACGCCGGGCGGCCGAACTGCCGGAATTGCCGGATTGGGATGAAAGTCGGGTAACGGATGCCGATGAAGAAATCATCATCACCCACAACTGGAGCGAGTTGCGTCGTTTCATGTGGAATTATGTCGGCATCGTACGCACCAGCAAGCGCCTGACACGCGCCATGCACCGTATCAACCTGCTACGCGACGAAGTGCACGAGTTTTACAGAAATTTCCGGGTGAATTCCGACCTGATCGAGTTGCGCAACCTGTTGCAAGTGGCGGAATTGATCGTCAAGAGCGCCATGGAGCGACATGAAAGCCGCGGCTTGCATTACAGCAAAGACTATCCAGAACTGCTCGCCGATGCCGTTCCCACCGTGCTGGAGCCATCCAATTATTACAGCCTGCTGGATCAGACACACGGCGACAATCACCATTGATGACGGGCAATAAAAAAGAGCCGCATTGCGGCTCTTTTTTATTGCTACCCAGCGACTTTGCCTGGGTTATACCTGCATATTCATCACATCCTGGTACGCGGCTGTCAGCTTGTTGCGCACTTGCACCATAGTCTGGAATGACAGGCTTGCCTTTTGCAGGGAAAGCATCACTTCCTGCACCTGAACGCCCGGTTTGCCAAGCTGGAACTCCTCAGCCTGGGTCTTGGCCTGGGTCTGCACCTTGTTCACTTGCTCGATGGCACCCTTCAGCGCACCGGCAAAATCTGCCGCTCCGGCATTCTGTTGCGGCGGAGTTTTGCCGGCGGCAATTGCCGCTGCGGCATTAAGCTGAGTGACTAACTGATCTATTGCTCTGGTGTCCATGACGCTTCTCTATTCGGTTAATGCGGTATTGCTCGTAACATCGCAATTTGTTTTCAAGTCTCAAACTGCCTGCCTTCGATACCTATCAAGCAACTATCGTACCAACTCATTTTCCTTCTCGATATTGCTGCAATTTGTGCCTGAGCGTTCGCTCGCTCATGCCAAGTTTCTGTGCAGCCAGTTTACGCGAACCGTTTACCGATGCCAACACATTCATGATGTGCGCTTTCTCCAGCGATTTCAGTCCGTTTGCCGGGGCTTCTAGCTCCGTCGATACATCCTCGGCGACGGCTATATTCACGGGAACACCGGAGCTGGAGGAAATATGCAGATGCTCAGGCTCCACCACATCACCCATCGCCAAAATCACCGCGCGCTGGATCACATTTTCCATTTCGCGCGTATTGCCCGGCCAGTCATATTGCAGCAATACGCTTTCGGCCGCGGGTGAAAACCTCATATTGCCCTTATCCATGCTTCCCGCCACCATGGCCAGGAAATGCCGTGCCAACGGCAAAATATCCTGCAAGCGTTCCCGTAGCGGCGAAATATGCAACGGGAACACATTCAGACGGTAGTACAGGTCTTCACGGAAGCTGTTCTTTGCGATTTCTTCCTTCATATCGCGGTTGGAGGTGGCCAAAATGCGCACATCCAGCGGGATCGGCTTTTGCCCGCCGACACGCTCCACTTCACGTTCCTGCAACACCCGCAGCAATTTGGCCTGCAAGGCTAACGGCATTTCCGAAATTTCATCCAGCAACAGTGTTCCGCCTTGCGCCTGCTCAAATTTCCCGGCTTGTGCCTGGGTGGCGCCGGTAAAAGCACCTTTCTCATAACCGAACATGGTGGCCTCGAGCAGGTTGTCGGGAATGGCGGCACAGTTGACCGCCACAAAAGGTTTTTCGGCACGCGCCGAATGCTCATGGATAAACCTGGCCAACACCTCTTTCCCAGTCCCGGATTCGCCGGTAATCATCACTGTTGCGGGAGTAGCCGCCACCCGTAGCGCCATGCCATACAGTGCACTGGTCGCCGGATCATCCGTCACCGCCATTGAGCGGTTGGCACTTGACGATGTGGCCGGCAACATCCACCTGGCGACTCGCGCCAGCAATTCCTCCACCTCGAACGGCTTGGCCAGGTAGTCACACGCCCCCTCGCGCATTGCCTCCACCGCCTGCGAAATAACGCCATAAGCCGTCATCAGCAGTACCGGCACATGCGGCCAGCGCGCCTTGATTTCATGCAGCAATGCCAACCCGGTCATGTTGGGCATTTGCACATCGGTAATCACCAGCCCTACCGGCTGCGATTTCAATACATCAATTGCCTGGGTGCCATCACTGGCAACCAGCACCGTATATTTCGATAGTTTGAGGGTATCGGCCAGCGCTTCGCGCAAATCGGCGTCATCCTCAACAATGAGTATGGGGTATGTTTTCATGTTGTTATGATACTGGGGAGTCGGAGACAGAACTCGCTGCCCTCGCCGACTCTGGATTTTACGGTAACGTCACCGCCGTGAATCTGCACAACTTCCCTGACAATCGCCAGCCCTAGGCCAGTGCCTTCGGTTCGGGTAGTAAAAAACGGCTCAAACAGCCGATCCAGGACATCTGCAGGAATGCCGCGGCCATTATCAGCCACACGGAATACCACCTGCTGGTTAGCCTCGAACACCGCGCTCAGACGTACCTGCCCGCCCTCAGCCGCACATGCCTGCATGGCATTGGCCAGCAGGTTGGTCAATGCTCCCGCCAGCGCCTCCCTGCTGCCAAGAATAGTAGCATCGCCGCACTGGTCATGCACCTCGAACAACACGCCGTATTGTGCCATCTGCGGCTCCATCACCTGATGCACCTCGCTGATCAGGCTTTTTGCAGAAAGCTCTTCCTGCGCGCCTTTCCCACCACGGACAAACACCAGCATATCCTTGATCAACGCTTCCAGATGCCGCAGCCGGCCCAAGGCCTTGTCGGCAAAACGCGTCCGCTCATCCTCCGGCAAGTTGGCATCCCGCAAATGGGAGGTATACAGCAATGCCGTCGATAATGGCGTCCTGAGTTGATGCGCCAATGCCGCCGCCATCTCCCCCATGGCCGACAACCTTTTATGCCGCTGCAACTGTGCTTCCATGGCATGCGCTTCGGTAATGTCTTGCAGCAGCATGATCACCCCGCCAGTACCTTCGCGCACACTCCTGGAAATACTGACACGCCGCTTTCCTTGGTTGAGCGTCCATTCCCCGGGAGTCAATGTCGGATCCAGCTTGCGCAACTGTATTTCTTTCCACAGCAAACCCGCCAGATCATCGCCCAATACCGCCCTCGCCGCAGGGTTGGCCTCTTCCACCCGGCCATCGGCATCCAGCACCACCACGCCGCCAGGCAATGCTTCCAGCAACTGGGAGAGCCGTTGCGACAAGGCTTCCTTCTCTTCATATTGCTGGCGCAAAGCGCCATTTGCCACCGCCAATTCCTGTGTCAAGCCCTCCGCCTTGGCCTGCAAATCGGCGTAAGCAATGGTAAGCTGCTCGGAAACCTCATTGAACAGCGCAAATGCCTGCTGAAGCTCTTGGGGATTGGACGGCGAAGCTGGTTTATTCGTCATTGCTGTCTATAAAATAATTTTAGAGTGAAGTATAGTTGCAAGCTATAACTTGTATCCATTCATTTTTAAGTCATTTTAAGGGGACGTTTCATGCTTGGCTTCGTTCGCGCAAAAGAACTCGAAACATTGCGCATGCAATTAGCCGAGGCATCAAGCGAAAACCTGCGTCTACAGGATGAGATTTCGCTGTTGACGGAAACAAGCAACGCCTACCGGCACAGCGAAGCCAGCCTGAAGCAGCAACTGGATGTACAGCAGCAGATATTCCGCTATGTGCTCTCCATCAATAACTCACTGACCGAATTCCAGAAATCCCTGTTCAGCCTCGCCGTCCGCCTGAAAAGCGACGAAACCAATGCCGTCAAGGCTGCAGAAACCTCTGACGAAAGCAGAAAGTCGCTCGAGGTCATCTCCCAAAACCTGCACGACATGTCAATCCACACCCAGCAGACTGCCAGCAGTGCAGCTCGGCTGAGTGACCGCGCCGAGCAAATCGGCGGCATCATTCGCATCATCAAGGATATCGCCGACCAGACCAACCTCTTGGCCCTTAACGCCTCTATTGAAGCTGCGCGCGCCGGAGAAGCCGGGCGGGGATTCTCGGTCGTGGCCGACGAAGTAAGAAACCTGGCAGACCGCACCGCCAGGGCCACCAGCGACATTTCCGGCCTGGTTGCCAGCATCCAGAATGAGACATCGCAAGCCGAATCACAGATGATGGCCAACTCTACCGATGCCGACCGCTTCAGCCAGGATGGCTTGGTTGCCACTGATGCCATGAAGTCCCTGCGCGAAATTGCGCACAATATGGAGGCATCGATTGCTTCAAGCTCGCTGCGCAGCATCATCGAAGTATTCAAAATGGAGCACCCCATCCTCAAATACGACGTGTACCGTGTCATCGCAGGCTTCGTCAATGCATCCGATTACGAATTCCCATCGCATACCGATAGCCGCTTTGGCCGCTGGTATTATGTAGGCCGCGGTCGTGCCTGCTTTTCCCATCTGGATGGGTTCAGCGAAGTGGAAGCACCACATGTAGGCGTATACCAGCATGGCAAAGCCGCGCTGGATTTTTTCCGCGAGGGCAATGCTAAGCAGTCCATGACCGAACTGGCACTGATGGAGTCAGCCAGCGCAGATGTGCTGGCCTGCCTTGAGAAGATTGCAGTGAGCGGAGAAAACGACCATTCACACTTATCGTAATCCAGTGCATAATTAGGTCTGTTTGCGATCCTGCCAATCAGGTTGGGAAGCAATTGCCTGGAATGATGGAGCCCAAAGATGTCCGAACTGCTAAAGCGCATTGACGCACGAACCAAGCTCGCCGGCTCGAACAAGCTGGAAATGCTGCTTTTTTCGCTGGGCAAGGATGAGCGCACCGGTCGCGAAGAAACTTTCGGCATCAACGTATTCAAAGTGCGCGAAGTCATGCGCATCCCGGAAATCACTCATGCTCCCGACATGCCGCCTTCGGTTGAAGGCATGGTAAGCTTGCGCGGCGCCCTGGTTCCAGTTGTCGACCTGCTGAAATACGTAGGCATCCAAAACCCAAAGCGCCCGGAAATCATGATTGTCACCGAGTACAACGGGCACACCCAAGGCTTTCTGGTGGAAAGTGTAGATACCATCCTGCGTATTGACTGGTCATCCATGAAAGTACCGCCGGACATGCTGACCGCTCAGCTGGGTGGGCTGATTACCGCCGTGACGGAACTCAAGGACGGCCGCATCGTCATGATGATGGACGTGGAGAAAATTCTGGCCGAAACCTCCGGCTATGCCGACGAAGCCGCATTGGCATCCATCAAACCGATTGGCGCTGAAAACCGGACCATTTTCTTCGCCGACGACTCCATGGTTGCCCGCAAGCAGATCGAAAGGACGCTGGATGCGCTTGGCGTAAAATACGTTTTTGCCACCAACGGCAAGGAAGCCTGGCAGGAACTGAGCAAAATCGCCAATCGCGCCGAAGTGCTGAACCAAAAGGTAACGGATTACATCCAACTCGTGCTTACCGATGTCGAAATGCCCGAAATGGATGGTTATGTGCTCACCCGCAACATCAAGAGCGACCCCCGGTTTACCGGCATTCCGGTTCTGATGCACTCCTCGCTTTCCAGTGACGCGAACGCTCAACTGGGGAAATCGGTCGGCGTAGACGAGTACGTACCCAAGTTCGAACCGCATAAATTAGCCGAAGTGCTCACCCGGATTCTGGTGCCGGCCCAATCTCAAGCGTAACTGTTTGACGAGGTAAACGATTCATGACCGAAATAGATGCCAATCTGATTGATGCCGTTGACGGACATACCAAACTGGCTGGCTCCAACAAAATGGAAGTGCTGCTGTTTTCGTTGGGTGGTCACGAAATATTCGGTATCAACGTATTCAAAGTCAGGGAAGTGACACAAACGCCCGTCATTACCAAAACGCCGAATGTTCCTCGTGGCGTGCAAGGCTTCATCTCGTTGCGCGGCAATATCATCCCGGTGATTTCCCTATCCAGTTTTATTGGTTTGAACAGCAACAGCGTGTGCAGCAATGAAACATTGATCGTGACCGAGTTCAGCCAGCACACCCAAGGTTTCCTGGTACACAATGTTGACCGCATCATCCGCGTTGACTGGGAAAAGATTAAGCCTCCGCAAAACATGCTGGGTGGCAATGAAGGCATGGTGACCGCCATTACCGAACTTCCCGATGGCCGGCTGGTTTCGATTCTGGATGTTGAGCAACTGCTTGCCATGACGGTTGGCGAAGAACCCATTCCTGACATTGCGCCAGTGGTAACCAATGATGACCGTTTTATCTTTTTTGCAGACGACTCGGCCGTTGCGCGCAAATCCATCGTGACCGTACTGGACAAGATGGCTGTGAAGCATCAGCAGGCCAACAACGGTGCTGACGCATGGGAAAAGCTGAAAGCCATGGCGACTCGCGCACAACAGGAAGGCCGCCCGCTACACCAATCGCTCAGACTGATTCTGACTGATGCAGAGATGCCCGAAATGGACGGCTACGTTCTAGCAAAGAACATCAAAGCCGATCGACGCTTTGATGGTATCCCGGTGGTGATGCATTCTTCGTTATCATCACAAGCAAACCGCAACATGGGGTTACAATCTGGCGTAGATACCTATGTTCCAAAATTTGACCCGAATGCCTTGGCCGAGACATTGCGTCCGCTATTGGCATAATGCATTGGCGAACTCACTTAAATAAAGAACCGCACGGAGCACTTAAATGCCTGATAAAAATATAAAATTTTTGGTGGTGGACGATTTTTCAACCATGCGCCGGATTATTCGCAACCTGCTGAAAGAACTAGGCTTTACCAATGTCGAAGAAGCCGAGGATGGTGCTTCGGCACTGAACAAGCTACAAAGCGGGCGCTTTGAATTCGTCGTAACCGACTGGAACATGCCCAACATGTCCGGCCTCCAACTCCTGGAAAACATCCGCAAGGATCCCAATCTGAAGCATCTCCCCGTGCTGATGGTAACCGCCGAAGCCAAAAGAGAGAATATTGTTGCCGCCGCACAATGCGGTGCAAGCGGCTACATCGTGAAGCCTTTCACAGCAAGTACGCTGGAAGAAAAACTCAATAAAATATTTGAAAAGCTTGGCATTTAATCAAGGAGGTTGTTGTGGCTACGGATGATACAGATGATCTAGAAGCACTGTTTGACAGCATCGCTGGTTCAGTTTCGCCAGCTCCGGAGCCAGCCACTCCCGCTCAGGCAGAACCCCCGGCCGTAGCCGCGGTAGCAGGAGACCTGTATTCCCAGGCAGGCCAGCTTGCGCGCAGGTTGCACGACACCCTCAGTGAGATTGGTCATGACCGTGCAGGGCAACTCCATGCTGTTTCCGAACAGGCTGCCAGCAAAGCCAAGACGGCAATCGATACCATCGACATGCTGCAGGAATCGATTGAAAGCGAGGCCAGCCAGCTATCGGCAAAATGGCAACAATTGCTGGATGGAAAACTGAGCGTTGACGAATTCAAGGTGCTCGCTAACGAGACCCGTGCCTACCTTCAAGACGTCCCGGCCAAAGCCAAAACCAGCATAGAACAATTAGCCAGCGTCGGTGGCACCCAGGATGTGCAGCCCATCAAGAAACTGGCGGATATAGCGTTATTCCTGGAAGGCCAACTGGTGCAGACATTGGTTGAAAATGCTCCTGAAGCAAAGAAAAAAGAGTTGAGTGGCAACATCACAACTCCCGATCAAATCAAGGCTACGCTTGGAAGCCTGGGCTTCTAACCGAATAAAGCTGAAGGAAACATCATGAGTGATTTCGCCGGCATGGAGGACATGCTTCAGGACTTTCTGACGGAAGGTACTGAATTACTGGCCAATGTTGACAACAAACTGGTTGACCTGGAAAAGCGTCCGGATGACCACGATTTGCTCAATGAAATTTTCCGTGGCTTCCATACCATCAAGGGCGGTGCAGGGTTCCTCAATGCCAGTGAAATGGTCAAACTGTGCCACCGCACGGAAAATCTGTTCGACAAACTGAGAAACGGCCAACTGACGCTGGATGCCGGCATCATGGATGTCATCATGACGGCAACCGGCATTGTGCGGGAGATGTTCAACGAACTATCGCAATCGCGCCAGCCCAGCCCCGCAGATCCTTCCGTTCTGGCTTCCATTGAAGCCCTGCTGGCTGGTCAAGCTGCACCCGCACCAGCTGCGGCACCAGTGGCGGCAGCACCAACGCCGACACAGGCCATGATGGCTCCACCTCCTTCAGCGCCTGCACCCGCAGCTGCGGCAGCTGGTGGCCCTGACTGGACTGCCCTTTATCATGGACTGCTTGGGACCACGCCTCCAACTGCTGCAGCGGCACCTGCTGCACCCGTGGCAGCCGCACCAGCCGCTCAAGCAATTACCTCCCCTGCTGCGGCCGCGCTGGCCCCGGCACCTGCCCGCCCAGCGGCAAAAGCGGCGGCTCCAGTTCCTGCGGCTGCCGCAAAAGATACGACCATCCGTGTTGATACGGCCCGCCTGGATCAGGTACTTAATCTCTCCGGTGAAATTGGCCTTGCCAAGAACCGTCTGACTTCCATCCGCACGTCGATGATGCAAGGCCGACTGGATCAGGAAACCATCAAGGCACTGGACGAAACCGTCAGCCAGCTCGACCTGCTGGTCGGCGACTTGCAAAGCGCGGCGATGAAGACACGGATGCAGCCGATCGGCCGCCTGTTCCAAAAGTACCCGCGTTTGGCTCGAGACCTGGCACGTCAGCTTGGCAAGGACGTTGAACTGGTGCTGATCGGCGAAGAAACCGAAATCGACAAGACCATGATCGAGGATCTGAACGATCCGCTGGTGCACTTGATTCGCAATGCCGTTGACCATGGGGTTGATAGCCCAGAAGAACGGAAGGCGGCTGGCAAGCCGCTCAAGAGCCTGATCAATCTTTCAGCCGAACAGATTGGTGATAGCATCGTCATCGAGATTGTTGATGATGGCCGTGGCATTCGTCCGGACGTCATCCGCAACAAGGCGATTGAAAAAGGGCTGATCGATCCGGAAACGGCTAACACGCTTGACGACAAGCAGTGCCTGCAACTTATCTTCCTGCCAGGATTCTCCACCAAAGACGTGATCTCCGACGTCTCTGGGCGCGGTGTAGGTATGGATGTGGTGAAAACCAACATCATGAAACTCAACGGCAGAATTGACATTTCCTCTGTCGTTGGCAAAGGCTCGGTATTCCGCATCAACCTGCCGCTGACGCTGGCCATTCTGCCAGTGCTGATGGTGCGTCTGGGCGAGCAGCCATTTGCTGTCCCCTTGTCCATGGTTCGGGAAATCATTCCTATCCACCCAGGGGACGTACAACAGGTCTCTGGCAAGGCCACCATGATCGTACGCGACGAAGTCCTGCCAATCCGTACCCTGGCAGGGCTGATTGGCTGGGAGGAAAAGTCAGTCCCTTCCTTTGGCATCCTCATCCAATCTGGCGACACCATTTTCATCATGGCCGTGGATAGCTTCATCGGCCAGTCCGATGTGGTCATCAAGTCGCTGCAGGACATTAAGCCACAAGGCATTGCCGGTGCTACGCTGACTGGCGATGGGGCCATTGTGTTGGTGCTGGACATGGAAGCCCTGCTGACCATGCAAACCCAGGAAACACGAGCGTCACTGTTCGGTTAGCCACACCATATGATGCCACGCGCCTTGCCGTGGCATCATCACCCTTTTCCCCGGTATGTACATAGAAGCTGAGTCGATATTGCTGGTTGTAACCTTTGCGCTCGTCTGGTTCTGGCTGGAAAGCATGAAAGCAAAAGACATCGCTATCGAGACCGGCAGACAGGCCGCTGATCGCTACGGCCTGCAACTGCTGGATGAAACGGTAGCCATTACGCGCATCAGAACCGCACGTGATGTTAATGGCCGACTGCGTTTGCTGCGCACCTATTCATTCGAGGTGAGTGATACCGGCGCTGACCGGCTGTCCTGCCATTTAACCCTGCTCGGCACTCGGCTGGAGCAACTGGATATTCCTCCGCACCGCGATATCATTCACTAATTGCGATGTATATCGGCAGATTTGCCCCCTCCCCAACCGGCCCATTACACTTCGGCTCACTGATCGCCGCAGTTGGCAGTTATCTGGAGGCCAGAGTACAGCAGGGACAGTGGCTGGTACGCATTGAAGACCTCGACCCACCCCGAGAGCAAACCGGCGCGGCGGCGCTGATTTTGAATACACTCAATGCCTACGGCTTCGAATGGGATGGCGAGGTTCTCTATCAAAGCAAGCGATACGATTTTTATGAGTATTTCCTGGACCAGTTACGATCACAAGACTTGATCTATCCCTGCACCTGTTCGCGCAAGGAAATTCTTGATTCCGCACTGGTAGGCATCGAGGGCGCGGTGTATCCCGGCACATGCAGGAATGGCCCATCCCACCCTTACCGCACACATTACGCATGGCGCGTGAGAACCACGGCTGATGCAACAACTTTTGACGACGCGATTCAGGGGTTCCAGTCACAGCAACTGTTGCGGGAAATCGGCGACTTTGTGTTAAAACGTGCTGACGGCCTGTATGCCTACCAACTCGCAGTTGTTGCGGACGATGCTGACCAGCAGATCAGCCATATTGTACGTGGCGCTGACCTGCTGACCTCCACACCGCGCCAGATATATTTGCAGCAATTGCTGCAACTGCCGACCCCTAACTACGCTCACCTGCCCGTAGTCATTAACCAGCAGGGAGAAAAGCTCAGCAAGCAGACCTTGGCCACCCCGCTCAACCCTGCCAACGCCATCAGCGATTTATGGCATGCATTAAGTTTCCTCGGCCAGCAACCACCAGCAGACCTCGCCGCCACCGATTTGCAAACCTTGTGGTCCTGGGCGCATCAGCACTGGCAACTGGCTGCCGTGCCGAAGCGCAAGGCCATTCCTTTATCCACTGCCGCCTGACCGGCCCGCTAAATTGCCGGCCGTGCCTGGGTTTGCGTGACCTGGAACTGGCCGGCCAGCCCCTTGAGTTTCTGTGATGTCTGCCTGGCTTGCGCAACGCTGAAATTAAGCTCGTCCAGTGCACCACGCATGGATTCCGTCACGTCGGCAACGCTCTGTACCCGGCTGCCATATTGATAAGCACTTTCCGCAATCCCCTGGATCAAATGGAACATACGCTCTAGAATTTCCTGCATGCCGGAGTTGTCAGAAGCCGCTTCTTCCGCCAGTTTCAGCCCCTCTTCCATGCCTGCCGATCCGGTTTCCATGATATGCACGGCATCACGTGCCTGGTTTTGTACGGTGCTAATCATCTGGCTGATTTCGTGCGTGGCTTTCGCGGTTCTTTCCGCCAGTTTGCGCACTTCATCGGCCACCACGGAAAATCCCCTGCCGGCCTCGCCAGCACGCGCCGCCTCAATTGCGGCATTCAACGCCAGCAAGTTGGTCTGGTCCGCGATCTCATTAATGACCATGACAATCTTGCCGATCTCCTCTGTACTTCCGCTCAAGCGCTTGATTGTTTGCGATGATTTTTCAATGGAAGTCCGTATGCCTTGAGTTCTCTGCTTGACCATTGCGAACTGCTGTCTTGCGCCATCTACCGCCTGTTGCATGGCAGAACGGATTTCATCGGTTGCCTGGTTGGCAGAATCGATGTCTGTCATTTGCTTCTGCAGCGATTCCAGAATCTCCTGCACCGCATCCAGCACCTGGTTCGTCGCCGTAGTCGCCTCCTGGTTTTTTTCCAGCATCTGGCGCTGGCTGTCACTCATTTCATCCGTGGCCAGAATCACCCGGCTGACTGTACCGTCCAGGCTATCAATAAAGCTGTTGACCCACTGCGCCATCACCGAAGGCTCATCCGTCGCAGCCTGGTTACGCTCCAAGCGCTGCGCAAGATTCCCTCCACCTTCAGCAAGGCTGCGAATCACTCTGGCCATCAGCCGCAAGCGATCCGTCATCGGGCTGGTGCCCAGGTAATAAAATAGCAGCGCGCCCATCCCCAGCATGCCCAAATCAAGCACTTCAGCCTGGGCCAGGCTAAAATTCATCCAGTACCCCAGTCCGGCCCTGATTCCCCACAGCAGCAACGCGACCATGAAGTAAATCCGCATCAAGCGGAAGTTGACGGAGCGGAAGCGGTAAGCCTCTTCCAGGTCAGCCTCGCACATCATGCCCCAGGTATCCTTGGAACCAGGCATCTGGAAGGTGACACCCTTGCCGATGACCGGGATATGCCTGTAGTCGGAATATCCGGGATAAGTGACAAACATGTTTTCGCCGCGCTGTATCGTTTCACGCACGCCGGGGTGCAACTTGCCGGTAGCCGGATCAGTAAACACCAGTTCAAGTTCGGTATGGTTCTTGACCTGCACGGTACCGTAATCCGTGCGTACACCTTGTTTCAGGTTATCACCCAGACTAAATGTGCGATCCTCAAACCGCGACCTGGATAACGCCGTACCCTGCTTGATCTCCGGATCAAATACCGAGTTGACCATGAACAGGTAATTGTCCCCGGATTCGATGAAAATATGGCCGGCCTCGCGCTGGATCAGGTCACCGATCACATCATTAGGCACGCGCCCGCACAAGCAGCCGATCGTTCGGCCGTGCTGGCTCAGCGGCAAGTAAAACATCAGGGTGACCGCATCGTGGAATCGCGAACTGGAGGCACCGATGGCTACCGTAGCCTTGTCCACGTATGGCCCATGCAGAAATTTCTCTTTCAAGCCAACCGCCAGCGCCCTGCCAGGCAAGTCGGAAGCACCCACACGCTTGGGGTAAGACGATGCGATCACACGACCATCCAGATCAACCACAAACAATTCAGAAAAATCCGGCGCTTTCGCCAATTTGTCCTGCAATTGCAATGCCGTCACGCCTGCAATGTCGCGCGCCACTGCATCGGCCAGAGATTCAAGAAAAACCCACTGCGCCTTGGTCCACCCCATTAATATCCTGACACGGGTTGCTGCAATGCCCTCAAAAGTCTGTTCAAGAACCGGGTAACGACGACGATTGATCCAGCAAGCCCATTTCATTGCCAGTTTTCCGGTTTTACCCATCCATGGCAACCATCCGCGTTCCCGATTTGAGAGTTGCATTTGTTCGCTTTTGAGCATGGCTACACTTACCTTCCAATACAGTTTGAAAACCGTGCTGACTGAGCAATAACCATACCCACATAAAAATTCCATTAAAAATCATTACCATGAACAAATCATGCTGACATAATCGATGTTTCAGCGTGCACCATGCACAGGACATGCACCACATTGATGCGCCACCTCCGCCCATCATCCGGGACTAAGCGCTGCGAAATTAGTCGGTGGTATGATGACTGGTTTTTATATCGAGCGTTTTGAAGTGTACAAACAAGATCGTCTGAGCCGCTTTATCTTTGAAAACGCCCCGATCAGGGGTGAAATCGTCAGGCTGGAAAATACTTGGCAAACAGTCCTTGATCGCCACGAGTATCCACCGATTCTGCGTAAACTGCTGGGAGAGTTAATGGCAGCAGCAGCCCTGCTTTCAGCAACCCTCAAGTTCAACGGCTCGCTGGTGCTGCAGATCCAAGGGTCAGGACCAATATCACTGCTTGTAGTCGAGTGTACGCATGAAATGACCATGCGCGCCACGGCCAAATGGGATGATATGCTTCCTGCCGGCGGGTTCAGAGAATTAGTCGGCAACGGTTTGTGCGTGATCACGCTGGTGCCTAAAGACGGCAGCCCGAGTTATCAGGGTGTGGTTCCGATGGAAGGCGACCAGGTTGCCGACATCATCAGCAGCTACATGCTACGCTCGGAACAACTCGAAACCGCACTGTGGCTGGCTGTGAACGAAACCTGTGCTGCCGGCATGCTGTTGCAAAAACTGCCGGACCAACCCATGCAGGATACGGACGACTGGAACCGAGCGCTGCATCTTGCAGAAACCGTAACCCAACAGGAATTGCTGGCACTGGATGCCACCACCCTGCTGACTCGTCTGTTTAATGAGGACGACATTCGGCTGTTTGATCCGCAACCGGTCTCATTCCATTGCGGATGCTCTCAAGCAGGCGTTGCCGGGGTACTGCGCATGCTGGGCAAGGAGGAAATTACCGAACTTTTAGGTGAGCGCGGCGTTATTGAGGTGCATTGTGAGTTCTGCAACCAGCGCTACGAATTCGACCCGATTGATGCGGAGCAGATTTTTGTCGATGAAATCTCGCTCCCCGGAAGTGATACCAGGCACTAAACCGAGCACTGCCTGACCCGCTCAAACAGGCAGATTGCTGTCGCAGCCGCAACATTGAGCGACTCCATGCGGGGCGCCATGGGGATGCGGACTTTTACCGACGCCGCCGCGCTCAGTTCGGCCGACAGCCCCGCACCTTCATTACCCACCAGCACCGCCACCTTGCCGGTCAGATCCGTTGCAAATACCGAAACATTGGCATCCAGACTGGTGGCCAGCGACAAGCCGCTGAATTTCTGCACTTTTTCCAGCAAGTTCACGCGTTCTTCCAGCGCCATGACAAAATGCGCCCCCATCCCGCCTCGCAACACCTTGGGCGACCACGCATCGGCGCAGGCTGCGGACAAATAAGTCTTCTGCACCCCGCTGGCAGCGGCAGTCCTTAATATCGAGCCTAGGTTTCCTGGGTCCTGAACACCCTCAACCATCAAACAAAAATCTATTTCCGGATCAGCGACAATTGCAGGGATGGTGATCAGCGCAACAATGCCGGTAGGCGTTTCTACCGGAGACAGCGCGGAAAACAGCACATCCGTCAAACAAACCACGTCCATCCCGTCCACACCAGCGAGAAAACTGGAAATTTCACCGCTGGCCAACGCGCTGGTAGATACCACCAGCAATTCCGGCTTTACGCCAGACAACAGGCATGCCTGGATCAGGTGCATGCCATCCAGCAGCGTTTTCCCGGCTTTTCGGCGTTCGCGCGCAGACTCGCCCAGCTTTTTCAGCTGTTTGTACAAGGGGTTATCCAGGGAACTGATATTTTTCATGTGGCTGGGAAACGTGCCTGCTGGCATTGGCAATTAAAACAGGTTGCTATCTTATTGGAAATAAGATAAATTTTCGCTGAATTTATTTGCCAGAACCGTTTAAGGATACTAATAATGAAACGCTCAGTACTCGCCACAACCAGTTTATTGCTCGCCCTGTTCACAGCCCCCGCTAGCGCGGTTGACAGTGTTTCTATCGAAGGCGGTTATTCTCCGAACGATAATGGCGACGTTGGCATGGGGCGCGTTGGCGTGCAGTGGGACTGGGGGGTTCGCTGGTTCGAGACTGGCAACTGGTTCCTCGGCGGCTACTGGGATTTGTCAGCAGGGTACTGGCACTCCAACGATGCGGGTGGCGACCATGACATCGGTGATTTTGGCATCACTCCTGTTTTCCGCTTCCAATCTGCCGCTGCTTCCGGCTTCTCCCCTTATGTTGAGGCGGCTGTCGGCGCGCACTACCTGACGGAGAAGACCATTACGCAACGCCGTTTGTTCAGCACCAACTTCCAGTTTGGCGACCACATCGGCGCAGGCTTCCGCTTTGGTGATAAGGCACAGTACGATCTCGGCTACCGCCTCCAGCACTTGTCCAACGCCAGTATCGATACGCCAAACCCAGGCATCAATTTCCATCAAATCCGGTTTTCCTATCATTTCTAAACCAGGCATTTGATCAATAAAAAAGCCGCCAATTCTGGCGGCTTTTTTTATGTGTTCTGAATCACGATATTCGGGAATTTACTGCTGTGATCGGGGTTCATTTGAGCTAGCTTGATCGCAATATGCCGAGCGATATCCCGGTAAATTCCTGCGATGGCTCCATCAGGGTCGGCGACCACCGTAGGGGTGCCGCTATCGGCCTGCTCGCGTATCCTGATATCCAGCGGCAGCGAACCCAGCAAATCAACGCCGTAGTCGCTACACATTTTTTCAGCGCCACCCGAACCAAAAATATGCTCTTCATGGCCGCACTTGGAGCAGATATGGGTACTCATATTTTCGACGATGCCGATAATGGAGATGCCCACTTTCTCAAACATTTTCAATCCCTTGCGCGCATCGAGCAAAGCGATGTCCTGCGGCGTGGTGACAATCACCGCCCCGGTCACCGGCACTTTTTGCGACAGCGTCAGCTGGATATCGCCGGTGCCTGGCGGCAGGTCTACCACCAAGTAGTCCAGATCATGCCAGTTGGTTTCGCGCAGCAGTTGTTCCAGTGCGCCGGTAACCATCGGACCACGCCAAACCATGGGCGTATCCGTATCTATCAGGAAACCGATGGACATGGCCTGGATACCGTAACGCTCCAGCGGTTCCATGCTCTTGCCATCCGTGCTCTCAGGACGGGCATTGATGCCCAGCATCTGCGGTTGTGAAGGTCCGTAAATATCAGCATCCAGAATGCCCACGCGAGCGCCCTCGGCAGCCAGCGCCAATGCCAGGTTGACCGAAGTGGTGGATTTGCCCACTCCGCCCTTGCCAGAGGCAACCGCGATGATGTTCTTTACATTGGGGATGATCTGTACGCCGCGCTGCACGCCATGCGCAACAATCTTGCTGCTGACATTCACCGTCACACTGCCAACCTCAGGCAAAGTCTTGAGTTTGCTTTCAACCAGTAGCCGTATTTCATCCATCACGCTTTTCGCCGGGTAACCCAGCACGATGTCCAACGCAACATTATTGCCATCAATACGGATATTCCTGGCGGATTTTGCTGTGATGAAGTCCTTGCCGGTATTCGGGTCACTGAGCTCTTGCAGTGCAGTTTTGACTTGCTGTTCGGATAGAAACATTACGGACAATTCCCGACTAATTAACTAAACAATTATTATAACGTACAGCTAATCTGCCGTCATTTGTTGATGGCCTGCTAAAATAGCGCTTTTCAGCATTCAGCATTCCACCATGGCGCGCAAAATCCTTGTCACCTCCGCTCTCCCTTATGCCAATGGCAGCATCCACCTCGGCCATCTGGTCGAGTACATCCAGACCGATATCTGGGTACGTTTCCAGAAAATGCAGGGGAACCAGTGTCACTATGTCTGCGCCGACGACACCCACGGCACCCCGATCATGCTGCGCGCCGAAAAAGAAGGCATTACGCCGGAAGCCTTGATCGGGAAGGTTCATCAGGAACACAGCGCCGATTTTGCCGATTTCCTGGTGAATTTTGACAACTACCATTCCACCAATTCCGAAGAAAACCGCGAATTGGCAAGCGCCATCTACAAAGCGCTCAGGGCCAACGGCAAAATCGCCACCAAAACCATAGAACAGTATTTTGACCCGGTCAAAAACATGTTCCTGCCGGATCGCTTTATCAAAGGCGAATGTCCCAAGTGTCATGCCAAGGACCAGTACGGAGACTCCTGCGAAGTCTGCGGCGCCACCTACAACCCGACCGAACTGATCAACCCGTTTTCTGCGGTTTCCGGCGTCGCCCCGGTACGCAAGGAAACCGAGCATTACTTCTTCAAGCTCTCCGAATGCGAAGATTTCCTCAAGGAATGGACCCGCTCCGGCACCTTGCAGAACGAAGCCGCCAACAAAATGGGCGAGTGGTTTGAATCCGGCCTGTCGGACTGGGATATTTCGCGTGATGCCCCCTATTTCGGCTTCGAAATCCCTGACGCGCCGGGCAAATACTTCTACGTCTGGCTGGATGCGCCGATCGGCTACATGGCCAGTTTCAAGAACCTGTGCACGAAGAACGGGCTGGATTTTGACGAATACTGGAAAAAAGACTCATCCACCGAGTTGTACCACTTCATCGGCAAGGACATCCTCTACTTCCATGCCCTGTTCTGGCCCGCCACGCTGGAATATGCGGGCTACCGCAAACCCACGCAGATTTTTGCCCACGGCTTCCTGACGGTAAACGGTGAAAAAATGTCCAAGTCGCGCGGCACGTTCATTACCGCGCGCAGCTATCTGGAGCATGTCAAAAACCCGGAATATTTGCGCTACTACTACGCCGCCAAGCTCAATGGCACCATGGAAGACATCGACCTCAACCTGGAAGATTTCGTGGCGCGCGTTAACAGCGACCTGGTAGGCAAGTACGTCAACATCGCCAGCCGTTGCGCGGGGTTCATCGCCAAGCGCTTCGATGGCAAGATCGGGATCATTGCGGGCGGCAACGAAGTGATCCGCGAAATCAGCGGCAGCCAGCAGCAGATTGCTGACAATTTCGAGCAGCGCGACTATGGCCGTGCCTTACGGACGATCATGGCGCTGGCAGATAAAGCCAACGCTTTTGTTGCCGCGGCCGCACCGTGGGAAATTGCCAAGCAGCCCGACCAAGATGAACTGTTGCACCGCGTCTGCTCGGAAGCGCTGGAAATGTTCCGCATCCTGACGATCTATCTCAAGCCGGTGCTGCCGCGCTTGGCTGCCGATGTAGAAGCTTTTCTCAACATCGCCCCCCTGACCTGGGAAGCTGTCGCAACGTCCCTTCCTGCCGGGCATGCCATTGCGCCATACCAGCACCTGATGACCCGCCTCGACCCCAAGCAAACCGAAGCCATGGTCGAGGCCAACAAGGAAAGCCTGCAACCTGTGCCGCAAGCCCACTCCGAGCAGCGCCACGCCGTGCACCAACAGAACGAAGCCGAAGCTGCCGCTACTGCACATGGCCAGGATTCATTCATTTCCATTGACGACTTTGCCAAGGTCGATTTGCGTATTGCCCGCATCGCCAATGCCGAGCATGTGGAAGGCGCGGAAAAGCTGCTCAAACTGACACTGGATATTGGTGAGGAGCAACCACGCCAGGTGTTCGCCGGCATCAAGTCAGCTTATGACCCGTCAACACTGGTCGGGCGGCTCACGGTCATGGTCGCCAATCTCGCGCCACGCAAGATGAAATTTGGCCTGTCCGAAGGCATGGTGCTGGCCGCCAGCGATGAACGTGGCGGGCCGTTCATCCTGTCACCGGACTCCGGCGCCCAGCCTGGAATGCGGGTGAAGTAAACTCTTTTGTCGATTAATCTCCAGGCTCTGGATAACCCGCTTTCCTGAGCCACAATTGCAAGCGAGTGGGCGGGAACATCCCCAGTTTGTATCCGGGGCCGATGGCAGCGGCACTGGTGGCCAATCATCCACTAGCCACGGGGCCGTACCAGTTTATTCCGACTTTTTATGTTTCTTTTCCATGGCTTGATCGTTCTGCCTGATTTCAGCCAGCCGCTCCCGCCATTCCTTCAGCTTTTCAGCCTCGACTTCAAGCTGGATTGCCAGGACTTCAACCCGGTCCAGCTTTTTGTCCTCAAACCGGCGCTGCAGCTTTCCTTTCATCCGCGACAGCAGCAACTCGGCTTCTGCGTCCGACAGGAGTTTTGCTTGCTCAATAAAAGTATCGTCAGTAACTCTTTTTTTCACGGCTCTTCCTACTTGGTAATTTAGAACATGCGGCTTTTTGCCGCGTATCACTATACGGCAGGATGGGTGGAGCATGTATGACGGATTTATGACAGCAGGAGTCGCCCTGCGCCATCCTGGACCAGGTTTATGGTCAACCGGCAGGACTTGCCGCATGGGCCCAATAAAAAAGCCCCTTCCGGGGCTTTTTTATTGATCAAAACCAGGATTATTTCTTGGCTTTATCCTTGGCTGCGGCAGCTGGAGCGGCTGGCTTGGCATCCTTCACCGCTTTCTGCGCCTTGCCGGCAGCGGCGGCATTGGCATTACCCACCGTAATGTCCTTTTTCACCGCATCAACAGTTTTCTTGCCGAAGCCCGGCACTTTGTCCAAATCATCAATGGATTTGAACGAACCGTTCTTGGTACGGTAATCAATAATGGCTTTCGCCTTGGCCGGGCCTATACCCTTGACCGTTTCCAGTTCGGCCTGGCTGGCGTTATTAAGGTCGACTGCAGCCCAGACGGAAGCAGAAAGTGAGAAAGCAACAGCACTCAGCAATACCAGCAGGAATTTCTTCATAACGCACTCCTAATCAAAGTTGGGGAATTGCCGGACGAAGCTCACGCTCCATCCAGCAACTGCATCTTAGCAACGCATAGCTTACGCCAATCTTACCAGGCGGCGCTTACCTTCTGCCTATCGCAAAATACTCCAGGCCATGCGATTTCACCTGTGCCGGCGTGTACAGGTTACGGCCATCAAAAATCACCGGCGTTTTCAAAGCCTGCTTGATCTGCTCAAAATCCGGGGCGCGGAACTCCTTCCATTCCGTCACAATCACCAGTGCATCAGCACTCTCCAACGCATGCATCGGAGAGTCAGCATAGCGCAGGCGTGTGTCATCGCCAAAAATACGCTTGGATTCATCCATCGCCACCGGATCGTAGGCGGTGACTGTTGCCCCCATCTCCCACAAGCCCTGGATGATGACGCGGCTGGATGCCTCGCGCATGTCGTCGGTATTCGGCTTGAACGCCAGCCCCCACAGCGCAAAATTCTTGCCGGCGAGATTGGCACCAAACTTCGCCTGTATTTTTTCCAGCAGGATGCGCTTTTGCGCATCGTTGGCCTCTTCCACCGCATGCAGGACTTTCAGCGGCTGCCCGATACTATCCGCGGTACGAATCAGCGCCTGCACGTCCTTGGGGAAGCAGGAACCGCCATAGCCACAGCCCGGGTACAGAAAGTGGTAGCCGATGCGCGGGTCCGAGCCAATGCCAATGCGCACCTGTTCGATATCGGCACCTAACTTATCCGCCAGATTCGCCAGTTCGTTCATGAAGGAAATACGGGTCGCCAGCATGCAGTTAGCCGCGTATTTGGTCAGTTCCGCACTCCTGATATCCATAACAATGACACGATCGTGGTTGCGGTTAAACGGCGCATACAATTCCCGCATCAATTCCACGGCGCGCGCGTCCTCAGCGCCGACCACGATGCGATCCGGGCGCATGAAATCCTCGACAGCCGCTCCCTCTTTCAGGAATTCCGGATTGGAAACCACGGAAAACGGTAGTTCAATCCCGCGTTTTGCCAGTTCTTCGTTGATTGCTGCTTTGACTTTGTCCGCCGTGCCTACCGGCACAGTGCTTTTGTCCACCACCACCTTATACTCGGTCATGTGTTTGGCGATATTGCGCGCGGCGGCCGTCACATATTGCAGGTCGGCGGAACCGTCTTCATCCGGCGGGGTGCCAACGGCAATAAACTGCACCTGGCCGAAGGCAACGCTTTCCTCGATGCTGGTGGTGAAATGCAGCCGGCCGGCGGCCACATTACGCTGCACCATTTCCAGCAGCCCCGGCTCGTGAATGGGAATACCGCCATTATTCAAGGTATTGATTTTATTAACGTCCAGGTCCAGACACAGCACATCGTTGCCGACTTCGGCCAGACACGTTCCCGTTACCAGACCTACATAACCTGTACCAATTACACTGAGTTTCATTGCGTCATGCCTTAAAAATTAAATATCGTTGATTTCTGCGTTGATTTTCCGCAGTGCCAGCAGCGGGTCGGCTGCCTGGGTAATCGGCCGCCCGATCACCAGATAGCTCGAACCATTCCTGATCGCCGCCGCCGGGGTCAGCACCCGCGACTGGTCATCCAGGCTGGCGTCTGCCGGGCGGATGCCCGGCGTCACCAGGCTGAAACTCGCACCCAGTTCACGCCTGAGTACCGGTGCCTCCTGCGCTGAACACACCACGCCGTCCAGGCCGCTGGCCTGGGTCAGGCGGGCCAGCCGCAACACGCTGGTTGGAATGTCTTCATTAAAGCCGATTTCCTTCCATACCGTTTCATTCATGCTGGTCAAAACCGTTACGGCAATCAATAACGGTGGCCGCTCTGCCTTCTGCACCGCTTCCTTGGCAGCAGCCATCATCACGCTGCCGCCGGAAGCATGCACGTTGAGCATCCACACCCCCAGCCGGCTGGCGGCTTCACATGCCTTGGCCACGGTGTTGGGAATATCGTGGAACTTGAGGTCGAGAAAAACGCCAAACCCGCGCTCGACCAGATTGCCCACCAAAGCCGGTCCAGCAGAGGTAAACAGCTCTTTGCCCACTTTCAGGCGGCACATCGCAGGGTCCAACTGCTTGACCAATTGCAGCGCCGACGCCGCGTCCGGGTAATCCAGCGCAACGATGATACGAGGGTCTGTCATTTCAATTCCCGTTCAAATTTAGGCGGGAAGGTCTCCCATTCGCCGCAACTCGGGCAATGCCAGTGGAACTGGCGCGCGGTATAGCCGCAGGTGGTGCAGCGGTGATAAGCGGTGCGTTCCAGGTGCTGCTTGATAGCATCCATGACCAGGCGCAAATCGCCGTCCGGCATACCGCTTACCTTGGCCTGCAACAGACGATCCAGCGCCGCCAGGGTTGGCGAAAGGTCGGCTTCATCATGCGCCATGCGGTAAGCCGCCTCAGACCCGCGCAAATCCAGCGTTGCATCGAACAGCACCTGCGCAGCTTCTTCCAACTGGTATTTGCGCACCACTTCCCGCAACCAGGTCAATCCCTCCTCGGCCTTGCCGGGATCGGCTTTTGCCAAGGCACGCCAACTGGTCATCATGCGCGCTGCGATCAGTTCGATATATTCCGGCAATTGCAGTTCGACGGCACGCCACAATTGCAGCGCCTCGGCATGCTGCCCGTTTGCCGCAGCAATGTCGCCCAGCATGATGTTGGCGCGCACGCTGTTACGGTTCGCGCTCAGCGCCGTTTGCAGGCTACCGGTGGCAGCAACCGCATCGCCCAGCAGGATATGCTGATGCGCCAGTTCGCAATGGAATTGCGCAATTTCACGTCCCAGCGGACGTCCTGACAGCGCTTCCAGGCGTTGCGCGACATCGACCGCCTGCACCCACTCTTTTTCCCGCACATAAATTTCCAGCAAGGCCTTTAGCGCCGACTGCACGTATCGCGTTTCAGTCAGTTTGACGAACAACTCCTCAGCGCGGTCCAGCAGCCCTGCCTTGAGATAATCCTGCGAAAGCTCGGCCATCGCCATCAGGCGCTGTGTTTCATCGAGATTCTCGCGCTCCAGCAGGCCCTGGTGCAGGCGTATCGCCCGATCCATTTCGCCGGTGCGCCGGAACAGGCTACCCAAGGCAAAATGCAGCTCCAGCATATTGGAGTCCACTTTGAGCGCCTCGGTAAACGCCTCAATGGCTTTATCCGGCTGCTCGCTAATCAGGAAATTCAAGCCGCGGAAATAAGAGGCGGGAAGCGTACTGGTCTCGGTTAGTAGCTGGCCGATATCCACGCGCGCGGCGACCCAGCCCAGCAGGAAAAACAGCGGCAAGGCCAGCAACCACCAGTATTCAAAATCCATACCGTACCTGTCCTTAACCCAGGGAATCCGACTCAGAAAAACCAGCCGGATTAAGTTTTGTTAACTCACGACGCAATGCCACAACCTGCCGCCGGTGCCGCACCACCAACCCCAGGCAAGCCATGATACCCACCGCCACGCCGGTGCCGAAAAAAATCAGCAGCATCAGCACCAGCGGCGCATGCCACACCATGCCAAGATAATAATGCAAGGCAACCGGTTCACCGTTTTTGACGGAAAGACCGAGTACTGCGAAGAACAGCAGCACGGACAGAAGAGCGTAGAAATAGCGCATACCGTGATTTTACCAGTAAAAAAGCGGTGCAATCTTGCGATTGCACCGCTTATCAAGACACGGAAATTATCGTTGTAACGCTGCAGGCCCACAGTCAGCCATCAAACCGACTGCGGCCCCCAGATTACAGGTCAACCCGTTCCCGCAGTTCTTTCCCGGCTTTGAAGTGGGGTACATACTTCTCTGGTACCCGTACTTTTTCGCCGGTTTTCGGATTGCGGCCGAGCCGTGGCGGACGGTAGTTCAAGCTGAAGCTACCAAAACCGCGTATTTCGATGCGTTTGCCGTTAGCCAGCTTCTCCGCCATGGCATCCAGGATTGCTTTCACCGAAAGCTCGGCATCCTTGACCACCAACTGCGGAAAACGTGCTGCCAGCTTGGCAATCAGTTCCGATTTTGTCATAGCAGCACCGTATTATTCGCTGGTTTTGCCGTCCATCTTGGCCTTGAGCAGAGCGCCGAGATTGGTTGTACCTGCATTGCCGCTATCGTTGGTATACTTCTGCACGGCATCGGCCTCGTCTGCGAGATCCTTGGCCTTGATCGACAGGTTCACCACGCGGGTCTTGCGATCCACATTAACAACCTTGGCTTCCACTTCGTCGCCTTCTTTCAGCACGCTGCGGATGTCGTCAATCTTGTCGCGCGATGCATCGGAAGTACGCACAAAACCTTCGAGTTCGCCGCCCAGATCAATCACGGCACCCTTGGCATCCAGGCTCTTCACGGTACCCTTCACCAGGGCGCCCTTTTCAAAGCTGGAGCCAGAACCGGCCATCGGGTCGCTTTCCAGTTGCTTGATGCCGAGGGAGATGCGCTCCTTCTCAACATCGATGGACAGCACGGCCGCTTCAACTTCGTCACCCTTCTTGAAGTTGCGGATGGCTTCTTCGCCAGGCTGGCTCCAGGACAGGTCGGACAGGTGAACCAGGCCGTCGATGCCGCCAGGCAGACCGATAAAGATACCGAAATCGGTAATGGACTTGATCTGGCCGCTGACCTTGTCGCCCTTCTTGTGGCTGGCGGCAAAGTCGTCCCATGGGTTGGACTGGCACTGCTTCATGCCCAGAGACAGGCGGCGACGGTCTTCGTCGATTTCCAGGATCATGACTTCAACTTCATCACCCAGCTGAACCACCTTGGCAGGATGTACGTTCTTGTTGGTCCAATCCATTTCGGAAACGTGCACCAGGCCTTCAATGCCCGGCTCGATTTCAACAAACGCACCGTAGTCGGTCAGGTTGGTCACCTTGCCGAACAGACGGGTGCTGGCCGGGTAGCGACGGGACAGGTTGACCCAGGGATCATCGCCCAGTTGCTTGATACCCAGGGATACACGGTTCTTCTCGGCATCATACTTCAGCACCTTGGCTTCGATTTCGTCGCCAACCGTCAGCACTTCAGACGGGTGCTTGACGCGGCGCCATGCCAGGTCGGTGATGTGCAGCAGGCCGTCAATGCCGCCCAGATCAACGAATGCACCGTAGTCGGTGATGTTCTTGACGATACCCTTGACCACGGAACCTTCGGTCAGGGAGGTCAGCAGCGCTTCGCGGTCAGCGCCCTGGCTGGATTCCAGCACGGCACGGCGGGACATCACCACGTTGTTGCGCTTGCGGTCGAGCTTGATAACCTTGAATTCCCATTCCTTGTTTTCGAACGGGGTGGTGTCCTTGACTGGACGCAGGTCAACCAGCGAACCCGGCAGGAAGGCGCGGATGCCGTTGATCAGCACCGTCAGGCCACCCTTGACGCGACCATTGATGAAGCCCTTGACGATGCGGCCTTCTTCCATGGCTTCTTCCAGATCCAGCCATGCAGCGAGGCGCTTGGCCTTTTCGCGGGACAGCTTGGTAGAACCGTAGCCATCTTCCAGGGATTCGATGGCTACTTTGACGAAATCGCCGACTTTAACTTCAAGCTCGCCGCTATCGTTACGGAATTCTTCAGCAGGGATCACGCTTTCGGACTTGAGTCCGGCATTGACCACAACAAAGTCGTCATCAACAGCAACAACTTCGGCGGTGATCACCTCGCCGGAACGCATTTCCTGGCGGGTCAAGCTTTCTTCAAATAAAGCGGCAAAACTTTCTACGGGTGCAGTGGTGGACATTAAAAATTACCTGATTAAAAGCCCGTCTGGCGACGGGGAAAATTAAAAAACCGCAAACATTGGCTGTCTGCGGGGCTTGCACTACAAATACAACACACTACTCATGCTTCTGCCGGTAGTATTGCAACACGGCGTTGACGGCTTCTTCTATCCCCAGCGTACTGGTATCCAGCAGCATCGCATCGTCACATTGCTTTAACGGCGCCGATGTCCGCTGCATGTCGCGCGCATCGCGCGCTTCGATATCAGCCAAAATCTGCGCTAGATTAGCATGGTTTCCCTTGCCGATCAACTGCTTATAACGACGTTCTGCGCGCACCGCACTGCTCGCCGTCAAAAACACCTTGGTTGCAGCGTCCTGAAACACCACCGAGCCCATATCACGGCCATCCGCCACCAGCCCGGGAGCGCGGCGGAACGCGCGTTGCACGTCCATCAGTGCGGCCCGTAGCGGCTGATGCACAGCCACCTCGGATGCGCCCTTGCTCATTTCCTCCGAACGCACGGCATCGCTGACATTTTCGCCATTGAGGTAAATATCGTCGCCGTCGAACTGAATCTCCAGCTCTGGCGCCAACATCGCCAAGCGCGCGCCATCCTGCCAGGCAATGCCGGAACGCCGGGCAGCAAGCGCCACAATCCGGTACAGCGCGCCGGAATCCAGGTAGTGGAAACCCAACTCGTTGGCCACGCGCTGCGCTACCGTGCCCTTGCCGCTGGCCGATGGCCCGTCGATGGCGATGACAGGAATCAGAGCGCTCATGCCACCACCCTGGCGAATTGTTCAAAATAATCGGGGAAGGTCTTGGCCACGCATTTCGGGTCATTGATGGTCACCGGTACGCTGCCTAAGCTGACCAGAGAAAAACACATGGCCATGCGGTGGTCGTCATAAGTATCAATACTGGCGCCAGGCGTCAGCTTGCTTGGCGGCGTGACGCGGATATAGTCCGCGCCTTCTTCCACTGTAGCACCAATTTTACGCAACTCGGTCGCCATGGCGCTGATGCGGTCGGTTTCCTTGACGCGCCAGCTGGCGATGTTGCGCAGGGTGGTGGTGCCTTCGGCAAACAGCGCGGCAATCGCCAGCGTCATCGCCGCATCCGGAATATGGTTGCAGTCCAGATCCACCGATTTCAGTTTTCTGTTGCTGCTCGCCTCCACCCAGTTCTCGCCCATTTGCACGTTGGCGCCCATCTGTTGCAGCGCTTCGGCAAAGCGCACATCGCCCTGAATACTGTTGTGGCCTATGCCCTCCACCCGCACCGGGCCGCCGGCAATCGCGCCCGCAGCAAGGAAATAAGAGGCGGAAGAAGCGTCCCCTTCCACATAAACTTCCCCAGGGCTGGTATAGCGACTGGCGGCGGGAATGGTGAACGCCTGCCAGCCGTGACGCTCCACCTGCACGCCGAACTGCGCCATCAGGTTGAGCGTGATTTCGATGTAGGGTTTGGAGATCAGTTCGCCGATCACCTCGATCCGGGTTTGCCGCCCGGTCAGAGGCAACGCCATCAGCAACGCCGTCAGGAACTGGCTGGACACATTGCCGCGCACGCCTATTGTGCTCTCAGCCCCAGGCTGGCGCCCCGGTTCGATTTGCAGCGGCGGATAACCCTCGTTGCCCAGGTAACGGATATCCGCGCCGGCCTGGCGCAAGGCATCCACCAGGTCGCCTATCGGCCGTTCATGCATGCGCTGCACGCCCGACAATTTGTAACTGCCGTCAGCTAGCGCCAGTGCCGCCGTCAACGGCCGGAATGCAGTGCCGGCATTGCCCAGGAACAGTTCCGCCTGCTTCACCGGGAATACTCCACCCGTACCTTCCACCACCCAGTCGTCGGCACCGGTCTGGGTCAACGCCACGCCCAGCTTTGCCAGTGCTTCCAGCATGCGCGCGGTATCGTCCGACGCCAGCAGGTCGCGGATATGCGTAGTACCTTTCGCCAACGCCGCCAGCAGCAAGGTGCGGTTGGAGATACTTTTGGAGCCGGGCAGTTTTATCGAGCCAGTTGCCTTGCTGGCTGGGGAGAGATCAAGTGTTTCCATTGGTTTTGGTCTGAGCATGGGCCCAAGCATTGCGGGCATTGCGGGCGTGTTCGAATAATGCTGCCAGGCTCTCGCCATCGCCGACCTCGATCAGGCTGCGGATTTGCGCGAGTTGGCCAGTGTAGGCATCCAGTTCCTGCAGCATGGCATCGCGGTTGGCCAGGCAGATGTCACGCCACATTTCGGGTGAACTGCCGGCGATGCGCGAAAAGTCGCGGAACCCGCCCGCAGCGAAGCTGAACAATTGGTCAGCGTTGGGGCGGCGCGCAATATCTTCCACCAGCGCGAAGGCCAGCACATGAGGCAAATGGCTGACCGCGGCAAAAACAGCATCGTGGGTTTGCGGCGTCATCCGACAGACGTTCGCGCCGCATCCTCGCCACAGCGCTTCAACCTTATCCACATCCGCGGCGCTGTTTTCCGCCAGCAGCGTCAGCACCACATTTTTTCCGACGAACAACTCGGCACGCGCGGCGGCCACACCGCTTTTTTCCGCGCCGGCAATTGGATGCGCCGGGACAAACCGCGCAAGGTGCGCACCCAGGTTCGCCTGTGCGGCAGCAATCACATCGCCTTTAGTGCTGCCGGCATCGGTCACCACCGCTTGCGGGTGCACATGCGGCGCAATCGCCTGCATGATCGCGGGGAATTGCCCAACCGGGGTTGCCAACAGCACGGCATCGGCATCACGTACCGCTTCCGGCGTATCGGCGACTTCATCCACCACGCCCAGGCGCAATGCTTCCTCTAGATCATCGCGATTCCGCCCGATGCCGACAATGTGGCCGGTCTGTCCCGCCTGCTTGAGCGCAAGCGCCACCGAGCCGCCGATCAGGCCGACGCCAATAATGGCAAGCCGATTGAAAAGTTGCGCCACAATAATCCCGCTAGCAAAAAGATGGGATTATACCAGCGGCAGCCAGCCTTCATCCGTCAGACATTGCATGGGCTTGAAGTTGGACTTGTACGCCATTTTGCGCGACTGCTCGATCCAGTACCCCAGATACAGGTACGGCAAGCCCTGCGCCTTGCACCAGCCCGCCAGCCACAGCACGTTGTAGGTACCGAAACTGGCTTGTTCGACGCTATGGTCGTAAAACGCATAGACCGCCGACAGGCCATCCTCAAGCCTATCCACCACGCTGACCATGCGCAGGATGCCGTTCTCCCGGAACTCCACCAGCACCGAATCCACCTGGCTTTGCATCAGGAAATTGCGGTATTGCTCGGCAGTATCGGCATCCATGCCGCCGCCGGCGTGGCGCCCTTTCTGGTAGCTGGCGTACAGCGCGTAGTGCTCCTCGCTGAACTCCAGGGGCCGGATCAACGCCTGCAGCGACGCATGCTGCTTCGCCGCGCGCCGCTGGCTACGGCTGGGGGCAAAGTCGTCCACGCACAGCCGCACCGGCACACACGCCCGGCACAAGTCGCAATGCGGCCGATAGGTATAAAACCCGCTGCGGCGAAACCCCATGCGCACCAGTTCGCTATACGCCCTGCTGTCGATCAAATGCGCCGGGATCACCGCCAGCGAGCGTGCGCTTTGCTCAGGCAAATAGCCGCAGGGGTACTCCGTGGTGACATAAAACTGCAGCTTCTGTAATGGCAAATCGTTCGGGCGCGTCATTTATCATCTCCCAGCAGCAACTGCAGCCTGGCGACAAACTCCTCGCGCCCGATTTCCCGTGCGCCCAGACTTTGCAGGTGTGCCGTGTGCATCTGGCAATCCATCATACCGCAGCCTTGCTCCTGCAAAAATCGCACCATGTGCACAAACGCGATTTTCGACGCATCCCGCACGCGATGGAACATGGATTCGGCAAAAAACACCCCGCCGATATGGACGCCGTACAGGCCGCCAGCCAGCGCGCCGTCGATCCAGACTTCAATGCAGCGCGCATATCCCAGCCGATGCAACTCGCAATACGCAGCGATCATTTGCGGCGTGATCCATGTGCCATCCTGGCCCGGACGCACCGCCGTGGCGCATGCTTCAATCACCGCCCGGAAATCCTGGTCCACCCGGATTTCGTAATCCTGCCGCCGCAGCCGCTTGGCGAGAGAGCGCGAGACCCGCATCTCATCCGGCAACAGCACCATACGCGGGTCGGGGCTCCACCACAGCAGCGGGTCGCCGGCGCTGAACCAGGGAAAAATGCCCTGCCGGTAGGCTTGCAGCAGGCGTGCCGGCGACAAATCGCCGCCGATGGCAATCAATCCGTTGGGGTCTTGCAGCGCGCTGGCTACAGAGGGAAAAGGCTGGTCAGCCTCGAGCGCCGTCACCAGGCCGCCGGGCAGACGGTAATAGGCGGTCACGACGGGTGCGTTTCCTTGGCCTCCGGCTGCGCGGCATGTGCGGTATTGCGTTGCGGGGAAATCTCGCTGAATACCACCAGCAGGATGGGTTGGTCGCCTTGCATGATCCGGTGCAGTTTGGCCGCGATCCAGACACTCCAGCCATAAATGGTGTGCATGGGCAGCTCGATGGATTTCTGCTCCCCGCCCTGCAGCACCTTGTCCGCGATCTCCACCAGCCCGTATTCCTTCCAGCTCGGGGTGTTGCGGAAGTTATGCCGCACATCCAGCCCCACGGGAATCCCCAGTATCCTGTGTGCGGCGGCATTCATGAACACGCACTCGCCATCCGTCGAATATGCCGCAACGCCGGAATCAGTGTGGTTGATGATGCTCTCGTTCAACTGCAGCAGTTCGGCGATGCGCAAACTGTGGCTGATGGATTCAACAATGGTGTTGTTCACCATGACGGCGGCACGACGGCTCATCATGAACGTGTAGAAAAAAACCACCGCGCCAATCGCAACATGGTCAACGTCGCCCCGCCACAGCATCATCACCGCCACCGGTGACAGCAAAACCCACAGGAACACCCGGTAGGCCCACAGCACGCTGGAATAAGCGGTCACCGCCGCGCCCGAAAGGCCGATCAGGGTGATCAGGGTAAATACCTGATGGAGCGGGTGGTTTTCCGGCATGAAGACCACGCCGGTCACGCCCCATAGTGTCGCCGCCAGTGCAGAACCTGCCACAAACTGAATCAGCCAGTGCCCGGCATCCGCTGCCGGCGGTTTGACCCGGAAAAATGCGAAGATATGCCACAGGCGCGCCAGGCTGACCACCGCCATGGCGGACAACCAGGACAACAGCCAGCCGTGCGGGAAAATCTTCCACATCAGCCCGACGAAAATCACCGCCACCGCCAGCGCGGTCAGGATGGCTGTTTTGGCATGCACAAACAGCAATTCCACGCACCTGGCAAACAGGGCGGCTTCCGTACTGGGCGTTAAGCGATGTGGAGCAGTTGGCATGAATGGACCGTTATCCGCTGGCGGATTTCGATTCTATATCCAATAGCGCCGGGCGCATACCCTTTCGCACACATGTCCGAGTTATGGCCACGCCGGGGTCAGGGCTTGAAATGGCGCAGCCGCCCGGCATTGGCCACCACCGTCACCGACGACAGCGCCATCGCCGCACCAGCCAGCATCGGGTTCAGCAGCACGCCGAAATGCGGGAACAGCACCCCGGCGGCCAGCGGGATGCCCAGGATGTTGTAGATAAACGCGCCGAACAGGTTTTGCCGGATGTTTTTCATCGTCGCGCGCGAAATCAGCATGGCATTGGCCACGCCGCGCAGGGAGCCTGACATCAGCGTCACCCCGGCAGATTCCATCGCAACATCCGCACCGGTGCCAATGGCGAAGCCGACATGGGCGCGGCTGAGCGCAATCGCGTCATTGATGCCGTCGCCCACAATACCCACCGTTTCGCCTTGCGCGATCAGCTCGGCGACTTTTTTGTCCTTATCCTGCGGCAGAACTTCCGCCAGCACGTCGGTGATCCCCACCTGCCGCGCCACAGCCTGTGCCGCCAGCGCATGATCGCCCGTCAGCAACGCCACTTTCAGCCCCATCGCCCGGAGCTGGGCAATGGCCTCCGCTGCGTCCGGTTTAAGCGCATCAGCCACCACCAGCATGCCCGCCAGTTCCTCGCCCACCGCCACGAATACCGGTGTGGCGCCCTGCGCGGCATATTCCGCGGCGGCCTGCTGCAGCATGCTGCAATCCAGACGCCCCATCTCCATCAACTGCGCATTGCCCAGTTTGACCTGCTGCCCGGCCACCTCGCCGCTGACCCCGCGCCCGGCAACCGCCTCGAATTGCGCCGCCTGCGCCAGCGGCACGCCCATCTCTTCTGCCTTGCGCAGCACCGCATTGGCGAGCGGGTGCTCGGAACCGGCCTCCAGGCTGGCCGCCAGACTCAGCACATCGCGCTCGTCCCAGCCGTTGACGGCCACCACCGCGGTCACGGCAGGCTTGCCCTGCGTCACCGTACCGGTTTTATCCAGGATAATCGTGGTTAGTTTTCCCGCCTGCTGCAAGGCATCGCCATCGCGGATCAGGATGCCGAATTCCGCCGCCTTGCCCACCCCCACCATCACCGCCATCGGCGTAGCTAGGCCCAGCGCACAAGGACAGGCAATCACCAGCACCGTCACCGCCACCACCATGGCATAGTTCAGGCGCGGTTCCGGGCCAAGGTTGAACCACAGCACAAAAGCCGACACCGCAATCACCAGCACCACCGGCACAAACACCGCGGCAATCCCGTCCGCCAGGCGTCCGATGGCGGGCTTGGCGCCTTGCGCCTGGCGCACCGCATCCACGATGCGCGCCAGCGCGGTTTCCCGGCCCACCCGTGTGGCCTGGTAGACGAGGCTGCCGGACTGGTTGAGCGTGCCGCCGGTCACCGTGCTGCCGACAACTTTCTCCACCGGCAGCGGCTCGCCGGTGAGCATGGCTTCATCCACGCTGGAATAACCCTCGGTGACCAGTCCGTCCACGGCGATTTTTTCGCCCGGCCGGACCCTGAGCAGGTCGCCCACGCGCACCTCGGCCAGCGCAACATCCACTTCCCTGCCCTCGCGCAGCACGCGCGCCGTCTTGGGCTTGAGGCCGATCAGGCGCTGCACCGCCGCCGAGGTTTGCCCGCGCGAGCGCATTTCCAGCGCCTGCCCCAGCACCACCAGGCCGATCACCACCGGGATCACGTCCCAGAACGGCTCCGCCGTGCCGCCGGGAAACCAGCCCGGCATCAGCGTCACCGCCAGCGAATAGGTCCAGGCCGCGCCGGTACCCAGCGCAATCAGGGTATCCATGTTGGCGCGCCGGTGTTGCAACGAGTTCCAGAAACCACTGAAGAATTGGCTGCCGGAAATCGCCATCACCGCAAAGGTCAGCACCGCCAGCACCGGCGAAAGCATCTGCATGAGGCTGTGCGGCATGAGGCTGTGCGGCATGTTGCCGCCCACCATGGCGGGAAAACCGGCCAGCAGCGCCGGCACCGCAACCCCCAGCGCAAACCAGGATTTATGCAGCAGCACCCGGTAGTGGCGGGACTCAGCCGCCTCCCGCTCCCGTTCCGCCGCTTCTTCATCCACTTTGATGCTGGCCTGGTAGCCTGCCGCCTTGACCGCCGCAACCAGGCTGGCGGCATCGGCCCGGCCTTTCACCGTCGCGCTGCGGTCGGCGAAATTGACGCTGGCCTCCGCCACCCCCGGCACCGCGCCCAAGGCTTTTTCCACCGCCGCCACGCAGCCGGCGCAGCGCATGCCGTCCACGGCAAGGTGCTGGACGGGATCAGGAATGCTGTTGTTCATCAGTAATCATCCTCCATCTGCCATTCGCTGCCCGGCTGGTAACCGCGCACCCAGTCGGGAATCCTGTCGGCTTCCATCGGTTTGGCAATGCCGTAACCCTGGCCGAGATCGCAGCCCATCTGTACCAGTTTCCTGGCCTGCGCGGCATTTTCCACGCCTTCGGCGATCACGTTGCGATGGAAGGCCCGGCTCAGGCCGATCACGCCCTGGATGATGGCCAGGTCGTCGGCATCCTCCAGCATGTCGCGCACGAAAGACTGGTCGATCTTCAGCATTTCCGCCGGCAAGCGCCGCAAATACGTCAAAGACGAATAACCGGTGCCGAAATCGTCCAGCGCGAAACTGACGCCCAGCGCCTGGCACTCCTCGATCACGCTGGCGACGCTGGTAATATCGCCCAGCGCAGTGGATTCGGTGATTTCCAGTTTCAGGCTGGACGGCGACACACCAGGCCAGCGTTGCAGGTGTTCGTCCAGGCATTGCGAAAAATCCGGCTGCGTCAGGTGGCGCGCGGAAATATTGACGCTGACCGCCAGCGTCAAGCCGAGCTGTTTCCATTGCTGCATCTGCCGCAGCGCTTCGTTGATCACCCAATTGCCCAGATCTACCGAAAACTCGGTGGATTCGATGCCGGGCAGGAACTCTGCCGGATAGAGCACCCCGCGCACCGGGTGCTGCCAGCGCAGCAGCGCTTCCGCGCCGATCACCCGGCTGCGCCGCATGTCCACCTTGGGCTGGTAATGCAACCGCAATTCACCGTTGTCCAGGGCCTCAGCCACGGCATCCAGCGCCTCGCGGTGGGCCTTGGCGCGGCGGTCATGGTCCGCATCAAAAATGTGGAAGCAGTTGCCGCCCAGCAGCTTGGCCTGATACATGGCCTGGTCGGCATGCCGCAGCAGGCTGTCCGGGTTGGCGTCGTCAAACGGCGACAAGGTGACGCCGATGCTGCCGGACACGCTCACCTCCTTCCCGGCAATCATGAACGGCGCGGCAATCGCCGTCAGCAAACGCCGCACCGCCTGCTGGCACTCGTCCACGCCATTCAGGTCGGTCAGCAGCAGGGCGAACTCATCGCCGCCTAGCCGGGCCACCGTGTCACCGGCGCGCAAACTGGCCGCCAAGCGCTGGGCCAGTTCCACCAGCAGGTCGTCCCCGGCCTCGTGCCCTAACTGGTCGTTCACCGGCTTGAAGCCATCCAGGTCCAGCAGGCACACCGCCAGCAGTGTCTGCGAGCGCGCCATGCGCACCAGCGCCTGCTGCATCCGGTCGGAGAACAGCACCCGGTTCGGCAACTGCGTCAGCGCGTCGTGGTACGCCAGGTGCTCCAGGTGCTGCTGTTGCTGCTTGATGACGGTGATGTCCGAACACACGCCGACATAATGGCTCACCTGCCCGCTGCCGTCGCGTACCGTGAACACGTCCATGGACGCCGAATACACTTCGCCGTTTTTGCGCACGTTGCGGCTCTCGCCGTGCCAGGTACCGGTTTTTGCCAGGCTGGGCCACATCTGGTCGAGCATTTCCGGCGTGGATGAAGAGAAATTCAGGGTATACAGCGTCTGCGCCATCGCTTCCTCGCGGCTGTGCCCGGTGAGCCGGGTGAACGCGGAGTTGACTTCGATGATCCGCCCCTGGGCATCGGCGATAAAAATGCCGTCACGGGTATGTTCGAACACGCTGGCGGCAAGGCTGAGATGCTCGGCATTCTGCCGCTCGGTTTCCCGCATTTCCCGCAGGCTGGTACGCAGTTGCAGGATATGCGCCATCAGCGTGCCGCTTGCTGCCTTGAGGCTGTCGTCCTGCAACTCGCCATCCGCAATGCGGCGCACCAGTTGGATCGCCTGCTGCGGATCAGCGCCCAATGGCCGCAGCACCAGCCGGTACAACTGGCCGATCATGGCAAAGATGAAAATCAGGCCGAGCGCCACGCCCAGCAGCAGCGTGTAACTCATTTTTGAAAAACCCAGCTCGCGGGCTTCCTGGCGCGGATAGGCCACCACCACCCGGAATCCCCAGTCCGGCAGCGACGTGGTCACCTGCACCCAATCGTCGGGATGTGTGGTCACGACTTTTTTCACCCAGTCGAACGTGGCGTGGGATGACGCGAACAACACCTGGTTTTTGTCGTCCAGCACGGCAGTGAAGCCGGTTTTGAGGTAACGGGAATTTTGCACCGCTTCGCGCAGCGCGCTCACGTCCACCTTGTAGCCAACATACGCCACGCCTATCGTTTCGCCATTCACGTCCCGCAACGGCTCGTAACCGGTGATGTAATACTGGCCGAGAATATCCACCACGCCATAAAACGGCTGGCCGCGACGGATCGCGGCAATCGCCTTGCCTTCGGGGTTAAGCAAGGTGCCCACCGCTCGCGAACTGTCCACGCCGGGCACATTGGTCACCAGGCGCACGTAGCGCTCCCCGGATTTGACAAACAGGGTCGCCGTGCCGCCGACGATGTCGGTCACCTGGTCTACCAGGTCGGAATGGTTGGCTTGCGAAGTCGACCCCAGGTAAAGATTGGGCAGATCGAAGCCGTTGACGTTGACCGTGCCCCTGATGCTGGGCGTCCCCTGCGCCTGGATACTTTTCTTGAACAACCGCATGGAAGCCTGCACCTGCTGCCCAAGCAGGTTTTCGCTGGTCAGCAGCAACCGGGCGAGTTCCGCCGACTGCGTCTCGGCGTTTTTTTCCACATCGCGGATGCTGTTTGCAGTTTCCTGCTCGATCAGGAAGGCAGCGCTCAGCAGCAGCAGCAGGCCGATCGGCAGGATAAAGCGCCATAGCGTTGGGGTTGGGATGGACTTCACGGTTTTATTATCAGGGATTATTTGCCGCTATCTTACATCCAGCATGGGCAAATTGAACCCATGTTTAACAATCAGGTTATTTATCCGCATTACCCGGGTAAAATGGCAGCCTGATGCAAATACCCGCCCCCATATATTCCCACCGCCCCTACTGGGCCAAACGTTTTGGCACAGCGCCTTTCCTGCCCACCAGCCGCACCGAAATGGATGCGCTGGGCTGGGACTCGTGCGACGTGATCCTGGTCACCGGCGATGCGTATATCGACCACCCCAGCTTCGGCATGGCGCTGATAGGGCGGCTGCTGGAAGCGCAAGGCTTCCGCGTCGGCATCATCGCGCAGCCGGATTGGCACTCGGCGGAAGCATTCAAGCAACTGGGCAAACCCAACCTGTATTTCGGCGTCACGGCGGGGAACATGGACAGCATGGTCAACCGCTACACCGCCGAGCGCAAAATCCGCTCCGACGACGCCTATACGCCGGGTGGCGAGGCCGGCAAGCGCCCGGATCGCGCGGTGCTGGTGTATGCCCAGCGCTGCCGCGAGGCTTATTCCGAGGTGCCGGTGGTGATCGGCAGTATCGAAGCCAGCTTGCGCCGCATCGCTCACTACGACTACTGGTCGGACAAGGTGCGGCGCTCGGTGTTGGTGGACAGCAAGGCCGACATCCTGCTCTACGGCAACGCCGAACGCGCGCTGGTGGATTTGACCCACCGCCTGGCCAAGGGCGAGCATGTCCGCGACATCACCGACCTGCGCGGCACCGCTTTCCTGCGCAAATCGGTGCCGGAAGACTGGCTGGAAGTGGACTCGGCGCAGATGGACAGGCCCGGTCGCGTAGACCCGCACCAGAACCCTTACCTGATGGAAATGCCGGAAGGCGCGGCCTGCGCCTCCGATGGCGTGCCTGATACCTCGGCCGGCCGGCCCATTGTCATCCACCGCCCGGCAAAAACGCCGCGCGAGCGCCAGGTGGTGCGCCTGCCCGGCTATGAACAAGTATCGGTCAACCCGGTGATGTACGCCCATGCCTCGCGTGTGCTGCACCTGGAATCCAACCCCGGCAACGCGCGCGCGCTGGTCCAGCGCCACGGCGACCGCGAGGTCTGGCTCAACCCGCCGCCAATCCCGCTGACGACAAAAGAGATGGATTACGTGTTCGGCCTGCCCTACGCCCGCGCGCCGCACCCCGCTTACCAGGGCGCCAAAATCCCGGCGTGGGAGATGATCCGCTTCTCGGTCAACATCATGCGCGGCTGCTTCGGCGGCTGCACTTTTTGCAGCATTACCGAGCACGAAGGCCGCATCATCCAGAGCCGCTCGGAAGCATCCATCCTGCACGAGATCGAGGAAATCCGCGACAAGGTCGAAGGCTTTACCGGCGTGATTTCCGACCTGGGCGGCCCCACCGCCAACATGTACCGGCTGGCATGCAAGGACCCGAAAATCGAATCCGCCTGCCGCAAGCTGTCGTGCGTTTACCCGGACATCTGCGACAACCTCAACACCGACCACTCGGCCTTGATCCATTTGTACAGAAAAGCCCGCCAGATCAAGGGCGTGAAGAAAATACTGATCGGCTCCGGGCTGCGCTACGACCTGGCAGTAAAATCGCCGGAATACGTCAAGGAACTGGTGCAGCACCACGTCGGCGGCTACCTGAAAATCGCCCCCGAACACAGCGAAGAAAACGTCCTTTCCAAAATGATGAAACCCGGCATGGGCGCCTACAACGAATTCAAGGCGTTGTTCGAAAAATTCAGCAAGGAAGCGGGCAAGGAGCAATACCTCATCCCCTACTTCATCGCCGCCCACCCCGGCACCACCGACGAAGACATGCTCAACCTGGCGCTGTGGCTGAAAGCCAACAACTTCCGCCTGGACCAGGTGCAGAACTTCACCCCCACGCCCATGGCCATGGCCACCGCCATGTACCACAGTGGCAAAAACCCGCTGCGCAAGGTCACCAAATCCAGCGAAGACGTCGTGATCCCCAAAGCCGCCGGCAAACGCAAACTGCACAAGGCTTTCCTGCGCTACCACGACCCGGCCAACTGGCCGCTATTGCGCGAAGCGTTGAAGGCCATGGGACGCGCGGATTTGATCGGCAATGCCAAAAAGTGCCTGGTGCCGGCGTTCCAGCCGGCCGGAGCGGCTGCATCACCAGGCAAGCGGCGTTCGGGTGAGGTGAAGGCAAAGGTGGGCGGGTTCAAGAAGCCGGCGCCTAGGCATTTTTAGAAACTGGGTTGTTGTGGTTTGATTCTAACGTGAAGTTGAGCGGCCTCGCGCGGCTTTATGCGCGAGGTCCGCTCGACCGTAGTGTTGGGCGTCACTGTGGCACACCACCTATGAGGTCGCCGTAGGCCCAGACTACGGTTCCGATTAAGGCCATGCAAACGCCGATGTGAGATGCCGTGGCGTCGAGCTTCGACTGGCGCTCGGCCTCGATTTCTTCTGGGGTTGGTTCAAGATGGCCACAGTCGATGATGTGCAAAGACCGGAACCACTCAGCGAAGCCAAGGCGAACTAATGGTCGGACACTTAGGACGACGCCGACCATCGTGATAATGGCGCCAGAGCGCCCAAACCAATGCCACTTGGCGGTGACGAGACTTGCTGCAAATGAAACCGCGACAGCCAACGCCGCCACGCCAACCAGAAGGGAAATGTTGGATAGATACTTAGCCACGGCTGCTCGATTGTGACGTCCACCGTTTAAATTCACCGAACTGCGCGGCTTTTCGCGCAGGTCCGGTGGAATGATGGGTTGGGCTACAGCTGCTCACCGCGCGTGCTTTCCTTCTGGCCACCAATTTGCGACTAGGTACGGAATGCCAATGAGCGTGAAGAAGATTGAAATCAGGGCATACCAAGTAATGAACAAGCGGCCCTGCTGGCTGACAGGGGTGATGTCGCCATAGCCGATGGTAGCGAACGTAATGACGCAAAAATACACTGCTTCATCGAACCGTAACGTTCGTACTTTGTCGAGTGGCTCCGGCTTTATTTCCATCTTGTCCGGTAGCGGACGGCCGTCGGGGTCAACGCGACCACCCTCTTTCAAAAAAGTGAAAACGATTGTTCGTGTGTCGTCCTTGATCGTGAACTTGATATCAGAGTTCGATACGTAGATGGCGCTACCGAGAATAAAGCCAGTATCAATGTGACCATTGAAATGGCGGGATGTCGGTTGATCCAGTGTCTCACCGTGATGGGAGCCCAACGTTTGAGTTAAGGGGCCTGCTTTAGCAGGTCCCGCTTGAACGAGGGGTTAGATGACTGTTTAACGAAGTACTCACGATGGCTCCCACATATTTGCTTCGTAGTTGTATGCCCAAAAATCAGCTTCATTCAGACTTATATCCATCAATATTTCAATTCGAAGCTCTGGCTTACCAGACATAAACGATTTTGCGGCATTCTTTGCTTCATCCATGGTTCGGTAGTGAGTGATTTGACTGCCGATATATAGCCTGAAGTTATTCTCGTTCATTTTGTCATCTAACGTAAAGTAGGCGTCAATAATGACACATAATTAAAATACTACCGACTCTCATAGCTTCTCAAGCAAATTTAGCCAACAACGCTACCAGTTTCGCCAATGCCAGCAGCAAAGCCTGGCTGTCTGCCGCAGCATCAATGTCGCGTTTCAACTGTTGCGCATCCGAAACATCCTGACTGGTTGAAAGTGTCGCCGGTTCGAGCAGTTTCATCCTGATTTCAAGCCAGTTCTGGTAAGCGAGCCTGACCTGCGGCTGTAGCAGCGGTTTTTCAGAATCCGGCGCGGCATGATAGCGCCGCCATGCCGCCGAAAGCGCTTCTTCTGCGGCTTCGAGAAATAGTTTGTCCTGAGGATCAATAGCCATGGAGCATCCTTTCTGCGGTTAACGGTTGCACTCGGGAATCATGCCGATTGCGGGTAGGTTGAGGATGGGGCCCAACTGGCTGTCGCTTTCCAGTTTCTGCCGGATGTTTCGCACCCGTTCCAGCGAGCTATCGGTGGCTCCCAAGTAATTGGCTCGCAGTTCCAGGATGCGGGTAACGCCGGCAAGAAAGTCTTTCACTTCCAGCCGGTTGTAGTTGCGCGCGAGATCAAGCACTTCCTGCCCGGCCTCAGCGGCCTGCGCCAACTGGTTCAGCGCTTCCTGGTTATCGCGCTGGATGGTTTTGCGCAGTTCGATATAAGCCAGGGTGGCTTTTTCGATTTCCTCAGGGTTACGATTCTTGGCGGCATGATCAATCGCCACTTCGCTGGCGGTCCTTTCGTTGAAGTAATCAATGGGAGCCTCCGCCAGGATGTCGTGGAACTCAGTCAACCGGTAAACCAGACGCGCACCCAGCGCAGTCGAACATGCCACGGCATTTGCCGCAACCGCCGAGCCTTCGGGCAAGCGCGCAAATGCGTTGCTGTATTCGATATATGCCTGTTTTGCCTCTTGCAACTTTTTCAGCTTGGCTTCGGCCACATTCCTATCGGACATCCACGCCAATGCGCTATTGATCTCGTCCGTGCTGACCGTTCCGCGTGCAGCGGCAACGGCCTGTATCTGGCGTAGACTGTCCTGAATATTCGCGGTGTCCGATTGCGGGCCAATCGCAGCCCTGATGTGCAGCTCGTACAGCGCATCAATGGCGTCTACGGATTTGCTGCCAAACGCTTCAGCCGCAGTTTTCAGGGCGATGGCTTTTTCTTCCGTGCATCCTGCAAGCATCACGCTGAACACCAGCGCCAGGCATAAAGCCATCAGCCGTTTTGAATACTGCATCGGGTTTGAGTCCATGATGAGTTACCTATGAATGATTTCTGAGTTTTCCGCTAGTCAGGAAAATACGGTCGTAAATGTTGAGATGGGCAAGTACAAGCACGCTGGCGACCAATGAAATACCCACCGCCGCAATGGCATAAACAACCTTGACCAGTTGGGTCGGGGCGCTTTCCTTTGCCTTACGCAGGAACTGCACGGTTTTGAACCATTCCCTGACTTGCGGGGACAGCGGCAACAGTGAGATCACTCCCACTACAACTTCGCCCCAAGTGACTGTGGGCAAGGTGAGTTCTATCGAGGTACCCCAATTGCCAGCCAACCAATATGCGGCGTATGCAAGCAACGGCGCGGCATAGGCAAGCGTCACCGCCCATGCCTTGAGCGGCGCCGTGTAGAAGCATTTGAAGGCCAGGTTTTTCCCGGCATGCAGATGCTCGTAAAGCCTCGATTTTCCAGCCGAGGTGGACAAGGTTTCGCTGATGCCAAGAAATTGCCACTGCGCTTTGCCCTGGGGGTTGGCCGGGAAATCTGCACCTTGGCCAAGCCTGGCCTGCGCCAGCGTATAGGCGTGGTACATCAGCGCATAGACTTCCAGTTCGCTGAATGAATCAAGGTCGGTACGCACGCCGGAGAGCCGATAAACGATACCGCCGTCGCGATTGCCTGGGCCGGGCAAACCGCCCGGGCCGTCCAGCACTTGGCGCAAATGGGTGAACGTGCAGCCTTGCACCAGGCCGTCTTGCACCAGGCCGTCTTGCACCTGCTTTTGCAGCTCAAGGCCGGCAAAGCCCATGCCGCGAATACGCTCCATCATGACGTTATTGGCGCGTTGAATCACGCTAACCATGTCAGTGCCCAATATCCGTTCATCTTCAAGTTGGCCGCAGGCATCGCTGATAAAAATGTGGGTGCACTTCGCCGCGAGCAATGCATCCAGCCCCTGGTTGTCGAACACGCCACCGTCGGAAAGCTCGACCACAATCTCCTTGGCGGCGCTGTTGTAGTAGAGGTCATGGATTGGTAATGGCGGAAATATCCCAGGCACCGCCGCCGAGGCAGCCACCGCTTCGGCCAGGGTGATGGTTTTCATTTTGCGCAATTGCTCATCGGTCACCCTGCGCCATTGTTCGCGCGGCAGATTGCTGTCCTTGTCGTCCTGGTAGTAGCCGTCGAACCGCAGTTGCGGCAGGCTGACATTGGTGTTCTGCTCGCTTTGGCGCTGGCTGGTACGCGCCGGTTCGCCCAGCCATGACCCGGTAAAGTGCCAGGGATGCCCGGTATTGAGGTCGGTAGCGTTGATGGTCAGGATGGGGATTTTGTATTCATCCGTTTTGTTATGCTCGACAACATTGAATTGCTGTTTTTCTTGTCCGGCGGGCGTGACATGAATTTCTTCAAGCCGTAGCCCGGTCTTATGCGCGATTGGCTGGAAAAAAAACTTGTCCAGCAATTCCGCCACACGGTCACTCCGTGTGTAGTCTTCCTCCAGCATCATCTTCGCCGTTTTTAATGGATGCAGCAGTAGGCGCATGCGCAGGTTTTTCTGTACGGCTGACAGAAAATCGCGCTCGATGTCCTGCACCAGTTCGAGACAATCCTGCGGCCCCGGCGGCGCGGCGCGAGGTGTTTCGTATAATTCCTTGACCTTGAGGTAGTAGTAAGCCCCAATGATGGAACCGCCAGAAACAGTAGAGAGCACTTCAACCCGGTGTAGCACCCCGGCTTCGGCCAACGCGGCCAGCGTACCGATATGGTAGAGAGCAGCACGAAAACCGCCGCCGGAAAGGCATAAACCGATTTTGGGAGAACCGCCTGCTGCTTCAACCATGATGCGCTCCTTTAACTCATCAGCCCCTGGGGTCGCCTGAGAGGTAATGCCCAAACACCCGCTTGCAGGCGTTGGAGGTTTTTTCTCCCAGTTTGCCGTCTTCTTTCAGGAAAATGCCGGGGAAACCGTTCAGAAAATGCTGGAGTTCCACGCCGCCGGGCGTCACTTTGTCAGGCGCATAACCGAACAAGGGCGACGGCTGGGTAGCCGCCACGGCGAGTGCCGGGTCGCCGACGTGGGAAGTTGCGTCCAACTCGCCTTTTTCGGCAATTCTGCGCAGCAAGGTGGCCGCGCCGCATTGCGCGGAGACCGCAGTATCCGACCAGGTGCCGTCCGCGACGTATTTGCCCGAGGTGTAATGGTTGGAGCCGCTCCAGAGGTAAGGCGTTTTTACCGAAGGATGGTAAAGGCGGTAACCCCAGCCGTTGTAGCCTTCCAGGCAATAGAGGATGCCGGGGATGCTCCAGTCTTGCCATTTGGTGAGGCCGTCGAGGGTCAGGGCATCGGTGGCGCTGTCTTCCCAGGTGAACGGCGGATTGCCCGTTTTGGGACGGCCTGCCGGCACATTCCTGGTACGTGCGGTCAACGGGTCGCCGTTATGCAGGTGGCGGTCAAAGCGCTGCGCACATTCCATGTTGTGGATAACGGCGATGACGTGCCAGGGGATGCCTAACGGGGTGCCTACACTGGCATAGCGCGCCTTGTTGGCGATTAACGTGGCAACCAGGGCTTCCACTTGCGATACCCTGGCCGGTTTGATCTGGCAGGCATCAAACAGCATCTGGTATTCGCTGCGCAAACTGGCGGTGAATTGAACCTTGGCCACAATATCCCCTTGTTGTTGGGTGGCGCATAAAGGTTGCGCCTGAATTGATACCGTGTGTCGGCTCTATGGTCGCTGGATAGGAAATTCCCGTATAAAAATCATGGGATTGATGCGCATCCTACTGCTGCGATTTTTTGTTTGCAACAGGAATGTTTCCCGATGTCCCGTCACACTATTGCGGCAGGTTTATTTGCTCGGCAATTGAAATTAAATTCATTCAATCAATCTATTGCGCATTATTAATAGCGATTTAGTTATAGGGGCCTCAGCAAAACCTGCGCCCGATTTTGGGGCATATCAGCGCGCAATGCTTTCATCCAGTGCAAAAACCACCGGTTTCCATTCGAATAATCCAGTAAAAACAATACGTTCCACTTCGGGCACATATATTGCTAAGAAATCCTGGGATTAGAAAAACAAAACCGCCGACATGAACCGACCTGCCGACATGCACAAAATCAACGACCACCTCCGGCTCAGATTGCAGGATCGCGGCCTGATGCTTGATTCATTGATGGATAACCTGGAGGGGCTGATTTATTGCTGCCTGCCGGACGAGCATTGGACCATGGTATTTGTCAGCAATGGTTGCAAGGAGCTGACCGGCTACGCGCCGCAGGATTTGTTGTTCAACCGCAAAACCTCTTACGAGGCGATGACGCACCCCGAAGACCGCCATGCCGTGCGTATGAGTATTGGCGATGCGTTGCGTAACAATGAACGCTTCAGCATCGAATACCGGATTTTCCGTGCCGACAACAGCATGATATGGGTATGGGAACGCGGGGTTGGCATCTACGACGAAACCGGTACCGTGATTGCCATTGAAGGTTTCATGCAGGACATCAGCCAGAAGAAGTTGCAGGAGCAGGCGCTGCGCGAGGCGGAAATCCGCTACCGCTCCATTTTCGAAAACACCGTGGAAGGTATTTTCCAGACGTCCGTCACCGGCCAGTATCTGGCGGCAAATCCCGCGCTGGCCAAAATTTACGGCTACGACTCCACCGAAAGCCTGATGGGCGACCTGGTGAACATCCAGGCCCAGCTTTATGTCGACCCGGCACGGCGCGACGACTTCAAGATGCTGATGGACATCCACGGCCAGGTGCAGAACTTCGAATCCCAGGTGTATCGCAAGGATGGCGCCATCATCTGGATTTCGGAAAATGCCCGGGCGGTCGCCAACGAAAACGGCGAGGTGCTGTATTACGAGGGCACGGTGGAAGACATCACCGAGCGCCGCAATTACGAGGCGCAAATCCATCACCAGGCTACCCACGACAGCCTGACCGGGCTGCCCAACCGCTACCTGCTGGAAGACCGCCTGCAGCAGGCCATCAATTATGCGGAGCGCTACCACACCCGGCTGGCGGTGGCTTTTCTCGATCTCGACCAGTTCAAGCACATCAACGACAGCATGGGGCACGATGCCGGCGACCAGTTGCTGCTGGTGGTGGCGGAACGGCTAACGGCATTGCTGCGCGATTGCGACACCGTGGTACGCCTGGGTGGCGATGAGTTTGTCATCCTGATGAGCAGCGTACTCCGGACCGAAGACGTCACCCACACCATGCAGCGCGTACTGGCGGCAATTGCCAACCCGGTGTTGCTGAACGGCCAGGAGTTCAATGTTTCGTGCAGTATCGGTGTCAGCATCTACCCTGAAGACGGGCAGCAGGCCAGCGCACTGCTGAAAAATGCCGACGCCGCGATGTACAAGGCCAAGGATAGCGGCAGGAACAATTTTCAGTACTTTACCCGCAAGCTGAATGCCATCGTGCAGGAGCGCATCGATATCGAGCGCAAACTGCGCAACGCCACCAAACGCGGCGAATTGCTGCTGCATTACCAGCCCAAGGTTGATCTGGCGGACAACGCCATCCGTGGCGCGGAAGCGCTGATCCGCTGGACCCCGAACGGGGAAAGCATGATTTCTCCGGCGCGCTTCATTCCGGTTGCCGAAGAAACCGGGCTGATCGAGGAAATCGGCGATTGGGTACTGCGCACGGCCTGCCTGCAGCATCATGTATTCAAACAGATTTTTGGCCGCCCTATCCTGATCTCCGTAAACATTTCACCGCGCCAGTTCCAGAAAAAAGGGCTGGCGCAGCGCATTGCCGACATCCTGGCCCAAACCGGCGCCGACCCGCAGTACATAGAGCTGGAAATTACCGAAAGTGCGCTGGCGGAGGACATGAATTCGTTCATCACCACCCTGCACGAACTCAAGGCCATCGGCGTCAAACTGGCGATAGACGACTTCGGCACCGGTTATTCAAGCATGACTTACCTGAAAGATTTCCCGGTGGATCGCCTGAAAATAGACCAGGGGTTCGTTTACAACCTGGAACAGACGCCCGCCAATGAAGCCATTCTCAAGGCGATAGTCACCCTGGGCCACAACCTCGGCCTGCGGGTGATTGCGGAAGGGGTGGAAACGAAGTTCCAGCGCGATTTCCTGCACAGCATCGGTTGCCATGAAATACAGGGCTATCTGCTAAGCAAGCCCCTGCCGGTGCGCGATTTTGAGCATCTGGTGCTCCAGCATGCTCAATCCATGACGTAGCGCGCCAGCTGCTTCATCACGCCATTCACGTCGCCCAGCACCCAGATGTTGCTGATCTTGCCGTCCTGGAACGTAAACACGGCAACCCCGTCCCACTGAATTTTTGCGTAAGTCGGCGCGTAGCCGAACAGCTCCCCGCGATGTATGCCTGAATACTCGATCCGCGCATACAGCCGGTTATCCTCGGCCACCATGTCGACGATACGGCAGTGGTAGTCGTCCAGCGCCTTCCTGACAAAATCGATATACACCGCAAATCCGGAATGCCCGGATTGCATCAGCCCGAGCGAGCCGCGGAACGTCACATTCTCGTGCAGCAGTTCCGGGATCAGGGATTTGTCCGCCTCGTTCCACAACTGCTCATAAAAGCGGCTCACTTTATTTTTCAGTTCGTTCATGTGTCACCCTTGGAGCGAAAGGCTACGCGGCTAAAACTGCTCGTCTTCGCGCAGATAACGCCACTGGCCTTCCGGCAAATTGCCCAGCATGATGCGCCCGATGCGGATGCGCTTGAGGCCGACCACTTTCAGCCCGACCATTTCGCACATGCGGCGGATTTGCCGCTTCTTGCCTTCGCGCAGCACGAACCGCAGTTGATCCTGGTTCTGCCAGGTGACAATGGCGGGCTTGAGCGCCTGGCCATCCAGCCTGAGCCCGTGATTCAGCCGCTTCAAATCCTGCTCCGACAGCTTGCCCTGCACCCGCACCAGGTATTCCTTGTCGATCGGCGAATCCTCGCCGATCAGGCGCTTGGCGATACGGCCGTCCTGCGTCAGCACCAGCAGCCCGGTGGAATCAATATCCAGCCGTCCCGCCGGCGCCAGCCCCTTGATCTGCATCGGGTTGAATGTCTGCGCGGACTGGTCGCCGGCAAAACGATTCTCTGCCGTAAACAGGACTGAAGCGGGTTTATACCCATCTTCGGCCTGCCCGGACACGTAACCCACCGGTTTGTGCAGCAGGACGGTGACGCGGGCTTGCTGGCTGGATTGCGCGGCCTTGTTGAGTTTGATGGCCTGGTTGGGGAACACCTTGGTGCCGAGTTCCTTCACCTGCACCCCGTCCACCATCACCCAGCCGCGCTCAATGTAGGTATCGGCCTCGCGGCGCGAGCACAGCCCAAGCTCGGACATGCGCTTGGAAAGGCGTATTTTTTCTGGCTCTGTCATATTGTCAGGAGGCTTCGGCCTCCCCTTCCAGGCAGGCATGGCCTACCGTTGATGCTTGATTATGGGTTAAGCAGCGATTCCCAATTGATGTGGTACGGTTCGACCGGATCGGAGTTGATGGCGTAAACAATCACCGCCACGATGATGAGCACGATAGTCACCGTCACCCAGGTGTAGCTGCGGCGCGGACGGCGTAGCGAGGCCTCGATCACCGCGCGCTGCTTGCGGTAGGCAAGAATTTCCGGCGGTTCCGGGTTGACGCGGCGCTCCTTGTTGCCGCGCATGGCGGCCCATTTTGCCGCCACTTCCGCCTCTTCGGTGGTGCGGCGGTCAGGCGCTTTGCGTTCGTCCAGCCAGCGTACCGCCGCTCGCATCCGCTCCTGGCGCCATTCCGGGTCTTCCGCTTTTTCGCCGGTGCCCACCCCAATCAGGTTGTTCACCGCCTGGCGCAGTGCCAGCACTTCATCCGGCTTATGCCAGGAGTGCGTGTCCAGGCTGACTTCATCACCCTCGCGCACCCGCCCCAACACCATGTGCTGGGCAATGACCGCATCCGGGAAAGAGCCCAGAATTTCGCCATCGCGGCGCAAAAACCAAACCGAATAGTTATCCATTATTCTTCTCCTGCGTCAGTAGGAATGGTACGAATGAAGCTGTATTAAATCTCGCCCTTGCGCGCCTTGTCCAGTATCCAGATCAAAGTATCTTCCAACTCCTGCGCCGCTTTTTTTGCGCGCTCGGTCGGGTTTTTAATGTACTTCAGGTCAAACCCGGGCCGATCCAGCCCCAGATAAAGCTGCCCGGCCCGCTCATAAATGGCAATACGGCAAGGGGCAAACACGGCAAACTCGGGATGATCGAGTACGATCTCGGCCCCCAGCCCCAAATTGCAATACGCTCGCACTTCCATCACGCCCTGTAGCGGCAGGCCGCGCTGGCGGATGTGGTCGCCGACCGAAAACGTCGCCGGGCTGACAAAATTCTTGCCTTCCGCCGCCACTTTCAGGCTGAGTACAACATCCTCATAGGTCACGCCCGGCTCGACCTTGACCTCGTAAATCGGCGTGTCCGGGTCTACCGGCGGCAACGGTTCCGCTGCCGCGGCTATCCACGCCCAGCATGCCAGCAGTGTTCCGCACAGGACATTGCGTATTTTCATGGTTGTCATCATACGCGGCCCGGTCAACTTCTCAAGACCGCCACGGTTGCAAACTGCCCCGCATCAAACAGACAGCGCGGAATTCACCGCGGCCCGGTCCAGGTGCGGGGCAATCAACTGGATAAAGTCATAGAGATAACCGCGCAGGTAATTATCTTTTCGCACCGCGATATAGGTTGTGCTATCCGGGAAAATATTCGACACATCAATCGCCTCAAGCCCGCGGTCACGCACCGGGTCGAACGCCATCTGCGCCAACAGCCCCACGCCCAGCCCCATTTCGACATAGGTCTTGATCACGTCGGAGTCGATCGCAGTCAGCACGATATTGGGCTGGATGCCTTTGGATTCAAACACCTGGCGCACGGAATTGCTGCCGGCAATACCCAGGTCATAAGTCACTACCGGATAGGTGGCCAGTTTCTGCAGCGTCAGCGGCTGCTCGTTCAGGATCGGGTGGCCGTGCGGCGCAACAACGCAGCGATTCCACGCATAACAAGGCAGCGCAGCCAGCGCCGAATGGTTGGCAATGGCTTCGGTGGCGATGCCGATATCGGCCTCGCCGTTCGCCACCATTTCCGTCACTTGCAACGGATTGCCCTGATGGATGTGCAACTGCACGCTGGGATATTTTTCAATGAAGGCCTTGACCGCCGGTGGCAGGCGGTAGCGCGCCTGGGTATGGGTGGTGGCGATGGTGAGGCTGCCTTCGCTTTCCCGGGTGAAATCATCCCCCACGCTCTTGATGTTTTCCACCTCGCGCAGCATGCGTTTTGCCATACCCAGGATAATCTGGCCCGGCTCGGTAATGCCGGTCAACCGCTTGCCGCTGCGGTGGAATATCTGCAAGCCCAGCTCTTCTTCCAGCAACTGTATCTGCTTGCTGACGCCGGGCTGGGAAGTATGCAATGCCTCCGCCGCGGAAGACACATTCAGGTTCTGCCTGGCCACCTCGTGGATATATCGCATTTGATGCAGCTTCATACCAGTCCTATATAACAAATAGCAATATCCTAGAATAACATATTCTTATCAGCAGAGTGGCTAACTGGTATAGTTGCGGCCTCGTTTTTCCGAGCTTTTTCATGGATATCGGCTACATTATTTCCGGGTTTCTCGTCGGCTTGCTGGTAGGCATTACCGGCGTCGGCGGCGGCTCCTTGATGACACCCTTGCTGGTGTTCCTGTTTGGCTTCAAACCGGCCGTGGCGGTGGGGACCGACCTGCTGTTTGCCGCCATCACCAAAACCGGCGGCGTGTTTGTCCATCACGGCAACCACAAATCGGTGGATTGGCGCATTGTCCGCCTGCTATCGCTGGGCAGTCTACCGGCAGCCATCGGCACGCTAATCGCGCTAAACCACTTTGCCAAAGTCGGCAAGGAAGTCACCCACCTGATCACCTTCAGCCTCGGCATCGCGCTGATCCTGACCGCGCTGGCGCTGATATTCCGCACCCAGTTGCAAAAGCTCGGTAAATCCAGCGAAGCCGACAAACCCGGCCGCTTCCATCATCTGCAAGCGCCGGCCACCATTGTCACCGGGCTGATCCTGGGGGTGCTGGTGACGCTGTCCTCGGTGGGCGCGGGTGCGCTGGGCACGGTCGCACTGCTGTTCCTCTACCCACGGCTGCCCATGCTGAAAGTGGTGGGCACCGACCTGGCCCATGCCATCCCGCTCACCGCCGTTGCCGGTTTTGGCCACTGGCAACTGGGCCACGTCGATTTCGTGCTGCTGGGCAGCCTGCTAGTCGGCTCGCTTCCCGGCATCTGGGTCGGCAGCCATACCGGCGCCAAAATTCCGGAAAATATACTGCGCCCACTGCTGGCAACCGCCCTGCTGCTGATCGGGCTCAAATTCGTATTATGAACACAGCCGGGCAAAGAACTTAAAACATCCATTAAGTCCCGCTAAATCAAAGGTTTTGACTCCATGTATATTTACGACGACATAGACCAGCGCATTGTTGATGAACGCGTCGCCCAGTACCGCGACCAGACACGCCGCTATCTGGCTGGCGAACTGACCGACGACGAATACCGCCCGCTGCGCCTGCAGAACGGACTCTACATCCAGCGCCACGCGCCCATGATGCGCATCGCCGTGCCTTACGGCCTGATAAGCTCGCGCCAGATGCGCAAGCTGGCGGACATCTCGCGTCGCTACGACAAGGGCTACGGCCATTTCAGCACGCGCCAGAACTTCCAGCTCAACTGGCCCAAACTGGAAACCGTGCCGGACATTCTGGCTGAACTGGCCACCGTGCAAATGCACGCCATCCAGACCTCCGGCAGCTGCGTCCGCGCCATCACCACCGACCAGTTCGCCGGCATCGCGCCGGACGAGATCGTCGATCCGCGCCCGTTCATCGAAATCATGCGTCAGTGGAGCAGCTTCCACCCCGAATTCGCCGGCCTGCCGCGCAAATTCAAGCTGGCGGTGAACGGCGCGAAAAACGACCGCTCACTGGTACAGGCCCACGACATCGGCCTGGAGCTCTATCTCGACAACGCCGGCAAACTGGCGGTACGCGTCTGGGTGGGCGGCGGCCTCGGCCGCACGCCGATTCTCGGCACCGTCATCCGCGAACATCTGGAATGGCAGCACGCACTGACCTACTGCGAAGCCATCCTGCGTGTCTACAATCTGTACGGCCGCCGCGATAATGCCTTCAAGGCGCGCATCAAGATCCTGGTGAAAGCGTTGGGCGCAGAGGAATTCACCCGCCGTGTGGAGGAAGAATGGGCGCTGCACAAGGACGGCCCCAGCACCATCACCCAGGCCGAATATGACCGCGTAGCCAGCTTCTTTGCGCCGGGCCGCCACGCCATCCTGCCGGACCAGGATGCCAGCTTCGACGCGGCACGCGCATCCAACCCGGCGTTTGCCGCCTGGGCCAAGCGCAATGCGCATGCACACAAAGTGCCCGGCTACCGCGCCGTGACACTGTCGCTGAAGAAAACCGGCAGCCCTCCCGGCGATGCCACGGCGGGCCAGCTGGAAGTGATGGCGGAACTGGCCGAGCGTTATTCCTTCGGCGAACTACGCGTGTCGCACGAGCAGAACATCATCCTCGCCGACGTAAAACTGGGCGACCTGTTCGCCGTGTGGGAAACCGCCCGCGTCCACGGCTTGGCCACGCCGAACATCGGCCTGCTGACCGATATCATCTGCTGCCCCGGCGGTGATTTCTGCAGCCTGGCCAACGCGAAATCCATCCCGATCGCCCAGGCCATCCAGGAAAAATTCGACGATCTCGACTATTTGCATGATATCGGCGACATCGAACTCAACATCTCCGGCTGCATGAACTCCTGCGGCCACCAGCACGTCGGCCACATCGGCGTGCTGGGCGTCGACAAGGACGGCTCGGAGTGGTACCAGATCACCATCGGCGGCAAGCAGGGCTCGGACGCCAGCCTCGGCACGGTGATCGGCCCCTCCTTCCCGGCGGATGAGGTTCCGAGCGTGATCGAGCGCCTGATCGCCACCTACATCGAGCAGCGCACCGAGGAAGAACGCTTCATCGACACCGTGCGCCGTATCGGCGTGGCGCCGTTCAAGGCCAACGTTTACGCCAAGGAGGCCGCATAATGGCTAATCTCATCAAGAACAATGCCGTCGTTGCGGACGAGTGGACGCTGGTCAAACTGCCCGCCCCAGCCGAAGACACTGTGCGCAAGCAGGCCGGCAAGGTGGTGATTTTCAAGGTCACCGGCGAACCGGCCGCGACCCCGGAACAGATCAACGCCACCGAGATCCCGCCCGCGGGCAAGGTCATCGTGCCGCTGACGGTGTGGCTGGCGCGCAAGGCCGAACTGGCGGAACGCCTGACCAAGGGCGAAGTCGGCGTGTGGATGGACAGCTTCGAACTGCTGGAAGACCTGCTGGGCAGCGTTGCCGACATCAACGACCTGCCGCTGATCGCCATCAACTTCCCGCGCTTTGTCGACGGGCGCGGCTTCTCGCTGGCGACGCAACTGCGCTCCCGCCACCAGTACCGCAACGAGCTGCGCGCGATTGGCGACGTGCTGCGCGATCAGCTGTATTTCATGCATCGTGTCGGTTTCGACGCCTTCCTGATCCGCGCCGACCGCTCCGCCGAGGATGCGCTGGCCAGCCTGCGCGACTTTTCCGACCCCTACCAGGGCGCATTCGACAATCCGCTGCCGGTCTGGCGCCGTCATGCACGCGTGGCGCACCATGAAACCAGCACCAGCCGCGTGTTCGTGCGCAGCGAAGACGAGGTGGATTAATGGCGCTCGAACAGAAAATCCAGGCCGTTGCGACCCTGCTGCAACGCATCCAGAACGAGTTCTCCCCCGCCACCCTGGCCAGCAGCTTGGGCGCTGAGGACATGGTGCTGACCGACCTGGTGGCGAAATTTGCCCCCGGCATCAGCGTTTTCTCGCTGGATACCGGCCGCCTCAACCCGGAAACCTACGACCTGCTGGCCAAGGTGCAGGAAACATATGGCGCCAAGGTCAAACTGGAGGTGTATTACCCGCAGGCCGAAGTGATCCAGCTGTATGTCGAGAAAAACGGCATTAATGCCTTTTATAATTCGGTGGAACTGCGCAAAAATTGCTGCGGCATCCGCAAGGTCGAACCACTAAGCCGTGCCTTGAAGGGCAAACAGGCCTGGGTGACCGGCATGCGCCGCAGCCAGTCACCGGACCGCGCCAATACGCCGTTTGAAGAGCAGGACAACGACCACGGCATGATGAAGTTCAACCCGCTGGCCGACTGGAGCGAAAAGGAAGTCTGGGAGTACCTGCGCGGCAACAACGTGCCGTACAACGAATTGCACGACAAGTTTTATCCCAGCATTGGTTGCGCCCCCTGTACCCGCAGCGTTGCGATGGGCGAGGACGTACGCGCCGGCCGCTGGTGGTGGGAAGATGCATCGCTGAAGGAATGCGGATTGCATGTGAAAAAGCCTGATTAACCGCGGATGAACGCAGATTAACGCCGATGCCCCAAAACATTAAACTAACAGACCTTCAGAGCCTAACGCTGATGCTTAATTTAATAACCCTCACACTGCTTTTGTTCGCCTTTATCTGCGTTCATCCGCGTTCATCTGCGGTTTAATTTGTTTTTAACCTTATCTCCATGAACACTTTGACCAAACAAACCCTGTCACATCTCGACTGGCTCGAAGCCGAAGCCATCCACATCATGCGCGAAGTCGCCGGCCAGTGCGAGCGCCCGGTGCTGCTGTTTTCCGGCGGCAAGGATTCGATCTGCATGCTGCGCATTGCCGAAAAGGCCTTCCGTCCCGGCAAGTTCCCCTTCCCGCTGATGCACATTGACACCGGCCACAACTACAAGGAAGTGGTCGAGTTCCGTGACAAGCGCGCCGCGGAACTGGGCGAGCGCCTGATCGTGCGTTCGGTGGAAGACTCCATGGCGCGCGGCACGGTGGTACTGAAAAACGAAGGCGAATCGCGCAACAAGCACCAGTCGGTGACGTTGCTGGAAGCCATTGCCGAATTCGAGTTCGACTGCTGCATCGGCGGTGCGCGCCGCGACGAGGAAAAGGCCCGCGCCAAGGAACGCATCATGAGTTTCCGCGACGAGTTCGGCCAGTGGGACCCGAAGAACCAGCGCCCGGAACTGTGGAACCTGTACAACGCCCGCCGCCACAAGGGCGAGAACATCCGCGCCTTCCCCATCAGCAACTGGACCGAGATGGACGTGTGGCAATACATCGAGCGCGAAAAACTGGAACTGCCCAGCATCTACTTCGCCCACCAGCGCGACGTGGTCATCCGTGGCGGCGCCATATTCCCGGTCAACGTGCCGCTGGTGAGTGGCGAAACCCTCAATCAGCCGAAAGCGGGCGAAGAAATCATCAAGAAGCAGGTGCGCTTCCGCACCGTGGGTGACATCACCTGCACCGCACCGGTGGAATCGGATGCCGACACCGTGGCCAGGATCGTGCTGGAAACCGCCACCACCACCATTACCGAGCGCGGCGCCACGCGTCTGGACGACCAGACCAGCGAGGCTTCCATGGAACAGCGCAAGAAGGAAGGATATTTCTGATGAGCACCACCCAAGAAAACATTCAGGACAACGGCCTGCTGCGCTTCATGACCTGCGGCAGCGTGGATGACGGCAAGAGCACGCTGATCGGCCGCCTGCTGTTCGACACCAAGACTATCCTGGAAGATACTCTGAGCAATATAGCGCGCACCTCGAAAAAGCGCGGCATGGAAGCCGTGGACCTGTCGCTGCTCACCGACGGCCTGCAAGCCGAGCGTGAACAAGGCATCACCATCGACGTTGCCTATCGCTACTTCAGCACCGGCACGCGCAAGTACATCATTGCCGACGCGCCGGGGCACGAGCAGTACACCCGCAACATGGTGACGGCGGCTTCCACCGCCAACCTGGCCATCATCCTGATCGACGCGCGCAAGGGCGTGCTGACGCAGACCCGCCGCCACAGCTTCCTGGCGCACCTGGTCGGCATTCCGCACATCGTCGTGGCCGTCAACAAGATGGACCTGGTGAATTACGATCAGGCCGTGTTCGACAACATCCGCGCCGACTACCTGGCCTTTGCCGAGCAGATCGGTCTTGCCCAAGCGCGCGACATCCGCTTCATCCCCATGTCCGCGCTCAATGGCGACATGATTGTGGACCGCGGCGATGCCCTGCCGTGGTACACCGGCGCAACCCTGCTGGAAATGCTGGAAGCCGCACCGGCCGCGCATACCGAAAAAGCCGAGGACTTCCGCTTCCCGGTGCAATACGTGTGCCGCCCGCAGGACTCCGCCAATCCCGAATTGCACGACTTCCGCGGCTTCATGGGCCGGGTGGAATCCGGTGAAATCAGCGTCGGCGACAGCGTCACTGTGCTGCCCTCCGGCCATTCCAGCAAGGTCAAGGCGATCCGGCTTGGTGATGACCAACTACAAACCGCCATACACGAACAGTCGGTCACCATCCTGCTGCAAGACGAAATCGACATTTCGCGCGGCGACATGATTGTGAAATCCGCCGAGGCCAAGGAACCGGTCAAACAGATAGACGCCATGCTGTGCTGGCTGTCGGAAACCGCGCTGTCCCCCGCCCGCACCTACATCATTCGCCACACCACGCGCGAATCCAAGGCCAAAGTCGGCGCCATCGAATACCGCGTGGACGTGAACTCGCTGGAACAGCAGGCGGCACAGGGGCTGGCAATGAACGATATCGCCAAAATCAGCTTCCGCCTGGCGCAGCCGCTGGCGGTGGATAGTTATGCCGAGAACCGTGCCACCGGCGCCTTTATCGTCATTGACGAAAGCACCAACAATACCGTTGGCGCAGGCATGATTTGTTAAGCCTGGCGTCTAGCTGATAAAATACCTTACTGAATTTTTGGAGTAGAACCATGACCTACGTTGTGACTGAAAACTGCATCAAGTGCAAATACACCGACTGCGTGGATGTTTGCCCGGTGGACTGCTTTGTGGAAGGCCCGAATTTCCTGGCGATCGACCCGGACGAATGCATCGACTGCACCCTGTGCGTGGCCGAATGCCCGGCAGAAGCCATTTTTGCCGAGGATGACGTTCCCTCAGACCAGCAGGAATTCATTGCGCTGAACGCGCGACTGGCCAAGGTGTGGCCCACCATCACCGCCAGAAAAGACCCGCTGCCCGATGCCGACAGCTTTAACGGCACCAAGGGCAAACTGGGCATGCTGGAAGAGTAAGCGACGGTTTGGCTTCATTAAAAAGGGCACTGCGGTGCCCTTTTTATTTTTCCGTTTATTTTTCCGATGGTACCTTGGTGTGCCGCCAGATATGAGCGCTCCTGACGCACCCCCACCCCAGCATCAGATACCCCGCCGCCCCCACCGCCAGCATGCCGGGGCTGAACCACAGCAGCGGCACCAGCAGCCCGGCAGAAACCGTGGACAGCAGCATTTGCATGAACGCCTGGGCCGAAGCGATGGTGCCGCGCAGCTTGGCGTGACGATCCAGCGCCGCCACTGACAACACCGGTACCGCCAGCGCCATGCCGATGTTGTACAAGGCGATCGGCGCGATATTCCAGGCCGGGTTGGCCGGCAGCCAGTAACAAACGCCCAGGTTCAGCAGCACGCAGCATGTCATCCAGCCGTAAGCCAGTTGCAGGATACGGCGGTCGGAAAGTTTCCCGGCCGCGCGGCGCGCCAGCCAGGAACCGAACACCATGCCGCAGACAGTGGGAATGAACATCCAGCCGAACTGGTGTTCGTTCAGGCCGAGGTGCTGGATCAGGAACACCGGAGCAGCCAGCACGTAAATGAAGAACCCGGCAAAATTGGCGCCAACCGCGGTGATCAGGCGCAGCAGTTCCTGATCTGCAACCACCTGCTGGTAGCCGCGTAATACCTGGGATGCCGACAGGACAACACGTTTTCCATGCGGCACGGTTTCCGGCAGCATGGACAGCGCGGCAAACAGCACCACCACGGCATAAATCGCCAGGAACACAAATATCGCCTGCCAATGGATGCCCAGCAGCAGACCGCCGATGATCGGCGCAATGGCCGGCGCCAGGCCGAAAATCATCTGCACCTGTGCCATCACCCGCTGTGCGGCAACCCCGGCAAACAGGTCGCGCACCATCGCCCGCGCCACCACGTTGCCCGCGCCGCCGGAGATGCCCTGCAGGGCGCGGAAAAACCACAGGGTTTCCACGTTGGGGGCCAGCGCACAGCCGACGGACGCCAGCGCAAACAGGGCCAGACCCCATTTGATGGTGGCCAACCGGCCAATAGCATCGGAAATCGCGCCATGCCACAGCGTCATCACGGTATACGGCAACAGGTAAAGAGTCAGGCTTTGCTGCAGCTCCAGCATGGAGCCACCCAAGTCGTGCGAGATGACCTTGAATGCCGGTAGGTAGGTGTCAATCGCGAACGGCGCAAGTGCGGCTAATGCCGCCAGGACGAATGCAATGTAAGGCTGGGGGGAATGCATGAACGCTATTTTGCCACGTGCAGGAACAACTGCCGATTTTTCCAGTCATTCATGTCTGGTAGACATATAATGCAATCTTGTTGGAACGCAATACTTCCCCATGCAAAACCCCATTCTCCCCCCTGATGAAACAGAACGCCTGCAAACGCTGCGGGAACTGCTGATTCTGGATACCGCGCCGGAACGGCGCTTCGACCTCCTTACCCAGTATGCGGCCACGCTGTTTGAAGTACCTATTGCGCTGGTATCGCTGGTGGATGAAAACCGGCAGTGGTTCAAGTCCCGGCACGGGATAGAGGCTACGGAAACGCCGCGCAGTGTCAGTTTTTGCCACTACGCCATCCTGCAGCATGGCACGCTGATCATCAACGATACGCTGGAGGATCCGCGATTCCGTGGCAACCCGCTGGTTACCGGCGAACCCCGCATCCGCTTTTACGCCGGCGCGCCATTACGAATGGACAATGGGCACCTGGTCGGCACGTTATGCATCATCGACAGGAAGCCGCGACAACTGGATGCGGCGCAATTGACCGAATTGGAGGAACTGGCCAGTATCGTGGCACTGGAGTTGCAAAGCATCGCCGCAACCGACCGGTTTTTGCAGTCGCATCCCAACAGTTGCCGCTAATCCGGCACCGGCCTGTCATGCAAACATGGCAGGCCGGGCAATTCAAGGCAGCGCGTGGAACGCCTTGACCAGTTCCTGACTTTCTCCTTCCACCAGTTTCCGCGAATTCTTGTCGTTGCGGAAAATGATCGGGTGCGCGTTCACCACGGCCGGGTTCTGCGCATCGGCAATCGCCTGGTCGATCAGGTGGCGGTGCGGCGACTTGGTACACACCGGGTCGGCGGCTTCCGCGTCACCGGACAGCAAAAAGGCCTGGCAACGGCAGCCGCCCAGGTCTTTTTCCTTCTCGTCGCAGGAGCGGCACGGCTCCTTCATCCAGCTATCGCCGCGATACTTGTTGAAGGCGGGCGACTCGTTCCAGATCCATTCCACGCTGGTGCCGTCCTTGACGTTGGGGAATTGCAGCCCCGGTAGCGAACGCGCCGAATGGCACGGCAGCACGTCGCCATTGGCGGTGACGATCATGAACACTTCGCCCCAGCCATTCATGCACTTCTTGGGGCGGTCGGCATAATAATCCGGTACCACGAAAAACACCTTCATCTTGTTGCCGACGCGCTCGCGGAACTTGTTGGTGATGGCTTCGGCCTTTTCCAGTTGTTCCCTGGTCGGCATCAGCTGCGCGCGGTTGATGAGCGACCAGCCGTAATACTGGGTGTTAGCCAACTCGACGTAATTGGCGCCAATCTGCTCGGCCATTTCCAGGATTTCGCCGATGTGCTCGATGTTGTAGCGGTGGATCACCACGTTGAGCACCATCGGGTAGTCGTATTCCTTGATCATCGCCGCCACCTTCTTTTTCAGCTCGAAGGTGTTGGTATCGGTAATGAAGTTGTTGATGTCCTTGGTGATGTCGTGCATCGACAGCTGGATGTGATCCAGCCCGCCGCGCTTGAATTCGGCGATACGCTTCTCGGTCAGCCCGACACCGGAGGTGATCAGGTTGGAGTAGTAGCCCAGGCTGCCGGCCTCGGCCACGATCTCCTCGATGTCGTCGCGCAGCAGCGGCTCGCCGCCGGAAATGCCGAGTTGCAGCGCACCCATTTTACGGGCGTCGCGCAACACCTTGAGCCATTGCTCGGTATCCAGTTCGTTCTGCGTGTGGTTGACGTAATCCGTCGGGTTGTAGCAGAACGCGCAATGCAGCGGGCAGCGGTAGGTAATCTCGGCCAACAGCCAGAATGGCTTGGGGGCATGATTGAGTACGGCACCGTTATTTTGGGCCATGGTGAACTCCTATTCTTTCAGGGCGATCCACGCCTTTTCGTAAGCAAGTTCCAGCATGGACAGCACGTCGGTTTCCAGGTCAGGCACATCGGGGAATGCCGCCTTGCAGTCGGCCACGATTTCCGCCACGCTGCGCTTGCCATCCACGCGTTTGATCACTTCCCCCGCCCCGCCGTTGAGCTTGATCATGCCCTCGGGGAACAGCAGTACGTAACCGCCTTGCGCTTCTTCATACTGGAAGCGGTAGTGGCGGGCCAGGCCGAACACATCATCAGACTTGATCTTGTCGGACATATTGCGTGCCACCCTCGATCTTGACGTCACAACATTGCAGCATGATGGCATCGGCCAGCGCCCACAGCACGTCCAGTTTGAACTGCAGGATTTCGCAGGCGCGCTCCTGCATCTCGCGCGACTTGCCGAAATAATCCAGCGTCACGTCCAGCCCCTGTTTCACGTCTCGGCGTGCCTGGGTCAGGCGGTTCTTGAAGTACTGCATGCCTTCCGGTTTGATCCAGGGATATTTTTCCGGCCAGGCATCAATGCGCTGCTGGTGGATGTGCGGCGCAAACAGTTCGGTCAGGCTGGAGCACACGGCCTCCTGCCACGGGCGCTGGCGGGCAAAGTTGATGTAGGCATCCACCGCAAACCTGGCGGCCGGAGACACCAGTTTCAGCGAAGTCACCTGCTCGCGCGTCAGGCCAACCGCATCACCCAGCTGAATCCATGCCTCGATACCGCCCTCGCCGCCTTCGTTGATATGGCCGCTGCCGTCATGGTCGAAAATACGCTGTATCCAGCCGCGACGCAGTTCGCGATCCGGGCAGTTGGAAAGAATCGCCGCATCCTTGATCGGAATGGCGATCTGGTAGTAATAGCGGTTGGCGACCCAGCACTGGATCTGCTCCTTGGTCAACTTGCCTTCATACATCAGCACGTGAAACGGATGGTAGATGTGGTAGCCGCGGCCACGCTCGCGCAGCTTTGCTTCAAATTCCTCACGGCTCCAGGGTTGCAGTTCACTCATGTTGATTCTCCGTTACAGATAGATGTCCATGCCGTCGTAGGAAACCTCGATGCCGCTCGCTTCCAGTTCGCGGCGTTGCGGGGATTCCTCGTTCAGGATGGGGTTGGTATTGTTGATGTGGATCAGTACGCGGCGCGCCTTGGGGTAGGCGGCCAGCACTTCCATCATGCCGCCCTTGCCGGACTGCGGAATATGGCCGATGTCGCGCGAGGTTTTATCCATCAAGCCGAGATCAATCATCTCGGTATCGGTCCAGAACGTGCCGTCCACCATGATGCAATCGGCTTGCGCCATCAGCGGTGGCAGGTGCGGCTCGATCTCGCCCAGGCCCGGCGCATAGAACAGTTTCTTGCCGTTTTTGGTGTCTTCCACCAGCACGCCGATGGTGTCGCCGTCATGGCTGTCGTAGCGGTGCGGGGAATATGGCGGCGCCTTGCTCTTGAGCGCCACCGTGGTGAATCTGAGATTGGCGGCCCCCGGAATCTCGAAGCTGGAACCGTCAATCGGAACCGGATGATGGTTCACGCCGCAGTAATGGCCGAGAATGGTCAGTAGCGGGTTGCCGCTGGTCAGGTCGCCCTTGACCACATCGGTACAATAAATCTCGCGCTTGACGGTGCCTTCGCGCAGCATCAGCAAGCCGGTGGTATGGTCGATCTGCGCATCGATCAGCACGATGCCGACAATGCCGGTGTCGCGCAATGCGCGGCCGGGCTGCAACGGGCCGAACTCCTGCACTTGCTTCAGCACATCGGGCGAAGCATTGAAGAGCACCCAGTTGACGCCGTCGCCGCTGACGCAGATCGAAGACTGGGTACGCGGACGCGCCTTGATGGTGCCTTTACGCAGGCCGTCGCAGTTATGGCAGTTGCAGTTCCACTGCGGGAAACCGCCCCCTGCGCCAGCGCCTAAAACATGGATATGCATGGAAATACCGTTACAAAAAGGATATAAAAGTCTTCATTAACCAGGAAAGAAGGCCGCACATGGCGGCCTCAGAGCCTGCTCCGGCCAATACCGAAGCAAGCTCTTGCACATTGCGATCTTAGCGATTGCAAACGTACATGGTCACTTCAAAGCCGAAACGCATTTCGGTAGCAGCTGGCTTGGTCCACATGGTCATGCTCCTTTACAGATTGTCATATGAAAGTGGTTTCCCACCGTGTTCGAACGCTTAACGTTCGAGTGCATTGTGTTCCCCTCGCCCGGCCTTTCACAGCGCTTAAATCCGCAAATTGCACTCATGATTTCCATGAGGCCGCAACCCCAGTCACACCGGCGCCAGCAGCGCCAATTGGGCATCTTCCAGATAACACCATTCGCCTTCCGCCAGCGCCAGTGCATCGAGTGTCAACCGGCCGATCTCGCTACGGCGCAATGCCGTGCAATGGTTGCCGGCAGCGGCCAGCATCCGTTTGACCTGATGGTATTTCCCCTGCTCCAGCACAATCTCCAACTGGTGCGTCGCCACCATGCGACAGGTCACCGCCGCCAGCGGCGCCGGCTCATCATGCAGCTTCACCCCGCCCAGCAACCGCTCAACCAGTTGCGGCGTCACCGGGTCAAAGGTGGTGGCGACATACACCTTGGGAATGTGGCGTTTGGGTGAGGATTGCGCATGGATAAAAGCACCATCGTCCGACAACAGCAACAGCCCGGTAGTGTCGTGATCCAGGCGGCCTACCGGCTGGATGTCACGCCGGGCAAACTGTTCCGGCAGCAGGCTGAGTACGCCGGGGTGATGGCTGGGTTTGCGCGAGCATTCGTAATCGGCTGGCTTGTTCAGGGCGATGTAGAGATGCGCGCGATATCGATACACTTCGTCGAACACGGTGAATTCCAGGGCATCGGTTTCGATGCTGACCTGGCTATCGGTCACCACCTTGCCGGCAACGCTGACCGCACCGTCTTCGATCAGTTCGCGGCAGTGCCGGCGGGTGCCGAAGCCTTGTGATTGCAGGATGCGGTCCAGCGATAACTTGCTCATACAGGGAAAGAAAACCGTGAGGGAAATAAGCCATTATAAGCAGATGCAGATCCCCTCGCTGCCCGGGTTGACATTCCCCTGTCAAAAATTCAGGATTAGGGCTCATTATCCAACCAAACAACGGCTCCACAACAATAATGAAACGCCATCACACCGACCTGATCTCCCCGGAAGTCGCCGTCACCCTGGACGGCATGTTTCATGAACGTGCCCGCCGCACACCGCACACGCTGGCTTACCGCTATTTTGACGAGCGCGCGTGCGACTGGTGCGACCTGACCTGGCAGCAGATGACGCAGGAAATCGCCCGCTGGCAGTCGGCTATGGTTCACGAAGGGTTGCAGCCCGGCGACCGGGTCGCCATCATGCTGAAGAACTGTCCGTCCTGGGTGGTATTCGACCAGGCGGCGCTGGGCCTGGGGCTGGTGACTGTGCCGCTGTATGTCGCGGATCGCCCGGAAAATGTCGCGCACGTGCTGCAGGACAGCGGCGCCAAATTGCTGCTGATTGACAGCGCCGAGCATTGGCATCCGCTGCATGAAGCCTGCTCGCAGATCGGCAGCCTGCTGCGCGTGGTCACCATCAAAACCCCGCCCGAAGGCGACGACGACTCCCGCCTGCGCGGCATCGACGAATGGCTGCCGGATGCCGGTGGCGAATTCCGCCACCTGGTGACCGACCCGCATGCCCTGGCCACCATTGTTTATACCTCCGGCACCACCGGCCGCTCCAAAGGCGTGATGCTGAGCCACCACAACCTGCTGCAAAACACCTGGTATTCGCTGCATTGCTTCGACATCTACCCCAGCGAAACCCATGCCTGCGAAATGTTCCTGTCCTTCCTGCCGCTATCCCACTCCTTCGAGCGCATGGCGGGTTATTACATCCCGGTCATGGCCGGGGCATCCGTCGCTTATGCGCGATCGGTGCAGCAATTGCAGGAAGACATGGCGACCATCAAGCCGACCATCCTGATCACCGTGCCGCGCATTTTCGAGCGCATCCAGGCGGCAATCCGCGGCAAGCTCGACAAAGGCCCGGCTTATGCGCGCTGGCTGTTCGACCTGGCCGTCAGCGTCGGTTATAGCCGTTTCGAGCACGCCCAGGGGCGCGAGCCTTGGCGCTGGAGCCATCTGTTATGGCCGCTGCTCAAGCGGCTGGTTGCCGATAAAGTGATGCAGCGGCTGGGTGGCCGGTTGCGGCTGGCGGTATCCGGTGGCGCCGCACTGTCAGCCAATAGCGCACGCACATTTATCGGCCTCGGCCTGCCCATCCTGCAAGGCTACGGGTTGACGGAAACCAGCCCGGTCATCGGCGTCAACCGCGTGGAAGACAACATCCCCGCCAGCATCGGCCGCCCGATCCAGGGCGTGGAAGTCCGCCTGGACGAAAACAACGCGCTGGAAGTCCGCGGCCATAACGTCATGCTCGGCTACTGGAACAACGAAGCCGCCACCCGCGCCATCATCAACCCGGACGGCTGGCTGAACACCGGCGACGTAGTACGCATCGACGAAGCCGGGCATATTTTTATTACCGGCCGCGTCAAGGAAATCATCGTGCTTTCCAACGGCGAAAAAGTGCCACCCACCGACATGGAAGCCGCCATCCTCACCGACCCGCTATTCGAGCAGGTGATGATCGTCGGTGAAGGCAAGGCTTACCTCAGCCTGCTGGCGGTGGTGAACCATGAACGCTGGGAGCAGGCCGCCAGGGAACGTGATCTGCCCGGGTCATGGCCCACCAGCCTGCAGTTGCCGCAAGCCCGGGCATTCGCCCTGACGCGCGTCGCCCACAAAATGAAAGCGTTTCCCGGTTATGCCAAAATCCGCCGCGCAGCGCTGCTGACCGAACCGTGGACTGTGGATAACGGCCTGCTCACGCCCACCATGAAACTCAAGCGTAATGTCGTACAAGAGCGTTACCGGCATGAAATCGAAGTGATGTATGAAGGCTACAACCAGCAATAACCAACCATAACTTTAACAATCCAAGGGGAGAAGTACGTCATGCAATATCGGGTTCCTTCAGTCTTGCTTGCCAGTTTGCTTTGCACCACCGCCCATGCGGCGGGTTTTGCCCTCATCGAACAAAATGCCAGCGGCATGGGCAATGCGTTTGCCGGTGCCGCCGCCGTGGCCGAAGATGCCAGTACCATCTTCTTCAACCCGGCGGGCATGACTTACCTGCCCGACTCCCAGGCGGTGTTTGCCGCGCATGTCCTGCGCACTTCCGCCGAGTTGTCGGACAACGGTTCCGTCGCCGGCTTTGGCAAACCACTCAACGGCAACGGTGGCGACCTGGGCGACTGGGCGTTGCTTCCCAACCTGTATATCAATAAAGCCATCAATGACAGGATACAGTTGGGGCTGGGGATCAATGCCCCGTTCGGGCTGAAAACCGAGTACGAGCCGACGTGGCTGGGACGTTTCCAGGCGATTAAATCCGAAGTCAAATCCATCAACATCAACCCATCCATCTCATTCAAGGCCAGCGATGCCCTGTCCTTGGGCTTCGGGGTTTCTGCCATGCGCGCCTCGGCCACCCTGACCCGCGCCGTCAACTTTGGCGGTGCCGGCGAAGGCACGGTTGGCGTACAAGGAGATGGTTGGGGGTATGGCTACAACCTGGGTGCTATTTACCAGATCACACCGGACACCCGGCTGGGTCTGGCCTATCGCTCCAAGGTCGACCAGACGCTGAAGGGCGATGTGCACTTCACGCGCCCGGCCGCAATACCTGCGGCCGCCGCACCTGATGGCGGGATCAAAGCCAGCGTCGCCCTGCCGGAAACGGTATCGCTGAGCGCGCTCTCCCGGATCAACGATCAATGGGACTTGCTGGGAGATATCACCTGGACACGCTGGAGCCGCTTCAAGGAATTGCGCATCATCCGCGACACCGGGGCATTACTGCAACTCACCACGGAAAACTGGGAAAACACCCTGCGTTTCTCCGTTGGCGCCAATTACCGCTACAGCGACAGTCTCAAACTGCGCGCCGGCGTGGCCTATGACCAGGATGCCATTAAAGACCAGTTCCGCACCGCGCGCATCCCCGGCAACGACCGAACCTGGCTATCCCTGGGTGCGCAGTACAAGATATCCGACAAATCGGTTGTGGATGTCGCTTACTCGCACCTGTTCATCAAGGATGCGCCGATCGACGACAACCAATCCACACTGCCCAGCGTCAATGGCCGTGTTAAAGGTGAATACTCAGGCGACATCAACATCCTGAGCGCGCAACTCAGCTACAACTTCTAACGCGCTACCGCTTACAAGCCCTGCCAGCCGCCGCCCATGGCCTTGAACAGGTCGGCCATGGCCACGCGCTGCAAGCGCTCGGCCTCGGCTTTGTTGTACTCGGCCTGCAGCAGGTTGCGCTCGGCATCCAGCAATTCCAACTGGCTGGCCACGCCGTTTTCGAAACGCAGCTTGGCCAGCGCCTGCGCTTTCTGCAATGCAGCCACCCGGGTTTGCTCGGCAACCAGGATTTCCCCGGCGGCTTTTTGCGCAACCAACCCGTCTTGCACTTCGCGGAACGCATTGGCGATGGCTTTTTTGTACTCCTCAACCAACTGGTCTTCGCGCGCCTTGGCAACGTCAACCGAAGCACCGATACGCTTGCCGGCGAACAACGGCTGGGTCAGTTCCGCGGCAAAGCGGAAAATCCGGGCCGGGCCGATAAACAGGTCGGCCAGCGACTCGCTCTCGCCGCCCAGGAAACCGGTCAAGGTGATGGAAGGGTAAAACCCGGCGCGCGCCACGTTCACCCGCGCGTTCGCCGCCACCAGGTTTTGCTCGGCCTGACGCAGATCAGGGCGCCGCAACAGCAGTTCCGAAGGCAAGCCGGCCGGTACTTTTAGTTCGATGCCGCCGACACTTTCCGCCGCCGCCACGCGATCCTCGATCTGGGCACGCGGGCTGCGTCCCAGCAGCACGGCCAGCGCGTTTTCCTGTTGCCTGCATGCGCGCTCCAGTGCCGGTATCTGCGCCTGCACCGCCGCCAGTTCGGCTTCGACCTGGCGCACTTCGAACTCCGAGGACACCCCGGCATTCAAGCGCAGCTTCTGCAAACTCAGCGTAGACCGGCGGGTGGTTTCGGTGCGGCGCGCAATCGCCAACTGGGCTTCCCGTGCCGTCAGGGTGTAATACCCTTGCACCACTTCGGCGGTCAGGCTGTTGCGCACCGTATCCCGGGCCGATTCCGCCGCCAGCAGGTCGGCGCGCGCGGCTTCGGTGGCGCGGCGCAGCTTGCCCCACAGGTCCAGTTCGTACGACACATTCACCCGTGCCACATTGTTGCGGATATTGCCGGCATTGCCCGGAATCGGCGTGGCTGTTGCATGGGAATTCCGGTAATACGACGGCAGGAACGTCGCCGTTGCCGTCGGGTCGCTTTCCGCATCGCTGACGATGACGTTGGCGCGCGCCTCTTCAATGCGGGCTGCCGCCAGCGCGATGTCATGGTTATGCGCCAATGCCTCCTCGACCAGGGTATCCAGCTTGCTGTCGCCGTACAGTTTCCACCACTGGGCGTTGTCGGCCACCACCGCGTTTTCCGGCAGCCCCGGCCAGCTTTGCGGCAGCTCGGTTTCCGGCTTCTTGAACACGGTGAATTCCGGGAAACTGGCGCAACCGCCGAGCAGCAAGGCGCTGACCAGTACAGCAATATATTTTTTATTTTTCATGAGTCACTCCTGCTGCCCTCGCTTCTGCTGGCGGCAAATGGTGCTGCTTGCGATCCAGCAACTTGAAGAACAGCGGCACAAAGAAAATCGCCAGGAAGGTCGCGCCCAGCATACCGCCCATCACGCCGGTGCCGACCGATTGCCGCGCCCCGGCACCCGCGCCGGTGGAAAACACCAGCGGCGCTACGCCCAGGATAAAGGCCATTGACGTCATCAGGATCGGGCGGAAGCGCAGCCTGGCCGCCTCGACCACGGCGTCCCTGACGCTCAGGCCGTCTTCCTTCTGTTTCATGATGGCGAATTCCACGATCAGGATGGCATTCTTGGCCGCCAGCCCCAGCAGCGTCACCAGGCCGATCTGGAAATACACGTCGTTGGTGAGCGGCGGGATGGGCACGCCCGGGAACAGCAAGGCAAAAGCAAAATTGCGCACCCAGACGATGGCCAGCGCGCCGAACACGCCGAACGGCAGCGCCAGCAATACCGAGAACGGCAGCAACCAGCTTTCATACAGCGCCGCCAGGATGAAGAACATCATCACCGCAGCCAGCACCAGCGCGATATTCGATGCGCCGCCGGTGCGTTTTTCCTGGTAGGAAGCCCCGCTCCATTCATAGCTGAAATCCGCCGGCAGCACTTCCTTCATCAGCCGTTCCACGGTGGCGATCGCCTCGCCGGAGCTGATGCCGGGCGCGGCGCTGCCCAACAGCTTCACCGACGGCAAATTATTGAAGCGGGTGAGCGTATCCGGGCCGGTATCGAATCGCACCGTGGCCACTGCCGAGATCGGCACCATTTCCCCGGTGCTGGAACGCACATACAGCGCGGCAATGTCCTCCGGCTTGCGGCGATATTGCTGGTCGGCGGACATCAGCACCTGCCAGGTACGGCCGTACTTGTTAAAGTCGTTGACGTAATAGGTGCCCAGCGTTGCCGACAGCGTATCGAAAATATTCTGCATGCTTACGTTCAGCGCGGCGGCGCGACTGCGGTCAACATCCACGTACAGTTGCGGCGTATTGGCGCGCCACAGGGTCTGCACAAAAGCCAGCGACGGCTCCTTGGCTGCCCTGGCGATAAATTGCTGCGTCACTTCGTTGAGCCGCTTGGCGCCGCCCTCGCCCTTGTTCTGGATATTGACCTCGAAACCGCCGGTATTGCCCAGGCCGAAAATCGCCGGCGGGTTGAAAGCCAGCACCAGCGCTTCCTTGATCCCGGCTGTTTTCGCAAACAAATCGCCCACCAGTGCCGCGCTGGGGACCTTGCGCTCTTCCCACGGCTGTTGCCGCACAAAAATCGTGGCGGCACTGTTCTTGAACGACCCGCCGAGGAAATCGCGCCCGGTAAACGCAATGGCATACCGGTTGTTGGGATTGGCGAGAATGGTCTCGGTCACCTTGTTCACCACGCGGTCGGTACGTTCCAGGCTGGCGCCATCGGGCAGGAATGCCGCGCTGATGTAATAACCCTGGTCTTCACCCGGTACCAGCGAAGTCGGCGTGGTGCGCCACAGTTGCACCGTCACCGCCAGCATGCCGGCAAACAGCAGCAAGCCGATCACGCTGCGCTTGAGCATCCAGCTGACGCCGGCGGTGTAGCGATGCGTCACCCAGGCAAAAAAGCGGTTGAACTGCTGGAAAAACCAGCCCACCTGCTTGTGCTCCGGCTTCAGGATCAGCGCGCACAATGCCGGGGTCAGCGTCAGCGCCACGATGGCGGAAATAATCACCGAAATGGAAATGGTGATGGCGAACTGCCGATATAGTTCACCGGCCAAGCCGCCCATGAAGGCAATCGGCACAAACACCGAAATCAGCACCAGCATGATGGCGATGACCGGGCTGGTCACCTCGCGCATGGCTTCGATGGCGGCGGCGCGCGGCTTCAGGCCGTGCTCGTGCATCAGGCGCTCGGCGTTTTCCAGCACCACGATGGCATCGTCCACCACGATACCGATGGACAGCACCATGCCGAACAGCGTCAGCGTGTTGATCGAGTAACCGAGCACATGCAAACCGGCAAACGTACCGATCAGCGACACCGGCACCGCCAGCGTCGGGATCAGCGTCGCGCGGAAGTTCTGCAGGAACAGCAGCACCACCAGGAACACCAGCACCATGGCTTCGACCAGGGTTTTGACGACTTCGTGGATGGACACGTTAACAAACAGCGTGGTGTCGTACACCACGGTATGCTCCAGCCCGGCCGGGAAGGTCTTGGCCAGTTCGGCGATGGTTTTGTTGACTTCTTCCGCCACGCCCAGCGCATTGGCGCCCGGCTGCAGGAATATCCCCATCAGCGTGGCCGGCTTGCCGTTGACGCGCCCGATAAAATCGTAATCCTTGGAGCCCAGTTCAACGCGGGCCACATCCGCCAGGCGTATCTGCGAGCCCTTGCTGTCCGAGCGCACGATGATCTGCTCGAACTGTTTGGGGTCGCTCAACCGCCCTTGCGCGGAGATGGTATAGACCAGCTCCTGGCCGCTGGCGGCGGGCGGCTGGCCGATCTTGCCCGGTGCAAACTGCGCGTTCTGGCTGCGGATGGCGGCCACCACTTCACTCACGGAAACGCCCAGGTGGGCCAGCCGCTCCGGCTTGAGCCAGATGCGCATGGCGTAATCCTTGGCGCCGAAAATCTGCACGTTGGTGGTGCCGGGAATACGCTTGATGCGGTCCAGTACGTTCAGCGTGACGTAGTTGCTGGTAAACAGGTTGTCGTAGCGGCCATCCGGCGAAGAAAAGGCAACCACCTGCAGGAAGGATGACGAGCCTTTATTCACCGTCACGCCCTGGCGGCGCACTTCTTCCGGCAGGCGCGCTTCCGCCTGCTTGACGCGGTTGTTCACGTTCAGCGCCGCCTGGTCGGCGTCGGCACCGATTTCAAAGGTGATCTGGATGTCCACCACACCATTGGAAGCCGAGGTGGAGCTCATGTACATCATGTGCTCCACGCCGTTGATCTGCGATTCCAGCGGCGCCGCCACGGTCTGCTCCAGCACCTCGGCCGAGGCGCCGGGATAAACCGCCTGCACGCTTACCACCGGCGGCGCGATTTCAGGATATTGCGCGATCGGCAGCACCCGCATCGCCGCAAGGCCGGCAATCATGATGAAAATGGAGAGCACCGCCGCAAAAATGGGGCGGTTGATAAAAAATTTGGAGAACATGTCTATCGGCCTTATTGTTTGGCCGCAGGGGCTGCGGCGGTTTTTTCGCTACCGGCTTTCAGAGTTTCTGACACCTTCACCGGCGCGCCAGGGCCGATCTTGATTACGCCATCCACGATCACCTTGTCGCCCGCCTGCAAACCTTTGTTGACCACCCATTGCTCGCCGGACCAGTCGCCGACTTCAACCGGGTGTATCTGTGCCTGGCTTTTGGCGTCCACCACAAACACAAACTTGCCCTGCGGGCCTTCCAGCACCGCGCGCTGCGGCACCAGCAGCGCATTCAGGCGCTTGGCGCCGCCCAGCGTCACGCGCACGAACTGGCCGGGGCGCAGCACTCCTTGCGGATTGGCCAGTTCCGCCCGCACTTCGCTGGTACCGGTAGTCGGATTGAGCCGGATGTCGGAGAAGTTCACCTTGCCGCTGTGCGGGTACACCGTGCCATCGGCCAGTTTCACCGTCACGTCGAAGCGGCCGTCCTTGGGCAGTTGCAGCCGTCCGGCCTGCACATCCCGATCCAGCCGCAACTGGTCGTTGTCCGACACGCCGGCAATGGCGTAGATGGGATTGGTCTGCGTCACCGTGGTCAGCAGGATGGACGGGCCGGAAATCAGCGAACCCTCGGTTTGCTGGATGCGGCCGGTGACACCGGAAATCGGCGCTTCAACGCGGGTATAACTCAGGTTCAGGCGGGCGTCGGTCAGGCGTGCGTTGGCGGCTTTCACCTCGGCGGCGGCCACCTGCTCGGCAGAAATCGCATCGTCATAATCTTTTTGCGAAATCGCTTTTGCCTCGCTCAGTGGCTTGAGCCTTGCCGCATCGCGTGTCGCCTGCGCATGCCTGGCTTCGGCGCTGCTGAGGTCGGCCTCAGCCTTGGCCAGGGCCGCCTGGTAAGGTGCGGGGTCGATCGTGAACAAGGACTGCCCCGCTTTCACCACGGCGCCTTCCACGTAATTCCGCTTGAGCAATATCCCGGTCACGCGCGCGCGCACTTCGGCATCGCGGATGCCGGCAATCTGCCCGGTGTATTCCATGTTGACATCCACGGTTTGCGGGACGACTTCCTGCACTGTCACCTGCGGCGGCGGCATCTGGTGCATGCCACCGCCGGCCTGGCCGTCGTTTTTCGCTTTGCAGGCCGTCACTGCCAGCACCATTGCCGTCACCAGCAATGGCTTGGTTAACTTGAACAGGTTATTCTGATGAATAAAAAACATGGTTAAATCCTTATTGTTCTTGCGCGTTTTATTGCAGGGATGCCTCGAGCCGTGCTAATCTTACATACATTCACGCATGTATGTAAAGCGGATTTTTATTGCAACGCACCCAACTTAATTTATGGTCAGACGCACGAAAGAAGAAGCAGAACTCACCCGCAACCAGCTACTGGATGCGGCAGAAACCGTATTCAACGAAAAAGGCGTCGCCCGCACTTCGCTTGCGGAAATTGCCCAGGCTGCCGGATTAACGCGTGGCGCCGTGTACTGGCACTTCAAGAACAAGGCCGATCTGTTTCACGCCATGCTGGAGCGCGTAAAAATGCCGATTGACGAAATGATCGATCAGCTTAGCGTAGAGCAGGTTGCCACCCCGCTCGCCTTTCTGCAGAACGGCGCGGTGACGGTGCTAAAGCAGGTTGCCACCGATGAAAAGACCAGGCGCGTGTTCGATATCGTCCGGCACAAATGCGAACTGGTGGAAGAAATGGCGGAAGCCCGCGACCGGCAAATGGAAAGCCGTGCCGGTTGCCTTGATCACATCGAGCAAAGCATACAGGCCGCCATCGACCAGAACTTCTTACCGAAAAGCCTGAATGCCCACATCGCCGCTATCGGGCTGCATGCCTTGATTGACGGGCTGATTGCCAACTGGACCCTTAACCCGGGTTTATTTTCGCTGGATCAGGAAGCCGACCGGATCATCGGCATTTACATCAAGGGCTTGCAGGCCAGCACCTGAAAACAAAAAGCTGCCGCAGCAGCTTTTTGTCGCACTCCAGCATCATCCGGCATTACTGTTCGATGTCGTCATCGTGCTTGCGGCGGCGGGCGCGAACGCCGGCTGCCAGCACGTCCAGCAGTTTGACCGTATCTTCCCAGCCCAGGCAGGCATCGGTAATAGACTTGCCATACTCCAGCGTGCAGCCCGGCGTATGCTCCTGGCGGCCTTCGTTGAGGTGGGATTCCACCATCACGCCCATGATGCGGTCATCACCGGTTGCCAATTGCGCCGCCACGTCGTGCGCCACTTCCATCTGCAACTGGTATTGCTTGCGGCTGTTGGCATGGCTGCAATCCACCATCAGCTTGGGCGCCAGGCCGGCGGCAGCCAGGCTCTTGCAGGCGGCTTCCACGCTGACGGCGTCGTAGTTGGGGATTTTCCCGCCGCGCAAAATCACATGACAGTCTTCGTTGCCGGAAGTGGAAATAATCGCCGAGTGGCCTTCCTTGGTCACCGATAAAAAGTGGTGCGGGCTGGCGGCGGCCTTGATCGCGTCAATGGCGATGCGGATGTTGCCGTCGGTGCCGTTCTTGAACCCCACCGGGCATGACAGGCCGGATGCCAGTTCGCGGTGCACCTGTGATTCGGTAGTACGCGCGCCGATTGCGCCCCAGCTTACCAGGTCGGCGGTGTACTGCGGCGTGATGGTGTCCAGGAACTCGATGCCGGCGGGCATGCCGAGTTCGTTGACATCCAGCAGGAAACGCCGCGCCAGTTCCAGCCCTTCGTTGATCTTGAAGCTGCCGTCCAGGTACGGGTCGTTAATCAGTCCCTTCCAGCCCACGGTAGTGCGCGGCTTCTCGAAATACACGCGCATCACAATCAGCAGGTCGGCAGCCAGCCGGTCGCGCTCGGCGACCAGCCGCTTGGCATATTCCAGCCCGGCTTTGGGGTCGTGGATCGAACACGGCCCGATGATGACCAGCAGGCGGTCATCCGAATTGTGCAGGATACGGTGGATGGCAGCACGCGTGGCAAGGATGTTCGCAGTCGTCGCCGGGCTCTCCTGCAGCGCTTCCAGCAACACTGAAGGCGGCTTGAGTTCCTTGATCTCTTTGATCCGAACATCATCCGTAGCGAGTTTTTCCATGGGGCTCATCTTGATTCAACAATTTCCTCTAACACCTGCAAGAAACGGGCATTTTCCTGTTCCAGGCCGATGCTGACACGTAAATAATCCGGCATTTCATAATTGGCAACCGGGCGCACGATCACGCCTTTCCGCAACAACGCCTGGTACACCCCGGCCGCATCGCTGATGCGGAAGCTGACAAAATTGCCAAACGACGGGATGTAGCTGATGCCCAGCCGGGCAAACCCCTGCGTCATTTGCAGCATGCCCGCGGCGTTCAGTTCATAACTTTTCCGTACAAACTCGTCATCCGCCAGCGCCGCCACTGCGGCCACCTGCGCCAGGCTGTTGACGTTGAACGGCTGCCGTACACGGTTGATGATATCAATCACCGGTGCCGCGGCCAGCGCAAACCCCACGCGCAAGCCTGCCAGGCCATAAGCCTTGGACAAGGTACGCGTCACCACCAGGTTGCCAAACTCCGCCAACCAAGCCACGCTCGCTGCCTTTTTATCCGCCGGCAAGTATTCGTCATACGCTTCATCCAGCACCACCAACACATCTTCCGGCACCGATTTCAGGAAAGCATGCAACTCAGCCTGCGGCAGCCAGGTGCCGGTCGGGTTGTTCGGGTTGGCAATCCACACCACACGGGTACTGGGGGTGATCGCCTGGCGCATGGCCGCCAGGTCGTGGCCGAAATCCCTGGCCGCGACGGAAATGCCACGGGCACCGATCGCCTTGGTCACCAGCGGATACACCGCAAACGCATGTTGCGAAAATACCGCCTCCGTACCCGGACTCAGGAACCCGCGCGCCACCAGCTCCAGCACGTCGTTGGAGCCGTTGCCCAGCACAATCTGCTCATGCTTGACGCCAAATTTGCCGGCAATGGCATCCTTCAGCGCAAAACCGTTACCGTCAGGATAAAGGGCAATGTCGGCCAGTGCCTGCTGCACCGCCTGCAACGCCCTGGGGCTAGTACCCAGCGGATTTTCATTACTGGCCAGCTTGATGATGCTGGATTCTTCCAGCCCCATCTCGCGCGCCAGTTCAGAAATCGGCTTGCCCGGCTGATAGGGCGCAATGGAGCGCACGTAATCAGGTGCCATGTCACACAGCATGAATTCTTAACCTCAAACAAAAATGCGGCCATCAGCCGCTAGATCGAGTGTATTTTACCTTAAAACAAGCCCCGAATTTTATGTAAGGGCACTGCTATAAATTCAAGTTGCTAAGCCAGACAAGGCGCGAATGAAAAATAATGACGCAGCATATGTCTGATATGTAAGGAATCATTTTTCATGAGCAACGCCGTATGGCAAAGGAAATTGGATTTATGGAAGTGCCCTGTAAGGAATTGTGCTCCATCTACGACTACACTACATCCATTCCACAAGGTGTTCGACCATGCTGATTTTGCCAAAGCCCGATATTGCCCCTTCCGACATCACCCCCAAGGAAGTGTACGCCGACCGCCGCCGGTTTCTCGGCATGGCTGGCGGGCTGGCACTGGCCGGCGCAGCACTGGCACTGCCGGGTAGACACGCAGCCGCAGCCGGCACCCCCCGCCCCAAAATTGCCGGCGTCGTCCGCACCGCGTATGGCAAGGAAGAAAAACCCACGCCGTACGAAGATGTCACCAGCTACAACAATTTCTATGAATTCGGCACCAGCAAGGCCGACCCTGCCGAATATGCGCACACCCTGCGCACCCGGCCTTGGACGGTCAGCATTGAAGGCGAAGTCAAAAAGCCGAAACGCATCGCCATTGACGACCTGATCAAACTGTCTCCACTGGAAGAACGGCTGTACCGCATGCGTTGCGTCGAAGGCTGGTCGATGGCTATTCCCTGGGTAGGCTTCCCGCTAGCCGACCTGATCAAATGGGCGGAACCCACCGGCAATGCCAAATATGTCGAATTTTTCACGCTGGCCGACCAGCAGCAGATGCCGGGCATCCGCAACCAGGTGCTGGACTGGCCTTATAGCGAGGGCCTGCGCATGGATGAAGCAATGAACCCGCTGACGCTGCTGGCGGTGGGGCTGTATGGCGAGGTCCTGCCCAACCAGAACGGCGCGCCGCTACGCCTGGTGGTGCCATGGAAATACGGCTTCAAAGGCATCAAATCCATCGTCAAGATCCGCTTCACCGAACAGCAGCCAATCAGCTCATGGACAAAAGCCAACCCGCGCGAATACGGCTTTTATTCCAACGTCAACCCCGAGGTCGACCACCCGCGCTGGAGCCAGGCCACCGAGCGCAGGATCGGCTCGGGCGGGCTGTTCCAGCGGCGCCAGAAAACACTGATGTTCAACGGCTATGCCGAACAGGTGGCGCACCTGTACAGCGGCATGGATTTGCAAAAGAACTTCTGATTTATTTATGCCATTCAACCAGTTATCCAGAAACGCCGTCTCCCGCGTTAAAGCGGTCCTGTTCGCCGCCGCCCTGCTTCCCCTGGTACGGCTGGTGGTACTGGGGTTGAGCGATGGCCTGGGTGCGAATCCCATCGAATTCGTGATCCGTTCCAACGGCACCTGGGCGCTCACCTTCCTGCTGGTGACGTTAAGCATCACCCCGCTACGCAAACTCACCGGTGCCAACTGGCTGGTACAACTGCGGCGCATGCTCGGCCTGTATGCGTTTTTTTATGCCCTGCTGCACATGGCATCCTACGTCTGGCTGGATCAATGGTTTGATGTTGCCGCTATCAGCAAGGACATCGTCAAACACCCGTTCATCCTCGCCGGGTTTTCGGCGTTCGTCCTGCTGATTCCGCTGGCAGCCACCTCCACCAACGCCATGATGAAGCGACTCGGTCGCAACTGGCAAAAGTTGCACTACCTGGTGTACCCGATAGCCTTGCTCGGCGTGCTGCACTACTTCTGGCTGGTCAAAAAAGACATCACGCAACCGGTGATTTATGCGGTGATACTGGCGATGCTGCTGGGGGTGCGCTTGATTTGGCGGAGAGGGAGGGATTCGAACCCTCGATAACGGAGACCGCTATACCGGATTTCGAGTCCGGCGCATTCGACCACTCTGCCACCTCTCCTGGTGAGCAAAACAAGGTTTTGTCGAGGCGCGCATTCTAGCACGAGCCGGCAGGGCAAGTCTTGCCTTATGGCTGGACAAAAAGACAGAAGTTGTTGAAACTGCCAGAATGAAACGCCTGCCCTTTCTACTGCTGTTCGTTTGGCTGGCAACGGCTTGCAGCAAAGCTCCCAAGCCATTACCTGCGCCCCGCCAAAGCCACGAAATCGTGGTTGTCACCTATAACAGCCCCACCACTTATTACGTCAATGGCAGCAATGATTTTGCCGGGCTGGAATACGACCTTGCCAAGCTGTTCGTGCAGGAGCTGGGAGCGGATTTCAAGGTGAAGTTCGTGGTGGTCAACGGCGTAGGCGAAGTGATCCCCACGCTGCTCAAAGGCAAGGCGCATGTTGCCGCCGCCGCTTTGGACATCACGCATATCCGCGAACACCTGGTGCGCTTTGGGCCGGCCTACCAGCAGGTACAACCGCAGGTGGTGGTGAACCAGGAAAAAGACTTCAACCCGAAAAAAGTAAGCGATCTGCTAGGCAAGCAGGTGCAGGTTCCCAGCGGCAGCAGTGATGCCGAACGCCTGGCGGAACTGGCGGTGGATATGCCCGGACTGCATTGGCTGGAGCCCAAGAGAACCGGCGCCGACGAGTTGCTGGAAAAGGTGGCAGAAGGCACGCTGGATGCAACCATTGCCGATTCCCACATGGTATCCATGGTACAGAACTACTACCCCAACCTGAACGTCGCCTTCAATTTCGGCCAGCCGCGCAAGCTGGCCTGGGCATTCCCCAAGGACAGCGACGCCTGGCTTTACCAGAAGGCGACGGCTTTTTTCGAGCGCATCCAGAAGGACGGCACGCTGCGCAACCTGCAGGACCGCTACTATGGCCATTCCGAACGCCTGAACACCATGGATGTCACCGGTTTTCTGCTGCGCATGCGCACCGTACTGCCGCAATACGTCCGGCTGATGAAACAGGCACAGGCTTCCACCAGCCTCGATTGGCGACTGCTGGCCGCACTCAGCTACCAGGAATCCCATTGGGATACCTACAACACGTCACCCACCAATGTGCGCGGACTGATGATGCTGACGGAGGAAACCGCCGACAAAATGGGCGTGACCAATCGGCTGGACCCCAACCAGAGCATCATGGCCGGGGCAAAATACCTGCTGCTGCTGAAAGACGCCTTGCCGGACCGCATTCCGGAACCTGATCGCACCTGGCTGGCGTTGGCATCCTACAATGTCGGGCTGGCCCATCTGGAGGATGCGCGCGTGCTGGCGCAACGGATGAAACTGAATCCCGATGCCTGGGCCGACGTGAAGAAAACCCTGCCGCTACTTAATCAGTACGAGCATTACTCAAACTTGAAATTCGGTTTTGCCCGTGGCGGCGCGGCAGTGATTTTTGTGGAGTCGATCCGGACCTACCACAAGATTCTGGAAAAATACGAAGACAAACTGATCCCGCCGCCGCGGCCGTCAACCCTGCCGAAATTCAACTTGGCCTGGGTGGGCAGCCGGGCCACCGCTACGCCTTAAGGAGACGCTGAAAAATGACTGCGCGGGCGAATTGCTGCGTTGCGCGGTGCTCGCCCACTCGCCTATCTAATAGATATGTCTCGTGGTCTGCGCGCCGTGCGCCTTGCACTTCATCCCGCTCGCTCATTTATTCAGCGTCTCCTTAGGTTCGCGCTGCTCCAGCAGTTTCTCGATGCGTTCCAGGCGTGCGGCGACATCCCGCAGCACTTTTTCCTCTACTTTTTCTTCTTTCTCGACTTTTTCCATTTCGCTCTCAACTTTTTCCACTTCACTGCCGATCAGGAAAACCGAGAGATGCGCCGTCATCAGGGAAACCAGCACGATACCGATAAAAATCAGCATAGCCCCGAAAAATCTGCCGGCACCGGTCTTGGGGACAATGTCGCCGTAACCGGTATGCGACAGCGTTACCCACGCCCACCACATGCCATCCCACACCGACCCCATTGAAGGGTCCAGCCGCGTCACGATGACACCGGCCAGAACAACCACGGTCAGGGAGATGAGCAATATCGACCCTACCTGGCCATTGGCGAGAAACTGGCGCAACCTTCGTGAAAGCTTGGCCAGCAGGTAGAGCATCAGCACCAGCCGCAAATTGCGCAACGCCCCTACAATCGGCGAGTTCACCCACTCCAGCGGAACCCCGGCAACAATAATGACCAGATTCATCCAGTTGGTGATCAGGTAATGCCACTTGTCCTGCACCAGCGCCGTCAGCAGCGTCGTTTCGAACAAAAACAGCAGCCAGATCGACCAGTCGAAATAGCGTGCGGTGGCAACCGACACCGCGCCGGTTTCTTCAAGATACCACTCCAGCGGAATAAACAACGCCACCAGCAATACCGGCCATTCCAGCCGGCGTCCCCAGAATATGGCTTGCGGCCGCTCATGGGAGCCAACGCCGCTGATGCCCAACAATCTGGTGAAATCTATCGCCACGATTACTCCGGCAGGAGTTTGTCTTGCCTGATATAACTACGCAGCACTTCCGGCACAGTCACGCTGCCATCAGCGTTCTGGTAATTTTCCAGCACCGCCACCAGCGTGCGCCCCACCGCCAGGCCGGAACCGTTCAGCGTATGCAGCAGTTCCGGCTTGCCGGCCTCGTTGCGATAGCGTGCCTGCATGCGGCGTGCCTGGAATGCCTCGCAGTTGGAGACCGAGGAAATTTCGCGATAAGTGTTCTGTGCCGGCAGCCAGACTTCCAGGTCGTACGTCTTGGCGGCACCGAAGCCCATGTCGCCCGTGCACAGCGAAACCACGCGATACGGCAGACCGAGTTTTTGCAGGATGGCTTCAGCATGCCCCACCATTTCCTCCAGCGCCTCGTAGCTCTTGTCCGGATGCACAATCTGCACCATTTCCACCTTGTCGAACTGGTGCTGGCGGATCATGCCGCGCGTGTCGCGGCCATAAGAGCCGGCCTCGGAACGGAAACACGGGGTGTGTGCGGTGAGTTTGATCGGCAGTGCATCCAGCGGCACGATTTCGTCGCGCACGGTGTTGGTCAGCGTCACTTCGGAAGTGGGTATCAGGTACAGCTTGCTGTCGTTATGCGCCAGCGAGAACAGGTCTTCCTCGAACTTGGGTAGCTGGCCGGTACCCAGCAGCGTTTCAGCATTCACCATGTACGGCGTATAACATTCGGTGTACCCATGCTGCTCGGTTTGCGTATCCAGCATGAACTGCGCCAGCGCGCGGTGCAATTTGGCAATCTGGCCGCGCATCAGGGTAAAGCGTGCGCCGGAGAGCTTGGCGCCGGTGTCGAAGTCCAGACCCAGCGCATTGCCTACATCCACATGGTCTTTCACTTCAAAATCAAACACCCTGGGCTGGCCGACGCGCCTCACTTCGACATTGCTTTCTTCCGACTTGCCCACCGGCACGCTGTCATGCGGCAGATTGGGCACATTCAGCAGCAGGCTTTGCATCTGCGACTGGATCACCACCAGCTTTTCTTCCGCGGCCTTGAGTTCGTCACCCAGCGTGGCAACTTCCGCCAGAATCGCGGAAGCATCCTCGCCCTTGGATTTGGCAATGCCGATCTGCTTGGAGGTGGCATTGCGCTTGGCCTGCAACTCCTGGGTGCGGGTTTGCGCTGCCTTGCGCTCGGCTTCCAGCGCGGCGAATGCGGCTGTATCCAGCACGAAATTACGGCTGGCCAGGCGTTGCGCAACAGCTTCCAGGTCGTTTCTGAGTAGTTGAATATCAAGCAATTGAGACTCCGGTCTGTGATAACGGGTTATTTTCTGGATTTACGGTCCAACTCGCGCAAATGCGCCAGCTTTTCGCCTATTTTACCTTCCAGCCCACGCGGTGTGGGCTCGTAAAATTTCGGCGGCGTCATGTTGTCGGGGAAATAGGTTTCACCGGCAGCATAGGCTTCCGGCTCGTCGTGGGCATAGCGGTATTCCTTGCCATAGCCGAGGTTCTTCATCAGTTTGGTCGGCGCATTGCGCAAATGCACCGGCACCGGGCGTGACTGGTCCTGCGCCACAAATGCTTTCATCTTGTTGTAAGCCATGTAGGCCGCGTTGCTCTTGGCGGCCACCGCCAGGTAGATCACCGCATTGGACAGCGCCAGTTCGCCTTCCGGCGAGCCCAGCCGTTCGTAGATTTCACAGGCTTCCACCGCCATGGTCTGCGCCCTGGGATCGGCCAAGCCGATGTCCTCGATCGCCATGCGCACGATGCGCCGCCCGAGGTACAGCGGGTCGGCGCCACCATCCAGCATGCGCAGGAACCAGTACAGCGCGGCATCGGGATTGGAACCGCGCACCGACTTGTGCAGCGCGGAAATCTGGTCGTAGAACGCATCGCCGCCCTTGTCAAACCGGCGCAGCTTGGATGCCAGCGTGCTTTCCAGGAAGGTGCTGTCGATCAGGCTGATACCCGCCGACTGTGCGGCGTTCAGCAACTGCTCTAGGAAATTCAGCAGCCGGCGCGCATCGCCATCGGCATAGGCCAGCACCTGCTCCTTAACCTGCGCATCCGCGCTTAATCCCGGCTCCAGCGCAAATGCGCGGTCGAACAGGACGCCCAACTCATCGGCGGACAGCGGCTGCAGCACGAACACCTGCGCGCGGCTGAGCAAGGCGGAGTTAACTTCAAACGAGGGGTTTTCGGTGGTGGCGCCGATGAAAGTGAGCAAGCCGCTTTCGACAAACGGCAGGAACGCATCCTGCTGGCTTTTGTTGAAACGGTGCACCTCATCCACGAACATGATGGTGCGGCGGCCGGATTGCTGCAGCATCATCTCGGCGCGCTCCACCGCTTCACGGATGTCTTTTACCCCGCACAATACGGCGGAAAGCGGAATAAACTCGGCATCCACTGCCCCGGCCACCAGCCGCGCCAGCGTGGTTTTGCCCACGCCGGGCGGCCCCCACAGGATCATCGACGGCAGCTTGCCGGAGACGAACGCCAGGCGCAGCGGCTTGCCTTCGCCCAGCAGATGGCTCTGCCCCACCACGTCGTCCAGCGTGCGCGGACGCAGGCGTTCCGCCAGCGGGGCGTGGGGGGCTGCCGGGGCAAACAGGTCGCTCATTGCCGAGAAACGCTACTCTCCCACCACATCGGCGCCAGCCGGCGGGACAAAATGGAAGGTCCGCGAGGTGAACTTGGGATTGCGTTCCAGGCCGGAAAACTCGATCACCGTGGTCTGGCCGAAATTGTCATGCAGTTCCATCTCGGTTAACTGATCGCCCTTGAACCCCAGCAGCACATGATCAAAGCCGCCATCGCTGTCTTTGGGTGTTGCTTCCACCCATTCCAGGCCATGCGCATCCCCGGCGTCTTTCAGGTCGAATACTTTTTCCACATCGAGGTTCCCCGCCAGCAGCGCTGCCGGGCTGGAACCCAGCACATTGTCCATGGTGCGCACGGTCACCTGATTCAGGTCCGGATCGTATAACCAGACTTTGGAGCCATCACCGACAATCAACTGCACATAAGGTTTGCGGTAATCCCAGCGAAACTTCCCCGGCCGCAGCAATTGCATGGCGCCGCTGACTTCCTGCACCTTGCGCCCGTGCCGATCCAGCACGGTCTGCTTGAACTGTGCCTTCATCGCCGGCGTGGATTGGTAAAACGCTTTCAGCCGCTGCACCGGTTCGGCGTTTGCCAGCATCGGCAACAAAAACAGCGCGCCTAGCGCCAATTTGAACAATTTATTCACTGGGAGCCACCAATATTTCACGATTTCCATTGGACTGCATGGGCGACACCAATCCGGCGCGCTCCATGTCTTCGATCAGGCGCGCCGCCCGGTTGTAGCCTATCCGCAACTGGCGCTGCACCGAGGAGATCGATGCCCGGCGCGACTTGAGGACAAGCGCCACCGCTTCATCGTACAGCGGGTCGGCTTCGCCACCACCACCATCTTCACCGGCCAGCCCGCCTTCAGCGCCTTCTTCCGCGCCGCTGAGGATACCTTCGATGTAATTCGGTTCGCCGCCCTGCGCTTTCAGGTATTCCACTACGCGGTGGACTTCGCTGTCCGACACGAATGCACCATGCACCCGCAACGGATAGCCGGAACCGGGCGGCTGGTACAGCATATCGCCCTGCCCCAGCAGGGCTTCTGCGCCCATGTGGTCGAGGATGGTGCGCGAATCGATTTTGCTGGAAACCTGGAACGCAATACGTGTCGGGATGTTGGCCTTGATCAGCCCGGTAATCACGTCCACCGAAGGGCGCTGGGTGGCCAGGATCAAGTGGATGCCGGAAGCGCGCGCTTTTTGCGCCAGGCGAGCAATCAGTTCCTCCACTTTCTTGCCGACCACCATCATCATGTCGGCCAATTCGTCGATCACCACCACGATCAGCGGCAGTTCCTCCAGCGGTTCGGGCGCATCCGGCGTCAGCGAAAACGGATTGGTCAGCGGCTTGCCTTCTTTTTGCGCTTCCTTGAGCTTCTGGTTGAAGCCGGCCAGGTTGCGCACGCCAAATGTCGCCATCAGGCGGTAGCGTTTGTCCATTTCCGCCACGCACCAGTTGAGCGCATTGGCGGCCTGGCGCATATCCGTGACCACGGGAGCCAGCAGGTGCGGGATGCCTTCGTACACCGACAGTTCCAGCATTTTCGGGTCCACCAGGATCAGGCGCACCTTGGATGCATCCGCCTTGTATAACAGGCTGAGTATCATGGCATTAATTGCCACCGACTTGCCCGAGCCGGTCGTTCCCGCCACCAGCACATGCGGCATTTTTGCCAGATCCGCCACCGACGGGTTGCCGGAAATATCCTTGCCCAGCGCCATGGTCAACGGCGAACTCATATCGGCATACGCCTGGCTGCCCAGAATTTCCGACAGGCTTACCGTCTGGCGTTTGGGATTGGGGATTTCCAGCGCCATGCAGCTTTTGCCGGGGATCGTTTCCACCACGCGCACACTGACGACGGATAAAGCGCGCGCCAGGTCCTTGGACAAGTTGGTGATCTGGCTGCCCTTGACGCCCGCCGCGGGCTCGAATTCATAGCGGGTGATCACCGGGCCTGGCAGCGCCGCAGTAATTTTGACTTCGACATTGAAGTCCATCAGCTTGCGTTCAATCAGGCGCGAGGTGAACTCCAGCGTTTCCGGGCTTTGTACTTCCACCGCGCTTTGCGGCTCATCCAGCAGATGTAGCGGTGGCAGTGGTGAATCGGGCAAGGTTTCGAACAACGGCGACTGGCGCTCCTTTTCAACGCGGTCACTCTTGGGCACTTCCAGCACCGGGGCTTCGATATGCACCGGAGGATGATCCTCCACCCGCTTGCGCTCGACTTCCACATATTCTTCGCGCTGCTGCTCGGCCACCAGCCCGGCCTTGCGGTCCTGCCAATCGTTCCATTGTTTCAGCACGAATTCATAAGCCCATTCCAGCGCAGCCCCCACATACTCGGCGATCGTCAGCCAGGAGGCGCCGGTGAACAGGCTGAAGCCCACGGCGAACAGTAGCAGCAAGACCAGCGTCCCGCCGGCAAACCCCAGCGCACCCAGCACGGCACCATCCACCACCGCGCCGAGCATGCCGCCGGGAGCCAGCGGCAGCGCTGCTGAAATACCGCGCAGATGTGATGCTTCCAAGGCGCACGAAGCCAGGACCAGCAAGCCAAAACCACACCAGTGGTAAAACAGCACCGGCCGGTCGGTAATGCTCTCGCTTTCCAGCTTCTGGTAGGCCCACCACACGCCCATGAATACCAGCGTCACCCACCACCAGGCAGACAAACCGAACAGGTATAACAAAATATCGGCCACCCAGGCGCCAAACGACCCGCCAAAATTGCGGATACCCAGGCTATCACTGGCGTCGTGCGACCAGCCGGGGTCGCCAGGGTAATAGGTCAGCAGGACGGCGGCCAGGAACAGGCCGAATACCACGCGCGCGAACCAGCCGGCTTCGCGCAGCAACTTGGTGGGTTTCTCGGTTTGTCGCTGGTTTGGAGCGGGAGCGGCGGACGAATTTTTAGTGAAGAACATTTCGCATCTAGCCTGTTGTGATTGCCGAAGATTATACCAGCGCGGTCTGACAGCCACGCGCCATTCAGTTAAAATTCAGGCCTGACTTTTCATCTTTTCCGGAGTACTGCCAATGTCCACCAAACATGCACGATTGCTTATTCTGGGCTCAGGCCCAGCAGGCTATTCCGCCGCTGTCTATGCGGCGCGCGCCAACCTCAAACCGGTATTGATCACCGGCATCGCCCAGGGCGGTCAGCTGATGACTACCACCGAGGTGGATAACTGGCCAGCCGATGCCGATGGCGTGCAGGGCCCCGAATTAATGGCGCGTTTCCAGAAACATGCCGAGCGCTTCAATACCGAAATTATCTTTGATCACATCCACACCGCCAAGCTGTCCGAAAAGCCGATACGCCTGATCGGCGACTCCGGCGAATACACCTGCGATGCGCTGATTATCGCCACCGGTGCCTCGGCCAAGTACCTCGGCCTGCCATCGGAAGAAACGTTCGCCGGCAAGGGTGTCTCCGCCTGTGCGACCTGCGACGGTTTTTTCTACCGCAACCAGGAAGTCGCGGTGATCGGCGGCGGCAACACCGCAGTGGAAGAGGCGCTGTACTTGGCCAACATTGCCAGCAAGGTGACGCTGGTGCACAGGCGCGACAAGTTCAAAGCCGAGGCAATCCTGGTGGACAAACTGCACGAGCGCGTCAAGGAAGGCAAAATTGTGCTGGAAACCTTCCAGACCCTGGACGAAGTATTGGGCGACAACAGCGGCGTGACCGGCATGCGCCTGAAAGACGTCAATACCGGCAGCACCAAGGATATTGCCTTGCAGGGCGTATTCATTGCCATCGGCCACAAGCCCAACACCGACATCTTTGAAGGCCAACTGGAAATGGAAGGCGGTTACATCATCACCCGGATGGGCCGCGCCGGTAATGCCACCGCCACCAGCGTTCCCGGCGTGTTCGCCGCCGGCGACGTGCAGGACCACATCTACCGCCAGGCCATCACCAGCGCCGGTACCGGCTGCATGGCAGCACTGGATGCCGAGCGCTATCTGGAACATCAAGGGTAAACTCGGCCACGCTTCGGTGACGCGACATGAACGACGAGGCAGACGAAACCGAATTGTTTCGTGAGGCAGTCAAGGGCGCCCGGCCACTGAAAGTGGACCGGCTCACCTTCCGCCCTGCCCCGCCGCCGCCCATCCCCAAGCAGTTCATCCGCGACGAACGGCAGGCGCTTGCTGATTCGCTGTCTGACGCCTATATGCCGCTGGAAGAGCAGGAACACGGCGAGGAGTTGTTGTACGTGCGCGGCGGACACGCCCCTGACTTGCTACGCAAACTGCGGCGCGGGCATTGGGTGGTACAGGCCGTGCTGGACCTGCATGGCATGCAGGTGGACGAAGCGCGCGCCAGCACCGCGGAATTCCTGAACGCTTGCAAAAAACGGGGGTGGCGTTGCGTGCGCATCATTCACGGCAAAGGTCTGGGTTCGAAAAATCGCGAGCCCGTGCTCAAGAACAAACTGCGCAGTTGGCTGATGCAGCGCGACGAAGTCATCGCTTATGCCCAGGCCCGACGCGAAGACGGCGGCAGCGGCGCGGTGGTTATTTTGCTGAAGGCGAACGGCGGATAAGGCATACCGCTTCGGCCGCAATCCCTTCGCCACGTCCGGTGAATCCCAGTTTCTCTGTCGTGGTGGCTTTGACGTTGACATCGCCGACATCCACCCCGACATCCGCGGCAATATTGCTACACATCTGCCGGATGTAGGGTGCCATTTTCGGCGCCTCGGCAATGATGGTGGCATCGATATTACCCACGGCATACCCATGGGTTCGCAACAATTCCGCCACATGCCGCAGCAGTTCACGCGAATCAATGCCTTTATAGCGTTCATCGGTATTGGGGAAATGCTTGCCGATGTCGCCCAACGCTGCCGCTCCCAGCAAGGCATCACAAATGGCGTGCAGCAGCACGTCCGCATCCGAATGGCCGTCCAGCCCGCGCTCATGGGGAATATCAACACCGCCGATGATGCACCTGCGGCCAGTCGTTAACGGATGCACGTCAAACCCATGCCCGATTCTCATGCTGCACCTCGCGCCTGTAATACCATGTTGGCCATCTCCATATCCTCGGGAAATGTGACTTTGAGATTATTGCGTTCGCCCAGTACCAGCCTGGGCGCAAACCCTAGACGCTCTACTGCCTGCGCTTCATCGGTAGCAATGTCGCCACCCATCGTTTCCAGCGCTTCCCGCAGGATGCCGTAGCGGAACATTTGCGGTGTTTGCGCCTGCCAGACGCCTTCGCGCGGCAGGGTTTGCGCGACGCGCTGCTCGGCATCACCGCGTTTCAGCGTGTCCGCCACCGGCACCGCCAACAGGCCGCCGACGGTATCCGACTCCAACGCTTCCAGCATGCGGTTCAACCCGGAGCGCGACAGGCATGGCCGTGCCGCGTCATGCACCAGCACCCAGTCATCCGGGTGCAACGCTAACCGCCGCAAGCCGTTCAGTACCGTCTCCGCCCTCGTTTCACCGCCGCAATCCAGCAACTCGCAACGCTGCAGCGGCTGCGCATCCCCTGGGGCGACCAGCACAAACACACCTGCGATGGCTGGATGCCCGGCAAAAATATCGATCGTGTGCTGGATGAGAGGCTTGCCAAGCAAAGGCAGATACTGTTTGGGGGTATGTGAGCCCATGCGACTGCCGCTACCCGCAGCAGGGATTAATACATACTTTTTAGCCATGCAAAATCATAGCATGCGCAAGCGCGGCGCCTATCCCCCAAGCGGCATGAAATACGCCATAATTGGCCGGTATTTTGACGACCGGCTTACTTACAGGATTTATCCATGATTTACAGCATTATCGTCCCGGCAGTGCTGGCGGTGTCCATCATCGCCCTGCTGGCGTACCGTTTTGCAAGGCTGTCCAGGCAACTCAAGGCCAGCGAAGAGCGGTGGAAATTCGCGCTGGAAGGTGCCGGCGACGGCGTCTGGGACTGGAACGTGCAGACCGACGAGGTGGTGATTTCCGCCCGCTACAAAGAGATGTACGGCTTTACGGATGAGGATGTCGCCTCGGGCAGCAAGGAGTGGAAAGAACGCATTCATCCGGATGACCGGGCAGCCGTAGAGCGCGACATTCAAGCATGCCTGAACGGTGAAACCACCCACTACGTGAATGAACACCGTGTACGCTGCAAGGATGGCAGCATCAAATGGGCACTGGCACGCGGCATGCTGGTCAGCCGCGATAGCGCCGGCAAACCGTTGCGCATGATAGGGACGCATGCGGATATTACCGACCGTAAAATTGTTGAAGAGCAATTCCAGCACTTGGCTCACTACGATGTGCTGACCAACCTGCCGAACCGCACGCTGATTGCCGACCGCCTGAGCCAGGCAATGGCCTATGCCAAACGGGAAAAAGTGCTGCTGGCGTTGATGTTTATTGATCTCGACAAATTCAAACCGGTCAACGATACGCTGGGGCATGAAATTGGCGATCTGTTGCTCAAACAAGTGGCGCAACGCCTACAGCAGGCGGTGCGGGCTTCCGATACCGTGGCTCGCATCGGCGGCGACGAGTTTGTAGTGCTGCTGCCAGTCATGGATCACACGGACGATGCAAAAGTGGTCGCAGACAAGATTTTGCACACCCTGAACCAGGTATTCGAGGTTGCGCAGCACTCGCTCAACATTTCATCCAGCATCGGAATTGCCGTTTACCCGCACCATGGCGCCGATGAGAAACTGCTGCTCATCAACGCCGATATTGCGATGTATCACGCCAAAAAAGGCGGCCGCAACAACGCCCAGTTTTATCACTCCGGCATGGAAAAAGCCGGCTGATGGTGCTGCGTTAGCATCTTCCGACCGTCCAGATTAGTCTTCCCCAGCCGTGCCCGGAGTAGCCCCGATCTTATGGATGGAAAGATCTGCACCGTCGTATTCCTGCTCGGCATCCAGGCGGATTCCAACCAGGCGCTTGATCGTACCGTAGACCAGGAACCCCGCACCCAGCGCAATACATACTCCGGTTAGCGTGCCCAGCAGTTGGGCGGCCAGCGAAACACCCCCCAACCCGCCTGCTGCCTTGCTGCCAAAAATACCGGCAGCGACGCCACCCCAGGCACCGCACAAGCCATGCAGCGGCCAGACTCCCAGCACGTCGTCAATTTTCCAGCGGTTCTGTACCAGCGTAAACGCCCAGACGAACAACCCGCCAGCGACCAGCCCGGTGACCAGTGCACCCAGCGGATGCATGACATCCGACCCGGCGCAGACTGCAACCAAGCCAGCGAGGGGGCCATTGTGCACAAAGCCGGGGTCATTCTTTCCCGCCACAGTCGCCGAGAGGGTTCCACCAACCAGCGCCATCAGCGAGTTCAGCGCCACCAATCCGGAAACCGCCTCCGCGGTCTGCGCCGACATCACATTGAAGCCGAACCAGCCCACAGTGAGAATCCAGGCTCCCAGTGCCAGAAACGGGATATTGGATGGCGGAAATGCATGCAAGCGCCCATCCTTTGAATAGCGGCCATGGCGCGCACCCAACAGCAGCACCGCCCCGAGCGCAATCCACCCCCCCATGGCATGCACCACCACAGACCCGGCAAAATCGTGGAACTTTGCCCCGGTATTCGCTAATAGCCAGTCCTGGAGACCATAGTGGCCGTTCCAGGCAATGCCTTCAAAAAACGGGTACACAAAACCGACAACCAGGAACGTCGCCGCCAATTGCGGATTGAACCTCATGCGCTCGGCGATTCCCCCGGAAACAATAGCCGGAATCGCCGCTGCGAATGTCAGTAGGAAGAAGAACTTGACCAGTTCATAGCCGCTTTTGGCCGACAATACGTCCGCGCCCTGCATGAAATGAACGCCATAAGCGATGCCATAACCGATAAAAAAATAGGCAATGGTGGAGATGGAAAAATCCACCATGATTTTGACCAAGGCATTGACCTGGTTCTTGCGACGAACCGTGCCCACCTCAAGAAAGGCAAAACCCGCATGCATCGCCAGCACCATGATGGCGCCAAGCAGAATGAATAAAACGTCGTTCGCTGATTTGAAAGTTTCCATGACCCCTCCGAAAAGTCATGGCATAAAAGCAAAACTCAAGCCAAAAACCATAACCCAATGATTTTTATAAAATCACACGAAGATGACCCGATTATTTAGCACCAAATAGGTGCATGCACCATTTATGGATGTCAGATTTGGTGCGTAGCTTTACCGTGAGGCAGTGGGCACTGCGATATGCGTCATGTTCTGTATGGATTGCTCCAGCATCCCCGTGAAAACAGGCAGCACATAAGGGATGGAAAGCGCGAGGATAATGAAGCCAATGCCTAGCGTCAGCGGAAAACCCACTGCGAAAATATTGAGTTGCGGCGCAGCCCGGGTCAACACCCCCAATCCGGCATTCACCAGCATGAGTGCCGCTATCACCGGCAGCGCGATCTGCGTTCCCCATGCAAAAATATTCGCACTGGTGACAACCAAGGCCTTGAAACTAAGCATTGCCATCGGCGTGCCTATCGGCAAGGTCTGAAAGCTGTCCACCATCGCCGCCACGACCATCAGGTGGCCATTCAGCGACAGGAACAGCAAGGTTGCCAGAATACTGAAGAGCTGCCCCATCAACGGCACCTGGGTCGCGTTTTGCGGATCGAAAAAGGTGGCAAACCCCAACCCCATCTGCAGCCCGATCACATGTCCGGCCATTTCCATCGAGAACATGACCATCTTGACGGCTAGGCCCATGGCAAACCCGATCAGTAGCTGCTGCAACAGGATCAGCAGGCCCTGCCCTGATGCTGGTGAAACATTAGGTACGAGCGGAATGACAGGTGCCACGACAATGGTAATGATGAACGCGGTGGCAATTTTTGCCGTCATGGGAACCCCGCGCGAACCGAACAGCGGCGCAGCCGACAACAAGGCGAGTATCCGGAAGAACGGCCAGAAAAACTCGGTCAGCCACGCCTGGAATTGCAGTGAAGAGAGGTCAAGCATGGAAAATGCCGCGGCACTAACCTACCAGCAACGGAATACTGGTGAACAAACGCTGGATGTAATCCATCATGAGCCCGAGCATCCATGGCCCACCGAACACCAGTACTAGCACCAATATCAGCAACTTGGGGATAAACGACAACGTCATTTCATTGATTTGGGTTGCCGCTTGGAACAAACTGACCAGCAAGCCGGTCGCCAGCGCAGCGAGGAGCATGGGGGCGGACACCAGCACACCCACCTGTAGCGCGTTCTCAACAATCGTCAGCACTACCGATGGCGTCATCATACGTAGAAACTCTGCACCAGAGAACTGATAATCAAACTCCAGCCATCCACCAAAACAAACAGCATCAGTTTGAAAGGAAAGGATATCGTTACCGGCGACAACATCATCATCCCCATCGCCATCAGGACGCTGGCAACCACCAAGTCAATGATCAGGAATGGGATAAAAATGATGAACCCAATCTGAAAAGCTGTTTTCAGTTCCGAAATAACGTAGGCCGGCACCAGAATTTTCAGCGGGACCGCCTCAGGCCCTTGCAGCGGTGGGCTTTTTGAAATTTTCACGAACAAAGCAAGATCGTCTTTACGGGTCTGGTGGAGCATGAACTCCTTGAGCGGCTCAGACCCTTTCTCCAAGGCCTGCATGATGTTGATCTTGTCAGCGTCATACGGCTGGTAAGCATCCACATAGATTTTATCAATGACCGGGCTCATGACGAACACTGTCAGAAACAACGATAACCCGACAATGACCTGATTAGGCGGGGACTGCAGCGTCCCTAATGCCTGGCGCAGCAGTGCCAGCACAATCACGATTCGGGTAAATGCCGTCATCATCATCAGCGCTGCCGGGATAAACGTCATTGCCGTCAGCAATATGAGCGTTTCTAGCGACAGGGAATAATTGGTAGCCCCCCCACCTCCGGGCGTACTACTAAAGGCAGGGATGCCCTGGGCGGCCAATGCAGCCGTCGGCACCGCGAATAACACCAGCAGACTAATGAAACGATTCCAACTCACTTGGTTTCCCCACGGCTTGCAATCACTTCTTTAAGTTTGATCACAAAAGGTTTTGAATTTGTATCAGCCTGCATTTGCACAGCCTGTTCCGGGCGAGGCATTTCCAGCAGGCGTACAACATGTCCAGGCGCCACGCCAAGCACTAAACGCGTTTCACCAACATCCACCAGTACAACACGCTCCTTGGCACCTACGGCTACGGCAGAGACTACCCTTAAATCGCCGTTTGCGGCAACCTGGCCCGGCATGAATTTCTTCAGCAGCCACGCCATGCCGGCAATGGCCAACAACACGATCCCAAGGCCAAGCAGCATTTGCAAGGCGCTTGAAAATGGACTTTGTAATTCAGGCGGGGGAAGAGTCTCGGCGGCAAAGCAAAACAACGGGAACAGCAGGCAAGAAAATGCCGCAATCACGTTGCGGCAAGTTCCATGCAGCACAGGCATCATCGTATTTTTTTCAATCGCTCGGAAGGCGTGATGATGTCGGTGAGACGTATACCAAATTTTTCATTAACCACTACCACTTCGCCTTGAGCAACCAGGCAGCGGTTAACATACACATCAAGAGGCTCACCAGCCAATTCGTTCAGTTCAACAACCGAACCTTGAGCCAGTTGCAACAAGTTTCTGATTGGCATGCGTGTATGCCCAAGCTCAACGGTCAGTTGAACCGGTATATCCATCACCAAATCAAGATTGTTTGCAGTAGCAGCATCAACGCCGGTATCGGCAGTGATGTTCCCAAAAACTGCAGACTCGGATTTGGCTGGTGCGGGTGGCGGTGTAGATTCCACCGCGGCCTCGTTCTGCTCGGCCATCGCCATTGCCCAATCATCGGCAGTAAACTGCTCGTTGCCGGTATCGTCTGCGTCTTGTTTTGCTTGTTCTTCAGCCATCTGAGTATCCTGTTATATGTATATTGTATCTTCAGCGGTAAGGAACCGCTCTACTTTGAGAGCGTACTGCCCATTATGCACACCATAACCGCACTCGAGAACTGGGATTCCCTCAACATGCGCCCTGATGGTACCAGGCATCTCCAGTGAAATAACATCACCAACCTTCATTGCCAGCAACTCACGAACGGTAAGCTCGGCATTGCTCAGGTTTGCAATCAATCGTATATCCGTGCCTTGAACCTGCCCCGAAAGGAAATCAACCCAGCGCTGATCCACCTCCATGCGCTCGCCTTGCATCCCTTCATACAACTGGTCGCGGATTGGTTCGATCATAGCATAGGGCATGCAAATGTGGAACGCGCCCCCTACAGAACCAAGTTCGATATTGAGCGTGGTGGTCACTACCACTTCACTCGGGTTTGCAATGTTTGCAAACTGTGTATTCATTTCCGACCGGATGTATTCAAAGCTTACTGGATAAACCGGCTCCCAGGCTTCTCTCAATGCCTCTGTTGCCACATCCAGCAGGTTCTTGGTGATGCGTTGTTCTGTTGGGGTAAAGTCCCGCCCTTCCACGCGCATATGGAAACGGCCATCGCTACCAAAAAGATTATCCACGACCAGAAAAACGAAATTCGGGTCAAATATCAGCAGGGACGTACCCCTGAGCGGGTTCATGTGCATCAGGTTAAGGTTCGTTGGCACCGGAAGATTGCGGATGAATTCCGCATACTTCATCAACTTTACTGGGCCTACTGAAACCTCCGCCGTCCTGCGCGTGAAGTTGAACAGGCCTTGCCTGAAATTACGCGCAAACCGCTCATTAATAATTTCCATCGTAGGCATACGCCCACGAACAATCCTATCCTGGCTTGCAAGATTGTAGGTTTTGACTCCTGTGTCAGCGTCAGCGCCACTGACCTCATCAGCCTCAGGCTCACCCGTTACGCCTCTCAGGAGCGCATCAACTTCATCTTGTGACAGAATATCGTCAGCCATGACCTAACCTCACTCGAACTTTCAATTGGCGAAACATTTACTGAACGATAAATGAACCCGGCAGGATAACTTCTCTAACGCCGCGACGTTCATCCTTGTATTCCAAAGTGTCATTGATCACTTTGCGCAAATCTTCCTTCAACTTCAGATCCCCTCCTGCCTGACGCAAATCTTGACGTGTTTTGCTGCGCAGGGTGCTGCTGATACGGTCGCTGATTTTCGACCGGTTCTCTTCAACCTTTGCTGCTACGGCTTCAGATGACACTTCCAGTTCAATCTTAGGTACACGAATAAAGTGATCCTCACCTTCCGTAGAGAGCAGATTCACCACAACTTCGTCCTTGAACACCACGAGTGGCAATCTCACGGATTCATCCGCTTCGTCAACGTCACCTTTACGATGCTTCTTTTTACCACCCGACAGAAACGTCGCGGCGCCTGCACCGATGGCAATGGCTACAACAACCGCAATCACGATCGTCAAAATACCTTTTTTTGGTGCTGCTACCGCAGGAGCGGCGTTCCCCTCTTTGGCCATACTCAAGACTCCATTCGCATTAAATTAACCCGCAAAGGCACGGCAATATTACCTCTCAGCCGCTTTTGTATTGTTTATAAACTTAATTCAAACAAAAAACAAGTAACTTTATCCAAATTCCCCGGATGCAAAGCCGTTAAAATCAATACTTTGCATCTACGCAAACAAGTCAACCAGCCCCTGATCATCCAAATTCTGCACCGCAACAGAAACCGGCTCGGTGATATCCGCACCCTGAGCGCTGCTGGCGAACTGATTTCCTGACGAGCCTCCGGATTGGTTCTGCTGCTGCGAGGCCTGTTGCTGCTGGCTAAACGACCCCACATTCACCGAAACGCTACCCATGCTGATACCGCTTTCCCCCATCATGTCGCGCAACCTCGGGCTTGCCGCTTCAATGGCATCGCGCACAGCAACATGCTGCGTGACAAATGACAGGCTGGCTTGTCCATCAGCCATGCTTAACTTGATTTCCAGAGGTCCCAAATTAGGCGGATTCAGGTGCAGTTGAGCGCTCTGCGTCTGGCTGCCGATCATCCAGACCACCTTATCCCCCAACCCCGTTTCCCAGTGTGGCGTTCCCACTTGCTGAGGAATGCCCGCGCTAGTTGGCGCTGCATTTGCAGTCTTTTCGGTCACCGCAGCCGATATATGGCTACCGGCCACCAATTCGGTATGCTTCGGCTTTGACCCATCCGCAGCCAGTGCCGACTCCAGCCGTGCTGCAAAACTGGCACTCGCTTCCGCCGACTCAACATCGGCCTGCTCTGCAGATGCATGTGCTTGAGAATTTTCCGCAAGCGCGTTAAGCGCGCCTGTAGCAGAAGCGCCAACGCCAGAAACCGGCAAATCTTTGCCACTCGGTACCTCCGATGCCACTACAGCCGGCTGAAGATTGCCAGCCGCCTGAAGACCGGCAATGACCGGTGTTGCATCTTGCTGTCCTGCTGATTGATCAGCGGCAATATCTGCATCGGTAGACTTATTCGTTTTCTTTAATGCATCGACCAGCGACTCCCCTGACAGCGCAGGATCAACTGGCGCAGCATTCGCTGCCTGCTGCGCCACAAGGGCAGGGTCTATCACAATTTGTTGAATGATATCAATTGGTTGCACATCTGACGACAGCTGAAGCTGCACATCAGCGGCTTCCAGCCGCAAGGATTTTGCATCCTTTGGGCTTGCTTGTTGAGCATCAGCCAGCGCCAATTGGCGCGCCAAAACATGGCCAAACGGTGTTTCGGCCGATCCCTCTGCAGAGGCGTTTGATGCTTGTGAACCGGCCGCAACAATTGCAGCCGACGGGGCAGTTAGTGCATTAGACAGCGCCAGATTATCCATGTTTTTCTTGCCGACAGAGTTAAACTTAGCAAGTATTAAGCAATCAGCATGCCAATTTCAATGCGATGTCGTTTGTCGAGCTACGCGCCGCTGATGGCTATTCTGAGCAAATTCATCCTGCAGCCGTTGATCCCTGCGATTCTCCTTGATCAACTCGGCTTGTTCATGCCGGGCTCGTAATGCGTGATATGCCTTTACTTCACGCTCGCGCTCATTCCACACTTCCTGAGCACGCTCCCATTGCTGCCGGCAGCGAACAATCTCTTCCTGCTGCGTAGCGATGGCAAGTTCTATTTTGGAAATAAACCGCCGGAAATCCATCATCATGGTGACAGACATTCCGCCGGTAGCCGTATTATTCAAACGCAACTGATAATCTTCCAGATAGCCCTCAAGTTGCTGCTTCTTCTGCTCTTCCTGTGCCCACCTTAATCTCAAGCGCCTGAGTTCCTGCGCGGCCTGTTTGCTCCGCTCTTCAGCATAATCGATCAGCACCTGCAACCGGTAGGCGGCCATAACAATTTAACCTGGAGCGCCGTTCAGAATCGCGTCAAGTTCATTGCGGCTGGTTGCAACATCGAACTTTTCTGCAATCTGTTGCCGAAGGAACATTTCCAACCTGGGATAAATGGCAATAGCCTCATCCAACTCAGGGTCCCCTCCGCGGACATAGGCGCCAACGCTGATCAAATCGCGGCTGCGCTGAAAACGCGAATAACGCTGTTTGAATCGGCGAACCAGTTCCAGTTCGTGATCCGAAAGCAGAACCGGCATCACCCGACTAATGGATGCTTCAATATCGATTGCCGGATAATGCCCTGAATCCGCAAGCGAACGAGAAAGGACAATATGCCCATCCAGAATGGCTCGTGTCGCGTCAGCGATCGGATCCATCTGATCATCCCCCTCAGCCAGCACCGTATAAAATGCGGTAATTGAGCCGCCGCCCTCGCTCCCATTGCCTGCGCGTTCAACCAACTGCGGAATCTTGGCAAATACGGACGGCGGATACCCCCGCGTTGCCGGGGGCTCACCTACGGCCAAGGCTATTTCGCGCTGCGCCTGCGCAAACCTCGTCAGCGAGTCCATGATCAGCAAGACATTTTTGCCTTGATCGCGGAAATATTCAGCAATTGCAGTGGCATACGCTGCGCCATGCAACCGCGATAAAGGCGGTGTATCGGCCGGCGCAGCAACAACAACTGAGCGGGCCATGCCCTCAGGCCCGAGAATTTGCTCAATGAACTCTTTAACTTCACGACCGCGCTCACCGATCAAACCAACCACATTGATATCGGCGCTGGTGTATTTCGCCATCATCCCCAGCAGGATACTCTTGCCCACACCAGAGCCCGCAAACAGTCCCATGCGCTGTCCGCGCCCTACCGGTAACAGCGAATTGATGGCCCGCACCCCAACATCCAGGGTTTCAGAAATAGGGTCGCGCGTCAGGGGATTTATCGGACGGCTGTGCAGCGGAACGCGATCTTGCAAATGCAAGGGCCCCAGGTTATCAAGCGGCCTCCCGCTACCATCAACAACGCGCCCAAGCAATGCGTCACCGACAGGAACATGCTTGACTCTATCCTCCGTCCGTCGGCGCAGGACATGAATGGAGTGTCCAGACTGGATATGTGGAGGCTCGTTTTCAATCAGCGTGACTTTGGCGCCAGGTTGCACACCGTAGACATCAGTCGATGGCATCAACAGCAGCTTGTCACCTGAAAAGCCAACCACCTCGGCATCTACCGTTTGCCCGTCCGGCAGCGATACTACACAAACACTACCGACCGGTGCCTTGATGCCCACAGCTTCCATCACCAATCCGGCAACACGTGTCAATCGACCAGTGACCACCCAAGGCAGCGTTTTTGGAAGCGCGATGCAGCACTCGTCAACCAGCTGGCGGCAGTTTTCCAGAACGTCAGGTATTGGGTTAACGCTCATTCTCCAGCCAGGAGTGATCCTGTCCTAAAGCGGCCGCGATCCGTTTCCAGCGTGTAGGCAATGTTGCATCCAGCTCGGCTGTGGCACACTCGATGTGGCAGCCACCCCGCTCTATGCGATGATCCTCCATCACTTTCCAGCCGGCATGTGGCAGTTCGTCTTTGAGGAAATTTCTGACAAGCACAGCATCATCCGGGTGGAGGTGGATGTGCGGGTGCTGAATTCCTTGCGGCATGCTTTCAATTGCTGCTTGCACCACGGTCAAAACCGCTTCCGGATTAGCTTTCAGCGTCTCGCGCAGCATCTGGCGGGCAATATCGAATGCCAAGCGAATGACATCCTGACCGATCTCTTGCTGCGCCACTTCGGCAGCTTTAGCAAAGCCGGAAAACAGTTCAGCAAGCGGTTTTGCTTCTGCTACGGCTTGTTCATAGCCTTTTTTCTGCCCAGCTTCCAGGCCTTCCGCATGCCCTGCCTCGAAACCTTCCGCATGCCCTGCCTCCAGCCCTTCCACGAGTCCGGCTTCATAGCCTTCACGGTGGGCATCATGGTAAATGCGGCCGATGTCTTCAGCACTTGGCGCCTGCAAGGCAGGCTCGGCATCCTCGGGCTCTTCAGCGTCGATTTCCTGCTGAAACTCTGGCTCAGCCTCCAGCGGAGTAACTTCGCCAGCAGGCTGATCCTGTTCAATCCCGGCAAAATGCCATGGTTGATAATCGGTGAGTTCTTCAACCGGTATGAATTTTGCGGCCATTATTTATTCGTCCGCGTAATCAGAGATGGATCGCTAAACGGCAACCCGAAGAATAAACGCTCGATCTGTAGATCACAGGAAAGCCTCATCACTCTTGCCAGCCAGAATGATCTGACCTTCATCCGCCAAACGCCGAGCGATCTTGAGTACGCCCTTCTGCTCCGCATCCACTTCGGACAACCTGACAGGCCCCTTGGCTTCCAAGTCATCACGCAGCATTTCCGATGCCCGTGACGACATGTTCTTGAACACTTTCTCGCGCAACTCAGGCGAAGCGCCTTTCAGCGCAATGACCAAGCTTTCGGATTGAACTTCGCGCAACAGAAGTTGGATGCCGCGATCATCAATGCCCAGGATATCCTCAAATACGAACATTTCATCCTGGATACGTTGCGCCAGTTCAGCATCGAACTCCTTGATGTTATTGATAACATCAACCTCCGCCCCGCCGCTCATGTGATTGAGAATTTCCGCAGCCGCCTTGACGCCGCCCATTTGCCGCTTGGCCTGATCGCCACCGGCCAGCAACTGCGTCAGAACATCATTCAACTCGCGTAGTGCATGCGGCTGGATGCCGTCCAGAGTAGCCACGCGCAGCATGACGTCATTGCGCAAGCGCTCGGTAAATCTGCTCAGGATGGAGCTAGCCTGATCATTATCAAGATGGACCAGAATGGTCGCAATAATCTGTGGGTGCTCGTTCTTAATCAGTTCGGCAACAGCAGGAGCCTCCATCCATTTGAGCCCCTCAATCCCGCTAGTATCGCCGCCGCCAAGAATGCGCTCGAGCAGGGAACCCGCCTTATCTGCGCCAAGCGCCTGGGTCAGCATGGAGCGGATGTATTCATCGGCACCCATCCCAAGCGAGGTTCTCGGCTCGATGTCCGAGCGGAACTCTCTCAACACATCCCGGATTTCGTCATGAGTGACATTTTCCAGCCTGGACATTGCCAAGCCAACTTTCTGCACCTCTCGTGGCCCGAGGTTTTTCAGCACCTCTGCAGCAACAGCTTCATCACCCACACTCATGAGCAGGATTGCGCTTTTTCTGGTTCCGTCTTCACTCATGGCTTATTCACCCAATCCTTCATGACATTAGCAACAATCTTGGGGTCTTCTCTGACCAGAGCCTTGAACATCTCAAGCTCCTCTTCGTAGCCAAGCACCCTTGCCGCCTTGGACAATGGACCTTTGCCATCCTCTTCTGCTGCAGCACTTTCCAGCGCCAGACGTTCCTCTTCCGCCCGTTTCGCCTCCTCAGCCAAACGCTCCTCTTCCGCAAGCCGCTCAGCCTCGAGCGCGGCAGCCAGAACTTCCGCCTCGGTCGGAATCCCCAGCATCTTGTAAACAGCAGGTTTGATGACAGCAAATATCAAATACAGCACCAAACCAGCAATCAGCAGATATTTAACGATATCTTTCGCTAGCTCTTGCATATCAGGATCTTTCCAAATTGGCACATCCGCATCACTACCATCCGAACTAAAGGCCGCATTGACCACATTCAGGGTATCGCCACGAAGCGCATTGAACCCCATAGCCTCTTTGGTAAGGTTATATACCTGCGTCAGTTCCTGCTTGGTGAGAGGACGCAGAATAGTATTACCCTTCTTGTCCTTATCAACCTTGTTATTTACAACAACAGCCACAGACAGGCGCTTGATGGCACCAACCTGCTTCTTGACATGGCTGACCGTTTTATCAACCTCGAAATTGGTTGTTGCCTCTTTATGGATAGGTATAACCGGCGGGGTGTTAGCTCCAGGACGGTTCTGGACCGTGATTGGCGCGGTTGCCGCCCCCGGTGGCTGGTTGGAAAGAGCACCCGGCACACCAGCCGCGCCAGTTCCATCCCCCAGCGTCTCGGAAGTCTGGGAACTGCGAACCGCCGCCGACTCCGGCGCCTGGTTGGGGCGATAGGTTTCAGCCGTTTGCTCAACCACAGAGAAGTCGAGGTCGGCAGCCACCTGCGCCCTAACATTATTGGGCCCGGTGATTGCAACAAGAATATTTTCAATCTTGTGGATATAACTCTGCTCTATACCGTGCAGATACTCCATCTCGGCAGAATCCATGCCGAATGCATTTTTCTTTTCGTCAATGGTGAGCAGCTTGCTCTTTTGGTCGACAATCGTCACATTCGCCGGCGGCATCTCCGGGACGCTACTGGCAACCAAATGCACAATACCTTCAACCTGGGACTTATCCAGCGACCGCCCAGGATACAGATTGACCAGAATAGAAGCTGAAGGCTTCTGCTGTTCCCTGACGAATACCGTTTCCTTTGGCATCGCCAAGTGAACCCTGGCACTCTGCACGGCTGAAATCGCCTCAATGGTTCGAGTGATCTCCCCCTCCAGAGCTCGCTGATAAGCAACATTTTCCTGAAACTGGGTTACCCCAATCTTCATGTTGTCCATCAAATCAAACCCAACAGAGCCGCCCTTGGGCAACCCTTGCGAAGCCAGCTTCAACCTAGCCTCATAAACGGAGGCCGACGGCACCAGGATGGAACCTCCACCTTCGGCCATCTTGTAGGGAATATTCAGCTTCTGCAGGGACTCAATAACAGCACCGCCATCCTTGTCAGACAAATTGCTAAACAAGGGACGATATTCCGGATCCTTGGACCAGATGACAGAGCCGATGATGAGAGCCACAAACGCAGCGACCCCGATCATAAGCCCAATCCTGCGCCCCGGGGTCAGCTCTTCAAACCAGCGCTTTAAACCGACCAATGGCGGCTCGGGGGCATTTTCCACTTCTTCTAGAGTCGTTGTATTCATTAGGCTCGCGAAAGCTCGTTATTTAATTTTTTGTGCATTGTAATGCAATCTACGCCATTGTGAAGCCATCAGCATCACCCCAACCATCCCGCAAGACGCCACAACCCGCAACATTCCACCGAAATACAGGCTTGGCACCTCGTCATTCCCGCTCGCCCAACAACGCCATCAACAGCGTCAGCAAATTCACGAACAGATTGTAAATATCCAGATACAGCGCCAGCGTTGCCATGATGTAGTTGGTTTCCCCACCCTGCACAATGCGGCTCACATCGAACAGCACGTACCCGGAAAACAACAGGATCGAAACCGCTGACAACGCCAACGACAGCACCGGAACCTGGAAGAACATATTAGCCAGAGAGGCAAGTACCAGCAGCACCAGGCCAATGAACAGAAAATTCCCAAGAAAACCGAAATCCTTTTTGCTAACCGTCGCCACTCCTGCCAGCGCCAGGAAAATGACTCCAGCACCGCCCGCGGCAAGGCCAATCAGCTGACTGCCATTTTTCAGGTGCAGCGCCGCCTGCAAAACCGGGCCCAGCATCAACCCCATGAACCCAGTCAGGACCAGCAGCAACAAAAGCCCAAAACTGCTGTTGCGGTTGGCAGAAATACCAAAAAACAATCCGAACATCACCGCCAACGCACCAACCATTGCCAGCACAGGATGCTGCGCCATGAAGGAAAAACTGATGCCCACACCCACCACCGCACCGATCATAGTCGGGACCATGGAGGCGCCAAGCAATAAATAAGTGTTGCGGAGAACCTTGTTGTAACCCAGTGACAACGGGGCTGAAGAGGAAGCAGTTGCGGCTTGATAATTCGACTGCATTGAGATCATCCCTTTTTCAGTTAAATCATTTACTTCATGTAGATTCAAATTCTACTGCATACACGCTTGATATGCATTACAAAATTGCTAAATGAATGCGTTTGAGGCAAGGGTAACCAAAGCCCTGAAAAAATTCAAGCCTAAAACCAGAATTTTACACCGGGGAATAGTTATAAAGACGATACCGTTGAATAGGAAGCCACTGCGCTTTTGGCAACAAAACTGGCGGGCGCGCTTACCGACAGGTCGACACGGGCCGTCAAATCCACTTGCCCGTTCGCTTGGGTCGGGATATCAACAACCTCCTTACCCTTATCTTTGCCATGCTCCTTAGCTTTCTCGGCAGACCTTGCGCTACGGGACGGCTCGCTCTCGGTTGAATCGCTGGCAACCTTATTCGCAAACTCGGCAAGCGTTGCAAATGCGCCTTTCCCGTCGCCATTAAACGTCTTGACTAGCAGTTTTGAGTTGACCGCAAACCCACCATCACCCTGGCGATCAATGCCGATGTCGCGCAACGCTGCGGAAGATTTCGACGGTTTGTTCGCAAATTCATCAATGGCATCCAGCCGCTTGCGCAGAGCACTGACCAAAGAGCTTTGCGAATTCGCAACAGCCGCTACGGATTTTCGGAGAGCGTTAATAGAACTGACAACCCCACCCACCAGCACCTTGAAATCTGACAGCGTAGGGGGAACATTTGCATTTTTGACGGCTTCTGCCGAAGCCTGAAGACTATCCAGTGAGACCAGCGCCTTGCCTCGTGCACTGATACTGACAACAGCGCTTGTAGAGGTTGGTGCCTGAGCCGCCAGCAAATCCTTCGCGCTGCTCTCGCGCAATACTGCAAGCGAGGCATCAACCCCATTAAAGTTCAACAGCGTAACGCTTGAGATTGCCATTTAGCCACCCCGTTCAGCCACGTGAATGAACGAACAACCAAACCAAGCTAATGATTGATGCTACTGCCAAGCATTACAAAAATCAAGAAAAACCGATTTTTTTCCTTACGCGTCAGACAATTGAAGATCACCCTCCACCACCCCGATAGTAGCCACATGCCGTACCGCGGTGACATACTCGGCGTCCTCGTGCAGTTCCGTCAGGCTTTTAGGGTGTGGCCGCCCATGCATACGTGCAATCCGCGCCATCGAAAGCGCTGAAATTTTGATATCCAGCGTATCGAGCAACTCATCTGCAAGATCCGGGCGATTGCATACCAGCACCACATCGCAGCCCGCGTTGAGTGCCGCTAACGCACGCTGCGTCACATTACCGGCAACCACCGCCCCTTCCATCGAAAGATCATCACTGAAAATCACCCCGTTAAATCCCAGGTGCCGGCGCAGCACCTGTTGCAGCCAGATGCGCGAAAAGCCGGCGGGCTTTTCATCCACCTTGGGGTAAATCACGTGCGCCGGCATGATTGCAGGCAATCCCATATCAATCATGCGTCGGAACGGCTCCAGATCGTCCTGCTCGATCTGACCGAACGTGCGTTCATCCACTGGAATAGCCACATGCGAATCCGCGGCAACAAAGCCGTGCCCGGGAAAATGTTTTCCCACCGCTGGCATCCCGCCTTTTTTCAAGCCCGCCATCAGCGCGTGTGCAATATCGGTGATAGCCTGCGTGTCACGGTGAAACGCCCGGTCGCCAATCACCGCGCTATTGCCAAAATCCACATCCAGCACCGGCGTAAAGCTGAAGTCCACACCGTGCGCACGCAATTCAGCCGCCAGTACCCAGCCCACCTGCTCGGCCATTTCTTTGGCGCGCTTGCGATTTTTATCCCAGATTTTTCCCAGTTCGCGCATCGCGGGGAGCCTGGTGAATCCTTCCCGGAATCGCTGGACGCGCCCGCCTTCGTGATCCACCGAAATCAGCAGCGGCGGCTGGCGCACCGCATGTATGGCGGCAGTAAGCTCTTTGAGCTGCGCAGAAGTTTTGAAATTTCTGGCAAACAGGATCACTCCCCCTACCAGCGGATGCTGTAACCGACGAATATCATCCGCACTAAGTTCGGTGCCCTCGACATCGAGCATGATGGGGCCAAGCGACATAAGACTTCTCCAGGATTTGAATAACAGCTGTTTTTAGCGCAACGGGCGTACAGCCTGCATCTTATCGTTTAACGTCCAAGCTGTCGCGTAACTGGTCACCCAGTTTGTTGACGGCAAGCACCAGCGACATCAGGCTCAACCCCACCGCCAGCACGTAATGTGGCGCCACCAGCAGGTAGCGCACGCCATCGCGCAGCATGGCGCCCCACGATGCATGCGGTGCCTGTATACCCAGGCCCAGGAACGATAAACTGGCTTCCGCAATCACCAGGCCGGCAATGCTGAACGTCATTTCCACCAGCAGCGGCGCCGCCAGCAACGGCAGCATGTGTCGCAGCAGGATGCGAGTCGTAGGCACGCCCATGGACCGCGCGGCCAACACATGCTGCCGGCCACTCAAGGCCAGCGCCTGCGCGCGGGTCAAGCGCGCATAACCCACCCAGGAAGTCAGGCATAGCGCCAGCATCAGGTTGCTCATGCCCGGCCCCAGCACGGCCGCAAATGCGATTGCCAGCAGGATGCCGGGAAAAGCGAGAAAAACATCGGTGACATGCATCAACAGTCGGTCCAGCCAGCCACCGAAATACCCGGCAACCAGACCCAGTGCAGTACCGATAACAAACGTAACCAGCGTCACCACAACAGCCACCAGCAACGTCACCCCGGCACCCGCCAATAACCGCGCCAGAATATCCCGGCCCAAGTCGTCATATCCCAGCCAGGCTTGCCCATCAGTCGCGGCCAGAATTTTATCCAGATGAATTTCGTCGGGCGCCAGCCCCAGTACAGGGGATAGCAGCGCAGCGCACACCCAAGCCAACAAAATCCAAGCCGACAGCCTCATCCGCCCACCCTTACGCGCGGGTCAAGCCGGGCATAAGCCACATCCGTCAGCAAATTCACCAACACGTAGGTCAATGCGATCACCAGCACACAAGCCTGCGTCACCGGATAATCGCGCTTCTCTATTGATTCCACCAGCAAGCGCCCCACTCCATCCCAGGCAAACACGGTTTCGGTAATCACCGCCCCCGCCAGCAGCGAGCCCAGTTGCAGGCCCACCACCGTTACCACCGGTAGCAGCGCCGCCTTCAGGGCATGCCGCAGGATCACCGTTCGCTCCGGCAAGCCCTTGGCGCGCGCGGTGCGCACAAAATCCTCATGCAGCACCTCCAGCAGGCTGGCCCTGGTCATGCGCGTCAATATCGCCGCCAGGCCGGATGCCAGCGTAACCGCCGGCAGCACGATGGAATGACCGCTTTCCATGCCGCTCACCGGCAACCAGCCCAGCCACAGCGCAAACACCAGCATCAGCAACGGCCCCAGCCAGAAATGCGGCATAGCGGAAAGCACCAATGCAGAAATCGTCGCCAACCGGTCCGGCCAGCGCGAATGCGACAGTGCCGCAACAACCCCCAGCGGCACCCCAAACAGAATCGCCATGCCGAGCGCCAGCAATGCCAGCCGCACCGTGGCAGGGACACGCTCCGCCAACAGGCGCGCAATGGATTGGTGGCTATGGATGGATGCGCCGAAATCACCGTGCACCAGCTTGCCCAGATAGCTTGCAAACTGTGTGGCCAATGGCTGATCCAACCCCAGTTCAGCGCGCAAGGCGCTACGGTCGGCCCCGGCGGCAGATTCGCCCAGCATCACCTCTACCGGGTCGCCGGGCACCAGATGCACCAGCAGAAACGTCAGCAGCAACACGCCGAATACCACCGGAACCACTGCCAGCAAACGCTTGATCATGAAATTTCTACTGGGGTACCTACCGGCACCTGCTCGAACAGCGCAATGACATCCTGGTTGCGCATGCGGATGCAGCCATGCGACAACGGCACGCCCATCGGCTCGCTATCCGGCGTGCCGTGGATATAGATGTAGCGCTGCATGGTGTCGCAATTGCCCAACCGGTTGAACCCCACTTCGCAACCGGAAAGCCACAGGATGCGCGACAACATCCAGTCGCGCTGCGGGAACTGCGCGCCCAATTCCGGCGTATAGATTTCGCCCGTGGGACGCCGCCCGAGAAACACGGTGCCCGGCGCGCAACCGGCGCCTATCTTGGCGCGGATGATGTGTTTTCCGCGCGGCGTACAACCGCTGTTCTTGGTTTCCCCCGGCCCGTTCAACGCGGTGGAAACAGCATACGTCGCCAGCTCCGTGCCAGCAGCATCCAGCAACGTCAGCGTTTGCCGGGGAATAGAAACGTGGATGTTCATCAAAATGTTATTTAACTGCGGAAAATTCGAACGCATTACCGTCCGGATCACGGCAGAACAACGCTGCCCGCCCGGATTTGCTCATCGTGTAGGGGATCCCGGCCTTTTCCAGTTCAGCACGCACCGGTTCCACATCGTCCACGGAAAAGGCAATGTGGATGTCGCGCCCGCCATGCTCCGGGTGCACTACGTCGGCATAAGGATTGGGCACCACCATCAGGTGCACCTGGTTCTGGCCGATGTCGTACCACACGCCCTCGAAGCCAAAATCCGGGCGGTTCGGGTTGGGCGTCAGGCCCAGCACGCCCTCATAAAAGGCGCGCGACCTGGCCAGGTTGGTGACAATCAAGCCGGTGTGCATCAGGTGGTTGATTTTAATCATGCTGTGCTTTCCAAGTAATTCCTAACAGGATTCTTCAGGGCGCTTCTATAAATTCAAATTTCTAAGCCAGACAAGGCGCGAATGAAAAATTATGACGCAGCATATATCGAATATGTAAGGAATAATTTTTCATGAGCAACGCCGTATGGCGACGAAAGTTGAATTTATAGAAGCGCCCTTCACTGTTTTGACACGGCTGCCAAGCCATCCCAGTTGCCGTCGGCGGCAGGCTGATACCCGGCGACACTTTTACCCAGCGCGGCAAACTGGCCTTCGTACCACAGCGGCACGTACGGCAACAACGCATGTACCCGTTGCGTGACCGCAGGCCAATCGGCGTGGCTGATGAGTTCATCCAGCCCGGCGTCCTGCAACCTGCCGCGATTAGCGCCCTTGGGCGGCATGAACACACTGTGGAACGCCTTGGCGTAAATCTCCGGGGTCTTGATGCCCACCCAGGTCAGCCCATAGAGCTGAAACCGGCCCTGCTTGATGTCCTCGAAAAACGTGCCCCAATCCAGGCTGCGGATTTCCAGTTCGATGCCCGCCTCGCGCATTTGCGCCTGCATCACGGTCGCCAGCCGCACGCGCTGGGCATCGGTGGAAGTCTTGTATACCAATTTCAGCGGCAGTTTGACCCTGGCCTGTTGCAGCAGCGCCCGCGCCTGGGCAGGCGCATAAGGGTAAGGCCGCAACGCTGCATTGCCGGCCCAATGTTCTGGCGGAAGAATGGCAGTGGCGGAACGCGTGCCGCCCACCAGCGCATGGGCAATCATGGCGTCGCGGTTGATGGATAACGCCACCGCGCGGCGCACCAGCGGATTGCCCAGCACCGGGTCTTGCAGGTTGAATCCGAGGTAGGAATAGTTGGTACCGGGCGACTCCAGCACCCGTACTCCCGGCTGCCGCTTGAGGTATGCCACCAGTTCCGGCGGCAGGTCGCCTTGCAGCAGATCGGCCTCGCCGCGTAGCAGCTTCAATACCCGCACGGTCGGGTCTTTGACTTCTTCCAGCACAAAATTCTGGGCGTCCCGTACCCGACGCAATTTTAGTGTGCGGTTCCAGCCCATAAACTTCAAAGGCCCGCTGCCCACCGGGTGGTGAGAGAAATCGTGCTGTTTTGCAATCAATCGCGCCGGCAGGATGCCAATGATCAGCTTGGCGGGAAATTCAGCATCCGGCGCATACAGAGTGAAATCCACAGTGTTGTCATCCTGCGCTTTCACCTCGGCAATATTGGCAAACTCCGCCGCATGCGGCGCATCCTTCAAGGCCAGCAATGACCGGTAAGTGGCCACCACATCGCTGGCCGTTAGCCGGCTACCGTCGTGGAAAACACGCATGGATGGTTTCAGGGTAAACCGGTAAAGCGTGGCCGTTTTCTGCTGCCAGGTTGCCAGTGCCGGGCTCGCGCGGAAATGCGCGTCGAAATCCACCAGCGCGCGATAAATCAGGCGATTCACCCGCTCGGAAGCTGCATCGGTGGCATAACGCGGGTCTAACGTCAGGGGCGCCTGGGCAATGGCAAAACGGATTTCCTGATGCGTCGCCGGTTTGGCACAGGCCACCAGCAACAACACCGCCCAGCACATGAATAATCGGGCCACCGAAGCGGCCCGAAATGGTTTAATCAATCTTCAGCAATCCATTGGTAGATTTTTGCGCCGATCACCGCCCCCACGACTGGAGCAACCCAGAACAACCACAGTTGCGCCACGGCCCAATCACCCACGTACAGGGCCACGCCGGTGCTGCGCGCCGGGTTGACCGAGGTATTGGTCACCGGAATGCTGATGAGGTGAATCAGCGTCAGGCACAAGCCAATGGCAATCGGCGCAAATCCCGCGGGCGCCCGCTTGTCGGTCGCACCCAGGATCACCAGCAGGAAAAACGCCGTCATCACGATTTCAGTCACCAGCGCCGCCTGCAAAGAATAACCGCCAGGAGAGTGTTCACCGAAACCGTTGGAGGCAAAACCCGCTGCCACGCTGAAATCCGCCTTGCCGCTGGCGATCAGGTATAGCACCCCGCCCGCCGCAACGGCGCCCAGCACCTGTGCCGCAATGTAAGGCAGCAATTGATTCGCCGGAAAACGCCCGCCCGCCCACAAACCGATGGAAACCGCCGGATTGAGGTGGCACCCGGAAATGTGCCCGATGGCGTAAGCCATGGTCAGTACCGTCAGGCCAAATGCCAGCGATACCCCCGCCAGGCCAATACCTACTTCAGGGAAAGCCGCAGCCAACACCGCACTGCCGCAACCGCCAAGCACTAACCAAAACGTACCGAAAAACTCTGCTCCCAGTTTTTTCATGCTGATCTCCTTAAGCGTTTTGAATGGTTCTTTGAGCTGTTTTGCTGCCGATACGATTGTAGCGTTAAACCTTTTCAAACACTGCTATGGATTCCACATGCGCGGTATGCGGAAACATGTTGACTGCGCCGGCAGCGACCATGCGGTAGCCTTTGACGTGCACCAGCACTTCGGCATCGCGCGCCAGGGTGGATGGATTGCATGACACGTAGACGATGCGGTTGGGGGCAGTATCGCCTTCAATCGCTTTCAGCAACTCAATCGCGCCATCGCGCGGCGGGTCTACCAGCCATTTATCGCAGCGTCCCAACTGACGCAGTTTATCGGCATCCATCTCGAACAGGTTGGCTTCCTGGAACCGGGTGGCAGCTTGCAGGCCGTTATGTTCCGCGCCTTGCAGTGCGCGCCTGACCAGCGCCGCCGAACCCTCCATCCCCAGCACCTGCGCGCCGCTGCGGGCAATAGGCAGGGTGAAGTTGCCCAGGCCGCAGAAGAAATCGGCAATCTGTTCGCCGGGTTTCGCATCCAGCAGGCGCATGGCGCGGCGAATCAGCACGCGGTTGATGTACGGGTTGACCTGGGTAAATTCGGTCGGCATGAACGGGTAAGTCAGGCCGTATTCCGGCAGCGAATATGAGAGTGCCGGGGCATCCAGCGGGTGAAACGGCGTGGCGGTTTCCGGGCCTTTGGGTTGCAGCCAGAACTGTATCCGGTGCAGGTCGGCAAATGCGCGCAGCAGGGTTTCATCATTGGCAGAGGGCGGCTCCAGCACGCGCAGCACCAACACCGCCACCTGCTCGCCGACCGCCACTTCGATTTGCGGCAGCCGGTCGCGAATCGAAAGCTGGCCTATCAGTTCCTGCAACGGCACAATCAGCGCCGAAATTGCCGGTGGCAGCACTTCGCAGCTATCCATATCCGCCACATAGCTGGAGCTTTTTTCGCCGAAACCCACCAGCACCCGCCCCTTGCCTGCCACATACCGGGCGCGCAGCCTGGCTTTATGGCGGTAGCCCCAGCTCGGGCCGTAAATCGGCGGCAACATGGATTCCGGCTTGACCTTGCCGATATGCCACAGCGCGTCTTCCAGGATGCGCTGCTTGGCGGCCACTTGCGCCGTCGCGTCGAAATGTTGCATGGCGCAGCCGCCGCACTTGCCGAAATGCGGACATTGCGGCTTGACCCGGCTGGAGGACTCCTTGACCAGCCGATCCAGCCTGGCGAATTCGTAGGAAGGTTTCCTGCGGTAGCTGGAGTACGTGACGGACTCGCCGGGCAGTGCACCTTCGATGAAAATGGCCTTGCCATCTACATGGGTGACGCCGCGCCCTTCGTGATCCAGGGATTCTATGGTGACAATTTCGGAAAACATTTCAAAACCTTATTAACCACGGATAAACACGGATGAACGCAGATAAAACCGAGCACATTCGTGTTTATCTGTGTTTATCCGTGGATGATTCTTAACCTCGACCTCTATTCCTGTCGCTGCGCCGCTGCTGCGTCGCGGGGTTGTGCGCCTTGGCCCAGCCGGGTTTGCGCTTCGGTTTGGGCGGGGTTTCCTCGGGCCTGGATTTGGGCGCTATTGTTTTGGATTTTGGCCTGAACGTGCGGCCCGCCTGCTCTTTCTCGCGGGCGGTCATCTGGCGCTGCGGCGCCTTGGCCGCCTCCAGTTCCGCCCACTCCAGCAACTGCCGTACCTCCTTGTCCTGCAGCGCCAGCATCTGCCCGCGCTTCAGGCGCGACGGCAGGCTGATCGGCCCGAAACGCACCCGCATCAAACGGCTCACCATCAAATGCACGGCTTCGAACAGGCGGCGCACCTCGCGGTTGCGGCCTTCGCGCAGAACCACCTGATACCAGTGGTTGGCGCCTTCGCCGCCTTTATCCTGGATCACGTCGAAGTTGGCAATGCCGTCTTCCAGTTCGACGCCGTTTTTCAGCAGCAGCATCTGTTCGTCGCTGAGTTCGCCCATCACCCGCACCGCGTATTCGCGCTCGACTTCATAGCGCGGGTGCATCAGGCGGTTGGCCAGTTCGCCGGAGGTGGTAAAGATCATCAGCCCGCTGGTGTTGATGTCCAGCCGGCCGATGGAAACCCATTTTGCGCCACGGATGCGCGGCAACTTGTCGAACACGCTGGCGCGCTTTTCCGGGTCGTCCTGGCTGACAATTTCGCCTTCCTGCTTGTGGTACAGCAGCACCCTAGGCAATTGCGGCTCGGTCTGCAACCGCACCTGGCGGTGGTCTATGCGCACCACGTCGTTGCCGGTGACGCTGGTGCCAGGGGTCGCAACCACACCGTTCACCGTCACCCGGCCGGATTCGATCAACGCCTCCATATCGCGGCGCGAGCCGAGGCCGGATAATGCCAGCACTTTCTGCAAGCGTTGCGGTTCGCCCGGCGCGGCACGCGACGGGGTAGTGGGACGAACAGGTTTCGATGGACGAACCATAACTTTATCTCTGGCTTCTTTTCAGAAGCGCTCCTCAAATATCCAACTAAACGTCCAGCACAATTTCCTGCTGCGGCAAACTTTCGATGGGCGGCAATTCCTGCAACGACCGCAAGTTAAGGTCATCCAGGAACGCCTTGGTGGTGGCCAGCAACGCCGGCCGGCCGGGGACATCCCGGTGCCCGACCACATCGATCCAGCCGCGCTCCACCAGCGTGCGCAATATATTCTGGTTCACCGCCACACCGCGAATCTCTTCGATGTCGCCGCGCGTTACCGGCTGCTTGTAGGCAATGATCGCCAGCGTTTCCATCACTGCACGCGAGTAACGCGGCGGTTTTTCCGGCGCCAGCCGCGCCAGGAATTCGGTGTACTCCGCTTTGGCCTGGAAGCGCCAGCCGCTGGCCACCTGCACCAGTTGCAAAGTGCGCGGCGTCCAGTCGCTACGCAGTTCGTCCAGCAACATGCGTAGCGTGGCACGCTCCATGCGCCCGTCAAACAGGCGCAGCATGTCATCCAGCGTCAGCGGCTCGGCGCTGGTGAGCAGCGCGGCTTCCAGTACGTTCTTGAACTGCTGGATGTTGTTGGGTTCTTCCATGCTCAGTTCAACACATCGTTAGCCTGGATGTGAATCGGCGCGTAGGCCGCCTGCTGCATCATGCGCACCATGCCTTCCCGCGTCAGTTCCAGCAAGGCCAGGAAATACGCCACCATTTTCGCCACGCCTTCCTGCACCTCAAACAGCATGCTAAATTCCAGCAGCGGCGACTCCTGCAGCTTCCGTAAAATCAGCGTCATATGCTCGCGCACCGACAGTTGTTCACGGCTGATGCGGTGATGCGTGTAATTCCTGGCGCGCTCCAGCACGCTGCGCCAGGCCGCCATTAAATCTTCCATCTCCACGCCCGGCTGCGCCTCCTGTAGCGTGCGTTCAAAACAGGCTTTGGCAACCCACAGCTCACGCCCTACCTGCGGCAGCGCATCTATCTTCTGCGCCGCCAGCTTCATCGCTTCATATTCCAGCAGGCGCCGCACCAGTTCGGCACGCGGGTCTTCTTCCTGCTCGATTTCCACCGGCCTGGGCAGCAGCATGCGCGACTTGATCTCGATCAGCATGGCGGACATCAGCAAATAGTCCGCCGCCAGTTCCAGCTTGGCTGCCCGCATTTTTTCCACGTACGTCATGTACTGCCGCGTCAGGTCAGCCATCGGGATATCGAGAATATCCAGGTTGTGCTTGCGGATCAGGTACAACAACAGGTCGAGCGGGCCTTCAAACGCCTCCAGATACACTTCCAGCGCATCCGGCGGGATGTACAGATCCTGCGGCAAATCCGCCAGTGGCTCCCCATGCAGGCGGGCACTGATGGGCGACTCGATCACGAGTAGCTGAGCCCCATGACTTCACGTACTTCACGCATGGTTTCGCGTGCCAGCTTGCGGGCTTTTTCGCAGCCGTCGGCCACGATATTCTTCACCAGCGTCGGGTCTTCCGCGTACTGCGCGGCGCGTTCCTGGATGGGTTTCAGCTCGGCCAGCACCGCTTCGATCACAGGCTGCTTGCACTCGATGCAGCCGATACTGGCACCCTTGCAGCCGGTTTTCACCCAATCCTTGGTGCTGTCGCTGGAATAAACCTCGTGCAACTGCCATACCGGGCACTTGGCCGGGTCGCCCGGATCGGTGCGGCGGATGCGCGCCGGATCGGTGGGCATGGTCTTGATTTTCCTGGCCACGGCGTCCGGTTCCTCGCGCAGAGAAATGACATTGTTGTAGGACTTGGACATTTTCTGTCCGTCCAGCCCCGGCATCCTGGAAGCGGGGGTCAGTTTGGCTTCCGGCTCGACCAGGATGATCTTGCCGCCGCCTTCGAGAAAGCCCAACAGGCGTTCGCGGTCGCCCAGGCTCAGACCTTGTTGCTCTTCTATCAGCGCCTGAGCCGATTGCAAAGCTTCATCGTCGCCGCTTTCCTGGTAGCGTGTGCGCAATTCCTCGTACAACGCACCCTTCCTGTTGCCCAGTTTCTTGATCGCGGCCTCGGCCTTTTCCTCGAAGCCCGGCTCGCGCCCATACATGTGGTTGAAGCGGCGCGCGATTTCGCGCGTGAATTCGAGGTGGGGAATCTGGTCCTCGCCCACCGGCACCTGGGTGGCCCGGTAGATCAGAATGTCCGAACTCATCAACAGCGGATAGCCGAGGAAGCCATAGGTGGAAAGATCCTTGCTGGACAGCTTCTCCTGCTGGTCCTTGTAAGTCGGCACGCGCTCCAGCCACCCCAGCGGGGTCATCATCGAAAGCAGGGTAAACAGCTCGGCATGCTCCGGCACGCGCGACTGGATGAAAATGGTGGCATTGGCCGGGTCCACGCCCGCAGCCAGCCAGTCGATCACCATTTCCCAGACATTTTCCTCGATGATTTCCGGGGTGTCGTAGTGCGTGGTCAGGGCATGCCAGTCCGCCACAAAAAACATGCATTCATGCTCGTGCTGCAATTTGAGCCAGTTCTTGAGCACCCCGTGGTAATGCCCAAGATGCAGATTCCCCGTAGGGCGCATGCCCGATAAAACGCGATCAACCGCCATGATGATGAAAGTCCTAGAGTTTTTTAGATTATGGTTGAAATCAGTTGCATGACCACTGAAATAACAGGCCACAGTACAGCGCCCAATACATGAGTGAACATGAGTACAAGCAGAATGATAAAGCCATATGGCTCAATTTTGGCAAATTGCCATGCCAGCTTGTGCGGCAACAGGCTCACCGCGATGCGCCCGCCGTCCAGCGGCGGCAGCGGCAGCAGATTGAGCACCATCAGCACCACGTTAATGAACACCCCCGCCGCGCCCATGAATGCCAGCGGCATGGCGCCGAACTCCGGCAATGCGGGAGAAAACTTGATTGCCAGCGCCCACAGCACGGCCATGAACAGATTGGCGCCCGGGCCAGCCGCCGCCACCCACAGCATGTCGCGCTTGGGATGGCGCAAACGGCCAAAATTCACCGGCACCGGTTTGGCCCAGCCAAACAGGATGCCGCCCACCAGCAAGGTGATCACCGGAATCAGCAGCGTGCCGACCGGGTCGATGTGGCGTGCCGGATTCAGGCTGATGCGGCCTTGCTGATAGGCCGTCATATCGCCAAAATGCTTGGCTGCGTAGCCGTGCGCCACCTCATGCACGGTAATGGCAAAAATAACCGGCAACGCATAAATCACCACGCGCTGCACTGCGCTCAGGTCGCTCATCATGTCCAGCAGTTGAAACAGGGTCATGGGTTCTCCAATCCAAATGGGGCAATATCGCCCTTTCCTTGACGCACCAACCTGGGCGCATCCGAGGTCAAATCAATCACCGTGGTCATTTCCATGCTGCAGGCGCCGGCATCAACCACCAAATCGACCTGATGCTCCAGTCGCTCGCGGATTTCCCAAGCCTGGTTGAGCGGTTCATCGTCACCCGGCAAGGTCAGCGTCATGCTCAACAACGGCTCGTCCAGTTCCTGCAGCAAGGCTTGTGTCACCGCGTGCTCGGGTACACGCAGCCCGATGGTCGAGCGCTTGGGATGCTGCAAGCGACGCGGCAGTTCACGGGTCGCCTCCAGAACAAATGTGTAACTGCCCGGCGTATTGGCTTTCAGCAGGCGGAACTGGCTGTTGTTGACCTTGGCATAGGTGGCGATCTCAGTCAGGTTGCGGCATACCAACGTGAAATGGTGGTGCTCGTCCACACCACGGATGGCGCGGATGCGCTCTTGCGCCGCCTTATCCCCCAGATGGCATCCCAGCGCGTAGCAGGAGTCGGTGGGATAAGCGATCACGCCGCCACCGCGCACAATTTCCACCGCCTGATGGATCAGGCGTGGCTGGGGATTCTGCGGATGTATCGAAAAATATTGCGACATCTTTAAGGGGTATCCAGACTCATTTCCGGCCAGCCCTGCCACACCGGCTTGCAAATGGATGGCAGGTCCGGCAACCGACCCATTTCAATGTAGGCATGCCCCGGCCCGTGGTAATCCGAGCCCTTGGAGGCCAGCAAATCGAACTGGTGCGCCAGTTTGGCGAATTCCTGGTACTGGTCTTTGGTGTGGCTGCCAGTCACCACTTCAATCGCGGCACCGCCCAGTTCACGAAACTCGTGCAGCAGTTTGAGCATATTGGTACGCCCCAGATCATAACGGCCCGGATGCGCCAGCACCGCAATGCCACCGCTACCGGCAATCCAGCCCATGGCGTCTTCCAGGCTGGCCCACCGGTGCTCGAAATAGCCCGGTTTGCCTTTCACCAGGTATTTCTTGAACACGCTCCTGGTGTCCTTGGCATACCCTTTTTCCACCAGGAAGCGGGCAAAATGCGTGCGGCTGATAATGCCGTCGCGTCGAGTGTACTTGTAGGCACCGTCCAGGCTGCCGCCGATACCGATCTTGCTCAAGGAATCCGCCATGCCTTGTGCACGGGTATGCCGGCTGGCACGGATACCCGCCAGCCCGGTCAGCAGCGGTTCGTAATCGGGAGAAATTTTCAGGCCAACCACATGCAGGGTACGCCGGTTCCAACTCACCGATATTTCCACCCCGGTCACAAACCGCATGCCCAACTGCTTTGCCCTGGCGGAGGCTTCTGCCAGCCCGGCAACATCGTCATGATCGGTCAGCGACAGCACCTCTACCCCCTGGCTGAAGGCATGGCTCACCAAATCTGATGGCGTCAGCAGGCCATCGGATACGGTGGAGTGGCAATGGAGGTCAATATGGGGGGGCATGAGAAAGGTACGCTTGAGAAGCAAGGCGAATCATAGCAAAATGGCGACCTGACCGAAACCACGGCAAGACCAAATCCCCCATGAAATTACTGTTCGACCTGTTTCCCGTCATTCTGTTTTTTATCGTATTCAAGTCGCTGGGCATCTATGCCGCCACTGTCGCCGCGATTGTCGCCACGTTGGCGCAAATCGCCTGGGTGAAATACCGGCATGGAAAAGTCGACGGCATGCTGATCGCCAGTGGCGTCATCATCGTGGTCTTTGGCGGGGCAACGTTGCTGCTGCACGACGAAACCTTCATCAAATGGAAGCCCAGCGTACTTTACTGGCTGTTTGCGGCAGTCCTGTTTTCTGCTGAAATCTTCTGGAATAAGAATTTCATCCGCAACATCATGCAAGAGCAGGTGACGCTTCCCGACCCGGTCTGGCGCACCCTGAACCACGCCTGGGCCGTGTTTTTCGCCGTCCTGGGCCTGCTCAACCTGTATGTCGCCTATCGCTTCGACACTTCAGCCTGGGTGAATTTCAAGCTGTTCGGCACCACCGGCCTGATGTTTTTGTTCATTGTTGCCCAAAGCTTTTACCTTTCCCGCTTTATCCACAAAGACTAATGTGAACAGGCCCTAGATCATGCTTTACGCCATTATCGCCGAAGACGTTCCCAACAGCCTGGACCAGCGCCTGGCCAACCGCCCGCCCCACCTGGCGCGCCTGCAGGCGTTACAAGCCGAAGGCCGCTTATTACTCGCCGGCCCTTTCCCGGCAATCGACAGCGCCGACCCAGGCCCGGCGGGGTATTCCGGCAGCCTGATCGTGGCGGAGTTCGAATCGCTGGAACAAGCCCAGGCCTGGGCACAGGCTGACCCGTTTGCAGTGAATGGCGTGTACGGCCAAGTCACGGTCAAACCGTTCCGCAAAACGCTGCCATGAGCGTAGATGCATTACGCCAGCGATTGACGGCATTGTCTCCCACCCGGCTGGAAATCCAGGACAATAGCGCAGCACATGCCGGACATGCGGGAAGCGGCGGTGGCGGACACTATTCCATCACCATCGAAAGTTCGCATTTCAGCGGAAAATCAACGATAATTCGGCACCGCTTGGTATATGAAGCCGTTGGCGACCTGATTCCCTCCCGTGTGCACGCCTTGAGCATCAAGGCCATAGCGCCGGACGACAGTTTTAACATTGACCATTAAAGGAAAATTTATGCGTTTGCTTTCTCATATTCTGGTACTGATGCTGAGCATCACGACCGCCAGCGCTTTCGCCGCTGATCCAGCCACTGTTAATGGCAAGCCAGTCAAACAATCGGTGGTTGATTACATTCAGAAAGAAGCATCGGCACGCGGTCAGAAGATTGACGACAACGCCAAGGCGCTGATCCTCAACCGCCTGATCGCCAACGAAGTGGTATTCCAGGAAGCGCAGAAAGCCGGACTGGATAAGCAGTCGGACTACGTTATCCGCAGCGAAATCCAATCCCGCGAACTATTGATCCAGACTTACTTTCAGGATTACCTGAAAAAAAACCCGGTGGATGATGCCACCCTGAAGTCCGAATACGAAAAATTCAAGGCGCAATGGGGCGACAAGGAATACCGCACCAGTCACATCGTGCTCAAAACCGAGCAGGAAGCCAAAGACGTCATCGAGCAGCTTGGGAAGAAAGCTGATTTTGCCAAATTAGCCAGGGAAAAATCCATCGATGCCTCCAAGGAAAAAGGCGGCGATCTGGGCTGGCTGCCGCCGGGCCGCATGGGTCGTGTATTGAGCGACGCCGTGACCAAGCTATCCAAAGGCGCATATACCTCGGTGCCGGTACAGACCCAGTTCGGCTGGCACGTGATTCGACTGGATGACGTGCGCGACGCCCCGCCTCCCACATTCGATACCGTCAAGGACGAATTGCGCAGCGTCTTGCAAAAGCAGCAAATTGACAAGCTGGTGAACGACCTGCGCGCCAAGGCCAAGATCGTGGAGAGCGGCTCGTCAGCAGCTGCAGGCAAAGCCAAGAAGTAAGCAATTCCTGTTTTGAATTAACGGCACCTGACTTCAGGTGCCGTTTTTATTTGTCGTATAATACGCAGTCATTTTCTGGGGTAACGGTATGAGCATTAAATCCGATCGGTGGATACGACGCATGGCGGAACAACATGGCATGATCGAGCCCTTCGAGCCAGGCCAGGTCAAGGAAGCCAACGGCAAGAAGCTGGTGTCATACGGCACGTCCAGTTACGGTTACGACATTCGCTGCTCCAGCGAATTCAAACTGTTCACCAATATCAACAGCACGATTGTCGACCCCAAGAATTTTGACCCCAATTCGTTTGTTGAGGTGGATGCCGACTACTGCATCATCCCGCCGAATTCTTTCGCGCTGGCGCGCACCGTGGAGTATTTCCGCATTCCCCGCAACGTGTTGACCGTGTGCCTCGGCAAATCCACCTATGCGCGCTGCGGCATCATTGTGAACGTCACCCCGTTCGAGCCCGAATGGGAAGGTTATGTCACGCTGGAATTCAGCAACACCACGCCGCTACCCGCCAAAATCTACGCCAATGAAGGCTGTGCACAAGTATTGTTCTTCGAGGCAGATGAAGACGATGTCTGCGAAACCTCGTACAAAGACCGTGGCGGGAAATACCAGGGGCAGCACGGCGTAACGCTGCCGAAAATCTGAGCAACCCACTATGGCCAAGCCATCCCTGACCGATCACATCGTCTGGCGCGACCCCAAAGGGGGGATTGTCGCCTGCGTGGAAAAAAACAAGGTCATGCGCGAAAATCTGGAAGAAATACGCCAGACGTGCCAGGATGCGCTGGAAGATGCCGTACTGATGGGCTGTGATGAGCAGCAGTTCCGCGAAGTTCTGCGCGACCTGGTCACTGCCCTGGTTAATCCATATCCACCTGGCGAATAATTTCGCGCACTTATTTTTACTGGGGAGTCCCCATGAAATTCCGCTTTCCCGTTGTCATCATTGATGAAGACTTCCGCTCCGAAAACACCTCAGGCTTCGGCATCCGCGTGCTGGCCAAAGCCATCGAGGAAGAAGGCTTCGAAGTGCTGGGGGTTACCAGTTACGGCGACCTGACTTCGTTTGCGCAGCAGCAGAGCCGTGCTTCCGCGTTTATCCTGTCGATTGACGACGAAGAGTTCATGGAAGGCTCCCAGCATGCGCTGGATAGCCTGCGCAAATTCGTCGAGGAAATCCGCTATCGCAACGAGGAAATCCCGATTTTCCTGCATGGCGAAACCCGTACCTCACGCCATATCCCCAACGACGTGCTGCGCGAACTCCACGGTTTCATCCACATGAACGAGGACACGCCCGAGTTTGTGGCGCGCTATATCGTGCGCGAGGCCCGCACCTATCTGGATTCGCTGCCGCCGCCGTTCTTCCGCGCGCTCACCCATTATGCCGCCGACGGCTCCTATTCCTGGCATTGCCCCGGCCACTCCGGCGGCGTGGCCTTCCTGAAATCGCCTGTGGGCCAGATGTTCCACCAGTTCTTCGGCGAGAACATGTTGCGCGCCGATGTCTGCAATGCCGTGGACGAACTCGGCCAACTGCTTGACCACACCGGCCCGGTGGCGGCTTCCGAACGCAACGCGGCGCGTATTTTCCACAGCGACCACCTGTATTTCGTCACCAACGGCACCTCGACTTCCAACAAGATCGTGTGGCACTCCACCGTGGCGCCGGACGACATCGTGGTGGTGGACCGCAACTGCCACAAGTCCGTGCTGCATTCCATCATCATGACCGGCGCAATTCCAGTCTTTTTGATGCCGACCCGCAACCATTTCGGCATCATCGGGCCGATCCCGAAAGAAGAATTCGAGTTCGAGAACATCCAGAAAAAGATCGAACGCAACCCGTTTGCCAAGGACAAAAACGCCAAACCGCGCGTGCTCACCATCACCCAATCCACCTACGACGGCGTGATCTACAACGTCGAGGAAATCAAGGAAATGCTGGACGGCAAGATCGACACCCTGCATTTCGACGAAGCATGGCTGCCGCACGCGGCCTTCCATGACTTCTACGGCGATTATCACGCCATCGGCGCCGACCGGCCGCGCTGCAAGGAATCCATGGTGTTCTCCACCCAGTCCACGCACAAGATGCTGGCGGGCCTCTCCCAAGCCTCGCAGATCCTGGTGCAGGATGCCGAGAACCACAAGCTGGACCGCGACGTGTTCAACGAAGCCTACCTGATGCACACCTCAACCAGCCCGCAATATTCCATCATCGCCTCGTGCGACGTGGCTGCCGCCATGATGGAGCCGCCCGGCGGCACCGCGCTGGTGGAAGAATCCATTGCCGAAGCGCTGGATTTCCGCCGTGCCATGCGCAAGGTGGACGAGGAATGGGGTGCCGACTGGTGGTTCAAGGTGTGGGGACCGGACGACCTGTCGGAAGAAGGCATCGAAGAACGCGAAGCCTGGATGCTCAAGACCAAGGCCCGTTGGCACGGCTTCGGTAAGGTCGCCAAGGGCTTCAACATGCTGGACCCGATCAAGGCCACCATCATTACCCCAGGACTGGACGTGGACGGCGACTTCTCCGACGAATTCGGCATTCCTGCGGCCATTGTCACCAAATACCTGGCCGAACATGGCGTAATCGTGGAAAAAACCGGCCTCTACTCGTTCTTCATCATGTTCACCATCGGCATTACCAAGGGCCGCTGGAACACCATGGTAGCTGCATTGCAGCAGTTCAAGGACGACTACGACAAGAACCAGCCGTGCTGGAAGGTGCTGCCGGAATTTGTCGCCAAGCATCCGCGTTATGAGCGTGTTGGCTTGAAGGATTTATGCCTGCAGATTCACGAAGTCTACAAAGCCAACGATGTTGCGCGGCTGACCACGGAAATGTACTTGTCGGACATGGTGCCCGCCATGAAGCCGGCCGACGCCTTTGCCAGGATGGCGCACAAACAGATCGAGCGCGTGGAAATCAATGCGCTGGAAGGCCGTGTCACCGCGGTATTGCTGACGCCCTACCCTCCCGGCATTCCGCTACTGATTCCGGGCGAACGCTTCAACAAGACGATCGTGCGCTACCTGCAGTTTGCGCGTGAATTCAACGAGAAATTCCCTGGATTTGAAACCGACATTCATGGCCTGGTAAAGAATGAGGTGAATGGCAAGGCGGTCTACCATGTGGACTGCGTTGCCCTCGACAATATTCAGTAACATTACGTCAGGGCACGGGAAAAACACGCCCCGCTAGCCGGCCCGGAGTTTCCTGACGTAATCCACAAAAGCATACGGCAAGCCATCGGCACCAACCCCGGGCTGTCGACCTGTCTCCTGCCATTGCGTCTGGTCAAACTGCGGGAAATAGGCATCGCCCTGGTAATCACGCTCTATCCAGGTGATATACAACTTGTCCGCCAGCGCCAGCGCATCCGCATAGAGTTGCGCTCCGCCGATCATGAACGGCTCGGTGTCCCCTGCGCATAACTGAACAGCTGCCTCCAGAGAATGGGCAACCACTGCCCCGGCAACCTGATATTCAGGATTTCTGGTCACAATCACCGTCGTTCTCCCAGGCAGCAACCGCCCCAGAGATTCATAGGTTTTGCGGCCCATAATGATGTGATGTCCCATCGTCAACGCCTTGAAGCGCTTGAGGTCTTCCGGCAAATGCCATGGCAGGGTGTTGTCCAGGCCAATCACCCCATTTCTGGCGATGGCCACTATCACTGATAAACTCATGCAACTTCCTGGCTGGCGGAAAGGTCACGCCAGCCGGATACTCGCTCAGCAATCACTTGCAATTCCGGATCTCGAAACCTTCACCCCTAACCGTGGACTCAGTAGCCACGCTGGAAATCTGGCTCAGGCCGGGATTGCCTGGCAATATGGCTGGCAGCACATTGGTTGCCGGGGCAATGCCAAACTGCCCAGCCGACAGCACAAGTTCGCCAGCATCGTTTTTCACGACGACTTCGCCATCACGCACGCCCACGTATACAGCGGGTGCCAGCACCTCTTCTCCCCCGGCTTTTTTGCTGCTACCGTTGTTCTTGTTATCTGCAGCCGCTTCGCGATCCTTGATACAACTCGTCGTGGCGCAATCATCCACGTCAAACACCGTCCCGCGGATACCAATCGTTGCGGTCGCCGTGTTCATCTTGTAGGCATCGCGATTGCCACGCTTACCGATCAGTCCGCTCACCGTGCGTAAGCCACCCTTGAGCAAGCTGAACGTAGAACTGTCCTTTTCCGGTTCCTGCTCGGAAAAACGGTGTTCCTTGATAGCAATGGAGGTGCCGGGCTTCAGCGTCATCACCGCCCCATCGGAAAAGCGGATCTGGGCATAACTATCCTTCTCGGTCGTGACCACATCCCCCTCCTGGACCTTGGATCCACGTGACAGGATCAGGCGCCCGTCATCCCGCTTGGCCGAGATCGTCCCGGAAAGCTCCGCCACCACCCCATCGGCAAATGCCGTGTGTGCGGCCATCAGCGCGGTGATCAGCAATCCGGGTAGAATAAATTTATTAACAGAATATGATGTTAGTTGCATGATGTTTTGGCCTCCACACGTTTATAGTTGCCTTGGTCCACAGGCTCCACAGTATGTCTCTCATGATCATGTTCCAGAGTGGACATCAAATAGCCGTACAAGGATGAATCCACCGCGCGTGGCGCCAGCGACTGGATATACGCATCACCAGTTCCGGCCGGTGCCATCGTATCGATGGTAAATGCGCCACCGTTTTGCAGCGTCCACGTAATCGGGTAGGCGTTTTCCGTCAACGGGTTGTTGTTGAAGTCAAACCGCCCGGAGCCTTTGCCGCCAATCAGGATAATCCCTTTCGGGTAGGTTTGCCCACCAATCGTCACCGTTGCCGGAGTTAGCGGATCACTGCCCACATCCAGGAAAATTTCACCCGAGTTAACAATACTGGCCGACACCACCCCCGGCCCGCTGCCACCTTGCATGATCAAGTTTTTGCCCACCTTAAGATTCATGGTGCTGATCGGATCCAGCACGGCAAATGCGGTGGATTTCTTATTGCCGTCATCCACCGTACCGCCCCTGATGGTCAGCGTGCCATCAATCTCAACTTTTTTGCCGTTAACCGCCTGGATAATCGCGCTGGCATTGCCGGTAGGATTGCTACCCGCGCCAGTATGGGTCACAGTGCCGCCGGCTATCAGCATGTCTCCAGCCACTTTCAGGTCAAGGACGTTTGCCGTGATAAAGGCATTGGATTGCGCGGTGGCGTCGGTAGCTCCCGGTGCAAAACCAACAGTGCCCCCGGTCACCTCGAAATCCCCCGCAGTCTCAATTTTCAAGGTACCACCGGCCTTGATGATGGCGTCGTTCTTCAGGCTCTGTCCACTCTTTCCAGTTGTCACCCCACCACGAACCGCGAAGTTATCCGCATTGATGCTGATGTTATTCGCGGCTTCTACCAGCAGGTCATTATTCTGGTTGGGGTTATAACTTGGGTTATTGGGATTGGCTGGATCGCCGCCAGAAAACTCCACGTTGTTGGCCAGCGTAAGCGTGATGTTTTTTGCCTTGATTTTCCCTGGCCCGCTAATCGAAATATTGCCTGTTGTGCTCAACACCAGGTCACCGTCGCCCGCATCGATGTTCAGCGGTGAACTGCCGTTGGTGAGTATGGCATTCATGTTAATGAAGTCGTTGGAACTGAAATTCATCCCGCCGCCAGCGGCATAAAGCACGGTGTAACCATCGCTGTCAAAGAACGTCATCTGGCCTTGTACGTTGGCTGCATCCGCCGCATCGCGCGTGCGGAAGTCCAGGTAATCGACATCATTGCCGGCATTCGCCAGGACGATATTCGCCCCGGCGTTATTCAGGGTTTTGGCTGTCAGCGTGCCCACCTTGATGGCTCCCGATTGGGTAATATTCCCCGTTGCCGTGTAACTCACCGAACCACCCGGGTTGTTCACCCCGGCGATATCCAGCGCACCAATCTTGCTGATATGGATATCGCCCGCTGCGGTTGAAGTGGTAGAAAGTGCGTGCACATTGCCACCGATATGAATCGGGTTGGCCAACGCACCAATGTTATGCTTCGCTACCAGCACAACATCGCCGGCCCCAGCCACGGCGGTATCCAGCATGCCGGAGCCGTTATCCGTAATGTTGCCGTTATCGGAATTAACGGTCAGGTTGTTGCCGGTAAGATGGTTAGCGTTGTAAGTGACACTGGAGTTAACCGCCACGTCTCCACCATTGGTCAGCGTAAAGCCGCCCCCGGTCACCCCGGTTGGCGAAGTGATGGCGCTACCGACTGTCACTGCAGCGGTATGCGTACTTGAGCCGCCCACCGCCAGCCCGCCTGTGGTGGTGACGGTGTTGAGTTCAGCCTGGGTCAGATCCAGGCCGCCAACCGCAGTGCCTATATTCACCGCGCGGCTATCGCTGGATGCCAGCAGTTTCACTGCCCCGCTGCCGCCGGTAATCGCTCCGGTCAAAGCCATGCCATCCGCCTTCAGCGTTACCGTACTTGCCCCACCGCCGTTGCTGATGGTGCCACTATTGGTCAGCACGCCGGTAAGCGCGTCGATCGTCACGCTGCCCGGGCCCGTAATCGTTGACAGGTTGGTCAGTCCCGTTGCCGTCAGGTTGATATTGCCGCTGGTGCTGCTGATGACAGCATTGGCCGTCAGCAAGCCGGCGCTGTTGAGCACCGCGTTGCCGCTGCCGTGCGCCGTGACTACGCTGTTGACGTCCAGCGTGCCGGCGGTCACGTCGATGTTGATGTTGCCGTTGCCACCCAGGGTGCGTACGCCGGTGCCGCCGATGATGAGGCCGCTGGTTTCCTGGACGTTGATGTTGCCGCTGGTGTTGTTGGTGGCTACCAACGTACCCAGCGTGGTGTCGATGTCATCGGCTCCGCCGGCAGAGCCGATGCCGGTCGCTGCTGCCAGCGTGGCGGTGCCGGTGGTGGTGAGGTTGGCGGTTTCTGCCGCGGTGTTGTCGGTAATGGCCCCTGCCGTCGCCGTGACGTTGATCGCGCTGCTGGTGGTGGTGATTTCACCAAGAGCTACGTTGTTGGCTGCCGTCAGGGTGACGTTACCGCTGCCTGCCGTGTAAACCGCGCCATCGGCCATGGTGATGTCGTTGGCCGTGGCGGTCACGCTGATGGTGCCTGCGCCGCCAGTGGTCAAATCACCTGCCGCGGTGTGGGTTACACCCGTGCCGCCGGTGAGGGTGAGGTTGCCGCTGGTGCTGCTGATGACAGCATTGGCCGTCAGCAAGCCGGCGCTGTTGA
>CAZEFE010000002.1:0-2169 GCA_964511385.1 uncultured Methylophilaceae bacterium | reverse complement strand
CGGTGCCGGTGGTGGTGAGGTTGGCGGTTTCTGCCGCGGTGTTGTCGGTAATGGCTCCTGCCGTCGCCGTGACGTTGATCGCGCTGCTGGTGGTGGTGATTTCACCAAGGGCTACGTTGTTGGCTGCCGTCAGGGTGACGTTACCACTGCCTGCTGTGTAAACCGCGCCGTCGGCCATGGTGATGTCGTTGAGCGTGGCGCTCACGCTGATGGTGCCTGCGCCGCCAGTGGTCAGGTCGCCCGCTGCGGTGTGGGTCACGCCGGTGCCGCCCACCAGGACGATGTCACCACTGGTTGTGCTCACTGCAGCATTTACGGTCACTAGCGTATCCGACTCCAAATCAATGCCACCGGTGCCATGTGCGGTCACAACACTGTTAACGGTAAGGCTGCCGCCGGCTTCAAGCTCAATGTCGCCATTGCCTGCCAGCGTCTGTAAGCCGGTACCGTTAATGGTCAGGTTGTTCGCTTCCTTGATCTTGATCTTGCCGCTGGTGGTGTTGGTGGCTTCCAGCGTTGCGAGGCTGGTGTCGATCGCTTCTGCCGAGCCTATACCGGTAGCAGCAGTCAGCGTTGCATGGCCTGCCCCGGTAATGCTGGTCACCGAGCCACCATCCGCATCATTGATGTTGCCAGTCAGTGCCGTCAGGGTGATGGTGCCTGCATTGCTGGCAACGGAGCCATTGTTCAACCCGATGTTGCCGGTGGAGCTGATCAGCTGCACCGTGCCTGCTGAAGTCCCGCTTTGTTTCAATGCGGCCACTGTCAACCCATTGGCTTCCAGGATATCGATAGTGCCGCCGGCTCCCGTGTTGGTAGCACTCAGCGTACCAATGTCCGTATTAATGTCGTTGGCCGAGCCAATACCTGCTTCAGCCACCAATGTAGCCGTGCCAGAAGTGGTGAGGTTGGCGGTTTCGGCGGCGGTTGTGTCAGAAATGGCCCCTGCCGTTGCAGTTACGCTGATCGCGCTACTGGTTGTGTTGATTTGGCCCAGCACAACATTGGTGCCCGCAGCCAGGTTCACATTGCCGCTACCTGTCGCGTAAACCGTGCCATCCGCCATGGTGATGTCGTTTGCCGTGGCAGTAACGCCAATGGTACCGACTCCGCTGGTGGTGAGGTCACCCGCTGCACTATGCGTGACGCCCGTGCCACCCGTCAGGCTCAGGTCGCCCGTGGTGCTGGAAATCACGTTGTTAACAGTCAGCAGGCCATTGGCGTTTAGCGTCACATCACCGCTGCCATTTGCCGTCAGCGTGTTGCTGATAGTGATCGCGCCAGAAGTCGTGGTCAGGCTGATATTGCCGTTATTCGCCGTGCTCAGGTTGCCACTGGTCGTCAATGAGCCACCCGCCGTGATCACGATATCGCCGCCGGTGACACTGCTGATTGCACCTAGATCCAATCCGTTGGTTTCGGCAATAAACACTCCGCCCGTACCGGTGCTGGCCACGAGTGTGGTAGAAACCGTATCAATGTCGCCTGCCGCGGTGTTGGTGCCTATGCCAGTGGCGGCATTCAAGGTGAGTGTAGTGCCGGCTATATTTTCGTTGCCGGTTCCTTCAGCCGCAGCCGCAGTATTGTCGGTAATTGCCCCTGCCGTCGCCGTCACGTTCACCAATCCGGTCGGGTTGGCAATCTGTCCAAGCGCCACATTGTTGGCAGCCGTCAATGTCACCGTACCTCCGCCGGAGGTGTAAACCGCACCATCCGCCATGGTGATGTCGCCTGTGGTGGCGGTGACGTTGATGGTACCTGCCCCGCCAGTAGAAAGATCGCCAGCCGCAGCATGCGCAACACCGGTACCGCCCGTGAGGGTGAGGTTGCCGCTGGTACTCGAAACTACATTATTCACGGTCAACAAGCCGTTGGCGTTCAGCACAACATTGCCAGAACCATTCGCTGTCACTGTATTGCTAATGGTGATACCACCCGCTGTATTGCTCAGGTTGATATTGCCGTTGTTGCCGGATGCAATGTTGCCACTCGTGGTAATGGCGCCTCCCGCAGTGACAGTCACTGCTCCACCGGCGGTAATTGCGCCTAGATTAATGGCGTTGGTGTCGTTCAGGGCGACGTTGTTGGCGCCGCTGTTGGTGAGCGTGACAGCGCCGGTGAAGTCGTTGCCGGCCTGGGTCAGCGTGATGGCGTTGGCGCCGGCGCTGA
>CAZEFE010000001.1:0-574572 GCA_964511385.1 uncultured Methylophilaceae bacterium | reverse complement strand
AGACTTGACCTGATAGTTTGGCTGTGAGCAATTATGTGCTTAGTGCATCTAACGTCTGAATTCACCGGCCTGCGCGGCTTTTCGCGCAGGTCCGGTGGAATGATGGGTTGGGCCGCACTTGTATTGGGATTGCATGCGGATCACTTCAACGGCAAGTAAACATCAGTGATCATTTCTTCTTCGCGCACGTTCGGACCCACGTTGACGTAGTGAAAGAAGATTGGGAAATCTCCGGGTAACTCGCCACTCTGGGGCAACCATGTCTCACAGAGATGGACAGCGGCCTTGTTGTTCGAGCGAGAACCGACATCGCGCGCGAAAGCGCAACGTCGGCTTGGGATTACCTTGGTCAAAATGCCGTAAGGATTGGGGCCAACCTCGTCCTCGATGGACAGGCAGAAGTCAACGCGGTGCTGGGAGGCTGGCGTAGTGCGCGGATCCGTGTAATGAACGCCATAGCTTCTGTATCTCAATTGATCCAGAAGGCGGTGCTCAATCTTCCAAGCGATGAGCTTACGTGCGGTATCGTATTCGAGCGCCGGCGACCCATGATGCTCAATGGCAGCAACTCTTGTTTCGGGGAATACGACAATCTTGACGTCCATGTGATGAGGAGTCCTATTGTGAGGCCCAACGTTAAATGGACATCCTAATTGACGTAAGATATTGCATCAATTAGCTGGCCATAAAATTTATAAAAAAAACTATCATAATAGTTTCATCCAGTTATGATAATTTAGTATATCCTATAACTTCTTAAAATTACGTCAACCAATCAACTTGTCATAATCAGCGTGACTGCCAATCCAGAACCACTGTATCCCTTGGTCAACGGGCACGCCAAGGGCGCGATAACCCAGGCTGATGCGAACGCTACGGAAGGCGCCGTTCTTGACATGTTTGAATTGCAATGACGGGTGGGAGGGGTTTTGTTTGAGCAGCGCATAGTGTTCACGCGCAAGCTGCTTAACGTTGGCAGGCAGCATGTCAAAGCACCGCCAAAAACTTGAGGACGCGTAATGTTTCAAAGCTCACGAGCTTTGCCGCTTTTATATTCGGCCACGGCTTCGGCGGCCAAGGCATCCAGCTTGCCTGCGGCGGCATCGGCTTCTATTTGGGCATCCCAGGCAGCTTCATCAAATTTTGCAAACCAGCGACGAAACTCCACCAGCTCTTGAGCAGGTAGCTGCTTAACCGCTTCTTCTATGGCTTGTATGGTAGTCATCAACAACTCCAGTATGGAATATCAAGGCTGATCATGACGCAAGATACTACAGAATCACCCGCCCCAAAACTACTCGATCAGGTGCGCGGGAAAATTCGCCTTAAACATTACAGCATTCGCACCGAGCAGGCTTATGTGGATTGGATTAAACGATTTATTTTGCATTTTGACAAGCAGCACCCGCGCGATCTGGGGGCAGCTGAAGTCGAGCAGTTTCTTACCCATCTGGCGGTGGCCGGCAAGGTATCGGCCTCTACGCAAAACCAGGCCAAGAGTGCGTTGCTGTTTTTGTATAAGCAGGTACTGGAACTGGAGTTGCCGTGGCTGGACAACGTGGAGCAAGCCAAAGCACCCAAGCGCCTGCCAGTGGTGCTGACGCGGGAAGAAGTACATCAGGTGCTGGTGCAGTTGGAGGGCACCAACTGGCTGGTGGCCAGCCTGTTGTATGGCGCCGGTTTACGCATACTCGAAGCGTTGCGTCTGCGGGTGAAGGATGTGGATTTTTCGCGCAAGGAAATTTTGATCCGTGATGGCAAGGGTTTCAAGGATCGTGTGACGATGCTGCCGCAGGTGCTGGCGCCAACATTGCAAGCGCACCTGGTGCGGGTAAAGGCGCTGCACGAGCAAGATTTGCAGGCGGGGTATGGGGCGGTGTATCTACCCAACGCTTTGGAGCGCAAATACCCCAATGCCGCGCACGAATGGGGTTGGCAGTACGTGTTCCCCTCGGCCAACCTTTCCACAGACCCTCGCTCTGGTGAGGTGCGGCGGCACCATGTGCAAGACCAGGCCGTGCAGCGCGCGGTGAAACAGGCGGTACGCAAGGCGGGGTTGGTCAAACCCGCCACGCCACACACTTTCCGTCACTCGTTCGCCACCCACCTGCTGGAAGGCGGTTACGACATCCGCACCGTGCAAGAGTTGCTGGGCCATGCCGATGTTTCCACCACCATGATTTACACCCATGTGCTGAACAAGGGCGGGCACGGGGTAGCCAGCCCGCTGGACCATCTGTAGCAAGCCGTTCCCGGCGCAGTCCAGGCCAATACTTGGCCGGCCTCAATTGCCGCCAGCGCCCTCTTCCATCAGCCGCTGGCGGATCAACTGGAGTTCCCGCTGGCGCTCCGCGTCAGCCACCGGATAATGCATATCCAGCGCCTGGAGCGTATCGAGAATAATTCTGGAAATAATCAGCCGGGCGTTTTCCTTGTCGTCGGCGGGTACCGCGTACCAGGGCGCATATTCCGTACTTGTTTCGCTCAGGCATGCCTCGTAAGCTTGCATGTATTCTTTCCAGAACTTCCGTTCTTCAATATCGGCCAGGCTGAATTTCCAGTTTTTTTCCGGTTCGTCGATGCGGGCGAGAAAGCGCTTGCGCTGTTCTTCCTGTGAAATATGCAGGAAGAATTTGATAATGCGCCCGCCGTTATGGTGCAGGTGGTTTTCCAGCCCGTTGATGGATTGGTAGCGCTGCTGCCACAAGGTTTTTTCGTCCAGCAGGTGTTCCGGCAGGTTCTGCGCCTGGAGTATTTCGGGATGCACGCGGACGATCAGCACTTCCTCGTAATAACTGCGGTTGAAAATGCCGATCTGGCCGCGTTCCGGTAAAAACTGGGTGGTACGCCACAGAAAATCGTGCTCCAGTTCCGTCGCGCTGGGGTGCTTGAAGCTGTAGACCTGGCAGCCTTGCGGGTTGATGCCGGACATGACGTGCTTGATGGCGCCATCCTTGCCGGCGGCATCCATGGCCTGGAATATCAGCAGCACGGCATAGCGGTTGGAGGCATAGAGCAATTGTTGCAGGTCGCTCAGCTTCGCCACCTGCTCGCGCAGCAGTTCCTGGTAATGTTCTCTTGACTGGTAAAACGGTTTCACCAGTGTCGGCCATTTCTTGAGGTTGACCTTTTCGCCTTCTTTTACCCGGAAATCTTCTGAATCAATTTTCATCGTCATTTCCTTTCGGTGTCGGGTGCGCGCAGCCGCCGGCAGGCCACTATGCCATCAGCAAAGCCCACAGCGCCTGCACGCTGGCGAGTTACTCCTTGGGCAAGGCCACAGTGTCCGGCGGGTATTTTTTAGCCGTATGAATAATGTTCAAGACAATCACGGCATCTTTGGCAACTTCAATAACGGCAATATAGGGCAACTGGCTTATCACATATTCCCGGGTTCCACTCACCCGGCCTGCGCGAGAGCGCTCAGGAAATTTTTCGAGCGCCCCCACCTGATTCCTGATTCGACCGTAAACCGATTCAGCCACTCGCATTCCCACCTGTTCGAGGTAATAGAGCAGGATGTTTTCCAGGTCTTGTTCGGCCTCTTCCGACCAACAGATTTTGAACATACCAGGTCACTATGCAGATACTGAACCTGCTTTTGCTTGGATTTTTTGCCATACACGATCCATGACTTCATCATGACCGGAAGTGCTGCTTTTTCCTGACTTAACCGATTCCATGGTACGGCTCACTTTGGCCTGAAACCACTCGTCGTAACCGGCCTCTTTTTCCATGAACATTTCCGGGATCAGCGTCGCCGCAGCATCATCAATCGAAATCATGATGCCTACAGGGCGATTGTTTTTGGTTACAAGAACCGGCTCGCGTTGCATGGCATCCAAAAGCTCGCCAAAGTGTGTCTTCGCATCTCGTGCAGTCATGGTTTTCATGGGTACGCCCTGTCAACAATAGTTAATGTGATCATTTTAATCATAATAATTCATATTTCAAGCGAATCTCCGATCTTCCAGACCACTACTTGTTCATCAGCAAAGCCCACAGCGCCTGCACGCTGGCGATTTCTTGTTTCAGCACGTCATGCTCCAGCCGGGTGCGGCTTTCGCCCTGCAGGCGCAGGCTGTGCTGGTAGCGCCGGAATTTGCGGTAGGCATCGGCAACCGCTTGCGCCAGCGCCTCGGGCACCAGCCCCAGCTCGCCCGCCTGCCGCAGCAGGGCGATATTGCCGACGTTGCGCGCCAGCGCCTCGTGCTGGCCGGCATGGCCGAGCACCAGCATCTGCACCATGAATTCCACGTCCACAATGCCGCCACGGTCATGCTTGAGGTCGAACAACTCGGTGGTGTTGGAGTGGCCGTCCAGCATTTTCTGGCGCATGGCAACCACTTCATTGCGCAGGTCGGCCATGTCGCGCGGGCGGCAGATGATGTCGTGGCGGATGCGCTCGAACGCGGCGCCCACGGCGGCATCCCCGGCGCAGCAGCGGGCGCGGGTAATCGCTTGGTGTTCCCACAGCCAGGCCTTGTGCTGCTGGTATTCGGCAAACGCCTGCACGCTGCTCACCAGCAGGCCGCTGGCGCCGTCCGGGCGCAGCCGCAGGTCGGTTTCGTACAGCAAGCCGGCCGAGGTCAGGCTGTTGAGCCAGTGGTTGATGCGCTGGCCGAAGCGGGCGTAGATTTCGCCGGCTTCCGGCGCATCGTCGTCGTAGAGGAAAATAATGTCGAGGTCGGAAGCGTAGCCCAACTCCTTGCCGCCCAGCTTGCCGTAGCCGATGATGGCAAACAGCGGCTGCTCGCGGTGGCGGTTGCGCAACCCGGCCCAGGCGTGGCGAAGCACCGCATCCAGGATGATGTCGGCCAGCGCGCTGAGGTGGTCCGACAGCGTTTCCAGTGCCAGGCCGCCAGTCACATCCTGCGCGGCAAAGCGGAAACTTTGCGCATGCTTGAACTGGCGCAACGTATCCAGCTTGGCTTCCACATCGTCGCCACAGGCTTGCAGCCGGCGTTCCAGGTCGTTTTTCAGCGCGGCAAAATCGGGCGCGGCATACAGCACGCGGGTGTCCAGCAGCTCATCCAGCAGCACCGGGTGCTGCGTCAGGTATTGCGCCAGCCACGGGCTGGCCGCGCACAGTTTGCACACCATGCCCAGCGCCTGGGGATATTCCTCCAGCAAGGCCAGGTACGTGGTGCGCCGGGCAATCACTTCCAGGAAGTCCAGGGTGCGGCACAACGCCAGATTGGGGTAACGCACCGTAGCGGCACTTTCAATCAGCTTGGGTATCAAGCCATCGAATCGCTGCCGGCTGGTCGGCGACAACTGCTGGTATTTGCTGCTGCGCTGGATGGCGCGCAAGGCATTCAGCACCTGGTCGGCGGGGGAGAAACCGATTTCCTCCAACTGCTGCAGGATTCCGGCCTCGGCTTGTTCTTCCGCGATGTTGTTCCACAGCCCGGCGTAGGCGTGGGCTTGCCCGGGTGACGACTGGTCTTCAAACACTTCGTTGAAATGCTGCTCGACGCGGCTGCGGTGCCGGTCGAGTTCGGCCACAAAACCGGCCCAATCGGCGAAGCCCATGCCCAGCGCGATGCGGCGGCGGTTGTCTTCGTCTTCCGGCAGTTGCTGCGTCTGCGCATCTTGCAGGTATTGCAGCCGATGTTCCAGGTTGCGCAAAAACACATACGCCTGTTGCAGCGCAGCCACGGTTTCCGCCGGCACCAGCCCTTTGTCCGCCAGCAGTTGCAGTACCGGCTGCGTGGCGCGAATCTGCAACTCGCGCTGCTGTCCGCCGCGTATCAGTTGGAACACCTGGGCGGAAAATTCGATTTCGCGGATGCCGCCCGGCCCCAGCTTGATGTTGTCGTGCATGTCGCGGCGCGCGACTTCGCGCTTGATCTGCGCCTTAAGGTCGCGCATCGAGGCAAACGCGCCGAAGTCCAGGTATTTGCGGAACACGAACGGCCGCAGCAGATCCTGCAATGCCTTGATCTCGCCCGCATCGCCGCAAATGGCGCGGCCCTTGATCCAGGCATAGCGCTCCCATTCGCGGCCCTGCATCTGGTAATACTCCTCCAGCGCGGCAAAGCTCGACACCAGCGGCCCGGAATCGCCATCCGGCCGCAGCCGCATATCGACGCGGAACACAAAGCCGTCGGCCGTTAGTTCGCCAATCGCTGCGATCAGTTTTTTGCCCAGGCGGGTGAAATAATCGCGGTTGCTGATCGATTTGGCGCCGTTGGTTTCGCCGTCTTCGGCGTAGGCAAAAATCAGGTCGATATCCGACGACACGTTTAATTCGCGCCCGCCCAGCTTGCCCATGCCGATCACGATCAGCCGCTGCCGGGCACCGCCCTCGCCTATCGGCACGCCGTATGTCTGCTGCTGCCAGGTATCCAGCTTTTCCACCGCGGCATCCACCGCCACCTCGGCCAGCACGGTGCAGGTTTCCACCACTTCGGGCAAATCCGCCAGGCCGTTCAGGTCGCGCGCAATCAGGCGCAGCATGACGTGTTTGCGCAACCGGCGCAGGCTGCGTTTCAAGGCGTCTTCATCGCCCGCGTCAGCCAGGCCGGCCAGCATTTCATCGCGGCTGTAGGGCCGGTGCAGACCTTGCAGCAGGGGCTCCAGCAGCGTCGCGTCCGCTTGCAGGGTGCGCAGGAAAAACGGGCTGAGGTCGCAGGCGCGGGCGATCAACTGGCCATCGGCAACAACCGCAGGGTTGGTGAGGATTTCGGAGAGTTCGGGCAGTGGTATCATGACCATATGATACTCAATCGCAGCGTCTTCTTCATTTCCGATGGCACCGGCATTACCGCCGAGACCATGGGCCACAGCCTGCTGGCCCACTTCGGCAACTACCATTTCCACCCGGTGCGCCTGCCGTTCACCGACACCCCGGAAAAAGCCCACCAGGCGGTCGCGCGCATCCTCGCCACGCAAGCGGAGGAAGGCGTGCGCGCCATCCTGATCATGACGCTGGTGAACAGTGAAGTGCGCAAGATTTTTGAAGAATGCGGCGCGTTGTGCCTGGACCTGTTCGGCACTTTCGTCAGCCCGCTGGCGCTGGAACTGGGGCAGGAACCGGCGCAGGCCGTGGGCATGGCGCGTGCCGTGACCAACAAGGATTACCGCGAACGGGTGGAAGCCATCAATTTCACCCTGGTGCATGACGATGGCCTGAACGATGCCAGCCTGAAAGAGGCCGACATCATCCTGGTGGGCGTATCACGTTGCGGCAAGACCCCCACCAGCCTGTACCTGGCAATGCAGTTTGGCATCAAGGCCGCCAATTACCCGCTGATCCCGGAAGATTTCGACCGCATGGCCCTGCCCGGCACGCTGGCGCTGCACCGCAGCAAGCTGTTCGGCTTGACCATCGCCCCGGAACGCCTGCACAGCATCCGCCAGGAGCGCCGCCCGGACAGCAAATACGCCTCGCTGGAAAACTGCAAATACGAAATCCGGCTGGCCGAGGAAATGATGCACAACGAAGGCATCCGTTGGCTGGATTCCAGCCGCCGCTCGATCGAGGAAATCGCCACCGCGGTGCTGCAGGAAACCGGCATCCGCAAGGATTAGGAATACGCCGATTTATTCCGCCTGGGCTGTAGGAGCCCGATTGATCGGGCGATAGCAAACCTCGGAATCGCCCGACAAGTCGGGCTCCTACAAAAGACGGGTGGCCCGGTTATGCCTTCTCCGCATACACCTGCCGGGTGATCTCGATAAAGCGCTGCGCCTGCGGCGAGATGTATTTGCCCTTGCGCTGCACGATGCCGTAGCTGCGGCGCGGAAAATAATTACCCAGCGGAATCCTGGCGACTTTTTCCTGCCCGGTCAGGCAGATGTCGGTGACGATGGAAATGCCCATCCCCAGTTCCACGTATTTCTTGATCACTTCCCAGCCGCCGGCTTCCAGCGTTACTTTGTATTCCAGCCCTTGCTGCTTGAAGGCGTAATCCACGATGCGCCAGGTGGAAAGATGGCGCGGCGGCAGGATCAGGCCGTACGGGCTGATGTCGGCCAGCGTGACTTCCTTTTTTCCCGCCAGCGGGTGGTCCAGCGGCGTGATCAGGATCGGGTCGTAAGTCACCACCGGTTCGTAGGTGATGTCGTCCATGACTTCGATCATGGAACCGATGGCGAAATCGATCTCATCCGCGCGCAGCATGCGCAGGCCGTCGCGCCCGGTGACGTTCTGGATTTTCAGGCGGATGTTGGGATAGGCTGTGGTAAAGCGCTGCACCGGCTCCGGCATGATGTAGAGGATGGTGGATTCCCCCGCGCCGATGGTGACCTGGCCGGAATCGATATGGCCGAAGGCGGCGGCAAAAGTTTCGTCCAGCTTGTCGATGCCTTCCACCAGCGGCTGGGCTATTTGATAAAGCACCTCGCCCTGCGGCGTCATTTTCATGCTGGTGCCGCGCCGCTCGAACAGCATCACGCCCAGTTCGCGCTCCAGCGCCTGCAGTTGCAGCGTGACCGATGGCTGGCTGAGAAACAATGCTTCGGCCGCTTGCGTTACACTACCGGTTCGCACCACTTCCTGGAATGCCCGCAGTTGTTTCAGCCGGTTTTTCTTGTAGTAATACTGGGAGTTCTGGGTCATTGTGTTGGCGGTGTATAAATATCTTCAATAATTTGCATTAAAACAATTGAGTAGTCAAATCAAACCGGCCTGATTAGCCTCGGTGCCTGTTTTGGCTGGCCTTACGGCAACGGTTTATTAAAAGTTTCACACATGGAGAAAGTCATCATGCAGCAGCAGTACGTCATTCCGTTTGAACAGTTGGGCATGGGCGATGTCGAGCTCGTTGGCGGCAAAAATGCCTCGCTCGGCGAAATGATCCAGCACCTGTCGGCGGCCGGCGTGCGCGTGCCCGGCGGCTTTGCCACCACGGCTGCCGCCTACCGCGATTTCCTGCGCCTGAACGGCCTGGATACCCGCATTGCGGCGGCACTCGGCACACTGGATATCGAAAACGTGGTGGCCCTGGCCAGCACCGGCAAGCAGATCCGCCAGTGGATCGTCGAAGCGCCGCTGCAGCCCGAACTGCACGATGCCATTGCCGAACACTACGCCAGGATTACCAGCGCGGGCGACGGCGCGTTTGCCGTGCGCTCCTCCGCCACCGCGGAAGACCTGCCCGACGCCTCGTTTGCCGGGCAGCAGGAAAGCTTCCTCAACATCCACGGCCTGGATAACATCCTGCATGCGGTGAAAGAAGTATTTGCCTCGCTGTACAACGATCGCGCCATTGCCTACCGCGTGCACAAGGGCTTCATCCACTCCACCGTGGCGCTGTCGGCCGGCGTGCAGCGCATGGTGCGCAGCGACATCGGCGCCGCCGGCGTGATGTTCACCATGGATACCGAATCCGGCTTCAACGACGTGGTGTTTATCACCGCTTCCCACGGCTTGGGCGAGACCGTGGTACAGGGGGCGGTCAACCCGGACGAATTCTACGTGCACAAGCCGATGCTGGCGGCGGGCAAGCCCGCCATCGTGCGCCGCAACCTCGGCTCCAAGCTGATCAAAATGCTGTTCACCGACGCCACGGCGGCGGGGCGCTCCACCAAGACCGTGGAAACCAGCGAAACCGAACGCCGCCAGTTCGCGCTGAACGATGCCGAGGTGCTCGAACTCGCCCAGTACGCGATGATTATCGAAAAGCACTATGCCCGTCCGATGGATATCGAATGGGGGCGCGACGGCCTGGACGGCAAGCTGTACATCCTGCAGGCCCGCCCGGAAACGGTGAAGTCGCAGCAGGCCAAGACCGGCGGCGTGGAAAAATTCAAATTGCTGGGCACCGGCACCGCGCTCACCACCGGCCGCGCCATCGGCCAGAAAATTGGCGTCGGCACGGTGCGGCTGGTCAAGAGCTCCCACGAGATGGAACGCGTGCAGGCCGGCGACATCCTGGTGACCGACATGACCGACCCCAACTGGGAGCCGGTGATGAAAAAGGCCGCCGCCATCATCACCAACCGCGGCGGGCGCACCTGCCACGCCGCGATTATTGCGCGCGAACTGGGCATCCCCGCCATTGTCGGCTGCGGCGACGCCACCGACCGGCTGGAGGAAGGCCATCTCGTCACCGCCTGCTGCGCCGAGGGCGACACCGGCACGGTGTACGAAGGCAAGCTGGACTATGAAATCACCGTGCAGGACGATGCCGCGCTGCCCCACCCGCCGGTGAAGATCATGATGAACGTCGGCAACCCGGAACTGGCGTTCGATTTCTCGCAGATTCCGAATGACGGCGTGGGCCTGGCGCGTATGGAGTTCGTCATCAACAACATGATCGGCGTGCATCCGAAAGCGATTTTGCAGTTCGAGCGCCTGATCGAGCCGCTGAAAAGCGAGGTCGCCAAACGCGCCTACGGCTACGCTAACCCGCAGGAATTCTACGTGCAGAAGCTGGCGGAAGGCGTCAGCACCATCGCCGCCGCGTTCTGGCCCAAGCCGGTGATCGTGCGCCTGTCGGACTTCAAGTCCAACGAGTACCGCAAGCTGATCGGCGGCGAGCTGTACGAGCCGATCGAGGAAAACCCCATGCTCGGCTTCCGCGGCGCGGGGCGCTACGTGGCGCCCGATTTCCGCGCCTGTTTCGCGCTGGAATGCCGCGCCATGAAACTGGTGCGCGAGCAACTGGGCTACACCAATGTGGAACTGATGGTGCCGTTCGTGCGCACCCTGCACGAAGCCCAGGCGGTAGTCGAACAACTGGCAACCTATGGCCTGAAGCGCGGCGAACACGGATTGCGCCTGATCATGATGTGCGAGATTCCTTCCAACGCCTTGCTGGCGGAAGAGTTCTTGCAATATTTCGACGGCTTTTCCATCGGCTCCAACGACCTCACGCAACTCACGCTGGGCGTGGACCGCGATTCGTCGCTGGTGGCCGACGCTTTCGACGAGCGCAACCCGGCGGTGCAGAAACTGCTCACCATGGCGATCGACACCTGCAACCGCCTGGGCAAGTACGTCGGCATCTGCGGCCAGGGGCCGTCCGACCACCCGGACTTTGCGCAGTGGCTGGTCAATGCCGGCATCCAGAGCGTGTCGCTCAACCCGGACACGGTCACAACCACGTGGAGAAAGCTGGCAGAATAACCAGCAGCAGTTAAAAATGAGGCAGCGTTAAGGAGAGAAGATGAGTTCCATTGAGTCAGTGTCGCACGAACATCGCGTTTTTGAACCCGGCGCCGAGGTCGCGCAGCAGGCCACGATTTCCAGCATGGAAGCCTACCGGGCCCTGTGCGCTGAGGCCGAGCAGGACTACACCGGCTTCTGGGCCAAGCTGGCGCGCGAACTGCTGGTGTGGCACAAGCCGTTCACCCGCACGCTGGATGAATCCAACGCGCCGTTCTACCGCTGGTTCGACGATGGCGAACTGAATGTTTCCTGGAACTGCCTGGACAAGCACCTGGCCACCCAGCCCGACAAAACCGCCATCATTTTCGAGGCGGATGACGGCAGTGTGACCCACGTCAGCTACCAGGCGCTGTACCACCGCGTCTGCCAGTTTGCCAACGGCCTGAAAACGCTCAAGCTCAATATCGGCGACCGCGTGGTGATCTACCTGCCGATGGGCATCGAAGCCATTGTTGCGATGCAAGCCTGCGCCCGGCTGGGGCTGACCCATTCCGTGGTGTTCGGCGGCTTTTCCTCCAAGAGCCTGCAGGAGCGCATCCACGACGCCGGCGCGCGCGCCGTCATCACTGCCGACGGCCAGTTTCGCGGCGGCCGCACCATGCCGCTCAAATCCGCGGTGGATGAAGCGCTGACCATGCCCGGCTGCGAAACCGTGGAAAAAGTCGTGGTGCTCAAGCGCACCGGCATGGATGTCGCCTGGAATGCCCGCGACATCTGGTGGAGCGACCTGGTCAACGGCCAGGCCGACACCTGCGAGCCGGTGATGGTGGGCGCCGAGCACCCGCTGTTCCTGCTCTACACTTCGGGATCGACGGGCAAGCCCAAAGGCGTGCAGCACTCCTCCGCCGGCTACCTGCTGCACGCGATGAACACCATGCGCTGGGTGTTCGATATCAAGGGCGGCGACATTTTCTGGTGCACCGCCGACGTGGGCTGGATCACCGGCCACACTTACGTCGCCTACGGCCCGCTGGCCATCGGCGCCACCCAGGTGGTGTTCGAAGGCATACCCACCTACCCCGATGCCGGGCGCTTCTGGCAGATGGTGCAAAAGCACAAGGTCAGCATTTTTTACACCGCGCCCACGGCGATCCGCTCGCTGATCAAGGCTTCGGAACTCAACCCGGCAACGCACCCGAAAAATTTCGACCTCTCCAGCCTGCGCCTGCTGGGCACTGTCGGCGAGCCGATCAACCCGCAAGCCTGGGTGTGGTATTACGAGGAAGTGGGCGGCGGCCGCTGCCCGGTGATGGATACCTTCTGGCAAACCGAAACCGGCGGCCACGTCATCTCCCCGCTGCCCATTACCCCCTTGGTTCCCGGCTCCTGCACCCTGCCGCTGCCCGGCATCCAGGCCGCCGTGGTGGATGAAACCGGACACGAACAGCCGTGGGGCAACGGCGGCCTGCTGGTCATCAAAAAACCCTGGCCGGCGATGATCCGCACCATCTGGGGCGACCCGGAACGCTACAAGAAAAGCTATTTCCCCGAAGACCTGGGCGGCAGGCTCTACCTGGCCGGCGACGGCGCCGTGCGCGACGCCAGCACCGGCTATTTCACCATCATGGGCCGCATCGACGACGTGCTCAACGTCTCCGGGCACCGGCTGGGCACCATGGAAATCGAGTCGGCGCTGGTCGCCAACCCCCTGGTGGCCGAAGCCGCCGTGGTCGGCAAGCCGCACGACATCAAGGGTGAAGCCATCGTCGCCTACGTCGTGCTCAAAGGCACCCGCCCGGAAGGCGAAGACGCGAAAAAAATCGTCGCCCAACTGCGCGACTGGGTCGGCCACGAAATCGGCCCCATCGCCAAGCCGGACGAAATCAGGTTTGGCGACAATCTACCCAAAACCCGCTCCGGCAAGATCATGCGCCGCCTGCTGCGTACACTGGCCAAGGGCGAGGAAATCACCGCGGACATTTCGACGCTGGACAACCCGGCGATCCTGGAGCAGTTGAAGCAGGCTGTTTCGTGAAACAGCAGGAGTGGCCAGGTAATATTGCCTTGCGGAACGAGCCCCCTATTTCTCGTTAACTTGATGAATTTTCGAGAGATATGAAAAACTTCACGCCCGTTTTGTGTGATGATTTAGGATGGTTACTTATTAGTTAGGCAAAGGAGCACATTCATGTCGCCTGATGAAGACAAAGATCAATGTGAGGTCTGCGTCGACCAGATGGCAACAACGCTTCCATCTGGTGGCTTTGATGGAATCCATCAAAACTGTCCGCGCTGTGGTGAATTCAAACTATCAGGAACGGCGAGCTCTATGATGCGGCAGGGTCTAGGCAGAGACCGTAGGGCGTTGTTGTCTGGCTGGGTAAGGAATCAAAATCGACTAGGTTCTGTTCCCATGATTACCTCAGAAAACCTAAAAAAGATTTTGGCAACCCCTCTCCCTTCAGTCCTAGAGCGAGCAAACGCACTACTTGACGAAGCAGTAGTAGGCCTTAAAGGGCTCGGTGATATGTTCAATATCAATGAACCGAGGTTTTTAGCTGCAACATACTCCTCGACAGCAGAAGACGTAAATTACTTACTAGGCACACTTCGAGATCAAGGTCTTGCTGAAGCAAGAACTATTGGAGGTGACTGCGAAATCCTTCCAGGAGGCTATATCAGGCTTGATGAATTGAAGGGAAGGCGCACAACATCGGCAAACGGATTTGTGGCAATGTCCTTTCATCCAGATCTTAACGGAACATATTCTGATGGATTCCAAGTCGGGATTCTTGGCGCGGGTTATGACCCAATCCGGATGGATCAGATCGAGCATATTAATCGAATAGATGATGAAATAATTAAGCAGATCAATTCGTCAAAATTTGTCGTTGCCGACTTTACTGGCCATCGCAGCGGTGTTTACTTTGAAGCGGGGTATGCCCTTGGTATTGGGATTCCAGTATTTTGGACTTGCAGGAAAAGTGATATGTCTGACTTACATTTTGATATTAGGCAATTCAATTGTATTGATTGGCAAACGCCTGAAGAATTAGCAAAACGTCTTCAAGTAAGGCTAGAGGCTGTATTGGGGCGCGGCCCAAGGTCAGGCAATGCTTAACAGGTAATGAGGTAATGGGATCAGCCCGGTAGGGTGGGCAACTTGTTGCCCACGCGTAATCATTCTCCAAAACCAACTCCCTCCAACTGCGCCGCCCTCGCCCAGTTTTCGTCATATTCCACCGCCATTACATAGCGGTGGAATGACGTAAATAAATGGGGTCAGACACCATTGCATGAAAGCCCGGTAGGGTAGAAGTCGCGGCCCAGCTTTGAGCATTATCCAAAGGGTTCGTCGTACAATCCGGGAACCGGCGTATTCGATTGCGAGACATGTGTATTCCCGTAATCCCGCTCTGATCAATCGAAAGGAAACAGGTCATGCTTTACAAGGGTAGCTGCCATTGCGGACGTATCGCCTTCGAAGCCGAGGGCGACTTGAACCAACTCACGGCATGCAATTGCTCCATTTGCAGCAAGCGCGGTTCGCTGCACTGGCCGGTCCCCCGCGAACATTTTCGCCTGCTCACCCCCGAGGCCGACCTGGGCACCTATACCTTCAACAAGCAGCGGATCAAGCATCGCTTCTGCCCCCACTGCGGGTGCGCCACCTATTCGGAAGGCACAACCCCGTCCGGCGCCGAGATGGTCATGGTCAACGCCCGCAGCCTGGACGGGGTGGACCTGGCACCGCTGAAGGTCAGGCCGTTTAACGGCCGCAGCCTTTAAGCTGCCGGCATTTTCAATATGGCAGTCAAGAAATCCAAGGCCAAGGGCGAAGGCAAAGCCACCGGCAAGGGCACGGAAATCTCCTCGTTTTGCGGCTGGGACGGCGACACCCTGGTGCTCAACGTGCTCGGCACCCCCAGCGCCAAGCAGGACGCCATCGGCAAGGCCAAGGGCAAGCAACTCAAGATCAGCGTCACGGCGGCGCCGGTGGGCGGCAAGGCGACCGACCACATGGTCAAGTTCCTGGCGAAGGAGTTCGGTGTTTCCACCAGCGACATCACCGTGGTGTTTGGCCGTTACAACGTGAACAAGCAACTGCGCATCAAGTCGCCGCAAACCCTGCCGCCCGTCATTGCCAAGGAGTTGGCCGCATGAACCTCACCCGCCGCCTGGTTATTGTCGCTTTTGCCGAAATCGCCTTTGTCGTGGCGACGCGGGTGGTGCTGCATTATTTGCAGTGGACTTCCATCGAGGCGGAATCCATCCGTACCGCGATGCGCATCGCCACCGCCGGGCTCTACTGGTGGCTGCTGAAGCCGGTGATCCTGTCGCGCAAGCCCGACCCGGCCAGCCTCGCCGCCCCCGCACTGCTGCTGGCGCTGCTGCTATTCCTGAGCATCCCGGTGCTGGTGGGCACATACGGGCTGAAGCAGTCGGTGGCCGTCATGTTTGCGGTCACCAGCATCCCGGTGGCGGTCAAGGAAGAATTCCTGTTCCGCGGCATTATGCAGAACCTGCTGGCCGAGCGCTTCGGCGCGCTGAAGGCGGTGCTGGTGACCAGCACGGTGTTCACGCTGTGGCACGTGGGGGTGTGGGAGCCCTCGCTGTGGACGTTCGGCGAAATCTTCCTGGCCAGCGTGATCATCGGCCTGATTTACCTGCGCTCCGGCAGCATGACCGCCGTGATTGCGCTGCACGCGGTGTATGACGCGATTTACTCCTTCACCCCGCTGCTGGCGCCGCCGCTCAACCAGAACTGGGGCTTTGTGCCGATGCTGGCCGCTGTTGCCCTGGTGTACGCCTGGGCGCAGGGCAGCGGGAATGCGCGCCTGCCGTTTTCCCGCCGCGAGCCCTGAGCGTTGCAGGAGAGTACAATCCGCCTTTGCCGACGCGTGTTGGCCCAATCCCAGAGAATCCCCCATGAACACACCGCCCCTGATCCACTGGACTGAAGCCGGCAAAGAGCGATCCGCCCATTGGCAATCAGAGAGCGGCGCACACCCGCCCAAGCGCGTGGTGGTTGCCGACGACACCATGAAGGCGGATGCGGCTTACCGGCTGGCGTGCGAGGGCACGGCGATCCTGTGGCGCGGCGATTTCCAGAACGCCCGGCAGTTGCTGCAAGCCATGTCGCGGCGCATCGACAACAGCGCCGCGCGCAGCAAGGCCAAACCGGCAACGCCGAAAGAGGCATTCAACCTGTACCGCCTGGCGCAGTCGCAGCGCGCCCGCACGCTGGCGATGCTGCTGCTGCCGTTCGACGCCGACCACGTCATCCCGTTGCGGCGCGCGCCGGATGTTTTTGCCGCCTGCGTTGAAGCCTACGGCGAGCGCAAAACACCGTATGTCACATCGCTACGCGAATTGCTGGGGCTGATCGGCGCCCATGAATGGCGCAAGAAAGGCGTGGAGATTCCGTTCCTGGAAGACCGTATCCACCCGCATTACGGCGTGTTTTCGCCGGTGCGCGGCGAGTATGTGGCGCTGGTGGCGGACGCGCCGCTGCCATCCACGGAACTGGCATTCGACATCGGCACCGGCACCGGCGTGCTGGCCGCCGTGCTGGCCAAGCGCGGCGTCAAACACATTGTGGCGACCGACCAGGACAGCCGGGCGCTGACCTGCGCCCGCGAAAACCTGGCGCGGCTGGGTTACGGCAAGCAGGTCGCGGTATTGCAGGAAAACATGTTTCCGCCGGGCACAGCGCCGCTGGTGGTGTGCAACCCGCCGTGGATTCCGGCACGGCCCAGTTCGCCGCTGGAACACGCGGTATACGACCCGGAAAGCTGCATGCTGCGGACGTTTTTGCACGGCCTGGCAGCGCATCTGGAAGCCAACGGCGAAGGCTGGCTGATCCTCTCCGACCTGGCCGAACACCTAGGCTTGCGCACGCGCGAGCAGCTGCTGGCCTGGATCGACGCCGGCGGGCTGAAGGTGGTGGAACGGCTGGACACCCGGCCCGACCATCCCAAGACCGCCGACGCCGGCGACCCGCTGCACGCGGCGCGCGCGGCGGAAGTCACCTCATTGTGGCGGCTGGCACAGAAATAACCGCATTCCATTTCTCAATCAAAATTGACACGGCGGCAAGCCGAAGACAGTGCGAGTAGCACGGCAAGGCGCAGCCAACACAGTCAATTTTGAATTGGAAATGGAATTATTCGGTTTTGCAGGTTTTGACGCCCAGCACGGTGTACGCCGGGCAGAAGCGGAACAGCCCGGTTGCCAGCGCCACCACGCCGATCCAGCCCCAGGCACCGATGGTGCCCCGCACGGTCAGGGTTATCAGCACGATGCCTACCAGGATACGCAATATACGATCAATACCGCCGACGTTGACTTTCATGGCTTGCTCCTCTCGTTATAAAACCAGTTTAACCACCAATCCAACGGCAACCAGCAGGGCAAATATGGCAAATGCCCGTTGCACATGGGCGCCCGCAAGGCGTTGGGCCACCACCCTGCCGAGCAGCATCCCGCTGGCGGCGCCGCCGGCAAACGGCCAGGCATGTTCCCAGTGCACCAGGCCGTGCGCGGCCGCCAGCATCACCCCACCGGCAGATACTAGCGCAATTGCCGCCAGCGATGTGGCGACAATGGATTTGATGTCGAGATCGGTGAACCCGCGCAGTGCCGGGACAATCACAAACCCGCCGCCCACCCCCAGCAAGCCGGAAAGGAATCCGGCGCCGGCACCCGCCACCATGATGGCGCGGGCGCAGGGTGCGGTCCAGCGCAGCTTGCCGCGCAAAGTGTCCAGCTGGCAGGGCGGGGGCGGCCTATCGTCCACCCAGCCCAGGGCATCCACTTCGCGGCTTGCCCGCTGCCACATGCGCAGCGCAACAAATGCCAGCACCGCAGCAAATACCACCGTCAGCAGCGCGTTGGGCAGGTACAGCCCCAGCCAGATACCCAGCGGCGTCAGCACCAGGCCACAGCCTGCCAGCAATCCCGCCGCCTTGTAGCGCACGATACCCGCGCGCAGCCCCAGTGCAGCGCCGACACCCGCTGCCAGCATCACCGCCAGCAGGCCGATAGGGGACGCCTCGGCGATTGTCAGCTGCAGGAAAAACACCAGCAGCGGCACGGCAACAACGCCGCCGCCGGCACCGGTCAGCGCCAGCAGCAGGCCGACAAAGGCGCCAAGCAGCAGGCTGGTGGTATGCGGTTCCATACTTAAGCTGCGCGATCGCTCCGTCCGGTCATTGATCCAGCCGCTCGATGCCCAGCAGCTTCAGCACGTATTTTTCATAGATGGGTTCCGAGGTGCCTTTTTTCATCTTGTAGATGAAATATTTCTCGAAGGCGATTTTCGCCAGGTGCACCCATTTGCCTTTCTTGAACCAGTTGAAGTTGCGCGGCGGCAGTTGCGGCAGCGCCACGAACACCGCGCCGGTATTGCCCATGTCGGCCAGGCAGATGGCGTTCCACGTGCCTTTGGTATCAGCTGGCTGGCCGGCGAGATCGGCGGCGATATTGTGCACAATGGCGGTCACCATGGATTCGATCATGTAGCCGGTCTTCGGCGCACCGGTAGGCACCGGGGTGGCTTCCACCGGCGGGATGGCGATACAGACACCGGCGGCGAAAATGTTGCGGTATTTCTTGCTGCGCTGGTATTCGTCCACCAGTACAAACCCGCGCGGGTTGCACAGCCCTTCCACGGCGGCCACCGGGTCGATGCCCTTGAATGCGGGCAGCATCATGGAATATTTGAACGGCAGTTCGTGCTCCTTGTACACATTGCCCTGCATGTCCAGTTCGGTGACATACATCTTGCCGTCTTCCACCTTGGTCACCTTGGCATTGGTGATCCACTTGATGTCGTTGTTGCGGAACTCGGATTCCAGCACGCCCTTGGAATCACCCACGCCGCCCAGGCCCAGGTGGCCGATATAGGGCTCGCTGGTGACGTAGGTCATCGGCACCTTGTGGCGCTGCCGGCGCTTGCGCAGGTCGCGGTTCATGATAAAGGCAAACTCATAGGCCGGGCCGAAACAACTGGCGCCCGGCATCGCGCCGATAATCACCGGGCCGGGGTCCTGCAGGAAGGCGCGGTAAGCCTCTTCCGCCTGCTGGGCATGATCCACACTGCAAATGGAATGGGTATGCCCGCCTGGGCCGGCGCCGGGCACTTCTTCAAACGCCAGCCGCGGACCGGTGGCAATCACCAGGAAATCATAGCCAAGCTGCGAGCCGTCGCCCAGGTGCAGCGCATTCTGCTCCGCGTCTATTTTCACCACCGGCTGGGCAACGAACTGGATACCTTTTTTCTCCAGGCAAGGCCGGATCGGGAAGGCGATGTCATCCCGTTTGCGCCAGCCCACGGCCAGCCAGGGGTTGGACGGTACAAACTGGAAATAATCCACCGCGTTGACCACGGTGATTTTGTGCGCCCCGCCCAGTTTTTCCTTCAGTTCGTATGCGGTGGGCATGCCGCCGATCCCTGCCCCGAGAATTACGATGTGTGCCATTCTGTTTTTCCTCCAGTCATATGCCCGCGGTGACGGACTTTAAAAAAACTGCCTCGCTTTGCGAGCGGCGGCGAGCTTTATGCAGCGCGCATGCCGAGCTTGCGCAGCAGGGTTTCCATCAGGCACCAGCGGGTGATTCCGCTTTGCAGCAGGTTGGCCCCGACAAAAGCGGTGAACCACAGCCAGTTGGCGTTCACGAACAAGGGGCTGCCTTGCACGCCCAGCGCCAATGACAGCAGGATAAAAATACCGGCGATCACGCGTACCAGTTGCCACGAAGTCATGGGGTTTCTCCTTTTGAAGGTTGATTGCGGTAAGCCGTGTAATACAGCAGCGGGATCACCACCAGCGTCAGCAGGGTGGATACCAGGATGCCGAAGATCAGCGAAATGGCCAGCCCGTTGAAAATCGGGTCGTCCAGGATAAACAGCGCGCCCAGCATGGCCGACAGCGCGGTCAGCAGGATCGGTTGGGTACGCGCCAGGGCGGAGTTGAGCACGGCCTCGCGCAGCGGCTTGCCCTGCGCCGTTTCCAGCTGGATGAAATCCACCAGCAGGATGGAGTTGCGCACGATGATGCCGGCCAGCGCGATCATGCCGATCATGGAGGTGGCGGTAAATTGCGCGCCCAGCAAGGCGTGCCCCGGCATGACGCCGATGATGGTGAGCGGAATCGGCGCCATGATGATGAGCGGGGTCAGGTAAGAACCGAACTGCGCCACCACCAGCAGGTAAATCAGGATCAGCCCCACGGCGTAGGCGGCGCCCATGTCGCGGAAGGTTTCGTAAGTGACCTGCCACTCGCCGTCCCACTTCAGGGCGAAATGCTGTTGCGCCTGCCCCGGCTGGCGGATGAAGTATTCTTCCAGCTTTCCGCCGTCTGGCGCCTTCAGGTCAAAAATGGCGGAACGCATGGCAAACAAGCCGTACAGCGGGCTGTCCAGATGCCCGCCCAGGTTGCCGACCACGTAATTCACCGGCAGCAGGTCCTTGTGGTAGATCGGCTGCTCGCGCAGCGTGTCCTGCTTGCTCACCAGTTCGCGGATCGGCACCAGTTTGCCGCTGGCGGCGCTCACCGCAAGCGACAGCAGCGCTTCGGCATCGGCCTGTTTATCCTGCGGCAGGCGCAACTGCACACTGGCGGGATATTTGCTGGCGTCGTGCAGGTAAGTCACGTCCTCGCCGGAGAGGCCGGTGCGCAGCGTGTCGACAATGGCTTCCTGCGAAATACCCATCAGCGCCGCCTTGCGCCGGTCGATCACCCACTCCTGCTTGGGCGCCGCGGCAATGGCGCTTTCGTCCACATCCACCGTATCAGCAGTGGCTGCGAACACGGCGCGCACCTGGTGCGCAACCTGCTCGCGCCCGGCCTGGTCCGGTCCGTAGATTTCCGCCACGATGGGCGACAACACTGGCGGGCCGGGCGGGACTTCCACCACCTTGAGCTTGGCGCCGCTGCGGTCGGCGATCCGCTGCAAGACCGGGCGCACGCGGTTGGCGATGGCGTGGCTTTGCTCGCTACGATGGTGCTTGTCCACCAGGTTGACCTGGATGTCGCCCACCTCGCCGCCGCTACGCAGATAGTACTGGCGTACCAGGCCGTTGAAATTGATCGGCGCGGAAAGCCCGGCATACGCCTGGTAATGCGTCACTTCCGGCACCGTCGCGAGATAGGCCGACATCTCGTGCAACACGGCAGCGGTTTTTTCCAGCGGCGTGCCGGCAGGCATGTCCACCACCACCTGGAACTCGGATTTGTTGTCGAACGGCAGCATTTTCATGACGACCAGCTTTGTCGCGGGCAGCAGCAGCGAAACCGCGATCAGCCCGGCCACAGCCAGCCACAGCTTGCGCCGGTTGCGTCCGCCGCGGGCGCTATCGAGCAAAGGGGCGAAGATGCGCTGGACCACCGGCGCGATGCGCCCGCTCATCGCATCGCTGTGCTGCGCCGCTTTCAGCCAGCGGTGGCACAACCAGGGCGTCACGCTGAACGCCACCGCCAGCGAGATCAGCATGCCCATGCTGGCGTTGATGGGGATAGGGCTCATGTACGGCCCCATCAACCCGCTGACAAACGCCATCGGCAGCAATGCGGCGATCACGGTCAAGGTGGCGAGGATGGTCGGGCCGCCCACTTCGTCCACCGCCTGCGGGATGATCTCCTTCAGCGGCGCGCCCGGCTTCAGCTGCATGTGGCGGTGAATGTTTTCCACCACAACAATGGCGTCATCCACCAGGATGCCGATGGAAAAAATCAGGGCGAACAGCGACACGCGGTTGAGCGTGAACCCCCACGCCCACGAAGCGAACAGGGTGGCCGCCAGGGTCAGCACCACGGCGATGCCGACAATTGCGGCTTCGCGCCGGCCCAGCGCCAGGAATACCAGCGCCACCACAGCGGCGGTGGCGAAAATCAGTTTCTTGATGAGTTTCTGCGCTTTTTCATTGGCGGTATCGCCGTAGTTGCGCGTGATTTGCAGCCCGACATCGGCGGGAATCAGCACGTTCTGCAATTGCTCGATCTGGCGGATGACGCCATTGGACACATCCACCGCATTCTGCCCCGGCTTCTTGGTCACCGCGACGGTGACCGCCGGATATTCCTGCCCGCCTTCGCCATGCCAAACGTAGCGGGTTGCCGGCGGCGCACTGTCGCGGATGGTGGCGACATCGCGCAGGAATACCGGGTGCCCGGCGTGGATGCCCACCACCAGGTCAGACACGTCTTCGATGCTGGCCAGGTAGCGCCCGGCTTCCAGCGCAATGGTGCGGTTGGCCCGCACCGTATCCCCCAGCGGCGCGCCGTCGTTGGCGCTGCGCAACACGTCGCGCAGGCCGGCCACGGTCACCTTGGCCGCCGCCATCCGCGCCGGGTCCAGCAGCACGTTGATGGCCCGCCCCGGGCCGCCCAGGGTGGTCACTTCCCGCGTGCCGGGCACATGCTTGATTTCCGCTTCCAGCGTGTGGGCGACGCGCTCCAGGTCGACGGCGCCCTGCTGCGGGTTTTTCGCATACAGCGTGGCGGTCAGGATGGGGACATCGTCGATGCCCTTGGGTTTGACCACAGGCTCGCCCACCCCCAGGTTACGCGGCAGCCAGTCGCGGTTGGACTGGATGGTGTTGTACAACTCCACCAGCGCCTGGGTGCGCGGCACGCCCACTTCGAACTGCACCGTAATCACCGCCATGCCGGCATTCGATACCGAAGTCACATGTTCCACGCCCGACATCTGCGCCAGCACCTGCTCGGCGGGCACCGCCACCATCTGCTCCACGTCCTTGACCAGCGCGCCGGGGAACGGGATCAGCACATTGGCCATGGTCACATCAATCTGCGGCTCTTCCTCGCGCGGCGTGACCAGCACGGCAAACAACCCGAGCAGCATCGCCAGGATCGCCAGCAGCGGCGTGATCTGTGTCGCCTGGAAATGCCAGGCGATTTTCCCGGAAATACCGATGTGCTCCGGCGTGCCTGGCTGTTCTGGACGATGCGGCGCAGTCATGCCGGTTATCTCCGTGACTTGCCGGCAGCGGCAAGCGGATCAAGCGCCACCCGTTCGCCCGCTTCCACACCGGACAGGATTTCGATGGCATCACCTTGCGGCTTGCCGAGTTTCACCTGCCGCAACTGCGGCCTGGCATCAACCACCACGTACACCAGCGCCAGTTCGCCGCGCCGCATCACCGCGGATGCCGGCACCAGCAAGCGGGCGCTTTCAGCAGCATCCCCCAGCGCCAGCCCGATCCTGGCGAACATACCCGGTGCCAGTCCCTGCAAGCCGTCCGGCAGGTTCACCCGCACCGGCACCTGGTGGCTCACCACATCCGCCACCGGCAGCACGGTCATGTTGCGGGCAGGCACGGTGAAGGCTGGCTTGGAACTACCGGGGATTTCAACTTGCAGGGCGGCCTTGGCGTCCAGCCGCGACAGGCGGTCTTGCGGCACGCTGGCCAATACGCGCATCATCCTCGGGTCGTACAGCACCAGCAGCGGCTTGCCCGGCATGGCCATGTCACCCAGTTCGGCGGTCACTTCCGCCACCACGCCGCTATACGGCGCCTGCACCGTATGCAGCCCGGTCTTGACGTTGGCGATGGAAATTTCGGCCTGTTGCGCGCGCGTCTGCGCCTCGGCGGTCTTGTATTCGGCTTCGGCCTGCTCCAGCGCAGCCTGGCTGATGTACTGCTTCTCGAACAGGCGTTTCTTGCGCTCGAAAGCCTGGCGGGCGGCAAACAACTGCGCATCCGCCGCTGCCGCTTGCGCCCGGCTGCTGATGGCCTGCTGGTTGGCCACACGCGTATCGATGCGCGCCAGCACTTGCCCGGCCTTGACCACATCCCCCGCCTTGACCGTGAGCGTGGTGATGCTGCCTTGCATTTCAGCCGCCACTTGTGTGGTTTTGACCGACTCCACCACGCCTTCGGCGGTATACATACCGCCGGACGTGACTTGCCTGACCGGCGCGGTTTTCAGTACTGTTTCCGCCGCCGCTACCGGCAGCGCCAGCGCAACCAGCAGCAGCGTTGCGACGCGTAACGTGCCGAACACAGAACGAAAGTTGGTCATGTTTTTAACCACCAAAAGCCATCTGGTAAAGGCTGCTGGCGCGCCGCCCGCTTTTGCAGAAGCCCAGCACGGGCTTGGGCGCGGTTTCCAGGCGTTGCCGGAGCAACGCCACATGTTCCGCCGTGATGCCGCCCGGCACAACCGGGATGTGGATATAGACGATGCCATGTTTTTCAGCCTCCGCCTGCAATTGCGCGCTGGTCGGCTGCCCTGCGCCGCCCTCGCCGTCTGGCCGATTGTTGACGATGGTTTTGAAGCCTTGCGCCGCAATTTGCGCAATGTCCGCCACCGAAATCTGTGTTGTACAAGAAAAATCCGCTGACAGTTGCTCCGTTTTCAAGCTCGTCATGGTCATTCCCCTTAGTTTTTTAAGTAGGTTGCTCAACATTTCCGCAGAACTCCTGATATAACACCTGCATGACCGCCAGCGCCGCCTGGCTGGCAATGCTGTAATAGATTTTCTTGCCGTCGCGCCGCGTGGACACCAGGCCTTCTTCACGGAGCACGGTCAATTGCTGCGATAACGTAGGCTGGCGGACGCCGGCCAGTTCCTCCAGTTCCCCCACCGATTTTTCACCGCGGGAAATCTGGCACAGCAGCATCAGGCGATCGGCGTTCGCCATCACTTTCATCAAGCTGCAGGCGTGTGCCGCGGATGCTTGCAGCGCGTCCAGATCAATGTTTTGCGTGTTACTCATATGAATGATTTCCGTCCGGCAATGACTCATTGATCGTCATTATACATATTTATATATTATGTGTTAGTATATTTTAACATTTCGCCATTCACTGAGAATCGCACCATGCTTTTCAAGCAGCTTTTCGACGAGGAATCATCTACTTACACCTACTTCCTGGCCGATGAAGATAGTCGGGAGGCGATTTTCATCGACCCGGTGGCAACACACATCGAGTCCTACCTGGCTTTGCTGCAGCAACAAAGCTGCACGTTGAAATATTCGCTGGAAACTCATGTCCACGCCGACCACGTCACCGGCAGCGGCCTGCTGCGCCAGCGCACTGGCACCCGCACCGGCGTCAACGCGCAATGCGGCGCGGTGTGCGCCGATATGCAATTGCAGCATAGCGACACCCTGGCATTCGGTAAGTACACCATCCAGGTCATCGGCACCCCCGGCCACACACCGGGCAGCACCTCGTTCCTGGTCGGCGACCGTCTGTTTACCGGCGACGCGCTGCTGATCAACGGCTGCGGCCGCACCGATTTCCAGGGCGGCGACGCCGGGGCGCAATACGACGGCATCACCCAGCGCCTGTTCACCCTGCCTGACGAGACGCTGGTGTATCCGGGGCACGATTACAACGGCAGGCGAGTGAGCAACATTGGCCAGGAGCGCAGCACCAACCCGCGCCTGGCCGGCAAGAGCCGCGAGGAGTTCATCCATATCATGAACAACCTCAACCTGCCTAAACCGAAATTGATTGACATTGCCGTGCCCGCCAACCGCATGTGCGGCATCCCGGACGACACGGAAGTTTTACCGCAAGGATAAGCTCGGCAGGTGCGGTACAATGCCGGGTTTTCAGATCAAACAAACACCCGCATGAGTACCCTGCAAGAAGAAATCCGCCGCCGCCGCACTTTCGCCATCATTTCCCACCCCGACGCGGGTAAAACCACGCTCACCGAAAAGCTGTTGTGGTTCGGCGGCGCGATCCAGATGGCGGGCTCGGTGCGCGCGCGCAAGTCCAGCAAACACGCCACTTCCGACTGGATGGAACTGGAAAAGCAACGCGGCATTTCGGTGACCTCGTCGGTGATGCAGTTTCCGTATCGCGAACACATCATCAACCTGCTCGACACCCCCGGCCACGATGACTTTTCCGAAGACACCTACCGCACGCTGACCGCCGTGGACTCGGCGGTGATGGTGATTGATTCGGTGAACGGCGTGGAAGCCCAGACCATCAAGCTGCTCAACGTCTGCCGCATGCGCGACACACCCATCATCACCTTCATCAACAAGCTCGACCGCGAGGGCAAGGCCCCGATCGACCTGCTGGATGAAATCGAATCCGTGCTCGGCATGCAGTGCGCGCCGATCACCTGGCCGATCGGCATGGGCAAAGGCTTCCGCGGCGTGTATCACCTGTACAATGACAGCATTGCCTTCTTCGACCCCAAGGCGGAAAAAGGCACTTCGGACATTATCGAAGGCATCAACAACCCGCGCCTGGATGAACTGATCGGCCGCCAAGCGCAGGAGCTGCGCGACGATATCGAACTGGTGCGCGGCGCATCGCACACCTTCGAAGCTGATGATTATTTATCCGGCAAGCAGACGCCGGTATTTTTCGGCTCGGCGGTCAATAATTTCGGCGTGCAATCACTGCTGGACGCGGTGGTGGAACTCTCCCCCGCACCCTTGGCGCGCCCCACCACCAGCCGCCAGGTCGCACCCGACGAAAACAAATTCTCCGGCTTCGTTTTCAAGATCCAGGCAAACATGGATCCCAAGCACCGCGACCGCATCGCCTTCGTGCGCGTCTGCTCCGGCAGATTCGAGCGCGGCATGAAGGTCAAGCAGGTCTCCACCGACAAACAGATCGCCGTCAACAACGCCATCACCTTCATGGCGCAAGACCGCAGCACTACTGATGAAGCCTATGCCGGCGACATCATCGGCATCCCCAACCACGGCACGGTGAAACTGGGCGACGCCTTCACCGAAGGCGAAAACCTGAAATTCACCGGCATCCCCTCCTTCGCCCCGGAACACTTCCGCCGCGCCCGGCTGAAAAATCCGCTGAAGATGAAACAACTGCAAAAAGGCCTGCAACAACTGGCCGAAGAAGGCGCATCGCAGCTATTCAGGCCAATACAATCGAACGACCTCATCCTCGGCGCCGTCGGCACCCTGCAATTCGACGTCGTCGCGCACCGGCTGGAATTCGAATACGGCGTGGACGTGGTGTTCGAACCGTTCGACTGCTCCACCGCGCGCTGGCTGCGCGGCAAGGACGCCGACCTCAAGGCGATTGCCGACAAATACGGCTACAACGTGGCGCTGGACGGCGCGGACGATTATGTTTATCTCGCCCCCAACCGCGTCAATTTGCAGATGGCGCAGGAGCGGTATCCGGACATTGAGTTTTTGGAGACGCGGGAGGTGTTCTAATGTCTCACCTTGAATCGCTAATTGTTGAATATCTTGACTGGCAAGGCTATCTCGTTCGCTGCAATACGAAAGTAGGACGGTTGAAGCATGGTGGCTGGGAAATGGAACTCGATGTCATTGGGTACAACCCGCACTCCGGCGACCTCGTACATTACGAACCATCTGTTGATGCGCACACTTGGGAAACCCGCGAAGCTCGCTACACCAAGAAATTTGAAGCCGCAAGAAAACTGATCTTTTCCGAGGTGTTCTCATGGCTTCCGCAAGACACACCTTTGCGCCAAATTGCTGTTTTTCCGTCCCACCCTAAAGATCGCCATACCATTGCTGGCGGATCAATTATTTCCATTGATGAATTGGTTGCTGAGATTCGCGCCAAAGTGATTGCATGCGGTATTGCTCGGAGTGCCGCCATCTCTGAAAATTATCCTCTGCTTCGCGTCTTGCAACTTTCCCATTGCGGCTATAACCGCGCTCTTTAAGCGGGTGCAGGGTCAGCGAGAGTAGCCTGGCGCAACCCGGGTTCCGTTTCACTTCACCCAGGCTACAATTCAACCCAAGACCAAACCACCATGCCCCTTCTGCCGCGCCGAGCAGCACAGCCAAGACGGGAGTTTTCGGGGAGCGGTGTTTGAGCGCAGCGAGTTTAGCTCCCCGCCCGGCTTGGCGAGCAGCGCAGGGAACCCCGTAGGGGCGTGGCGGAGGATGTCTTTTTCTTTCACCGGTTTCTTTTGGACAAGCAAAAGAAATCGGTTCGCCAGCCGGGCGAGACCGGCGGTTTTAGCTCCGCATGGCAATGTGATGCTCACCGCCTCACCCGAACGCATTCGGACTTGTAAGGTTCTCCCCTTTCCGCCGACTAACGGTATATCCTTATCCCACCACTCATCCCAAGGAGTTGCCATGCTGACACGTACTTTCACCTTCCTGTTTGCCCTGCTGTTCGCCACAGCGGCGTTTGCTTTCGGCAAAAACTTCACCCAGGCCGATTTCGACCAGGCACGCGATGCAAACAAGCCGATCCTGGTGATGGTGCATGCGAATTGGTGCCCCACCTGCCGCGCGCAGGAAGCGGTGATCAAGAAACTTTCCGCCCAGCCGGAGTTTGCCAACTTCGTGCTGCTGCGCATCGACTACGACACCCAGCCTGGTTTCGTCAGGGCGTTCCGCGTGCCCAGGCAAAGTGCGCTGCTGGTGTACAAAGGCCACAAAGGCGTAGCGCGGTCATTGGGCGAAACCAATGAAGAGGCCATCGCGGCCTTGCTGCGCAAAGCGCTGTAGATCATGGAATTCGGCATCGCCACTTATGGCCTGTCGTTGCTGGCGGGGATACTGTCCATCCTTTCCCCTTGCGTGTTGCCGCTGGTGCCCATCCTGCTCGGCAGCGCGGTATTGGCCCATCGGCTGGGGCCACTGGCGCTGGCGGGCGGGCTGACGCTGTCCTTTACCATCGTCGGCACCTTCATTGCCGCTGCTGGCGCCTCGCTGGGGTTGGATCAGGAATTGCTGCGCCATATCGCGGCGTTCCTGCTGCTGGGCTTTGGGTTGATCCTGCTGCTGCCGGGGTTGCAGGAGAAATTTGCGGCAGTCACATCGGGGCTTTCGTCTTCCGGGCAGACCTTATTGGCGGGGCTGACGCTGGATGGCCTGGGCGGACAGTTCCTGCTCGGCTTGCTGCTGGGCGTGGTGTGGAGCCCATGCGTGGGGCCGACGCTGGGCGCAGCCATCACGCTGGCCAGCCAGGGCGAAAACCTGCTGCAGGTGGGACTGGTAATGGCGGTGTTCGGTATCGGCGCCAGTATCCCGCTGGTGGTGCTGGGGCTGGTCTCGCGCCAGGCTGTTTCACGCTGGCGTGGCCGGCTGCTGGAGGTGGGCAAGCGCGGCAAGCAGGTGCTGGGCGTGGTCATGCTGGTGCTGGGTGTGGCCATCCTCACCGGCGGTGACAAGATGTTCGAAGCCTGGGTGCTGGGTGCGGCGCCGGAGTGGCTGGTACGGCTGACGACGTCCTACTAGGGCAGCCCTAATGGGTGATGTGGAACGCCACCGCCAAATGCTCAAAAAAGACGCAGTAGAGCGCGATCGGCAGCGGCAGCCCCAGCAGCGTGCCCAGCAGGTATTTGCGGAAGCCGATGCCGGACAACGCCAGCGCGTAATTCAGCGCTGGCACCGTCTGGAACAGCACGCGCAGCACAATGATGCTCTTGAGCGGATGCGCATCCAGTTGCGCCAGCAGTTTGATTGCAATTTTGTTGTCGAGCTGGCGCAGCGCGTCATCACCAACCCAGCGGATGGTGACAAACGTTGTCATGCAGGCAACGCTGGCGGCAATGTACGTGGCGATGCCACCAGCCACTTCCCCCAGCGCCAGCACCGCCGATGCCAGGAACAACCAGCCGGGCACGTGCACCAGGTTGCCCAGCACGAACAGGCCGACAAACAGCAGCAGGCCGGTGACCCGGTTCTGCTCGATTTCCTGGTGGATATACGCCAGGTTGAAGTGCTGGCGCAGCCCCGCGCTTTCAAACACGATCAGCAATATGCCCATGAACAGCAGCACGGCCAGCAGGCGTTTGTAGCGTTGAACATTGAAGCGCATGGTGTTTCCCCTAAGGAAGCCCTAAACAAGTGAGCGAGCGGGATGAAGTGCAAGGCGCACGGAGCGCAAGAACCGAGACAGTACAAGGAGTACGGCGAGGTTCCGAGCACCGCGCAACGCAGCAATTCGCCCGTGTAGCCATTTGTTCAGGGTTTCCCTAACTGGCAAAGGCTTCGCATAGCTGGTTAAGCATGGTGGCAAACAGCGGGATCAGTTCTTCCTTGCTGACCGGCGAATTGTCGTCCGTCCCCGCCACCACAAAGGCAATCGAAATCTTGTCCATGTCCTGGCGGAAACTCATCCAGTGCTCATGTTCGGCATTGCCAATCAGCTGGAATTTACGGTCGCCGGATTCCAGGCATTCGGCCAGCACTTCCTGCGGCAATTCGGCAAACAGCGAACGCGCAATCATCACCGCGCCCCGCGTCATGTCGAGTTCCACGCCCTCCTCCTGCAACGGCAGCGCCAAGTAGACAAACACCAGCATGGCGAATGCCTGGTACACGCCCAGCGTTTCCAGGTCGTGCCGCTCTTCCTGCGGCGAGCGCCCCAGTTCGCGGATGGCGCTGACGGTAATCAGGCAGGCGACAAAGGTAGCGGCTTCCAGCGCGTCGTGTTCCGGCACATCATCCAGGCTGCCAAGTTGCCCGGTTTCGGCCAGGCACAGCGCATACAGCAGGCTCAGGCGTTCAGAGTATTCCATGTTGTACTTTCTTCAATATCAGTCCGTGGGTAAAGCTTCCAGTTGCCCCTGCAATTCCAGCCAGCGCATCTCGGCAGTTTCGATTTTGCCCGCCAGCTCGCCCTGGCGCTTCAGCAGCTCCTGCAAGGCGGAGGATGAGGCATTTTCATACAGCGCCGGGTCGGCCAACTGCTGCTCGATGGCGTGTTTTTCCACCTGCCAGCCATCCAGCTTTTTCTCGATCTCCCCGGTTTCCTTGACCAGCGGCCTGCGCTCGGCCAGCCGTGCCTGCCGGTCGGCCTTGTCCTGCGCGTAAGTATTTTTCGAGGCGGGCTTTTCCGACGGCTTCTCCGGCTGGTTGGGCTTGTCCTGCATTGCCAGCCAGTTTTTATAGTCCTCCAGGTCGCCGTCGAACACCTCCGCCCTGCCGTCCGCCACCAGCATGAAGCGGTCGCAGGTGGCGCGCAGCATGGCGCGGTCGTGCGACACCATCACCACGCCGCCGTCGTATTCCTGCAACGCCATGCTCAGGGCGTGGCGCATTTCCAGGTCGAGATGGTTGGTCGGCTCGTCCAGCAACAGCAGGTTGGGCCGGTTCCAGATCAGCAGCGCCAGCGCCAGCCGCGATTTTTCGCCGCCGGAGAACGGCCCGCACGGCGTCGTCGCCATGTCGCCGCGAAAATCGAAGCCGCCCAGGTAGTCGCGCAGCTCCTGCTCGCGCGCTTCCGGCGCCAGCCGCATCATGTGCTGCAACGGCGATTCTTCCGGGCGCAGTTGTTCCAGCTGGTGCTGGGCGAAATAACCGATGCTCAAATCCTTGCCTTCCACGCGCTTGCCGTGGCGCAGGGTCAGTTCGCGCGCCAGCAGCTTGATCAGCGTGGACTTGCCGGCGCCGTTGCGTCCCAGCAGCCCCAGCCGCTCGCCGGGGCGCAGGGTCAGCTCCAGCTTGCCGAGGATGGTCTTGTCGCCATAACCCACCTCGCCGCCATCCAGTACCAGCAAGGGGTCCGGCATCGCCTGCGGGGCGCGGAAACTGAAATTGAACACCGAATCCACGTGCGCGGCGGAGATCAACTCCATGCGCTCCAGCGCCTTGATCCGGCTTTGTGCCTGCCGCGCCTTGGTGGCCTTGGCGCGGAAGCGGTCGATATAGCTGTGCAAATGCGCCATCTGGCGCTGCTGGCGCTCATACAGCGATTGCTGCTGCGCCAGCTTTTCCGCGCGCTGGCGCTCGAAATCGGAATAAGCGCCGCGATACAGCGTCAGCTTTTGCTGCTCGATATGCAGGATGCCGCCCACCACCGCGTCGAGAAAGTCGCGGTCGTGCGAGATCAGCAGCAGCGTGCCGCGATAATCCTTGAGCCAGTTTTCCAGCCAGAACACGGCATCCAGGTCGAGGTGGTTGGTCGGCTCGTCCAGCAGCAACAGGTCGGAGCGGCACATCAACGCCCGCGCCAGGTTGAGGCGTACCCGCCAGCCGCCGGAAAAATCCGATACCGGGCGTTCAAAATCGGTGTCGCTGAAACCGAGGCCGTGCAGTAAAGAGGCTGCCCGTGCCGGCGCGGCGTAGCCCTCGATCTCGCCCAGCCGCCCGTGCAACTCGCCCACTTTTTCGCCCTGGTGCGCGGCTTCGGCCTGCTGCAGGGCAAGCTCTACGGCACGCAGTTCCTCGTCGCCATCCAGCACGAACGACAGCGCGCTGTCCGGCAGCGCCGGTGTGTCCTGCGCCACATGGGCAATCACCCAGTTGGGCGGAATTTCCAGGTCGCCGGCTTCCTGGTGCAATTCACCGCGCAGCAACGCAAACAAGCTGGACTTGCCGGTGCCGTTGGCGCCGGTGAGGCCGATTTTCTGCCCGGGGTGGATCTGCAATGAGGCGTTTTCAAACAGCACGCGCACGCCGCGCATCAGGACAAGGTTGCGAAATTGGATCATCTGTCATCTAAACATTAAAATCGGGCGTTATTGTAAAGCCTGCGGCAGCAAACAGCTCAAAATAAAAGGGCAGCCCCGAGTTAAAACATTGACCAACCCCCACCCGAATGAAACAATTAAGGATTGTCAGCGCATCGCCGGCATTCACGCCTGGGCAACACGTTAATACATGGTAAAAAAATCCCTGATCTGGCTCTACAGCTTCACGACCTACCTGCTGTGGGGGGTGATCATTGTAGTCACCAGCATCGTGCTGGGCTTGCGCTACTACTTGCTGCCGCATATCAAGGATTACCGCGACACCATTGCCGCCCATGCCAGCAGCGCCGTCGGCCAGCACATCACCATCGGCGACATCCATGCCGGCTGGAATGGCCTGAACCCGCATTTCGACTTGCACAAGATCAGCGTATTCGACCGCGCAGGCCGCCCCGCGCTGCAGTTCGACCACATCGAGGCATCACTTTCCTGGCTGAGCCTGGTCGTCGGCGAACCGCGTCTGGAAAGCCTGGTGATCCATCAACCGCGCCTGACGGTACGCCGTGAAACCGACGGCACCATTTATGTCGCCGGCATTTCGATGAGCGGCCCGTCCGAGCCGGCTTTCCCCAACTGGCTGCTGCGCCAGCAGGAAATCGCTGTGAGCAATGCCACCGTGGTGTGGCAGGACGACTTGCGGCAAGTGCCGGCGCTGTCACTGGAAAAACTCAACCTGCTGATTGAACGGCCATTTTCCCGCAGCCTGCTGAATTACCACCGCTTCGGGCTCACCGCCGTGCCATCGGTAGGCGCGTCGAAACCGATCGACCTGCGCGGCAGCGTCTACGGCGGCGATGTGGCGCAAACCAGCAAATGGCATGGCAAGTTATACGCCGAAGTCGAAGGCACCGAAATTTACGCCTGGCGTACCTGGCTGCCGCTGCCGTCCACGTTCATCCAGGGCTACGGCGCCATGCGGCTGTGGCTGGATTTTGACAAGGACGCCGTGCAACAGACCACTGCCGACGTGGCGCTGAGCAACGTGGTGACCCGCTTTAATCCCGACAAGCCGCCGCTGGCATTGCAGCAGATTTCCGGCCGCGTCGAATGGCAAAAACAGGATGCCGACGGCTTCGGGTTTGCTGCCAGCAAACTGTCGCTCACCGCCGAACACGGCCTGAACATCCGCAATGGCAGCATGGACCTGCAACGCGCCTCCGCCGCCGCCCCGACCTCGGGCAGCCTGAAAGTGGACACGCTGGCACTGGAACCGCTGCTCGCCCTGGCCGACTACCTGCCCATCGGCGACGACAACCGTCGCACCCTGGCGGGGCTGGCACCTACCGGCTCGTTGCAGAACGTCTATCTGCAATGGCAAAACCAGCAGGACAAGCTGGAAAAATACGTGATGCGCGCCGGCTTCACTAATCTCGGCATCCAGCCTTACGCTGGCACCCCTGGATTCTCCGGCCTGTCCGGCACGCTCGATGCCGATGAACGCGGCGGTAAACTGCGTATCGACGCCCGCCAGGCGGTGCTGAACCTGAAGGACATTTTCCGCCAGCCCATCCCGGCTGACCGCCTGACCGCACAGGTGCAGTGGACCACCCAGCCGCACCCCGAAATCAAGATCAGCAACCTGTCCATTACCAACCCGCACCTGGCCGGCGTCATCAACGCCACTTACCGCGCCGACGGCATCAAGGGCGGCTTTCTCGACCTCACCGGCGACATCCGCAATGCCGACGCCAGATACGCCTCGTTCTACTACCCCATCGTGCTGGGCAAGGACACGCTGCACTGGCTGGACACTTCCATTTTCAAAGGCCGTAGCGATGACGTGAAAGTCCGCGTGAAAGGGTATCTCGATGATTACCCCTACATCGGCGGCAAAACCGGCGAGTTCAGCGTCACCGCCACCATCCGCGACGGTTTTGTCGATTACGCCAACGACTGGCCCAAGATCGAAGGCTTGGGCCTGAAGATGAAATTCTATGAAAACAAGATGCTGCTGACCGAAGCCCAGGGCCGCACCCTGGGCATGCAGATCGCCAATACCACCGTGCGCATCAACGCGCTGGATGCCGAACACCCCCTGCTGGAAATCGAAGGCTACGCGCAGGGGCCGGTGCAGGAAGGTCTGCGCTTCATCGAAAAAAGCCCGATTCGCGACGCCATCAACCACTTCACCGACGGCATGAAAGGCAACGGCAACAGCAAACTCGCCATCAAACTCGCCATCCCGGTTGACAACGTCAATGCTGCGCGCGTCAACGGCAGCTATACCGTGGCCAACGGCACGCTGGAAGGCGAAAGCGAGTGGCCGACGCTGGACCGTATCAACGGCAAGCTCGATTTCACCGAATCGACGATCAAGGCCGACCGCGTGCAAGCCAACGTATTCGGCGGGCCGGTGTCGTTCAATCTGTCCAGCGGGGCCAATGGCCGCCTGGACATCCGCGCCCGCGGCAAAATCACCCAGGCCGGGCTGCACCAGGCGTTCCCCCATCCGCTGACTGACCGCCTGTACGGCAGCGCCGACTGGCGCGGGCAGATCACTTCGCAAAACAAGCGCACCGATTTCACCATCGAGTTTCCCGATTTGCAGGGACTTTCCAGCGCCCTGCCCTACCCGTTCGACAAGCCGGCCACTACCAGCATGCCGCTACGCATCGAACGCAAGCTCACCGGCGACGGCGACGCCATTGCCATCACCTATGGCGCCACCGACCGCGCAGTGTCCGCCAGGTTGGCGCGCAGCCAGAAAGGCGGGGCAATGCAGCTGGACAAGGGCGATATCCGATTTGGCGGCGAACCACACCCAGCCAGCCTCGCCCGCGGCATTACCGTGGGCGGCGCACTGTCGCACCTGGATGCCGACCAATGGCTGTCGGTAATGGATAAAGGCGCGAATAAAAAACCTGCCGACAGCAACGGCATCTCGGTGGCAAAACTCAAACTGGGCTGGCTGGACCTGTTCGGCAAACGCATTAACGACTTGCAGATCGACGCCAAAGCGGACGGCAACAACTGGAAATCCACCGTCAAAAGCCGTGAAATCAGCGGCGACATCGCCTGGCAGCCGCAAGGCCACGGGCACATCATCGCCCGGCTGGATACGTTGACCTTCCCCGACGCGGCGCCATCCAAGCTGAGCGAAAGCGATGACGACAATGCCCAGACGCAGAACTACCCCGCCATAACCCTGAGCGCCAACCAGTTCGAGACCCGCGGCAAAAAACTGGGCAAGCTGGAATTGCACACCAGCCAGGACGGCCGTAACTGGAACATCGAATCCCTGCGCATCGAAAACCCGGATTTTTCAGTGGACATGTCGGGGGTATGGCAGAACTGGCGACGCAACGCCACCACGCGCCTCAACATCAACATGCAGGCCGCCGACCTGGGCAAGACGCTGGAACGCTTCGGTTATCCGGGCGCCATCAAGGACAGCACCGCCACGCTCAAAGGCACGCTGTCATGGCCGGAAAGCCCGCACGCATTCGCGCCGGCGGCATTGAGCGGCGCGTTTTCGCTCAACGTCACCAAAGGCCAATTCCTGAAAATCCAGCCCGGGGTTGGCCGCCTGCTCGGCATCCTCAGCCTGCAGAACCTGCCGCGGCGCCTACTGCTGGATTTCCGCGACGTGTTCAGTTCCGGGTTCGCCTACGACAAGATTTCCGGCGACGTCAGAATCGCACAAGGCGTGATGCGCAGCGACAACTTCGTCATGGATGGCACCTCGGCCAAGGTTGAGATCAGCGGCGAGACCAACCTGGCCAAGGAAACCCAGAACCTGCACGTCAAGGTATCGCCGGCGGTATCCGACAGCGTTTCCCTGGCGGCGTTTGCCGGAGGCCCGGTGGTGGGCGTTGCCGCATTCGTGGCGCAGAAACTGCTGAAAGACCCGCTCAACAAAATCGCCAGTTACGAGTACGATATCGTTGGCACCTGGGATGACCCCAAGGAAGTGAAAAATGAGGCGCAATCCGCCGCTCAGCCCGGAACGCAGTTTCTTGAGCAATAATTTGCTAATATTTCCAGGAACCGATTACAGATCACCACTGTCCAGCCGATAAGAACTTAAAAACCGGAACACTTTCATCATGCCGATCAAGTCCAGCAGCAAACCAGCAAAACCAACCAAGGCAACAACGCCAGGCATCGTCAAGATTGCGGGCATACAAATGGCGTCCGGCCCGCAGGTATCGGCCAACCTGAGCGAGGCTGAACGCCTGATCAAGATTGCGGCGGAACAGGGTGCCAAGCTGGTGGCGCTGCCCGAATACTTCGCCATCATGGGCATGAAGGATACCGACAAGATCCGCGAGCGCGAGGAAGAAGGCGACGGCCCGATCCAGCGCTTCCTGTCGAAAATGGCGAAAAAACACAAAATCTGGCTGATCGGCGGCTCGGTGCCGCTGAAAGCCAGCGTTGCCAGCAAAGTGCGCAACTCCTGCCTGGTGTTCGACCCCAACGGCAAACTGGCGGCGCGCTACGACAAAATCCACCTGTTCAACCTCGATCTCGGCCACGAGCATTTCCACGAAGATGACACCATCGAGGCTGGCGACGGCATTGTGGTACTGGAAACACCGATCGGCACCATCGGCCTGTCGATCTGTTACGACCTGCGCTTTCCCGAACTGTATCGCGCCATGGGCGAGGTGGACATTATCGTGGTGCCTTCCGCCTTCACCGACACCACCGGCAAGGCCCACTGGGAAACCCTGGTACGCGCCCGCGCCATCGAGAACCAGTGCTACGTGCTGGCCCCGGCACAGGGCGGCTACCACATCTCCGGGCGCGAAACACACGGCGACAGCATGATCGTGGACCCCTGGGGCGTGGTTCTGGATCGCCTGCCGCGCGGCTCCGGTGTGGTGATCGCGGGCATCAACCCAGCCTACCAGACCAGCCTGCGCAACAGCCTGCCGGCACTGAAGCATCGCACCCTGCACGAGTGCTAAACGCATCTTTTGCAGGAGCCCGATGAATCCCGGCTCCTGCAAAAAATCCCACCCACCAGCGCAGTCAACGCAATTGAACACTCAATCATTACTGGTTACAAAGGATAAAGGGCACTTCTATAATTTCAAGTTGCTAAGCCAAACAAGGCGCGAATGAAAAATGATGACGCGGCATATGTCTGATATGTAAGGAATCATTTTTCATGAGCAACGCCGTATGGCAACGGAAATTGGATTTATAGAAGTGCCCTAAAATCTACTGCGTCAGATCCAACCAAGGAGCCACCATGTCCATCATCAAAACCACCGCCGTGCTCGCCCTGCTGCTGGGCTGCGTGTATGCCTTTGCCGGCCCCGCGCCCTGGTACAAATGGGAAAGCCTGTACGACGGCACCGTGATTTGCGCCCAAACCTGGCCGGGCGAAGGCTGGGAACAAGGTGCCGGCAAGTTCGGCGGCTCCAGCGGCCCGTTCAAGGATTCCCGCTGCACCAAACCCGGCATGCCGGATCATTAAGACGCACCGCGCTTGAATTTCAACTTCGACGAAACCATCCCGCTCGCCGGAACGGGATCGCTGAAATTCGACGACCGCCTGAACGTATTCGGCCGCGCCGACGTCCAGCCGATGTGGGTGGCGGACATGGATTTTGCCGCACCGCCTGCCGTGGTGCGCGCGCTGCAACAACGTGCCGCACACCCGGTGTACGGCTACACCAAAACGCCGGAAAGCCTGTACCAGGCGCTCATCGCATGGCTACAGACAAGACACCGCTGGCAAGTCAAACGCGAGCACATCCTGCTTTGCCCCGGCGTGGTGCCTTCGCTCTACGCTGCCGTGGCGGCGTTTACCGAACCGGGCGACAGTGTCATCGTCCAGCCTCCCGTTTATTTCCCGTTCTTTTCTGCCGTCACCACCACTGGCCGGCGCCTGATGGAAAACCCGCTGCTGCTGAAAAATGGCCGTTACGAGATGGATTTCGACCATCTGGAGCAGTGTGCAAAAAACGGCGCCCGGCTGATGCTGTTATGCTCGCCGCACAACCCGGTTGGCCGCGTGTGGCGGCGTGATGAGCTGCAAACGCTGCTGGATATCGCCGCGCGCCACAACATCATCATCCTGGCAGATGAAATCCATGCCGACCTGGTGTACCCGGATTATCAACATACCGCGCTGGCGGCCCTGGCCCAGGCTGGGCAACACGTCATCACCGCCGTAGCGCCCAGCAAGACCTTCAACGTGCCCGGCCTGGGCCTGTCGGCACTGGTCGCGAACAACCCGGCGCACCGCAAAAAACTCGCAAAAGCCTTCGACCAGTTGCACGTCAGCCCCGGCAACCCGTTCAGCCTGGCGGCTTTTGAAGCCGCTTATGCCGCAGGTGAACCCTGGCTGGACGCATTGCTGGCCTACCTGCAACAAACCCGCGACCAGGTCGCCGCCACGTTGCAGCAATCGCTACCCGGCATCCGCCTGATCCCGCCGCAAGGCACTTACCTGCTGTGGCTGGATTGCCAGGCGCTGGGACTCACCGATAAACAGCTACAGCAATTTTTCGTGGAAAAAGCCGGCCTTGGATTAAGCCCCGGAGTGCTGTTCGGCAAACAAGGCAGTGGCTTCATGCGCATGAATATCGGGACGCCGCGAAACAACGTGGAACTGGCGCTGGAGAAGATGCGGCGAGCAGTTGATACGATGACGAGCTAAGACTTCAGAAAAAATATGACATCTCATATCCCAGCAAAATGAAAACACTACTTGAAATTCTAATGGGCTCGGGCCTATTGGCAGGTGTAATGATGATCCATAGTTTTGGAATGTACCAGACCATGCATCGTTTTGAACTACATTGGTCAACCCTAATCAAAAAAAGTGAGTTGAGTCGGCAAGTATTTTTTTGCTGGCTGACATCACTGATGCTATTCACTCATTTGTCGGAAGTTTTTTTCTGGGCAATCATTTTGAACGTGCTTAATGCAATGCCCGATTTTCGCACGGCTTTTTATTTTGCTGGGGAAACCTACACCACGGTTGGGTTTGGCGATGTTGTCCTTCCCCATCAATGGCGTCAATTGGCATTATTCATAGCCATGTCAGGTTTATTCTCATTCGGTTGGACAACTGGCGTTCTCGTCAGCATGGTGAGCAAGACCTACGAGGCACATTTTGCGCACCGTCGAAACGCCAACAATAAGAGGTAATCAAATGCCTGCATGGCTCACATTCACCATTATCGGACTTGCCGGAGGAATATCAGCAGGCTTCTTCGGCATTGGGGGCGGTATCGTCATTATTCCCGCATTGATTTACTGGGCGGGATTCTCTCAACATATGGCAACGGGAACAACGCTGGCCATCATGCTTCCCCCGATCGGGCTTGCAGCCACCCTTGAATATTACAGGCACGGCAACGTAGACGTACGAGCAGCCCTCATTATTGCTGCGATGATGTTTGTCGGCGCTTGGCTTGGCGCTTATATTGCCAACCAAATGGAAGGGCCGCACCTCCGTCTGATCTTTGGTATTTTTGTTTGCTGTCTTGGCGTTTACCTGGTTTTTGGTGCTTATCGGCGAATTGGTTGGATATAATTAGACGTATTTAACATCCAAGGCTGGCCCCACGGCTTCAACCTCGCTGTTAAGCAATAATGTCCTTTTTTCCACACCTAAGGCCCCCATGGATCGCTGGATACTTTACGCATTTGCTTCCATGTTTTTTGCCGGATTCACTTCCGTCATCGCCAAACAGGGCCTGGTCGGCATTTCCGCCGAACTCGGATTGACGCTGCGCACCGTGTTCGTATTCTTTTTCGTATTGCTATTTGCCGCCCTGGCCGTACCTCCCAGCGAAATAAAGTCACTGCAGAAAGCCAATTACGTCTGGTTGGGGCTATCCGGCGTCACCACGGCCTTATCGTGGATTTATTACTACAAGGCGCTGAAAGTCGGCGACGTAGCCACCGTCGCCCTGATCGACAAGGGCAGCGTGGTTATCGCCATGCTGCTGGCCTGGCTGCTGCTGAAAGAGCTCATCACATTGCGGCTGGTGATCGGCGCGGTTCTGATTGTGGCCGGGCTGCTGGTCATTGCCAGGAAATGAACCAGCGCTAGCCTTTTTGCGGAAATTCCGTAGCGGCATCCAATACCCTAACTGGTATCATTGCGGCATTGCCAATCAAGTTGTGTAACTCCCATGAAGCCTGACGCCATCCCCACCACCTCCAGCCCGGAACCGGGCACCCTGTTCACCACCGCCACCGAGGTGCTGCTGAAGCCGTATGCGCTCGACACTGCGGCGCTGCAGGGCGTGCTGGGCAACATCATGACGCACAAGGTGGATTACGCCGACCTGTACTTTCAATACAGCCGCGCCGAAAGCTGGTCGCTGGAAGAAGGCCAGGTGAAATCCGGCAGCTTCAACATCGACCAGGGCGTGGGCGTGCGCGCCGTGTCCGGCGAAAAAACCGCGTTTGCCTATTCCGACGACATCAGCCTGCCGGCGCTCAATTCCGCCGCCGAAGCCACCCGCGCCATCGCAGCCCAGGGCGGCAACCAGGCGCCGCATGCCATCAAGCGTGCCGACACGGCCAGCCTTTACTTGCCGCACGACCCCATCGCCTCGCTCAGGGATGAGCAAAAGGTCAAACTGCTGGAACGCATGGAGTTGTTCGCCCGCAGCCTGGACCCGCGCGTAACCCAGGTCATGGCATCGTTGGCCGGCGAATACGAGGTGGTGCTGATAGCGCGTAACGACGGTCAAATGGCGGCTGACGTCCGCCCGCTGGTCAGGGTTTCGATCCAGGTGATCGCCGAACAGGACGGACGCCGCGAGCAAGGCAGTTCCGGCGGCGGCGGGCGCTTCGATTACGGCTATTTCACCGAGGAAGTGTTGCAGGATTACGCCAAAAAAGCCGTACACCAGGCGCTCACCAACCTCGACGCGCGCCCGGCACCGGCGGGCAGCATGACCGTGGTACTGGGTTCCGGCTGGCCTGGCATTCTGCTGCACGAAGCCATCGGCCACGGGCTGGAAGGCGATTTCAATCGCAAGGGCAGTTCCGCGTTTTCCGGGCGCATCGGGCAGAAAGTGGCGGCGGACGGCGTGACCGTAGTGGACGATGGTACCATTGCCAACCGACGCGGCTCGCTTAACATCGACGACGAAGGCAACCCGACGCAGCGCACCGTGCTGATCGAAAACGGCATTTTGAAAGGCTATTTACAGGACAGCCTCAACGCCCGTCTGATGGGCATGCCGGTCACCGGCAACGCGCGGCGCGAATCCTACGCCCATATCCCGATGCCGCGCATGACCAACACCGTGATGCTCAACGGCGACAAGACGCCGGAAGAAATTATCAAGTCGGTGAAAAAAGGCCTGTATGCGGTCAACTTCGGCGGCGGGCAGGTGGACATCACCAGCGGCAAATTTGTGTTCTCCGCCGCCGAGGCGTGGATGATCGAGGACGGCAAGCTGACCTACCCGGTAAAAGGCGCGACGCTGATCGGCAACGGGCCGGATGTGTTGACGCGCGTCTCCATGATCGGCAACGACATGGCGCTGGATACCGGCGTGGGAACGTGTGGCAAGGATGGCCAGAGCGTGCCGGTGGGCGTGGGCCAACCGACGTTGCGCATCGACGGGCTGACGGTGGGCGGCACCGGCACCTAGGGAAGCCCTGAACAAGTGAGCGAGCGGGATGAAGTGCAAGGCGCACGGAGCGCAGGAACCGGGACAGTACAAGGAGTACGGCGAGGTTCCGAGCACCGCGCAACGCGGCAATTCGCCCGTGTAGCCACTTGTTCAGGGCTTCCCTAGCGTAAACGGCAGGGCGCAGCCCCGGCAAAGCACCCGCGCGTTTTGCCGCAGCTTAAATTGTCATTTATTCGTAGTTGATATGTCACATCGCTTTCACTATGATGAGATCGTAATTTTTGCAACCTCCACGAAAGGAAGCCATCATGGCTGAAGCTAAAGCCCCCGCTCAAAAGGCGGCAACAAAAACCGCTGCCAAAGCTACCACCAAAAAACCAGCCGCTGCAAAACCTGCAGCCGCAAAACCAGCCGCAGCCAAGAAACCCGCGGCTGCGAAAAAGCCCGCCGCAAAAAAAGCGCCGGCCAAGGCTGCGATCAGCCCGGCAGACCGCTACAAGATGGTTGAAGTGGCCGCTTATTACATCGCCGAGCGCAACGGCTTTGTGGGTGATGCCCAAGCCTTCTGGGCGGAAGCAGAAATCCAGATCAGCAAGCAACTCAAATAAGGCATGGCCAACGGTGCGCCAGGCACCGTCCGCTATGTCGGCTGATAGGGATGCCGTGAAACCGCTATAATGTGCGCCCCGATGTTGTAGTTTGGTTACGCGCATGAATGTTCCCATCCCCAAGTCTGGTTCCACGTCCCGAGTCCCGCTACCGTACGGCTCGGCGGATACGTTTTTGCTCGCCAGCCTGGGGCAAAACCAGCAGCATCCTATCGTCATTCTGGCCGCATCGGCGCACGAGGCGCAGCGGCTGGTGGAAGAAATCCGCTTCTTTGCGCCCAAGCTCAGCACACACCTGCTGCCGGACTGGGAAACCCTGCCTTACGACCACTTTTCGCCGCATCCCGACCTGGTGTCGGAGCGCCTGTCCGCCCTGCACCAGATCGCCCAGCGCAGTTGCGACATCATGGTGCTGCCGGTGAGCACGGCGCTGATGCGCCTGCCGCCGCAGTCTTATCTTGCCGCGCGCACCTTCATGCTGAAAAAAGGCGACAAGCTGGACCTCAACGCGCTGCGCGAACAATGCGCCCAGGCCGGTTATTCACACGTCAACCAGGTGATAACGCCGGGTGAATTTTCGGTTCGCGGAGGCCTGATCGACCTGTTCCCCACCGGCAGCGCGCTGCCTTACCGCATCGACCTGTTCGACGACGAAATCGAAACCCTGCGCACCTTCGACGTGGACACCCAGCGCAGCCTGTACCCGGTGGGTGAAATCCGCCTGCTGCCGGCACGCGAGTTTCCGCTGGACGAAGCCGGCATCAGCCGCTTCCGCCAGAGTTTCCGCGAGCGTTTCGAGGGCGACCCGTCGAAAAGCCGCATCTACAAGGATGTCAGCAACGGCCTGGCGCCGGGCGGCGTGGAATGGTATCTGCCGCTGTTCTTTGAAGACACCGCGACACTGTTCGATTACCTGCCAGACAACACCGTGTTGTGCCTGCATGGCGACGTCAACCAGGCAGCAGAAATGTTCTGGGCAGATACCCGCTCGCGCCATCGCCTGCTGGATTACGACCGCGAGCGCCCGATCCTGCCGCCCGACACCCTGATGATGGCAGCGGAGGAGTTTTTCAAGAAAACACACCAGTACGCGCGCATCACCCTCACCGACAACCCGGAACACAAAGGCAAGGCGCAGCCGATCCCCGACATCGGCATCGACCGCCGCGCCGAGCAGCCGTTGGCCAAGCTAGACGGATTCATGAACAGCCACAAAGGCCGCGTACTGCTGGTGGCGGAAAGCCTGGGCCGCCGCGAAACGCTGACGCAGTTGCTGGCCGAACACGGCTTGCAGACCACCCCGTGCGACAACTGGGAACAGTTCAGTGAAAGTGCGGAAAGGTTCCAGATCACCGTTGGCCCGATCCAGACCGGTTTCATCCAGGAAAAACTGGCGCTCATCACCGAAACCGAGCTGTACCCAACACAAGTCCGCCAACAGCGCCGCCGCGACAAGGAAAAAACGCGCAACGCCGAAGGCATGCTCAAGGACCTGGCCGAGCTGCGCGAAAACGACCCCGTGGTGCACGAACAGCACGGCGTTGGCCGTTACCGCGGGTTGGTCAACCTGGATTTCGGCGAGGGCGAAACCGAGTTCCTGCTGCTGGAATACGCCGGCGACGACAAGCTGTACGTGCCGGTATCGCAACTGTTCCTGATTTCGCGCTATTCCGGCGGCCCGGCGGAATCCGCGCCGTTGCACCGGCTGGGCAGCGGCCAGTGGGACAAAGCCAAGAAAAAGGCGCTCAAGCAGATCCGCGACACCGCCGCCGAGTTGCTCAACCTGTATGCGCAACGGGCCGCGCGCCACGGCCACGCGTTCAAGCTCACCCTGGCCGACTACGAGCGCTTCGCCGACGGCTTCCCGTTCGAGGAAACGCCCGACCAGCAAGCCGCCATCGAAGCCGTTATCAACGACATGCAATCCGGGAAACCAATGGACCGGCTGGTGTGCGGCGACGTCGGCTTCGGCAAGACCGAAGTCGCGCTGCGCGCCGCGTTCGTCGCGGTGATGGGCGGGCGCCAGGTGGCGGTGCTGGTGCCCACCACGCTGCTGGCCGAGCAGCACTACAACAATTTTTCGGACAGGTTTGCCGAATGGCCGATCAAGATCGCCGAAATCTCCCGCTTCCGCACCGCCAAGGAACAAGCCGAAGCGCTGGCCGGGCTGGAAGCCGGCAGCATCGACATCATCATCGGCACCCACCGACTGATCCAGAAGGACGTCAAGTTCAAGAACCTCGGTCTGGTGATCCTGGACGAGGAGCACCGCTTCGGCGTGCGGCAGAAGGAACAGCTCAAGGCGATGCGCGCCGAGGTGGACGTGCTCACCCTCACCGCCACGCCGATTCCGCGCACCCTGAGCATGGCGATGGAAGGGCTGCGCGAGTTTTCCGTCATCGCCACCCCGCCGCAGAAGCGGCTTTCCATCAAGACTTTCGTCACGCCGTGGTCGGAAGGCGTGATCCGCGAGGCGGTACTGCGCGAGCTCAAGCGCGGCGGGCAGATTTATTTCCTGCACAACGAAGTCAACACCATCCACGCCATGCGCGAAAAGCTGGAAAAAATGCTGCCGGAAGCGCGCATCGGCGTCGCCCACGGCCAGTTGCGCGAACGCGAACTGGAAGACGTGATGCGCGACTTCTACCACCAGCGCTTCAATCTTTTGTTATGCACCACCATCATCGAAACCGGCATTGACATCCCCAGCGCCAACACCATCGTCATCCACCGCGCGGACAACTTCGGCCTGGCGCAACTGCACCAGTTGCGCGGCCGCGTCGGGCGTTCGCACCACCAGGCTTATGCATACTTATTGACCGACCCGGATATCAAGGTCAGCAAACAGGCGGAAAAACGGCTGGAAGCCATTCAACTGCTGGAAGACCTGGGGGCTGGGTTTCATTTGGCCATGCACGACCTGGAAATCCGCGGCGCGGGCGAACTGCTGGGCGATAACCAAAGCGGCGAAATGCACGAAATCGGCTTTGCGCTGTATGCCGACATGCTCAACCACGCCGTCAAGCAGCTCAAGGCCGGCAAGGAACCCGACCTGGCAGCACCCTTGGGCGTGACCACCGAAATTAACCTTCATACCCCCGCGCTGATGCCCAACGACTACTGCGGCGACGTGCACGAACGCCTCATCATCTACAAGCGCCTGGCAAGCTGTACCGACCTGGAAGCATTGCAGGATTTACGCGAGGAACTGATAGACCGCTTCGGCCTGCCGCCGCAACAGACCCAGGCGCTGTTGGCCTGCCACAAACTGCGCATCCTGGCCAAACCGCTGGGCATCGTAAAAATAGACGCCAGCAGCGAGACGATACAACTGCACTTCGCCCAGGATACGCCGGTAGAACCGGAAGCCATCTTCAGGCTGTTGCAAAAAAGCCCGGTCTACCGCATGAACGGGCCGGACAAGTTGCGCGTGACGGTGCAGCATGAGCATGTCGCGCCACGCGCGGATTTCATCGAAGGCCTGCTGAAAAACCTGGCATGATTTTGTGTGAAGCTGCTTGGGATACATGGTTTTCATCTAGAATCGCGTCATGACCCCACAAGCCTTCATCCAGCACTGGCAAGACAAAGACATTACCGAGCGCGCCGGGGCGCAGCAACACTTTAACGACCTGTGCGATTTGCTTGGGGTAGAAAAACCGCGCGACCCGGAAAGCTACTGCTTCGAGCGCGGTGCCAAAATCCAGAGTGGGCAGGGCTGGGCGGATGTCTGGAAGCGCGGCTGTTTCGCCTGGGAATACAAGGGGCCGGGCAAGGACCTCAAAGCCGCGCTCAAACAGCTCATGAACTACGCACTGGCGCTGGATAACCCGCCGCTGCTGGTGGTGAGCGACCTCACCAATATCGAAATCCACACCCACTTCACCGGCCATCCGTCCGAAACCCACCTCATCCGGCTGCAAGACCTCACCCAGCCGGAAACCCGGCAAAAACTGCTGTGGCTGTTTACCGAGCCGGACCGCTTCAAACCTGCCCGCACCACCTATGCCGTCACCGAAGAAGCCGCCCGCCGCATGGGCGAGATTGCCAAACGGCTGACGGAGCGGGGCAATGCCGCGCATGACGTTGCGCATTTTCTCATCCAGTGCGTGTTCTGCATGTTTGCCGAAGACGCGAAGATACTGCCGGAAAAACTGTTCGAAACCGTGATGGATAAATCCAACCCGGACGGCAGCAAGGCGCAAAAACGGCTGGTCGATTTGTTTGCCGCCATGCAAAAAGGCGGCGAATTCGCGCTTAACGATATTCCGTGGTTCAACGGCGGTTTATTTGAAACCATTGCCGTTCCGCAACTCGAAACCTCCGACGTGGTCGCGCTGCTGGAGGCCGCCCGCATGGACTGGAGCGCCATCGAACCCGCCATTCTCGGCACCCTGTTCGAACGCGGCCTCAACCCCGACATGCGCAGCCAGCTCGGTGCGCATTACACCGACCCGGCCACGATCATGAAGATCATCCGCCCGGTGGTCGAACAACCGCTGCTGGCCGAATGGGAAACCGCCAAGGACAAGATCCGGGCCGCCAAGCGCGACAAGGACAAACAGGCTGCCTTTATCGCCTACCTCGAACGGCTCAAGGCCTTCCGCGTACTCGACCCGGCGTGCGGCAGCGGGAATTTTTTGTATCTTGCGCTCAAGACACTCAAAGACATCGAGCACCGCGCCAACCTCGAAGCCGAGGCATTGGGCCTGCACCGGCAAATGAACGTCGAAGTGAGCCCTGCCAACGTCATGGGCATCGAACTCAACCCCTACGCCGCCGAACTGGCGCGGGTGTCGGTGTGGATCGGCGAAATCCAGTGGATGCTGGCACACGGCTACGCCTACCGGCGCGACCCGATTTTGCAGAAGCTCGACCATATCGAAAACCGCGATGCGATTCTTTGTTTCCCCTCGCCCTCCGGGAGAGGGGCTAGGGGTGAGGGCGCGACTCATCATGACCTGCCACCTCAATTGATCGAATACGCTCGCGAACTCCGCCAGAACCAGACCGATGCGGAAAACCTGATGTGGAGCCTGTTGCGAGATCGGCGCTTTCTTGGTTACAAATTCCGCAGACAACACCCTCTACCCCCATACATTCTGGATTTTTACTGCCACGAAGCGAAACTCGTGATTGAACTGGATGGCGGGCAGCATGCGGAACAGCAGGACTATGACCAGCAGCGTGACCAGTTCATCCAGTCACAAGGCATTCGGGTGCTACGGTTCTGGAACAACGACGTACTGGCAAATACCGAAAGTGTTCTGGAAGCGATCTATCTGGCTCTTGCGCCCTCATCCCCAGCCCTTCTCTCCCTCACCCCAACCCCTCTCCCACGGGGAGAGGGAGTTTCAGAGGGAGGCAACGTGCCTCCTCCGACCGGGAGAGGGATTGAGGGTGAGGGCGTAACCGAGGCCGAATGGCCGGCGGTGGATGCGATTGTGGGTAACCCGCCGTTCCTCGGCGGCAGCAAAAAGCGCAGCGAGCTGGGCGACGATTATTTCAAGGCGCTGTCGGCGGTTTACAAGGCCCGCGTGCCGGATGGTGCCGATCTGGTGTGCTACTGGTTTGAAAAAGCGCGTGCCCACATCGAGCAGGGCAAGGCCAAGTCGGCCGGGTTGGTTTCTACCAACTCCATCCGCGGCGGTGCCAGCCGCAAGGTGCTGGAAAGTGTCGTGGCAAGCGGCAGCATTTTTGAAGCATGGTCGGACGAAGATTGGATCAATGCCGGTGCGGCAGTGCGGGTGTCGCTGGTCTGTTTTGGCGGAAAAACGGATAGTGCGATGCTGGATGGTCAGCCTGTCGCCGCCATCCATGCCGACCTCACGGCGGGTGGCGGGCTGGATTTGACACAGGCCAAGTCACTAGCTGAAAACTCGGGGGTTACCGTACGTGGTTCAGAGAAAGGTGGTGCTTTCGATATTCCCGGCGATCTGGCAAGGCAATGGCTAAAGTTACCCAACCCCAACGGACGTCCAAACAGAGATGTTGTTCGCCCGTGGGCTAACGGGATGGATATCGTTCGTCGATCATCGGACACATGGCTGATCGATTTTGGTATCAACACAACCAAAGCCGAGGCATCCGCGTTTGAAGCGCCTTTTGAATACGTATTGCAACACGTTAAGCCTGAACGTCAGAAAAACCACGAAGACCGGACGAGCGATAAATGGTGGCTGCATCGTCGATCTGGCGAGGATTTGCGTACGGCGCTATCAACGCTCACACGGTACATCTGTACACCTAGAGTGGCTAAACACCGCCTGTTTGTCTGGTTCGACGCTTGCGTTTACCCGGATAGTGCGACATTTGTCATCGCCCGTTCCGACGACACCACCTTTGGCATTCTGCATTCGCGCTTCCACGAGCTGTGGTCGCTGCGCATGTGTACCTATCTCGGAGTGGGCAACGATCCGCGCTACACCCCCACCACCTGCTTCGAAACCTTCCCGTTCCCTGCCGGATTTTCGCCCTCATCCCCAGCCCTTCTCCCGGCGGGAGAAGGGAGGGAACTTCCCTCGCCCTCCGGGAGAGGGATAGAGGGTGAGGGCGCAGCCATTGCTCAAGCCGCCCGCAACCTCGACCAACTGCGCAACCAATGGCTTAACCCGCCGGAATGGGTGGACTGGGTGCGCACGCCGGAAGAAGAACAAGCTGGTTATCCCGCACGTCCGATTGCCAAACCCGGCCATGAGGCCGACCTCAAGAAACGCACCCTGACCAACCTCTACAACGCCCGCCCGGCATGGCTGGATAACGCCCACCAGGCGCTGGACATGGCTGTTGCCGCCGCCTACGGCTGGGCCGATTACACGCCCGACATGCCGGACGAGGAAATCCTGCGGCGGTTGCTGAACCTGAATCTGGAACGCAGTGCATGAGGTTGAAAGAACTCAATGGCATCGCTGCCAGCATTGCCCATAAATTCGCCAGTTCTGCCGAGCATTTCGCTTATCTGGCGACCCTGCATGAATGCTCAGAGGTTGAAATTGATCTACGTACGCAAACCATCACACCCGCGCTGTTCGACATCGAACGCAACCGGAATCTGGTGCAATGTTGTGCGGATAACCTTTGGCGGCTGGTGCAGCCGGAAAGTCTGGTTAAAGCCAGCCTGATGGCACGGTTCGATGGCGAAGTTCAAGCGGGTTTTATCAACAATAGCACGACAGAGGTACGATTGACCTCTGTCGCCGGGCAGGAGGCAGCAGGTAGTCATAACAACAAGCCACAATTGATTTGCGCATAAGTAAATACTCCCCTCAGATTTTCGCGGTGATACAATTGGGTCAACCATATCAATCATAGGAGTTGACCATGATCCGCGAAGCCCCTGCCATGACGGTGCGCCAGAATCTGGGCGAACTGTTGAACGAAGTGCAGTATCGCCAGGATTCCGTGCTGATTACCAAGGGCGGCAAGCCTGTCGCCGCGCTGGTGGATATTGCCCTGTTCGAGAAAATCCGTACCATGCGCGCCGAGTTTGACCGGCTGGTAGAGAAGATCGGTACCGCTTATCAAGGTGAAGATGAAAATACAGCTAATGCGGAAATCGCCGAGGCTATTGCTGCCGTCCGTCGCTGATCTTTGCCATGCGGATTGTACTGGATACCAATGTCCTGATTTCTGGTCTGATGCTGCCTGAAAGCGTACCTGGGCGCATCGTCAGAGCCTGGCGTGGTGCCTCGTTCACACTGGTGTTATCCGAGGCGATGCTGGATGAAATCGGACGGGTGTTGCGCTACCCTAAAATTACCAAGCGCTTGCGCAGCATCGGTATGCCGGAAGACGAAGTAGAACATCTGCTTGCACTGTTAAGGTTTCAGGCTGAGTTGGTGGATATAAGCGAAACCAAGACGCACGTTCCCGCTGATGCGGATGATGAAAAAATACTTGCCACGCTGATCGCGGCGAATGCCGATTATCTGGTGTCTGGCGATGCCGATTTGCTTGCCTTGCGTGAAAGCTACCCGATTTTGACCCCGCAGGAATTCTGGCAACGATGTGGATGGTGAGATGTTTGATTCTCACACCATCCAGTGTTAAGCCGCTTTTGTAGCTAACTTCTCGAAAAACACCATCATGGGCATGCTGGTACGCATTCAAGATTCCCTGTACGAGGACGCGAAAATCCACGCCAAGGCGGAATGCCGCACCATCGCCGGGCAGGTGGAGTTCTGGGCGCGCGTGGGCAAAGCCGCACTGGATAACCCCGACCTGCCGATTGATTTTGTCCGCGCCCTGCTGATTGCCCGTGCCGAGGGCAAGGAAGCCGCCACGCCTTTTGTGCCAGAAGGTTCGCATCATTGAATGCGGTGCAGGTGCTGCAAAGCACCCCGTTCCGCCGCGCCTACAAAAAGCTCCACCCCAACCAGAAAGCCGATGTGGACAATGCGGTGGCTGCCATCATTGCCGACCCGCCCCTGGCTGAAATCCAAACTTAATGCTCGTGTCGCCCACCCGCGGGCTTGATTACCTTGAGCGCCGCCGGGTCGGGCACAGTTGCACTGCCCGGCGCTGATGGCGCTTCCGGCAGGTCGCCCGTCCATTCCCTGGCCAGCGTGCCCGCCGGGTGCCGGTACCAGCCGGGGTCGCGGTAATCATTCTTGGCCAAGCCTTCGCGCACCTTGATGACGCTGAACATGCCGCCCATGGCTATCGCCCCGAACGGGCCCTGCCCGGTCATCATCGGCAGGGTGTTGTCGGGTAGCGGCATCTGCATCTCGGTCATATCGGCCATGCCGCTGTCGCCCATGCTCATGTAATCCGGCACCAGCCGGTTGATCTTGTCCAGCACGCTGCCTTGGTCCACGCCGATCATGGTCGGCACGGCGTGGCCCATGGCGTTCATGGTGTGGTGCGATTTATGGCAGTGCAGCGACCAATCCCCCGGCTCGCTGGCGATGAATTCCAGCGCGCGCATCTGCCCCACGCCGATGTCCGTGGTGACCTCCGGCCAGCGCGCGGTTTTCGGTATCCAGCCGCCGTCGGTGCCGGTCACCTGGAATTCGTGGCCGTGCATGTGGATGGGGTGGTTGGTCATGGTGAGGTTGCCGATGCGGATGCGCACGCGGTCGTTCTTGCGTACTACCAATGGATCAATGCCGGGAAAGGCGCGGCTGTTCCAGGTCCAGATGTTGAAATCCAGCATGGTGTTGATGCGCGGGGTATAGCTGCCGGGCTGGATGTCATAGGCATTGAGGATGAACACGAAATCGCGGTCCACCTGGTACTGTTTGGGATTCTTCGGGTGCGTGACCCAGAAACCCATCATGCCCATCGCCATCTGCGTCATTTCGTCGGCATGCGGGTGGTACATAAAGGTGCCGGGGCGCTTGGCGACAAACTCGTACACAAACGTCTTGCCCACCGGGATGCCGGGCTGGGTGAGGCCGGTGACGCCATCCATGCCGTTGGGCAGCGGCTGGCCGTGCCAGTGGATGCTGGTGTGCTCGGGCAGCTTGTTGGTGACGAAGATACGCACCTGGTCGCCTTCCACCACTTCAATCGTCGGACCGGGACTCTGGCCGTTGTAGCCCCACAGGTTGGCTTTCATGCCGGGGGCGATTTCGCGCACCACGGGCTCCGCCACCAGGTGGAATTCCTTCCAGCCGTTTTTCATGCGCCACGGCAGGCTCCAGCCGTTGAGCGTGACCACGGGGCGGAACGGCCGCCCGGTGGAAGGCTCCGGCGGCGGCAGGGTGTCGGCGTGGTGATGGCTGACAGCTTCGGGAATGGCGGCGGCCTGGGCGCGCCCGACCAGCGCGGCGCCTACCAGCGCGGCGCCGGAGGAAGACAGGAATTGTCTGCGGTTCATCATGGTTCGGTTCCTTTCAGGGCAACAGGCAAGCTGCCGCCGATAGCGGCCTGCAAGTCGGCATCCGCCAGCCAATAATCTTTAAGCGCATTGATATAGCCGTTGACGCCGGCCACCTGGTCGCGCGCATCGGCCAGCAACTCGAACACGCTGACCAGCATGCCGTTGTAACGGAGCAGATGCTCCTCCGAGATTTTCTTGCGCAGCGGCACGATGTCGTCGCGGAATTGCCGGGCCACACCATAAAACGATTGCAGCCGCTGGCAGCTTTCGCGCACCTCGGAACGCGCATTCACCGCGCGTTGCGCCAGCCGGTGCGCGGCTTGCATGTAGATGGCCTCGGCCTTGGCCACGCGCGCATCGCCCCAGTCGAACAACGGGATGGAGATGCCAATTTCATAACCGGTGGCATGCGGCGCACCGGAATCGGTATTGCGCACCGCGCCCAGGTCCAGCACGTTGATGAAGCGCGTGGTTTTGTTCAGGCCCAGCGATTCCGCCAGCGCGGCGGTTTCCTGCCTGGCCGACAGAATATCCAGCCGCGATTGCAGCGCCAGTTCTTCGGCATTGGCCAACTCCGGCAACGTCGCCGGCAGCTCCGGCAGGCGCGACGGCAAACGCAGGTCTGCCGTGCCGGCGCCCAGCAGACGCGCCAGCTTTTCCCTGGCGGCAACTTCCTGCACGGTCATACGCACCAGGCCGGTTTCGGCCTCGGCGCGAAATGCCTGCTCGCGCGCCTCTTCCAGGCGGCTCCAGTTGCCCGCCTGCCGCATTTTTTCCGCCAGTTCGGCGCTGGCCCCGGCTGCCACCCGGACATCCTGGGCATACGCCACGCCCTGCCCGGCGGCCACCGCTTCGATGAACGCCTTGCGTGTTTCAAGCGCCACGCGCAGCGTTTCATTCGCCACCTGCAGCTTGACCTGCTCGAAGCGGCGTTTTTCCATGCGCTGCGCCAAGGGCAAAGTGAGTATCTGCGCCAGATTGAAGGTCAGGGTGCGCTCGATGCCGGTATTCGCCCCCTGGCTGACATGTTTATAGTCAAATACCGGGTTGGGCAGGCGCGAAGCCTGCACCAGGTCGGCTTCGGCGATGCCGAGTTCGGCATAGGTGGCGCGCAAGCCGGCATTTTTCAACAACGCGATGTTTACCGCGCGCTCCGGCGTCAGCGGCTCAGCCAGCAGGGTGTTGGCAAGCGCGTCGGCATTGCCGGTTTCGGCATCGGTGCGCGTCGGGCTGACTTCCGCGCCGATGCGCTCGCGCACGAGGTGGTTGACGTCGGCCAGGCCGCCGTCCTTCGACAGACTGGCGCAGCCGGAAAGCAGGGCCAAAGCCAGCAGCGCCAGCAGGCGCACATAGTGGGTATCCATGATAATTCTCCGCGGTTGGAACAGCGGCGGCTCAAGCCGCCGCGCAACTCAGGCGAACATCAGGTTGGGCGGACGCTGCGGCGTTTCGGCAATAAAGCCGGTGAAATGGGGAGGAGTCAGCGGTATTTGTTCAGCGCCGGCAACCCGGCTCGGCAAAACCACGGAGGCAGGCGCCATCCAGCCCATGCAGCAACTGCCGCTGCATTTGGCGTGGGGTGCGGCGTGGTCGGCAACGTGGTGGTCGGTGACATCCGTGCTTGCATGCTGATGCTGCATGCGGGTGGTGTCGCCCTGATGTCCGGCGTCGCACGGCGTCAGCGCAGCCAGCACCTGCGCCGGGACTGCCAGCAGCAGCCACAGCACCAGGAACTTGCCCAGCAGTTGTCTGACCTTGTACATGGTTTAACTATAACATGCCGCCGAAACGGTTTGAACCCACGGCAAAATGCCACTACACTTCGCTGCCTGCCCATTCTGGAACCATTCGTTCATGCTGGAAAAACTCATCGCCATTCTCGCCGCCTGGATCATCGGCGTCATTTCAACCCTGGGCTACGGCGGCATCGTGCTGCTGATGGCGATTGAATCGGCCTGCATCCCCCTGCCCTCGGAAATCATCATGCCGTTTTCCGGTTTCCTGGTGTTCAAGGGCGAAATGACGCTGTGGGGGGTGGCGCTGGCCGGCGCTCTCGGCTGCGTGGCCGGATCCATCCCCGCTTATTACCTGGGCAAAATCGGCGGCAGGCCGCTGGTGGAAAAATACGGCAAATGGGTGCTGATTTCCCACCACGACCTGCACCTGGCGGACCGCTGGTTTGAGAAACACGGCGAGATCATCATTTTCATCGGCCGGCTGCTGCCCGCGGTGCGCACTTTTATCGCCTTCCCCGCGGGGATAGCGCGCATGCGCATGGGCAAATTCATCACTTATACTTTCACCGGTTCGCTGATCTGGTGCTGGCTGCTGGCTTATGCCGGGATGAAGGCCGGGGAAAACTGGGAAGGGCTGAAAGTGTATTTCCACCAGTTCCACCACGTGATTGCCGTAGCCGGGGTGATTTTCGCCGTCTGGTACATCCGCCGACACCTGCAAGCGATCAGGCGAACGCATTGATTTCAGGTTAGAATCCGCACTGATGTCGTGGTCTATCCAAGAAGAAGGGGCAACTCATGCAACTGAAGAACTGGACTAAGCGCAGCGTGCGCAACAAACTGCTGCTGATTACCGGAACCGGCACCGCCATGCTGCTGACCGCATCACTGTTTGGCATGTGGCTGGCCTGGCAGATGAGCACCGCGCTGCCGCCGGAAGTTGCCGCCGGCTTCAAAACCCAATTGTATTACACCCTGGGATTAATGATTTTTGCCATCATCTTTGCGTTCATCACCTTTCTGGCGCTGGTGCAGAAAAACATCGTGGACCCGGCACACCAACTGGCACATGACCTCGACCGGCTGGCCAGCGGCGACTTTTCTCAGCCCGTGCGGCGCACCACCCACGATGAAATCGGCGAAGTTGCCGAAAGCGCGGAAAAAATCCGCGACGACCTCGGCGCCATTGTACTCAGCGTCAAGAATTCCACCGAGCAGGTACTGCGTGCCGCTTCCACCTTGGCCGACACCTCGCAGGTGATCGTGCAGGCTTCGCAAAGCCAGAGCAACGCCGCCAGTTCCACCGCCCAGGCCGTGGAACAGGTCACCGCCAATATCACCCGGGTGGCGGAAAGCGCCGACCAGGTGCGCCGCCTGTCCGACTCCAGCGTGACGGAAACCGGCACCGGCAGCCGCAGCCTGACCACCCTGGCGCAGGAAGTGGAAAAAGGCGTGACCACCATGCAGGAAATTTCGCAATCGGTCGGCATTTTTGTCAGCAACACCGCCACCATCAACGACATGACGCAGCAAGTGAAGGATATTGCCGACCAGACCAACCTGCTGGCGCTGAATGCGGCGATTGAAGCCGCGCGTGCCGGTGAATACGGCCGCGGTTTTGCCGTGGTGGCCGACGAAGTACGCAAGCTGGCAGAAAAATCGGCACAGGCCGCCAACGAAATTGACGGCGTCACCCGTGCCATCGAAGAACAATCCACCCGCGTGAACGAGGCGCTGGAACGCGGTCAGAAATTCCTGCAATCCAGCCGCGAACTCACCGCCGCCGCCTCAACCGCGCTACAGCGCACCGGCGAGGCCGCCAACCAGACCAAGGTCGGCGTGGACAGCATTACCGCTTCGGTGCGGGAGCAAAGTGTTTCCAGCAACGAAATTGCGCACAACATCGAAAACATCGCCACCATGGCGCGCACCAATACCGACTCCGTATTGCAGACCGCCGACTCCGCCCGGCACCTGGAAGAACTCGCCGCCGCGCTGCAGGCTGCCGTGGCGCGCTTTAAAGTCTAGGCAACAACTCCACCAACCGCCCGGAAGCGAGGAACAGCACGGCCTTGCGCACGGGCAGCCCCTCACCGGCAAACAGCCGGGCATAACGCTCCAGCTGCGGGCGGTAACGCTCGGCCTGGCTGGCATCCCCTGACGCTTCGGTCAGTTGTGCCGATTTATAATCAATCACCCAACGCTCGCCACGTTCGATAAACGTGCGATCTATCACGTGCTGCGTCACGCGTTCGCTTTCCACCGTCGCCAGTGCGTATTCGCTGGCCGCCTGTTCCCGGGGTTGCAGCACCCAGCGCCCCTGCTCCGATGCCAGCGTCGCCAGCAGCGCGCGCTTCACGCGCTGTGCGCCGTGTTGCGCCTCCTGCTCGTGATGCCCCTGCTGCACCAGCCAGCGTGCCAGTGCGGCATCCAGCGCCTGCACGCGCTCTTCCGGCCACTGTTCCAGGCCATCCTGGGCGATCATTTCCATGTACAGGTGCGCCAGCGTGCCGCAACTGGCGTCGATGGTCGTTAGCTCATCTTCCGCCGCGATTTCGTCATAAGCGACTGTGACCGTTGCCGGCGCAGCCGACTGCAACAGCGGCGGCACGGCTGGCTGTGGCAGGCGGATCAGGCTGGGGATGAAAGCGTGGCCGTTTTCCGCCTCGGCCATCCCTGTACGCGGCTCGGCATTGGTGAACTCGCCGCCGGCGCTGTCCCACAACAGGCTGAGCAGGCTTCTGGCCGGCGCCTTGATCTCGCCCTTGCTGTCCGGACGCACCGCCGCCACCAGGTGCAGGCGCTTTTTTGTACGCGTCGCCGCCACGTACAGCACGCGCGCCACTTCGTTAGCGTCGCGCTCCTGCTCCAGTCCCTGCAGGTAATCGTAGGTGCTGGGCAGGCTCTCGCGTTTGTGTTTGGGCACATAGGGCGCGGCCACCAGTTGCGGCGGTGCGCCTTCAATCGCCACCTCTTCCCACAGCAGCAACTGGCTGTCGGCGTTTTTCGAGGCGCGGTGCAAGCCGGGCAGGATCACGCTGTCGAACTCCAGCCCCTTGGATTTGTGGATGGTCATGAATTGCAGGCTGCTGTCCGCCTGTACGTCCGGCGCGGCATAGAGCTGTTCCATTTTTGCCTGCAACTGTGCGGCATCGAACGTATCCATACGCTCCAGCAGACCAAGGAACGCCTGCACGTCGCGCACGTCGCCGGCATCCCACAGGCATTGCGCGCCACCCAGCTTGAGCCAGACCGATTCCACCCAGCGCCGCATGGACTGCCGTCCCTGATGGGCGAACGCCTCGCTGATCACCTCGCGCACATGGCGCAAACGCTGCTGGCCATCGGCGGAGAGCCGCGACACCCGGTCTTCATCCCGCATCAGTTGCCAGATGTTGGTGGTATGGTCATCCGCCGCCAGCGCATGCAAATCCGCCAGTTTCAACCCGCACCACGGCGCGCGCAGGATCGCCAGCCAGTGCACGCGGTCGGCACGGTGAAACAGGGCGCGGGTCAGCGCATGGATGTCCTGCACCGTCTGCCGGCCGGACAACTGCTCGATTTCCACCGCCTGGAAGCGTAAGCCTGGGTGGCGGCTGCGGATTTCCGCCACCAGCGCTTCCAGGTGCGCCCTGGCACGCACCAGTACGGCGGTGGTGCCGGTCGGATTCAGCGCCCGTTCGCGAACAATCAGTTCAGCCAGGTAGCGCGCCTCTTCCGCGCCCATGTCGTCGCTACGGCTGTTGTTAGGCAGCACCAGCGGATGCACCAGCACGCCTTCTTCCGGCTCACTCGCGCGGGTTGCGGCAAATGGCCGGTAGCGGATGGCACCGCGCGCTTCGTCGTCCTGCCGCGGGAACACGTTTTCGAACGCGCGGTTCACCCAATCCACCACCGCCGGGCAGGAACGGTTGTTGCGGGTGAGTTTAAGTGTTTGCAGCGACAGGCCGCCGATGCCGAATTCCGCCACCTGTAAAAACAGGCCAACATCGGCCTTGCGGAAGCGGTAAATGGATTGCATCGGGTCGCCGACGCAGAACAGGGTGCGCCCGTCGCCCGGCAGCCAGCCGGCGGTGAGTTTTTCCAGCAGCTTGACCTGCGACGGGCTGGTGTCCTGGAATTCGTCCACCAATAAATGCTGAATCCGGTAATCCAGTTTCAGCGCCAGGTCGGTGGCGCCGGTTTCATCCTCCAGCGCTTGCAGCGCGCGGTCGGCGATTTCCACGAAATCCACCTCGCCCGCTTCCTGAAACACCACCAGCAAGTGCGCCGCGGCCAACTGCAGCAAGCGCGCCAGCGCCGCAACAATGCGTTTTTCGTCCGCCGATTGGGCGTCCGGCAGGCTGCGGATGCGCGCCAGGGGCTGCGCTGACGGCAACATCGCAATGATGTCCAGCAGCAGTTCTTTCTGCCGGCGGCCTTCGTCCGTGGCCGGGAAACCCTGCCGTTTATCCAGCGCCTTGCGGAACCCGTCGCTGCCGGTCAGCAGCAGCTCGCACACACTGCGCCACAGCGGCAATGCTTCCGGCCTGGCCGGGATGGGAGTATCCCAATCCAATAACAGCGCAATGTCATGGCTGCAGTCCAGATTGGATGCGGCAAACCGCGCCACCGGCATCAGCCGCTGCTGTATCGCGGGCGACAACAGCTCCGCCGCCTGCGCGATGTCCTGCTGGATCAAGTCGTGTAACGCGGACGCCACATCCTGCGGCAGGTTGCCGGCGTGGTGCAGCCACTGGTCGCGCTTCGCCAGCATTTCCGCCAGCAGGTTGGCCAGGCGCAGCGTGTCGTTATCCAGGTAACGCAAGGCTTCGGTGACAACACCGTCCCCCGCTTCATCTTCCAACGTGGACAAGGCGCGGCGCGCCGCCTCCTGGCAATGGATGGAGGCATCGTCCACCACCCCGGGCTGCCCGCCGAAACGGCTGAGGATGGGCAACTGCCGGGCCAGGTAGCCGCACAGCGAATCAATGGTGTTGATACGCAGCCGCGCCGGCTGCTCCAGCAGATCCCACTGTTTTTCCGCCGAACGCGCCAGCGCCTGGAGCGCCAGGTCGTAGGTGACCTGCTTGTGTGGAGCGTCCGGAAACTCCCGGTTGGCGGCACGTTGCAGGCTATCCAGGATGCGGCTGCGCATTTCCGCCGCCGCCTTGTTGGTAAAGGTGATGGCGACAATCTCTTCCGGCTCGCCCACCACCGCCAGCAGCTTCAGGTAGCGCTGCGTCAGCAGCTCGGTCTTGCCCGCCCCGGCCGGGGCTTCGACGATGAAGGATTCCAGCGCCAGCGCGCGTTCGCGGTTGGTGGCATCCTGTTGCAGCAAGTCGATTGACGCCGTCATGCCTGCCCACCCCGCTCCAACTGCAGCTTGCGCTCCGGCAGGCGCAGCAGCAGCTTCACCTCGCAATAGGCCAGATCGTCTTCGTCCGTGAAGCGTACCGCCGCTTCGCCTTGCCTGATCTCGTCGGCAATCGCCTCCAGGCTGTCACGCCAGTGTTGCAGCAAGGCGTGCCATTCAGGGAATTTTTCCGCGTCAAACACCTTGCGCGCGTCTTCCAGCCCTTTCACGCCGGGCACGGTTTCAGATTCGTTGGCGATGCCGACAAACTGGTGCTCGCCCGCGCGCACCTTGGCGAAACACACCGCAGCCACTTCGCCTTCGATCAGCACCATGGCCGCGTAGATGGGCAACTGCGGTTCGCTGATGCGGTCTGCCGCCCAGCTGTTGGGGCTGAGTTGCGAGCCGGTTTTGTAGTCGATCACGACCAGTTCGCCATCCGGCAGCACGTCTACCCGGTCCAGCGTAAGCTCGACGCCGATGCCCTTGATGTCCAGCTTCACGCGGCGCTCGCAGTCCTGCACCGCAAATGGCGGCCGTTCGCGTTCCAGCGCCAGCCAGCCGTTGAGCAAGGCGGCCAGCCGCAGTTTTTCCAGCGCCAGGAAGTGTGCGGGCAAAGCATCGTCCAACTGCTGCGAGAACTGCTTCACCCCGGCTTCCACCGCCTGCAACACGGCTTGCTGTTGCGCGGTTTCGTCCAGATTGAGCAGGTACTCGGAATCGCGCCCGTTCCAGAATGCCTGCAATACGGCATGCAGCAGGCTGCCGCGCGCCATGCTGTCCAGCCCGTCCACCGGCTCATCCAGCGCACGCGCGCCGAGACGGTACTGGTAATAACCCCAGGCCGGGCAGATCGCCTGTGCCTGGAACAACCCTGCCCCACCGCGCACCTTTTCGCCTTCCTCGACTTCTGGCGCACGATGATCGAGCAGCCATTCCATCCGCGCCGGTTGCGCGAGTTGTTCGGCCAGTTTCTGCGCCAGCGCAAAGTCCTGCCCGGCGAGAGGGATGTCTTTCAGCAACGGGCTGACCCTGAGTTCCCTTTCGCCGTCGCGATGCGCCCACGAGAACACCACTTCCGGCGCGGAGCGCAGCAGCCGCTGGTGAATGGTGGCGGCAAATTCGGCCTGCACCCGGCTGCACGAATTGGGCGCGCCGGCACTGCGCTGCACTTCGGCGGGCAGCAACGGATTGGGACGCGCCGGCGGCGGCCAGATGTGGTCGTTCATGCCCATCACCCATAACGCATCCAGGAGCTCACTGCTCGCTTCCAGCATGCCCATCACCTGGATCCGCGGCCTGGCCGTGGATTCAGGCTGGAAGATGCGGTCGCGGCACAGCCGGGAGAGCTGGCGCAAGGCTTCGCCGGCGCCGAGTTTGCCCAGCAGCGGATCGAGCGCGGCGAAGGTTTGCAGGGTTTCCAGCCACGCCTGGCGCGCCTGGAATTCAAAGCTGGACAGGCTGCGTTCACCCGGCCAATGGGCCGCCTCCAGCATCTGGGAAAAGCTGCGCGCCCAACCGGAGGCGGGCTGCCTGGTGGTAACGATTTTTTGCTGCAGGGCTTCCAGGTGCTGTACCAGCCGGCCCACGCCTAGGCCATCCACCTGCGCCTTTCTCGCCACGCGCAACCATTGCCCGAGCGAAATGGTGGCAGGCAGTTTGCGCCGCATCGAGGCTTCCAGCCTGGCCCGGGCGTCAGCTTCGCTGATGCCAGCCGACCAGTACACGTCGCGCAGCAGTGCGCCGCTTTCCTGCTGCGTGACGCGGTGGCTGCACGCCAGGCGCAGCAGCGCCAGCGCCGCGGCTACCAGCGGCTGCTCCGCCAGCGGCAAGCCGAGCGAGAAGTCGTAACTGCGCGGGATTTCGGCATGCGCCGGGTGGATGCTGTCGGGGTGCAGCACGTCATCCAGCATCGCCTGCAGCGTTGGCCGCAGCTTCGCCAATTCCGGCACCACAATCGCCAGCCGCGCATCCGGGTTGGCTTGTAGCCGCGCCTGCGCCCAGGCAACGGCGGCACGGCATTCGGCTTCGGCTTCGTCAAACGCCTGTTTCACCGCATGCGCCGGGGTTTCCAGCCCGATCGCCCAGCGCCGCAGGCTGACGCCGCGCGCCTTGAGCGCATCCAGCAAGCGTTGTTCCTGCGGGCTGGTACGGTCGAAACCCGCCAGGTAAATCGTTGCCGGGAGTGGGGCATGTGCCAGCAGGCCGATTTGCAGCTCCAGCAGGCGCGTTTCCTCCAAGGCATCGTGCTGCTGGCACAGCGCGCGAAACGCCGCCCGCCAGCGCAGGAACTGGCGCGTTTCGTCGGTGTGCAATGCATCCGGGAAAAACACGCCCCAAGCCTGCATCAGGGCGTTGGCTTCCATCGCCGATTGCGCCATGCCGCCGACATCGAACAGTTGTTGCTGGGGACTGGATGAGGTGGCGCGGTCTATCACCTGCTCCCACAGCAGGCGCTCGGCCATGCCGCTCAAGGTCAGGCGCGGAATAGTGCCGGGGGAAACCTTGCCGGAAAGCAGCACGCGCTGCGTCACAGCCGTCAGCCACTGGCCCAACGTCAGTGCCGGCAACGGCTGCCACTGTTTCAGCCCCGCCCGCCGCTGGGTATCGGCATGCGCCTGCCGCAGGCTGTGGGCAAGGCGGGCGGTGGAGCACAGGATCAGGTCGGGAGTTGCGGTCATCGGCATCATTGTAGCTGATCACATTCAGCCGGACAGGCCAGGCAGCGCAAAGCATCGGCAAGGCAATTGCCACCTTGCCCATAAAAAGGGATGTTCTCTTTTCATTCAATCCGGATGCGCATATCCCATTTGTTGAATTTGGGTATTTGTGTACACTGGCACCTGCTGCGGCAAACTGCCGCGATGCGCCACACCAGGTACCCGGCAAAGCACTGGGGCCATGATTGCATGATTGGGAGAATTTGCATGACCGAGGGGAGCCTGAAATGGTGATACAGGGGTTGTTTGCTCCCGCCATTGCGTTGATGAACCGCCTGAACTACACCCGGAAATTTACCTTGCTGGGTTTGCTGGCCTTGATAGCAACGGTGGTTGTGACGTTCAACCTGTACCTCAGCCTCGAACGGGTGATCCACTCCTCGCGCCACGAACTGGATGGACTGAAGCGCATCCAGGCGATCACCCGTTGCATACAACTGGTGCAGCAGCATCGTGGGCTCTCCGCCGGTGCGGTGAGCGGTACCATCTCCATGCAGCATGCCCGCGCCCTCAAGGAGCAGGAAGCCGCGGACGCCTTCAACACCCTGGCACAACAGCTGCCTGCCGATCTCCACGATGACAGGCAGTTTCAGGCCATCCAGGCCGACTGGGAAAACCTGCGCCGACAGGGCACGCACTGGAAAGCTGCGGAAAATTTCGAGGCGCATACCCGGCTGATCGAGCAATTGCTGATATTCGAAACGACAATTGCCGACCACTACGCCCTCACCATGGATCCCGACGTCGGCTCGCACTACCTGATTGCGAGCATGACCAACAACCTGCCCCACGCGACCGAGCGGCTGGGGCGTATCCGCGCCTATGGCACCGGCATCCTGTCCAGCAAACAGGCGTCGTCGCAGCAGAAAATCGTCATGGGGTCGCTGCTGGCCGAGTTGGAAAACACGCTGGTGATGATGAAAATCAACCTGGGCAAGACCGCGCGGCATAACCCGGCAATCGCGGCAACGGTCGCGGCGACAACACAGGAAATTGCAGCCTCCTCGGCACATACCATCGACATCGTGCGCGCCAACATATTCCAGGACACCTTCACCACCACCCCGGAAGAGTTTTATGCCTCGGCCACCACGACCATAGACAACATCTATGCCCAGATCGATCGCACGCTGCTGCCGGCAGCGGAAACGCTGATCAACACGCGTGTCTCGCAAGCGGAAAACATCCTGCGACTCAGCATGGGGATTGCCGTGCTGCTGTTCCTTACCGTGCTTTACTTCGCCATCGGCGGATATTTCGCCGTGACCCGCAGCATCCATGCACTCGCTGCATCGGCGCGGGCATTTGCCAAAGGCGACTTGCAGCACCGCGCACATCTGGATACGCAGGATGAACTGAAACTGGTGGGCAGCAGCTTTAACGAAATGGCTGACGGCTTCACCGCCCTGCTGGAGGCGCGACAGGAAGATGAAGCACGGCTGCGCTCCATCATTGGCACCGCGCTGGAGGCGGTGGTACAAATGAGTTCGGACGGCCTGGTTACCGGCTGGAACGCACAGGCGGAAAAAACCTTCGGCTGGACGCGCGAAGAGGTGCTGGGACGCCCGATGCACGAGGTCATCATCCCCCATCGTTACCGTGAAGCGCATGTGCGCGGGCTGCAACATTTCCTGGCTTCCGGCGAAGGCCCGGTGCTCAACCGGCGCGTTGAAATCTCGGCCTTGCGTCGTGATGGCGAGGAATTCCCCATCGAACTGGCCATCTCGCCGCACAAACTGGACAGCGGGTTCGAATTCAGCGCATTTATCCGCGACATTTCCGAGCGCAAGCGCACCGAGGAAAAGCTCACGCTGGCGGCACGCGTATTCGAGGAAGCCCAGGAAGCGATCCTGATCACCAACAACACCGGCGAAGTGATTGTTGACGTCAACCCCGCCTTCACCACCATTACCGGCTACAGCCGCGAGGAAGCACTGGGACAGAACCCGAAAATGCTCAGCTCCGGCAAACAGGGGGCCGGTTTTTATGCCAGCTTGTGGGACACCCTGAACCAGCAGGGTCATTGGCGCGGCGAAATCTGGAACCGCAAGAAAAACGGCGACCTGTATGCGGAACTGCTGACCATTTCCGCCCTGCGCGACGAAAACGGCGACGTGCTGCACTACGTCGGCCTGTTTTCCGACATCACCAGCAGCAAGCACCAGCAGGAAGCGCTGGAAGTCATGGCGCACTACGACCCGCTTACCCGGCTGCCCAACCGTACCCTGTTTGCCGACCGTTTCGCCCAGGCCATTGCCAGAACCCGCCGCGACGATTCGCTGCTGGCCATTTGCTACCTGGACCTAGACGGGTTCAAGCAGGTCAACGACAGCAAGGGCCACGAAACCGGCGACCAGCTGCTGATCCAGGTGGCCGAGCGCATCAAGGACACCCTGCGCGAAGAAGACACCGTCTCCCGCCTGGGCGGGGACGAATTTGCGCTGCTGCTGGGCAACATCAGTTCGCTCGAGCAGTGCGAACAGGCGGTCAACCGCATCAACGAATCGCTGGCCGCCCCCTATACCATCAACGACGAACAGGTGTCGGTTTCCGCCAGTATCGGCGTCACGCTGTACCCGCTCGACGACGCCGACCCCGACACCCTGCTGCGCCACGCCGACCAGGCCATGTACCAGGCCAAGCAGGGCGGACGCAACTGCTACCACCTGTTTGATTCCATGGAGGATCAGGCCGTTCAAAGCCGGCGGCAGCTGCTGTCGACGCTGGAAGAAGCATTCTCGCGCAAGGAGTTCTGCCTGTACTACCAGCCCAAGGTCAACATGATGACCGGCGACATCGTCGGCGCCGAAGCGCTGATCCGCTGGGACCACCCCAAACACGGCATCCTGCTGCCGTCCGAATTCCTCTCGGTGGTGGAAGGCTCGCAGTTCGATATCGTGCTCGGCAACTGGGTGATGGACGAAGCCATCAGGCAGCTCGACATCTGGCGACAGCACGGCCTGAGCCTCAAGGTCAGCGTCAATATTTCGCCCAAGCACCTGCAATGGGGTTATTTCGCCACCCAGCTTGAAGCCACGCTGGCGCAATACCCGGAGGTGCCGTCCAACCTGCTGGAACTGGAAATGCTGGAAAGCAGCATCATGGAAGACTTCAACGCCGTGCGCGACGTGATCAACACCTGCCGCAAGAAACTCGGCGTCAGCGTGGCGCTGGATGATTTCGGCACCGGTTATTCCTCGCTCATCCACCTGCGCCACGTCCCGGCAGACGTGATCAAGATCGACCAGAGCTTTGTGCGCGACATGATCGACGACCCCAACGACTTCGCCATCGTGAATGGCGTCATCGGCATGTCACAGGCCTTCCGCCGCGAAGTTATCGCCGAAGGGGTGGAATCGGTCGAACACGGCTTGGCGCTGCTGTCCATGGGCTGCACGCTGGCGCAGGGGTATGGCATTGCCCGCCCGATGTCCGCGGACGACATTCTGGACTGGACGCGCAGCTACACCGCTTGCGCCGAATGGAAAGCCTACGCCGGCAGCCCGCCTTCACCCAGGGAAACGGAGTTGTTGCTGCTCAAGGTGGAATCCGAGCAATGGCTGAGCCGGCTGGAAACCTGCCTCAATAACAGCCCGGACAACCCCACGCAGCACTGGCCCATCATGAACCCGAAAAAATGCCATTGCGGACGCTGGATCGAACAGGCCAAGTCCGACAAGCACTTCAGCACCGCGGAACTGAACCGGCTGGAACAGGCGCACGAAGAACTGCACCGCATCGGCAATACGCTGATGCAGCAACACCTGAATGGCGAGCATGAACTGGCCAGGGCGGGCATCCATGAACTGCGCAACACTTATCTCGCGGTGGAAAAATTCATCGACCAGTAACCGCATGACGGCAAGCCAGAAAAACTACATCACCCCCGACGGTTACGCGCGGCTGAAAGCCGAGTTTGACCAGTTGTACAAAGTGGAACGCCCGAGCGTGGTAAAGGATGTGGCCTGGGCCGCCTCCAACGGCGACCGCAGCGAGAACGCGGATTACATCTACGGCAAGCGCCGGTTGCGGCAGATCGACTCGCGCCTGAAATTCCTGATGCGGCGCATGGACCTGGCCGAGGTAGTGGATGCCGCCAAGCAGCAGGACCTGAAAAAAGCCTATTTCGGCGCCTGGGTGACGCTGTATGCCATCGCCGAGGATAAGGAAGTGACTTACCGCATTGTTGGGCAGGACGAACTTGACCCGTCGCTGGGTTATATCAGTTGGGTGTCACCGCTGGCCAAGGCGATGCTGGGCAAGGGCGAAGGTGATACGGTGCGGGTACAGACGCCGGGTGGCGAAGAAGAATACGAAGTGCTGGGAGTCAGCTACACCGCGCCCTGAAGCTGCTGTGCGTCAAGCTTCGGGAATTCGCTGTCGGCGCGGCCTTCGAACAAATCGACGGTGCGCGGGCAGCGCGTGATTCTGGTTTTGTGTTTCAGCTTTTGCCGGGGTGACGCGGCGAGGTTGACGTAGGGCGTTTCGCTGATGCGGAAATAGCCGCTGCTTTCCAGCTTGTCAGCCACCGTTTCGAACACGCTGCCGGGGTTGCTGAGGTTCTGCAGGGTGAGCAAACCGTAGCGGTCGATGTTCAACACCAGATACACCGCCAGTTCGCCGGTTTTCTTGTGTTTACCCCAGGTTTCGCCCACATGGATTTGCATAGGGGAAAGTCTAGCAAAACAAATGGCAACACACCATCAGGCAAGCGCTGATTTATTCATACATTGGGGAGGTACCGCTGTAGGAGCGCAACTTGTTGCGCGATGTTTCGCACAATCACCCGACAATGCCTGCTGACTGCCGCCCCGGACAACGGATGTTGTCCGGGGCGGTTTATTGCAATTACAGGCTGAACACGTTCAGTACGCCGCCGCCAGGAGCAGCGTTGTACTTGGTCAGTTCAGCATAGCCGCCAGCCGCACCGAGTGCGTCAGTCGGAGTGGTCAGACCCAGGTTCATCGCCACGCCAGCCCAGCCGCCGATACCGGACAGCACGCCAACGTATTGCTTACCCTTGTGGCCATAGGTGAAGGCATTGCCGATCACGCCGGAACCCACTTGGAACTTCCACAGTTCCTTACCGGAGTTAGCGTCAACAGCCTTGAACCAACGATCCAGGGTACCGTAGAACACGAGGTCGGAAGCGGTCGTCAGAGCACCACCCCAGGCGGAGAATTTCTCCTTGTTGTACCACTTGCTCTTGTTGGTCATCGGGTCATAAGCAGCAAAACCGCCCATCACGCCGTCAGGACCAGGGAACATGGTCAGGGTAGCGCCCACCCATGGCTGGCCGGCAACGTACTTGCTTTCCACCGGTTCATAGGTCATGCACACGTGGTTGAGCGGAGAGTACACCAGGCCGGTACGTGGGGAGTAAGCAGCAGGCTGCTGGTCCTTGGTACCCAACGCTGCCGGGCAAACACCCTTGGCATTGTAGTCTTGGTGGGTAGAAGCAGAAGCCAGTTTGTTAGGCACGCCGGTCTTCAGGTCAACGTCCGTTGCCCAGTTCACGAAGGAGTGCACCTTTTCAGCAGCAATCAACGTGCCGGTGTGTGCATTCCAGGTATAGGCAAAACCGTTGCGGTCGTGGTGCCAGGCGTAGGTCTTGCCGCCCTTGTCGAACAGGATCACTTCGTTAATGCCGTCATAGTCCCACTCGTCGTGCGGGGTCATTTGCATCGCCCATTTGGCCATACCGGTATCCAGGTCACGTGCGGTCACGCTCATGGACCACTTGTTGTCGCCAGGACGCACGTCTGGGTTCCATACGGATGGGTTGCCGGCACCGTAGTACACCAGGTTGGTACGTGCATCATACGGCCACCAGCCCCATACGGAACCGCCGCCGTGCTGCCAGCCATCCTTGACGGCTTGCGGCTTCAGCCAGGTCTTGACGCCCAGATCACGCTCCGGGAACTTCATCTTGTCCATCGGCAGGCGCTTGAAGGAGCCGCCTTGCTTGTTGCCGCCATTGACGTCTTCATACACGGACAGGGCGCTGTACTGCGGGTTGTCCTTATTGGTATTGGCGTCATGCAGGGTTTCCGAGTCAGGGCCCGTAGAATAAGCGCGCCATGCCAAGGAACCATCCTTGATGTTATAAGCGGAAATGTGGCAGCGCACACCGAATTCAGCGCCGGAGCAACCGGTCAGGATTTTGTCCTTGATCACGTGCGGAGCATTGGTGTTGGTAGCGCCGACCTTGGGATCGTTCACCTTCACATCCCAGACCTTGGCACCGGTCTTGGCATCCAGAGCAACCAGGATACCGTCGTTCTGTTGCAGGAAAATCTTGCCGTCACCGAAACCCAGACCGCGGTTCACGTTGTCGCAGCACAGCACGGCCTGCACGGAAGGGTCTTGCTTGGGGAAATATGCCCAAACGATTTTCTGGTTGTCGTTCAGGTCCATTGCGTAGATATTGTTCGGGAACGCGGTGTGCACGTACATCATGTTGCCCACCACCACCGGAGAACCTTCGTGGCCACGGTTGACACCGGTAGCGAACGTCCAGGCAGCCTTCAGGTTCTTGATGTTGCCCTTGTTGATTTGGGACAGTTTGGAATAGCCCTGGTTGTCATGCTGGCCGCGTGGATGCGCCCAGTTATTCGGGTCTTTCATTGCAGCTTCCTGGTCAGCCGCCGCCATTGCAATAATAGGCATTGCAAGGGACATGCCAAGAGCCAGCTTGATTTTGCTCATCTCCATTTCCATTCTCCATATTGAGTTGTTTGGGATAGTAAATACCGCGCGCCCTTTAGCAAGGGCGGCGTGATGCAACTATAGGGAATGGATGTGCCGGACAACACAGAGAAACTCCTGAATCTGTCCGGGAATTTATCCTGCCCGTTTTGGGAGCCATGACGCTTGCCAACCGCGCCATGGGGCAACATGTGTTTCAAACTCAAGGCAGGGAGTATTAAACGCGGCCCCCTATGATTTCCTTGAATTATTTCGCTGACCGGGGCCTTGCCGGAAATGTGAATAATTCCCAAGGCAAATTGTGAGCGGCTCCCTAACGCCTGCCAGCCCCTCCCCCGTAGACTGATCGCAAGTTGTCCAACTCCATGGCAACCTCATACATAGTGACTTTGACCGATGGTTCTCCGACCGTCGGTCATTTTTTTGTCGCCGGCAACCTGGCCAGAGGACCTTTCATTCAGCCCTCGATCACGCCATGGCGAATCGCCAGTTTGACCAATTCTATCGGGCTGGCTACGCCTAATTTCTGCTTCAGTAGCGTCTGGTAATTGGCTACGGTTTTTTGGCTGATTTTAAGCATTTCAGCAATGGCCTCAACGGCATGCCCCTCGGCAAGCAGGCGGAACACTTCGAATTCGCGCGTGGACAGGCGCTTGAACGGATCACTCTCGCCAGACAAGGTGTTGATGGCGATTTTCTGCGCCACAGCCGAGCTGAGGTAGTAGTTCTTCCCGCGCATGGCTTCCTGCATGGCCTGCACCAGCTCATCCGGCGAGCCGGACTTTGCAACATAGCCACGCGCGCCGGCCGCGAGTGCCTGGGTGGCAAAAGCCGCATTTTCATGCATGGAATACACCACAATGCGCGCTGTCGGATGGCGGGCCAGGATGCGCCGCAAGGCTTCCAGTCCGCCCATGCCGGGCATGGACATATCCATCACCATGACATCGGGCAGGATATCCGCGTAAAGCTGGTACGCTTGTTCCCCGTTTTCGGCTTCCGCCGCTACACGAAATTCTGATTTTTGCTCAAGCAACCGGCGCAGCCCGGATCGAACCACCACGTGATCATCTACCAGCATAATGCGAATTTTTTCCATACCGATCAGGCTCCGACAGAACAATGTAAACGTACCGTAATACAGGTACCGTGGCGAAATGCGCTATCCAACTCGAATTCCCCGCCAAGCCCTTCTATGCGTTCCCGCATGCCGGCCAGACCGAATCCTTGCGCTCTTTCCGGGTTGAACCCCTGCCCATCGTCTTCCACCAGGATCGCCAGGCTGTCCTCGCCCCTTACCACGCCGATACTCACCTTGCTGGCACCTGCATGGCGAGTAATGTTGGTCAAGCATTCCTGAACCATGCGGAATGCGGTGATGGTGACTGCTTCGCTCAACCCGTCCAGTTCGCCCGATATTTGCAACTCACTTTGAATCAGTGGATTGCGGCGTTGCCAGTCGCCATGCAAATCCTGCAGTGCAACCCGCAGCCCCAGTTTGTCCAGCGTGTCCGGCCTCAAGCGGTTCAGCAACTGGCGCACCAATTCCATCATGTGCCTGGAAACCGTGACGATGGCACTCGCACTGTCACGCACAGAAGGCGGAATATCATCATTCAGGATGGCCGATGCATCGGCATGGATCGCCGTCAGGCTCTGGCCGATCTCGTCGTGCAAATCTCGCGCCAGACTTTTACGCTCATCCTCCTGCAACCGGATCAACTGCCGCGACAACCCCTGGTTGTGCTCCACCGTTTGCTGCAGCTTTTGCGCCATGCCATTGAACTTTTCCCCAATGCGCGCCAATTCCGGCAGTGAAAATATGGGCAGACGGGCATGCAGGTGGCCACGCTCCAGTTCAGTGAGCGCCTCAAGAATCCGGCCAACCGGTCGTAATGCCCGGCTCACGGCCCAGTACACCATGCCGTTGACGATAATGAAGAAAAACGCCACCAGCATCAGCATCCCTATCGTGTCATCCCATATTTCTGCAATTTCATAACTGGAATCAGGCGTAATGACCAATTCACCTGCAGCGCGGCCATTGATGACTATTTTTCTCCGGGTTTCCTGCATGGCGGGGGATGCAACATCCATCAAGCTGACGAACCAGCCTGGCGGCGACATGCGCTGGTGTTGCTCGGGATAGGGCCGGTTACTATCCATCAGCCTGCCTTTGTAGTCAAAAAACTCAATGCGCAAGTGACGAATATTGCCCAGGCTTTGCAATCTGAATACCGAAGTTTTTTTGATATCCGCACCATCCATCCAGGCAAAATCCGAGGTGTAGTGCAAAATTTCCGTATCCAGCAGATGCAACGCCAAATTGGTGGTCGATTGCACTTCGGCACGCACATCCTCGCGCGCATTGTTGATCATCAGCCAAGCACCGATCAGCATGACCAAGGCCAGCAGCGCGGTAATCATCAGGTTAAGGCGGAGTTTCAGACTCATGGCGTAATACATTGATCGAGTACTCGGTTACTGGAAGCCCCCAGGCAAGTGGTGGCTGGAAACAGCCCGCTGGCTGAATGCAGCCAAATTTATTAAATAAAATCAATATGTTACTTTATTTTTATGTCTGTTTCATCTATAATTTCGCCTCAGTATTGTTTACTGGTTATTTGTAACTTATGGAGAAACTCAACATGAACAAGAAGTTATTAGCCCTGCTGGTGGCCGCAGCTTTTGTTGCACCGGCCTATGCCGCCGACAAACATAACGGGCGGTTTGAAACCGCGCTGAAAGCCGCACTGGCAAAGCATCCGGGCAATGTGATTTCGCTGGAAGCCGAAGTCGAAAACGGCAAGCCTACCTACGAATTCGATATCAAGGGCAGCGATGGCAAGGAGTGGGAAGTCGAAGTGGATGCCAAGTCTGGCAAAGTGATCGAAGAGGAGGAAGAAGTGGATGCCAAGGATCCACGCTTTGCTTCCAAGGCCAAGGTGTCATTTGAAGATGCAAAGAAGACCGCTCTGGCGGCGCATCCCGGCGAAGTTGTCGAGCATGAAACCGCTATTGAGTCAGATGGCAACATTTCCTACGAATTCGACATCAAAACCAAGGATGGCAAGGAAATCGAAGTCGAAGTGGATGCAGTGAGCGGCAAGATCGTTGAAACCGAAGAAGAGGTTTACCAGATCGGTCTTGACTGATTTTTCATCAGCACCCGGTAACCAGCGGCGCCCTAACCAGGCGCCGTTTTTATTTGCAGCAACGCTTGCCGGATAGCCTGGACGACCGGCTCCCACCTTTCATCCGCCCCCTGCCGGAACAGGCGCAACGTCGGATACCAGGGGCTGTCCGTGCGCGCCTTCAGCCAGCGCCAGTCCGTCCTGTAATAAGGCAGTAGCAACCAGCAAGGCTTGCCCAGCGCTCCGGCCAGGTGTGCAATGGCGGTATCGACGCAAATCACCAGATCAAGCTGCGCAACGATGGCGGCGGTATCGGCAAAGTCTTCTATGGCCTTGCCGACATCGGTCACGGCGGCATGTTGGTAGAAGACCGGCGCGGTCGTTTCATCCCAGTCTTTTTGCAGGCTGAAAAAATGTATCCCGGCCACGTCCAGCAACGGCAGGAATTGTTCCGGTCCGGGCAGCGAACGCCACGGGTTGTTGTGATGCCGGAGATTGCCCTGCCAGACCAGGCCGACTTTGAACCCAGTCGCAGTAGCTGCCGACTGCCAGCGTGCAATGCGTTGCGGGTCGGCTGCCAGATAGGGGATGTCCGCCGGGATGCTGGCGACATCCAGCGTACCGCAAAACCCCGGCAGGCTCAGCGGCAAGGTCCAGTAATCGAAACGATCCGGCAGTGTCAGGTGCGCATCGGCCGCCAGCAGCACATCCACGCCGCGCAATGATTCAAACAGCGCATGCAGCGCGGGGCGGCATACCAGCGTGACCTGCACCTGCCAGCGCTGCTTGAGCAGCGGAATGTAGCGCGCGAACTGGATCTGGTCGCCATAACCCTGCTCCACCCACACCAGCAGCGATTTCCCGTTCAGGTCTTCGCCCCGCCATTGCGGTGCGCTTACTGTCGGCAGCGGAATGCCATTATCCGGCAGCCGTGGATCAAACCGCGCCTCGTGGTTGGGCCAGCCTGCGGCGAATCGTCCCTGGGCAAGCTGCAGATAGCTCAGGTTCAGCCGCGGCAGCAGGTAATCAGGCTTGATCGCCAATGCCTGGTTGAAGCTTTGCTCGGCTTCGTCATCGCGCTTCATGTTCGCCAGCAGCACGCCAAGATTGGTGTACGTAACGGCGGATTCCGGGTTCAATGCCAGCGCCTGGCGGAACAGGCTTTCCGCCTCGGTCTCGCGGCGCTGCGCGCCCAGCAGGTTAGCCAGGTTGGACAGGATTTCCACGGAATCCGGGGCGTGCGCCAGCGCCTTGCGGTGGCGTGCTTCGGCTTCCTGCGGGCGCCCCAGGCTTTCCAGCAGCAGCGCACTGTTGGTCAGTGCGCGCACGTTGTCCGGCTCCGCCGTCAGCACGCTCTCATACACGGTTTCGGCTTCCTGCCGGCGCCCGGTGGCGGCCAGCAGCATCCCCAGATTGATCCAGGCCGACAGGTCGCCGGTATCGCTCGCCATCGCCCGGCGGTAATGTTGTTCCGCGGCGTCAAACTGCCGTCGGCTGGCCAGGGCCAGGCCCAGATTGTTATTGGCCTGGGCGTGTTCCGGCGCAATAACCAGCGCCTGTTGCAGCCAGCGCTCGGCGTCGCCCGTGCGCCCCTGCTGCATCAACAGGTTAGCCAGCAGCAACAGCGTATCCAGGTTGTGCGGGTCCAGTTCCACCGCTTGCAGATAGTGGCGCTCGGCCTCGTCCCATTGCGAGCGCTTCTCGTAAAACAGCCCGAGGTTGAACCAGGCCTGCGCATAATTCGGGCTAAGCTCGACCGCGTGCTGCCACAACTGGGATGCCAGCGTGTCGTCGCCCAGCGCTGCGGCGCATACCCCGGCGATATTGCTCAAATCCGGGTTCCTGCGCCCTTCCGCCAGCGCGCGCACGGCGACCTGCAGCGCCTGTTGTGCCTCGCCTTGTTCCAGCAGTTGCGCGGCCTTGAGTTCGGGAAACAGCAGCTTTTCCCGCGGCTTGGGCGGCGAGTATTTTTTTGAGCGCTTGCGCATGGCTTTACTGTCCTCCGTCCTCCAGCAGGCAGGTCGCTGCCGCATCCTGTGCCAGCGCCGATTTCAAATAGGGCAGAACCGTCGCCAGCACCGCTTGCAGCGTCCAGGGCGGGTTGATGATGAACATGCCGCTGCCGTGCATGCCGAAACCATCCGCTGCCGGCGCCTGGATGGCCAGGCTGGCATGCAGCCAGCCTTTGGCCGGCAGGCGTTTGAGCTTTTCCACCAGTTGCCCCGGTTCCGGGCGCTGCAGCAACGGATACCACACCGCGTAGCAGCCGGTTTCAAAACGCTTGAGCGCTTCCTGCAGCGCAGAGGTGACGCGCTGGTAATCCTGTTTTTCTTCATACGGCGGGTCGATCAGCACCAGCCCGCGCCGCGGCGGTGGCGGCAGCAATGCCTTGAGCGCGGCAAAACCATCGGACTGCTCGATTTTGACCCGCCGTTTTTCAGCCGCAAAATGCTGCTGCAACAAGTCGAAATCAGCAGGATGCAGATCAAAAGCACGCAGCCGGTCATCGGCACGCATCAGCTTGGCGGCGATCCACGGCGAGCCGGGATAAAAGCGCAGCTTGCCGCCGGGATTCAGTTGCCGCACCAATTCCACATAATCCGCCAACGGCGCAGGCAGGTCATTGCTTGCCCAAAGCCGGGAAATGCCGGTTTCGTACTCCGCATTCTTGGCGGCATATTTATGATCCAGCGCGTATATCCCCGCACCGGCATGGGTGTCGATCACCCAGTAGGGTTTGTCTTTCTGGTTAAGGTATTGCAGCAACTGCACCAGCACAAAGTGCTTGAGGACATCGGCATGATTGCCCGCATGGAAGGCATGGCGATAACTCAGCATGGGGAAGAAAACGGTCCGTTCCTGAAGATAAATTATGATTGTACCGCCACCATTACTGTTTTAGATTAGGTTAATGATAGTTCCGGCATGCGGCAAACCGGCAGCCATGCACGGATGCTGCCAGCATGTGCCCGCCTGCGTTGCCGCCAAATTGACATGCAGACGGGAAAACGTCACGCTACCAGCCAGCGCGGTATCAGGAAACTTATCGGAACCGTTCAAAATGTCGCACCCGCCACTCAGCCATGAAAGCATGATTACCGACGACGTTCACGTCCGCGCAATTCACGAACTGACGCCGCCGGCAATGCTGCTCGAAAAACTTCAGCCTTCGCCTGCTGCCCGCTCGCTCATTCTTGACACACGAGCTGCCATCCGCCGCATCCTCAACCGCCAGGACGACCGCTTGCTGGTGGTCGCCGGTCCCTGCTCCATCCACGATTACGTTGCAGGCATCGAATATGCCGAACGCTTGCATGAGCAGCAACTGCTCCTGGCCGATGAGTTGCTGATCGTGATGCGGGTGTATTTCGAAAAGCCACGCACGACGGTGGGCTGGAAAGGCCTGATCAACGATCCTGATCTTGATAGCAGTTTTCAGATCAACAAAGGGCTGGAACTGGCGCGACGCTTGCTACGCGAAATCAACGAACTCGGCCTGCCCGCGGGCACCGAGTTTCTCGACACCATTTCCCCGCAGTACACGGCAGACCTAGTGAGTTGGGGTGCCATCGGCGCGCGCACCACGGAATCCCTGGTGCACCGTGAACTGGCATCGGGTTTGTCCTGCCCTATCGGGTTCAAAAACGGCACTGATGGCAATGTCCGCATCGCGGCGGATGCCATCAATGCCGCATCAAACCCGCACTATTTTCTCGGGGTGGCCAAGACGGGCCATGCCGCGATTGTTTCGACCTCGGGCAACCCCAATTGCCACCTGATCCTGCGGGGCGGGAAAACACCTAACTTCGATGCGGCAAGCGTAGAAGCCGCATGCCAAGACCTGGTTGCCAGCGGACTTATGCCCAGCGTGATGATTGATTGCTCCCATGCCAATAGCCGGAAACAACATCGGTTGCAAATGGAAGTTGCAAAAAACGTAGTTGATCAGCTCAACAAGGGCGATGACCGCATCATTGGGGTCATGGTGGAATCCCATTTGCATGAAGGCCGCCAGGATCATTTACCCGGCTGCGCGTTGGAATATGGGAAATCGATTACCGATGCCTGTCTAGGCTGGAACGACACGGTAAAACTGTTCCATCTCCTGTCGAGCGGTGTTCGCGCCCGCCGCGCCTTACGGCAAACTCATTAAAATCCCTAGCCGCGAATCATGACTCGCATCAGTGGTTGGACAGAACACTTGAGTATTATGTCAGTCATACGTTCAAGCGATGCAAATCGCTGGTTCGTAAACCAAGTTAACTGAAAAGGAGAACATCATGTGGACCAAGCCAGAAGCTACCGAAATGCGTTTCGGTTTTGAAGTGACCATGTATGTCTGCAACCGCTAATGCGGTAGTTGTGACAAACAGGACAACGGGAGCCGCGGCTCCCGTTTTGTTTTATACTTTTCCGGCCAGCCGTGTAATTTGCCAGCCTTGTGAGTTTGCAGCGCGGGAAACCCAGGTTTCCTGACGCGCGATTTCCCCGGATTGCCAGCAATCGGGCATTCGATCATCCAATCGATCATGGAGGGTAATATGAGCACCAATCACACGAACACCGCGGGCAAATGCCCGGTCATGCACGGCGGCGCCACCTCAGGCAGTAGCAACAACATGGCATGGTGGCCCAAGGCGCTGAATCTCGACATCCTGCACCAGCACGACAGCAAGACCAACCCGCTTGGCGCGGGCTTCAATTACCGCGAAGAGGTTAAGAAGCTGGACGTTGCCGCGCTCAAGCAAGACCTCAAGGCCCTGATGACTGACAGCCAGGAATGGTGGCCGGCAGACTGGGGGCACTATGGCGGCCTGATGATCCGCATGGCCTGGCATGCCGCCGGCACTTATCGTACTGCGGATGGCCGCGGTGGTGCCGGTACTGGTAACCAGCGCTTTGCACCGCTTAATTCCTGGCCGGACAACGGCAACCTGGACAAGGCGCGCCGCCTGCTGTGGCCGATCAAGAAAAAATACGGCAACAAGCTGAGCTGGGCCGACCTCATCATCCTCGCCGGCAATATGGCCTACGAGTCGATGGGCCTGAAGACCTTTGGCTTCGGCTTTGGCCGTGAGGACATTTGGCACCCGGAAAAGGACATTTACTGGGGTTCGGAGAAGGAATGGCTCGCCCCCACTAACAACCCTAACAGCCGCTACTCCGGCGAACGCGATCTGGAAAACCCGCTGGCCGCCGTGATGATGGGCCTGATCTACGTCAACCCAGAAGGCGTGGACGGCCAGCCCGATCCGCTGAAGACGGCGTGCGACATGCGGACCACTTTCTCGCGCATGGCAATGAACGACGAGGAGACCGTGGCGCTGACTGCCGGCGGCCACACCGTAGGTAAGGCACACGGCAACGGCAGCGCGGCCAACCTTGGCCCGGCACCGGAAGGCGCCGATCTCGAAGAACAGGGCCTGGGCTGGATGAACCACACCAGCCGCGGCGTGGGCCGCAACACCGTGACCAGCGGCCTGGAAGGCGCCTGGACCACGCACCCGACGAAATGGGACAACGGCTATTTCGACCTGCTATTCAAATACGACTGGTGGCTACAGAAATCCCCGGCCGGCGCGAACCAGTGGGAACCGATCAATATCAAGGAAGAAGACATGCCGGTGGATGTCGAAGACCCCTCGATCCGCTGCAAGCCCATCATGACTGACGCCGACATGGCGCTGAAGTTCGATCCTGAATACCGCAAGATCGCCGAGCGCTTCCGTGATGACCAGGCGTATTTCACCGAAACCTTTGCCCGTGCCTGGTTCAAGCTGACGCACCGCGACATGGGGCCGAAGTCGCGCTACATCGGCCCGGACGTGCCGCAAGAGGATCTGATCTGGCAGGACCCGGTCCCGGCAGGTCACACCGGTTATGACGTTGCGGCCGTCAAGGCGAAGATCGCCGCCAGCGGCTTGAGTATCGGCGATATGGTGTCCACGGCCTGGGACTCCGCACGCACCTTCCGCGGCTCCGACAAGCGCGGCGGTGCTAATGGTGCGCGTATCCGCCTTGCCCCGCAGAAAGACTGGGAAGGCAACGAACCGGCACGTTTGCACCGTGTGCTGGCCGTACTGGAAAAAATTGCTTTCGACAGTGCGGCGAGCATTGCGGACGTGATCGTGCTGGCAGGCAACGTCGGCATCGAACAGGCTGCCAGGGCGGCCGGCTTTGATGTCGCTGTGCCATTCGCACCGGGCCGGGGCGATGCCACTCAAGAACAAACCGATGCGGTCTCCTTTGACGTGCTGGAACCCTTGGCGGATGGCTTCCGCAACTGGCTGAAGAAGGACTATGTGGTCAGTGCCGAGGAACTGCTGCTTGACCGTGCCCAGTTGATGCGGCTGACCGCCTGCGAGATGACCGCGCTGGTCGGCGGCATGCGCGTGCTCGGCACCAACCACGGCGGCGCCAGGCATGGCGTGTTCACCGACCGTATCGGTGCGCTGACCAACGACTTCTTCGTCAACCTGACCGACATGGCCTACACCTGGAAAACGGCGGGCAAGAACCTCTACGAAATCCGCTGCCGCAAGTCCGGTGCCGTGAAATGGACGGCCACCCGCGTTGATCTTGTGTTCGGCTCCAACTCGGTGCTGCGGGCTTACGCCGAGGTCTATGCGCAGGACGACAACCAGCAGAAATTCGTACAGGATTTTGTTGCTGCCTGGACCAAGGTGATGAATGCGGATCGGTTCGACCTGAGCTGATCTGGATTAAACGGGCATTGCAGGCAGCGAATGACAACGGCAGTTCAGGCTACCGTTGTCATTTCCGCTAATACTGTGCCTTGGGTATATCCTGGATGCTTGCGCACCCAGTCAGCGCCATCGTCATTTCCAGTTCGTCCCGCAACAGCCGGATGATATGCGCCACGCCCATAGCCCCCGCCGTCGCCAACCCCCAGATATAAGGCCGGCCGATCATCACGGCATTCGCCCCCAGCATCAATGCCTTGAATACGTCGCGCCCGTCTCGGATGCCGCTGTCCAGCAGTACCGGAACCCGTCCAGCCACCAGCCGCAAGATGTCCGGCAATGCCTCGAGAGCCGGTATGGCGCCATCAAGTACACGGCCGCCATGGCTGGAAACCACCAGGCCGTCACATCCCAGCGCAACCGCACGCCCGGCATCGTCTGGATGCAGCACCCCTTTCAGCAACAGCGGCACCTTGGCCTGATCCCGCAACCATGCCAGATCGTTCCAGTTCGGCGCTTGCAACATCCAGCCGTCGAACACCGGACTTTGCCATGGAGATAAGGACGGAAAAGGTAGGGGCGCTTCAAGATTCACTGCGGTGACCTCGGGAGGCAGCTGCATGGCCGCCTGCTTGACCGGGGCATCCACGGTGAACATCACGGCTCGATAGCCTGCCGCCAAGGCTCGCTGCATCAGTTTCAGGGTGCGCTCGCGATTGCCTTGCCAATAGAGCTGGAACCACGGCTGCCCGGCCTCCTGGGCAATTGCTTCCAGCGGCTGGCTCGCCAGACTGCTTACGACCATCTGCCCGCCCTGTGCCACGGCAGCCATGGCGCTGGCACATTCGCCGTCCGGATGGAACAGGCGTTGATACGCCACAGGAGCCAGTAAAATTGGATGTGCCAGTTCCTGACCAAACAGCTGAATGCGCGTATGCCCGCCACGCACATCGGCCAGCGGCCTGGGCATGAGCCTGACGGCTTCAAATGCCTGTTCATTGGCACGCAGGCCGGCACCATTGCCCGTGCCGTCCTGCAAATAGCGCCAGCGTTCCGGCTCCAATCGTGCCTGTGCATATGGCAGATAGTCTGTTGCCGTAAGCACATCAGCAGGACAGCCACTCAGCTTGGGCAGAGGCGTAGCCATCAGCACTCGGCCCAGAGGCGCAACAGGTTGTGGTAGGTGCCAGTGAGGCGCACTACGGCATCGGTTTCGCCCACCGTCTGGCGCAACTGCAACAAGGCCATGTCCATGTCATACAGCAGGCGGCGCTGGCCAGGGTCGCGCACCATGCTCTGCATGAACATGAAGCAGGCCACGCGCTCGCCACGCGCCACTGGCGTGACCTCGTGGATCGACGACGATGGGTACACCACCATGCTGCCCGCCTTGAGCTTGATGCCGTGCCTGCCGAAGGTGTCTTCTATGGTCAGCACCCCGCCGTCATATTCCTCGGGATCGGACAGGAACAGCGTCGCGGACACGTCGGCACGCACGTAACTGCCGTCGGGATGCGCGCGCATCGCATTGTCGGTGTGAAAGCCGTAGCGGTTGTCTTCCCCGGCATAGCGATTGAAGAACGGCGGCAGGATTTTCAGGGGCAAGGCCGCCGTGAAGAACAGCGCGTTGCGGTTGAGCGCGCCCAGCACCAGCCGGCGCAAGTCCGGCAGATGCGGTGCGGTTTCCGGCAACTGCTGGTTGCGCTTGGCCTGCGCGGCCTGCGGACCGGCCGTTGCCAGCCCGCTACCCCAGGCGGAGCCAGCCAGATAGCCGCGCACCGTCGCCAGTTCTTCGCTGGTCAGCACCTCATCGATGATCGTCAGCATCGCCCCTTATCCTGTCAGAACTTGTATTCAACCGTCATGATACCCTTGCGGCTGGTTCCCGGGACCACAAACCCGCCGTTATCGTAAATCGCATCGTAATACACGGTGTCGAACACATTCTGGACGTTCAGGCGCACCGCCCATTTCGGCTGCTCGTAGGCCACCATGGCATCCCAGCGCTGGTAAGCCGGGGCGGTATTGGGGTGGAACTTGCTGTCGCCCGGCAAGGTCGGGATCGCCCCGGCCCCGCTGGGGTTGTAGCCATAACGCTTGCCCTTGGCCTCCACCCCGCCGCCGACTTTCCACCCGCCCGGCAGCTGGTACGTGCTCCACAGGTTGAAGGTATAAGTCGGAGTATTGCGCGAGCGCTGCCCTTCATAGCCGGCATTGCCCACGGTAATCACACCCGTGGCCGGGTTAACGTTTTCGGCCACTTTCAGGATGCGCGAATCCATCAACGCCAGCCCGGAAAATATCTCCCAACGGTCGGAGATGCGGCCGGCGGCTTCCAGTTCAAAGCCGTCGGTACGCCGCTCCTTGGTCAGCACCGATGCGGTGGATTCCAGGTCGGTATTGCGCTCCCATTCCTTGTCGGCGCGATACAACGCCGCACGCAGCGCCAGGTCGCCGCCGAACAGCATCCACTTGGCGCCGATCTCCATCACCTGGCTGCGCTCCGGCGGCAATGGCGCCACGGTCAGCTGGTACAGGTCGGCGGTCGGGCTGAACGAGTCGCTGAACGCCACGTAATAATGCGTTTCCTCGCCGGGGTGGAACGACAGCGCCGCGCGCGTGCTCCACTCGCCGTATTTCAGCGAGGGCGAGGTGGCGCTGGAATAGGTGGCATCCATTTCGTCGCGGCGCGCGCCCAGCGTGGCTTTCCATTTGGGGATGAATTCCACGGTATCCTGCACATAAGCGGCATAGGAGTCCGAATTAAAGCGCACTGCCCCTGCCGCCGTGCTGGCCAGGTAAGGGGTGAATACCGGCGGATTGGCCGCCGTGGTGCCCCCCAGGTTTTGCAGGGCATGACGGAAGCTGTCCTCCTTGAAATATTCCGCCCCGACCAGGATTTCGTGCTTCATACCCAGCAGGTTCAGCTTGTTGGTAAAGTCGGTTTGCAGGGTCAGGGTTTCATAATCCATCACCCGCGTCGGCCCCACGTTGGCACTGCCGGCATTCAGGCCGTTGCTGCCCGGCGCCACCGTGGCGCTTGGCGTGCGCGCCCAGTAGCTGCGCTCGTAATCGGCATAGCGCAGCTGCGTGCGCCATTCGCTGCCGGGCGAGAAGCGGTGCGTATACGCGGCGGTGGTGATGTTGGTCTCGCTCTCGTCAAAATTCTGGTCCACGCCCCAGTAATAATCGGCGGGAAACAGGCTGGTCGGGCTGCGCGTGGCCGCATCGAAACTGATGCCGTAATCCGGCTTGTCATCCGTGGTTGTCCGCACATGGCTCAGGATCAACTCGTCCGCCGTATTGATGCCGAATCCCAGGCTCGCCGCCAGGCCTTCGCGGTGGATTTCCGGCTCCGCGCCGGTGGCCGGGTTGGAACGCCAGCTGCCTTCGTCGCGGTGCATCACGTTGACGCGGATGGCCGTGGTCTCGCCCAGAACCTTGTTGAAATCGCCGGTGCCTTCCACATAGTTGTCGGTGCCCAGGCTGGCGGTGACTTTACTGCGGTCGATCAGTACCGGCGTCTTGCTGACCTGGTTGATGACTCCGCCCGCCTGGCCGCGTCCAAACAGCATGGCGGCGGAGCCGCGCAGTACCTCCACCTGCTCCAGGTTGAAGGTTTCGCGGTTGTACTGCGCGGTATCGCGGATGCCGTCCAGGTACATGTCGCCGAAGGTGTAGAAGCCCCGCAGCATCATGTTGTCGCCGGATCGCCCGCCCTCGGCGGCGTTGAAGGTCAGGCCGGACACGTTGCGCAAAGCCTCCTTCAATGAGCCGACCTGCTGTTCTTCCATCAGCCGGTTGGTCACGGTGGTGACCGCCTGCGGGACATCGTGCGGGTCTTGCAGCGTGCGGCCGACCCGGGTGGTGCTGGCCCGATAGCCGTCCTGCTCGACCTCGGCATCGGCTTGCACCCTGACGGTGGACAGCACGGTGTCGCCCGTCTTGGCCGTAGTCTCCTGCGCCAGTGTGTTAAACGAGATTCCGCCAGCCATCAGCGCCGCCCCCAGGGGCAACAGCGGAAAAGCCATTTGATTTTGGTGTTTCATATCATTCCTTGATTTAATCAATAAATTGGCTGGCTGATCGCTGGCTGGTTAGTAAACTGGTTGGCACGTTATTGCGGCTCGGTGACAAAGGAAATTCTGGTCAGCCCGGCGCGCGCGGCATCGGACATCAGTTCCGCAACGCGCCGGTAGGCAACGCCGCCATCGGCGCGGATTCTCAATTCCGGCGCCGGTTGACGGGCGGCGGCCTCGGCCATGCCCGCGCGCCAGCCTGATGGCTCCAGCGCGCGGTCATTCCAGTAGACGTTGCCGGAAACATCAATGGTCAGTCGGACCACTTCCGGCTTGCTATCTTCAGGCGTCGAACTGGCCTTGGGCAGTTCGATCCTAACCGCATGCGTCATCAGCGGCGCGGCGATGATGAAAATGACCAGCAACACCAGCATCACGTCAATCAATGGAATCATGTTGATTTCCGCCATGGGCTGATTGCTCCTGCCATTGGAAAATCCGCCGAAAGCCATCACGCGCCCTTTCTATTGAGTACGGCCACCTTGCCATCGGCGATGGGGGCATCCATCCGCGTACCCGTGGACATGAAGGTGAACAGGTCGTGGGCGAAACCATCCAGTTCCGCCAGCACCACACGATTGGAGCGGGCAAAGAAGTTGTAAGCCAGCACCGCCGGAATCGCTACCGCCAGGCCCAGCGCCGTCATGATCAGTGCCTCGCCCACCGGCCCGGCGACCTTGTCCAGCGTGCTCTGGCCGCTCATGCCGATATTGACCAGGGCGTGGTAGACGCCCCACACCGTGCCGAACAAACCAACAAACGGCGCGCTGGAGCCGACCGAAGCCAGCAGGGTCAGGCCGTTTTCCAGACGCGCTGTGTCCTGCTCAATGCCGCGGCGTAGGGAGCGGGTGAGGAATTCTTCCTGCGACCCGGCTTCGATCAGGCGCTGGCTGGTTTTGGTCCCGTGTTGCGCAATCGCGCGGAAGCCATGATGCGCCAGGTGCGAAAACGGGTCGCGCGGCCGGCCGTCATTCAGGCGCTTGGCCACCACTTCCAGATCAGGCGCTTCCCAGAAATCGCCCAGGAACTGTTTCGCGTGGCGCTGCATGTTCCAGTTGGCAATCGCCTTGGTCAGGATCAGGTACCAGGTCGCCACCGACATCAAAGCCAGCACGATGAGCAGGAACATGCCCACACCATCAACCTCCCGCAGAAAATTTGAAAAACCCAATGTTGTTTGCATGACTAACCTTTCAGACTGAATTGAATCGGGACAATGACCCATGCTTCCACCGGCAAATCGGCGCGACGGGCAGGAATGAATTTCCAGCGCCGTACCGTGTCCTCGGCGCGCTCATCCAGCCTGGCGTAGCCGCTGGACTGGTGCAGGGTGACTTGGATTGGTTTGCCGTCGGCGCTGACCTTGACCCGCAACAGCACCTGCCCTTCCTCGCGCAGCTTGCGCGACAGCGACGGATAAGCCGGTGCTGGGTTTTCCAGGTAATCGGCGTTGAAGCGTGGCTGCTCGACAGTGGGTTCCTGCGGTGGCGCGTCCGCCCGCCGTGGGGTTTCGGCAATGGGCGGCGCCGGGTTTTCGGCCGCTTGCGGCACTGGTGCCGGAACGTCGGGAACATGGTCGCCTGGCGTGTGTGAAACCAGCGTTGGTTCCGGGCGGGCAGCCGGGGGCTGCACCGGCACTTCGGCTTTTTTCTTTTCTGGCTTGACTGCCGGCTTGATGACTTGCTGCGGCTGAATGCTCTTCTGAGGCTGGACTGGCGCGGCCTCAGCCGTCACCAGGCTGACCTGGATTGGCGTTTCCTCCACCGCCGGAACCGGAGGGCGTGCTGTTGCCAGATAAAAAATAACGCCGGCATGCACTGCCACCACCATCCCCAAGGTGCCGCGAGATAGGCGCTCGTGTCCAGTGGCATGCCAACTATAAGCAGAAATCAATTTACCATCCATTGAATCAATCAGGATTCGCGCTTTGCGATGCCTGCTGTGTTTTTCTCATGGCTGGCTTCTAGCTTGCTGCTAGTGGCTGGCTGCGGTTTGTTACTTGGTCAGTATCAGTTTTCCCTGGCTGGTCAATCGCAGCCGGTATTCGTTGCCGGCGTGCTCGATAATGACTTCCCGAGTCCCGGCAAACAGTTGTTCGCTTTTGAGGTACACCCGACCGGCAATGCCTTCCCCAACCCTGGCACGCCCATGCTCCCCATTGGCTTGGCTTTGTTTCGAGGTGCTCATCAGGCCAGTTGCAGCGTCATCACGCCCTGGCGCAAATCCCTGAGCGTTTTCGCCCCGGAATTAACCGCCTGATGTATCTGCGACTCAGTCACAGCAGAACACACGCATACAAACATGAGACCTCCGAAGATCAACACAACTTAATTGATAACCATTCTCATTTATGTTTGGTGCATTGTCAAGCGGTTTGTCCTCACGCACAAAAAACAAAGCCGCGAACAATGTCGCGGCTTTGGGGTAATAGCAGATAACACTGCGCATAACTACGTGCCAACCCGCAGTCCAGCACTGCCGACCAAAGGCTCAAGCGGCTCGACAGGCGAAAAAAAACCCCGGCAAGCCGGGGTTTTCAGCATTCCGAAATTTATTCGGGAACGATGTTTGCAGCTTGCTTGCCCTTGGGGCCAGTAGCTTCATCGTAGCTTACGCGCTGATTTTCGCGCAGGGTCTTGAAACCGTCTGCCTTGATCGCGGAGAAATGTGCGAAAAGGTCTTCACCGCCTGCGTCAGGGGTAATGAACCCGAAACCTTTAGCGTCATTGAACCACTTTACGATACCTGTTGCCATGCTATCTTCCTTAACAAAATTAAATGAGGACAAATGTCCGTATCTATACGAAATCAAGGGAAATATCCGACAACGTTTGATGCTGGAATCCTACAACTTGACCCTACAGATGCTCGAATCATACATAGACTTTCAAGAAGTGCAAGCCTTTTGTTGATTTACCTCAAATAAAAAGTCAAAACATCGCATCACCGCGCCCCTGCTTGCATTCAAAAAGATTAGATATTTTTATCAATACAATAAAAACAATTGTTTTTACAAATTACATAACCGCCCCTAGAATGCGTCCTGTCACAAATCGCTGTACCCATTTCATTAACTTAAAGGAGAAACAACATGACGACATCATTGATCAACAGCCAGGTGCAACCGTTCAAGGCACAAGCCTTCCACAACGGCCAGTTCGTCGAAGTCACCGATGCCAGCCTCAAGGGCAAGTGGTCCGTGCTGATTTTCATGCCGGCCGCGTTCACCTTCAATTGCCCGACAGAAATTGAAGACGCCGCCGACAACTACGCCGAGTTCCAGAAAGCCGGGGCCGAAGTGTACATCGTGACCACCGACACGCACTTCTCGCACAAGGTATGGCACGAAACTTCCCCGGCGGTGGGCAAGGCCAAGTTCCCGCTGGTGGGTGACCCGACGCACCAGTTGACCCGTGCTTTCGGCGTACACATCGAGGAAGAAGGCTTGGCGCTGCGCGGCACCTTTGTTATCAACCCCGAAGGTGTTATCAAGACCGTGGAAATCCATTCCAACGAGATCGCCCGCGACGTCAAGGAAACCGTGCGCAAGCTGAAGGCCGCACAATACACGGCCGCCCACCCCGGCCAAGTGTGCCCGGCCAAATGGAACGAAGGTGCCAAGACCTTGACACCTTCCATCGACCTGGTAGGCAAGATCTAAGAGTACTGAAAAACCAGCCCGGAGAAATCCGGGCGGGTTCCCAGCGTAAAGCGGCAGCCTGCCGCTTTGCAGTGAGAATCCCCAATCAAGGAGAACGACCATGTTGGATGCCAACATCAAGGAACAATTACGCACCTACCTGGAGCGTTTGCAGCAGCCAATCGAACTCGTCGCCAGCCTGGACGGCAGCGCCGCTGCAGCCGAAATGCGCGAGTTCCTGCAAGACATCGCCCCGCTGTCAGACAAGGTCAGCCTGCGTGAAGACGGCACCAACGCGCGCCGCCCGTCCTTCGGCGTGGCGCGTGTGGGCGAAGCGCCGCGCGTGTTTTTCGCCGGCATCCCCATGGGGCATGAATTCACCTCACTGATCCTTGCCCTGTTGCAGGTCGGCGGCTATCCGCCCAAGGTCAGTGATGAAATCATCGCGCAGGTTCGCGGCCTCACGGGCGAATTCCGCTTCGAGACCTACATCTCGCTCACCTGCCACAACTGCCCGGACGTAGTACAGGCGCTGAACTTGCTGGCCGCGCTCAACCCCGGCATCAGCCACACCATGATCGACGGCGGCATCTACCAGAACGAGATCAGCGAGCGCCAGATCATGGCAGTACCGGCCATTTACCTCAACGGCGAAGAATTCGACCACGGCCGCATGGAACTGGAACAAATCCTCGCCCGCATCGACACCAGCGGCGTGGAACGCGAGGCTGAAAAGATCAGCGCCAAGGCGCCGTTTGACGTGCTGGTGATCGGCGGCGGCCCGGCGGGCGCTTCCGCCGCCATCTACGCGGCGCGCAAAGGCATCCGTACCGGCATTGTGGCCGAGCGCTTCGGCGGACAGGTGATGGATACACTCGCCATCGAGAACTTCATTTCAGTGAAGGAAACTGAAGGACCCAAACTCGTCGCCGCACTGGAAGAGCACGTCAAGAGCTACGAGGTGGACGTGATGAACCTGCAACGCGCCGAAACCATTATTCCCGGCGACTTGCTGGAAATCCGTCTGCAAGGCGGCGGTGTGCTCAAAAGCAAATCCGTCATCGTTGCCACCGGCGCACGCTGGAGGGAGTTGAACGTGCCCGGCGAAAAGGAATATCGCGGCAAAGGCGTGGCCTACTGTCCCCACTGCGACGGCCCGCTGTTCAAGGGCAAAAAAGTCGCCGTAGTCGGCGGCGGCAATTCCGGCGTGGAAGCCGCGATAGATCTGGCCGGCATTGTGGAACACGTCACCCTGTTGCAGTTCGACGATCAGCTCAAAGCCGATGCCGTGTTGCAGAAAAAGCTGTTTAGCCTGCCCAATGTGACCGTCATCTGCCAGGCGCAAACCACGGCAGTGACCGGCGCTGACGGCAAAGTGAACGGCCTGACCTACACCGACCGTAGCACCGGCACATCCCATCACATCGAACTAGCCGCCGTGTTCGTACAGATCGGGCTGATCCCTAACACCGACTGGCTCAAGGGCACGGTGAATTTGAGCAAGTATGGCGAGATCGAGGTGGATGGCCACGGCGCCACCAACGTGCCGGGCGTGTTCGCGGCGGGTGATGTGACCACCGTGCCGTACAAGCAGATCGTCATTGCTTTGGGTGAAGGCGCCAAGGCGGCGTTGGGCGCTTTCGATCATCTGATCCGAAACTAACCCTGGTACTCTCCGCAGTCACGGGACTGGCGCAAGCTGGTCCCGCTTTTCCCATGGGAAGCCAGCTACCGGGAGCCTGTCATGCGCACCCATCCGCCAGCCATAAGTAGTATAGTAAATACATATTAAAATCTGGTTACCCACCTCTGAACGCCTATCCGTACCGATGATGCGCATCAAGCCCGCTGATTATTTCTGGCTACTACTGGCCGCATTGATCTATCTGGGCCTGGCCCGCTTTGGCATGGCGTTGTTTTCGCTCAAGCCGAGCAACATCACCCTGCTGTGGCTACCTTCCGGCGTTGCTCTGGTGATGTGCCTGCAATGGGGCTATCGCGCCCTGCCGTTTATCACGGCGGCCAGCTTTGTCGCCAATTATGCCGGGATGAGCTCCAATATCGGAGCCAATCCGGTCCTGCACACCGCAATATCCGCCATGGCCGACGGCATGGTCGGAATCATTGCCATGCACATGTTTCGCCGTTTCCTCCCCAATGGGCTAAGCCGTACACACGACCTGCTACCGTTCGGATTATGGGTATGCCTGCTCCCCACCACCATCACCAGCACCATCCTTGCCGCCAACCTGGCTGCTGGCGGCTATATCGCATGGCACGAAACCAGCGGGTTTATCCATATGCTGATTCTGGGTGACAGCCTCGGGATGCTGCTGATTTATCAAATCTACCAAGGCTGGCTCGATCGTGAGCCGATATCCCGCTCCGAGCAACGCTGGCTCGGCGCCAGCGTCCTAGTCATGCTGGCCCTGCTCGCAGCTGGCTTCACCGTTCTGCCAGGCATGATCTACTTCATTGTGCCAATGATGCTGGTACTTTCATTTAATGCCGGCCTGATCGGTGTAGCCACCATCAGTTCGGCCGCCCTGATCAGCATCATTGTGGCTACCGCACACAACGCCGGCCCATTCGTAGCGGCGGCACCCATGGAGTCACACTTCCAGTTGATGGCATTCGTGTTTTCCAGCGCACTTACCATTCTGGGGATTGCGCTGCAGAACAGGCAACTGCTTACCACGGAACAATCCAGCGTGATGTGGAAAGATGCTGCCGAGCACGACCCGCTGACCGGGCTCATGAACCGGCGCGCCTTTATTCCCCGTTTGCAGAGCGAACACCAGCGCGCGCTGCGCACCGGCAACGCCTACACTTTCGCCATGCTCGATCTTGATCACTTCAAACGGCTTAACGACACCTACGGGCATGACTTTGGAGATCTCGTATTACGGAATTTTGCTGCGATCATGGTCGAAAACTGCCGGGCCATTGATGTCGTCGTGCGCATGGGCGGCGAAGAATTCGGCATCCTGTTTCCAGAATGCGCCGCCGACGAAGCGCTAGTTCCGCTGGAACGCATCCGCACCAAATTTGAACAAGGTGGCTTGATTTTTGGCAATCATGCGGTTTCCGTGACGGTCAGCATTGGTGTTGCTACGTTTGCCGACATCCACGAATCAGAACTGCAAATTGTCACACGCGCCGACAATGCGCTCTACGCTGCAAAATCCCAAGGAAGAAACCGCATCATCGTTGACATTGTCACATAAGCCGCCAACTCGACCGTGTGTGAATCGGGGCAGGTTTTACCAAAGCAACACTCAACTAAAATTAACCTTGCGTTAAGGATGGCGTTATAAACTTTGACATCACTCATTGCCATCGGCCGCGACGCTGGGGAGATCATGCCAGAAACACGCAAAATGTACCGTCTGCTCATGGGCGCGTGCCTGCTGCCGGCCAGCATCATGGCATGGCTGTCCATGCCGCTTCCCGCCAGCGCCGACGAGGGGCAGGAAGTTGCTCGCAAGCTAAGCGCATCAGGCGAAATCCTGCCGCTAGAAAAAATTGCCAAATCCGCGCTGGCAATCAAGCCGGGGCGCATCCTAGACAGCGATCTGGAGCGCAAGGGCAAGGCTTATGTTTATGAGATCGATGTCCTGGACGCCCGAGGGCAGGTCTGGGAGGTCGAACTGGACGCCAAGAGCGGAAAACTTATCAAGCTGGAAAGCGAGGATTGAGCATGCGCCTGCTGCTGGTGGAAGACGATGCCACACTAGGGCCGCGTTTGCGCCTTGCGCTACAGCAGGCCGGTTATGCCGTGGACTTGGCCGTTAACGGCGTGGATGCGGAGGCGCTGGGCGACATCGAGCCTTACGATCTTGCGGTACTCGATCTCGGGCTGCCGAAAAGGCCGGGACTGGAAGTGCTGGCCAACTGGCGCACACGCGGCAACCACTTGCCGGTAGTGATCCTGACCGCACGGGACAGCTGGCAGGACACGGTGGAAGGCTTCAAGGCCGGCGCCGACGATTATGTCGGCAAACCTTTCCAGACCGAGGAACTGCTGGCGCGCATCAATGCCGTGCTAAAGCGCAGCCAGGGTGCCGCGACCGGCATGCTGCGCGTGGCCGGTATCACCCTGAACGAGGACACGCGCACCGCCATTCTCCCCGATGGGCGGCAACATGCGCTGACCGGCACCGAGTTCCGCCTGCTGCGTTATTTCATGACCCATCCAGGCCAGGTGCTTTCCAAGTCGCGGCTGACCGAACACGTCTACGAATATGACGAGGACAAGGACAGCAACGTCATCGAGGTGTATATCAACCGCCTGCGACGCATCATCGGCCTGGAGTTGATCCAGACCCGGCGCGGCCAGGGTTACGTATTTACGGAGGGCCACCGGCAATGATTTCGCTGCACCGCCGCCTGTCCTGGGGGCTGACGTTGAGCCTGATACTGCTGCTGGGTTTGCAGTGGGCAATTGTCACCAAGGCCATCAAGCACCTGACCGAGGAGCAACTAGCAGGCCGGCTGCAGCAGGAAAACGAGGCGTTGCTTACAGGTGTGCGTTTCGACCCGCGGGGTGCCATGCAAGTCGACGCCCGCCTGGGAGCGGTATACCAGCGTCCGTTCTCCGGCCACTATTACCTGGTATTCTCCGGCGACCAACGCCATGCCGCGCGATCGCTGTGGGACGCCGACATAGCCGCCCCTGCCGTTCCAGCCGGGGAACAGCAACGCCTCACCCTGGCTGGACCGCAAGGGCAGACCCTGTTTGCCGTCGCCCGGGGCTACCGCAAGCAGCAACATGCCATCACCATTGTCGTGGCCGAGGACATGAGCACGCTGCGCGCCGGCCTGGTGCGTTTCCAGACGCTTTATGCCGCCATTTCGGCGGCGGGCCTGCTATTGCTGCTGCTAGCGCAACGAACCATCATGCTGGGGGCGTTACGCCCGCTGCACGAGGTGCGTGAAGACATGGCACGCCTGGCACGCGGCGAAACCGCCCAGGTGGAAGCGCGCGGGCCGGAGGAGATCATGCCGCTCATCGGCGAATTCAACCGGCTGCTCGCCGGCATGGAACGCAAGACCAGGCGCTCGCGCGAAGCGCTGGGCAATCTAGCGCACGCCCTCAAGACCCATCTCACGTTGCTCAACCAGGCCGCCGAACGCGCTGAGTTGGATGCCCAACCCGACACCCGCTCCGTCATACGCGACTCCACCGACGCCATTGGCCGGGCGGTGGAACGCGAACTCAAGCGCGCCCGGCTAATCGGCGACTCCCGTCCCGGGCAGCGCGTCAACCTGCAAGACGAAATCGCGCAACTGGTTCATACCTTGCGCATGCTGTACGCCGCCAAGGAAGTCGGCATCACCTGGGAAGTCTCCGCAGACGCCACCTTTACCGGCGACCGCGAGGACCTGCTGGAATTGCTGGGCAACCTGCTCGACAACGCCTGCAAATGGTGCCGTGGCAAGGTAGCGCTCACAGTGCCGGACGGTCAGGATACAGTGAGCTTCGTCGTCGAGGACGATGGCCCAGGCTGCCCGCCCGGAGAGCTAGATGCCTTGGTTCGCCGCGGCTACCGCGCCGACGAATCCACGCCGGGCAGCGGCCTGGGGCTCGCCATCGCCCACGATGTTGCGGAAAGCTACGGCGGCACGCTGGCCTTTTCCCGTTCCGCCGCGCTGGGCGGCCTGCGCGTGGAAGCAAGGTTCCCACGCGTGCCGCCCACCTGAATGCTCGTTGCGTATTGAGGATTCAGAAATTGTTAAAACCTAGAAAAACCGGTTAACCGCAGATCAAGGTTATAAAACAACACCTTTTACCGTCCGAGTTCCGCACATCTCGTTGTTATATCGGCGTTCATCTGCGGTTAATTGCGGTTTTCAGGTTAGAACCATTCCCGGCTGGTCTTGCGTACTTCGCCGGTTTTGGCGTCGATGTACACCTCCCATTCATGACCGTCGGCATCAACGATCTCGAATTCATAATCCCATCCCTTGCCGAAATCACGGTCATCGAGCTCGGCATCAGTGACCACGCCAGGCTTTGCGGCGAGCGCCTTGGCTTTGGCCTCCTCCAGCGTAATCAGGCCCAGCCCCTTGGAAATCGACTCCATTTCCTTCAGGTCATCATCGCCCGCATATGCGGCGCAGGAAACATACATGCCCATTGCCGCAATGGCGGCTACTACGTGGCGAATCATGGTGTTTTTCATGGCAACTCTCCTTCATTCAGTGGATTGGAGGTTGTCAGCCTACGTGCTCAAGATTAATCCAGGCTGAATAAACCTTTTACCTTGAAACAGCCTGGCCCAAGCTTCATATAATGAATCATTCAAATTTTTGGGACTCAATAAATGGCTAATCCATTGCATCTCGTCTGCCCGCACTGTCACGCCATCAACCGTGTGCCAGCCGAACGCTTGGCTCAGCGCCCCAACTGTGGCAAATGCCGCCAGCCAATTTTTAATGCGCATCCGCTGGAACTGGCCGCCGCGACTTTCGACAAGCATCTGGCAAACAATGACATCCCGCTGCTGGTGGATTTCTGGGCGCCGTGGTGCGGGCCGTGCCGCATGATGGCGCCGGCTTTCGAACAGGCGGCAGGCTTGCTGGAACCGCAGGTGCGGCTGGCCAAGCTCAACACCGAAGCCGAGCCTGACATTGCAGCAAGATACGCCATCCGCAGCATTCCGACACTGGCGCTGTTTGCCAACGGACGTGAAGTTGCCCGGCAAGCCGGGGCGATGGGAACAGCGGATATTGTGCGCTGGGCAAAAGCAGCAATGGGCTGAAAACGGCCAGCCCGTAAAAAAGCCACCTGACGGTGGCTTTTTTACGGTTGAATCAGCGCTTCCTTAACTTCGCTCAGCGCGGTTACTGAATTGTTACCAGCAACGCGTTCAACCGCCGCACAAAGCTGGCTGGGTCTTCCAGTTGCCCGCCTTCGGCCAGCAGTGCCTGCTCGAACAACAAGTGCGCCCAGTCGGAGAACTTGGCTTCGTCCCCCTGATCCTTGAGCTTGACCACCAGCCCGTGCTGCGGGTTGATTTCCAGCGTTGGTTTACTGGAAGGCGTCTGTTGCCCGGCGGCCTTGAGCAAGCGCTCCAGGTTGCCGCTCATGTCATAGGCGCCCGCCACCAGGCAGGCGGGTGAGTCGGTGAGGCGGTGCGTCACGCGCACTTCTTTCACCTTGTCGCCCAGTGCGGCCTGGATGCGCTCGGTGAGCGGCTTGAACTCGTCTTCGGCCTTTTTCTGCTGCTCCTTCTCGGCTTCATCTTCCAATTTGCCCAGGTCCAGGTCGCCCTTGGCCACGGATTGCAGCGGTTTTTCATCGAACGCATACAGGCCGCTGACCAGCCATTCATCCACGCGGTCGGAAAGCAGCAACACCTCGATGCCCTTCTTGCGGAAAATTTCCAGGTGCGGGCTGTTCTTGGCAGCGGCAAACGAGTCGGCGGTGACGTAGTAAATCTTGTCCTGGCCGTCTTTCATGCGGCTGATGTAGTCCTTGAACGAAACGGTTTGTTCTTCGCTGTCGTTGAAGGTGGAAGCAAAACGCAGCAAGCCGGCGATTTTTTCCTTGTTGGCAAAATCTTCACCCGGGCCTTCCTTCATCACGCGGCCGAATTCCTTCCAGAACGTGGCATATTTTTCCGGCTCGTTTTCGGCCAGGTCTTCCAGCATGCCCAGCACCTTTTTCACCGAGCCGGCCTTGATCGCGTCAATTTCCTTGGACTGCTGCAGGATTTCACGCGACACGTTCAGCGGCAGGTCGGCGGAATCGATCACCCCGCGCACAAAACGCAGGTATTGCGGCATCAGTTGCTCGGCGTCATCCATGATGAAGACGCGCTTCACATACAGCTTGATGCCGTGGGCCGGCTTGCGGTCGTACAGGTCGAACGGCGCATGCGACGGAATGTACAACAGGGAGATGTATTCCTGCTTGCCTTCAACGCGGCTGTGCGTCCAGGCCAGCGGGTTGTCGGCATCGTGCGCGACGTGTTTGTAGAATTCCTGGTACTGCTCATCGTCAATCTCGTTCCTGGCGCGCGCCCACAGCGCGGAAGCCTGGTTGACGGTTTCGTCTTCATCGGTCGGCACTTCTTCGCCGTCTTTCCACTCGGCCTTTTTCATCAGGATAGGCAGGGTGATATGGTCGGAATATTTGCGTAGCGTGGACTTGATCTTCCAGTCGGACAGGAACTCATCCTGGCCTTCGCGCAGATGCAGCACGATCTCGGTGCCGCGCGCGGGTTTCTCCACCATTTCCAGCGTGTAGTCGCCCTCGCCGCTGGATTCCCAGCGCACCCCGTGTTCGGCGGTCAGGCCGGCGCGGCGGGTGGTCAGCGTCACCTTGTCGGCCACAATAAAGGCGGAATAAAAGCCCACGCCGAACTGGCCGATCAGGTTGGCGTCCTTGGCCTGGTCGCCGGAAAGCTTGGAGAAAAACTCGCGGGTACCGGATTTGGCGATGGTGCCGATGTTGGCGATCACCTCGTCGCGGCTCATGCCGATACCGTTGTCGGTAATGGTGAGGGTGCGGGCGGCTTTATCAAAAGCGACGCGGATGTGCAGGTCGCTGTCGTTTTCAAACAGCGCCGCATCGGAAAGCGCCTCGAAACGCAGCTTGTCGGCGGCATCACTGGCGTTGGAAATCAGTTCTCTGAGAAAAATTTCCTTGTTGGAATACAAGGAGTGAATCATCAAGTGCAGCAGTTGTTTTACTTCAGTCTGGAAACCCAGGGTTTCTTTTTGTGCAGTAGCAGTCATGAAAAAATCTCTCAATAAAACAGGACAGCCCATTAGTTATGGGCTGTTGGTGAAAATTCAAGGGGGAGCCGCCTGAAAAGCAGCTTAATTACCGATGGCCCCGAATACCTTCTTGATCAGTTTGGTGCTGGCGCCCAGCGGATTTTCGCGGATGGCTTTTTCTTCCTCCGCCATCATGGTGTACAGGCCATCCAGTGCTTTTTGCGTGACGTACTGCTCCAGATTGGCCTGGTCTTTTTTCACCACACCAAACCTGGCACCCATTTCGGCGAACTTGTTGTACTGCTGCGCCAGTTCCACTTTGGCGGTTGCCTCTTGCACGATGGGCAGGAACTTCTTCGCCAGCGGCTCCGAAGTGGTGCGTTTGAAATACTGCGTGGCCGCATCATCGCCGCCGCTGAGGATGCCCTTGGCGTCCTCGACGCTCATTTTCTTCACCGCATCCACCAGCAGCACCTTGGCTTCCGGCACCGCCGCTTCCGCAGCACGGTTCATGCGCGTCACCAGCTCATCGGCCTGCTTGCCCATGCCGAACATGCGCATGCCTTTTTCGGCTTTTTTCAGCGTATCCGGCAGCGGAATCTTGACCTTGGGATTGCCGAGAAAACCATCGGTCACGCCCAGCTTGCCAACCGCGCTGCCGGCGGCCTGGATCAAGGCGTCTTTCAAGCCACCGGTGGCATCCTTGTTGGTCAGGCTGGCCAAATCCAGGGCTTGTACGGGTAATGCGACCAATAACAGCAGGAACAATATGCGGCGCAACATGATGGGCTCCTCGTCAGGGTGAAAGCAGATTCATATTACCGCATAATGCCGGCATTCATCCCGACATCAACGAAAGGCCGCCATGCAAGACCCCGCCAATATCATGACCGTGAGTATTGCCGTCCAGCAAGCCATCGCCCCCGCCTTTTTAATGACCGGGATTGGCGCCATACTGAACGTATTGGCCAGCCGGCTGGCGCGGGTTGTCGATCGTTTCCGCCTGCTCAGCGAATCCGCACCGGAACTGCAGGCGGCACACCACACCGAAATGCTGAAACTGCTGCGCAGGTCGCGCTGGATACACTGGTCGATCAGCCTGTGCACCCTGTCAGCACTGCTGACCTGCATGCTGATCGCCACGCTGTTTATCGGTTCCGAAACCAATCACGACCCGGCGCGCGCAGTTGCATTCCTGTTCGTGCTGACCATGCTGGTGCTGATTTCGGGATTGCTGTGCTTCCTGCGTGAAATCTCTCTGGCCGCTACCGTGATCGGCATGCCGAAGCAGCAGGATCAGTCACTGAGGAACTGATGGAAAATCCGGCCGACCTCGCCACTCATCGCCGCGCAAATACTTTTGCCTTCCTCCAGGGACAGGCTGAACGCCTGCTCCTTGATTGTTTGATCCATGGGTTTGCTGGTGCTGAACGCCATGGCCCACATCGGCATGCAGCGCTTCGGGCTTTCTCTGTCCAGCAATATGGCAACATCGGCATGCCGCGGGTCCTGCCGGATCGTGTCCATTAACTTGCCCACAACGCCGGCATCACCTTCCAGCAACTGCATAAACTGCCCGTGATGGAACACCAGCAGCCCGGAGATGCCCATATCGTCATTTTTCACCTGGGAGCGGACAAGGATGTTCAACAGCACACTGTCGTCAATTTCGGCAGTGGGACGGCTGATATAGATGATTTGGCGACACGACATATCGGATGAATGCATAGTGCTTGCACCCCTTATATCCGTTGCTGCGCTGAGATGGTGCCCGGGACCGGAATCGAACCGGTACGCCGCTTTCGCAGCGAGGGATTTTAAGTCCCTTGTGTCTACCTATTTCACCACCCGGGCGGCGAGTTGTTATTTTAGCACGCCGGGGGTTGGCTCAGACAGCCACGGCAGCCTTGATGGCGGGATGCGGGTCGTAATTTTCCAGGGTGAAGTCTTCAAACTTGAAGGAGAAAATATCCTGCACCTCGGGATTGATACGCATGGTAGGCAACGAACGCGGCTGACGGGAGAGCTGTTCGCGGGTTTGCTCAAAATGGTTGGAGTAGATGTGCGCATCACCCAGCGTATGCACAAACTCCCCCAGTTTCAGCCCGCACACCTGCGCCACCATCATGGTGAGCAAGGCATACGAGGCAATGTTGAACGGCACGCCGAGAAAAATGTCGGCGCTACGCTGGTAGAGCTGGCATGACAGCTTGCCGTCAGCGATGTAGAACTGGAAGAACGCGTGGCACGGCGGCAGCTTCATCTGGTCCACATCCGCCACGTTCCAGGCGGAAACAATCAGGCGGCGTGAATCCGGGTTGTTCTTGATCGCCTCGACCACCTGGGCAATCTGGTCGATGTGCGTGCCGTCCGGCTTGGGCCAGTTGCGCCATTGGTAACCGTACACCGGGCCGAGGTTGCCGTTCTCGTCGGCCCACTCGTCCCAGATGCTGACGCCGTTGTCCTTGAGATACTTGATGTTCGTGCTGCCCTGCAGGAACCACAGCAACTCGTGAATAATGGACTTGAGGTGCACCTTCTTGGTGGTCAGCAGCGGAAAGCCCTCGGCCAGGTTGAAGCGCATCTGGTAGCCGAATACCGACACCGTGCCAGTGCCGGTGCGGTCTTCCTTTTTGTTGCCATGCTCGAGCACATGGCGCATCAAGTCGAGGTATTGCTGCATCTCAGGTGTGCGCCTCGATAAACCGTTTCACCGCATCCACATCGGCTTCCATTACTTCAAAACGCTGTGGCAGGTCTTCCAGCCCTTGCAATGCCGCAGGGCGTGCCGGCACTTGGCCCAGCGCTTCTTGGATGGCATCCTCGAACTTGGCGGGGAGCGCGGTTTCCAGCACCACGATGGGCGTGCCGGGTTCGCGGTGTTCCAGGGCTACCTTGAGCCCGTCGGCGGTATGGGTGTCTATGGTGAGGCCATACGCTTCGTTGACCCAGCGGATCATTTTCATGCGCATCTCGTGGTTGCTGGCGCCGGAGACGAAACCATAATCGGCCACCTTAGCAAAATAGCCGCCTTCGTTGAGGTCGAACGCACCGCCGCTATCCACCTTGCTCCACAGTTCGCGCATTTTCGCGCCGTCACGCCCCACCAGGTCGAACACGAAGCGCTCGAAGTTGGAGGCTTTGCTGATGTCCATGGACGGGCTGCTGGTGTGGTAGGTGTGGGCGGAATCGCGCGGACGATAGACGCCGGTGCGGAAGAACTCGTCCAGCACGTCGTTTTCGTTGGTGGCCACCACCAGCTTGGCAATCGGCAGGCCCATCATGCGCGCGATGTGGCCGGCGCAGACGTTGCCGAAGTTGCCGGACGGCACGGCGAAGCTGACCTGTTCCGCGTTGCTGCGGGTGACAGCGAAGTAGCCCTTGAAGTAGTACACGATCTGCGCCACGACGCGCGCCCAATTGATGGAATTAACCGCGCCGATCTTGTGCTTGGCCTTGAATGCATGGTCGTTGGATACCGCCTTGACGATGTCCTGCGCGTCGTCGAACACGCCCTTGATCGCGATGTTGAAGATGTTGGGGTCTTGCAGGCTGAACATCTGTGCCGTCTGGAAGCGGCTCATTTTCTGGTGCGGCGACAGCATGAACACTTTCACGCCCTTCTTGCCGCGCATGGCGTATTCGGCGGCGGAGCCGGTATCGCCCGAGGTCGCGCCGAGGATGTTGAGCTCGCGCCCGGTTTTGGCCAGCACGTATTCGAACAGGTTGCCCAGCAGCTGCATCGCCATGTCCTTGAACGCCAGTGTCGGGCCGTTGGAGAGTGACAGCAGGTAAAGGTTGTCTTCCAACTTGACGGTGGGTGTGATGTCTTCGGCATCCTGGCCTTCGCGCACAAAACTGTAGACCTCGGCGGTATAGGTTTTGTTGATAATGTCGCGCAGGTCGGCGACCGGGATGTCGTCGGCAAAACGCGACAGGATGGTGAACGCCAGTTCGCGGTAATCCATGCCGCGCATGGCAGCGAGGTCGGTCTCCGAAAACTGCGGATAACTTTCCGGCAGGTACAGGCCGCCGTCGGGCGCCAGGCCGCCGAGCAGGATTTCGCTGAAAGTCAAAGCCGGCGAGTTGCCGCGGGTCGAGATGTATTTCATAGGTTAGCCATTCAACTCTTCAAGGCGGATGCGGGTGATGCTGCCGGAAATCGCCGGCAGCGCTTCGATTTTCGCAATCGCCTGATTGATGTTTTTTTCCACCGTGATGTGGGTGAGCATGATGATGTCCACTTCTTTCTCACCTTCCGCCGGTTCCTTTTGCAGAAAGGCATCAATGGAAATGTTCAGGTCGCCCAGAATACGGGTGATATCGGCCAGCACCCCGGGTTTATCGGTCGCGCGCAGGCGCAGGTAATACGCGGTGCGCACTTCATCCATCGGCAGGATGGGCAAATCGGAAAGCTGATCCGGCTGGAACGCCAGGTGCGGTACACGCTGGTGCGGGTCGGCGGTGGCCATCCGGGTCACATCCACCAGATCGGCCACCACGGCGGAGGCGGTCGGCTCGGCACCGGCGCCCTTGCCGTAATACAGCGTGGGGCCAACAGCATCGCCCTTCACCACCACGGCGTTCATCGCACCGTCCACATTGGCGATCAGGCGCTTTTCCGGGATCAGCGTCGGGTGCACGCGCAATTCCACGCCGGCGTCGGTACGTTTGGTGATGCCCAACAATTTGACGCGATAGCCCAACTGCTCGGCATACTGGATATCCTCGCGCGTCAGCTTGGTGATGCCTTCGGTGTAAGCCTTGTCGAACTGCATCGGGATGCCGAAGCCGATCGCCGCCAGGATCATCAGCTTGTGCGCGGCATCAATGCCTTCCACGTCGAAAGTCGGGTCGGCCTCGGCGTAGCCCAGGCGCTGCGCCTCTTTCAGCACGTCGCCAAACGCCAGGCCCTTCTCGCGCATTTCGGTGAGGATGAAATTGGTGGTGCCGTTGATGATGCCGGCGATCCATTCGATGCGGTTGGCCGCCAGGCCCTCGCGCACCGCCTTGATGATGGGGATGCCGCCGGCCACGGCGGCTTCGAACGCCACCATCACGCCTTTTTTCTGCGCGGCGGCAAAAATCTCGTTGCCGTGCAGCGCCAGCAACGCCTTGTTCGCCGTCACCACGTGCTTGCCGTTTTCAATCGCCTTCAGCACCAGTTCCTTGGCCAGCGTGTAGCCGCCAATCAGTTCAACCACAATATCCACGTTGGGGTCGGCCACCACGGAAAACGCATCGTCCGTCACCTCGACCGTGCCGCCGGTAATGTCCCTGGCGCGCGCCACATCCTTGTCCGCCACTTTCACAATCCGGATCGGGCGTCCGGCACGGCGGGTGATTTCTTCCTGGTTGCGGGTCAGCACCGTCCACGTCCCGCCGCCCACAGTACCGATGCCCAGAAGGCCTACATTGATTGGTTTCATAGAATAAGTCGTTAGTTCAGAGTCGTTAGTCGTTAGCTGGCTGCACCGTGACGCTTGCGGTACTGCTCGAGGAAGCGCGCAATGCGGCCAATGGCCTCGGTCAGGTCGTCCGCATTGGGCAGGAACACCACGCGGAAGTGGTCCGGGTTCGGCCAGTTGAAGCCGGTGCCCTGTACCAGCAACACGCGCTCCGCCTCCAGCAGTTCGAGGATGAACTGCTTGTCGTCCTGGATCGGGTACAGCTTGGGGTCCAGTCGGGGAAACAGGTACATCGCCCCCTTGGGGTGTACGCAGGTCACGCCGGGAATATCCGTCAACAACTTGTGCGCCAGGTCGCGCTGGCGGCACAGCCTGCCGCCCGGCGCCACCAGGTCGTCGATACTTTGGTAGCCGCCCAACGCGGTCTGGATGGCGAACTGCCCCGGTACGTTGGCGCACAGGCGCATCGAAGCCAACATGTTCAGGCCTTCGATGTAATCCTGGGCATGGCGCTTCTCGCCGGAAAGCACCAGCCAGCCAGCACGAAAACCGCAGGAACGATAATTCTTGGACAGCCCGTTGAAAGTCACGAACAACACGTCATCCGCCAGCGAGGCAATCGACGTATGCTCGTTGCCGTCGTACAGCACCTTGTCGTAAATCTCGTCGGCAAAAACAATGAGGTTATGGTGGCGGGCAATCTCGATAATGCCTTCCAGGATTTCACGCGGGTACAGCGCGCCGGTCGGATTGTTGGGGTTGATAATGACAATGCCGCGCGTGTTGGCGTTGATCTTGTTTTCGATGTCGTTGAGGTCGGGCAGCCAGCCGGATTCCTCGTCACACAGGTAATGGCGCGGGGTACCGCCGGACAGGCTCACCGCCGCCGTCCACAACGGGTAATCGGGCGCCGGCACCAGAACCTGGTCGCCATTGTTCAGCAACGCATTCATCGCCATCACGATCAGTTCGGACACGCCGTTGCCGATAAAAATGTCGTCGATCTGCACCCCGGCAATATTCTTGGCCTGGGTCTGGTGCATGATCGCCTTGCGCGCCGCGAACAGCCCCTTGGAATCGCTGTAGCCGGAAGCATCCGGCAGGTTGTGGATCACGTCGCGCACGATTTCATCCGGCGCTTCAAAGCCGAACGGCGCGGGATTGCCGATATTCAGCTTGATGATGCGATGGCCTTCGTCTTCCATCTCGCGGGCGCGTTGCAGCACCGGCCCACGGATGTCGTAGCAGACGTTGTTCAGCTTGGATGACTTGAGTATCGGTTCCACGGTAAGTTGGGTGACTGGGAAAATGTGGTATTTTACCCGAAACACCAACCACCGTAAGCCATGAAGCTGCATTTAACCACCCCGGAAGGCAACAACCTGATCACCGGCTACCACATCGGCCCGGAAACAAGCTGGGTGGAAGTCACCGGCACCCGGCACCAGCGCAGCCTGCTGGTACTGCCGGCGCAACTCATCACCGACTGGGAGGCCTCCAGCGTCGCCGCACTGACCGAAACCCATTTTGAAACCATCGCCGCGCTGAAACCGGAAGTGGTGCTGCTAGGCACCGGGGCCACCATCCGGTTTCCGCACCCGCGCCTGTGGCGCAGCCTGGCCGAACTCGGCATCGGCATGGAGTGCATGGACACCGGCGCCGCCTGCCGCACCTACAACATCCTGATGAGCGAAGGCCGGCACGTTGCCGCAGCACTGATGTTACAGACTTAGGGATACGCTATACTCCAACAAAATAACGTGAAAAATCAAAGTCATTACAGGGAGAGGATTGTTTCATGAAGCTTTCTTTCAAACTGATGCTGTTGAACAGCATTTCCAGCTTGTTCCTGGCTGTCATCCTGGTCGGCATTACCGCGCTGACCCTCAACCATGAAATGGAGCACCAGGCGCAGTCCAGCCAGGAAAAAAGCATGCGCGTCGCCTGGCAGTTGCTGCATGGAAAAGGCAATGATTTCAAGGTCGTCGACGGCCAACTGGTCAACGACACCTACGTCATCAGCAACAATTTCGAGCTGGTGGACAAAATCAAGGAACTGGTCGGCGGCACCGCCACCATTTTCATGGGCGACACGCGCGTTGCCACCAACGTCATGAAACCCGACGGCACCCGCGCCATCGGCACCCACCTCGCCAAAGGCCCGGTATACGACACCGTGATCACCCAGGGCAAACCCTACCGCGGCCAGACCGACATCCTCGGCGTGCCTTTTTTCACCGCTTATGACCCGATCAAGAACAGCGCCGGTGAAGTGGTCGGCATCCTTTATGTCGGCGTGAAGAAATCCGAATTCTTCAGCGTGCTGGAAGGCCTGATCCTGCAGAACCTCGGCTTCGCCATCCTGGTGGTGCTGTTCACCAGCGGCGCCGTCTACCTGTTTACCCGCACGTTGCTCAAGCCGCTGCACCAGTTCGAGCGCTCCATGGCTTCGCTCACCGGCGGCCAGGGCGACCTGACGCAGCGCCTCCCCGCCACCAACACCAACGACGAATTTGCCGTGGTGACGGTGTCGTTCAACCACTTCATGGACGGCCTGCAGGCCCTGGTGAAAGACTTGCTCGCGCAGTCCGCGCAAATCTCCCAGTTTGCCGCCGGCTTCACTTCCGTTTCCGAGCAAGTTGCCCGCGGCTCGGCCCACCAGAACGAAGCCGTGCAGGAAATCGTCTCCAGCGTGGACAACATGGCCGCCAGCATCACCGTGGTGGCGCAAAGCGCGGAGCAGGCGGAAAACATCGCCTTCGACGCCGGCACCCAGGCACAGCAGGGCAAGGACGTGGTGCAGGAAGCCTCCGCCGAAATCAACCGCATTGCCGATTCGGTGTCGCAAATCGCCCAGACCGTGGCCTCCCTCGGCGAACGCTCCAACGAAATCAGCGGTATCGTCCAGGTCATCCGCGAAATCGCCGACCAGACCAACCTGCTCGCGCTGAACGCCGCCATCGAAGCCGCCCGCGCCGGGGAGCAAGGACGCGGCTTTGCCGTGGTGGCCGACGAAGTGAGGAAACTGGCCGAGCGCACCAGCAAGGCCACCCAGGAAATCGGCGGCATGATCGGCTCGGTGCAGGCCGAAACGCAAACCGCCGTCAGCCTGATGGAACAAGGCATCGCCCAAGTGCGCCAGGGCGTGCAACTGGCCAACCAGGCTGGCGATTCGCTGACGCAGATCAACCAGGGCTCGATCAAGACCAAGACGGTGATCGAGGAAATCGCCGGCGCCACGCGCCAGGGCCTGTCCGCCAGCATGAAGATCAACCAGAGCGTGATCGACATCAAGCAAATGACGCAAAACCGCGTTGAAATCGGCCTGCGCATCGCCGAATCCGCCGACCAGCTGGCGCAGGTCGCCGTCAAGCTGCACGACGCGGTCAGCCGGTTCCGGGTCTAGTCACAGCCGCCCCAGCCAAGTTTCACCACCGCCCCAGCCAAGCGCATCCACCGCGAATGCGCGAAGCTTGGGCGCATGTCCGCACTACTCGCCAAGCTGCGCCGTTACGCCCTCTGGCTCGCCCTGCCCTGCCTGCTGGCCGCCGCACTCAACCCCAGTGCCAGGCTGCCGCGCGATATCCGCAACTATGTGTTCGTGATGGACATCACGCAAAGCATGAACGTCGCCGACATGTCCATTGGCGGGCAAAGCGCGACGCGCCTCAACTACATGCGCCACTTGCTCAGGCATACCCTGGGCAAGCTGCCCTGTGGCAGCAAGGTCAGCCTGGCGCTGTTCGCCAATGCCGAAGTGGTGCCGCTGTTCACCCCCATCGAAATCTGCGCCAACTACGGCGTACTGCAAGACACCCTCGCCCGCCTGGAATGGCGGGCCGCCTGGCGCGGCAGCAGCCATCTGCGCCTGGGGCTGCAGGCCGCCGCTGCAATGCAAACCGCGCTGCCGGAACCCGCGCAGATCGTGTTGTTCACCGACGGCGACGAAGCCGCGCCGCTCAACGCCATCACCAAAATAGAACTCACCGGCTTACAAGGCAACGGCTGGCTGCTCGCCGGCATCGGCGCGGAGCAACCCAGCCCCATCCCCAAGTTCAACGCCAAGAACGAAATCATCGGCTACTGGTCAACCTACGCCACCAAGATCGAACCCAGCCAGATCGTTGATGAAGAATCAACGGGGAAACGCGATGATTCGATCGCCTCGGAACCGCGCGAATACTACCTTTCAGCGCTACGGGAGAGTTACTTGAAAGAACTGGCGCAGGATATCGGCGCGGCTTATGTGCGCGCTGATCCGCAGGAAAAACTGCTGAGAGCGATAGAACAATTACCGCCCGCCGGGCATCACCGCGCACCGGTGGCGCTGGGCTGGTTGTTTGCCCTACTGGCGGGATGTTTTGTGATGCTGGAGTATGTGCCAGCACCACGCAGGATGAGAAGTTTGCTGCCCACGCGGGAAACTAGGGGAAATCCTGGCGCATCTCCCGCGGCGCACAGCCAAACCGCAACTTGAAAGCGCGGCTGAAATGCGACAGATCGTTGAAGCCCCAGCGCAGGGCGATCTCGGAAATACGGCGGCCGGTGTGCAGCGGGCTGAGCATATCCGCCCGGCAGTGTTCCAGACGGCGCTGCCAGACGTAGCGCATCAGCGATGTCTCGGCATCGCGGAACAGGTCGTTGATGTAACGCGCGGACAGCCTGGTACCCGCCGCAACTTTGGCCGTATCCAGCGCGGGGTCGGCGAGGTGGCGCTCGACAAAATCCTTGACCCGCTGCAGCGACAGTGAACGGCTGCGCGATAACGTGAAATCCTGCGGGCGGACGGAAGCCAAGCCTAAGGTAAACATATCCAGCGCATGTTCGGACAACGCGGCAAAAGCATCGGCATCCATCGTCCCGGCCTGCAGCGCGACATTGCGGATGAAGCCGCTCGCCACCGCGCCAACGCCTGTGCTGCCAGGAATGCACAGCGCGGTGCAATGCTCGATACCGGCCAGGCGGTCGCGCATCATGGCGCGGGGGATAGCCACGATAAGCTTGGTGAAGTGGTTGGAGCATTGCAGGCGGTGCGGCTGGGTGGCGTCGTAGATAGTCATGTCGCCGGGTTGCAGCACGGCTTCGCGGCCATTCTGCTCCAGCCGGTAATCGCCGTTCAAGGAGATGACGCCGAAATAGTTATCCTGGCTGGTGTGGTACGGCTCGTGCGCCAGACGATTGAGGACAAGCGCGTTGGAGTGCACCACCGACAGGCGCAGTTTTTCCCATTCATAAAACGTCATTTCGTTGAACAACTGCCCATCACGCAGCGGCGTGACCTCGACCCGGGTGTATTCGCGGCGGATCACATCCTGCAGCCATTCGCGCCGGTCGCGCGGCGCAACGTCGGCAGTTGAAACGGTGAAGCCGTACGCTCGGTTTGCCGGTCTAGTCACTGCTGCGGGTTGCATCTCCATCGGAACACTCCTGTCGGGCCGATTCGTTATTTCTTGCGCCGTCACGCATGTTAAGCGCATGAATCTTCAGTGTAAACCGGCAAACCACCGTTTCAGTCAAGTGGCGGTGCCGCCTCGGGCAGGCGGGTAACCGCGCATTATCCGCATACTGGGCCAGGCACGGGTTCGCCATGCCATAACACACATCACATATAAGGAGATCAACATGCAGGACACGAAACACGCAGGCAACGTCGTATTGCTCCGGGGCGCGACATTATGGATCTTGATGGCGCTGCTACTGGCGTGGTGTATGGTGGGGCTGTACAACAAGGCACCGTATATTGATGTCATTTTCGCAGGCAAATTCACGCGGCTATTGCAGGCGCACATCGATTTCCTGCTGATGAGCGCGCTGATCCTGGGTTTTTATGCGGCCAAGGTGCCGCTGCCCTGGCACGTGCGCTGGGCGATGGTGGTGGGCGCGTTCACCAATTCCAGCCTGTTCCTGCTGCAGGCGATTTTCCCGGCGCTGGACCCGACGCTGGCAAACTCAGTGCCTTCGATCGGCACCTGGGCGCAGGTGTACGGCATCTACCTGTTCGCCAGCATCCTCACCACCAGCTATGGCTTCGGCAAAGGTGCTGTTATCATTTTCCGGTCTACGTTTAAATAATATTGCCGGGCCTGCAAGCAAGTTTTTGTTAAAACCACTTGCAGAGAAATATACAGGTCTGTATATTCACAAAAAACAACCCACACTCAGGGAGAACCATGTTGGACAACCAGCTCGCCGATTGGCGCGAACACGCGCTCAAGCTTGAATCCGAAATCAACAAGGTGGTCGTGGGGCAGCAACGCCCGATCCGCCTGATTACCACCGCGATTTTCTCCCGCGGGCACGTGCTGCTGGAAGGCGACGTCGGCGTGGGCAAAACCACGCTGCTGCGCGCCTTTACTCGCGGCATCGGCGGCGGGTACGAGCGCATCGAAGGCACCATCGACCTGATGCCCAATGACCTGGTGTACCACACCTACCTGGGCGAGGACGGCCGCCCGCACGTGGATGCCGGCCCGCTGCTGCGAAGCGGCGAAAACCTGGCGGTGTTCTTCTTCAACGAAATCAACCGTGCCCGGCCGCAAGTGCACTCGCTGCTGCTGCGCGTGATGGCCGAGCGCACGCTGTCGGCCTTCAACAAGGAGCACCACTTCCCGCACATGCTGGTATTCGCCGACCGCAACCAGGTGGAGAAGGAGGAAACCTTCGAAATCCCCTCCGCCGCGCGCGACCGGTTCATGATGGAAATCCCCATCGTGGTGCCGGATGACGCTGCGCTGATGGAATCGCTGGTGTTCGACACGCGTTACCACAACGCCGACAAACTGGTGGAAAACGTGCAGCCCGATGTGCTGCATTTCGACCAGCTCAACCGCATCTCCACCGTGCTGCAGGATCACGTGCAGGCCACTCCCCGGCTGCGCCAGTACACGCTGGATTTGTGGCGCGCCACCAAACACCCGTCGCAGTTCGGCATCAAGGTGCACGACATCGACGTTAACCGGCTGATCCTCGCCGGCGCCAGCCCGCGCGGCATGAGCATGATGATGCGCGCGGCGCGCGTGAACGCGTGGCTGAACGGCCGCGATTCGGTGCTGCCGGAAGATATTCACGCGGTGTATCACGAAACGGTGGCGCACCGGCTGGTGTTCAGCCCGGTGTACGAGTTGCGCCGCACCGAAATCGCGCGCGAACTGCTGAGCAATACCATACAAGCCGTTGCCGTACCTTAAAGCTGCGCACATGATTCCGCAGACCGCAAAGGAATTCACCTACCACATCGGCTGGCGCTCGCGTGGGCGCCACCCGGGGCGGCACGAAAGCAGCCAGACCGGGCTGGGCATGGAGTTCCGCAACCACGCACCGCTGATCGCGCACCCCGATCCGCGCCGCATCGATTTGCGCCAGACCATCCGCGACCCGTTCGACCAGGTCTACGTGCGGATTTTCAACCAAAAAAGCTCCATCCCGGTTTACGTCATCTGCGACCTGTCCGGCTCCATGAGCTTTTCCGGGCGCCAGCGCAAGCTGGCGCTGGCATCGGAAATCACCGCATCGGTTGCTTATTCGGCCCACCGCATCAACGATCCGTTCGGCTTTATCGGTTTTGACGACCAGATCCGCGAAGACTGGCTGCTCACCGCCAGCACCCGCCTGCACGGCGCGCTCGACGTTGCCGAGCGGCTGACCGGGTTCCACCCGCACAACACCGGCGCAAAGGCGCTGCTGGAGGTTGGCGATTACATTTCCCGCGAGCGCTCGCTGATCTTCCTGGTGTCCGATTTCCACGTGCCGCTGGAGATGCTGGAACGCGCGCTGACGCCGCTGGTGCGTCACCATGTGGTGCCGATGGTGCTGTGGGATGCCGCCGAATATCGCTCCTTGCCGGAATTCGGCATTGCCAGCGTGGCCGACAGCGAAACCGGCGCGCGGCGCACCCTGTTCCTGCGCAGTTCGCTGCGGCAAAAAATCCTGCAATCGTTTGCCGAGCGCCGCCAGGCGCTCAGCAACGTGCTCATGCGCCACAACATGCCGCCGTTTTTTGTGGAAGACGGTTTTGATGCCGACGCGCTTTCCGAATACTTTTTCCAATTCGTTTCCTCATGAAAAAACTACTGCTACTGCTATTGTTGAGTGCCAGCCAGCCCGGCATGGCGGAAACTCCCGTGTCGGACGAGCCACCGCAGGACCCGCGCGTCAGCATCCAGACCATAGAGCCTGACCGTGCCGTAGGCTACGTGGTGGGTGACCGGCTTTCGCGCACCATCCGGCTGACGGTGAAAAAACCCTACCAGCTACTGGATACCTCGCTCCCCATCGTCGGCTACGAAAAGCGCTGGAAAGGCCAGGTTTCCGGCATCGAACTGCGCGACATTTCCAAGGAAACCAGCGTCGACGCCGACAGCACCACCTATACCCTGCACCTGACCTACCAGGTCTTCACTACCAACGTAGTGGCCAAGCCGTCCAACCTGCCGGCGGAAGTGGTCAAGTTCAGCGGCAACAAGGAAATCTTCGAATACCGCATCCCGTCCTGGAATTTCCGCATTTCACCGCTGGCGATTTTCGGCCAGGTGGTGGTTGAACGGGACATGAGCCCGTTCCGCGGCCCGCTGTTGCTGGATGACAGCACGGAGCAGCGGACGCTGAAGGTGCTGCTCGGCATCCTCGGCGGCGCCCTGCTCGGGCTGCTCTACATTCTCGGCCGCCACGCCTGGCTGCCGAGAATGGGCGGCCCGTTCGCCACGGCATACCGCGACCTGCGCCGGCTGCGCAAGCAGCAGGACACCGAACAAGGCTTGCAGCAGGCGATACAGCGCGTGCACCAGGCGCTCAACACCAGCGCCGGCAGCAGCGTGTTTAATGCCGAAAGCTTTATCAGCAGCAAGCCGGCGTTTTCCGGGCTGAAAGCGGAACTGGAGCAGTTTTTCTCGCTGTCGCGCGCGGTGTTTTTTGACGCGGCGGCAGCCCGCCACCCGGCCCAGCCGGAAGCCTGGCTGCGCCAGTTCTGCCTGAGCTGCCGCAACGTCGAGCGGGGCCTGAAATGAGCTTCAGCACGCCCTGGGTATTGCTGCTGCTGCCGCTGGCGTTCTTGCCGCTGGTGCTGGAACGCAGCCACAGCCGGGTGTATTCCTGGCTGGAGTTGCTGCCGGGCGACCCGCTGTCGGACCTGATGGGTCTGCTGCTGAAAATACTGGCCGTGGTTGCCCTGCTGTTCATCATCCTCGGTGTTGCCGGGCCGCATAGCGCACCGCAGAAAGTCCCGCGCATCGGCGAAGGCGCGCAATTGGCGCTGGTCATGGACCGCAGCGCCAGCATGGACGACCCGTTCTCCGGCGCCGCCCAGGGACGCGCCGGGGAAACCAAATCCGCCGCGGCCAGCCGTTTGATGACAAACTTCGTCAACCAGCGCAAAAACGACATGTTCGGTATGATCACCTTCAGCAATTCCGCCATGCATGTGCTGCCGCTGACGCAAAACCGCGAGGCGATCCAGGCGGCGATCCAGGCGGCGGGCGGCTCGGCCCTGTTCCAGACCAATATCGGCGCGGGCCTGACTGCGGGCACCACGCTGTTCGAAAACATCCCGGATTCCGGTTCGCGCGCAATCATCCTGCTGTCCGACGGCGCGGGCCGCGTGGGCATCGATGCCCAGCAGAAAATCCGCGACTGGTTGGACAAGTTCCACATCACGCTGTACTGGATCGTGCTGCGCCAGCCCAACGGCATCAGCATTTTCGACACGACCCAGCAGTACAACGACCGTGCGCCGCCGCCGGAAGTGGAACTGTACGAATACTTCAAGACCTTGCGCTCGCCGTTCAACGCTTACGAGGCGGACGACCCCAAGTCGCTGGCGCAGGCGATCGACGACATCAACCAGAAGGAAAAAAAACCTATTCGCTACCTTGAAGAAATCCCCGGCACGGACTACGCCACGCATTGCTACCTGCTGGCGGCGCTGATGATCGGGCTGCTGCTGGGCGTTAAATATCTGGAGATCAGGACATGGCATTAACCATACAAGGAAACGCATGGCGCATCGGCGCACGGAAGCTGACCTGGCTGCTGACCATCGTCGCCGTTGCCAGCGCGACAGGCGCGGCGCTGCAGTACAACCGCATCCAGCAGATCCGCGCGTTCAACCAAGCGGTGACAGAGGGCAAGCCGCCGGTTACCGACAAGCAGACGTTCGAAGCGCGCTTCGATACTGCCTACTGGCTGGCGAAAAAGGCGCGGTTCAAGGACGCCTCGCTGTTGTTCCTGCAACTGGCCGAACTGGGCGACGCCGACCAGCGCTCTGCGGTGCAGTACAACATCGGCAACATTTTCTTTTTGCGCGGCCTGGCGATCAACGGCAAGGACATTACCGTGCGCAACGAAACCGAGTACCTGCTGCGGCAGGCGAAAACCGCCTACGTGCAATCGTTGAAGCTGGACCACACGCACTGGGACGCCCGCCACAACCTGGACCGGGTGTTGAGCATGCTGCCGGCAACGCCCACGCCCGGGGTCAGCGATGAAGCCAATCCCGGCCTGATCATGGGCAACATTCCGGTGGGGCTGCCGTGAAATCCGTCATCGACTACCTGACGCACCGGCGCGATGCCGCGCTGCTGACCGCCGCATTCGCATTGCTGCTGCTGGCGCTGTTCAAGCCCAGCGTGCCGGTGAAGCGCGACATCTACAGCTACCTGATCGTGGTGGACATTTCGCAAAGCATGAACGTGGAAGACATGACGCTGGGCGGCAAGAAGGCGAGCCGCATCCAGTACACCCGCCGCATGCTGAGCGAGATGATTTCTTCCATGCCGTGCGGCACCCGCGTCAGCATTGCGCCATTCGCCGGGGTCAGCGTCAACCCGCTGTTCACGCCGATCGAAGTCTGCGCCAACTATTCCGCCATCCAGGACACCATCAAGCATCTGGAATGGCGCATGGCCTGGTCCGGCAACAGCCGCATCCGCGAAAGCATGCTGTCCATAGACCGCGCAGTTCGCGCCCTGCCGGAACCGGCGCAGGTGGTGTTTTTTACCGACGGTGAAGAAGCGCCGCGGCTGCACGTGTTCAACACGCGCGACCTGTCCGGTTTTCCGGGCGGCCGCGACTGGCTGATTGTGGGCATCGGCAGCGACAAAGGCGCGGCGATCCCGAAATACGACGACAAGAACCAGTTGATCGGCTACTGGGCCGGCGACAGCTTTGCCTTGCAGCCCGGCATTGCGCAGATTTCCGAGCAGAACATCGGCAACCGCGACAACAACGTGGCCGGCGCGGAGTCCGACCGCTACATTTCCCGGCTGGACCAGAACTACGTGAAGTCGCTGGCAAAAGAAATTGGCGCCAATTACGTGACCGGCGACAGCCTGCAAAGCGTGCAGGCGGCAATGAGCGCGCAAAAGCCGGCACGCCGCGACCTGGCGCCATTCCCTTTAAGCTGGATCATTGCCGCGCTGGCGGGCTTGTTATTGCTGGCCGCGTATGTGCCGCGGCACCCGCTGCAACTGCTCAGGCACCTGCTGCGCTCACGCGCTTAGCTTGGCGCTGCCGGTGGTGCCGTCCGCCCGCCCGTCCTGGGAGGCATAATAAATGCTGATGTTGCCGCCGATCTGCTTGGCGCGGTACATGGCCGCATCCGCCATGCCGATCAGCTTGTCGCCGTCGCGGGCGTCGGAAGGATAGATACTGACGCCGACACTGGCGCCGATGCTGTAGCTATGGTCGCCGATCTCGATCGGTTCGCACAGTGACGCAATCAGCTTGTTGGCGACGATCAGCGGTGCGCGACTGTCGCGGATATCGGAGATCAGCACGGTGAACTCGTCACCGCCCATGCGCGCGGCCGTGTCCACATCGCGGACGCAGCTGCGCAAACGCTTTGCCGCCTCCTGCAGCACCAGGTCGCCCGTGCCATGCCCATACAGATCATTAATCGCCTTGAAGCGGTCCAGGTCAATGAACAGCAGGGCAAATTTCTGCCGGCTGCGCTTTGCCCAGGCCAGGGTCTGCTTCAGCCGGTCCATGAACAAGGTCCGGTTGGGCAAGCCGGTCAGCGCGTCGTAGTGCGCCATCAAGTGCAGCTTCTGTTCCGCTTTGGTGCGCTCCACCACCACCCCGGCCAGATTGGCGGCAGATTGCAGGCATTCCAGTTCCTCGCCGGTCAGCACGTGCGGCTCGCTGTAATACAGCGAAAATGAGCCGATCGCATTCCCAGCCATATCGCGGATCGGCACGCAGTGGCAAGCCTGGATATGGTGCGCCAGCGCAATATCCCGGTAATTCGCCCACAGCGGATCCAAGACGATGTTTTCAACGAACACCGCCGTGTTGTCCTGCACCGCTATCGCGCAATTTTTCGCTCCCGGCTCCAACACCATGCTGTTGATGACCTGGTGGAACGTGTCCGGCAAGCTGGGGGCGGATACTACGCGCAGGCGCCGGTCGGCTTCGTCCTGCATCTGGATGGAGGCGACTGCGCCGGTCAATTGTCCTTCCACCATGCGGCAGACGGAATCCAGCACGACCTGGGGGGAGTTTTGTGTCGCCAGCATTTCCAGGATGTGGTTATTGGCGCGCAACGATTGCTCGGTACGTTCCCGGGTCCTGACCTGGTCGCCCAGGCTTTCGATCAACCCCAGGTTTTCATAACGCACCATGAATGACGCCGTCAGCGTACGGTTCAGTTCCCGCGCCATAACCACCGATGCCGCCAGAAAAAACAGCATCAGCAGTGCCATCACCTGATATTCGCCCTGATTTTGCAGCACCAGCCAGAACACCGGGGGCAGCAGCAGCGGAAGACAGAATGCAAAGTAGCTTTTCATCCACGAGGCTATCGCCTGCGACGCCCCAGCCAGGATGCCACCCAGCGCAAACAGCACCAGCGCCCTCGTGCCCATGCTGCCCACGGCCATGATGTGGTAAGCCGCCCAGCCCCAGACCAATCCGGCCTGCAGCGCACCCACCGTAAACCGATAACCCCAAACGCGCACATTCTCCGCGGACTCCAGGTTGTCCTGCCGGCGGAACGCCACCAGCAGCCCGAGGCGCCCCAGGGTCACCACCGTGTGCAAGGTCGCCCAGATCAGCAGAAAATCGGAAGGCAGTTGTTCCCACAGGCCGACCACAATCGCCAGCAACACGCCGACACTCCCCAACTGGCTGATCGGGAGGTGCTTGTAGAGGTGCCGGACCAGATCCGCTTCAACATGGAGGCTGGTTTCCGGATTTTTTGCGTGTTCTGCGCTCAACGGAATGGTGGATCACGATAGGTGGACAGGTTGTATTGAACCAGACCGGCTGTCAGGCCGCAACCGGTATTTCCACGCGTGCTTCCAGCCCGCCTTCCGGGTGATTCAGCAGTTTCAGGTCGCCGCCATGCAGGCGGGCCACACGCGCTGAAATGGCCAGTCCCAACCCCGACCCGCCCTGGTTGCCGCGGGCGACATCCAGCCGCTCGAAAGGCCGCAGCAGGCGCTCCGCTTCGTCTTGCGGCAAGCCGGGGCCATGGTCGCGCACGCTTAGGATGATGCGCTGGTTGGCGATTTTGGTGGTGATCTGCACGTTCCCACCGCCATAGTGATACGCGTTGTCGACCAGGTTGGTCAACAGCCTGCGCATCGCCAGCGGGCGCAACTCGATCCTGGGCAGCACGCCCAGTTCCAGTTGCAGGCATTTGCCTTCACGCCGGTAGCGGCTGGCAGTGTCGCGAATCACATCGTTCAGGCTACCCACGCCGGCGTTCTCGCCTTCTGCGCCGCGAATGAAATCCAGGAACTGGCCGATAATGGCATTCATATCGGCAATATCCTGCTCCATGCCCGGCTTGAAGCCTTCGCCTTCCGGCAACATTTCCACCGCCAGCCGCAAGCGCGCCAGCGGCGTACGCAAGTCATGCGAAATCCCGCCCAGCAGCAGGTTGCGGTCCGCTTCCGTCCGGGCCAGGGCATCGCTCATGTCGTTGAACGCGCGTATCACCCGGGCGAATTCCTCGGCGCCGGTTTCCGGCAGCTTGGTGCTCGGTTCGCCGCGCCCGATGGCATCAGCCGCTTGCGTCAGCAGGCTCAAGGGGCGGTTGATCCGCGTCATGATGAACCAGGCGCCAAACAGCGACAACGCGATCACCACCCCCCCCCAGCCCAGCCACTCCCAGGGGAAAGGGTGCTCGGTCTGCACCTTGGGAATCACCACCCAGAAGGAGTCGCCAAAAATGGAAAAACTGACCCAGACGCCCGTCACGCCGAGGTGGTTAATGGCTACCACGGTGTTGACGCCCAGTTTATCGTGCACTTTCTGGACGATCAGCCTGATCAGCCTGTCATTCGGAAGCGGTTCGATTTCCTCGAAATAATCGATCGGGTAAACCCGTATCCCTTCGCTCTGGTTGAGCGTTCGCAACAAGGCAAGCCGCCGCTCCGGCCGTGCCGCCAGTATCGCGGCGCGCGTCAGGCTGACCGTGCTGACGATCTGCAACGCCCCGGCATTGGCGCGCGGTTCCAGCTCGAAATGTTCGAACAGGCGCAGCGCCGCCACCTGCCCCAGCATCAGCAGCACCAGGATCAGCAGCACGATGCGGACCTGCAGCCGGCGCGGGACGATGTTCAATTTCAACCCGCGCTCCCGTCCGGCACGAACACGTAGCCAAAGCCCCACACGGTCTGGATATACCGGGGTTTGGACGGGTCAGGCTCCAGCAGCTTGCGCAGACGCGAAATCTGCACGTCTATGCTGCGATCAAATACCTCGAACTCGCGCCCCTTGGCCAGTTCCATCAATTTATCCCGCGACAGCGGCTGGCGGGCGTTCCTGACCAGCACCTGCAGTAGGGAGAACTCACCGCTGGTGAGGGGAATGGCCTCGTCCCCCTTGTACAACTGGCGCGTCCCCAGCAGCAGGCGGAACTCGCCGAACGTCACCGCTTCATCTTCCAGGGTTGGCGCGTGGGTGGCGACAGGCGCGCGGCGGCGCAACACGGCATGGATGCGTGCCAGCAATTCGCGCGGATTGAACGGCTTGGGCAGGTAATCGTCGGCGCCCATTTCCAGGCCGATGATCCGGTCCACCTCGTCGCCTTTGGCGGTGAGCATGACAATAGGCAGGTTGCTGCCCTGTCCGCGCAGGCGGCGGCAGATCGACAAGCCATCCTCGCCCGGCAGCATCAGGTCCAGCACCATCAGGTCAAACCGGTCTTTTGCCAGCGCCTGATCCATCGCCGCCGCATCCGCCGCGGACTGGACGGCGTACCCTTGCTCGCTCAGATAGCGTACCAGCAGATCGCGCAAGCGAACCTCGTCATCAACAACCAGGATACGTTGGTTTACCATGTGCGTATTATCATGCTGTTCGCCCGGACAATGCGGCCTTGCCGCCCCATTTGTTACAAATTATTACAATTTTCGGCCGTCCGGAAATATCTTGTTTACATCACATGGTTATTCTACCGTGACCTTGACTCCACAAGGTTCCTTGCAAAATCTCCATAGTGATTTGCGCTCGGGCGACCTAACAAGGTCGCCCGTTTTTTTATGCAGCTCTAGTGACGCTATTTATCTCAAGGAAAATTGGTCGTAACATTGCCGTATGAATCTAGTCGCCATCAGCTCTGAAATCTGCGTGTTACTGGCATTCTCCACGCTTGCGCTTGCGGCTCCCCCATCCCCGCTGGATCTTGAACAAAGCCTGCCCCCCGACGAGCGGGAGCGGATGTATCGCGACATGGACCGTTTCGCCAGCACCTATCCCGGGCGCGAGCAGATGGAGGGGCGCCGCCAGAAAATGTTGCGCGACCGTTTCAAGCTGGCCGATCCCGACAACGACGGCTCCATCTCGCGCGAGGAAGCCGAGCAGCACATGCCCAGCCTGGCCAAACACTTCGATGAAGTAGACAACGACGGCGATGGCGTGGTGAGCATGGAAGAAATGCTCGCCGCACAAGGAAAACTGCGGGAGCAGCGCGAAGCGCGCGAACTGCAGGCGCGCCAGGAAGCCGAACGCATCGCCGCGCCGCAACCGCCGGTGCGCAGCAAGCCAGCCAAAAAACGCCCCAAAACTCCGTCATCGGAAACAGAAGCCAGCGAAGGCTCCTGACCGCTACCGCGGCTCCCGTACCGGCGCGCTGTCGGCATCCCGGTGCCATTTCAGCCAAACCCGCAACTGTCGATATTGCTGCTCGTCCAGCATGTCCGGCAGCAACAGCAAGCCCTGCGCAAACCGCTGCCCGGGGCGCTTGATCCTGAGTACCGACAACAGCGGCGTCACCAGGCTGTCGCCTGACACATCGACCGCCACCCATTCGCCCTGCCGCACCATCAACTCGCCATTGGCGCCGATGCCTAGCGCATCTATCCGCGGCGTCAACACCCGCCAGCATTCGTATGCCAAGCTGCCGGCAACCGCCAGCAGCACGGCCGCGGCTGCCCACCATGGCCGCACCAGGCTGCCGGCCAAGGTTGCCGCCAACAGGTGCGCCGCAACCAGCAACGCCAACAACATCCGTGACGGCAGCAAATCAATATGCCCGGGGTTCACGCTATAATCCGCTCATGAATACTCACTGGGATACCTTTCTTACGCAACGCGGCGCAATCTTGGACCAAGGCCGCGTCATGCATTTTGGCAACCCCGCCGCCGAGTTGCAAGCCGCGGCGCAAGGCAACGTCATCGCCGACCTGTCGCATCTCGGCCTGTTGCAGATCGAGGGCGACGATGCGGTCACGTTCCTGCAAGGCCAGGTCACCAACGACGTTAAGCAACTGGATGGCCACCACAGCCACTATGCCGGCTACTGCAACCCCAAGGGCCGGATGCTGGCACTATTCCTGGCATTTGCCCGCAATGACCGCCTGTACCTGCAACTCAACGGCGGACTGACGGAAAGCATTGCCAAGCGCCTCAAGATGTACGTATTGCGCTCCAAAGTAGCCATCAGCAATATCTCGGACAATTCCATCCGCATCGGCATTGCCGGCCCGCAAGCCGCCACCACGCTCAATGCGCTGTTTGGCGACGCACCACGGGCAGCACACCAGGTTGTCAGCCTGGAGACCGCCACGCTGCTGCAACTGCCCGGCACCACGCCGCGCTTCGAAATTTTTACCGACGCGGAACATGCCCCGGATATCTGGACACAACTGCAGCAAACCAATACCCCGGTCGGCGCAAGCTGCTGGGATTGGCTGGATATCCAGGCCGGCATCCCCGACGTGATGCCGGCTACACAAGAGCAATTTGTCCCGCAGATGCTCAACCTTGACCTGCTGGGCGGCATCAATTTCAAGAAAGGCTGCTATACCGGGCAGGAAATCGTCGCGCGCACGCATTACCTGGGCAAGGTCAAGCGCCGTACCCATCAGGCGCACGCTGATGCGTCGGCTACGCCGCAGGCAGGTGATCCGGTTTATGGCGCAGACAGCGCTGAAGCGATAGGTATGGTGGTTAGCGCCGCACCAGCACCAAGTGGCGGCTTTGACCTGCTGGTAGAACTGCGCCTGGAAAGTCTGCACGCTGGTGCAGTGCGCCTGTCGGGCCAAGATGGCCCGACATTAGTCATTACCCCACTGGGGGTCGAGGCAGCCTGAGTAGTTAATGTGCCGGCTTGGCTGGGGCAGCGGCTGGTGTCGGCACTGACGGCTTCACCACAGGTGTCGGTGGCGCGGGAGGCGTGCCGCCATCCATCACCTGGTAAAACATTTCGTCCTGCTTGACCATGCCCAACTCCGCCCGGGCGCGCTCTTCAATCGCGGTATAACCCTGCTTGAGGTCGCGCACTTCGGCATCCAGCCCGTCGTTGCGGGCTTTCAGCACGGCATTGGCTTCTTTCTGCTTGTCGATCTGGCGGCTCAAGTCCCACACCCGCAGCCAACTGCCCTTGCCCAGCCACAACGGATATTGCAGCAGGGCAATCAGCAGCACCAGGAATAGCGTCAGCCAGCGCACGCCCTTATCCTACCAGGTGATAAAACGCATCGCGGCCGGGGTAGCTGGTGGCTTCGCCCAGTTCTTCCTCAATGCGCAGCAACTGGTTGTATTTGGCGATGCGCTCGGAGCGCGACAGCGAGCCGGTCTTGATCTGCAGCGCGTTGCTGGCCACGGCAATGTCGGCGATGGTGGTATCTTCGGTTTCGCCGGAACGGTGGGAAATAATGGAGGTATACCCTGCGCGCTTGGCGGTTTCGATGGTTTCGAATGTTTCGGTCAACGTACCGATCTGGTTGACCTTGATCAGCACCGAATTGGCGATGCCGCGCTTGATGCCTTCGCGCACGATCCTGGCGTTGGTGACGAACACGTCGTCGCCCACCAATTGCACGTTGTCGCCCAGGCGCTGCGTCAGCAGTTCCCAACCCGGCCAGTCGTGCTCGCTCATGCCGTCTTCGATGCTGATGATGGGGTACTTGTCTACCCAGGTTGCCAGGTAGTCGGTGAACTGGGCGGAACTCAACTGCAGGCCTTCGGACACCAGGTGATACTTGCCGTCCTTGTAGAACTCGGAACTGGCGCAATCCAGGCCCAGCAGCACGTCGCGGCCCGGCTCGTAACCGGCGGCGGAAATCGCTTCCAGGATGTACTGGATGGCGGATTCGTTGGACGGCAGGTCTGGCGCAAAGCCGCCTTCGTCGCCCACCGTGGTGGCCAGGCCTTTTTTGTGCAAAATCTTTTTCAGCGTGTGGAACACTTCCGCGCCGCAGCGCAGCGCCTCGCGGAAGCTGGGCAGCCCGGCGGGGATAATCATGAATTCCTGCATGTCCACGCTGTTTTCGGCATGGGCGCCACCGTTGATGATGTTCATCATCGGCACCGGCAGTTGCATCTGCGCGGAACCGCCGAGGTACCGGTACAGCGGCAGCCCGGTTTCATCGGCCGCCGCACGGGCGCAGGCAATGGAAACCGCCAGGATGGCATTCGCCCCCAGGCGCGCCTTGTTCTCGGTGCCATCCACGTCGATCAGGGTACGGTCAATGAAGGCCTGTTCTTCCACGTCCAGCCCGGCCAGCGCATCGGCAATTTCCGTATTCACGTTTTCCACTGCCTGCTGCACGCCTTTGCCCAGATAGCGATCGGTATCGCCGTCACGCAGTTCCACTGCCTCCTTGGTGCCGGTAGAAGCGCCGGACGGCACGGAGGCGCGGCCGATAATACCGGACTCCAGCAGCACATCGGCTTCGACAGTAGGGTTACCGCGAGAATCGAGGATTTCGCGGGCGATGACTTCGACGATTGCACTCATTTATTTTTCCTTAATATCAATGTCGGCGGATTTACAGTTCGCTTTCAATAAAGCCGTGGCGCTTCACCACGCTGTCCAGTTCGATCAGCGCTTCCAGCAGCGCTTGCATCTTGCCCAGCGGCCAGGCGTTGGGGCCGTCGGACAAGGCTTCGGCGGGATTCGGATGGGTTTCCATGAACACCCCGGCAATGCCGCTGGCCACCGCTGCACGCGCCAGCACCGGCACAAACTCGCGCTGGCCGCCGCTCTTGTCACCTTGGCCGCCCGGCTGCTGCACCGAGTGGGTAGCGTCGAACACCACCGGGCAGCCGGTATTGCGCATCACTGCCAGCCCGCGCATGTCGGACACCAGCGTGTTGTAGCCAAAGGAAGCGCCGCGTTCGCATACCATGATGTTGTCGGCGCCGCCGTTGACGGCCTTGGCCTTGTCCACCACGTTTTTCATGTCCCACGGTGCCATGAACTGGCCTTTTTTAATATTCACCGGCTTGCCGGAGCGCGCGCAGGCTTCGATGAAATCGGTCTGCCGGCAGAGGAAAGCCGGGGTTTGCAGCACATCCACCACGGCGGCCACTTCCGGCACTTCCATTTCGTTGTGCACGTCGGTCAGCACCGGCACGCCGATCTGTTTGCGTACCTCGGACAGAATGCGCAGCCCTTCCTGCATCCCCAGCCCGCGGAAGGTCTTGCCGGAACTGCGGTTGGCCTTGTCGTAAGACGACTTGTAGATGAAGTTGATGCCCAGCGCCGCCGTCATTTCCTTCAACTGGCCTGCGGTGTCCATTGCCATTTGCTCGGACTCGATCACGCACGGGCCGGCAATCAGGAACAACGGTTGATTCAGGCCGACTTCAAAACCACAGAGCTTCATTATTTGGATTCCTTGCGCTTGATTGCCGCTTCCACATACGCCTTGAACAGCGGGTGCCCGGCGCGGGGATTGGAGGTGAATTCGGGGTGGAACTGCACCGCGACAAACCACGGATGTACGTCCTGCGGCAGTTCGATGATTTCGCACAGGTCCTCCGTCGGGGTGCGCGCGGAAACCACCAGCCCGGCCAGCTTCAACTGATCCACGTAATTGTTGTTGACTTCGTAACGGTGGCGGTGACGCTCGTTAACCTCGACGCCGTAAATTTGCGCCGCCAGCGTGCCCGGCACGATGGGGCACTTTTGCGCGCCCAGGCGCATGGTGCCGCCCAGATCGGAATTCTCGTCGCGCTTTTCGACATTGCCGGAAGCGTCCTTCCACTCGGTGATCAGGCCGACCACGGTATGCGGGCTATCGGGGTCGAACTCGGTGCTGTTGGCGCTCTCCAGCCCCGCCACGTCGCGCGCGAATTCGATCACGGCGAGTTGCATGCCGAGACAGATGCCCAGGTACGGCACCTTGTTCTCGCGCGCATAGCGGATGGCGGCGATCTTGCCCTCGGTGCCGCGCTTGCCGAATCCGCCCGGCACCAGGATGGCATCCATGTTCTTCAGTTCGCCGACGCCGTTCCTTTCGATTTCCTCCGAATCCATGTAGCGGATGCGCACTTTGGAACGGGTGTGCATGCCGGCATGGATCAGCGCTTCGGTCAGCGACTTGTAGGATTCGGTCAGGTCGACGTACTTGCCGACGAAAGCGATGTTGACTTCGTGTTTCGGATTTTCCAGCGCGTCGATCAGCTTCTTCCAGGCGGAAAGGTCAGCTGCCTTGGCCAGAATGCCCAGTTTGTGGCAGACAATCTCGTCCAGCATCTGGTCGTGCAGCATGCCGGGGATCTTGTAGATGGAATCCGCGTCGATGGCGGAAATCACCGCCTCTGGCGCCACGTTGGTGAACAACGCGATCTTGCGGCGCTCGTCTTCCGGAATGGGGCGGTCGGCGCGGCACAGCAGGATATCCGGCTGGATACCGATCTCGCGCAGTTCCTTGACGGAATGCTGGGTCGGCTTGGTTTTCAGCTCGCCGGCAGTGGGAATCCACGGCAGCAGCGTCAGGTGCACGTAGCAGGCGTTGCCGCGGCCTTCCTCGATGCCCATCTGGCGGATGGCCTCCAGGAACGGCAGCGATTCGATATCGCCCACCGTGCCGCCGACCTCGACAATCGCCACGTCGGCGCCCTCGGCGCCGCGCTTGATGTTGTGCTTGATTTCGTCGGTAATGTGCGGGATCACCTGCACCGTCTTGCCCAGGTATTCGCCGCGACGCTCCTTGCGGATCACGTTTTCGTACACCTGGCCGGTGGTGAAGTTGTTGCGTTTGCTCATGCGCGCGCTGATAAAGCGCTCGTAATGACCGAGGTCGAGGTCGGTTTCCGCGCCGTCGTCGGTGACAAACACCTCGCCGTGCTGGAACGGACTCATGGTGCCGGGATCCACGTTGATATAAGGGTCCAGCTTGAGCATGGTGACCTTGATGCCGCGGGATTCAAGAATGGCGCCCAGACTGGCTGCGGCGATACCCTTGCCGAGGGAAGAAACCACGCCGCCAGTAACAAAAACGTATTTGGTCATGAAGATAAAATCAGTAGTGGCGGACGGGGGTGAATTTTACCCGAAACGGGGGTGGTGAACAATGAAAGCCGGCGCTGAAAAAGTGATCCGGCACGCCAAATTCGCTATCATTATAAAGATATGACCACATATGCTTTGTTGACCGGCGTAGCGTTCTGCTAGCGTTGCGTTTATTGAGCAAACTTCGAGAATACACGCATGATCGCTTGGGAAAGTTTCACCCCGCTGCCAGCCCTGGCCGGCGGATTATTGATTGGCCTGGCCGCCGCGCTACTGATACTGCTCAACGGCCGGATCGCCGGCGTCAGCAGCATTTTGGGCGGCCTGTTGGTGCGCAAGCAGGACGAATTTATCTGGCAGTTGATGTTTATTATCGGCTTGGTCGTTGCCCCGCTGATCTATGGCTTGTTTGAGGCATTGCCGCGTGCCGAAAACCAGGCACATGGCTGGTTGCTGGCCATTGCCGGCTTGCTGGTGGGCCTCGGCACCCGCTATGGTTCCGGCTGCACCAGCGGTCACGGCGTATGCGGCCTGTCGCGACTGTCGCTGCGCTCGCTGGTCGCCACGCTGACGTTCATGGCCGCCGGCTTCATCACGGTGTTTTTCACCCGTCACGTTTTTGCATAAGGGCACCACCATGAAAGCACTCAGCGGATTACTGGTCGGCATCTTATTCGGCCTTGGGCTCATCTTGTCCGGCATGACCAACCCGGCCAAGGTCGCCGGTTTCCTCGACCTCGCCGGATCATGGGACCCCTCCTTGGCACTGGTCATGGGCGGCGCCATCCTGATCGGCCTGCCGGCGTTTTACCTTGCCAAACAGCGCAGCCACAGCCTGCTTGGCGGCGAAATCAGCCTGCCCGACAACCGGCAAATTGATCGTGAACTGATTGCCGGCGCCATCGTCTTCGGTATCGGCTGGGGGCTTTCCGGCTACTGCCCCGGCCCGGCGCTGACCTCGCTGCTCACCGGCGGGCTGGAACCGGTCATTTTCACCCTCGGCATGGTGGGCGGCATCCTCATCCATAAACGGCTATCGTAGCGCAGCCTGCTGGCTTGGGCACGTCAACCAAACTGCTGTTGGAGAACCACACCAAGGTAAAACAAATACAGTGCCACCAGCAGCCAGCCGCGCCGGCCTTCAACCAGGTTGCCGCGTACCGGGAAAATGCACACTGTTGTCAAGAAACCCATCATCAGGCCTATCGTAACCTCCTGCCCGGTCACAGGAATAGGGGATATCAGCGAGGCGACACCGACAATAAATAAGCCATTAAAAATGTTGCTGCCGAGGATGGTGCCCAGTCCCACTTCATCATGCCCGCGAATGCGCGCAATAATGGTGATGGCGAGTTCAGGCGCACTGGTACCAATGGCGACCAGTGTGGCGCCAACGACGAATGGATCAATACCGTAAGCAGTCGCGATACCCTTGGCCCCGGACACGATCAGCATGCCAGAGGCCATCAGGAACGCCAGTCCGGCGACGCTCTCGATAATGGCTCGTTTATGGTTGTGTTCACCCAGCACTTCGGCTGCCGCACTGCGTTGACGGCGCACATCAAGCACCATGATCGCCAACCAGACAGTAAAAAGCCCCAGCAAAATGACACCGTCCATCCTGGATACCGTGCCATCGTAAGCCAGAATACCCAGCAGCGCCGGAACCAGCAGCGCCACGGGAAAGTCCCGCTTCTGCGTATCCCGTGGTGCGTGGAGCGACCCGAAGAACAATGCAACACCAAGAATCAAGCCGATATTAACGACATTGCTGCCCAGTGCGTCCCCCAAGGCAATTTGAGGTGTTTCTGCCAAGGCGGATGTGACCGAAACCGACAATTCCGGGCTGGAGGTGGCAAATGCGGCGAAAGTGGCGCCTATGATGCCGGCGGAAATGCGTGCCCATTGCGCAATACCTACCACCCCACGCACAAACAGTTCACCGCCAATCGAGGCGCAAACAACTCCTGCGAGTAATATGAGAAAGTCCAATTCAGTCTCCACTACCACCTGACAACCGGATCATAGGCGAGGCCACTGATTTCTGTCACCGCCCATCATGCCCTCCCATCCTGCCGGGAGTAAACCCGGCTGCCAGGGTCGCATATAAAGGTGGGCTGAATATGCGTGACATCATGGTGGCAAGCAACGCCACTGCCATCAAGCTAAGCACCATTTCATGCCCGTCTATCATTTCCATCACAATAATGAATGAAGTAATCGGCGCTTGTGTAACCGCCGACAAAAAGCCCACCATGCAAAGCGCGCAGATCGCCGCTTGAGTAAACTGGCCGCCGAACAGCAACATCAAATCGTTGCCGATACCAGCACCAACCGCCAAGGACGGGGCAAAAATACCCCCAGGAATTCCACTCAAATACGTTAGTATCGTCGCCAGATATTTCACTGGCGCATATATCCAGGGCTCGCTGATTGTTCCTTCCAGCATTTGTCGTGTATAGAGATAACCAGTACCGTGCGCGGCACCGTCGCTGAACACTCCCAGGCAAGCCACCAGTAGGCCACATCCCGCCGCCCACCAAACCGGATGAGCCTGGCGTAAATGCCCCAGCCATCCGGGCATTGGTCTTGATGTTTTAATCAGGACAGAACTAAAAACCCCTCCGCACACTCCGCAAACCAACGCACAAACCAACAACGGGAAAATAATGGCAACCGTAATCTGCCCCACCTTGAGACTGCCAAAATAGGTGTAATTACCAAGAATGGAAATAGAGACCAATCCCGACAAAATGATGGCGGTGATGACCACCCCGTTGGTTTTTTGCTCAAAACGGCGACCCAGTTCCTCGATGGCAAAAACAATCCCGGCCAACGGCGTATTAAATGCCGCGGAAATACCGGCGGCCCCGCCGGCCAGCACCATATGGCGATAGTCGATGCGGGCATTGGCCGGCAGGAACCGGCTGAAAGCGTGCATCACGCCTGCTCCCACCTGCACGGATGGGCCTTCCCGCCCCGCAGAGAATCCGGCCGCGAGACTGCTGACCCCAAGCACTACTTTTGCCCAGACAATCCGCATGGAAAGCAAACCGGAAATTGACCGTGCGTCATGCCCATCCTGCAAAACAGCAATCGTCTGTGGGATTCCGCTACCCCGCGCGCCCGCAAACCAGCGCACGGTCAGCCAGGCAATTGTCGCGCCGCCAATCGGCGTCATCAGTAAAGGCGCCCACCAATGGGTTTTCTGTATCAAAAAAAACAATGCCATGGCGGCATCCGTCAATTTGGCGAAAAGCACCACCAGTAATCCGGCAATGGCTCCAGCCAGCCAGATCACCAATCGAGTCTGCCAAGTCTCCACGTTTCTCAATCTTACGATACGCAATCTTCGTATGATCTCTTTTATGTTTGGCATTGTTTTGGCTTCGCTTGAATTCCCTTGCTAGTGAATTCCTTCCATGCACTTTCATGGATGAAAAGGATATTTTCAAGAATTATATTTTTACAAATACATTTGTGCAAAATATAATTGCCAAAAAATATATCCCTGAATAAAATCAGACCCGGAGCGGAAGGGGTAGGCGTCCCGCAAGGGAAGCCCGCCCCTTTCACTTTCGGGCGTCACCGGAGGAGTTTTATCAATGACGACACAAGACAGCACATTACCATCTTCACGCCCTGAAACTGCCATTCGAGTGGGGTTGATGGGATATGGCCGCGCAGGCAGAGAGGTTGCCGGACAACTGTTAAGCGATCCGGTTGTGCAGTTGCAATGGATCGTTAAAAGGTCAGCAGGAGAATCCACGCACCCCGGCTCCAACGTGCCGGTTCTGGGCGGAGATCAACTGGATATTGCACGGCTGATCGGAGAAAAACCGGTGGATTTTGTGGTGGATTTTTCCCTGCCCGATGCCTGTCTAGGGTATGCCAAAACACTTGCAAAAAAAGGCATAGGCATCATTTCCGCCGTGTCCGCATACCAGGCACGGCATCTCAATGTCCTTAAACAAGCGGGACAAACCACGGTGGTCATGCATTCTCCCAACATTACCTTGGGCATCAATTTCATCATGATTGCCGGGAAAATCCTGCGAAAGCTGGCACCGCATGCCGGGGTGGAAATTGTAGAAGAACACTTCAAGGATAAAACCGAAGTCTCCGGCACCGCCATCCGCCTGGCACAGGCGCTTGGGCTGGAACCTGCAAAGAAAATAAATTCAATCCGCGTTGGCGGCATCGTTGGCCGCCATGAAGTCATTTTCGGCTTTCCCTTCCAGACTATCCGCCTGATCCACGACTCCATCAGCCGGGCGGCGTTTGGTCAGGGGGCGCTATTCGCCCTCAAGCAACTGCAAGGCAAGTCACCAGGTTTTTACACTATGGAACAACTGGTTTCCGAGGCATTCTCCGTTGCACTGAAAGAGGCCATCTGAAATGTACCGCAAACCGCCTCAAAGCGAGGACATCAGCCACGATGTGTTGATTGATGCGCAGAACGCGGAAAACCCGCATCCCACCATCATGGCAGGCTCGGCCCTGGAAAAAATGGAACCTGGACAAATATTAAAACTGCTGACCAACAACGACAGCAGCTATCGCAACATCAGGATTTATGCCGACAGCATGGGGCATGAACTGCTCCGGGTGCAAAAGCTTTACGAAGTCACAACCTTCTGGATCAGGAAAACCGGGGGCGGTCCTAGCGACCCTGCAGAGTAATGGGAATACCCAAGGGCTCGCCAGATGCTGATTCCATTTTTCTATCCAGCCGTCCCAACAGCTTGCCTAGACACATTTTCAGTTCGATCAACTCCGGCTCCGGCATACGCATCAGAGCATCTGGCAGAACACCTCGGTATGGGCCTGGGGCATTGGCCAGTGCCCCACGGCCAACTTCAGTCATGCGTACCTCCACCACACGCCGATCTTGGGTGGAGCGCTCCCGAACCACCAGCCCCTTTTTTTCCAGCTTTTCAACCAGGTTGCTGGTGGTGGACTGATGTAGCGACATGGCCTTGCCAAGCTGGGAAATCGTCATGCTACCTGCCGCCATGATCTCGGACATCGCCCACAACTGCGCCCCGCTCACTCCCACCGCCTTTTCAATATCCTCAAAATGCTGGCTGGCCGATTTGAATATCACGCGAAACATGCCCAGCACCTCAAGCGGCAAGTCAGGCGTATCATTTGCTTCATTGTGCGTCATATCCATTCACTCCGCATGCCAAAATCCCGTTGCCCGCTATTATGCCACCCAGCCCACAGAATTCGAGCCCGGATGATTCCTGAACTTCGTTGTTGTAAGTCTGTTGCCGGGTAATCCATCATGTCGAAAATCATACTACTGGTAGGTATTCTGGTTTTTGTAGCTCATTTTTTATCGCATCTGTTCCGCAAAACCAATATCCCAGACGTACTCGTATTGATGCTGATCGGTATGCTTGCCGGGCCCGTCACCGGGATGGTGTCGCCAGCCGATTTTGGCAAGGTGGGTTCCGTTATTGCCACGATTGCACTGGTCGTAATTCTTTTTGAAAGCGGCACGTCTCTTGACTTGAAAGTGCTAGGCGGTTCTCTTGGGGTCACCGGGAAACTCGGGCTGGCCTGCTTTGCACTGACCACATTGATTGTCGCCGCCATCGGCGAAGCATTTCTCCACCTGAACTGGCTATCCGCGTTCTTGCTTGGCACTATTGTCGGCGGCACATCATCCGCCGTGGTGATCCCCATGGTCAGCACACTGGCACTGTCCGAAAAGCCATCCACGGTTCTAGTGCTGGAATCAGCGTTAACGGATGTATTGTGCATTATTGCCGTTTTCGCTTTGCTTCAAGTAGGTGCTCAGGGTGGCGTCGAGCCTGGGAAAGTATTTGGCGGGGTACTTGCAGCACTGGTTTTTGCCATGGTTATTGGCATTTTTGGCGGCTTGGGCTGGCTGCTTGTACTGCGTAAAGTAAGAAATTTCCCGAACACCATTTCATCAACTGTCGCCTATGTTTTTATCCTTTACGGACTGACCGAAGAGATGGGCTTTTCCGGTGCAATTGCGGCACTTGCCTTTGGTGTCTCGCTGACCAACCACGACAAGTTGGGCCTGTCTCACCTGGAAATTTTGCAGGGCGACCGCATTACACCGCTAACGGATACCGAGTTGCTTTTTTACCGTGAAGCGGTATTCCTGCTCAAAACATTCTTTTTTGTGTACCTGGGCATTTCCATCCACTTCAGCGCGGTTGAGATGATGCTGATAGCCGCAACAATGGTGGTCGCAATATTCGCCATGCGGATAGGCGTCACGCGATTCACCATTGACCGCAGCTACACGCCACGGGATAGCGCCATGACCTCCATGATGGCGCCCAAGGGGCTGGCGGCGGCAGTGTTGGCCGGGCTGCCAAGCCAATACGGTTTTGCCGGTGGCGCCATCATCCAGGATGCAACTTACATGGTGGTATTCTTCAGCATCATTCTATGCGCCTTACTGGTCGCCATATACCAACTACCAATCGTCCAAAAGATTTATGCTGGCGTGCTAGGCCAGAGCCATGACAAATAAAGCCGAGACACTATCCAACCCTTGCAGTAACCATTTAAGGAACCCCAAAGGGGTTACAACATGAACGCACTACTGATCATCACCTTCATTGCTGCTTACGCGGCAATCGCGCTTGAACACCCTCTCAAAGTCAACAAAAGTGCCCCGGCCTTAATTGGCGCTGGCTTGTTATGGACGATTTACGCAACCTTTACAGGCCATGTCGGCGAGCAACTCAACGAGAGCCTTTCTGCCATCGCCCAGATTGTCTTTTTCCTCATGGGTGCCATGACCATTGTTGAGGTTGTTGACGCTCACGACGGTTTTGACGTGATTACCGACAAGATCAAGACTAAAAAAATGACGACCCTACTGTGGCTGATTGGGTTCGTAACCTTTTTCCTGAGCGCGGTGCTCGACAATCTGACGACAACCATCGTGATGATTTCCGTGAGCCGGAAATTATTGAGCCGGCGGGAAGATCGGCTGTTCACCGCCGGAATTATTGTTATTGCCGCCAACGCCGGTGGTGCCTGGTCGCCCATTGGCGACGTGACGACCACCATGTTGTGGATAGGCGGCCAAATTACCGCTCTTGCCATCATCAAGGGACTGTTCATCCCATCCCTGCTTAATATGGCCATTCCATTAACCGTAGTCAGCTACCTGTACCGCGGCAAGACTATTTCCAGCCCGGAAAAAGCGGTGAGCACCAGTGTAAAACATGGGACAACCTCGTTTGAGAGAAACTTCATGTTTTATGCCGGAATCGGTTTGCTATGCGCCGTTCCTGTTTTTAAAACCTTGACCCATCTGCCCCCATTTATGGGCATTTTGTTCGCCCTGGGCATTCTTTGGCTGGCCGGTGAATTGATCCACGGCAAGAAGCAGGATGACAACAAACATCACTTGACGCTGGCGGCAGCCCTGCAGCGGATTGATATGTCGTCACTGGTGTTTTTTATCGGGATTCTACTGGCGGTGGCGACGCTGGAGCACAGTCACATCCTGGCTTCGCTTGCCCAATGGCTCGACAAAACCGTGGGCAACCAGTCGGTTATCGTTACCATTTTCGGACTTGCCAGCGCCATCGTGGACAACGTGCCGCTGGTTGCCGCCTCCATGGGCATGTATTCGATAACACAATACCCGGCAGACGCATTCCTGTGGGAGTTCCTTGCCTATGCGGCAGGGACCGGGGGCTCGATCCTGATTATTGGATCGGCTGCCGGCGTAGCCGCCATGGGAATCGAGAAAATCGAGTTTTTCTGGTACGTCCGCAAGATCAGCCTGCTTGCTCTCATGGGCTATATGGGCGGAGCGGTTGCATACATACTCATGAACTGAGCCTGATCCGGTGTAGCAAACGGATCGAGCCGGTCAATGTGCAACAGGTATTACTCGCGCCAACGAGTTCACACTGCGGTTGAGGTCGGCAATCACCTCGAACGACCTCACCACGGTGATCGCCGTCATGTACAAGCCCTCGATCAGGACGTAACCCACCGTCCCCATAATGAACAGGTTTTTGTACGGCATGTCGGCCCAAGACAAAGGCTATCCCTTGCCTGCCATCACCATCTCGCCGTACTGTTCCGGCGTAATGGTGCCGCCGAGGGCTTCCGCCAAACCGCGGTCACGCGCCGGTAGCGCGTCCTGGATGGCGTCGATGCGCTTCCATTGCGGCGGCGGTACCTGGCACTGCGGTTGCGGGGCATATTTTGAGGTTTCCACGCGCTGGTACTTGTGGATGTAACGCGGGCAGTTGATAAAAATTTCCGTCACATTCACCCGTACCAGCAACTCCGCGCCGTGGAAGCTGGCCAGCAGCGGATCATCCCGGCTGACGCTGGCAGTGCCGTGTACGCGCACCCGGTGCGGCGTTTCGAAGTCGATGAACAGCATGCCGACCTTGTTGTTGCCGCTGATGTTGCCCATGGACAGGAACATACCGTTACCGTCGTAGCTGGGGAAGGCGATGGTGCGGCTGTCCAGCACGCGCACGAACCCCGGCGCGCCGCCCTTGTAGGAACAGGTGGGATACCCGCGGTGGTCTACCGTGCTGAGGAAAAACATGTCGCGGCTCTCGATGAAACCCTTGTGCTCATCCGCCACTTCCGGCGCCACGATGATGGCATCCACCCGGTCGGCCAGCGCTTCGGTGCCGTATTGTTGCTGAAGTGCCCGATGCTGCGCCCCAAAAATCTCGCTCATATCTCCTCCTGTTTTTTCCAGTGTCCGTAACCCTTGAATTGTTCGATGGCGGCTTGCATTTCCTGTTCGGTCAGCAATGCCGGGCCGCCGACCTGCAGCGTGCGCCAGTACTGCTCACACAAGGTTTCCACTTCTACCGCCACGGTCAGCGCCTTATCCAGGTTTTCACCCAGTGCAATCATGCCATGATTGGCAAGCAAACAGGCGTTTCGGTTCTCCAGCGCCAGCAACGCCGCGTCGGAAAGCGCCTGCGTGCCGAACAGCGCATACGGCGCGCAGCGGATGCTGTCGCCGCCTACCAGCGCAATCATGTAATGCAGCGGCGGCACGTCGCGGCGCAGGCAGGCGATGGTGGTGGCAAACATGGAATGGGTGTGGATGACGGCATTCACTTCCGGGCGCGAAGCCAGGATGTCGCGATGGAACCGCCATTCGCTGGAAGGCGTGCGGCTGCCCCGCGCCTGGCCGTCAAAATCCATCCATACCATGTCCTCGGCTGCCATGGTGTCGACCGGCATCCCCGAAGGCGTCACCCAAAAGCCGTTGCTGTCGCGCACGCTGACATTGCCGGCAGTGCCGCGGTTGAGGCCGGTTTCAACAAGCTTGCGGGTGATGGTTAGCAAATGGTGGGTTGGCTGCGCCATGTTCTGTCTCCCTAAGCAGCAAACATCGCTGGTAATGAAGCGGGGGCGCACACCCCCTTTTCGGTGATGATGCCGGTCACCAGCCGGGCGGGCGTGACATCGAAGGCCGGGTTTGCCGCCGGGCTGCCTTCCGGCAGCACATGGACCCTGGCGATGTCGCCGTTCGGCAGGCGGCCCTGCACCCAGGCAACTTCTTCCGCCCCGCGCTCTTCGATGGGAATGTCACGCAGGCCGTTGGCCATGTTCCAGTCTATGGTCGGCGACGGCACTGCGGCATAAAACGGGATGCGGTTGTCAAACGCCGCCAGCGCCTTGAGGTAGGTGCCGATCTTGTTGCACACGTCGCCGTTGCTGGTGACACGGTCCGCCCCGACAATCACCATGTCCACTTCCCCGTGCTGCATCAGGTGCCCGCCGGCGTTGTCGGCAATCACCGTATGCGGCACGCCGTGTTGCGCCAGCTCCCACGCAGTCAGGCTGGCGCCCTGGTTGCGCGGCCGGGTTTCGTCCACCCACACATGCAGCGGAATGCCCTCGTCAAACGCCTTGTAGATCGGCGCCAGCGCGGTTCCCCAATCCACGGCGGCCAGCCAGCCGGCATTGCAATGGGTGAGGATATTGATGGTGCGGCGGTGACGCTGGCTTAACTCGCGGATCAATGCCGCGCCATGCTGGCCGATGGCCAGGTTCAGGCTGACGTCTTCTTCGCAGATGGTCGTGGCTTCATCCCAGGCCGCGGCAAAGCGCTCCTGCACGGCGAGCGGCTGTACCCGCGCCATCATGCGTTCTACCGCCCAGCGCAAGTTGACCGCTGTCGGACGGGTAGCCACCAGCGTCTGTGCGGCATCGGCCAGGGCGGCATCGTCCGCGCCATGCTTCAGGGCAAGCGCCATGCCATAAGCCGCGGTTGCACCAATCAGGGGCGCGCCCCTGACCTGCATGTGCCGGATGGCATGGGCTACTTCCGCCAACGAGTTCAAATGCCGCACCACAAACTGGTGCGGCAACTGGGTCTGGTCGATGATTTCAATCAGGATTTCACCCGTATCGTCATTTTTGCGCCCGCTAATGGTGCGCCAAAAATGGTCTTTAATTTTCATGTTTTATGCACCTTTTAACTATCCACAGAATCTGTGGATAAAAATGGGGATAAGCCTGTATTGATTTTGTAACTCATTGCCGCCATAACGTTTTTTTCATATCGCCTATTTTTTATGCGTTTTGTTAATTACTTAATAATCAACAAGTTAAATTACCATACTGATCGGATAAGGGTTTTTTGCGGTTTCTTTACACTTCACTTTAAGTGATGTGCACAACTATGCTTGACAAGCTGCTGCAAACCGCTCCAGCGCGGGCAAAACAGCCACTGCATTTTGTGTCGTGATTTTCTGGATTTCTATCAAATCCAGCCCACGCAACTCGGCAAACACCTGCGCGATGTTCGGCAACTCGGTCGGGCTGTTGCGTTGTTGCCTGATCCACACCGGGGCAATATCCGGCGCATCCGTTTCCAGGACAATGGCTTGCAGCGGCAGCCGTTGCGCCAGGTCACGAATTTTCAGCGCCCGGTCATAGGTCATCGCGCCGCCAAAACCCAGCTTGAAGCCGAGTTCGATGAATGCCTCCGCCTGCTGGCGGCTGCCGTTGAATGCGTGGGCAATGCCACCGCGCAACTTGAACCGGCGCAATTGTTTCAGCACGGCATCCACCGCGCGCCGGACGTGCAGGATCACCGGCAGGTCGAATTCCCTGGCCAGTTTAAGCTGCTCGATGAAATACCATTCCTGCTGCTGCGCATCGTGGCCTGCCACAAAAAAATCCAGGCCGATTTCACCTACTGCCACCGGGTGCGCAGATGCCAGCAATGTACGCAAGATATCCAGGTCTTCGGGAACTGCGCGCTGCACGTACATCGGGTGTATCCCCAGTGCCGGCACGCAATGCGGGTAATCGACGCACAACTGCAATACCGCGGGAAAGTTGGCGCGCTCGACTGCCGGCACCACAATGCACTGCACCCCGGCCTGCAACGCCGCTTGCGCCACGCTGTCGCGGTCAGCGTCGAATTCGGCGGCATCCAGGTGGCAGTGAGTGTCGATCAGCATGCAATGCGCGCCCGAATGCGGAGATCCGAACCAACCTGCACCATATCGCGAATATCCAGCGCAATCGCCTGATCCATCCCGGTCAGCGACGGCAGGTCGAACAGGCCGCGTGCGGCATTGCCCATCAGCTTGGGGGCAAGGTACAGCAGTAACTCGTCAGCCAGCCCCAGCTTTACCAGGGCGCCATTCAACCTGGCACCGGCCTCGACATGTAATTCATTAATCTGCCGCGCGGCAAGCTCTTGCAGCAGGCGCGCCAGATGCACCTGTCCGTGGGCGTCCGGCAGGGCAATGACTTCGACGCCGGAACGTTGCAGTGCAAGCGCGCGGCTGCTGTCCATGCCGGCACAGACGACCAGCGTGCCGGGTCGGGCAATGCGTGCCCCCGGCGGCGTGCGCAACTGGCTATCCACCACCACCCGCAGCGGTTGGCGGCCAATTTCCAAGTTGCGCACATTCAGTTGCGGATCGTCATGCAGTACGGTGCCCACGCCGGTCAGGATGGCGCAGGCACGGGCACGCCAGCGCTGCACGTCGTTTCTTGCCGGCTCGCCGGTGATCCACTGGCTGGCGCCATTCGCCAGCGCGGTACGCCCGTCCAGGCTGGCCGCCAGTTTCAGCCGCACCCAGGGGCGGCTGCGTTCCATACGCGAAATAAAACCGATGTTGAGATCGTGGGCGAGGTGCTGCATCAAGCCCGAGGCAGTGGCGATTCCCGCCGCCTGCAGCCTCGTCAGGCCTTGGCCGGCAACCTTGGGATTGGGGTCCTGCAAAGCAGCCACCACGCGTGCCACCCCAGCCCGGATCAGCGCATCGGCGCAAGGCGGCGTACGCCCGACATGGCTGCAGGGTTCCAGCGTGACGTAGGCGGTTGCGCCTTGCGCGGCGCTGCCGGCCTGTTGCAAGGCATGAACTTCGGCATGCGGCAAACCGGCGCGTTCGTGCCAGCCCCGGCCGACGACAGCGCCTTGTTTGACAATGATGCAACCTACGCGTGGATTGGGCGTTGTGGTGTAAAGGCCGCGTTCCGCCAATTGCAGGGCCAGTGCCATATATTCATGGTCAGCGGCCGTGAACATGGCAGGTTAGTGCTGGATGATGGCGCTGTGAATCAGGCGCCCCTGATTGTCGAAATATACGCGCAAACCGTGCACCACCCACAGGCAGACACCGAGTTCGTATTCATACTGGTTTTCTTCTTCCCAGGCGGGCCGTCCCAGCAGCGCCGATACCTGATTGCGGCTCATGCCGCGATGGAGGACGCGTTTCTGCACGTCCAGCACCATGTCGCCGCGGTCGCATGAATCATGCACGGTAGCTGCTGCCATCCAGCGCACCGGGTCAAACGGGGCGTCACCAAAAACGAAGCGGTCCTTCATCGTCCACCACCCGAAAAATACGATACTCAGCACCACGGTGAACAGACCAAAGGCGACAACCGCCCATTTCACCATACGCATGGCGGAATCAACTGAAGGATTACTCATGTAGGTTCTCTATCGTTTCATTGGGGTCAAATTGCCTGGGATCGGTACTGCGCCGCATGGGCTTGTTCAGATCGCGTATGGCATCGCGGAAATCTTCCACGTCCTGGAAGCTGCGGTAAATCGAGGCAAAGCGGATATAGGCCACCTTGTCCAGGCGGCGCAGTTCCTGCATCACCGCTTCACCCAGATCGCGCGAGGCGATTTCGCGCTCGCCCCGCCCCAGGATTTTCTGCACGATATGTTCGATCGCCTGGTCTACATACTCGGTCGGCACCGGACGCTTGTGCAAGGCGCGGGTAAAGGACAGCCGCAATTTGTCGCGCGAGAACTCCTCACGCGTGCCGTTCTGCTTCACCACCTGCGGCAGATGCAACTCTGCCGTTTCGTAGGTGGTAAACCGCTTGTCGCAAGCCGCGCAGCGACGACGACGACGGATGCTGTTGCCCTCGTCATTGACTCGGGAGTCGATGACCTGGGTATCTTCAGCACCGCAGAAAGGGCATTTCATAACATAGGGCTAGGAGTTAGGCGCCGGGAAACACAGCACCATCAACGCCGTTGCGCTAGGCACCATACACCGGGAACTTGGTCGTCAGCGCCTTCACCTCATTCACCACGCGGGCGATCACGGCTTCGTCATTCGGCGCATCCAGCACGTCGGCAATCAGGTTAGCCAGCTTCTCGGCTTCCAGTTCCTTGAAACCGCGGGTGGTCATGGCCGGGGTACCGATGCGGATGCCGCTGGTCACAAACGGTTTCTGCGGGTCGTTCGGGATCGCGTTCTTGTTGACGGTGATGTGGGCACGGCCTAGCAATGCTTCGGCGTCCTTGCCGGTCAGGTTCTTGGGTTGCAGGTCAACCAGGAATACATGGCTTTCGGTGCGGCCGGACACGATACGCAGGCCGCGCTGGGTCAGCACGGTGGCCATCACGCGGGCATTGGCCATCACCTGCTCCTGATACAGCTTGAATTCCTTGGTCGCAGCTTCCTTGAATGCCACGGCCTTGGCCGCAATGACGTGCATCAGCGGGCCGCCCTGGATGTTGGGGAAAATTGCGGAGTTCAGCGCTTTTTCATGTTCGGCGCTGGACAGGATCAAACCGCCGCGCGGGCCGCGCAGGGTCTTGTGGGTGGTGGTGGTCACGAAATCGGCGATACCGACCGGGCTCGGGTACAGTCCCGCAGCCACCAGACCGGCATAGTGCGCCATGTCCACAAACAGGAAAGCACCGACGCTGTCGGCGATCTTGCGGAAACGCTTCCAGTCGATCACCAGCGCGTAGGCCGACGCGCCGGCCACGATCATGCGCGGCTTGTGCTCGTTGGCCAGGCGCTGCACTTCGTCGTAATCGATTTCCTCGGTTTGCGGGTTCAGGCCGTAGGTCACGGCGTTGAACACCTTGCCGGAGAAGTTCACGGAAGCGCCGTGGGTCAGGTGGCCGCCGTGCGCCAGCGACATGCCGAGGATGGTGTCGCCCGGCTTCAGCACGGACAGGTACACCGCTGCATTGGCCTGCGACCCGGAGTGCGGCTGCACGTTGGCGTATTCCGCCCCGAACAGCGCCTTGGCGCGGTCGATCGCCAGTTGTTCAGCCACATCAACATACTCGCAACCACCGTAATAGCGCTTGCCCGGATAACCTTCGGCATACTTGTTGGTAAGCACGGAACCCTGCGCTTCCATCACGGCCGGGCTGGTGTAATTTTCCGAAGCGATCAGTTCGATATGGTCTTCCTGGCGCTGACGCTCGGCCTCCATGGCCTGGAACAGCTCCGGATCGTATTGCTTGATGGTTTGCGATGCACTGAACATGTTGAAAATTCCAGAAGTTAAACTTTCGGGATTTTAACATGTTAGGCATGGGCATGCAGTGTGTTCAATTCCCTATTCATGCCTGGTTTCGGATTCTGCAGGATCTGCCTTTGGCGGCAGAAAAAACTCTCCCGGTTTTTCCCTGAAACGCTGGCCCAAGCTGTCCAGCAAGGTCGACCAATGCACAAAGGTCACCTTGCGCGCCTTCATTGCCACCGACAGCGCCAAGGCAAAACTCACCATCAGGTTGGTGAAGCCGATGAGTACAACGCCCAGGACGGCAAGCAGCAACACTTGCGGTTCCAGCACAAAATCCAGCCCCACCAACGAAAACCCGAGATATGCGGCAGAAAACGTGATGTGGCGGATATCCACCGGCAACCCGAACAACACACCTATCGCCGTCACCCCACCCAGCATGCAGCCGAAATAAAAATTCCCCGCCAGGGCGCCAAGGTTGTTTTCCACATAATCAGCCACCCGCCCCAGCCGGCGCTCTCCCAGCAAACGCTTCAACCAGCGCAATTGTTTCAGCCGTTGCGGAATCTTGTTGTACACCGCAAGGTTGTCGTGATGTCCCGCAATGAGACCGGACAGAAACAAACATACCCCTGCAATCGCGGCGTAAAACACGGCCGGGCTGTGGATGGGGTCGGTATCAGCCAGCAGGTGGTGCGCTTTTTCCGGCGTAAGAAACGGCACACCAGTCATTGCCATAACACCCCACGCTATCAGCATCGCCAGTGGCACAACCACCAGGACATTGCCCAGGATGGCAGCCAACTGGCTACGCAACGTTTGCGCAATAATGCCGGTGAGGCTTTCCATGTCGCGGTGATTGCCGCCGCTTTCACTGATCGTGGCGGCGATCGCTGAAGCCGTCATCGCCGGCTGCTTGGTGGCCACAGTAAAGTGCAGGATGTGTATCAGCATGAACCCCAAGCCGTAATTCAGGCAAAAAACAATCGCCTCGGTCAACGGCGGCAACTGCTGCCTGGCCGCAAGCAGCTTCAGCACAGCCATGAAAGCAATCACCACCCCGGCGCCCATGGCCGAGCGTAACAACATGAAATATTCGGCGCGGGTGCTGGTGATGTAGTGCTCGCCAGTGCGGCCCGCGTTTTCCGTCACGCGCAGCGCCAGCAGTTCCATGCTTTCGCGCCAGTGCTGGCGCACATCGTTTTTATGGCATTCGCCGCTGACCAAGGTTTTGAACAGGCCAACAACCATCGGCTGCACGCCGTTCCCGCTTTTATCCTGGCGCAACCCTGCCAGAATCGCGAGCAGATGTTCCACCCGCCCCAACTGCTGCGCCAGTCGCTGCAGCAGAAACGTCAGGCTGATACTGGTGCCCGAACGGGAGGCCGTGCGCCTGATGTTCTGGATGATCTGTTTACATTGGTCGAGCAGTACCAGAATGTGCTTTTCATCGTAAAACTCAAGCTCCGGGCTCGTCCATGCCTGCGCAAACTGTTCCAGATATTCACCCACCTCGTCATTCTGGGTAAGGAAGGGCGAAACGAACTCTTCCAGCGCAGGTTCGTTGCGCACCAGTTCCGGCTCCAAGCCAATCGAAGAAATGCGGTATGAAAGCACCAGCACGGCGTCCAGTACGCCGCGCAGCGCTGGGGGCAAGCCCGCCGCAGGGAACTGTTCATCAAAACGTAGCGCTGCCAGCAGTTCCAGCCAGCAGGCATCCGGCACCGCTTCAACCCAGACAGCATCATCCTGGCGGGTAAAAATCAGCGCAAAAATATCTTTCAGGCAGCGCGGATCTATCGCATCGGGCAGAAGCTTGTGACTCATCCGCCGATACAACTCGGAAAAAAATCCGGTGTTAGGAAGCACCCCCGACTCGACATACAACGAAACCGGCTTGTGTGTGCCCAGCAGATCAAGCAACGCGTTTCGCATAGCGACGCGGAACGCCGCCTGCCCGCCCAGAATGTGACAAAGCGCACGTATCATGTGTATCGCGTGATCCGTACGACTCGCCTTGGGCGGACGAATTTTGGCGGCCAGCGCGGCCATCAGCATGGCGGGGTCGCCGTTTTCCTGGATATAGCGGTGCAGTAAGGTTTCCATAGGTAAATCCCGGGCTGGTTAACACCCCCGGCTCTTTGACGCAGTGAACCATTTAGCCATAGATCGGCGAACGCCGCCAACTCTGGTTGCTGCCCTACAGCGCTATAATTGTCGAACACTCCGTGGGCACCTATTGCAACATCAGAGGTTCATCAACTGCATTGAAAGAGGGCAACACCATGAAATGGACTGACGTTCAGCGCATCGCCGAAGAACTTTATGACCGGTTCCCCGACACCGATCCCTTGACCATCAATTTTGTCGAACTGCACAACAAGGTGATCTCGCTGCCGGGGTTTGACGACGACCATCACCGCGGCGGGGAAAAGGTGCTGGAAGCAATCCAGCAAGCCTGGATCGACGAAGCGAAATAATTGCATTCCAGCTTAGCATCTGCAACAATGAGAACGTTTCTCATTTGGAAGCAATCATGCCTGCCAACAGCCTCGCTGCATTGAAACCCGGCCAAAACGCCATCATCAGCGCCATCCACGCCGATGAACTCCTGCACCATCGTTTGCAGGCACTGGGCTTCCGCGTCGGCAAAAACATCAGGGTCATCCGCCAATCCCGTTTTTCCGGCCCGCTGCAGATCCGCATCGGCATGACCGACATCATGATGCGCCCCAGCGAAGCGCGCCACATCGGCATTATCATCCAATGAAAAAAATCGCGCTGTTGGGCATGCCCAACACCGGTAAATCCACCTTTTTCAACCGCATCACCGGCTCGTCCGCCAGGGTCGGCAACTGGCCTGGCATCACCGTCGACCTGCTGGGCGCAAAAATACTGCTCGGCGGCGGCATCACCGAACTGATCGACCTGCCGGGCATCTACGATTTCCACGGTTTTTCCGAAGACGAAATGGTGGTACGCCATTTCATTGAAAACAACCCGGTTGACCTGGTGCTGATCATCCTCAACACCACCCAGATCGAACGGCAGCTGTCGCTGGCGCTACAGATCAAGGCGCTGGGCCTGCCCGCGGTGCTGCTGCTCAACATGGCGGACGAAGCCAAGCTGATGGGCGTGCGCGTGGATACCGCCACCCTGGCGCACCAGTTGCAGATGCCGGTACTGCCAATCAGCGCCAAATACGGCACCGGCTGTCCCGAAGCCATCGCCGCTATCAGTCAGCAGTTGCAGCACAGCCAGCCGTTACCGCTGACAGAGTTGCGCCAGAAGCTTACTACCGACGACAGCCTGGAATCGGAAATGGAGAGCATCTTGGCTGCCGCGGTGGATGTCCCGGCGCAGGTTTCCGACCAGCTCACCGAAAAAATCGACCGCCTGGTATTGCACCCGTGGCTGGGGCTGCCGCTGTTTTTCGCCGTGATGTACCTGCTGTTCCAGTTCATTTTCACCCTGGGGAAACCGCTGCAGGACGCCGTGGCCTGGCTGCTGGGTTTTGTCCGGGGCGGCCTGGTGGAACCCTTGTTAAGCGGCGCCCCGCCCTGGCTTTCAGGGCTGCTGCTGGATGGCGTGTACAACGGCGTTGGTACCGTCGCTGCATTCGTGCCGGTGATCATCCTGTTTTTCCTGGTGATGGCGATGGTGGAGGACAGCGGCTATTTGTCGCGCGCCGCGTTCCTGATGGACGCCTTCATGGCTCGACTGGGGATGGATGGCCGCGGCTTTGTCATGCTGCTGATGGGGTTCGGCTGCAACGTGCCGGCACTGATGGGCACGCGCGTGATGCGCTCCCGAGCCCTGCGCCTGCTCACCATGCTGATCATCCCGCTGTCGCTGTGCTCGGCACGGTTGCAGGTGTTCGTATTCATGACCACCGCACTGTTCAGCCCGCAAGCCGCACCTGCCGTGCTGTTCAGCCTGTACCTGCTGAGCTTTGTCGCCGCCTTCCTCACCGCCCTGTTATTCAAGGGCCAGTTGCCCAGCAGCGAACCGTTCATCCTGGAGCTGCCGCCCTACCGTTTCCCCACCTGGCGGCAGATTTACCTGCGTGGCCTGCATGAAGTCGGGCATTTCCTGCGCCGCGCCAGCAAATTCATCGTGATCGGCGTGGTGCTGGTCTGGGCGCTGACACATTTCCCGTCGGACGTGCCTCCCGCCAGCGCCTACACCCTGGCCGGCATGATCGGCAGCGCCATGTCGCCGGTACTGGCGCCGATCGGCATCGATTCGCAGCTGGCCGTGGCGCTGATTTTCGGCTTTGTCGCCAAGGAAATCGTGATCGGCTCCCTGGCCGTCATTTACGGGTTGGAAGGTTCCGCGCTGATGGGATTGATGGCACAGAAAATCGACTGGGTGCAGGGCATGAGCTTCATGATGTTCACCCTGATCTACACGCCGTGCCTGTCCACCATCGCCACCTTGCGCAGCGAATCCAAAAGCTTAGGCTTCATGTGGCTATCGGTCGGCTGGTCGCTGGCGCTGGCCTGGGTTGTCAGCCTGGTTTTTTACCAGTCTGCACGCGCGCTGGGCTTCTAGAACCCCGGGTTAATTCCGGAAAATAAAATAAGCCGCGCCGAGAAGGCACAAGCCGGCCCACAGGTAATCCAGTTTCAGCGGCTCATGCATGTAAAACAGCGCAAACGGGATGAACACCGACAGCGTGATGATTTCCTGCATGATTTTCAGCTGCGCCAGGCTTAACGCGGTAAACCCGATACGGTTAGCCGGAACTTGCAGCAGGTACTCGAACAGGGCGATGCCCCAGCTGGCGAAGGCCGCCAGCCACCAGGGCTTGTCATTGAGGTTTTTCAGGTGGGCATACCAGGCGAATGTCATGAAAACATTCGAGAGGACCAACAGGCCGGCCGCCTTTAATACAACTGTCATTGAACGGTCCAGCCGTTACTTGAGCGCTAGACAGCCTCTTCGCCGGTTTCACCGGTCCGGATGCGTACCACCTGTTCAACCGAGGTAACAAAAATCTTGCCGTCGCCGATTTTTCCGGTCCTGGCGGCAGCCACAATCGCTTCCAGCGCCGCATCAACCTGATGGTCGGCAATCACCAGCTCCAGCTTGATTTTCGGCAGGAAATCAACCACATACTCGGCGCCACGGTACAGCTCGGTGTGCCCTTTCTGCCGCCCGAAGCCCTTAACCTCGGTCACGGTCATCCCGCTCACACCGATTTCAGACAGCGCCTCGCGCACCTCGTCGAGCTTGAATGGCTTGATCACAGCCTCGATTTTTTTCATTGCGGATTCCTATAATTCAGCGATTACAACGCCTTGATGTTAGCAGAAAGGCCTTATTTTGTCGCAACGACAACCGCGAAAATTCTACACAATCTGCGTGCATTATACGAAAATGGCTTTTTTGACACCCATGCTTCGTTTAAGGAATTAACCCCATGAAGTGGACCATCCTGCTCATTTTTATCGCCACCGTCACTTATGTACATTTTCGCGGCAAGGTTCGCTTCAGCTTCTGGCGTCAGCTCATCGACCACTCGGCGCTGATGGCGCCGATCAACACCTTCATTTACCTCTTTTCCAAAGTGCCAGCCACGCCTTACCTGCCGGTCGACACCTTTCCGGAACTGGCCACGCTGACCAACAACTGGCAGGTTATCCGTGAAGAGGCGCTACACCTGCGCGACCAGCAACAGATCCAGGCCGCCCAGAAAAACAACGACGCCGGCTTCAATTCGTTTTTCAAGACCGGCTGGAAACGCTTTTACCTCAAGTGGTACAACGCCAGCCACCCATCGGCCGCTACGCTGTGCCCCAAAACCGTTGCGCTGCTGCAAAGTATTCCCTCGGTCAAAGCCGCCATGTTCGCCGAACTCCCGCCCGGCGCCACCCTGAACCCGCATCGCGACCCTTACGCCGGCTCCATCCGCTACCACATCGGCCTGTCCACCCCCAACGACGACGCCTGCTACATCGAGGTAGACGGCCAGCGCTTCAGTTGGCGCGACGGGCAGCCCGTGTTCTTCGATGAAACCTTCATCCACGAAGCGCACAACAAGACCAACACCGACCGTATCATCCTGTTCTGCGACGTCGAGCGCCCGATGCGCTACCGCTGGGCGCAAGCCGTTGTCCGCTTCATCGGCAACACCCTCATCACCGCCGCCAGTTCGCCCAATACGGGCAACGATCAAACCGGCATCATCAACAAGCTGTTCCAGTACGTATGGCTGGCCGGCCAGTATCGCCGGCGGCTGAAACGCTGGAACCGCACTGTCTACAAGATCACCAAGGTGGTGCTGATTGTGGCGGTCATCGCGCTGATTTTTGCGCTATAAACCTTTCGCGCTACAAACCGGCAGGCGGGTCAGTTCAAACCTGTCCCGATGTCAGCAGCGGCACCAACATGTAGTGCAGCCCGGTGCCGCTGAATTTCTCCTGCACGCGCTCCAGTAGTTGTAACGCCACCTCGCGCGAAGTTTCGATGGAAAACTGCACCCGGCGCTGGCGTCCGGTGACTTGCTCCAGCAGGCTCATGCCCGACAAGCGCTGACCGTGGCCGAACGACTCCACCGTGCTGAAACCGGAAATCGCCTCGTTCTCCAGCAACCAGTCCACCAGCGTTTCTTCCAGTGCCGGGGCAACATAAATCATCAGTAAACACTTTTCCATGATTGTTCCTAGCGAGGTTCCACGCCGAACCGGCGGTACAGGATGGGCAGCAGCAACAAGGTCAGGCTGGTGGCGCTGACCAGCCCGCCGATCACCACGATGGCCAGCGGACGCTGGATCTCCGAACCCGGCCCGGTGGCAAACAGCAGCGGCAGCAGGCCGAAAGCGGCGATATTGGCGGTCATCAACACTGGCCTTAACCGGCGCTTGGCGCCTTCCACCACCACATCCGCCACCGCCATGCCGTGCGCCAGCAACTGGTTGAAATACGACACCATCACCACCCCGTTGAGCACGGCGATCCCCAACAGCGCGATGAAACCCACCGAAGCCGGCACCGACAGGTATTCGCCGGAAATCCACAGCGCAAACACGCCGCCGATCATGGCGAACGGGATGTTGGAGAGGATCAGCACCGATTGCCTGACCGAGCGAAAGGTGGCAAACAGCAGCAGGAAAATCAGGCCGATGGCGATCGGCACCACCACCGCCAGCCGCGCCGCGGCGCGCTGCTGGTTCTCGAACTGGCCGCCCCACTGCATGCTGTAACCTTCCGGCAGCTTGATGTTCTGCGATACCTTTTGCTGCGCTTCACCCACAAACCCCACCAAGTCGCGGCCACGCACGTTGGCGACCACCACCACCATGCGCGCGCCCTTTTCCCGATCCACCTTCACCGGACCTTCCACGCGCTCCAGCCTGGCAACGGTGGACAGCGGCACGTTGCTGCCGTTGGGCAGCGTCAGCATCAGGTTGGCAAAATCAGCCGGGGAAACACGCAGCTCTTCCGCACCGCGCATAATCAGCGGCGTGCGGCGCTGGCCTTCCTGCACGATGCCGATCTGCCGGCCTTCCAGCTGGGTGCGCAGGGCGGATTCCACCTGCGCAATATCGAAGCCCAAGCGCCCCGCCGCCAGCCGGTCTATGGCGATGCGCAAATACTGCACGCCGCTGTTCTGCGGGGTATACACATCTTCCGCGCCCTGGATGGATTTAAGCGTTTTCACGGTCTGCTGCGCAATGTCATCCAACTTGTTCAAGTCGCTGCCGAAAATCTTCACCGCCAGGTCGCCGCGCACACCGAGGATCATTTCGTTGACGCGCATCTCGATCGGCTGGGTGAAGGCGTAGGCCATGCCGGGCATGCCTTCCAGCACCTTGCGCAGTTCATCGGTAAGCACCGACTTATCCGGGGAACGCCATTCCGTACGCGGTTTGAGCACCAGGAAGTTGTCGGTCTGGTTCAGCCCCATCGGGTCCAGGCCCAGTTCATCCGAACCCAGGCGCGACACCACGCCCTTCACTTCGGGCACCTTGGCCAGCACGTTCTGCTGGATCAACATGTCCAGTTCGGCGCTTTTATCCAGATTGACGGACGGCAGTTTCTCCACCTGCATGATGATGTCGCCTTCATCCATCACCGGCATGAAGGTCTTGCCGATCTGCAGGTAAACGACCCCCGTCGCCAGCAACGTCACCACCGCGCCGATTACCACGCTGCGCGGATTGCCCAGCCCCCAGCGCAGCACCGGCTCGTACCATTTCAGCGCCTGTTTCACCACCCACGGCTCTTCGTGGCTGACCTTGCCCAGCAGGAAAGACGCCAACACCGGGATAACCGTCAGCGACAGGATCAATGAGCCGGACAAGGCGAATACGATAGTCAGCGCCACCGGGCTGAACAGCTTGCCCTCCAGCCCTTGCAAGGTCAGCAGCGGCAGGAATACGGTGACAATAATCAGGATGCCCGCCGTCACCGGCACGCTGACCTCCCTCACCGCGCGGTAAATCAGGTGCAGGCGCGGCAGCTTGCTGTTTTCACCGGCGTGCGCCAGGTGCGAAATAATGTTCTCCACCACCACCACGGCCGCGTCCACCAACATACCAATAGCAATCGACAGCCCGCCCAGGCTCATCAGGTTGGCCGACATGCCGAACTTTTCCATCAGGATGAACGTCACCAGCGCCGCCAGCGGCAGTGCCAGCGCCACGGTCAGCGCCGCGCGGAAATTGCCTAGGAACAGCACCAGCAGAATCACCACCAGTGCAATGGCTTCAAACAAGGCATGGGAAACCGTGCTGACGGCGCGTTCCACCAGGCTGCCGCGGTCGTAGAACACCTCCACGCTGACGCTCTTGGGCAACGCCGGCTGAATCTCCTGCAGCTTGTCGCGGACGCCCTTCACCACCTGCTGCGCGTTGGCGCCGCGCAAGCCCAGCACCAGGCCTTCCACCGCCTCGTTGCGGCCGTTCCGGGTCACCGCGCCATAGCGCGTCAAGGCGCCCATGCGCACCTGCGCCACATCGCCCACCCGCACCGGCATGCCTTTTTCGCTGCGCACCACGCTGTTGCGCACGTCGTCCAACGTCTTGAAGCGGCCTTCGGCGCGCACCAACAGCGATTCCTCGCCGTCGCCCAGGCGCCCGGCGCCATCGTTGCGGTTATTGAGTTCCAGCGCCTGCTGCAACTGCTCCAGCGTCACGCCGCGGGCATACAATCGGGCGTTGTCCGGCACCACTTCGAAACTGCGCACCAGCCCACCCAGCGAATTCACATCCGCCACCCCCGGCACCGTGCGCAACGCGGGGCGGATCACCCAATCCAACAGGCTGCGGCGTTCTTCCAGGCTGAGGCTTTCGCCTTCCACCGTGAACATGAACATCTCGCCCAGCGGCGTGGTCATCGGCGCAATACCGCCGCTGACATCGGGCGGCAGGCTGCTCCAGATGGCGTTGAGGCGCTCCGCCACCTGCTGGCGCGCCCAGTAGATGTCGGTGCCGTCGGCAAAATCCACGGTAATGTCGGTCAGCGCGTACTTGGCCACCGAACGCAGCATGGTCTGCTTGGGGATGCCCAGCATTTCCACCTCGATCGGCGCGGTGATGCGCGATTCCACTTCTTCCGGCGTCATGCCCGCCGCCTTGATGATGATCTTGACCTGGGTGGTGGACACATCGGGGAAGGCGTCGATCGGCAGTTCGCGGAACGCATAACCGCCGGCGCCGATCAGCAGCGCGGTCAGCACCAGCACCAGCAGTCGCTGGGTCAGGGCAAATTGGATCAGTCTGGCAAGCATGGCGTAAGCCTTTTATTGAAAAAGAAAATATCGTGCGGGGACCGGTTACTCACCGCCGCTCCAGGCCGCCTTGATTGCCACCGTGCCGCTCACCGCCACTTTTTCGGTTCCGGAGAAATTGCCGGTGATGATGGCGCGTTCCGGTTGCTCGTTGATCAGGGTGACCGGCAGTGCGGTAAAGCCCTTGGGTGTCTGCACAAACAGCCAGGTTTTGCCGTCGTTGCGCACCACGGCGGACTTCGGCACGGCAAACTGGCGCGCCACCTTGTCGGCGATGATTTCCGCTTCCACAAACTGGCCGGGGGATAGTTTTTCCACACCTTTGCTGATTTCCGCGCGCAGGTGCACGGTCTGGTCTTCGCGGTTGACGTTGCGGATGATGGTGATGATTTTGCCGCTGGCCTGGTACTGGGGAATATTCACGCCCATGCCTTCCCTGGCGTAAGACAACACATCCAGCGGCGCGTGGATTTCCAGCCACAGCGGCTTCAACCGCGCGATGCGATAAAGCGGCGCGCTCATGTCCACGCGCTGGCCGGTAGCGGCCAACTGCTCCAGCACCACGCCGTCCATGGGCGCACTGATGGTCAGTCCGCTAGCCATTTCACCCTTGCTCTCCAGGCGCTGGAGCGAGCCCTCGCCCAATCCGGCCAGCTTCAATGCCTGGCGGCGCTGCTCCAGGTTGACGCTCAGTTCCTCATGGGTGCTTTGGGTGGTCAGCAGGCGACGCTCGGCGATAATGCCTTCGCGGTACAGTTCGCGGTCGCGCTCCAGCATGTTGTTTGCCAGCTTCTGCTGCGTGCGGCCTTGCAGGTAATCGCGCTGCAACGTCACCAGGTCGGCGCTGCTGAGGTGCGCCAGTGCCTGGCCGCGCTTCACCTGCTGCCCCGCCGCCACGTAGAGTGCGTCGATCAGGCCGCTTTGCGGAGCGCTCACCACACGCTCCTGCCCTATCGGCACCGTGATTTCACCGGGAAGCCGGCTGCTGGCGGCAGCGTCCGCCTGCGACAATGCGGCGACCTTGATGCCAAGATCCTGTATCTGTTTCGGGGTGAATGCGATGTTGTTGCCGGCATACGCGGCCAACGGTAACAGCAGCATGACAAATAGACATTTTTTCAAGGTAATACTCCTACTGCCTGGTTATAACGTGCAATTTCCCACAACCATCGGGTGCGCAGGTTGGTCAGCGATTTTTCCGCTTCGCGTGCCAGCGTTTGCGTCCGCAGCAGCCCGACCAGATCGGTTTCGCCGAGATCGAACGCCTTTTTTGCCAGCCGCAGGTTTTCCTGCGCCAGACGATGCTGGGCTTCGACAATGGTCAATTCCTCGCGCGTGACTTCCAGATTGTGGTCGGCCTCGTGCAGCGCCGTTTGCAGCGCCAGCAATTGCTCGCCGTGACGGCTGGTGGCTTCGCCCAGCGCCAGTTCCGCCGCGGCCAGCATCGGCGCGGCACGGACTTCCGCATCCAGCGGGATACGTACGGCAAAACCAATGCTGTTGTTGTATTCGTTATCAAACGCGCCGCGATCGTGGCGGGCATTGAGTGACAACTGGGGATTCTCGCGGCGCTCGACCTGCACCAGGTTGCGCTCGCTGCGGGCGATTTCCATACGCTTTGCCAAGTCGGCCAGCATCGGGTGCGCATCATCCAGGCCGGTTTTGGCGGACAAAGTTTCCTCCGCCGATTGGGGCAGATGTTTCAGGCCGGTCAGCATCCAGTAGCGATGCTCGGCGTGTTTCAGCTCTGCCTGTGCGCGCAGCAGCAGCGTCTGTGCCTGCAGGGTTTCGTTGCGGGTCAGCATGGTGTCGGTTTTGGCCAGTTCACCCGCTTTCCAGCGTTTTTCCACGTCGTTCTGCAACGCTTGCGCCGCGGCCAGGCGAATTTCCGCCAGCGTCACGGCGTTGTTGTTCATCGCCACATCCCACACCGCATCGCGCACCTGCCCGGCCAGCAGCAACTTCAGGCTGGCCTGGTCGGCTGCCAGGCCGGAGCGCGTTTCCTGCGCAACCGCTTCCCGCGCGGCGCGCTGCCCGGGCAGCCACAGCGGGATATCCACGCCGGCTTCCCATTCCGACAGGTTGCGGTTGCTGCCGATGGCATCGTTCTGGTGGCGCGCCACAATGGCAGGGGCTCCGGGGAGCGTGCTGCCGGCATGGATTTCCCGCGCTTCAACCACGCTGCTGCCGGCACGCAGCACCGCTTGTTTGGGGTTGCGTGCATAAGCCGCATCCACCACGGCGGACAGCGTCAGTTGTGCATCCGGCACCAGGCGCTCCAGTTCCTCGCCATGCACGGCGGATGCAGCCAATGCCGTTGCCAGAAACATAACTCCTCTGATGTTCATTCATGCCTCCTTGATCGTTGCGGGCAGTCTAGCCGGTGATTCTTAAGCCTTGCTTAAGTTAACGGGCGCTTCTATAAACCCAATTTCCGTTGCCATACGGCGTTGCTCATGAAAAATGATTCCTTACATATCAGACATATGCCGCGTCATCATTTTTCATTCGCGCCTTGTCTGGCTTAGCAACTTGAATTTATAGAAGCGCCCTTAACGCTTTTGCTCCGGGCAGGTCATTTTGTCCAGGATCGCCCGGTACATGGCAATGCTCTTGAGCTCCCGCTGCGATTCGGGGTGCGCTTCCAGGTAACTCACCACGCTGTTCAGCACCTCGCGGCGCTGGCGCTTTTCGATATCGTCGCAGATGAGCGGGCTGCCTTCCACCTCCTTCTTGAAGCGATAACCGGAGATATAACCGTCAATGTAGCCCATGCACATGCCGAAGGTGAACGGGTCGCGCCGCGCGGGATCGGCCGCCTGCTGGCAGAACTTCAACAGATCGCCGCCGGTTTCAAACACGTCGGCAGCCTTTGCCGGCATCGGCAGCAGCATGAAACACAACAACCATAGTTTGCGCATTATTTTTCCTTATTGATTCACCGTCACCACGACGCCAAGGCCGCGGATTTCCTCGGCAAACGCCTGCATTTCCTGGTCGGAAAGGGAAGACAGGCGCTCGCTGCCCGGCTGCATCGGCTGACGTGCCAGGCCGTACAGGTGCACCCCGGCAATATGCTCGCGCACCTCACCGACCAGTTGCAGGTACGCCTGGCGTTCCGCCACATCAGGCGCCATGCCGTCCAGCGCGAACCAGCACGTTTGCAACCATGTTGTGCAGTTTTCAGTCGAGGCCAGCAGCCGCTTCTTCACTGCCGCCATGTTGTCGTTGACCTGGTTGACCTGCGCCATGCCTTCGCTGCTGGCGCGGTCCAGCTTGAACCACACTTCGCCGTTCATGCCCGCCATGTTGCGGATGGCGGCCTGCACCGTTGCCCGGTTCAGCAGGCTGCCGTTGGTGATCAGCCGCAGCTTGACGTGCTGCAACCCGACATCGCGCAACACCTGCCCGGCCAGCGCCACTGCCGCCGGGAATTCCTGCGCACTGGTCGGCTCGCCGTTGCCGGAAAACGCGATGTCCTGCAGCACCCGGCTGTCCGCCGGCACGTTCTCCTGCAGCCAGTCTCCGTGCACCGCCTGGTTCAAGAACCCGCGCAACTCCTGCTCCAGTTGTCGCAGGTTGATTTCCGGCGCACTACCGCGCGTGAGGTTGGGCACCTGGCAATAGATGCAGGCCCAGTTGCAGGCATTGTTGGGGTTGAGGTTGATGCCGACGGAAACACCGCGCGCACGGCGCGACACCACCGGATACACATAGGTGTAACCGGCGCTGTCGCGGCTGTGGTTATGAATATCTAGCTTTGCCATGCGAAAATTTTACCCGCACCAGCAATCCGCCGCTTGCCGAACTGTCCAGATCCAGCGCCGCGCCGTGCAGCTGGGCAATGCGGTTGACGATGGACAGCCCCAGCCCGCTGCCGGGCTGCATGTTGCCAGGGGCGCGATAAAAACGTTCCAGCACCCGTCCACGCTGTTCCGGCGGGATGCCGGGGCCGCTGTCGGCCACTTCCAGCACCACCCCGTCGGCATCTCCGATAGCCACCTGCACCGTCCCGCCTTCCGGCGTGTAGCGCAAGGCGTTATCGACCAGGTTGCGCAGCAGCACCGCCAGTTGGCCGGCATCGCCATCAACATCGGCATCCACGCCCTGCAGCGACAGGCGGATCTGGCGCGACTGGGCCAGGGGGCGCAATTCTTCGAGCACCGTCGCCGCCAGCTTGTGCAATGCGAGCAGTTCGTGCCGTGAAGCGGCGCCTTCCGGATCAACCCGCGCCAGCGTCAGCAACTGGGCGATGAGGTGCGTGGCTCGATCCACCCCTTGCAGCACTTTTTCCAGCGCGGCACGCCGCTCCGCATCATCGCCCGCGCGCATCGCCACTTGCGCCTGCACCTTGAGCGCAGCCAGCGGGGTACGCAGTTCGTGCGCGGCATCGGCAGTAAAACGACGCTCGCTGTCGAACGCGTATTGCAGTCGGGCAAACAGGTCGTTCAGCGCCAGCGCCAGCGGCGCCACTTCGTCGGGAACATCGCGCATTTCCAGCGCATCCAGCCGGTTGGCCGCGCGGGATTGCACTTGCCGGCCGATATCGCGCAGCGGCCGCAAGCCGGCACCGACAAACCACCAGATCAGCAGCGCCAGCACCGGCATGGCCAGCAAGGTCGGCGCGAGGATGTTCATGGCGATATGCCGGGCCAGCCATTCACGCTTGGCCAACGGTTCGGCCACCTGCACCAGGTATTCGCCGCGTTTGTCCAGTCGCGTCAGCACGCGCCAGGATTGCCCCTGGAGGTTGATGGTGCGGTAGCCCGGCGCCGGCGCGCCCATCATGTCCCTGGGCGCATCGGGGGAACGCTGCAGCAGCTTCCCATCCCTGCTCCACAGCTGGAAAGCCAGTTTCTGTTCGTATTGGTGCAATGCCGGCAAGCCACTTATTTCACTTTCGTCGTCGCCATGCTCCAGGCGCTCGTGGATTTCGTGGCGGGTAATTTCCAGCACGGCCTGGGCCGACTGCGCCAGCTGTGCGTCGAGCAATTCGTCCACCTCGTGCCGGGCTTCACGGTGCCCCTGCCAAGCCGCCACCGCCCATACCGCCCCCAATCCGAGCAGCAACAGCACGATCAGGCGCAGCCGCAACGATTTCATGGGAGCTTGTCCACGGTATAACCGACGCCGCGCACGGTGCGGATGAGGTCGTTCCCCAGCTTCTTGCGCAGGTGGTGGATATGCACTTCCACCGAGTTGCTTTCGACCTCCTCGCCCCAGCCATACAGGCGTTGTTCGAGTTGCTCGCGCGACAGCACGCGCCCGCTGTTTTGCAGCAATTCGTGCAGCAGGGAAAATTCACGCGCCGAGAGTTCCACCGGCATGCCGTGGACAGCCACCGCATGCGCCGCCATGTCCAGCACCACGCCCCCGTGCTGCAGCACGGGGTTGGCCTTGCCGGCAGAGCGCCGCAGCAACGCGCGCAGCCGTGCCACCAGTTCATCCAGGTCGAAGGGCTTGACCAGGTAATCGTCGGCGCCGCTGTCCAGCCCGCCGACACGGTCGGCCACGGTGTCGCGCGCGGTCAGCATCAGCACCGGCAGGTCGCTGCCGCGTTGCCGCAGCCATTTCAGCAGGTCCAGCCCGGAAATGTTCGGCAGGCCGATATCCAGCACCAGCAGCGCATATTCTTCGCTCTCCAGCGCCAGCTTTGCCATGGTTCCATCCTGCACCCAATCCACGGCAAAGCCGGCGTGCTTCAGGCCGGCCTTGATGCCATCCCCCAGCAGGGTGTCGTCTTCAACCAGTAAAATTCTCATACAGCAATCTTAGCGCGGAATCTTCACTTGTGACTCTGCAAAATTTCCCTGCTCCGCCCCACGATGGCAGGCCATACAATTGGCGGCACTGCCTATGCTCTTGCGCTTGAAGGTGACAGACGATATTTCGTCATGTTTGCCCAAAAAGTAACGCGTATCGCTGACACGCAACGGCGTATCGTTAGCCGGGATGGACTGGACGATGCGCTGCGAACGCCGGTTATCGGATTTGTCCGCGCTGTTAGTCACAAGGAACCGCTCGATCTCGTCGCGAGTCACCGCGTCCAATGCCGCATTCTCGCCAAAGTGTCGATCCAGCCCGGCCATCATTTTCCGCCAGGAACGCTCGGGCAGCAGGCCGGGATGATAGAGCATGTGGCAGCTCGCACATTCGGCCTTCCACTTGGCATTGCTCACCGGCGGCAACTGCCGAGTGCCAACATCTTCGCCGCCGCCACTGGCCAGCAGCGTACCCGTAGCGGTAATGCTGGAAACCAGCAATAACACCTGCATCCATTTTTTCATGTCCATGCTCCTATCTCACATTCACCAGGTACAGGATAAAATCGCCCTTCTCCTGCGCAGTACAGGTGCGTTCCAGCACGTCCTTGCAGTTGCGGCCGAACCATTTTTCCACCTTGGACGGGTCGGTAAAGCGCTGCGGGTTGACAAGCGGCGCCAGCGGTTCGATCACCTTATTGGCGCGGGTTTTTCCCTGTGCCTTGGGGTCCGCGGTATGGCAGGTGATGCAACCCACTTTTTGGCCGTTGCTATGGGCGCGCTCGCTGCGAAAGAACCGGCTGCCGCGCTCCGCCGAAAATCCGGCAAATGCCGCATCTTCCTGCCGGGCCTGGGCCTCATACTGCCTGAGCAACTCCGGCGGCGTGGCGGCGCCGGCATTTAGGGCGGACAGCAACCCGACGAATAACATGGCGTTACGCATGATCGTCCTCCTTGCCCGGTGCGGTTTCCGTCACTCGCTGGTATTTGTAGCCGCTGACCATGCCCTGCGCCAGCGGCGTTTTGTCTTTCCATTCGTGCCAGATCAGCGCGGCGATGTGCAACACGATGAAACCGATCAGTACGCCGTAGAGCGTTTCGTGCGGCTCCTCGAACATGCCTTCATTCCAGGCCATGTCGCCAAACCAGGCATTCAGCGGCCCCATGCTGTGTTCCGCGGCCGCCAGCCCGAGTCCGGTCACTGCCATCACGGCCAGCATGGCGTACACCGCCAGGTAAGCGCCGCTGGCCAGCACGTCATGGCCGAAGCGTGGCGTTGAGCGGAAATCGAAGTGGCGGACGGCATGCCACCAGGTGGCGGGATGCCACATATCAGAAAATCGCGCCTGGGCCGGACCGACCAATCCCCATGTCAGCCGCGCCACCAGGCCGAGGATCAGCGCATAGCCGAGGTTGATGTGGAGCAGCCAGACGAGGTCTTCGCCAGCGCCCTTGTCAACAAGGTCGGCCAGCGAAACGGTGAGTATCAGCAGCAGGATGGCCAGGCCATTCCAGGCGTGGATGATGCGCAGCATCGGGTCGTAGACTTTTTGTCTGCGATAGATCAGGGTTTCCATGTTTCACCTCCGTAGGTATGAACGCAGGTGAAATGTATGCCGCTTATTCTTAAGCGGGACTTAACAGTTACATCGTGGAGCGCGGCATGCCGATATGGTAGCCCTGCACGTAATCGATACCCATGTGGCGCAGCGCGAGGAGCACCTCCTCGTTTTCGACAAACTCGGCCACGGTGCGGATGCCGATATCCTGGCACAGCCGGGAAAGGTTATGCACCAGCGCATAATCGATCTTGGAATTCAGGATGTTTTGCACAAAGGCGCCGTCTATCTTGACGTATTCAAAACGCAGTTCCCGCAAATAGTGGAAGGAGTTGTAACCGCTGCCGAAATCGTCCAGGGCGAACGCAAACCCCTTGGCACGCAGGTTGGCCAGAAATTTCCGCATGCTGTTCATGTCGCCGATGGCATCGCGTTCCAGCACCTCGAACACAATGGTGCTGGGCGGAATGTCCAGCTGCTCGCACATTTCCTCGGCGTAAGCCAGGATATTGCGTCCCTGGATCTCCTGCGACGACAGGTTGATGAACAGCTTGCTGTCAGCATCCGTGCCCATGTGGGCCTTCCTGGCGGCAAAAGCCTTGTTGATGATGGCGCGATCCAGTTCGCGCCCCATGCCGTATTTTTCGATGGTTTCGATGAACGTTCCCGCGCTGGCTGTTTCGCCATCGGGCAAATGCAGGCGCGCCAGGGCTTCGTAGGCGAACGTCGCGCCGGTCTGGCAATCCACAATGGTATGGAAATAAGGGACGATGCGATCGTCGCGCAAGGCCTCGCGCAATTGTTCCGCGTAATTGCGGATGTCGCGCCCGGCCTGGACGCGTTCACTGACCGCATCCAGCGTGCTTGCGCCGTCCTTGCCCAGCTCCTTGGCGCGGTACATGGCAATATCCACTCCCGCCAGCAGATCGGCAGCAACCACTGCATCCTGCGGGAAAGTGACAATACCGATGGAAACCGTCACGTGGAAACCCTTGCCTTCCGCCGTGGAAAAAACCGTTTCGCGCAAGGCCTTGCCCAGCGCCGCGGCTACGGTCGCGGCGCCATCCCGGCCGGTTTCCGTCAGCACCAGGGCAAACTCGTCGCCGCCGACACGGGCCGCCAGGTCACCCTTCCGGATGTGTTTTTCTATCACTTCGGCCACCCCACGCAAGGCATCGTCACCAACCAGGTGGCCATAAGAATCGTTGATGTCCTTGAAATCGTCCAGGTCCAGCATCAGCACTGAAAACTCATGATGATGCCGTTCTGACCGCCCTATTTCGTATTCCAGCATGGTGTTGAACTGGCGGCGGTTATAGAGGTTGGTCAGCGGATCGCGCAGCGAGTAATACTCCAGTTCGTCCAGCGTGCGCGACAACACCTTGCTGGAGCCAACCACCATCACCATCACCGACAGGATGGAGCGAATGATGCTTTCTTCCTGCGCTATCACCTCGCCCTCGGTCACATAGGCGACCCCCAGCAGGCCGTCCAATTTCGGCGTGTGCTCCGGGACGGACACGGTAATCATATTGATATCGTCCATCCTCACGATCCTGCCCGTCTGCCCTGCCTGGAATTCTTCGATCTCCAGCGGCGTATCCAGCGGCAACCTGAGGCTGTTGAGCATTTTCAACGCCAGCATCTGCCGCGCACCCTGTTTGACTTCAGGGGAGTAATCGCCGAGGTAGTACAGGTATAGCGATAAATGGTGTTCTTCGCTGAATGCGATAAAAAAGAAATTGAACGGGAAAATGGCGTGAAAGTCGGCAATGATGTCCTGGACAAACTCCTTCCATTGCGACACATTCTCGTGCGAGAGAATAATGCGCTCCAGTACGTGGCTCTGGCGCTCAAACAGATCCTTGTCTACCAGCGTGTCGGCCAGTTCACCCAGCGTATTGTCGAACTCCTGCAGCACTTGCCGGATGTAGTCGCCATTCTTGTGCCATTGGCGTTTGCGTTCGTTAAACAGATAACCCAGGCATTGGTCGAGGTGATCGCTGATTTTCGCCGCATTCAGAATCGCCTTGGCTATCGCCGGCTCGTCCGAGCGCTGGGCCACGGCTTGCAGTTCCGCCGCCATTTCCTGATGCGTTGCGCGAACCAGTTCGGCCACGCTTTCGTTGAACAACCGCGAGCGCGTGTGGCTCTCCAGCAATGCCGCCATGCGATCCACCATGCGCATGCGCACGGTTTCCAGATGATTGGTCTGCAGCACGCTCATCGGGATTCTTTGGGGAAATAAGCGCCGCTCTGCATCAGGTCAATACCGCATTGCAGGTCTTTTATCCAGCCAAGAAAATCGGTCACCGCCCGGCCGCGATACACCGGGCCATGCTGCGGCGCAATCATGTCGATTTCCAGCCCGGCGATGTTATCCAGCCAGCAGCGGATGGCCTTGTTGGAGCACATGTAGCGGCGATGGAACCCGGCAATGTACGGCAGGTGGCGCTCGAAATCGTCCACAAACGCATCGTCCTTGTCCAGCGGCAACATGGCTGCGCCGATGTCGCCGGTAAACAGGATTTTGGAAACCGGGTCATACACATTGATCTGCCCTTCCGAGTGCAGGAAGTGGGCAGGCACAACCTTGAGCCGGAATTCCGGCGTGATGTCGCAGACCATGCCCTCGTCCGGCACCCCGGAAAAGCAGGACATGTCCTTCAGACCGTAATGCGGCAAAAACCGCATCCAGATTTGGGAAACATACACCGGGCAATCGGTCAGTTCCAGCCAGGTGGAAATGCCGCCGACAATGTCCGGATCCTGGTGCGAAAGGAAAATACCCTTGATTTGCTGGGGATTCATGTAGCGCAGCAGTTCCGCCAGCACTCTCGGCATCACGCCAAAACCACCGGGATCAAGCAGCACGCCGGATTCGCCATGCATGACCAGGTACTGATTGGAACGAATGCCCTCTTCTTCTCCCGGCTCGCTCTCATTGAGCAGAATAAACCGGTGTGTTTCGGACTCGAACAGCTTGATGTTGCGCATTCCCACCCCCCTCAAATCACGACACGCCGATAAACCTTTTTTAGGATGTGGTGATATTAGACGTATCTCTCAGAAACGGCAACCATGGCCGATCAGCAATGGGGCGGCATAGCGGCAAGGCATAAAAAATGGCGCCGAAGCGCCATTTTTTATGCCTTGCCGACAGACTACGGTTGCGGCTGGGTATCCTGGAACGCCTTGCGCTGCATGAGCTGGTCGTAGAGCGCTACGAGATTGGGGTAGCTGCCGCGCCAGTCAAGCTCCGGCATGCGGAAACTGATGTAGCCCAATGCACAGCCCACAGCGATATCTGCCAGGCTCAAGGCATTGGCTACGCACCATTTCTTGTCGCCCAGGTCTGTTGCCAGGACTTGCAAGCCGCGCTCGATCTTGAGCCGCTGCCGTGCAATCTGCGTAGCATCCTGCGCGGCTTCCGGGCGCCGCAATTCCATGACGATCGCGACCGCCGCATCGCAGATGCCATCAGCCAGCGCTTCCCAGCGCTTGACCTCCACGCGGTCACCCTGGGGAATCAGGCGGGTCACCGGGGTTTTTTTATCCAGGTAATCGGTAATCACCGGAGAATCGTACAGCGCCGTACCGTCATCCAGCACCAGGGTCGGCACCTTGCCCAGCGGGTTAAAGGCCGGAACAGGACAGTCGGGGGCGGACAACACCACCTGCTCGTGCTCGCAATCTATGCGCTTTTCCGCCAGCACCACGCGCACCTTGCGGGCATACGGACTATTGGGTGTCATAAAAAGCTTCATACGGGAAGTTCTGTTTTTGATCGTTAGGACAGCTATTATAATGCATTCATGCGCCCATCAGACGACATCATCCAGCAACAAGTTGCCGCCGCGCTGGCGGAAGATATCGGCCAGGCCGATTTCACCGCACGCCTAATCGCGCAGGATGCGCGCGCCAGCGCGACCATTGTCTGCCGCGAACAGGCGATTTTGTGCGGAAGGCAATGGTTCGACGCCTGCTTCTCGCAACTGGATCCCGCTGCCACGGTTGTGTGGCTGGTAGAGGAAGGCGCCGCCATGACGCCCGATCAAACCATTTGTATGATCTCCGGCAATGCGCGCGCCTTGCTCACTGCGGAGCGGAGCGCGCTCAATTTCCTGCAAACGCTTTCCGCCACCGCCACGGCCACCAGAACCTATGTCGATGCAATACGCGGCACGCACGCCATCGTCATGGATACGCGCAAAACGCTGCCCGGGTTAAGGATGGCGCAAAAATATGCCGTAACGGTAGGCGGCGGGCAGAACCAGCGCCTGCGGCTGGACGACGGTATCCTGATCAAGGAAAACCACATCGCCGCGGCCGGCGGCATTGCGCAAGCGCTGTCTGCAGCCCATGCGCTGCAGACAGGCTTGCCAATCCAGATTGAAGTAGAAACCCTGACACAACTGGAACAGGCGCTGGATGCCGGCGCCAACCTGATATTGCTGGACAACTTTGACCTGGAAACCCTGCGTCAGGCAGTCACCCTGAACCGTAACCGCGCCGTGCTGGAAGCTTCCGGCGGCATCAACCTAGACACCGTTCGTGCCGTTGCGGAAACCGGAGTAGACCGCATCTCGGTCGGCAGCCTGACCAAGGACGTCAAGGCGGTTGACCTTTCCATGAGATTTGAGCAAAGTTCCCCCAATAAATAAAGATAGCGCCAGCTACCTTGTAAAAACAACATGCCGCACCGCCCGCCCCAGCGCGCGGGCAACTCGCAAAGGAACCGTACATGGGTGTTGCCGCCCGCTACAAACATCTTCTCGCTGCGCTCCTGCTACTCGTGCAGCTGATTCCCGGCACCGCCGCTTCCGCCCCGCTGGTCATTGCCGTCGAAGATGCCGCCCCCCCATGGTCGAATCGTGACGGCACCGGCTTTGCCAATGAAATCGTCCAGGCCGCGTTCAAGGCTGTCGGGGTCAAGGTGGAGTTTTCGGTCGTTCCCTATGCCCGCTGCAAGAATATGGTATTAACCGGCAAGGTCGCCGCCTGTTTCAGCATGTCATGGCTGCCGCAATTTACCGGCAAAATCCTGTTCTCCGAGCAGCCGCTGTTCGTCTGCCACACGGATTTCATTACTTCCCGCAAGAAGCCCCTGAACGCCACCCGGGAAGAAGAACTGCCTAAAGGTACGTTGGTGGGGGTCGTGCACGGCTACGAGTACCCCCCGTCCATTTACGCGCTGCAAGATCGCGGGATCGTGGTATTTGAAGAAGCGGAATCGGACGAGTCCAATCTGCGGAAGCTGGCCAAGGGCAGGCTGGATGCGGCATTGCTGGCGAACACCAACGAAATCAATCCGCTCGATGCCCGGCTGGCTCGGGCCGGGTTGCAAGACCAGGTGCAGCAAGCCTTCCCCAGCGGCACGCTACAATCACACATCGGATTCAGCACCAGGCACCCGCAAGGCACATGGGCACGCCATAAGTTCGATCAGGGATACCGGGTCATTTCTGCCAACGGCACCCGCCGCAACATCGAGCAACGATGGAAAACACTGGCGCTCAAGGAAGCCGCCAAGCTGACAGAGAAAGCACATGGCCCAGACAGCCCAGCACGATAGCCAGCCCAACAGGAACAACTCCCCGCCCGGCCAATGGCGGCGGCGCTCCATTTCCCACGATTTCTTGGGCTGGCTGATCGCCATTGTGGTCCTGGTATCGCTGTTCGCCCTGCTGGGCAACTTTTTGTATCTCTCCAAGCAAGCGGAGCAGATATACCGGCAGAAATCCGTGCAATATCTCACCCATCTGCGCGACACGCTCGAATTGCCGTTGTGGAATATTGACGATGACCTGATTCGCAAGATCGGCAACTCATTTACCGAAAACCAGGAAATCGCTTATCTGAAAATTACCGATGACAATGGACGTGTCATCTACGCACACCAGCGCGCAATCGTCACCACCTCCAACAGCGACCAAATCATGACCCGGACCGAGATCCTGCACGCGGGCGCCAAGGTCGGCGCGCTGGAACTGGGGGTGACGCCACTGTTCTACCAACAGATGCGACACCATCTGCTACTAGTTGGCCTCGTCACCATGCTGCTGGTCATTGCCGCCCTGTTCCTGTCGGTCAGGCTGCTGTTCCAGCGCATCCTGGAACAGCCCTTGACCGCCCTGGTCAAGCGCACGGAGCGCATGGCCGCCGGAGAATACCAGGGCGTAACGGAAGATCTGGTTTACCACGAATTCGCAGCCATCAGCGACGGCTTGAGCAGCATGTCAACCCAGGTCGCCAGCCGGGAGCAGGAACTACGCAAATTCTGGCTGGCGGTGGAGCAAAACCCCAACAGCATCGTTATCACCAACCTCAACGCCGAGATCGAGTACGTCAACCAGCGCTATACCGAAGCTACCGGGTACAGCCGGAGCGAAGTCCTTGGCAGGAATCCCAATATCCTGCAATCCGAGCAAAGCCGGAATACCAATTATGCGGATTTATGGGAAACCCTGGCCGAGGGGCGCACCTGGCACGGCGAACTCTATAACCGGCGCAAAGACGGCACCATCTACATTGACCATGCGCATATTTCCCCGGTCCGGCAAGCCGATGGCACCATCACGCACTACCTTGCGATCCAGGAAGACATTACCGAGAAAATACAGTCCGCGGCGGAACTGAGCCAGCATCGCGAAAACCTGGAAGCGCTGGTCGAAGTGCGCACCCGCGAGGCAAGCAAAGCGCAGATGGAGGCGGAGAAGGCCAATCAGGCAAAATCCCAATTTCTCGCCAACATGTCGCACGAGTTGCGCACACCGATGCACGCCATACTCTCATTTGCCCGCCTCGGCCTGGAGAAAACCGCCCTGGCCGAAGCCCCCGTTGCCAAACTGCGCGAATATTTCGACCATATTGCCAAAAGCGGCGACCGCCTGTTGTTGCTGCTCAACGACCTGCTGGATTTGTCCAAACTCGAAGCCAACAAGATCGCCATGATAAAAGCGACCCATGACATGCGCACGCTGGTGCAGAAGGCAGTGGATGCGCTCGGCATCCTGGCGCATGAAAAAGCGGTGAAGATCGATTATTCGGGAGTACCATCCGGCCTGCTTGCCACGTGCGACGGCGTCAGGGTGGGCCAAGTACTGGACAACCTGCTGTCCAACGCCATCAAGTTTTCCCCCACCACCAGCGTCATCCGCATCAGCGCAAGCCTGACAGAAATCCCCGGGCGCAGATCGGGAGACCCGGGCATTGCGGGAGTGCTGGTCAAGGTACAGGATGAAGGCATTGGCATCCCTCCCGATGAACTGGAGAGCATCTTCGACGAATTCGTACAAAGCAGCAAAACTCGCAGCGGCAGCGGCGGTACCGGACTGGGGCTGGCCATCTGCCGCCAGATTGTAGAATTACATGGCGGCTCCATCCATGCCGAAAACAACCCCGAGCGCGGATCGTCCCTGATTTTTATACTTCCGTTCGAACAGACAACACCAGCAGGAGAAGCCCCGTGAGCACCAATCAACCTGTCCTGCTGGTCGTGGATGACGACCCTCTCAACCAGATTGTCATCAGCGAGTTCCTGGATGGCTTCGACTATGAACTAGTGCTGGCTAATAGCGGGGAAGAGGCGTGGGCCAAACTGCAGGCGGAACCGGACAGATTCGACGCCGTGCTGCTGGATCGCATGATGCCGGGGATTGACGGCATCGAAGTATTGCAGCGGATCAAACAGGATGCGCAGTTGAAACTGCTGCCCGTCATCCTGCAAACGGCTTCCTCCATGTCGGAACAAGTGGTAGAGGGCCTGAAGGCCGGCGCCTATTACTACCTGACCAAGCCATTTAATGCCGACGTGTTGCGCGTGGTGGTGGCGACCGCATTACGCGATCGTGCCGAACGCATTCAAGGGTCGGAATACGCCGAATACAAACAACGCGCGCTGGCCCATCTCGACAGCGCGCAGTTCTCGTTCAAGACCCCTGCGGATGCACGGCACATTGCCATGCTGCTGGCCTCCATCTGCCCCTCCCGGGAATCCGCCAACATGGGCCTGATGGAATTGATGCTGAATGCCATCGAACACGGCAACCTGGGTATCACTTATGATGAAAAATCCAGTCTGGTTGCGGCAGATGATTGGCACGAGGAAATCGAACACCGGCTAACTTTGCCGCAATATGCCCAAAAATCTGCCACCGCCAGTTTCAGGCGGGACGGCAAAAACCTGGTATTCACCATCCAGGACGAAGGCGACGGCTTTGACTGGACCCCTTACCTGGAAATGAGCGTGGAGCGCATGATGGACAATCATGGTCGCGGAATCGCCATATCGCGCAGCATGTGTTTTAGCCATCTGGAATATCGTGGCACCGGTAATTGCGTAGTGGCCACCATCGTTCAGGAATAGGCGTCGATAAAAATCTGCAGTCTCTTAATTTTGTTCCGGCAACTGCTTCAACCTTGACCAAAGCGCCCCGAACAGTTACTGTTCAGAGTTTCGCAATAAATTCAAAGTAGTCACATTCTTAATATGGGATCATCGGGTTCAATCACTGGCGCGGAAATCGTCATTCGCTGCTTGCAGGAGGAGGGGGTCAAATTCCTGTTTGGCTATCCTGGCGGGGCAGTGCTCAATATTTACGACGAAATTTTCAAGCAGGACAAGTTCAAGCACATTCTGGTGCGTCACGAACAGGCAGCCGTGCATGCGGCTGATGCCTATGCGCGCGCCACCGGCGATGTGGGCGTTGCGCTGGTGACCTCCGGTCCCGGTGCAACCAATGCGATTACCGGCATTGCCACGGCGTATATGGACTCCGTGCCGCTCGTGGTTATTTCCGGCCAGGTGCCAACCCCCGTGATTGGCATGGACGCCTTTCAGGAAGTAGACATGGTGGGCATTACCCGCCCCTGCGTGAAGCATAACTTCCTGGTGAAGGACATCAACGACCTGGCCGTCACCATTAAGAAAGCCTTCTACATTGCCGCCAGCGGTCGCCCCGGCCCGGTGGTAGTAGACGTGCCCAAGGATATTACCGCGCAACTGACCACTTTCGAATATCCGAAGAGCATCGAATTGCGCTCTTACAGCCCGGTGCTGAAAGGCCATTCCGGACAAATCAAGAAAGCGCTCAAACTGCTGCTGGAAGCCAAACGACCGATGATTTACACCGGCGGCGGCGTGGTGCTGGGCGACGCGGCCGACTTGCTGACCAAACTGGTGAAAAAGCTGGGATATCCGATAACCAACACCCTGATGGGTCTGGGCGGTTATCCGGCTACGGACAAACAATTCCTCGGCATGCTGGGCATGCACGGCACGCTGGAAGCCAACATGGCGATGCAGGAATGCGATGTGCTGCTGGCCGTGGGTGCGCGCTTCGACGACCGCGTGATCGGCAATCCAGAACACTTTTTCGAGAACCCGCGCACAATCATCCATATCGACGTGGATCCTTCCTCCATTTCCAAACGGGTGAAGGTGGATATCCCCATCGTCGGCGACGTGAAATCCGTGTTGGCTGACATGCTGCAATTGCTGGATGACTCCGAAAAACCGAGCCATAGCCATGCAGTGAAGTCATGGTGGCAGAAAATCGAAGAATGGCGAGGCAAGTCCTGTTTGGGCTATGCCGCTTCCGGCGACATCATCAAGCCGCAGTACGTGGTGGAAAAACTGTGGGAAGTCACCAAGGGTGACGCCATTGTGACCTCGGACGTGGGTCAGCACCAGATGTGGGCGGCGCAATACTACAAGTTCGACAAGCCGCGCCGCTGGCTGAATTCCGGCGGCCTGGGCACCATGGGCGTGGGCCTGCCCTATGCCATGGGCGCGCAGTTCGCTTATCCCCAAGCGCAGGTGGCCTGTATCACCGGCGAGGGCAGCATCCAGATGAACATCCAGGAGCTGTCCACCTGCAAGCAGTACCACCTGCCGATCAAGGTGATTTTGCTGAACAACCGTTACCTGGGCATGGTGCGCCAATGGCAGGAATTCTTCTATGAGAACCGTTATTCGGAATCGTACGTGGAAGCCCTGCCCGACTTTGTCAAACTGGCCGAATCCTACGGCCATGTCGGCATGCGCATCGAAAAACCGGGCGACGTGGAAGGCGCGCTGAAAGAGGCTTTTGCGATGAAGGACCGCTTTGTGTTCATGAACTTCATCACCGACCAGAAGGAAAACGTGTTCCCCATGGTGCCGAACGGCAAGGGCCTGTCCGAAATCATCCTGGCGGAGGAACTGTAATGAAGCACATTATTTCCCTGCTGATGGAAAACGAAGCGGGCGCCCTGTCACGCGTTGCCGGACTGTTTTCGGCGCGCGGCTACAACATCGAATCGCTGACCGTGGCGCCCACCGAGGATGCAACGCTGTCACGCATGACGATTGTGACTTCGGGTTCCGATGAAGTGATCGAACAGATCATCAAGCAACTGAACAAGTTGATTGACGTGGTCAAGGTACTGGATCTCAACGACGGTCGCCACATCGAGCGCGAACTGATGCTGGTCAAGGTCAAGGCCACTGGCAGCTACCGCGAGGAAATGAAGCACATGTCCGACATTTTCCGCGGACGCATCATCGACGTGGCCGATGGCAGCTACACCATTGAACTGACAGGCTCCTGCGCCAAACTGGACGCCTTCCTGGAAGCCGTGGACAAAACCGCGATACTGGAAACAGTACGCACCGGAGCATCTGGGATCGGTCGCGGAGACCGCATTCTCAAGGTTTAACTGATTTTATTGAAAAGGAAATGAAATGAAGGTTTATTACGACAAAGACGCCGACCTCTCCCTGATCAAGGGCAAGCAAGTCACCATCGTCGGCTATGGCTCCCAAGGCCATGCCCACGCCCAGAACCTGAAGGATTCCGGCGTGAACGTCACCGTTGCCCTGCGCAAGGGCGGTGCTTCCTGGGCCAAGGCTGAAGCCGCCGGCCACAAGGTCGCCGAAATCGCCGACGCCGTGAAGAACGCCGATGTGGTGATGATCCTGCTGCCGGACGAAACCATGCCGCAGGTCTACCACGCCGATGTCGAGAAGAACCTGAAAGCAGGCGCCGCCCTGGCTTTCGCCCACGGCTTCAACATCCATTACAACCAGATCGTGCCGCCGACCAACGTCGACGTGATCATGGTCGCACCGAAGGGCCCAGGCCACACTGTACGCTCCGAATACCTGAAGGGTGGCGGCGTGCCATCCCTGATCGCGGTATACCAGGATGCATCCGGCAAGGCCAAGGACATCGCCCTCTCCTACGCGGCTGCCAACGGCGGCACCAAGGGTGGCGTGATTGAAACCAACTTCCGTGAAGAAACCGAAACCGACCTGTTCGGCGAACAGGCCGTGCTGTGCGGCGGCGCCGTGGAACTGGTCAAGGCCGGTTTCGAAACCCTGGTGGAAGCAGGTTATGCGCCGGAAATGGCCTACTTCGAGTGCCTGCACGAACTGAAACTGATCGTCGACCTGATGTACGAAGGCGGCATCGCCAACATGAACTACTCCATCTCCAACAACGCGGAGTACGGCGAGTACGTAACCGGCCCGGAAGTGATCAACGAAGAATCCCGCTACGCCATGCGTGAAGCGCTGAAGCGCATCCAGACCGGCGAATACGCGAAGATGTTCATCCTGGAAGGCAAGACCAACTATCCGGAAATGACCGCTCGCCGTCGCCTGAACGCTGCTCACCCGATCGAACAGGTCGGCGGCCAACTGCGCGCGATGATGCCGTGGATCGCCAAGAACAAACTGGTTGATCAGTCCAAGAACTAAAGAAAATAGTTGCTAGTCGTTAGACGTTAGTCCTGGTTGAAACCCTTCATCCGAACTAGCGACTAGCGACTAACAACTAACGACTCTTATGAATTATCCCCACCCCATCATTGCCCGCGAAGGCTGGCCGTTTCTGTTCGGCGCAGTGGTCGTTTCCGTGGCCGCCAGCTTCTGGTGCGTGTTCTGGTCTATCCCGTTGTGGATTATCACGCTGTTTGTATTGCAGTTTTTCCGCGACCCGCCGCGTGACGTACCACAACAAGCCAACCTGCTGACTTCCAGCGCGGACGGCAAGGTGATCGTGGTAGAGAAGGCATTTGACGAATACCTCAAGCGCGATGCGCTGAAAATCAGCGTGTTCATGAACGTGTTCAACGTGCATTCCAACCGCAGCCCGATTGACGGCACCGTAAAGCAACGCTGGTATATGCCTGGCAAGTTTTTCAACGCGGCAATGGATAAGGCTTCAGCCGAGAACGAACGCAACGCGCTGTGGATTAAAACGGTCAACGGCCAGGATATTACCTGCGTGCAGATCGCCGGTTTGGTAGCACGCCGGATTCTCTGTTACGTGAATGCAGGAGATCCCCTGCACAAGGGGCAACGCTACGGGTTTATCCGCTTTGGTTCGCGCGTGGACATTTATCTGCCGCTGGATGCAAAACCCAAAGTCAGCATCGGCGACAAGGTCAGCGCGGGGAGTACCGTACTGGCAGAACTGGCTGCCTGAGGCTCAGGCAGCCGTCCTGCGTTCAGATTTGTTCAGGTAAACCGCGAGTTCATTCAGCGCCTTGGTATACACATCGCGCTTGAACTCGATCACGGATTCCAACGGCACCCAGTACTCGCTCCAACGCCAAGCGTCGAATTCCGGATGCCCGCTGGCGCGCAGGGAGACATCACTGTCGCGCCCCACCAGCCTGAGCAGGAACCAAATCTGCTTTTGCCCGCGGTAGGAGCCGCGCCATTCCCGCTTCACCCAATGCGTAGGCACGTCGTAACGCAGCCAATCCCTGGTACGACCCAGAATGCGCACATGCTCCGGCTTCAGCCCGACTTCCTCATGCAACTCACGGTACATCGCCTGCTCTGGGCTTTCACCCAGCTTGATGCCACCCTGCGGAAACTGCCATGAATCTTCGCGTATGCGCTTGCCCCAGAAAGCCTGATTACGGGCATTGCATAGAATGATGCCCACATTCGGGCGGTATCCGTCCCGATCTATCATGATAAAAAATCCTTAAAGTTGCCCCAATTTTTTCACATTTTTTCGCAGAATGAAAGGCGAACCGCGCGTTGATTTCATGTTTTGCGTCAATTACCTGAAAAAACCCTGCACTCCAGGAGAAGAAGTCCGCACCCTAGCCATTCAGTACCGAACTTGCGCGGCATAGCGTGCGCTCTTATACTGCCACGTCAACGCATGGACTCCAGATTGCGTTATTTGTTCATTACCACAACCGAACCAACGCTTTCGTGGCTTTCAACACCTCCATCTTTGCAGCCCTTGGCTTACTGATATGCAGCACTCTGGCATGGGCCGAGCCGTTCGCCTACATCACCAACCAGGGCAGCAATAGCGTTTCCGTGATTGACACTGCAAACGACCAGGTCGTTTCCACTATTGCAGTGGGCAAGGCGCCGGTCGGCATCGCAGTTTCAGCAAAGCTGAAACGTGCTTTTGTCTCCAATGCTGAAGACCAAACCATTTCCGTCATCGACACCAGCACCAACAGCATCGTTTCCAGCATCAGCATCCCCGGTTCGCCGGTTGGCCTGACACTCGGCTTCAAGGATGCCACGCTATATGTGGCGGATTGGTTCAGCAGCCGGGTCGTGGAAATTGACAGCAACAGCGGCAAGACGTTGCGCGAATTCGCCGTAGGCAACGCCCCCGCCGGCATGCAGGTCAGTGCTGACGGGTTATTGCTGTTCGTCGTTAATCGCGACAGCAACGACCTCAGCGTCGTTGACCTGAAGAGCGGCACCGTCAACCGTAGAATTGCGGTAGGCGCGCATCCTTTCGGCATGACGCAAAGCGCCGATGGTAGAATGCTTTACGTCGTTAATGTGTACGACAATAGCGTTTCGGTGATTGAAGCCCCATTTACGGCAGTCGCCCGTACCATTGCGGTAGGCGACCATCCCTACTGCGTCACCGCCAGTGATGACGGCAACCTGATTTACGTGACGAATACGCAAGCCGATACCGTCTCCGTCATCAGTCGCCAGACATGGAAAGTCATTGCCACAATCAAGGTAGGCACGGTACCCGAAGGCATTGGGTACCATGACGGGAAGATTTATGTCGCCAGTTGGGGCGATGATTCAGTTTCAGTGATCGACGCCAACAGCAGCAAAATGGTCGCCAGCATTGCAACCGGCAAACAAAGCCGCGCTTTCGGCCAATTTATTGCCAAGGGGTCACATTGATTGTTTTGTCATTATTAACTTTGGAGAATCTTGCATGAAAAAACTGCTCGCCATCATCGCCGTACTGATGCTGCCGCTTACCGCTGCTGCGCACGGCCCATCCCCGCAAAAAGTTGAAAAAGAAGTCGTGATCAAGGCGGAGCCTGCCAAAGTCTGGGCTATCGTCAAGGATTGGGGCGGGCTGCACAAATGGCTCCCACCTGTCGCCAGCACCAAAGTGGAAACCAAGGGCAGCGATACATTCCGTTTGCTGACCCTGAAGGATGGCGGCACCATTTATGAACGCCTCAAGTCTTCCGACGACAAGGACATGAAGGTTAAGTACGAGATCATCGAAGGAGCACTGCCAGTTGCCGACTACAACGCCACCATCGTTGTCAAGGCCGGTCCTGGCGCTGGCGAAAGCACCGTAACCTGGACTGCGCGCTTTTATCGCGTCTACAAGCTGAATCCACCGATTCCTCCCGGTCAAGATGACGAGTCTGCAATCAAGGCCGTCAACGGCGTATTTGACGCCGGTCTGCCCAACCTGAAAAAGGTCGCCGAAGGCAAGTAAGCTCGCAACATGTCGTTGTTTCGCAACAAAAAAGCGACCAATCGGTCGCTTTTTTGTTATATCAGGTTTGGCTATTGGTCGCCGCCATCAGACGCATTACCTTCCAGCGTATAAACATCGAAGCCGAGTTGCGACATGATAAACGCCGCGGCAGAGCTTCTGCGCCCAGTCTTGCAATACGTGATATAGGTCTGGTGCGGGTTCAGTGTACTGAGCGCATCGCGAATTTCATGCAACGGGAGATTGATTGCGCCAGGGAAATGGGCATGCGCGAATTCCGATGGCAGGCGAACATCAATCCAGTGTGCGCCCGCGACAATTTTCTGCTCCGCCGCCTGGCGGGAAATCCGGTTCAGTAGCGGCGCCTTCAGCAACTCGACAAAATCCTGCTTGCTCAGCTGCAACAGCACGCCGTCGGTTTCCATGGTCACCGTGGCATTGCGCCGGTTGTCCGACGCCGGCGCCTCTTCACCGAAGCCATCGCCATCTTCTAGCTGGGCAATCACCACCGGCTCAGCCTCCGTGCCAGACAAACGCGTTACCTGGGCCCGGCCGGACTCAATCAGATAATAGTTATCGCCCTCTTCGCCTTGCTTGATAATGACCTGGCCGGCTTTGACCGGGACGCTCACCATGCGTCGGAACAGTTCATCGATATTGGCCGACGGCAGGCTGCTGAACGCGCCGCCGTGCAACCTGTTGGCGCCGAACAGCTTGGTCACCTCGGCATTGCTTTCCGCCACGTGCACGAACTCCATCTCGGCAGGCCCGATAGGCATCTGCTCCCAAGTCATCAGGATGTCGGCCTGGTCGCTGTCTACCACCAGGATCTCGGCGTCACTGGTCACCGTGGCACTGCTTACTTGCTTTTCACCGCTGCCGATGGGGTAGCGCGCCGCATCGTCCCCTGGGCGAATCACAGCGTCGGTGCCATCGGCATACGCCAGCCTGACTTCGCCGGCAACCAAATAATACGAGCGATGGCTTGATTCGGCGAAATGCCGGATGTCGCGTCCTTTCAGCACTTGCTCCACGCGGCTCATGGCGGCTATTTCCACCTGATGCTCCTGCGTCAGGTGGCATACCGGCTCGAATCGGGAAAGCAATGCAATATCAGCACTCATCGTTTGCCATCCTCAGAACTCGATCACCTGGCCGATTTTCAGGGCCTGCGCGTCAAACCCGGACAGGTCGCGCGCGCTCACTTCGCGCATAATGGTTTTATCTTCTCCCGGCTTGAAATGGGTAATGAGTATCTGCACACCAGCCTGCTGCAATTTATCCAGTTCGGCCGACAGCAACAGCGGAGACAGATGTTTGGAAGTTCGGGCCAGGCTGATTTCTTCATCGCCAAATGCCGTTTCGATAATCAGGTAGCGCAGGTGTTCGATCTGGTTAACGGCCTCCCACAAGGCATCGCAACTGGTGGTATCGCCGGTAAACACCAGGCTGCCGGCGCCGCTGTTGATGTGGTAGCCGACAGCCGGCACCGTATGATTTGCCGGTATCGGAGTAAAGATGCGCCCACGCACATCAACCGGCTGCCCCAGTTTCACTTCGCTGTAGCGCAGGATTGGGTTCTGCGCGCTAGGGATCACGGTGAAATCCGGCCAGATTTTCCAATTGAGCATATGCTCCTGCAGTATCTGCCAGGTTTCCCTGGTGGCGTGCACCGTCACCGGGGTTTGGCGCAGGCTGATGACCGTATCCGCCAGCAGCGGAATCGACAACACATGGTCAAGGTGTGAATGCGTAACAAAAATATGGTCAATTTTTGCCAACTCTTCAATGGCGAGGTCAGCCACCCCGGTTCCGGCATCCACCAGGATGTCGTCATCCACCAGGAATGACGTTGTGCGCAGCTTGCCACCTATGCCTCCGCTACATCCCAGCACCCTGAGAATCATGTCCCGATCCCGTAGTTACTTGATCTTGAAGGTGTACACGCCATCCCAATCCTCACCCGGCGGGTTGGCGCGGAACTCGGCAATACGTTCCAAGTAAACCTTGTACAGGTAGCGGTCGGGATCAGCCTCGTGCAGCGCAGTGAAGGCCGCTTCAGCCTCATCCCATTTCTGCGCGTGGTACAGCGCAGCGGCCTGATGATATTGCTCCAGAGTGGCAAGCGTGGCCGAATCCACCGTACCTTCCTGACCTATCGGTTCAAAAATGGTGACCGGCTCATCCTTACCCTTGACGCGAATCTTGTCCAATTCACGGTAAACATAGTCCGGCACCTTGGCTCGGGTGAATTCGCTGACAATGATGTATACGCCATATTGCTTGGTAATGCTTTCCAGACGTGACCCCAGGTTCACCGCATCGCCCATCGCAGTATAGGCCATGCGGAAGGATGATCCCATGTTGCCCACGGTCATCGTGCCGGTATTCAGACCCACGCCGATCTTGATTGGCGGCCAGCCCTTGGCTACAAATGCCGTTTGCAACACCTTCAATTCCTCAATCATGCCCAGTGCGGCCTGCAGAGCATGACGAGCGTGATCGGGATCAGGCAACGGCGCCCCCCAGAACGCCATGATGGTGTCACCCATGTACTTGTCGATGGTGCCGCGATGTTTCTGGATCACAAACGTCATCGGCGACAGGTATTCGTTCATCAGTTGGGTCAGCTCTTTCGGGTCCAGCCCTTCGGAAATAGTGGTAAATCCGCGCACATCCGAGAACAACACCGTCATTTCACGACTTACACCTTCCATGGAAATCTGCGTCGGATCTTTCGCCATTTCGTCCACCAGTTCCGGCGGCACATACTGCCCGAACAGGCCAGTCAACTGCCGCTTGCCGCGCGATTCCACGAAGAAGCCGTAAGACATGTTGAGCAGATACAGCGAGGTCATCATCATCCAGATCGTCGCTATCGGCAGCACCATGCCGACATCCTGCCACAGCCACAGGTTGAGGGCGCCCACGCTGCCCAATGACACCGTAGCCAGGATGGTCGCCCACAACGGGCTCAATACAGCGAGGCCGAAAGACAGTATCAGGCCGAAGATCAGCAGCAGCATGAATTCCGCAGCGATGGTGTATCCGGGCGCCTGCTTGATGTTCTGGTCCAGTATCCCTGCCACCATGTTGGCATGCATCTCCACCCCGGCATACACGCTGCCGACTGGCGATGCGCGCAAGTCCAGCAGCCCCGGCGCGGTCGTCCCCACCAGCACGATGGCACCGTCAAGAATTTTGGGATCGACCTTATGGTTCAGCACATCCGTTGCCGAGACATAAGGGAAGCTGCCTTGCGGCCCGCGGAACGGAATCAGCGCACGCACGTGTTCATCCACCGGGATGCTCTTGTCGCCGACCTTGAGCCATTCCAATCCAGCATACACATCGTTCACCCCGCTGACCGCGAAGCCGGCTTCAACCTTGTCGACGCCAAGATAGGCGCGAGCCACCGCCAGCGACAACGATTCATACAGCGCCCCGTCAAACTCCTGCAACATGCCGATGCGGCGCGAAATACCATCATAGTCCACCGCCGGGTTGAAGTGCCCGCCGGAAAAGGCGGCCTGCTGCAGCACCGGCAAGTTGGCGCCGTAAGCATGGGCACTGATGAAATAAACCCCGGTAGGGTCAAACGAGCCCGCGGGGAACACCGGCACGGGCAATTGCCCCACGCCGCCTTTTTTGCCTTCCCCCAGGTTGAAGTAATACCCCATCACCACCTTGCGGCCCTTGATGCTATTTGCAAACAGTTGGTCGTAATTCAGCTCCGGCTTGATTTTTTCCAGCGCGGCAGAAAAACTGCTGTCGTTGGCGAGATGCTCCTTGCCCATTTTCTCCAGGGTTTTCAGGCCGGAACTCTCGTCCTTTTCCGCAAACACCACGTCGAAGCCCAGCACGCTGATCTTGTAGCGATCGAACAGGGTATCCATCATCTGCGCCAGCTTGTTCCGGCTCCACGGCCAGCGGCCCTGCTCGTAGAGGCTACGCTCGTCGATATCGACAATCACGATGCGCGGGTCCACGCCGCGCGGCATGGTCAGGTTGAGGCGGGCGTCATAGGCAAAATCCTCAAGGCGGTCGATCGCCTCAATATGGATGATGCTCATGTTGTGCATCAGGAACACCAGAACCGTGAGCAGGCTGAGTGTCACGCGCGTGCCGTGGCGCTTGAGAGAGGCAGGAATTTTTATTCTCATTGGGATTCTCTGTGTCTAGTCGGATACTCGGGAAGCATAGCCCAAATCCTGCGCATTTAACAGACTGAATTTACTGGCCTGGTACCCGCTTCCGGGAGCGCATTTTGTGAGAAAATTCGAGGTGTTTAATACTATATTTCCCATGCTGAATTTCATCGAACTCTCAACCACGCATTCCCAGCCTCCCGCTTACAGCATTATCTGGTTGCACGGACTAGGCGCGGACGGCAACGACTTCGCTCCCATTGCGCAGGAACTGGAACTGCCGTTACCGGTTCGCTTCATCTTTCCCCATGCCCCCGCCATGCCGGTCAGCATCAACCATGGTTACGTCATGCCGGCGTGGTATGACATTTATGCGCTGGATATTGCGGCGAGACAGGACAAGGCCGGCATTCTCCACTCGCAGGCAGAAATAGAAGCCCTGATGGCCCAGGAAATCGAGCGCGGCATCAAACCCGAGCACATCATGCTGGCCGGGTTTTCCCAGGGCGGGGCGATCGCGCTGCACACTGCACTACGCTATCCGCACCGGCTGGCGGGCGTGATGGGACTCTCGACCTACCTGCCCTTGTCCAGCGACCTGTTCGACGAGCATAGCGAGGCCAACCGGCAACTTCCCATCTTCATGGCGCATGGCAGGCACGACAGCGTCATTCCGCTGAACACGGCCAGCGCGTCAAAAAACTTTCTCGAACAAGCCGGGTACCCCGTCGAATGGCATGAATACCCGATGGAGCACTCCGTTTGCATCGACGAACTCGCCGACATTCGCGCCTATATCATGCGCAGCTTCGGCGTTTGACCATCTACCGGTATTTTGATAGTTTCGGCTTTCCATATGAGCAAATCCGCTTCCCCCAAAAACTTCGAATCCGCACTGAGCGACCTGGAACATATCGTCGCCCAGATGGAGAACAGCCAGTTGCCGCTGGAACAATCGCTGGCGGCTTACAAGCAAGGTATAGAACTACTGCGCTATTGCCAGCAGACCTTGCAGGACAGCGAGCAGCAAATCCGCATCCTGACCGAACAAAACTCATTGCAAAGCTTTTCTGATGACTGATTTCACCCCTTGGGCCGGCGCCATTCAAAGCCGCACCGAAGCTGCCCTGGAGCGGCATTTGCCGCCCGCCACCATTGCGCCGGAACGCCTGCACCAGGCGATGCGTTATTCCGTACTGGGCGGCGGCAAACGCGTACGCGCCTTGCTGGCGCATGCTGCCGGGGAACTGTGCGGCGCCAGCGCGGAGCGCGTTGACCAGGTTGCCGCGGCGGTGGAACTGGTTCATGCCTATTCGCTGGTGCATGACGACCTGCCGTGCATGGACGACGACGACTTGCGCCGCGGCAAACCTTCCTGCCACAAGCAGTTTGATGACGCCACCGCCCTGCTGGTCGGCGACGCGTTGCAAACGCTGGCTTTTGATCTGCTGACCCGCCCCGGCCTGCACCCGCAGGCAGAACAGCAGTTGCACATGGCCCACCTGCTGGCGCAGGCTTCCGGTTCGCGCGGCATGGCCGGCGGCCAGGCCATCGACCTGGCCAGCGTGGGGCTGGCGCTGACGCAGGAACAACTGGAGTTCATGCACATCCACAAGACCGGCGCCCTGATCCGTGCCGCTGCCCTGCTGGGCGCGTACTGCGCGGATCATGCCGACAGTGAAGCCGTTGCCGCCATTGACCATTACGCCAAGCATATCGGGCTGGCCTTCCAGGTGGTGGACGACATTCTCGACAGCGAAGCCGATACCGCCACGCTGGGCAAAACCGCCGGCAAGGATGCCGAAGCCAACAAACCAACCTATGTCACCATCCTGGGGTTGCCGCGTGCGCGCGAACTGGCAAAAGAGCTGCATGCCAACGCCACCTCGCGCCTGGCGCCCTATGGCGAGTCAGCCCGACGCCTGGTCCAACTTGCAGATTACATTACGCAGCGCAGTTACTGATGACTTCCCTACTCGAACAGATCAACAACCCAACCGAACTGCGCCAGCTCGAACGCAGGCAATTAAGCGCGCTGGCGGAAGAACTCCGGCAGTTTCTGGTTTCCAGCGTATCGCAGACCGGCGGCCACCTGGCATCCAACCTCGGCGTGGTGGAACTCACCATCGCCCTGCATTACGTGTTCAACACGCCGGATGACAAGCTGGTGTGGGATGTCGGCCACCAGACCTATCCGCACAAAATCCTCACCGGACGCCGCGCCGCCATGGCCGGCCTGCGCCAGGCTGGCGGCATCGCCGGCTTTCCGCGCCGTAGCGAGAGCGAATACGATGCGTTCGGCGTCGGTCATTCCAGCACCTCCATTTCCGCCGCACTGGGCATGGCGGTGGCCGCGCAGCAGACCGGCTCGGAACGCCGCGCCGTGGCCATTATCGGCGATGGCGCCATGACCGCCGGCATGGCGTTCGAGGCGCTCAACAATGCCGGGGCGATGAACGCCAACCTGCTGGTGATTCTCAACGACAACGACATGTCGATTTCGCCCAACGTCGGCGCGCTGAACAACTACCTGGCCAAGCTGCTGTCCGGCCGCCTGTACAACCGCATGCGCCAGGGCACGGAAAAAATGCTGGGGGTCGCCCCGCCGATCCTGGAGCTGGCCAAACGCGCGGAAGAGCACATGAAGGGCATGGTCACGCCCAGCACGTTATTTGAAGAGTTCGGCTTCAATTACATCGGCCCGATTGATGGCCACGACCTGGATGTGCTGGTCACCACGCTGGCCAATATCCGCGAGTTGAAAGGCCCGCAGTTCCTGCATGTGGTGACGCAAAAAGGCAAAGGTTATACCCCGGCGGAAGACGACCCCGGCAAATACCACGGTGTTGGCAAATTCGATCCGGCCAACGGCGCAGCCGCAAGCACCGGCGGCAAACCCACCTACACCCAGGTGTTCGGCGACTGGCTTGTGGACATGGCGGCCAAGGATGACCGGCTGATCGGCATCACCCCGGCGATGTGCGATGGCTCGGGGCTCAACAAATTCCAGGAACAGTTCCCCGATCGCTACTTCGATGTTGGCATCGCCGAACAGCATGCACTCACCTTTGCCGCCGGCCTGGCCTGCGATGGCATGAAGCCGGTGGTGGCGATTTATTCCACCTTCCTGCAACGCGCCTACGACCAGTTGATCCACGATATCGCGCTACAGAACCTGCCGGTGCTGCTGGCGATTGACCGCGCCGGCCTGGTCGGCGCCGACGGCCCCACCCATGCCGGCAGCTTCGACCTGAGCTATTTGCGCTGCATCCCCAACATGCTGGTGATGGCGCCCAGCGATGAAAACGAATGCCGGCAAATGCTGACCACCGGATTCCTGCACAACGGCCCGGCGGCGGTGCGCTACCCGCGCGGCGGCGGCTCGGGCGCAGCAATTGAGCCGGCGCTTGAACCGATCGCCATTGGCAAAGGTCTGATCACAAGACAAGGCCAGAACATCGCCATCCTGGCGTTCGGCAGCATGCTGGTGCCGGCACAACAGGCCGCGGAAGCACTGAACGCCACGGTTGCCAACATGCGCTTTGTCAAGCCGCTGGATGTAGAATTGATTGCCTTACTCGCCGCGCAGCACGACCTGCTGGTGACGGTGGAAGAAAACGCCATCCAGGGCGGCGCAGGCGCTGCAGTGATGGAAGCCCTGCAAGCCAGGGGATTAAGCAATGAGGTACTGCTGCTGGGACTGCCTGACGCGTTTATCGAGCATGGCAGTCCGGAAGCCCTGCTGGCTGCCTGCGGACTTGATGCCGAGGGAATCCGGACAGCGATTGAGCAGCGCATGGCCGAAAGAAACGCTGGATAAACCATTAACCTAGCGTTATACTCAACTATTATTTGCACAACTCCATGACCATGAACCAGCCCATCACCCCCACGCCCATCGAAGACGTCCAGAACACGCCCGACGTACGCCATCTGGCCATCGACAAGGTGGGCATCAAATCCATCCGCCACCCGGTCAAGGTCAAGGACAAGACCAGCGGCGTGCAGCACACGGTAGCCATGTTCAATATGTACGTGCATTTGCCGCACAACTTCAAGGGCACGCACATGTCGCGTTTTGTTGAGATCCTCAACATGAACGAGCGCGAAATCTCCATCGAGAATTTCGAAACCATCCTGCGCGAAATGGTGAAGCGGCTGGAAGCCCAGTCCGGCCATATCGAAATGACCTTCCCCTATTTCGTCAACAAGGCCGCCCCGGTATCCGGCGTGCAAAGCCTGCTGGATTACGAAGTCACCTTCATCGGCGAAATCAAGGATGGCAACTACCAGATCAGCGTCAAGGTACTGGTGCCCGTCACCAGCCTGTGCCCGTGCTCGAAGAAAATTTCCGACTACGGCGCGCACAACCAGCGCTCACATGTCACGGTCACCGCCCGCATCAATGATTTTATCTGGGTGGAAGACATCATCAATCTGGTGGAAGAACAGGCCTCGTGCCAGTTGTATGGCCTGCTCAAGCGCCCTGACGAAAAGTTCGTCACCGAACACGCCTACGACAACCCCAAGTTCGTCGAGGACATGGTGCGCGACGTCGCCGCGCAACTCAATGCAGAACCCCGTATCGACGCCTATGTGGTGGAATCGGAGAACTTTGAATCCATCCACAACCATTCTGCCTACGCCCTGATCGAACGGGACAAACTGCAAAATTAGCCGCACAGCCTGTGCGATGACATTCCCGCTACGCACCACTGGCGATGTACGCACCGCGCTACTTGGGCGGCGCGAGATCGCCCTGCTCGACGTGCGCGAGGAAGACCCGCATGCGCAGGGCCATCCGCTCTTCGCCGCCAACTTCCCTCTCAGCCGAATCGAAATTGACGCCTATGCCAAGCTGCCGCGCCGCGATGTACCTATCGTGCTGCTGGACAACGGCGAAGGTGATACGAAACTCGCCGCGCAACGCCTGCAAAACCTGGGCTATACCGACATCGCCATTCTCGACGGCGGCCTCGCCGGATGGATCAAGGCCGGCGGCGAAGTGTTCCGCGATGTCAACGTGCCAAGCAAAGCCTTCGGCGAGTTGGTGGAAGCGCAGTGCCACACCCCTTCGTTGACGGCCGAGCAAGTACATACGCTGATCACAACCGGCGCTGACATCGTCATTGTTGACGTGCGCCGCTTCGACGAATACCAGACCATGAGTATCCCCACCGCCACCAGCGTGCCCGGCGCCGAACTGGTGTTGCGCGTGCCGCAGCTGGCGCCGCGCGCGGAAACCCGCGTCATCGTCAATTGCGCCGGCCGCACCCGCAGCATTATCGGTACCCAGTCGCTGGTCAACGCCGGCCTACCCAATCCGGTGGCGGCGCTGCGCAACGGCACCATCGGCTGGACATTGGCCGGGCAGCAACTGGAGCATGGCCAGCAGCGCCGCTTCGGCCCAACGCCGGAAGCAGACCGCATCAAGGCCGCAGCAGCCGCACGCGCAGTGGCAGACCGCGCCGGTGCACGCCGCATCGGCCACGCCGACCTAGCCGCCTGGCAGACACAACAAGAACGCACCAGCTACTTCTTCGACGTGCGCACCCTGGAAGAATACGAAGCTGGCCACCTGCCGGGTTTCCGCCCCGTACCCGGCGGCCAGTTGGTGCAGGAAACCGAAATGGTCGCGCCGGTGCGCGGCGCCCGTATTGTGCTGGCGGACAACGACGGCGTGCGCGCCAACATGACTGCGTCCTGGCTGGCGCAAATGGCGTGGGAAGTGTATGTGGTTGACGGCCTGGCAGCGGAAGATTTCGCCATCCCGGGTCCCTGGCATGCACCGCTGCCAGCCGTGCCGGGCATCCCGTTGGTGAATGCAACAACATTGAGCGCATGGCTGGCGACCGGCGACGCCACCGTGCTGGACGTCAGTAGCAGTGCCAATTACCACAAGGGGCACATTCCCGGCGCCTGGTTTGTATTGCGCGCGCAACTGGCTGCCGCCATCCGGAAAATCCCCGCTACGCGCCGCTATGTGCTGACCTGCGCCGACGGCACACTCGCCCGCTTTGCCGCGGCCGATCTACAAGCCTTGGTCAGCGTGGAAGTACTGGCGCTCGACGGCGGTAATCCCGCCTGGCGCAATGCCGGGTTTGACTTCAGCAGCGACTCACCGCTTTGGGCTTCACCTCCGATTGACCGCTACCGCCGTCCGTACGAAGGCACCGACAGCCCGCGCCAGGCAATGCAGGATTATCTGGACTGGGAATTTGGACTGGTCGCGCAACTGGCGCGCGATGGCACCCACGGATTCCAAGTAATCAAATAAACAAGTGATCAAATAAAAACGCCCCTCCCGGCAGGGAGAGGCATTTTGGCAGATGGACCTGTCAGAAGTATTTAGCGACCTTCTTTCCAGACGGCGTTTTCCTTGACGTTAATTTTCTTCGGCAACAGCTTTTCTTCGGTAAAGGCATCCGCAATGGCTTGTTGCTGGGCCAACGCAGCGTCATCCACCAACCGTACATCATAACTGCGGCGATCATTAGCCACGGAAACAATCGCCGGGGTGAGACCAACCAATGGCGCATGGAACTCGGCGGCCTGTTGTGGGTTCTGCTTGATCCACTCTCCGGTCTTGCGCAGTTGCTCAACCACCACCTTCAGCACGTCGGGGCGGCGTTGGGCGTACGGAGTGGCCGCCAGGTAAAAGCGGCGATAGGAGACATCGGCATAGGTGCCGTCCGTGACAATACGGACATTCTTGCTGCTCTGGATGTTGGCCAGGTGTGGATCCCAGATCGCCCACGCGTCGATAGCACCTTTTTCAAAAGCGGCGCGGCCATCGGCAGGCTGCAGGTAAGCAGCGTCAACATCGCGGAAATTAAGCCCGGATTTTTCCAAGGATTTGAGCAGCAGGTAGTGCACTCCGGCGGCTTTGGCCAGGCCGACGCGCTTGCCCTTAAGATCGGCCACCGTCCTGATGGGAGATTCGGCAGGAACCACAATCGCCTGCGCCTTGGGCGAGGGCGTTTCCTGCACCAGATAGGTCAGCTTCGCACCGGCAGCCTGAGCGAACAAAGGCACGGTATCGGCCACATCGGCGGAAAGGTCGATGCTGCCCACGTTCAGGCCTTCCAGCAGCGGCAGGCCGGAGGTGAACTCAGTCCACTGCACCTTGACGTTCAAGGGGGCCAGCGCCTTTTCCAGCGTACCCTGCGCTTTCAGGAAAATCAGGATGCTGGAAGATTTCTGGAAGCCGATGCGCAGTACGTCTTCCTGGGCGGCGCTGGGCAGGGAAATGCCGAGGCCGATGGCCGCCGTCAGAAAAACAGCAAGGATTTTGCGACGAATGGGGTTGAAACTGTTTTGGTTCATAGCGTGCTCCGTTTGAATAACGGATGTAACTATAATGAATATAGAAAGCAGTTATAAATAATACTTTACTATATACATATACGCCCGCCCATGCCGGCAGCACCAGCCTGCAGGCAGGTTATTTTTCTGGCGGATGGAGCCGGAACAGCAGCAGGAACCCGGCCAGCGCCGCAACTCCAGACACGGCAAAAGTCAGCGCAGCGCCCATCGGCTCCCACATCCAGCCGCTCCACAGCCCGCCCAGCGTACCGCCGAGGCCAAACGAAATACTGGTGTAGTAGCCCTGTCCCTTGGCCTGGTGCCTGCCCTTGAAATAGCGGTGGACCAACGCCACTGCCGCCGCATGGTAAGAGCCGAAACTGGCGGCATGCAGCACTTGTGCCAGCACAATCACGGCAAACCATTGCACGCCGTAACCTATCATCAGGAAACGCAAGCCGGCGAGGAAAAAACTGGCTTGCAATATCTGCTTCAGGTCAAAACGCTGTGTCAGCCTGGGCAAAAACAGGAACACCAACACTTCGCAAATCACGCCGATAGCCCACAGCCAGCCCACGGTGGCCTTGCTGTAACCGTGATCAACCAGGTAGATGGAGTAGAACGTGTAATAAGCGCCATGTGCGGCCGCCATCAGAAAACAGGCGGCGAAAAACACCTTCACTTCTGTCCGCCGAAGGATCGCCCACACCGGCGGCTCGTCATCATGGTGGGGGGCTACGCGAGGTTCGGGAATGTATCGGGAAAACAGCAACAGGCTGATTTTCAGTCCCAGGATCACCCACAACAAGGCGCGCACCGGCACGTAATCCAGCACATACCCCATCACAATCACGGAGGCGATAAACCCGACCGACCCCCACAGGCGGATACGCCCGTAACCGCTGGCGGCGTGTTCGCCCAGATGCCCCAGGGTCAGCGCTTCCGCCAGCGGCAGCGGCGCGCTCCAGAAGAAACTCATCGTCGCCATCACCACGAACAGCCAGGCATAACCTTCCCCGGCAAATACGCCGAGATAACACACCAGGCTGGCCAGTGCCGAAACCTGGATGATCCTGACCCGCATGCCGGTATGGTCGGCGATCCAGCCCCAGATGTTGGGGGCGATGATACGCGCCACCTGGAACAGCGACATCAGCACCCCGATCTGGAATGCCGAAAATGCCAACGCATCGAGGTACAGGGTCCAGTACGGGGCAAACGCCCCGACAAAAGCGAAATACAGGAAGTAGAAACCGGACAGTCGCCAGTAAGGTAAATTGGTCATGCTCAAATAAAAAGGCCGGCTCTTGCGCCGGCCTTTTTCACTCAAAAACTCATGCGGATTTCAGCAGGTTGTACAGTTCATCCTTGAGATGCAGGCGCTGTTTCTTCAGGTTTTCGAACGGTTCGTCGCCAACCGGCACGCCCTCGCCTTCCAGGCGCAGCACCTCGCGGTTGACCACGTGGTATTCGTCGAACAGCTTGGCGAAATGGGCATTGCTCAGTTTCAGGTTATGGATCTGATCGCGATATTCGGGAAACTCGTGAACCAGGTCGTGATGGATTGCAGTCATGTTTTACCTTTCTGTCTTTGAACTATGAAATTTTCAGGGCAACTTGCCGGAAATCCTGGGGGTGGGGCACACCACGTCACCGCACTGCGCACGATGACGCAAGGCGTGGTCGATCAGCACCAGCGCCAACATGGCTTCGCAGATCGGCGTGGCGCGCACGCCGACGCACGGGTCGTGGCGGCCGGTGGTCTGCATGGTCACCGCCTCGCCCGCCTTGTTGATCGAATGCCGTTCCTGCGGGATGCTGGAAGTCGGCTTGAACGCGGTATGCACCACGATATCCTGCCCGCTGGAAATGCCGCCCAGCACACCCCCGGCGTTGTTGCTGGCAAAACCTTGCGGCGTCAGCTCGTCGCAATGCACGCTGCCGCGCTGGGCGATGCTGTCGAACCCGGCGCCGATTTCCACGCCCTTGGCGGCATTGATGCCCATCATCGCATAGGCGATTTCGGCATCCAGCCGGTCGAACACCGGTTCGCCCCAGCCCACGGGCACATTCTCCGCCACCACGGTAATCTTGGCGCCGACCGAATCGCGCTCGGCGCGTACCCGGTCCAGATAAGCTTCCAGTTGCGGAATCAATTCGGCATTGGCGGCAAAAAACGGGTTGTTGCCGACTTCATCCCAACTTTGGAACGGCACGTGAATGTCGCCCAACTGGCTCATGTAGCCGCGGATCAGCACACCATAACGCTCGGCCAGCCACTTCTTGGCAATGGCGCCGGCCGCCACCCGCGCCGCCGTTTCGCGTGCAGAGGAACGCCCGCCGCCGCGATAATCGCGGATGCCGTATTTCTGCCAATAGGTGTAGTCCGCATGGCCGGGACGGAACGTCTCGGCGATGGTACCGTAATCCTGGCTGCGCTGGTCCTGGTTGCGGATCAGCAGCGCGATAGGTGTGCCGGTGGTTTTGCCCTCGAACACCCCGGACAGGATTTCCACCGTGTCCGGCTCCTTGCGCTGCGTGACATGGCGCGAGGTGCCCGGTTTGCGGCGGTCAAGATCGGTCTGGATATCGGCTTCGGTCAGGCTCAACCCCGGCGGGCAGCCGTCAATAATGCAACCAATGCCTGCGCCATGCGATTCGCCAAAGGTAGTGACAGTAAACAGCGTGCCAAAGGTATTGCCGGACATGAAGCGGTTCCACAACGAGAATATAATGAGAGTTTAACATACTGGCAGCACACCCTTTGCCCAGCGATGTTCGGCAACCGGCAGACGATACTTCGCTCGCCAGCGCATTCATGTTGAAACAGCTTTATGTCGTTATGGCATTCCGCAATCGACGTATCCCTGTTTCCAGTTCCTTTGCGTTGAGGCTGCCAAAGCCCAGCCGGATGCCATTGATATCCGTGCTCGACTCTGAAAATAATGACCCAGGCAGCAGGCGAACCTGTTCATGTAGCGCCTGCTGAACGAAGGTGTTGATATTAAGCCCCTGGCTTAATCTTAACCAGAGTGCTAGGCCACCGACCGGCGGCTCGAAGCTTACGAACTCGCCCAGTTCTTGCCTGACCAGATTCACCAGTATGTCGCGTCGTTCACCGTAGATCTTAAGCGTTCTGCGAATGTGGCGTTTGATTTCCCCCGACTCCATCAATTCGGCCACAGCCAACTCAGTGACAGAATTGCCTTGGCGATCGATGAGCATGATCTCCGACGAACATTGATGAATAAACTCTTTGGAAGCAACCAGATAGCCGACTCGCAGGCCTGGTGCCAGCACCTTGGACAAGGACCCCACGTAAACCACCCTGCCCGCATGGTCGGCACTGGCCAGCGGGAATACTGGGTGATGGTGGAAATGAAACTCGTGGTCATAGTCGTCCTCAACAATCACGAAATCGTGCTGTTCGGCCAGCATAAGCAACTTCAGGCGTCGTTCAGCTGTCATCATGACCGTCGTCGGGAACTGATGATGGGGCGTGACATAGATGGCCCGCACCCGATGCTTTCTGCACAGGGAATCCAGTTCATCCACATCGAGGCCGTGCTCATCCAGCCCCACATTCAGGATCTGCGCCCCACATGAGCGGAACGCCTCTCGTGCTGGCGGATAGCTCAAGCGCTCGACCACGACGCAGTCACCAGGCCGCGTCAGGATCCGTGCAGCCAGAAAAATCCCCATCTGGCTACCGCGCACGATGCAGGTATTGTCGACACCGACGTTCAGTCCTCGCTCCATGTTCAGCATGTCGGCAACGGCTTGGCGCAGAGGCAGTACCCCTCGTGGATCGTCGTAGCCCAGCCTGTTGGCGCGGGATGAGTCAACCAAAGCATGACGGAACGCTCGAGAAAGAATCTCGAACGGAATCAGCCGAGTATCAGGTATGCCATCGTTGAAATCCACAATGTACTCAAGCTTTTCCTGACCTTCTGGAGCCAGATGTCGGGCATAGGAGGTGAACTTGGGCGTATGGATTTCAGCCATGTGCATGGCCGCATGCTTCTTGGGCTGGAAGTTCGGCAGTTTTGCCGAGACGAACGTGCCCCTGCGGTGTTCGGTAGTTAGCCAACCCTGGGCAATCAGTTCATCGTAGGCGAGCACAATAGTCTTGCGGTTGACCTTCAGGCTGTCCGCCAGTTCCCGGGTGCCCGGCATGGCGGTGGAAGGGACCAGCCGTCCTCGCTTGATTTCATCAATGACCTGCTGTGCGATCTGCAAATAGACCGCCAAGCCTGAGGTTTTGGTGACAACCAGATTGAGATTCCAGGAACGCAGCATGTCCACACCCGTGTACGAAATTTATTAAAGCAGATCGGGGCAAAGACCGACCTTCGACCAGACCCGGAAGACCTGGCAGCGATTGCCACCCTTCTGGACCATCAAGGTTAATCGATCTGGAGGGTTCATGGTAATCCAATTTTGACTACAGTCCCAATCCACTTGCTGTGCTCAAAAAACTCATCCACTCACAAAGGAACCGTCATGTCTCCCCCACTGGATAATCAACTCTCGGATTGGCGCAGTCATGCCTTGAAGCTGGAAAACGAAGTCAAGAAAGTCATTGTCGGCCAGGACAAGGCCATCCGGCTGATGAACATCGCCATTTTTGCCCGTGGTCACGTCCTGCTCGAAGGCGGCGTTGGCGTGGGCAAGACCACGCTGCTGCAATCGATTGCACGCTGCATCGGCGGCGCCTACGAGCGTATCGAAGGCACGGTGGACCTGATGCCTAACGACCTCATTTACCACACCTTCCTCGGTGAGGATGGGCGCCCTAAAATCGATGAAGGCCCGTTGCTGCGTGCCGGCGAAAACCTGTCGGTGTTCTTCTTCAACGAAATTAACCGAGCCCGTCCACAGGTACATGCGCTGATGCTGCGCGTGATGGCAGAGCGCCACCTGCATGCCTTCAAGAAGGAATACCGCCTGCCGCACATGGTGGTGTTCGCCGACCGCAACCAGGTCGAGAAGAACGAAACCTTCGAGATTCCTTCCGCTGCCCGCGATCGCTTCATGATGGAAATCCCCATCGACATCCCCGAAGACCGCGAATTGCGCAAAGCCCTGATGTTCAACGTAAAATTCCAGCATGCGGAAAATCTGACCAAACAGGTCGAATCCAATGTGCTGCAGTTCGACCAGCTCAATAACTTTTCGGATTATCTGCAAAGCCATATCCGCTCCAGCGATACCATCGAGGAATACGCACTTGACCTGTGGGAGGCCACCCAGTCGCCGCAGAAATTCGGCATTAAGCTCGACAGCGTCGACGTCAACCGCCTGATCCAGACCGGTGCCAGCCCGCGCGGCATGGGCATGCTGCTGAAGGCCGCCCGCGTCCATGCCTGGCTGATGAACCGTGACAGCCTGTATCCGGAGGACCTTCATGCCGTGTTCCATGAACTGATCGCGCACCGGCTGGTGTTCCATTCCATGTACGAGAATCGCCGCACCGTGCTGGCGCGTGAACTGACCTCGCACATCCTGAGCACAGTCGCCGTGCCGGCACAGGTCAAAGCCGCATGATTCCGGCGTACGCCAAACCGTTTACCTACCAGATTCCCTGGAAATCCAGCAGCGTGCATGCCGGCGATCACCGCGGCCTGCAGCGCGGCCTCGGATTTGAATACCGGGGAAATGTATCGCTGGTGGATTACCCGGATGCGCGGCGCATGGACCTGCGCCAGACGCTGCGCGACCCTTACGAGCAGATTCAGGTCAAGCTGTTCAATCAGGACAACACCACGCCCATCTTTGCAGTGTGCGACCTGTCCAGTTCCATGCAGTTCAAGGGGCAGCAGCGCAAACTGGACCAGGCCAAGGAAATCGCCGCATCGATCGCGCTTTCCGCATTCAATGCCGGAGATATGTTCAGCTTGGTCTGCCATCACCAGCACGTGGTCGAGGAATTCACGCTGCCCTTGAGCCTGCACGTCCATCAGGCACTGGAACTCATCAGCGAGTTGCACCACTTTCATAAAATGCATGTCGGCTCCGACGGCATCATGGAGGTGCACCAGTACCTCAGCCAGCACAAAGGACTGGTGTTCTGGATCTCGGATTTCCACATGCCGCTCGCGCTGATCGAACAAGCCTTGAACGCCATGTCAGTGCATCAGGTCGTGCCGGTCGTACTGTGGGACGAGCAGGAGTACAAGCGTCTGCCCAGATTCGGCTTTGGCAACATGATCGACCCCGAGACCGGCATGAATCGAACGATCTTCTTTCGTGATGCCGTCCGCGCGCAGTTCGAAGCCGCGTTCGCAGAGAGGAAGCAGGCGCTGGACCAGTTGTTCTCCCGCTTCGATAACCAGGCACTGTATCTCAGCGGCAAGTTCGACCCCGAGGCAGTCACACATTACTTTGAACAGTACATGAGCTTATGAAAATCCACACATTACGATTCATCTCACTACTCGGATTGCTGCTGATGAGCCAGACCAGCATGGCAGAGGAAGCGGAGATCCGGACGCTGAAGGTCGCCAATCCACCACAAGCCACGGGCATCCACATCGGCGATGTCCTCGACCGCAAGTTGGAAGTGCGGGTGCAACCGCCGTACCAGATATCCCAGCAGGCGCTCCCGCTGAAAGGCTTGGTGCGCAACGGCATCGAACTAGCCGACATCGAGGTTAAGCCTCTAAAAGGTGCGCAGGCTCCAGGCTATCTTATCAAGCTGCGCTACCGGGTGTTTGCGAATGCGCATGTCCCTACCAGGATGACGCTTCCTGCGGAGAGTTTTGCCCTCACAGGCGGCCCCAAAGCGCTTTCCCTCCAGTTGCCGGCATGGCCGTTCTGGTTCTCACCACTGGCGGCGGCGGATCTTCAGGAGGCGAAACCGCATCTGATCCCGCAATTCAAGCCCTCGCTCATCGATGTCGCCCCGCACCAACAAAGACTAGCCGTGCTTTTGTCCATGGGCGTGATCGGGCTGCTCGGATTGCTCTACATCAATGCCGATACGCGCTGGTTGCCGTTCATGAATGGCGCATTTGCCAGAGCCCACCGCAGGCTGAAGAAGTTGCCAAGAAACCAAGCCAGCGAAAAGGAGGCCTTATCTCAGCTGCATCAGGCATTCAACAGCATCCACGGCGCCAACCTGTTCGAAAGTGACATTTCGGCGTTCCTGGAAAAACATCCGCAATTCAAAAATCTCAGGAGTGATATCGAACAGTTTTTCCAACGCTCGAACCAGGCTTTGTTTGGCGAATGGAACCGTGACAGCGCGCAATTCATCGGCGAATTGACCGTATTGAGCAAGCGTCTGCGCGACAGTGAACGGAGAGTGTCATGATCCTGCTGCAGCCGTGGGTGCTGTTGCTGCTTCCGCTCGCCCTGATTCCGTTCTTGCTCAAAAGTCATCAAGGCCAGCTGTATTCCTGGCTGCCGATCATGCCGGAAGACCGCTTGTCCGAGATCGCCAACCTGGCGGTCAAGGCGCTGATCTCATTGCTGCTGGTCACCATCATCCTGGCGCTGGCCGGGCCGCATGGCCCTGATTCCAAGGTGCAGAAGGTCGGCAAGGGCGCGCAGACGGTACTGGTCATCGACCGTAGCGTCAGCATGGATAAACCGTTCGCCGGCGACCCTACCAGCGGGCGCGTGGCGGAGATCAAATCGACCGCAGCACGGCGACTCATCACCCAGTTCATCGACTCGCGCCCTGACGACATGATGGGCGTGGTGGGCTTCACCAATTCCGCACTGTACGGCATCAAGATCACCACCAACCGCGACGCCATCCATGCGGCGATCAATGCCGCCACCAGTTCGGCACTGAACCAGACCAACATCGGTGCCGGGCTGACGCAAGGTGCCACGCTGTTCGATGCGATCCAGAACTCAGGCTCGCGCGCCATCATCCTGCTGTCGGATGGCGCCGGCAAGCTCAGCCCGCGCGTCAAACAGGTCATCACCAAGGAGCTGACTGAGAAGAAACTAAACCTGTACTGGATTGTGCTGCGTGAGCCCAATGACGTCAGCATCTTCAGCAAGAACGAGTACGCCGAAGACCGGGTTCCGAATGCGATTCAGTTGGACCGCTTTTTCCAGTCGATCAAGATCAAATACAAGGCGTTTGAAGCGGACAATCCTACGACTTTGCAATCAGCTTTGCGGGAAATCGATTCCAAGGAAAAAAACATGATCCAGTATGAAGTCACGCTGGTCGGCCACGATTACTCCCGTGACCTCATCGTGCTGGCGCTGCTACTCAGCCTGCTCATTATCGTCATCAAGAACCTGAAGGTGCATTCATGGAAAAACGCATAAAAAAGAGCAATGTCCTGTTTGGCCTGCTGTTGCTCACCGGCTTGGCAGGGAGTGCCTTTGAAGGGCACCAGATCTGGAAGAAGAACCGGATCAATCGGGCCATCCTGGCCGGTGAAACCATCGCCGATGACGCTTTCCCCTATCAGAAAAAGTTTGTCTCCGCCTATCTGCAGGGGACTCATCAGGGATACAAACATGCCGTGCAAACCTACGGCCAGTTGCTGGATACATCGCCTTCCATCGCCGAACAGGCAAAAATCCAGTTCAACATCGCCAACAACCTGTTCATGATGGGTCTGATCCGCAGGGTCAACGACGATGGTACGCTGCAGGACGATGCGCGCTACGCCTACACCCAGGCCAAGCTGGCTTATGAGCAATCCCTGCGGCTTACTCCTGATACGCCTGAAGCCAAGTTCAACCTGAGCCTGTTGCACGCGGTCATGGCGCGCGGCATGAAGCCCATGGAAAAAGAGGAGTCAAACATGGAACTCAGCAACCTGCCGATCGGTTTGCCATGAAACGTGCGATAACATTCCTGCGGGAGAACCACGAAACCGCGCTCTATGTCGGGGCGGCAAGTCTGTTGCTGCTGGCTCTGCTCAAGCCGAACATCCAACTGAAGCAGGAGGTGCACAACTACTTGTTGCTGGCGGACGTATCCCAGAGCATGAACGCCGAGGACGTCAAGCTGAACGGCAAGGTCGTCAGCCGTATGGCCTATACGCGCCACCTGATGAAGAAAATTGTCGAGACATCGCCCTGCGGCACTTATATCAGTGTCGGCGTGTTTGCCTCCGATGCCGTCGCCTTGCTCGTCACACCGCTGGAAGTCTGCGCCAGCTATGACGTGTTGAATGACTCCATCGACCATCTGGAATGGCGCATGGCCTGGAAGGGCGATAGCCGCGTGGGGATCGGCGTCAGGGCAGCTGCCAGCATGTTCGACTACCTGAACGTACCTGCCCAACTGATGTTTTTCACCGATGGCGATGAGGCCCCCACACTCAATGTCACCATCAAACAGGATTTGAGCGGGGTTCAGATTGGCAAGAATGTCGTGTTTGTTGGCGTGGGTGGTGCAGAAAATGTACCTGTACCACGCTATAACGCGAAAAATACCTGGCTTGGGTTCTGGCCCGCCGGCGACAACCATAGCGAAGGTGGGGGCGTCGTTTATACCGACACCAACCAGGATGAGCCGGATCCACCTGTCGCCTCTGCAGAGTTTGACCGCTATCTATCCAACATGGATGCTGAATATCTGAGACAACTGGCCAGCGAGATCAACGGCAAATATATTGAAGGCCAGGACAAGCAGGAATTCTATGACTACGTGCAGCAGCAAAAACCGGCTGCGAGCTTCGTTACGGCTTACTCCATGCGGTGGATCTATCTCAACCTGGCGTGTGTGCTGATCCTGCTGACCTTCCTGCCGAATGCGCTTTATCGCTGGCGAGCTAGGGATTAATGCCGCATCCTGCTCACCGTGCCATTAAGCTTGGATTACCCATGACCAGTGGGCCGAATCTGCCGAGTTGGACTCGTCCGCCTACGGAACGCATTCCATGAGGAGAACCAAGGCAACTTTGATCTACAAGCGCACGAAGAACTTGAGAGCTGTTCAACTGCTGCTTGGACATTCCAAGCAGGAGAGCACGGTCCGCTATCCCGGTATTGAGGTGGGCGATGCGCTGGGAATTTCGGAATAGACTGAAATCTAGCAAGCATCTGGCGGCTGCATGCGATCCCCCGTGCAGCCGCTTTTTGGCATCATGTCTTATTCGTGCATTCGGCCACATGCAGACATCTCGCTCGCTGGCCGTCAGCAGTAATAGCAAACCGAGCAGTCTTACGAGACAATCAGCTGATTAATCCATTACGGGTAGCTTATGTATGAAGCACATTTTCTTGATTGTCTTTGTCCTGATCTCTAACTTGACCCTCGCTGAGGACAAAGCTATATCGAATATTTTTTCTGCCGAAAGTGCTGATGGGACCATCATTCTTCAGTCGTTGCGGGGAGGCAGGACAATTACGCACAACGATGAGCGCGCTTATCTCCGGTTTGCGTCAGCATCGACATTTAAGATCTTCAACACGCTGATCGCAGTTCAAGAAAATGTAGTTAGGTTAGGGGACACGGCATTCAAATGGAATGGAAAAACCTATGACTTCCCGGACTGGAACCGAGATCAAACACTTGAAAGTGCATTCAAAGCGTCTTGTGTCTGGTGCTATCAGGAAATTGCCCAGCAAGTGGGAGAAAAATCCTATCGACGGTACTTGGCGCTTGCGAGTTATGGCGAGCTGACTAACATGCCTGACGTTACAACGTTTTGGCTTGATGGTAGTTTTACGGTAAGTGCAGTTGAGCAGGTTGCTTTCTTGCGAAAGGTATATCTGCGAGAGCTTCCGTTTCGTGATGATGCCTACAACGCTTTAAGGCAAGTAATGCTCGCAGAGCAGACCGACAGCTACAGGCTATTTGCAAAGACGGGATGGGCAGCAAGAATGAGTCCTCAAATCGGTTGGTATGTGGGATATGTTGAAACGGCAGATGACGTGTGGTTTTTTGCCACCAATTTGACACTGAGGTCTGACACCGACTTGGGCTTACGCAAAAAACTGACAAAGGCCGTGCTTCAGGCGGAACACGTTATCCCTTGAAGGGAAATTCCCGAATCAAGGTCTTACCTTGCTTATTAGCGAGTCAATGACTGCAAAGGGTCGGTAGCAGACATACACAAAACTTTACGAATTCCCTAAAAACACAGGCGTTCGCCGTAAATCTAGAATGCAAATATCTGCAAATAGGTTTTTATCGCACCCGACACCAGGCTGTTGGCGGAACCCTGACCGTTATCCTGGAATATCGACCCAAGACTCTTTAGGCTGGCCGACTGCGACTCCAAATTTTTGCTGAGTTCGGTCAGCCTGTTGACGGAACCGCCGACACTGCCTGTTGCCGCCAGTTCCCGGGCAGACACTTGGTCGGCTTGTTTACCGATGCGGGAAAGCGTGTCCTTGACCGAATTGGGGTTGGCCTGGAACGCATTCTGCAACGCCGTGGTATCCACGGAAAGGGTGCCGTCGGTTTTTTTGCTGATGCCGATCTTTTTCAGATCGGAAACATTGCCGCTGGACAGGATGCTTTTCAAATCATTGCTCACCAGCGTTGCCCGCCCGTCTCCCGCCAGCGCCCCGCTCTTTTTGCCATCGCCGGAGACAGCCAGGCTGACCGCCTTGCTGGTGGTATTAAAGGCGCTGGTAAACGCCTGCGCGACCTTGACGACATCGGCGCTGGTGACGGTTTTCTTGGTATCGGACAAATCCTTGGCGGCAGTCTGCAGCGAGTCGAACCCGGACTTGATCTGCGAAAATGAGGATAACTGGACGACCGTTGAGCTCAGTTGCTGAGTCACGCGCTGGCTGGCCGCATCCAGCGGACTGGCGGTTACCGAACTCCCCCGCCGGGTAGCGGCCAGGTCTGCGCTACGGTACAGGGATGCGGTTTGGGTAATCGTGCTCAGAGTGGTAGCCATGGTGACCTCCATTTCCCATCGGATAATCCCTGTTTACTCTTTCAAAATATCATTGTCAATCAGGGCAATACCGCACTGCGCGCCGAGCCGCGCCAAACAAAAAAGGCCGCTTTTCAGCGGCCCTTTTGATGCTGTAATACAGCGGAATTACTTGACGGTCAGCAGGTAGGCAACGAAGTCAGCCTTTTCCTGTGCGGTACAGGCACGCTTGATCACGTCCAGGCAGTGCTTTTCAAAGTTCTTCTCAACCTTGTCCAGATCGCTGAAGCGCTTTGGATTGGCGGAAGGTGCCAGAGGCAGGATTTCCTTCTTGGTCACGATGTGCTTGCCAGCCGCTGCAGGGTTGGCGGTGTGGCAGGATGCGCAAGCGATAGGTTTGCCGCGCAGGGTCAGTTCACGCGAGAAAAAAGCCTTGCCGTCTTCAGCGGAAGCGCCTTTGGAAGCAGGGTTGATGTTTTTGGCAACATGGGCATATTTGTCAGCCAGGATTTGTGCACCAGCAACATCAGCCTGTGCAGAAAGGCTCACAAAACCAGCAGCGGCAATCATCATCAATACAAATTTGCGCATCATCATAAACTCCATAATTGATAAATAGGAAATCGGTGCGAGGCATTGTACACCATGCATGCCCCCAGCAGGCAAAAAAGGTCAGGGAACCAGCCCGGTGACCCATGTCGCATAAATTTTGTCCGCAACACTGTTCAGGGCAGCAACCCGCATTTCCAGGCCGGCCAGCGCCACCTCTGCCGGCTGCACTGCCGGACTGGCTATCGCCTGGCTGACTTCTGCCGCCCCGATGCGATACCAGTCGCGCACCATATCGACCGTCATTTCAACATGGCACTGGAAACCGACATGCTTGCCCAGCACAAAGGCCTGATTTTCGCAGTAGCGGCTGAAAAGTACGCGCTCGGCACCTTGCGGCAGGCTGAACGTTTCACCATGCCAGTGGAACCCTTCAAACCGCTCGATATTGCCAAACAACCGTTGTGCAAGGTTGTTGCGATCTACCGTCAATTCACCCCAGCCGATTTCCTTGACCGGGTTACCGGTCACCACCCCGCCCAGCGCACGGGCCATGAGCTGCCCGCCCAGGCAATGCCCCAATACCGGGATATCCTTTGCCACGGCGCACCGGATCAGGGCAAGCGCTTGCGCTATCCACGGCAGGTCATCGTTGACGCTCATCGGCCCGCCCATGAACACCAGCCCGCTGAAATCGCTGCAGCGTTCCGGCACGACATCCCCGGCATCCACCCGGAACAGGCGCCACGGAATCTGGCGCGCGTCCAGGAAGCTGGCCAGATAACCGGGGCCTTCGGATGCCGCATGCTGGAAAATCGCAACTGATTTCATGTTTTACGACGCGCCCCCATCGTCCGGTGTTTCCCTGTGTTTGCAGCAAGCGGCATGCCAATTTCGGTATAACTGCCTGGTGCCAGCCCCTGCAAGGTGTATTCGCCTATCGCATAGCGTATCAGGCGCAGCGTGGGAAAACCCACCTTGGCCGTCATGCGCCGTACTTGCCGGTTTTTTCCTTCACTAATCACGATCTCCAGCCACGTCGTCGGGATGGCCTTGCGTTCGCGGATCGGCGGGTTTCTCGCCCACAGCATCGCCGGCTCGGGGATGATGCGCACCTGTGCCGGGCGTGTGACAAAGTCGCCCAGATCAACGCCTGTGGTCAACGGCGCCAGGTCCTGGTCGGTGGGCGCGCCTTCCACCTGCACCCAGTAGGTTTTCGGCAGCTTGTGTTGCGGATCAGAAATACGATGTTGCAGAGCGCCGTCATCGGTTAAAATAAGCAGACCTTCACTGTCAGTATCCAGCCTTCCCGCCGCATACACCCCAGGCACCTGAATGTAATCCTTCAGCGTCGGGTGCGTTTCGTGCTTGCTGAATTGGCAGACCACGTTAAACGGCTTGTTGAATAGAATTACCATTATCTGCAATTAGGAGTTTTGAAGATGCTGCACAAAATCATCGTGCCTAAAAACGGGCAAAAAATCACGGTTAACGCAGACAACAGCCTGAACGTCCCGGATCAGCCGATTATCCCATTTATCGAAGGCGACGGCATCGGCGTCGACATCACCCCGCCGATGAAGCGCGTGGTGGATGCGGCAGTTGCCAAAGCGTATGGCGGCAAGCGCACCATTGCCTGGATGGAAGTATATGCCGGCGAAAAAGCGCTGAACGTTTACGGCGCCTGGCTGCCTGACGAAACCATGGCGGCGGTGCGCGACTATGTGGTTTCCATCAAGGGGCCGCTGACCACCCCGGTAGGCGGCGGCATCCGCTCGCTCAACGTCACCCTGCGCCAGGAACTCGACCTGTATGTCTGCCTACGGCCGGTGCAGTATTTCCAGGGGGTGCCCAGCCCGGTCAAGCACCCGGAAAAGACCAACATGGTGATTTTCCGCGAGAACACCGAAGACATCTATGCCGGCATCGAATGGGCCGCCGGCACCGATGAAGTGAAAAAAGTCATCGCCTTCCTCAGCGACATGGGCGTGCGCAAGAAAATCAGATTTCCAGAATCTTCCGCCATCGGCATCAAGCCGGTTTCCGTGGACGGCAGCAAGCGGCTGATCCGCAAGGCCATCCAGTACGCCATCGACAACAACCGCAAGTCGGTCACCATCGTGCACAAGGGCAACATCATGAAATTCACCGAAGGTGGCTTCAAGACCTGGGGTTACGATCTGGCCAAGCAGGAATTCGGCGCCGCGGAAATTGACGGCGGCCCCTGGTGCAAGCTGCCGAACGGCATCGTCATCAAGGACTGCATCGCCGATGCGTTCCTGCAGGAAATCCTGCTGCACCCGCAAGACCACGACGTGGTCGCCACGCTCAACCTTAACGGCGATTACGTTTCCGATGCGCTGGCGGCACAGGTTGGCGGCATCGGCATCGCCCCCGGCGCCAACCTGTCGGACACCATCGCCATGTTTGAAGCCACCCACGGCACCGCGCCCAAAATTGCCGGGCAGGATCTGGCCAACCCCAGCTCATTGATCCTGTCGGCAGAAATGATGCTGCGCCACCTGGGCTGGAACGAGGCTGCCGACCTGGTCATCCAGGGCGTCGGCAAGGCCATTGAGGCCAAGCGCGTCACGCACGACTTCGCCTCGCAGATGGAAGGGGCAACCCAGGTCAGTTGCTCGCAGTTCGGCGAGGAAATCGTCAGCCAGATGTAAGACAGCATTGCCGCAGCGCCATAAAAAAACGTCCCGGCGGTAACGCGCGGGACGTTTTTTATTTAGTGCGGAATTAACGCGGAGAACTCAGGCTTTCAGAATATTTGAAGCCTGTTTTCCCTTGGGGCCATCGATGATGTCAAAAGTGACCTTTTGGCCTTCTTTCAAGGTTTTGAATCCGGCTTCGTTGATCGCGGAGAAGTGCGCGAACAAGTCATCACCACCTCCGTCAGGAGTAATAAAGCCATATCCCTTAGCGTCGTTAAACCACTTAACAATACCAGTTGCCATTGCTGACTTCCTTGACCATACCGGGGCGGCACCCCAAATGTTTGCATTCCGACCCTGAACACACGACTGAACTATCGCGAAAAACAGAATGAACTCAAACGCCTACGCGCATTTTCACGCACTTTTTTTGCATAAGTCAATAAGCTGAACACGGTTTTTTACGCCCCGCCGCAAAAAAACTATTTTGTCTTTTTGCTGGCGTTATCCAGCGCCTGCTCGATATCGTCCGCCGGGTAGGCGCCACGCAGCCGCAAACCGTCGGCAAAGAACAGCGTGGGCGTGCTTTCCACCCCCACTTTTTGCGCCAATGCCGCGATTTTATCCAGCGGCGTGTTGCATGAACTGTTCCCCTGCGCCAGATGGCCTTTCAGCACCCAGTTATTCCAGGCTTTGGCCCGGTCAGGTGCGCACCAGATGATCCTGGACTTGTTTGCGGCATCGGGATGCAACTTGTCGATGGGAAACAAAAACGTATAAATCGTCACATCGGTCAGCCCGGCCAGGCCTTCCTGCTCCAGCTTTTTGCAAAACGGGCAATCCGGATCGGAAAACACCGCAATCTTGCGGCTGCCGTTACCGCGCACCACCTTGACGGCAAGGTCCAGCGGCAGGCTGTTGAAATCAATGCGCGACAAGTCGTCCAGGCGCTCCGCCGTGATGTCGCGCTGGGCTTTCACATCCCACAGGTGACCTTCGGTAATGAAATAAGTGGCGTTTTCGTCGGTGTAAATAATGTGCCCGCCGACCACCGTTTCATAAACCCCGGCAATCGGCGTTTTGGCAATGCTGGTGACCTTGAGCTTGGGGAACGTTGTCTGCATCACCTTGCGGACCGCTGCTTCATCTCCGTGCGCCATTGAACCTGCCAGCATCAGCAGCAGCCCCGCCAGTAACTTGTTCCGCATGTATATCCTTTCCGTTAAAAATTCAGGCAACCGCTTGCGCCATCAGCAGGCGCTTCAGCGGTGCAATATGGTTCACTGCTTCCAACCCGGTGTTGCGCAGCCAGCCCAGGCGCGGATCATCGTTGTTGAACAGCTTTTGCAGGCCGTAGGTCACGCCCTGCATGGCCAGCACGTCGGCTTTGCGGGCGCGTTCGTAGCGTCTCAAACTCAGCCATGAACCCACGTCCCCGCTTTGTTCCGTCAGCACTTTCGCCAGCATCTGCACATCGCGCCAGCCCAAGTTGATGCCTTGCCCGGCCAGCGGATGCACGCGGTGCGCGGCATCTCCCACCAGCGCCAGGCGCGGCGCGATCATCGCCTGGTTGCGCTGCATCACCAGCGGGAATGCCGCGGGCGGCGTCATCAACTGCAACTCGCCCAGCGCATGCTGTCCGGCCTCGGCCACGGTACGGCACAATTCATCCGCCGGTAGTTGCATCAACGCTTGCGCTTGCGCATCGAATGCCGACCACACCATGGACATGCGCTGTCCGGGCAACGGCAGCCAGGCCAGTATGCCGTCCTGGCGGAACCATTGGCGGGCAATATTGTGGTGCGGTTTTTCAGTGGCGAAATTGGCGACCACGCCCTGCTGTTCATACGGCGTGGCATGCACGGCAATCCCCGCCTGCCGGCGTACCCAGGAGTTGCCGCCGTCAGCGCCCACCACCAGTTTTGCCGTGAGTTGCCGCCCGTCTTCCAGCGTCAGCATGGCCGCATCGTCAGCCCAGGTTAATTGCTGGCACCGCGCCGGAGCGTAGACCTCGACCTCATCCAGCGCGTTCCACAACCCGGCTTGCAGCAGCCGTTCTTCGGCGATATAGCCCAGGGCCGGCAAGCCGGCCGCATAAGCATCGAATTGCAGCGATGGCGCGGCCTGTGCGGCATCGCCCCAGACCTGCATGGCATGGATCGGGGCGATCCGCTGCGCATCCAGCGCATTCCACATACCCAGCCCGCGCAAGAAATCGGCATTGCCCGGCGTGATCGCATAAATGCGGCTGTCCCATTCACCGCCGGCTTCGGCAGGTGCTACGGCCTGCACCAGCGCCAGTTTCAGGCCATGGCCTTGCAACGCAACCGCCAGCGCCGAACCCGCGAGGCCGCCGCCAACAATCACTACATCAAACTCATTCGTCATCCGCGCGCTCCCAGACTCATTTTGCGCAACAGGAAATCACGCGCCGGCGCAAACAGCTCCAGCGCCGCCAGCCCGGCGCCACGCACCGTGCCCAGGGCGGGAATATCGGTGGAAAACGCGCGCACCAGCAAATCGGTGAACAGCATGCCGCCGCTCGTATCCCATCGGCGCGACTGCCGGTATTGCTGGAGCATGGCCTCGTCGCCGATCGCATCATGCGCGGTGGATTGAATGATTTGCGCCAGTTCCCAAGCGTCGCGCAATCCCAGATTGAACCCCTGCCCCGCCACCGGGTGCAGCGTCTGCGCGGCATTGCCGATGACCGCAATACGTTGCGCCGTTACCGGCCGCACCCACGCCATCTTCAGCGGAAAAACCTGGCGCCCGCCGACGTGGGTGAAGCGCCCCAGGCGGTCGCCAAAATGGGTATGCAGGCGATTCAGGAATTCCGCTTCTTCCAGATTGCATAATGCTTCCGCCAGTTCCGGCGTCGCCGTCCACACCAGCGCGTAGCCGTGCGAGGCGTGCTCCATGCCCCACGGCAGCAAGGCCACCGGGCCGCTGGGCGTAAAGCGCTCATAGGCCACGCCGTCATGCGGCAGTTCGGTCTGCACGCGTGCCACCAGCGCGCATTGCCGGTATTCATGCACTTTGCGCTTGAGGTGCTGGATGCTGTTGAGGCTGCGCCCGCCGTCGGCCAGCACCGCCAGTTGCGCGGCGATTTCCTGCTCCTGCCCGCCTTTCGAGAACCTGACCCGGCAGGATTGCTGCTCCGGCGACAGCGCGCTGACCGCCGCGCCGCGCAGCACGTGGACATTGGCCGCTACCACGGCCTGGTCCAAGCTGGTCGCCAACCTGGAATAATCCACCACATAGCCCAGGGCGGGCCGCTGCACCTGCTCGGCGGTGAGGATGGTGCGGCCCAACCGGCCCTTTTCCGAAACGTGGATGGTGCGGATCGGCGTGGCATGGGGCTCCAGCGCCTGCCACACGCCCAGGCGCTGCAAGATCAGGCGGCTGCCTTCCGACAGCGCAATCGCCCTCGGGTCGTGCGCTTCCGGCGCGGCGCGCGCCTCCAGCACCGTCACCGGCAGCCCGCTATCGGCCAACGCCAATGCCACCGTGGCACCGACCGGGCCGCCGCCGGCAATCACGACCGGCTGTTTCATTGCTGCATCACCGCTTCAATTTCGGCAACGGTTTTCGGCGCGCTGGTATACACCTCACTACCGCTGTCCGTCACCAGCACATCGTCTTCGATGCGGATGCCGATGCCCGCCAGATGCGCCGGAATATCCTCCGCCGGACGGATATAGAACCCCGGCTCCACCGTCAGCACCATGCCCGGCGCCAGCTTCGTCCAGGCGTCACCTTCCTTGTAGTCGCCGGCATCATGTACGTCCAGCCCCAGCCAGTGGCTGGTGCGGTGCATGTAAAAGCGTTTGTAGGCTTCGGATTCGATAGTGCCGTCCACGCTGCCTTGCAGCAGTTTCAAATCCAGCATGCCTTGCGCCAGCACCCTGAGCGCAGCTTCGTGCGGCGCCATGAACGTGTTGCCGGGCTTGACCGCGGCAATCGCGGCACTCTGCGCGGCCAGCGTGATTTCATACACCTCTTTTTGCGCGGGACTGAAACGGCCGTTCACCGGAAAGGTGCGCGTGATGTCGGCGGCATATCCCTGCACTTCGCAGCCGGCGTCGATCAGCACCAGGTCGCCGTCTTGTAGCGGCTGGTTGTTGCCCACGTAATGCAGCACGCAGGCATTCTCGCCACCCGCAACAATCGGCGTGTAGGCATGGGCATCGGCACCGTAACGACGGAACTCGTAGCTCAACTCGGCTTCCAGCCCGTATTCAAACAGGCCGGGATGGCTCGCCTGCATGGCGCGTAAATGGCCTTGTGAACTGATGTCGGCGGCACGGCGCATCAAACCAGTTTCATAAATGTCTTTCACCAGCCGCATCGCGTCCAGCACGCCGCGCAGGTCGTTGATGGTGCCGGGCGCGCGCTTGCCGCTGCGTGCCTGCGCACGCACGGCATTCAGTGCATCCGCAATACGTTTGTCCCACGCTGCATCATGCCCCAGCGAATGCCACAGCGTGGTGCGGCCCGCCAGCAATTCCGGCAGTTTGTTGTCCAGTTCAGTGATGGGAAACGCCTGGTCGAAACCAAAGATTTCCGCCGCGGCCTCAGGGCCATAGCGGAAGCCATCCCAGATTTCACGCTCCTCGTTCTTCTCGCGGCAGAACAGGATGGACTGTAGTGTTGCACCGCCCACCAGCACCAGCACAGCTTCGGGTTCGGCAAAACCGGTGAGGTACCAGAAATAGCTGTCGAAACGATAGGGATAATGCGCATCCCGGTTGCGCAATACTTCCGGCGCAGTGGGAACAATGGCGACGCCGTCGCCCAAGGCTGCCAGCAATCGAGCGCGGCGCTGTTCATAAGGGGAGACGGAGGACAAAGAGGTGGTGCTCACAATCACAAGAAAGCCATGGGCTGGTTTTAACGACCACCAGTGTAATTCAATTCCCAGACCATCAAAAGAAGGTTGATGCTACAACGTATTCCGCGTTATTGTTGTCGCAGTAAAAAACTAATGATCCAGATCAAATTATCAGCATTCATGCGGGCATAGCATATCTCTAATATGCAAGCCTGCAAAAACCGAAGGAGATGAGTTCATGTTTGAATCTGCAGAACTGGGACACAAGATCAAAAAAGCGGTGTTCGACAAAGAAGTGCCGCCACTGCGGGAAGCACTGCTCAACGCGCAATTCGAACTGGCCCAGACCGCCAAGTTCCCGGTCATCATCCTGATCGGCGGCGTGGATGGCGCAGGGCGCGGCGAAACCGTCAACCTGCTCAACGAGTGGATGGACCCGCGCCACATCCAGGCACACGGCATGGGTGAACCTTCCGACGAGGAACTGGACCGCCCGATGATGTGGCGCTTCTGGCGCGCGCTCCCGCCCAAGGGCAAGATCGGCGTATTCCTCGGCTCCTGGTACACCTGGCCCATACTGAACCGCGTTTCCGGCGTCACCAAGGCCGCCGACCTGGACCAGAGCATGGAGCGCGCCAAGCGGCTGGAAACCATGCTGGTGAACGAGGGTGCGCTGGTGATCAAGATCTGGCTGCACCTGTCCAAGGAAAAACAGGAAAAACGCCTCAAGGCCCTGGAAAAAAATCCGCTGACCCGCTGGCGCGTCACCGAGCGCGACTGGAAACACTTCAAGGACTACGACAAGTTCCAGGAAGTGCATGAAAGCGTCATCCGCCACACCAGCACCGCCGAAGCGCCCTGGCTGATCGTGGAAGGCGAGGACGCCAACTATCGCAGCCTGACCGTTGGCAAAATCATCCTCAAAGCCATCGAAGGCCGGCTAGCCCTGCAAAAATCGCCGCCGCCCAAAGTGGGGGCTCCGCCCTTGCTGCCGCCGATCGACAACCTGCACATCCTGAAAACGCTGGATATGAAGCAGGCGGTGGACAAGGAGAAGTTCAAGGTCGAACTGGAAAAATACCAGGGCAAGCTGAACTCGCTGACCCGCGACCCCAAGTTCAAATACATGTCGGTGATCGTGGTATTCGAAGGCAACGATGCCGCCGGCAAGGGCGGCAGCATCCGCCGCATCACCGGTGCGCTGGATGCGCGCCAGTACCAGGTGATCCCGATTGCCGCCCCCACCGAAGAAGAGCGCGCCCAGCCCTATTTGTGGCGCTTCTGGCGGCACCTGCCGCGCAAGGGGCGGGTCACGATTTTCGACCGTTCCTGGTACGGCCGCGTGCTGGTGGAACGCGTCGAGGGCTTTTGCGCCGAGGTTGACTGGATGCGCGCTTACAGCGAAATCAACGATTTCGAGTCGCAGATGGTCCGGCACAACCTGGTGGTGGTCAAATACTGGCTGGCCATCACCAATGAAGAACAGCTGCGCCGTTTCGAAGACCGCCAGAAGACCGGCTTCAAGTCGTTCAAAATCACCGAGGAAGACTGGCGCAACCGCGAAAAGTGGGATCAGTACGAGCAGGCGGTGTGCGACATGGTCGATCGCACCAGCACCCTGCTGGCACCGTGGACGCTGGTGGAAGCCAACGACAAGAACTTCGCGCGCATCAAGGTGCTGAAGACGCTGTGCGAACGCATCGAGGAAAAGCTGAAGGAACTGTACGAGGAAGGCGTTGATTACCTCGACAAACCCAAAGTCGACACTGCCAAGAGCGCCAAATCAAAGAAAGACAAGCCCAAAAAACGCGGCTGACCCCAAAACTCCGCGCGCCATCACCGCGCGCGGAGTTTCCCTTTTAATATCAATATATTAACAACAAACCCAACATGGCTTTATGCAGATAGGGCTGGGCTAGAACCGGGTTTTCGGGTAGTATTGCGCGATTATTTCAATACATCGCATTGTAAAAACCAATGAATCCAACCATTGCCACCGTCACCGGCCGCATACAGGAACGTAGCGCGGAAACCCGCAAGTTATATTTGCAGCGTCTTGACGCCATGGCCAAGCGTCCCGCCGGGGTTGAGCGCATGGGCTGCGCCAACGTCGCGCACTCGTTTGCCGCCATGCCGAGCAACGACAAGCTGAAAGTTGTCACCGAGCGCGCACCCAACATTGCCATTATCACCGCCTACAACGACATGTTGTCGGCGCATGCGCCATTCCAGGCCTTCCCCGACCTGATCAAGGCGGAAGCACGCAAACACGGCGCCACGGCACAAGTGGCTGGCGGCGTGCCGGCAATGTGCGACGGCATCACCCAGGGCATGCCGGGCATGGAACTGTCCCTGTTCAGCCGCGACGTGATTGCCATGTCCACCGCCGTATCCCTCAGCCATGACGTATTCGACGCCGCGCTGATGCTGGGCGTATGCGACAAGATCGTGCCCGGCCTGCTGATCGGCGCGCTGCATTTCGGCCACCTGCCGACCGTGTTTGTACCCGCCGGCCCGATGACCAGCGGCCTGTCCAACAGCGAAAAATCCCATATGCGCGTGCTGGCCGCCGAAGGCAAGGTTGGCCGCAAGGAACTGCTGGAAGCCGAGTCCAAGGCCTACCACGGCCAGGGCACCTGCACCTTCTACGGCACCGCCAACAGCAACCAGATGCTGCTGGAAGCGATGGGCCTGCACGTGCCCGGCACCGCGTTCATCAACCCCGGCAGCGAATTCCGCAACGAACTGACGCGCGAAGCCGTGCGCAGCGTGCTGGGCATCACCAAAAACCAGAATTTCACCCCGATCGGCCGACTGGTGGACGAACGCTGTATCGTCAACGCCATGGTGGCGCTGCTGGCCACCGGCGGCTCCACCAACCACCTGATCCACTGGGTGGCCGTGGCGCGCGCCGCCGGCATCGACATCAACTGGGACGATTTCTGCACCCTGTCCGACGTGGTGCCGCTGATCGCCCGTGTCTACCCGAACGGCGAAGCCGACGTCAACGCCTACCAGGAAGCAGGCGGTCCCGGTTATGTGATCCGCGAACTGCTGGATGCCGGCCTGATGCACGAAGACGTGCTGACCGTGCGCAAGAACGGCATCCGCGAATACACCGGCATTCCCCACGACAACAACGGCAGCATCGAATGGAAAACGGCTGGCGAATCCGGCGACCTCGAAGTGGTACGCCCGGTCAGCGCCCCGTTCAACACCAACGGCGGCATCAAGGTGCTGCGCGGCAACCTGGGCCGCAGCGTGATCAAGATTTCCGCCGTGCCGTCCGAATTGCACGTGATCGAAGCGCCTGCCCGCGTGTTCGACTCACAGGAAGCGCTGCTGGCGGCGTTCTCCTCCGGCGACCTCAACGGCAATGCCGTCTGCGTGGTGCGCTGGCAGGGTCCTAAAGCCAACGGCATGCCCGAACTGCACAAAATGACGCCGCCGCTGAAGGCCCTGCAAAACAAGGGCTTTGATGTGGCACTGGTCACCGATGGCCGCATGAGCGGCGCCTCCGGCAAGATTCCCGCCGCCATCCACGTTTCGCCGGAAGCCGCTGCCGGCGGCCCGCTGGCGAAAGTGCGCGACGGCGACATCATCCGCCTGGATGCCCTGACCGGCCGCCTGGAAGTGCTGGTGAGCGCCGAAGAATGGGAAGCCCGGGAAATCCTTGAAATGCCAAAAGCCCTGCGCGAAGCCAATGGCATCGGCATGGGACGTGAACTGTTTGCGGGGATGCGCCGGAACGCGCTTTCTGCTGAAGAAGGAGGCTGTACATGGCTGTAAAGAGTTTGACTTCGCTGGAAGTGATGCAGGATGCGCCTGTTATTCCGGTGATCGTACTGAATGACGTGGCGCATGCCGTGCCGATGGCGAAAGCCCTGCTGGCCGGCGGCATCCGCATGCTGGAAATCACCCTGCGCACCCCGGTGGCGCTGGATTGTATGAAAGCCATCGCCAGGGAAGTGCCGGAAGCCGTCATCGGCGCCGGCACCATCCGCAGCGCGGAAAACGCCCGTGCCGCCGTTGAAGCCGGCGCGCGTTTCGGCGTCAGCCCCGGCTACACCAGGGAAGTCGGCAAGGCTTGCCGCGACCTGGGCCTGCCGTTGCTGCCCGGCGTTGCCACCAGCAGCGAAATCATGCTGGCACAGGAAGACGGCTTCGGCCAACTCAAGTTCTTCCCCGCCATGCAAGCCGGCGGCGTGCCATTACTGAAAGCCTGGTCCGGCCCGTTCGCCGACATCCAGTTCTGCCCCACCGGCGGCGTGTCGCTGGAAAACGCCCCGCAACTGCTGGCGCTGCCCAACGTGGTCTGCGTCGGCGGCTCCTGGCTGACGCCGGCCAACCTGATGGCCAACGGCGAGTGGGACAAAATCACGCAAATGGCAAAAGAGGCCTGCGCCCTGAGCCGTTAAATCCTTTCGAGGTAATGTGCCATGGCAGTTACCGGTTTTAACCACTACAACCTGCGCGCGCAGCGCGATCTTCTGGATCGGCTGCGCGCTTTTTATTGCGACGTGGTCGGCCTGGTTCCGGGCACCCGCCCCGCGTTCAGGAGCTTCGGCTACTGGCTGTACGCCGGCAACCAGGACGTGCTGCACCTGAGCGAAGCGCCACCGAGCGAAATCCGCGCCACCGATGTATTAACGACCTTCGACCACGTCGCCTTCACCTGCACCGACGCCGCGGCCATGCAAGCCAAACTCGCCGCGCACGGTATTGAGTACCGGGTGACCAAGGTTGCCCAAACCGGCATCGTGCAAATATTCTTCCGCGACCCCGCCGGCAACGGCGTAGAGTTGAACTGTCCGCCGCAATACATCCCGTAGGAGACCTGTCATGAACGATAAAGAACTCGTCGCCCGTCACGCCGCCAGCCTGGTACAGGACGGCATGGTGGTCGGCTTGGGCACCGGCTCCACCGCCAACCTGTTTATCCAGGAACTGGCGCGCCGCCAACGCGAAGAAGGCCTTAACATCACCACCGTCGCCAGCTCAACCGTGAGCACCATCAAAGCCAGGGAACTGGGGCTGAACCTGGTTGCCATCGAACACCTGACCAGGCTGGACCTCTACGTGGACGGCGCCGACGAAGTCACCCCCGACCTCACCCTGCTCAAAGGCCGCGGCTACGACCTGGTGCGCGAAAAACTGCTGGCGCGCGCCAGTGATAAATTCGTCGTGATGATAGACCGCAGCAAACTGGTCAGCCGTATCGGCGAAAAATACCCCATCCCGGTGGAAGTCATGCCCTTCGCCTGGGCCCTGGTCAAAGCACAACTGGAAAAACTTGGCGGCATCGGCGACCTGCGCCCCAACGCCGCCAAAGACGGCCTCGCCATCACCTCCCACGGCAGCCTGGTGCTGGACATGGCGTTTGACGTGCGCGTAGACAGCCAAGCGCTGGACGCCCTGCTGAACGCCACCCCGGGCGTGGTGGAACACGGCATTTTTTGTGGATTAACAGATACGCTGCTAATTGCGCATGAAGGCGCGATTGAAACGAAATAGGGCGTGGCGACGATGACGCTATTGGCTGGTCTTGTTATACACTGTTGGCGATGCATTTTTTACGTTCGTTTTTTCGGAGGACACAGTGGAGAAATCCTGGAAAGAAGCCATAAAAAAGGTGCTCGCAGAATCCGCCACACCATTGCATTACACGGAAATCTCCGAACAAATCTTGTCTCGCGGCTACTACGAGACTGACGGGGCAACCCCTGCCGCAACAGTAAATGCGCAACTGGCATCATCAATAAAGCACGATGGGGGAAAATCGCCTTTTATTCGCGTTGGGAAAGGCATATTTGCGCTCAAGAACTCCCCTTCTGCATTGGTTGAGGTACCAGCCTCAACCGCGAACAAGAAAAAACTCGAAACGCTGGCCGAATCGGACGTGGAGTCCTCTGACTCAATCATTCACTCCTTTGGCATGTATTGGCAACGCGACCTTGTTGTATGGCGTAACGACCCCAAAATGTACGGGAAGCAACAAGCCCTTTCCAAACCAGTTGACTTTGGCAAACAGAAAGGCATTTACATCCTCTACGACCACCACACCGTGGTGTATGTCGGGCGTTCCATTGATCGCCCGCTTGGTAAGCGCCTCTTTGAGCACACCGTTGACCGTCTAGGCAGTCGCTGGAATCGGTTTTCATGGTTTGGCCTACTTGACGTAACCCAAGAAGGCAGCCTTCGAGAAACCACGCTGAATACATCGCTTGCCAGCCTTGTCGCAACCCTCGAAGCACTTCTCATCGAGGCGCTTGAACCACCACAGAATAGAAAACGGGGCGATGACTTTTCCGCTATTGAGTACATTCAGGACATTGACCCAGAACTGAAAGAGCGAGAAATTCAAAACACGCTCCGATCTATCGAGCAAAAAATGCGAGGCGGGGCGTGAAAAGCGAGGTAAGGCGCGTTCCACGCACCATTTGATGCGGATGCCGCACCCTACTACCCAAGTTTAAATCACCTCCCATTTTCCCTTCTGCCGCGCCGAGCAGCACAGCCAAGACGGGAGCTTTCGGGGAGCGGTGTCTGAGGGCGCAGCCCGAGTTTAGCTCCCCGCCCGGCTTGGCGAGCAGCGCAGGGGATCGCCGTAGGCGACGCGGCGGAGGGTGTCTTTTTCTTTCACCGATTTCTTTTGGACAAGCAAAAGAAATCGGTTCGCCTGCCGGGCGAGGCCGGCGGTTTTGGTTTTAATGCAGTTAACCGCGTGGGCAACAAGTTGCCCACCCTACCGCCCCTTCAACTCCGCATCCAATTCCGCCAACCTCTGCGGCGTCCCAATATCCAGCCACCGCCCCGCAAACAACTCCCCACCCACCTGCCCCTGCGCCATCGCCGCCCTTAACAGCGGCGCCAGCTTGGCCTTGCTGCCGCGCGCCACGGCGTCGAACAATTGCGGGCGATACACGCCGATGCCGCTGAAGGTCCATTTCGTCGCGCCATCACTTTGCACCTGGTCATCAACAAGCGCGAAATCGCCGCCGCTGTTGTGTCCCGGGTTATCCACCAGCACCAGCCAGGCCAACCGGCTTGTCGGCAGCGTTTTGGGGATACGGGCAAAATCGTAATCGCAGAATACGTCGCCGTTGACCACCAGGAATGGCTCGTTACCCAATAATGGCAACGCATTGGCAATGCCGCCGGCGGTTTCCAGCGCTTCGGCTTCCGGCGAATACCGGATGCTGACACCGAACTGGCGGCCGTCACCCAGCGCAGCTTCGATCAAACTGCCCAGATGGGCGTGGTTGATGACGATGTCGCGGAAACCGGCTTGTGCCAGTTTTTCGATATGCCAGACGATGAGCGGCTTGCCGCCCACGGGCAATAGCGGCTTGGGGGTGTGGTCGGTGAGCGGGCGCATGCGTTCGCCGCGGCCTGCGGCCAAGATCATGGCCCTCATACGCACATCTTCCCAAATTCATTTTTCTGGCGAATCGCGGCGTTGCGCGGTGCTCGCCCCCTCGCCGTACTGATCGTACTGTCTTCGGACCCTGCGCTCCGTGCGCCTTGCGCTTCATCCATAAAATCTGAATTTTGAAAAATGTGCTTCAAAACGTCAGCCCGGTCTGCACCTGCCGGTTTTCCAGCGCGTCCAGCAGATGCAGCAGGGGTTTCAGCTCAATGTAGCGCTGGCAGGCCTTGCGCAGGTATTCCATGACCAGCGGCATGTCCTTGAGGTAGCCGTCCTTGCCGTCCCGATGGTAGAGCCGGGCGAAGATGCCCAGCACCTTGATGTGACGTTGCGCGCCCATCCATTCGAAATCGCGGTAGAACTCGCCGAAATCGGCATGCACCGGCAGCCCGGCCTTGCGCGCCTGCTCCCAGTAGCGGATCGCCCAGTCGAGGATGCGCTCCTCATCCCACTGGATATAGGCGTCCTTGAGCAGGGATACCAGGTCATAGGTGATCGGGCCGTACACCGCGTCCTGGAAATCCAGGATACCGGGGTTGTTGTCGCACACCATCAGGTTGCGCGAGTGGTAGTCGCGGTGCACGTAGACTTGTGGCTGCGCCAGGATATTGCGGTTGAGCGTGGCAAAGGTTTTTTGCAGCACCTGCTGCTGGTCAGCATTCAGTTCGACACCCAGGTGTTTGGCAATGTACCAGTCCGGCAGCAGCTGCATTTCGCGCGTCAGCAAGGCTTCGTCGTATTCCGGCAGCACGCCCGGACGGCTGGCCAACTGGATCTTGACCAGCGCCGCACCGGCCTCGCGATACAGCTTGTCGGCATTGTGCTCATCCAGTACCGAAAGATAAGTGGTATTGCCGAGGTCGGTCAGCAGCAAATAGCCCCGCGCCTGGTCCTGCGCCAGGATGCGCGGGACGTTGACGCCGGCTTCGGCAAACAACTGCGCCACATGGATGAACGGCGTGCAGTCTTCATGCTGCGGCGGGGCATCCATAACAATCAGTGTTTCGCCGCTGTTGAACGTCGCGCGGAAATAGCGACGGAAGCTGGCATCCGCCGAGGCCGGCGCGGTAGTGATAACTTGCCCGGGATACAGCCGGGCTAACCATTCGTTGATTTCTTGTAATCGCTGCAAAATGAGATTCCTGATGGCTAATGTGACATTGAAAATTAACTTCCAATTTTAACCTGTTGGAAGAAATAAGAAAAACCTAATCTGCAACCCTGGCGAATCGCCTGCAAGTCAAGATTGGTGCGGTTTTTGGTATGGCTTTATAGTAGAATCGCCGATGATTTTATCACTATAAAAAACGGCCTTTAGCCCCTTAATTTCCAGCATGACACTTTGCTCATGAAAACGCGCTTTGCCCTACGCCTGCTGATGCTCGCCGGTGCCTGCACGGCAACCTCGGCGCACGGCGATACGTCGGAAGCACCGGAAATTTCCAGCGAGGTCAGCATCGTCCCCGGCACCACCACTATCGATGGCCAGCGCATGGAGATTTACCTGGGCCGTGAAATGCGGATATTCGGCGATGCCGAAATCCACCAGGACGGCAATTACGTCAAGGGCGACCAGATTTTTATCAACACCCTGAATGATGAAATCCATGCCACCGGCAACGTGCACGTCAAACAGAAAGACATTACTGCAGACGGCCCTGAACTAAAACTCAAAATGGAAGATCGAACCGGGCACATGGAAAAGCCCGTTTTCAATCTTGGCGTAGGAACCCCCAACCCTTCCCGCGGCAGCGCCGAAGCCTTGTTTTTTGAAGGCCCGACCAAGGAGCGCCTGACCAAAACCACCTACACCACTTGCCCGGCGGGCAACGATGACTGGTATCTAAACACCAGCGAAATGGAAGTTGACCACCATGCCGAGACGGCAACCGCCACCCATGCGCGGGTGGATTTCAAAGGCGTGCCCATCTTCTATACCCCGTGGATGGACTTCCCTTTCAGTAACCAACGCAAGTCCGGCTTCCTGATGCCGACCTTCGGCACCTCCACCAAAAATGGGGTTGAGCTGTCGGTTCCCTACTACTGGAACATCGCGCCGGACATGGATGCGACGCTCGCCGTCAATTACATGGGCAACCGTGGCACGCAGGTGTCGGGGGAGCATCGTTACCTGGGCAACCATTACAGCGGGAAAAGTTATCTCGAACTGTTGCCCAATGATGACGAAACCGGCAGCAACCGCTACTACATGCAGTTGAGCCACGGTTATTCATTCGGTAATGGCTGGGCCACCGGGCTCGAGTTTGAAAAAGTGTCGGACGGGCAGTACTTCAACGACATGAGCACCAACGTGCTCAGCACCAGCCGGGTCAACCTGCTGCAACAGCTCAGCGCGCGCTACGATACCGGCAACTGGCATTTTTCCAGCATGGTGCAACGCTACCAGACACTGGACAACATCTCGTTCCCGTACCAGAGAATCCCGCAACTGTCCCTTTCGGGACTGGAGGATTTCGAATGGGCGACCACCAACCTGTACAGCGAATTTGTCCGCTTTGAAAAACACGCCAACGCGCCCACGTCGGTCGAGGGCAACCGCCTGATTGTCAACCCCAGCATCAGCGTTCCATTTGTTGCGCCTTATGGGTATATCACCCCTAAAGTCGGGATGCACCTCACCCAATATTCCCTGAGCAATACCGGCGGCGCCTTCGACAGCGACACGCGCGTATTGCCCACCTTCAGCGTGGATAGCGGAATATTCTTCGACCGCGACATGCGCGTGGTCAAGAACCGCTATACACAGACCCTGGAACCGCGGTTGTTCTACGTTTACATCCCGAACACCGACCAGAGCCGGTTGCCCATTTTTGACTCGGGCCTGAGCGACCTCAACCTGAGCACCATTTTTTCCGAGAACCAGTTCAGCGGCGGCGATCGCGTTAATGATGCCAACCAGATCACCGCGGCACTGACCAGCCGCATGATCGACCAGAGGACAGGCTCGCAGCGGCTTTCCGCCACCATCGCCGAACGTTTTTACCTCAGCGACCAGAAAGTGGTATTGCCGGGAGGCGTGCCCAGGTCGAGCAACCACTCCGACCTCCTCGCCGCATTATCCATGCAGCTCAGCAACGGCTGGCGTGCCGACGCCAACTACCAGTACAACACCGACACCGATACCACGGTGCGTTCCAACCTGACGGCGCGTTACCAGCCGGAAACCGGCAAGCTGCTCAACCTCAGCTACCGCTACAATGCCGACAACGTTGGCATCCTGGGGCTGGAGCAAATCGACATCTCGGCACAGTGGCCGCTCAGCCGAGGCTGGTACGGCGTCGGTCGCCTCAACTATTCGTTGCGCGACAACCCGAAAACCAACGATGTCAGCGGCCCGATCGAGTTCCTGGCGGGTGCCGAGTATGACGCAGGCTGCTGGCTCGGACGCTTTGTGTTCCACCGCCTGCCTACCGCCGCCGCAAACTCCACGGCAAAACCGGTCTATGCATTTTATGTGCAGCTCGAACTCACCGGCTTGAGCAAAATTGGCTCCAACCCGCTGGAACTGCTCAAACGCAGCATCCCTGGCTACATCAACAGCTCCCAGCTTCCAATGGTCAATCCTTGAATATGAAACTTCACGCTACTTTTTCCAGACTTTTCTGCATGCTGTCCCTGCTGCTGCCCTTGCTGCCGACTTCCGCGCAGGCGGTGGAAGTTGCATTGATCGACCGTATCGTGGCCGTGGTCGACAACGATGTCATCACCCGCGGCGAACTGGACGAACGCATCCAGCTGGTTGTCCAGCAACTGGAAAAACAGGGTACGCCGCTGCCGCCGCGCGAAGTGCTGGAAAAGCAGATCCTGGAGCGGGTGATTACCGACCGCATGCAGCTCCAATATGCGGCGCAAACCGGGGTGCGCGTGGATGATGTCCAGTTGGACAAGACCATGGAACGCATTGCGGAACAGAACAAATTGAGCCTGACCGAATTCCGCACCGCGCTGCAAGCCGAAGGCATGGACTACAGAAAATTCCGCGAGGACATCCGCCGGGAAATTATCCTGGGGCGGCTGAAAGAGCGCGAAGTTGACGCCCGCGTCACCGTCACCGAAGCCGAAATCGACAATCTGCTGACCACCAAAAGCTCACGCCAGGAATCCGGTGATGAATACAACCTCGGTCACATCCTGGTGCGCGTGCCGGAACAGTCCACACCTGAAGAACTGCAGAAGCTGCGTGCCAAGGCCGAAGACGCCTTCAAAAAGCTGAATGACGGTGCCGATTTCGGGCAAATCTCCGCCGGTTATTCCGACGCCCCCAACGCGCTGGAAGGCGGCAAACTGGGCTGGAAAAAACCGACCGACTTGCCCGAGTTGTTCCAGGAAGCCCTGAAGCCGTTAAAAGCAGGTGAAGTCAGCAAGATTATGCGCAGCGCCAACGGCTTCCACATCCTGAAGATGCTGGACCGGCGCGGCGGAGGCACACCTGTCATCATCCAGCAAACGCTGGCGCGGCATATCCTGATCAAACCCAGCGAAGTGCTTGCGGATGCCGATGCCAAGCGCCGCATGGATGACATCAAGGAGCGCCTGGACAACGGCGGCAATTTTGCCGAACTGGCGCGCCAGTATTCCGAGGACGGTACCGCCAACAAAGGCGGCGACTTGGGCTGGCTGAACCCGGGCGACACCGTCCCCGAGTTCGAAAAAGTGATGAACGAACTGCAACCGCAACAGATCAGCGCACCGATCAAATCCCGTTTTGGCTGGCACATCATCCAGGTGCTGGAACGCCGCGCCCAGGATATGAGCAAGGAAGCGGCCAGGCTCAAGGCCAGGCAGGAAATCAAGGCGCGCAAGGCGGAAGAATCCTACCAGGACTGGATCCGCGAATTGCGCGACCGGGCGTATGTCGAATACCGCCTGGAAGACAAGGACTAAGCTGTCGCAGTGCAAACCACCCGCCTTCCCCGCATCGCCATTACCGCCGGAGAACCGGCGGGCATCGGCCCGGACTTGTGCGCCCTGCTGGCAGCACAATCCTTTCCGGCGGAACTCACCATCATTGCCGACCGCCAGTTGCTGGCCGGTCGTGCGCGGGACATTGGCGTTCCGCTGCAACACCTCAACATCCATCACATTCCGCTCAAGGCCCCATGCCACGCCGGGAAACTCGACCCCGCCAACAGCCCGTATGTGCTGGAAACCCTGACTTACGCCACCCAAGGCTGCCTGAACGGCCGGTTCGACGCGCTGGTCACCGCGCCGGTGCATAAAGGCGTGATCAACGATGCCGGCATCCCGTTCACCGGACACACCGAATTCCTGGCAGAACTGACCCACACGCCGCAGGTGGTGATGATGCTGGTCGGCGGCGGCATGCGGGTGGCGCTGGCCACCATCCACATGCCGTTGCGCGCCGTGCCGGACGCCATCACCCAGCCCGGGTTGGAAAGCATCATCCGCATCCTGCATCAGGATTTGCTTCACCGCTTCCGTATCGCCAGACCCAATATCAAAGTCGCCGGACTCAACCCGCATGCCGGCGAAGGCGGCCATCTGGGGCGCGAGGAAATCGAAGTCATCACCCCCGTCCTGCAGAAACTGCGCGCGGAGGGCATGGATATTTCCGGGCCTTTCCCCGCCGACACCCTGTTTTCGCAAAGCAACATTCAGCATACCGACTGCTTTCTGGCCATGTATCACGATCAGGGACTGGCGGTGCTCAAACACGCCAGTTTCGGCGGCGGCGTCAACGTCACGCTGGGGCTGCCCATCATCCGCACCTCGGTTGACCACGGCACCGCGCTTGACCTGGCCGCCGCAGGCAAGGCCGACCCCGGCAGCCTGTTCAAGGCGATTGAACTGGCGATTGAACTTGCTACAATCTGAAGAGTGCGCTAAATAAATGAGCGAGCGGGATGAAGTGCAAGGCGCACGGAGCGCAGAACACGAGACATATCTATCAGATAGGCGAGTGGGCGAGCACCGCGCAACGCGGCAATTCGCCCGCGCAGTCATTTATTTAACGTACTCTTGACACCATGACTGAACAGACCCTGTACTACACCCTCAGCACCATCGCCCAGTGCACCGCCGTGTTCATTGCCCTGCTGGGCATCCTGGTCCTGTACCGCCTGCAAATCGCCGACCGGGTGTTGAAAGAACTCGCGCATCACCTGGTTGCCATTACCACGCGTGCGCGGGTCAACACCGAAATCCCCGCGCTGATTACCGCGCGCAAATACGAGCGCGCCTACGAAGAACTGCGCATCCCCGGCAACCCCAGCGAAACACTGCAAACCAACCACACGGCACTGCTGGCAGAACTGCAGGATGTGATTCAAATGAAGACGCAATTCAGAAGCCTCATCATCCCCAGCCTGGGCTTAATCGGGACTTCCGTCATTGCCCTGGCGCTGGTCGGTCATTACGTATCCGGCCCGCTGTTTCCCATCGTTGTCACGGTGCTGTTCCTGGGCTGGTTCGTGCGCATCCTGGTGATGGCCGAAAAGCTCATTCGCGGCTGTTTCACCTACTGATCCGCCGCTTCCGATGAAACACATCCCACGCAAACGCTTCGGCCAGAATTTCCTGTCCGACCCCGACATCATCCGCGCCTGTATCAGCGCCATTGCGCCGAAACCCGATGACCTGATGGCGGAAATCGGCCCCGGCCTGGGCGCGCTGACGCACCCGCTGCTCGATACCTTGCAGCACCTGCATGCGGTGGAACTGGACCGGGACATCGTCAGCTGGATGCAGGGCCATTACCCCGCCGACAAAATTACCATCCACAACCAAGACGCACTCAAGTTTGACTTTTCATCGCTACTGGATTTATCCGTTTCATCTCCGGGGATGATCGCAAGGCGGCAAGGCGGAGGCGACGAGACAGTACAAACCGTACGGCGAGGAGCCGACAACGCAGCCAACGCCGCGAGCGCCCCGGAGATGAGACGGATACGTGTGGTCGGCAACCTGCCCTATAACATCTCCACGCCGATATTGTTCCACCTGCTGGAAAACGTGCGACACATCACCGACATGCATTTCATGCTGCAAAAAGAAGTGGTGGAACGCATGGTGGCGGCCCCCTCCACCCCGGAATACGGGCGGCTGTCGGTGATGCTGCAATACCGCCTGCACATGGAATACCTGTTCACCGTGCCGCCAGAAGCCTTCGACCCGGCGCCCAAGGTCGAATCCGCATTTGTCCGCGCTCTACCGCATGCCGTGCTGCCGCATGTGGCAAACGACGAAAAAAAGTTCGCCGCCATCGTGGCCGCCGCGTTCTCGCAACGCCGCAAAACCCTGCGCAATACGCTGAAAGGCTTGCTGGACGACGCCGGGTTTGCCGCGCTCGGCATCGATTCGCAACTGCGCGCGGAAAATCTTTCCGTGGCACAATTTGTGGCGATTGCCAACCATATATAATCATCCAAATATAATCGTCAAAAACCAGTGAGGAGAACAACATGAGACTGATACTTCTGGGCGCACCCGGCGCCGGCAAAGGCACCCAAGCCAACTACATCAAGGAAAAGTTCAATATCCCGCAAATCTCCACCGGCGACATGCTGCGCGCCGCGGTCAAGGCCGGCACTCCACTCGGCGTAGCCGCCAAGAAAGTCATGGACGCAGGCGGCCTGGTGTCCGACGACATCATCATCGGCCTGGTCAAGGAACGCATCAAGGAAGCCGACTGCGCCAACGGCTTCCTGTTCGACGGCTTCCCCCGCACCATCCCGCAAGCCGAAGCGATGAAAGCCGCCGGCGTGAACATCGACTACGTGGTGGAAATCGACGTGGCAGACGCCGAAATCATCAAACGCATGAGCGGCCGCCGCGTCCACCTGCCTTCCGGCCGCACCTACCACATCACATTCAACCCGCCCAAGGTGGAAGGCAAGGACGATGTCACCGGCGAAGACCTGATCCAGCGCGACGACGACTCCGAAGAAACCGTGAAAAAACGCCTGGACGTCTACCACAGCCAGACCAAGCCGCTGGTGGACTACTACTCCAGTTGGGCGACCTCCGGCGCCCCTGGTGCGCCCAAGCATGTAAAAATTGCCGGCGTGGGCTCGGTTGAGAGCATCCGCGACCAAGTGTTTGCGGCGTTGAAGTAAGGGCTAAATGTAGTTGGGGATGAGATGCTCTCGCACATAAAGTATTCCGCAATTGCCGTTGGCCTATTTGTACTTATACTTGCGGCCTTGTGTGTGGTTCTCACCACTTTATTTTTGTCTTCTTACTTGTACCGCGACGGCAATCAAGCAATAGAATTTATGTATGTATTCTTTATTTTCGCCATTCGCATGCTTAGCTTCCTTGCCGCTGGTTATGTCACAGCAAAGTTGGCAAAGACACAGCCCTTGCTACATGGACTAATTTGTGGGTGTTTGGGCGCAGTGTTCAGTACGTTCTTTGCAGGCAATCTATTTTTGAGCTTGTTTATTGTGTTGCCAGCCGTTGTTACTGGAGCCTGGCTTCAAAAGAGAAAAGCCAATGCAACATTATTCGACACCTAACATCCCCAACCCATCGGTCGAGCAAGCATAGGGCGCAATGCGCTTTGCTTATTGACGCCCTACCCACGGTCACCACCACGCTTTCCCCTTCTGCCCCGCCGAGCAGCACAGCCAAGGTGGGAGTTTTCGGGGAGCGGTGTCTGAGGGCGCAGCCCGAGTTTAGCTCCCCGCCCGGCTTGGCGAGCAGCGCAGGGAACCGCCGCAGGCGGCGTGGCGGAGGGTGCCCTTTCCTTTGGTTACTTTCGTTTGGGCAAGCAAACGAAAGTGACTTGCTGTCGGGCAACCCCCGACGGTTTTTACTGCCCGCTTTAACTAAAACAGGTCGCTTCCCACCCTCACACCCCAAGGCCACTTCCTTCGAGCGCCTCCTACAATAACACCGCCAACTGCCGCTCGATCGGCCCCAGCAGCACCATCATCGCCACCTGGATCAGCAGAAACGCCACCAGCGGCGAAAAATCAATGCCGCCGGTGTTTTTCAGCACGCGGCGGATCGGCGCCAGCACCGGGTGGGTCAGGCGATCCAGTACCGGCGCGGCCGGGCTATAGGGTTGTATCCAGCTTAATACGGCCTGGATGACGGTGGCATAGAGGAAAATATAGGCGCTGACCTTGACCACCGACACCAGCGCCAGGCCCAGGATCGCCAGGTAGACATGCAACGTGGCCACCAGGATGGGGTAGCCGTCCAGCAGCAGGCCGGCAACCCGTAGCAGCAGTTGCGCGATGTATGCCAGCAATATCGTTGAAATATCCAGCCCGCGCCAGGAGGGGATCACCCGCCGCGCCGGGCGCACGGCAAAGGCCGTGACCTTGATTACGGCCTGCGAAACCGGGTTGTGGAACGGCACATTGGTGAGTTGCAGGTAGAAGCGCAGCAGCAGGGCAATGGAAAGCAAGCCCAGCAGGGTTTCAATGACGAAATACAGCGCGCTGTTCAAAACGGTCATGGTTAATCCTTTCCCAACATATCACCCAGCTCCGCCGAGCGTGCTGCCGCGGCGTGCATGGCCTTGACGATGCTTTCTTTCACGCCGGCGCCTTGCATGGCAAGGATGGCCTGTTCGGTGGTGCCGCCCTTGGAGGTAACCTGCGCGCGCAAGGTGGCGAATTCCTCGGGGCTGCCGGCGGCCAGTTTGGCCGCGCCCAGCATGGTTTGCAGCGCCAGGATGCGGGTTTGTCCGGCGTCCAGCCCCAGTTCCACCCCGGCTTGTTGCATGGCTTCGAGGAAATAGAACATATAGGCCGGGCCGCTGCCGGAAACGGCGGTAACGGCGTCCATCTGCGCTTCGGATTCCAGCCAGACCGTGGTGCCCACTGCCGCCAGCAATTCGCCGGCCTGCTGGCGCTGTTCCGCCGTGGTTCCCGGCGCGGCGAACAGCGCCGACACCCCCGCTTGCACTTGCGCCGGTGTATTGGGCATCACCCGCACCACGGCTGCGTAACCGCCCAGCCAGCGCACCAGGTCGGGGGTGCGGATACCTGCGGCGATGGAGACCACCAGCTGGTTTTTGAGCAGGCTACTCAGGAAAATCGCGACATCGCGCAACTGCTGCGGCTTGACCGCCAGCACAATGACGTCGGCCTGCGCCGCAGCGGCCAACTGGTCGCTGACAAACACGCCGAACTCGTGCTGCAGTTGCAGGCGCCTGGCTTCATCCAACTCAACAATGGTGATACTGTCTGGAGCAAAACCCTTGTCGGTCAACCCCACGATCAACGCGCGCGCCATATTGCCGCCGCCGATAAAACTAACTTTCATGATGTTCCTTTTTCTGTCTCGCGCCGAATATCGCCGTACCGATGCGTACGATGGTTGCACCCTCCCGGATCGCCACCGCGTAATCTTCCGACATCCCCATGGATAACGTATCCAGACCGTACCCCTGTTGATTCAGTTGTTCCAGCAACCGGCGCAGCAGGCCGAATTGCCGGTGTTGCAGGGCAACGTCTTCCGTCGGCTCCGGGATGGCCATCAGCCCGCGCAGCTTCAGTCGCGGCAATTGCGCCACCGCCGCCGCCAAAACGGGCAGTTCGTCCGGATGGCAGCCGCTTTTGCTGGCTTCGCCGCTGACATTCACCTGCAGGCAGATGTTGAGCGGCGGCAGCGATGCCGGCCGCGCATCGCTCAGGCGCTGGGCGATTTTCAGGCGGTCCACGCCATGCACCCAGGCAAACGATTCCGCAATCGGCCGCGTCTTGTTGCTCTGGATCGGCCCGATGAAATGCCAGGTGATGGGCAGGTCGGCCAGCAACGCCTGTTTGTCCAGCGCTTCCTGCAAATAATTTTCGCCGAACTGGTGCTGCCCGGCGTGCCATGCCTCGCGTATCGCCTCGGCCGGATGGGCTTTGCTGACGGCCAGCAGCAGCACTTGCTGCGGCGTGCGGCCGGCGGCCAGCGCGGCTTCTGTCACCAGCCTTGAAACTGCTTGCGAGCGTTGTGCTATTGTTGTCATAATCAGCGCAAATTATACAGGTGTGTACGAATGGATCTCACGGATTTGCTGGCATTTTCAGTCCAGAACAATGCATCGGACCTGCATCTCTCGTCAGGCTTGCCGCCGATGATACGCGTGCACGGCGACGTGCGCCGCATCAACGCGCCGCCGCTGGATCACAGCGAAGTGCATGCGATGATCACCGGCATCATGAACGACCACCAGCGCAAGGTTTATGCCGAGCACCTGGAATGCGACTTTTCCATTGAAATTCCCGACCTAGCGCGTTTCCGCGTCAACGCCTTCAACCAGAACCGCGGCGCCGGCGCCGTGCTGCGCACGATCCCGTCCAAGGTGCTATCACTGGAAGAACTGAAGTGCCCGCCCATTTTCAAGGAAATCGCCCAGAACCCGCGCGGCATCGTGCTGGTGACCGGCCCCACCGGCTCCGGTAAATCCACCACGCTGGCGGCGATGGTGAATTTTATCAACGAGCAGGAATACGGCCATATCCTGACGGTGGAAGACCCTATCGAATTCGTGCACGAATCCAAGCGTTGCCTGATCAACCAGCGCGAAGTCGGGCCGCATACCGAGTCGTTCTCCAGCGCGCTGAAATCGGCGCTGCGCGAGGACCCGGACGTGATTCTGGTGGGCGAAATGCGCGACCTGGAAACCATCCGCCTGGCATTAACCGCCGCCGAAACCGGCCACCTGGTGTTCGGCACGCTGCACACTTCGTCTGCGGCAAAAACCATAGACCGTATCGTGGATGTGTTTCCTGCCGCGGAAAAGGAAATGGTGCGCGCCATGCTGTCGGAATCGCTGCGCGCGGTGATTTCGCAAACCCTGTGCAAAACGGCGGACGGGACTGGCCGCGTGGCCGCGCATGAAATCATGATCGGCACCGCAGCCATCCGCAACCTGATCCGCGAGGCCAAGATTGCGCAGATGTACTCGGCGATCCAGACCGGGCAGGCCATGGGCATGCAGACGCTGGATCAGTGCCTGCAGGACCTGGTGAAACGAAAGGTCATCACCGCCGCCGAAGCCCGGATGAAGGCCGTCAGCAAGGACGCCTTCCTGGATTAGAACAGGCCTAGTGCGTACACAACAGGTCGGGCGTCAGTTCGCCGCTTTCCGCCATTTTTTCCAGGTTGACCAGCACGTTCAGGCTGGCTTCCTCCATTTTCCCCACATTCTGCAGCATGACGTCCACATTGCCATCCGCATGCGCAGCCAGGGCCGCAATGGCGGATTGATGGACGATTTTGTGCGGATCCTCGATTTCACGATACCCCGGCAGCTGCGAGAAACAGGCCCGGCCTTCACCTTCGTAATACCACTTACCCAGCCGGCATTGCGTGTGCTGGGCAAACTCGCTGGCGGGTTTCTGCGATAAGCCGAAGATCACCCGGTAAAGTTCAAATTTGTAGATCAGGTGGTCAATCTTGGCCAGTTCGCAAAAGCTGCGTAACGCCGATGCGGCAATCACCTGCTCCATGCTGACGGAAAGCCGCATCAGTTCACGCATGGTGCCGGTCGCCTGCTGCCCTTCGTCGCTATACGCCCTGGACTGCTCGGCCAGGCTGCTCATTTGTGTGCTGCTCTTGCCGCTGTTGGTGCGGATGGAATCCACCAGCGCAGAAATATCGGTAGTGGCTTTGGCGGTTCTCTCCGCCAGCTTGCGCACCTCATCCGCCACCACGGCGAAACCGCGCCCGCTTTCTCCTGCGCGCGCCGCTTCAATGGAAGCATTCAGCGCCAGCAGGTTGGTCTGATCGGCAATTTCCTTGATCAAGCCCACCACGCCGATAATTTCCTGCGACAAATGGTCCAGCGACCCGACCTGCTGCGCCGTCTGGAATGACGAACTAGCCAACTCGGAAAGATTGCGCGAAATGCGCTCGATGGCATCGCTGCTGGTGAGCGACACGCCCTGTGCCTCCACCGCGCGATCTTTCTCGCTACGCATGTTGTTGGCCAGTTTGGACAGGCTGGCTTGCACGTCAAAAAGGGATTTGCTGAAATTCTGGAGGTTGTGGATGGTGCCCTCCAGCTTTTTATGTTCGTTTTGCAGTGTGGCGAACGCTGCGTCCGACTCGGCCAGGCGCTGTTGCAGGCCGGCGATTTGCACTTCTTTTTCTTCTACCCTGCGCTCCGCCGCTGCAAGTTGCGCCTGAAGCGCGGCAAGCTCTTTCTTGTTACTGAATAACGCCATGAAACAACCTCTCCCATAGTTATGCCCGCCACGTCCTGCTGGCAGGCGCGGCGTTATTTATCGAATTCGGGTTTGCGTCCGACGTATCCTTCCAGCATACGCAGTTCATCGTCGGTATGATTCTTTACCGGCATGGGGGTCATCGCCATCACCATGTCATCCCCCGGTGCAACCTCATAAGGATGATGATGCGTGGCGCTGATGCGTTCGGTCATCTCTGTCCCCGTGATATGCACATCGGTTTCGCCATAACAGGTGCAGCCGTACAGCGTATGCGGCTGCAAATCCAGGTAAATGGCGGTTCCGCGTATGCCTATGGTGGCAACTTCGGTGGTAACGCTCACCGGCTGGCGACGTTTATCAAAAACCGCCAGCAAAGCACCCGTCACCAGGCGCAAACCGCCCGCCACTATACCATCACCCGGAGCGATTTCCAGCGTTGTACCCGGCCGCAGCAGGAAAGCATCCCCACCCAGGCTGAAAGTCAGTTGAGCGCCCTGCAACACCTCGATCTTGCTACCTGGGGAAATCGGCGTATCCGGCCGCGCCGGACGATTGTTGATATAAACGCGGCCTTGCAACTGGTGGATTTGCGTAGCGGCAAATACCCGTCCCGGCAGGCCGAGCAATATGGGCAGTGCGGCAGCGCCCGCCATGAATCGACGGCGCGAAAAACTGGAGGGGCACGAGCAGGAATCCGGATGCATGGCGGTCAACTTTCAACAGTGATAGAGACACTCTTTGGTCGCGGCTAACCGCTGAATCCTTACAACTTTAGCCAGGCTGAAAAACGGTTTGCCCGGCCACCAGCGTCCACCGGACGCTGCCGGGTAATTCCATGCCCAGGAACGGTGTGTTCTTGCCCGAACTGCGCAATGCTGCCGGCGTGACCCGCCAATAGGCCTGCGGGTCAAACACGCAGACATCGGCCGTCGCACCCACGCTCAGGTGCCCCGCATTGATGCCCAGCACCTGCGCCGGGATGCTGGTCACCCGCGCAATCGCCTGCGGTAGCGCGGCACCGCTTTCCGCCGCCCATTTCAGCGTCAGCGGCAACAGCAGTTCCAGGCCGCTGGCTCCCGGTTCGCTCTCGGCAAACGGTGCCAGTTTGGCATCGTCATCCACCGGCGTATGGTCGGAGCAGATGGCGTCCACCGTGCCATCCGCCACACCGGCGCGCAATGCATCGCGGTCGCGTTGCGTCCTCAGCGGCGGGCGCAGGTGGCAATGCGCATTGAAGAAGCCGATGTCGTGCTCAGTCAGGTGCAGATGCGTTGCGGCAATGTCGCAGCTCACCGCCAGGCCGTCCTGCTTAGCCTGGCGCACCATGTCCACGCCTTCACGCGTGGACAGGCGGCAAATATGCACCCTGGCGCCGGTTTCGCGGGCCAGGCGCAGTATCGTGGCCAGGGCAATCGCCTCGGCACTCGCCGGAATGCCTTGCAAGCCCAGCCGCGCCGACACTTCGCCGTCGTTGGCCACGCCGCCCTTGGCCAGGTAAGCATCTTCGGGCCGCAACCAGACGGTAAAGCCAAAGGTCGAGGCATACTGCAGGGCGCGCCATAACACCTGGGTATCGGTCAGCGCCGCGTCCGCCTGCGCAAAGCCGACGCAGCCGGCATCGCGCAATTCGCACATTTCCGTCAGGTTCTTGCCTTGCAACTGCCGGGTCAGCGCCCCCAGCGGATACACATGCGCCAGATTGAGCATCTTGGCGCGGTGCTTGAGCATTTCCACCAGCCCGGGCTCGTCCAGCGGCGGGTCGGTGTCCGGCGGGCAGGCCAGGCTGGTTACCCCGCCTGCGGCGGCGGCTTGCAGTTCGCTTTCCAACGTGGCTTTGTATTCGAAACCGGGCTCGCGCAACCGTGCGGACAAATCCACCAGGCCGGGGCAGACCACCAGGCCGGTGGCGTCTATCGTCTGGTTGGCAACAAATCCGTCCGGGGCATCGCCCAGCGCCACGATTTTTCCGGCGGCAATAAACACGTCACGCCGGGAATCCTGGTTGTTGCGAGGGTCGATCAGGTGACCGTTCTTGATGTGGATTTTCATTCTGTGGTCCCTGCCAAAATGCTCATCACCGCCATGCGCACGGCAATGCCGTACGTGACCTGCGGCAGGATCACCGACTGGCTGCCGTCGGCCACGGCGGAGTCGATCTCCACGCCGCGGTTCATCGGCCCCGGGTGCATGACGATGGCATCCGGTTTGGCCAGCGCCAGTTTTTCCTGGGTCAGGCCGTAACATTTGAAATATTCCTGCGCCGATGGCAGCAAGGCGCCGCTCATGCGCTCGTTCTGCAAACGCAGCATCATGACCACGTCCACGCCTTTCAGTCCTTCGTGCATATCGTGGTAGACCTGCACGCCAAGGCGCTCGACGTCTTGCGGCAACAGGGTCTTGGGTGCAATCACGCGCACTTCCGGCACGCCCAGCGTGGTCAGGGCGTGGATTTCGGAGCGGGCCACGCGCGAGTGCAGCACGTCGCCGACAATCGCTACGCGCAGGTTGTGCATCTCCGGCTTGTAGCGGCGGATGGTGAACACGTCCAGCAGGCCTTGCGTCGGGTGCGCATGGCGGCCGTCGCCGGCGTTGATCACGTGGATATGCGGCGGCACATGGCCGGCGATGAAATGCGCCGCGCCGGACTGGCTGTGCCGCACCACGAACATGTCGGCATGCATGGCGATCAGGTTGTCCACGGTGTCGAGGATGGTTTCGCCCTTGGATTGCGACGAGGTGCCGACATTCAGGTTGAGCACGTCGGCCGACAGGCGCTTGGCGGCGATTTCAAAGGTGGTGCGGGTGCGGGTGCTGTTTTCGAAAAAGATGTTGCACACCGTTTTGCCGCGCAGCAGCGGGACTTTTTTCACTTCCCGTTCCGCGACGCCGACAAAGGATTCCGCGGTATCCAGAATGTTGCGGAGAATGGCGGCGGAAAGCCCCTCGATCGAGAGCAAGTGGGTCAGTTCGCCGTGTTTGTTGAGTTGGGGGTTAAACGTCATGGTTCCAGTTCAATTGGCTTCTATCAGTTTCAGGCTCAAGCGCCCTGCGGCGTCGCGCAGCAGTTCGAGGTTTTGTCCTTTGCGCAGCGCGATGGTTGCGCCCACCGCTTGCGCATTCACTGGCAATTCGCGCTCGCCACGATCCACCAGTACCGCCAGCGTAATTTTTGCCGGACGGCCATAGTCGAACAGTTCGTTCATGGCCGCGCGCACGGTGCGGCCGGTGTACAGCACATCGTCCACCAGCACGACATGGCGGCCTTCGACATCAAATGGAATGTTGGACGGCTTGATCTGCGGATGCAGGCCGATGCGGCTGAAATCGTCGCGGTAAAACGAAATGTCCAGCGTGCCCAACGGGATATCCCCGCCCAGTTTCTGCTGCAGGCGCTCCGCCAGCCAGGCACCCCCACTGTAAATACCCACTAGCGCGGTATCGTCGTCCAGCAAAGGGCGTATCTGCCCGGCCAGGGTGTCCAGCAGGTGTTCGGCATCAGGGAGTGCGGCGGTCGTCATGATGTCAGGAATGGCCTTTGCCTTGTGCATCGAAGTAGCTTTGCAGTATACGTTGTGCGGCGACCTGATCCAATACCGCTTTCTGGCTGCGGCCGTGCACACCGGCATCGTGCAGCGTCCGGCTGGCTTCCTGCGAGGTCAGGCGTTCGTCCACCAGTATGGCCGGCAGGTTGAAGCGGCCTTCCAGCCGGCGCGCAAAGCGGCGGCACAGCCGGCTCAGTTCGTGCTCGGTACCGTCCATGTAGGAAGGCAACCCCACCACCAGTTGTGATGGTTTCCATTCGCCGATCAACTGGCCGATGATGTTGAAGCGGGTGTCATTGCTTTCATCGTCAATGGTTTGCAACGGATGCGCGATGCCGACTTCCCAGTCGCCCACCGCCACGCCGATACGCTGTTCGCCAAAATCGAAGGCGAGTACCGCGCCATGGCGCGGCAGATGATGAGTGACGGGGGATGGGTGATGGGGCGGTACGCCGGTTAGCGCTTCGTCCCCCATCACTGGTCACCCCTCACAGTGCTCACGCATGTCCCGCCTGTTCGGCAAAGTTAGCAAAGTTGATACCCAGCAGGTTCATGGCGGCACCCACCCGTTGGTCGGCTGGCAGGTCGAACAGCACAGCGTCGGAAGCCTCTACCGTCAACCAGGCGTTTTGCGCCAGTTCCTGCTCCAACTGGCCGGCCGCCCAGCCCGCATAGCCCAGGCTCACCAGCATACGCTCCGGGCCCTGGCCGCGGGCAGTGGCCTCGAGAATGTCTTTTGACGTGGTCAACGCCGTGTCGCCGCTGACGGCGATGGTGGATTGCCAGGTGCCCACCGGCTGATGCAGCACAAAACCGCGGTCGGTCTGCACCGGACCGCCGAAATACACATGATCGTCAGGGAATGGCTGCAGGCCGGCTTCCACGTTGATCTGCCCGAACAGGTCGTTCAGTTTCATTTCCAGCGGACGATTGATGATGATGCCCAGCGCGCCTTTGTCGTTGTGTTCGCAAATATAGGCCAGCGACCGGGCAAAATGCGGGTCTTCCATCGCCGGCATGGCGATCAGGAAATGACCGGTCAGGTTTACGTTGTCCACGGTGCTATTGTCTCACTCTTTATCCTCGGGTTTCCAGAAAACCCGTCACTTCCAGCCCGAAACCAGCCATGCTCGGCATTTTCCTCGGCACCGCCAGCAGGCGCATCTTGCCGACGCCGATATCTCTCAGGATTTGCGAACCAATGCCGTAGTCGCGCAAATCCTGCCGAACGCGCACTGCTTCATCGGCATGCCGGATGCGTTCGATCAACTGCTCGCCCGTTTCCGGGCCGCGCAGCAGCACAATCACCCCGGTATCCACAGTGCGCATGGCTTCCATCGCTTTATACACGCTCCAGGAGTGCGTGCTGCTGGAGTGGTCGATCAAGTCGAATACCGACAGCGGCTGGTGCACCCGCACCAGCGTTTCCTGGTCTGGCCGGGGCTCGCCCTTGACCAGCGCCAGATGCGTTTCGTCGCCCACCTTGTCATGGTACGCAATCAGCTTGAATGGGCCATATGGTGTTTGGACGACTCTTTCCGCGGCGCGTTCCACCAGCCGTTCATTTTCACTGCGGTAATGAATCAGGTCGGCTATCGCGCCGATCTTCAGCCCGTGCACGGCCGCGAATTCCATCAGGTCCGGCAAGCGCGCCATGCTGCCGTCATCCTTGAGGATTTCGCAGATCACGGCGGCCGGCTCCAGCCCCGCCAGCGCCGCCAGATCGCAACCGGCCTCGGTATGCCCGGCACGCACCAGCACGCCACCGTTTTGCGCCATCAGCGGGAACACATGGCCGGGGCTGACAATATCTTCCGGCCTGGCCTGTTTGGCCACCGCTGTCTTGATGGTATGCGCGCGGTCAGCCGCCGAGATGCCGGTGGTGACACCCTCCGCGGCCTCGATCGAGGCGGTAAAATTAGTGCCCAGCTTGGTGCCGTTACGCTTGACCATCTGCGGCAGGTTCAGGGCCTGGCAGCGCGCCTGCGTCAACGTCAGGCAAATCAGCCCGCGGCCATGTTTGGCCATGAAATTGATGTGCTCCGGTGTCACGAATTCCGCCGCCAGCACCAGATCGCCTTCGTTCTCCCGGTCTTCCTCATCCACCAGCAGCACCATCCTGCCGGCGCGGATGTCGGCGATGATCTCGGCGATCGGCGCGATTCCGCTCATGGCACGGCCTTGGTTGATGAACTCGTCTCGGTTTCCCATTGCTGCATCCTGTCTACATAACGCGCGATCAGATCCACTTCCAGGTTGACCGCGCTGCCGGGCTGCAAATGCTTCAGGGTAGTCACCTGCAAAGTGTGTGGAATCAGGTTTACCAGAAATTCGTCGCCTACGATGCTGTTGACCGTCAGGCTCACGCCGTTCACTGTGATCGAACCTTTTTGTGCGATATAGCGCGATAGCGCATGGGGCGCACGCACCGCCAGCGTCGTGCAATCGCTGACGGTTTCGAAGCGCGTGACATGGCCAACGCCATCCACATGCCCGCTGACCAGGTGGCCGCCCAGCCGGTCCGCCAGGCGCATGGCCTTTTCCAGGTTGACATCCCCTGGATGCCCCAGCCCCGCGGTACAGCGCAGTGTTTCAGCCGAAACATGCACTTCAAAAATACTTTCGTCATGCGCAATCACCGTCAGGCAGACGCCGTTCACGGCAATGCTGTCGCCCAGTGCCACATCGGCCAACCCCAGCGCCTCGGCAGCGATGCACAAGCGTACGTCATCGCCGTGCGGCGCAACGGTTTCAATCCGACCAACAGCTTGAATGATTCCGGTAAACATGGCGACTATTCTAACAGATCACCCCTCGTCCATTTCCGGTTGTATTTTTTTCTTGAACAGCGTGCAGTTAAGGCGTTACCATCATCCCGGTCTAACTTGCACGGAACCCAACAAAAAATGGCTATTTATCAGAAATTCGTAGCACTGAACAAAGACACCCATCGCAATCACAAACTCAAGCTGATTACCGATCTGAGCTTCACCGCCGACCTGCAAACCGTCCCGCTGCTGCCGACGGAGTTTATCGAAGCCGCCAAGGAGTACCCCATCGTTTTCGTCAAATCGGAGCAAGGCACCGCGGATTTCCAACCCATGCTGCTGCTGGGGCTGGCCGCCGGTGAAAATTTGTATGTCGAGGCCGATGGCGCATGGAAGGCCCGGTATGTTCCTGCCTTCATCCGCCGCTACCCGTTCATCCTGGCCGAAACCAGTAAGGATCAGTTCACGCTGTGCGTGGATAGTGAGTTCCCCGGCTTCAACGAAACCGAAGGTACGCCGTTGTTCGATGCAAACGGCGAATCCGAGTTTCTCAAGGGCATGATCCAATTCGTGACCAACTTCCATCGCGACGCGCAACTCACCAACGCATTTGCCGCCAAGCTGCACGCGCTGGATCTGCTGGAAGAAAAAAACCTCAAGGCCGAAATCAAGGATGGCCGGGAATTCCTGGTACGCGGCTTTTATGTGGTCAATGAAGAAAAACTGCACAAGCTGGATGCCGGCAAAGTGCATGAGCTGTTCAGCAGCGGCGAACTGGCGCTGATCTACGCCCACCTGATCTCGCTTTCCAACCTGAACCGCTTGGTTGACCTGAAAGCCGCCAAGTAAGTCAAAACCTGTGCCAACCGCCGCCCTTGCCCCAGGGGCGGCGGCCAGTTGCCGCAAAGGCCATGCCCGGTCGTTTCAATTCAGGCTAGAATGCCGCATGCCTTACGAACTTTTTATCGGCCTGCGTTACACCCGCGCCAAGCGCCGCAACCATTTCATCTCCTTCATCTCGCTCACGTCCATGGTCGGCATCGCGCTCGGCGTGGCGGCGCTGATTGTGGTGCTGTCGGTGATGAACGGTTTTCAGCACGAACTGCGCACGCGGATTCTGGGCGTGGCATCGCACATCCAGATCAGCAGCGGTAGCGACGGCCTGAGCAACTGGCCGGGCATGGTGAAGTTTGCCCAGGGATCAAAGCAGGTGACCGCCGCCGCGCCTTACATCATGGCGCAGGGCATGTTGTCGTTCGGTCAGGCGGTGCAAGGCAGCATCATTCGCGGCATTCTGCCCACCGAGGAAGACCGGGTCGCCGACATCGGCGACAAAATGAAAGCCGGCAAGCTGACCGACCTGAAAGCCGGCGAGTTCGGCATTGTGCTGGGCGCCGAATTGGCGCAGTCATTGAGCGTCAGCCTGGGCGACAAGGTGGTGCTGATGGCGCCGCAGGGGCAGTTCACACCGACCGGCGTTGTGCCCCGCCTGAAGCAGTTCAAGGTGGTGGGCATTTTCCAGATCGGCATGTATGAATACGATGCCTCGCTGGCGCTGATCCACCTGGATGACGCCGCCAAACTGTACCGCATGGGCGACAAGGTTTCCGGCGTACGCCTGAAGCTGGCCAACCTGGATGACGCGCCGCAGATTGCGCGTGACCTGGCGCGCCAACTGGCTGGTTTTGGCGCCTATTACGTGGACGACTGGACGCAGCAGCACGCCAACTTCTTTCGCGCGGTGCAGATGGAAAAGCGGGTGATGTTCGTGATTTTGACGCTGATCGTAGCCGTGGCCGCGTTCAACATCGTGTCTACGCTGGTGATGGCGGTCACCGACAAGCGCGCCGACATCGCCATCCTGCGCACCTTGGGCGCATCGCCCAACAGCATCATGAAAATCTTCATTGTGCAGGGTGCTGCCATCGGCTTTATCGGCACCCTGCTCGGCGCGGTGCTGGGCGTATTAGTGGCGCTGAATATCAGCACCATCGTGCCGTTTATCGAACACCTGTTCGGGGTGAGCTTCCTGTCCAAGGAAATTTATTACATCAGCGAACTGCCATCGCAGCTGCAATGGGCAGACGTAACCACCATCACGCTGGTGTCGCTGCTGCTGTCGCTGCTGGCAACGCTATACCCGAGCTGGAAAGCCGCCAACATCAACCCGGCGGAGGCGTTGCGTTATGAGTAACATCCTGGTCTGCCGCGATCTGCACAAAACCTATTCCGGCCTCGATGTGGCGGTGCTCACCGGTATCACCCTGGAAATTGCTGCCGGCGAACAAGTTGCCATCGTCGGCGCCTCCGGCTCCGGCAAAAGCACGCTGTTACACCTGCTGGGCGGGCTGGATACACCAACCTCTGGTGAAGTCAGCATCCTGGGACAACCGTTGCAGTCGCTCTCGGAAACCCGGCGCGGCGAACTGCGCAACCAGTCGCTGGGGTTTATCTACCAGTTCCACCACCTGCTGCCCGAGTTTACCGCGCTGGAAAACGTGGCTTTGCCGCTGCTGGTGCGCCGCATGGAGCGCACCGAAGCGCTGCAAACCGCGGCCGCCATTTTGCAGCGCGTAGGGCTGGGACACCGGCTGGAGCACATGCCCGGCGAATTATCCGGCGGCGAGCGCCAGCGCGCGGCAGTGGCGCGGGCGCTGGTGACGCAACCGCAATGCGTACTGGCCGACGAGCCCACCGGCAACCTGGATCGCACCACTGCGGCCGCGGTGTTCGACCTGATGCTGGAGCTCAACGCCAGCCTGAATACCAGCTTTGTGGTGGTCACGCACGACCTTGACCTGGCCGCGCGCATGGGGCGGGTGCTGCATCTCGCGGACGGCAAGCTGGCGCCTGCCTGACCGACCAGGCAGATTCTCCCATGCTAGCCGCGCTGCTTGCTTTTGTCCTTGGCGCGTGGTTTCTGCAACAGCAGCCGGTGCTGCCACCCCTGATCTGGGCACTGGCGCTCATCCCCGCGATATTCCTGCTGCACTGGCTGCGCCACCATGCGCTGGCGCGGATCATGGTGCTGGTTCCCCTGGCAGCATTTGCCGGCTTTTACTGGGCGGCGGCCATGGCGCAATACCGATTGGCCGATGCGCTAACGCCGGGTTGGGAAGGCAAGGACATTCAAGTCATCGGCGTGGTTGCGAGCCTGCCGCAGGCGCAGGAGCGCGGCCAGCGCTTTGTGTTTGACGTTGAGCAAACGCTCACCCCGGCAGTTCACGTACCGGCACGGATTTCACTAACGTTCTACACCGTTGGCCTTGGCCGCAGCTCCCAGCACGTCAGTAACCCATTGTTCCGCGCCGGCGAACGCTGGCAACTCACAATCCGGCTGAAACACCCGCACGGCACTGCTAATCCGCACGGCTTCGACTTCGAAGCCTGGGCGCTGGAACGCAATATCCGCGCTACCGGCTATATCCGCAAGGATGCTGGCAACCAGCGCTTGCGCACGCGGGTCAACCAGCCGGGTTACTGGGTGGAACAGATGCGCGAAAACATGCGCGACCATATTCAGGATGTGCTGAGGAACCAGCCTTATGAGCCGGTGCTGCGGGCGCTGGCGATTGGTGATGACAGCGGCATCACGCGTGCCGACTGGCGCATCTTCCAGCGCACCGGAGTCATCCACCTGATCAGCATTTCCGGGCTGCATATCACCATGATTTCGGGGCTGCTGTTTGCGCTGGTGCAAGCTATGTGGCGACGATCGCAACGGCTGCCGTTGCTGCTGCCCGCACGCAAGGCAGCCGTATTGGCCGGCATGGCAACGGCGCTGGCTTATGCACTGATTGCCGGATTCGCCATCCCTGCCCAGCGCACCGTGTACATGTTGATGGTAGTCGCTGCAGCGTTGTGGTGGGGGCGCAACATTGCTCCTTCGCTGATCCTGGCTTGGGCGCTGGCCTTCACCACGCTGCTGGACCCGTGGGCAGTCATGGCGCCGGGTTTCTGGCTGTCGTTCGGCGCAGTCGCGGTGATCCTGTATGCCAGCAGCGGTCGGTTGCAGCGCCCGCACTGGCTGCGCGAGGCGATCCATACCCAGTGGGCCGTCACACTGGGGCTGATGCCATTGCTGCTGGCGCTGTTTCAGCAGACCTCGCTGATTTCCCCGCTGGCCAACGCATTTGCCATTCCGCTGGTCAGCTTGCTCGTCACCCCAATCACCTTGTTAGGCGCCGTGCTGCCCCTGGATTTTCCGCTGCTGGTCGCGCACCAGATCATGCATGGGTGCATGCTGTTGCTACAGCCGCTGAGCGAACTCCCAGACGCCGTCTGGCAGCAGGCACTGCCGCCCGTATGGACGCTGCTCCTGGCGCTGCTGGGGGTGTTATGGCTGCTGTTGCCACGCAGCTTCCCTGCGCGCTGGCTGGGGCTGGTGTATTGTGCACCGCTGTTTATTGTCACCCCGGGTACACCTGCGCCCGGCAGCATGACAGTCTCCGTGCTGGATGTGGGCCAGGGCTTGGGGGTGGTGGTGCAAACGGCCAGGCACGCCCTGCTCTACGACACCGGTCCGCGCTACAGCGCCGAGTCTGATAGCGGCAACCGCATCGTTGCACCTTACCTGCGGGCAGTCGGTATTTCCCGGTTGGACGGCATGATCGTCAGCCACGATGACAGCGACCACAGCGGCGGCGCCATTTCGTTGCTGCAGGAAATCCCCTCCCGGTGGTTTGCCTCTTCATTGCCGGCACCGCACGAAATCCTGCCGTTTGCGCCGCAACCACGGCGCTGCTTCGCAGGGCAGCATTGGGAATGGGATGGTGTTGCGTTCGATGTACTGTCCCCGGAATTGGATAGCTACGCGGACACCGGCCTGAAGGACAACGAGCGCGGCTGCGTGCTGAAAATCACCAGCCGCTTCGGCCGCCTGCTATTGCCGGCGGATATCGAGCGTGCATCCGAATTACGACTGGCCGAAACCCAATCCGGGGCACTGGCCAGCGATGTCCTGGTGGTTCCGCACCACGGCAGCAAAACCTCTTCCACGCCAGCGTTCATCGCGCAAGTACATCCCTCGATTGCGATCTTCACCACAGGTTACCGCAACCGCTTTGGCCATCCGCGAGAAGAAATCGTGGCACGCTATCGGCAAGCCGGTAGCCGGATTTATCGCTCAGACACAGATGGCGCCATCCTGCTGGATTTCAGCAGCAGCGGCATTGCTGTGCGCAGTTGGCGCAAAATCGCCTCGCGCTACTGGCAGCAACCGCTGTAATGCTGGGAATCGACCCGATGTTTGAGGTATTCTTGGCAAGGTTAAAGTACGAGTAACAAACCGATGACCGATTCTGCCCACAAGGGACTCCCTCCCGATTTCCTCAACGCCCTGCGTTCCCGGTTCGGCGCCGACAACCTGTTGACCGACCCGGTGGATTGTTACGCTTACGCTTACGATAATTCGCGTAATTTCCGGCCGCCGCTGGCTGTGGTTTTCCCACAAACGACAGAAGACGTGCAAGCGGTGGTAAAACTGTGCCATCAGCACCACGTCCCACTGGTACCGCGCGGCCGTGGCACCGGCACCGCGGGCGGCAGCGTGCCGGAGCAAGGCGGCATCGCGCTGTCACTGGAACGCATGAACCGCATCCTGAAACTGGATCCGGACAATCGCATGGCCATCATCGAACCCGGCGTGTTGAATCAGGATCTGCAGGATGCGCTGAAACCCACGGGGTTTTTCTGGCCGCCTGATCCATCCAGCGCACCTTATTGCAGCGTTGGCGGCAATCTTGCCACCTGCGCAGCCGGGCCGCATGCCGTCAAATATGGCGTGGCACGCGACCATGTGCTGGGATTAAAAGCCGTGACCGGCACCGGCGACCTGATCAAAACCGGCTGCTACACCACCAAGGGCGTCGTGGGTTACGACCTGACCCGCCTGATCGTTGGCTCCGAAGGCACGCTCGCCGTCATTGTCGAAGCCACGCTGAAACTGACGCCGCTGCCACGTACTACCGGCGGCATTACCGCGCAATTTGCCGACACCGTGAGCTGTGCTCATGCCATTGCCGCCATCATGGCGCAGCCGTTTATCCCGTCAGCGCTGGAGTTCCTCGACAACAACGCGCTCAACCTGATTCGTGGCCGGCATCCTGGCATGCTGCCGGAAAACATGCGCGCCCTGCTGATGATCGAGGTCGATGGCTCTGAAAGCGAAGTCGCCGAAGCTACCCAGGCCATCCTCCAGACCTGCCAACTGGAAGGCCTGATAGAAGCCAAAAAAGCTGACGACACTAAAGCGTTATGGGCCGCGCGCAAAGCGCTCTCCCCGCTGCTGCGCGACGTTGCTCCCAAAAAAATCAACGAAGATGTCGCCGTGCCGGTATCCCGCCTGCCCGAACTGCTCGGCGGCATAGAACAACTGGCGGCACGCTTTCAGATCGCCAATGTCAATTTTGGCCATGCCGGCAATGGCAACATCCATGTCAATTTGCTGGTGAATCCCGATGATCCGGAAGAAATGCACCGCGCGGAAACCTGCCTGGGCGAGGTATTCGGCCTGGTGCTGGGCCTGGATGGAACGCTTTCCGGCGAACACGGCGTCGGAATGGCGAAACGCCCCTTCGTCGATCGTGAAATTGATGCTATCACCTTGTCGTTAATGAAAAAAATCAAGACAACCTTCGATCCGCACGCTATACTGAACCCCGGCAAATTATTTCCATAATTTCAGGGAATTTATTAATAACTATCAGGAATTTGCTAAAGTTCTGCAATGTGTTGCCGCTAACTGGGCTGTACAGACTAGTTTTAATAGAGGTATATCATGAAAATCGACAGTTCCTCACTTAGCACGTCGTTGCCAAGCGTCGGCGGTCAGCAGGTTCGCGCCGAGAAGAGCGCCCCTGTCTCCAGCACCAGCGTCAGCCTCTCTGACACCTCTTCCAAGCTGCAAGCGCTTGAGGCGGAAGCATTCCAGTCCTCCGGTTTTGATGCTGCGCGCGTTGCCGCCGTGAAACAGGCAATCCGTGAAGGAAAGTTCCAGATCAACACGCAACTCATTGCCGATAAACTCATTGAAACGGCACGCGATCTCCTCAAGCAGTAAGGATAACGTTTTGACCCAACAAGTGTCGTCTACCCAAAAACTGATTGCTGCAGGTCTGACGGAAGAGATAGATGGCTTCAACAAATTCAAGGCACTGCTCCTGACAGAGCAGGAAGCCTTGATCAGCGGCGATACTACCGCCCTTTCCGAAATCACCGAGTCCAAAGATGTCCATGCGCAAAAGCTCAACGAGCTTGCGGCAGAGCGCACACGCCTGATCAACTCGCTTGGTTTTGCCGATAGCCGGGAAGGCATTGCGCAATGGCTCAGCCAATCCAGCGAGCCATTGGTTGCGCAGTGGAATACCTTGCTCAAGTTGGCCAAAGAGATTCAGCACTTGAATGAAGTCAATGGCAAACTGATACAAACACGGCTGCAATACACGCAACAAACCCTGTCCGCGCTCCTCACGGCCGTCAACCAGGCCAATTTGTATGGCCCAACCGGCCAGCCGAGCGCTGCGCCACAAAGTGCAAACGTCCGCGGCATTATTGGAAAGGCATGACACTTCTCCTAGCTGTTGCAGGCATAAAAAAAGCCCCTTCGTCGAGGGGCTTTTTTATGCCTTTGCAAATCCCTTTTACGGCGCAGCCGTCTTTAATCCCTGCGGAACAGCGGCAGCCCTGACGTCTGGCGATAAACCGCTGCCCTGTGTCCCTTTGTTCTTGCCGGGGGCGAGCACCATGATATTGACGCGGCGGTTGTGCGCGCGGTTGACCTCGGTTTCATTGGTGTCTACCGGACGCTTATCGGCATAACCCACTGCGACCATTCTTGAACCAACAACGCCGTTGCTTTCAAACAACCTGATCACGCTGCCGGCACGCGCAGCCGAAAGCTCCCAATTGGACGGAAACACCATCGATCGGATCGGCAGGTTATCCGTGTGGCCTTCGATCTGGATTTGATGGTCATAACCTGACAGCACCTTCGCAACCGCACTCAACGCCTCGGTAGAATCCTTGTGGAGATCGGCTTTTGCGGTATCGAACAGGATGCTGGCATTAATTTCAATCGAGATGCCTTGGGGCACTTCTGTCACTTTGACCTTGCCTTCCTTGGCCAGCGATTGCAATGCCTCCTGCACGGAAGTCGCAATTTCCTTCATGGTCTCCCGTTGCCTGTGCATCTCTTCTGCAGCAGCCAGATCGGGTTTTTGTTGAACAATTTGGACAGGTGCCACGCCCATGGAAGTGCTTTGGGGCTTGGGCAGGTTGGCTGGTGTAGGCTCAAAGGTAAACGATGCCCTGATCGACTCCGCCAGCGCTTTATACTTGCTGGTATTGATGCTCGAAAGCGCGTACAGCACCACGAACAAGGCAAACATCAGGGTGATGAAGTCGGCGTAGGAAACCAGCCAGCGCTCCAGGTTTTCATGATCGTCGTGTTTTATTTTTTTGGCCATGATAGTTACCGGTGGCTGATCTGGTTACGCGATAAAACCACGTAGGCGCGTTTCAATCAAACGCGGATTTTCACCATTGGCAACGGCGACCAAGCCTTCCACCACCATGGCACGCTTGACCATTTCACGGCCAATGACCGCGCGAATCTTGTTGGCAAATGGCAGGTAAAACAGGTTGGCGGCGCCCACACCGTACACGGTTGCAACGAAAGCCACGGCAATACCGGCACCCAGTTTGGCCGGATCAGAAAGATTCTCCATCACGTGGATCAGGCCCAGCACGGCACCCAGAATACCGATGGTTGGCGAATAGCCGCCGGCAGATTCCCACACTTTCGCTGCCAGGCGATGGTGTTCGTCATACGCTTCCATCTCCACTTCCATCATTTCGCGCAGCTTGTCGGGCTCAGCGCCATCGACCAACATCTGCAAGCCTTTGCGCATGAAGGGATCATCCATTTCTTCCAGCAACGGCTCCAGAGAAAGCAAACCGCCGCGCCGGGCAGTATTCCCCCAACCAACAACCTGATCAATGACTTCCGTCAGGACAATGTTGGGCGTGAAAAACACCCACTTGGTTAAACGCATTCCCAACATGAAAACCGGCGTGCTGAACTGGATGAGTGTTGCGCCTAGCGTTCCTCCAATCACAATCACGAATGCGGTCAACTGAATTAGCGAACCAACGTGTCCGCCTTCCAGTATCTGGCCTCCAAGAATTGCGCCGAACGCCAGAAAAATGCCGATGAATGTAGTCGTGTCTAAACGGGAGTTATTCATATTTATTGTCCGATCCAGTCTTTAAGCTTGGCACGCAGTCGCATCACAGCCTGGGTATGTATCTGACACACACGGGATTCAGACACACCCAGCACCGCACCGACTTCCTTGAGATTGAGGTCTTCCTGATAATACATCGCCATGACCATCCTTTCACGTTCAGGCAACTCTTCTATCGCGCCCACCAGAGCTTGCTTCATGCCGTCGTCCTGCATCAGCTCCAACGGTCCGGGGCGACCATCCGTGATATTGAGCTCTATCGGCTCATCACTCTCATTCTGAAAGTCTTCATAGTACACCAGTTGATGCCCACGCGCATCTGTGAGCATCGCCTGATACTCCTGCAACACAAGCCCCATATGGTTAGCAATTTCCTGCTCGCTCGGCGGGCATCCCAACTGCTGCTGTAAAAAGGTGATAGCCCGCTCAATATCGCGCGCATTTTTCCTGACCGAGCGCGGCACCCAATCGATTTCGCGCAATTCATCCAGCATGGCGCCGCGTATGCGTTGCGAGGCATATGTCTCAAACTGCGCGCCTTGAGTTTCATCAAAATGGTTCAGCGCGTCAAGCAACCCTATCATGCCCGCTTGTATCAGGTCGTCCAACTGTACACTGGCTGGCAGCCTTGCTGCAAGCTGATAAGCAATCCGCTTCACCAATAACGAGTAGTCACTGGCCGAACGTTCCATCACATACCTATAAGACATGTCGCGCACTATGCAGCCGTCAGATTGCTACCCGTGGCACTCAACAAGCGGCACATGAACACCTCAAACCGACGGCCATCGCCCTCTTCCGGCACCGGCCAGTGCGTCATGTCCAGCGCATACATTTCTAACGTTTGCGCTGCAGAAAAACGATCCGTTGGCAACACGCAGGCAAAATCCGGCTTTAAATTCAAGTACCTGCTGCACACCGAGGTTAGTTTGTGGAACAAGCTTTTTGCAATGGCCTCGTTTCCTCCCCGGAACATCATCATGAAATGGCGGTCGCCCCCCATCCGTGTCAATGTTTTGATGTGCCGATAGGCGACCGTGATGCCCTGGTCGCTCTCATCACACAACACAATCACTTCAGATGCCGCCAGGGCGAACCCCACACCATGGCGCTGAATGTCAGGCGCTGCATGAATAATAACGAAATCAAAACCGATGCCCAGCGCATGAAAAGAATCCAGCAAGCGTAGGCGCGATGCTTCAGTGTTGTGTGACAAGCGCTCCGTATCGGCAGGCATCAGCGTCACACCAGCAACCGTCAGCAGTATGTCTTTCAGGTTTTTTTTGCCCCTGAGCACAGACCCGATATCGACATCTAGCACCCCATCCAGCAAGGGGTGCGTCGTTCCGGCACAAAGCTGCTCATCTACCAGCAGCACCTTGCCGCCCTGCCCCGCCAACGCAACCGCCAGCGCGGCGGCGACGCTCTGGCTCTGGCTGCCGAGCAAGGCGACAACCCTGACGGCGTCAGCCGCAAACAACTGGCGCAGACCAGCTGCCTGGTCAGGCCCCTGCCTAGCCAAACAAGTCTCCCGTGCTTGCCCAGTCACCCTGCAACACCATTTCGTCCTGGCTCATCTGCATCGCACCACTGGATTGCCCCTTGAACGCCCGGTCCACCAGATAACCCGCATTCGCGGTACGAATATCTTCCGGAACCCGCTGCCCGTTGGTCACATAATGCAGCCGCAGCCCATGGCGAATCAGGCAATCGATCGCCGGAGCCAACGAAACGGTCTCATCAACCTTGGTCAGAATGCACCCATCCAACCCAGCCCCTTCATGCGCCCGCACAATATCGTCCAGGGTGACGCCCTGAGCGGTCGCCGGCAGCAGCAACTGCCGCTTGACCGGACGATTATCACCGCACAGGAACTTGATCTGTTCCGGCAGATTGCGATCGCGCTGGCTCATGCCTACGGTATCAATCAGAACCAGATGGCTGCGCTGCAGGTCCGCCAGGGTTTCGGTGAGTTCTGCGTCTTCTTTAACCGCATGCACGGGCACATTCAGTATCCGCCCATAAATCTTCAGTTGCTCATGCGCACCGATGCGGTAGCTGTCCGTGGATAGCAGCGCAACATTGGATGCGCCAAACCTAAGCACCGCATGTGCCGCCAACTTGGCCACCGTCGTGGTCTTGCCGACACCGGTGGGCCCCACCAAGGCAACAACTCCGCCGCGCTCGATCACGTCCGCACCGGAATCGTCCACACGCAAATTATGTGTAATTGCAGCTTTCAGCCACTTGATCCCGGTTTCGAAATCCAACCCCAGCGGCATGGCATCTACCAGCTTGCGCGACAATGCCGGACTGAATCCTGCGCCAAACATGGCGCGCAGCAGTTCCGCCTTGATCGGGTCGCGGCGAGCCAACTCACCCCAGGCAAACCCGGAAAGCTGCCCCTCCAGCAAACTGCGCAGGTGCTTGAGCTCAAACGCCATGCCCGCCACCGTAGAATCAAGACCTGGCGACGCCTCCGCTTCGGACGGTGCCATATCCTGCGGGTCAGGCTGCACTTCCCAGCGCGGCACCCTCGGCTTGTTGCTCGGAGGATTATCCCTGGCAATCGTTGAACGTGCTTTTTTGCTCGGAGGTTCGTCGCCTTGTTGCGCATACGCGCCGGACGCTTTTGCGGAAGGCTGGGGGCTGTCGCCTGCGGCGCTCTGGTGATTCAGGATAGCGGCTATTGCCTCTGCGCCAAACGCCGTGGCACCGCTGCGTTTTCCGGGTACCGCGGGCTGATGCGACGGGTTCCGATAGGTCAGGCTATCCATGTCGTCACCGGCGACGGCTGTCACTTCCACACCGCCGTCAACCTTGCGGTTCGAGAGGATCAGCGCATCATCGCCCAGCACCTCTCTCACCTGCTTCATTACTTCCCGTGAACTGGAACCATGAAATTTCTGGACATTCATCTAGTTTTTCTTCCCTGTCAGGGTATATGTCGCATTCGGTAGCGGCGCACGATCAGCGCACACGCCAACTCAGCATCTACAGCGCCGCCAAATGCAACGGATGCTAAAGTCTAGCATGGGAAAAGTTACGAAATAAAGCTTATCTTCAGAAAATTAACGTAAGTCGCGAAATTATTTACCGAAATATGGAAAACCGAGCGGCAGCACCCGCTTTTTCGCGACTATCCAAGCAGCCTAAAACCTGATCAGGCTGATTTGTTGCCGCAGGTTTTGCGCCAGCTGCGCCAGCTCGCCAGCACTACTGCGCAAGGCATCGACATGCTGCCCAGTTGCCGCGGCGCCTGCCTCCATCTGCCCGACCCTGGATCGAATGGCCTGAACCTCAGCCTGGTGATCCCGCGTTACCACGTCAATCTCGGTATTGACGTCGAATATCTGCTGCGCAGCCTCCTGGATATTCTGCAACTTGACCTCAGCCTCGAGCGCCACACTCACACTGCTTTCCGCATGCTGGTGCGCCTGCTGCATCAGACCCGCGGCATCCTGCGCCACTCTGCGCAGATTGGCCATGATCTGATCAATTTCGGTGGTTGCGTTACTGGTGCTTTGCGACAACTTGCGTACCTCGTCCGCCACCACGGCAAACCCGCGTCCCGCCTCACCGGCGCGGGCAGCCTCAATCGCGGCATTCAATGCCAGCAAGTTGGTCTGGTCGGCAATATCCCGAATGATGGTCAGCACACTGCCCACCTGACGCGAATCCGCTTCCAACTGCGCGATGACGTTGGCGGTTGACTCAACTTCGCGCGCCAGTCCGGCGATGGAATCGCGACTGCTGGCAACCACCTGCTTGCCCTGTGCCGAGGTTTGCGCGGAACTTCCCGCCTGTTGCGCGGCCAGGCCAGCCTTGTCGGCAATCAATCCGACTTTGGCCGCAATTTCACTGGCCCCGCCGTCAATTGCCTGGATTTGTTCATTTTGCAGCAGCACCGCAGTGCGTGTAGCATCCGCCACGCCGGACAAAGCATTGACGGTAGAGCCCAACCCCTGCGCCGTGGCATCAAGCGTACGTGCAAGCTGCTGAAACTCGGCCAGCAGATGGTTCACCGCGGTGGCAATATCGCCCACTTCATCCGCCGAGTGGCTTTCCAGCCTGCGTGTCAGGTCGCGCTTGGCGGCAATCTCACCCAGCGTGGCACTCATTTGCCGCAGAGGGCCGGTGACATACCGCGTGGTCAAGCCAGCAATGGAAATCACGCCCAGGAAAATAACTATCGTCAGCAAAGCACTGCCGGTGATCAGTTGGTTGACTTTGCTCTCCGAAGCGCTGGCATCCTCCAGCGTTTGCTTGACGCCTTCACCGACCAGGGCATCCAGCGATGCGCCTATTGCGTCTGCGGCAGTGCTGAACTCCGCCAGGGTTGCCCTGGCCTTGTCCCAATCCACATCCGACGCTGTCATGGTTTCAGAAAACCGCTTTACCAGCGCTTGCTGGCGCTCGATCATTTCACGCAAGGATGCTTCATGCGAAGCAAATTGCGGCAGTTTTTTGGCAGACGCCAACTGCGCCTCTACATCCGCCACATCCTGCTTGTAGCGTTTCTCGAACGTGGTTTTGTCGGTGGTTGCATAAAACTCGTACAAATGCGCCTTCTGGCTCTGAAAGCTGCTCTTGAGGCTGGTCATGGCGATCAGCCCGGGCAATTTCTGATCCGCAAGTGTGGTCGTCGTTGCCTCGATACTGCGGCCATTGATCAATGTCAGTGCAGAAAATGCCAGCAACAGCACGAAACCCGCCAGGTAACCGGCCAGTATTTTCTGTGTAATGTTCAAACGCATCTCGGCTTCTCCCTGCCTTTATCGACCGTAATATTCTGCACGCATTTCAATTGGTTATTCAACAAGCTACGCGCCACAGACGCATACTAACCGCGCTTGAGCCTGCTGTATATCACCATCGCGCAAGAATAACGTTCGCAACCAGCCGCGCACATTTCCCATTACGCCGTTTTTGTACTGCGGCAACGCCGGTTGAGCCAGGCATCGAGACTGATCTTGCCGGCACCGCCAAGCAGCAAAGGCAGGAACATGAACAGATACAACGCCGGCAGCTTGTAATTGCCGAACCCATCACCGCGCATGTCGGTAAAGCGGTAGCCTCGCAGCAGTTCGGACAGCGTATTCCACTGCTCAGGCCAGTGCACGGCGGCAATGGCCACCACCGTCAGCACCATCAGCGATGCGCTGAAAAACCGGGTAGCCAGCCCCAGCACCAGCGCTGCGGCGCCGGCCAGTTCAAAAAACGTGGATATGTGCCAGCTCAGTTCAGGAGAGAGCAGATTGAATGGGAATGGAAACTCCACATCGAAAAACCAGTTTTCCCCATGCAACTTCTCAAAACCGGCCTCGCCGAACTCCCATGCCAATACCAACCGCAGCACCAACGGCGGAACAATAGGTGCCAGCGCTTCGGCAACACCCACCAGTCGGCAATAGATTCCGCAAAGCTTTCCCATGTTACTTCCCCTTATTTTCCTGTCACACCTAAAATAGCCCGCTCTTGGCGCAGGTTTTCCATGATCTGCAATCCACCCTGCATCACCACCTCCGGCTTGGGATGGTTCATTTCCGCCGCAATCATGCGCAGCGCTTCGGCTCCGCTATGGCGCCGCTCGCTCAGCAAGGCGACCAGCCTGGCACTGACCGGATTCAATTCAATAAATTTGACTTCATCGCGGTTACTTTCAATATCCCGCCTGAATGCCAGGATATGGGTAGGTTCCACATCCGGCTGTTCCGGCTTGTGGCGCGGGCTGATGCGATGTACCGCGTAGGGATAGGAAAGCAGCAGCAGTGTCGGTGCCAGTACCGGCCGCCCCGCCAGCAAGTCCCCTTGCGGACTGATCCGGTCCGATGCAGAAACCGCCGCCTCGGAAACTGCCAACGCCAGTTCCACCCATTCATAATGGGCAAGGCTGCGCAACCACGGCGGAATATCGTCGCTCTCGGCAGTGTCCAGCCAACTCAGGAACTCTTCCGGAATCTGCCTGAAGATCGGCGTAGCACAAGCATGCTGCATCAGGAATAACCGCATGATGCGGTTCCAGCGCCGCACGCCCAGCACTTTGCGCGCAACCGGGAAACAGGCCGAAACCGTTGCCTTGAGATTGTTGTATACCAGGTCGGCGTAGACATCCATGCGCCGCGCATTCACCCCGGCAGGCCGGCGCGCCCTGGATGGTTGACGGATATACCCGGTGAACGCCGCCTGGTATTGCTGGAATGAAGGCAGACTCATGCGGCGCCTTTCGCATGCCCCTTGATTGCATAGCGCTGCTGCAGTTGCGCGATATGCGCCACTTCCGTTTCCAGGTCGGCCAACGGCGGCATATTGGTATCCCGTTCCAGCAAGGTCGGCGTCACACCAAACAACCGGTAGGTTTCTTCCAGCAAATCCCACACCGGGTCTATCACTCGCTCGCCATGCGTATCGATCACAAGGTCGTCGGCCTCGCGCCAGTGTCCGGCGGTATGAATGTATGTGATGCGTTCGTCGGGCAAGCTGCGCAGGAATGCCATCGGGTCAAAGCCAAAATTCACCGAGTTGACGTAAATGTTGTTCACGTCCAGATGCAAGTCGCAGTCCGCTTCACTCAGCACGGCACGAATGAAGGTCAGCTCATCCATTTCGCTGATCGGCGCCGCCACATAAAACGACGCATTTTCCACGGCAATGCGCCGTTCCAGAACCTCCTGGGTACGCCTGATGCGCCCGGCCACATAGTGGACAGCTTCCTCAGTAAACGGGATGGGCAGCAGATCATACAAATAGCCATTGGCGCTGCAATAGCTCAAGTGTTCGGTATAAACAGGAATTCGATAACGCTCAAGGAACTCCTTGATACGTTGCAATAAAATTTCGTTCAGCGGTTCAGGCCCGCCCAGTGAGAGCGACAACCCATGCGCCGCAATCGGATAGCGCTCGGCAAACCACTCAAACTGCTTCAGCGGGCGTCCGCCCATGCCGATCCAGTTTTCCGGCGCCACCTCGAAAAAATCGATGACGGCAGGAACCCCGGCCTGAAGCTGGGACATAAGTTCCCGCTTCAGACCGAGACCGGCTCCAGATAACGCTTTGGCGTTCATCTCAAGGAGTCAGCGTAAAATTACTTCTTATCGCTGCTGCAACTGCCTTCCTTGGACTTGTCGCTACTGCAGCTACCTTCCTTGGACTTGTCGCTGCTGCACTTGCCTTCCTTGCCCTTTTCAGCGCCGCATTTGCCTTCCTTGGCTTTTTTCTTGCTGCTGCCGCACTTGCCTTCGCCGCACTTGCCATCTTTCATTTTTTCGCCACCGTCAGCAACCTGGTAGCCATTGGACAGTGACTTTGCCGCAAATGGATTCTGATCCGCATGTACGACCGGGGACATCGCCAGGGTAGCTGCGAATGCACCGCCAACAATAACGGCCATGGTTTTGTTTTGTGCTTTCATTTGAAACTCCTTATATCAAGATAAAAAATACAGACCGGACACCAATCATCAGGGCTGCCTGTCCAACACTTGCCGGATGCGCTGCTTCGCCTCACGCGACAACGTTACCGATTCGTCGTTCTCGGCGTGGCTCACCATCCGGCGAAGTACGCTTCTCATCAAACGCAGCTGCTTGAAAAACTGTCGACACATCCCGCATATCGCCAAATGCCCCCACAGCCCTAACCGCTTGCGCCATCCCAACGGATGATCCATGTTCTGGGAAATTAACTGGCTGGCATGCTTACAATCCATCAAGACCCTCCTAGCCAGTTGATTTCAAGACATTTTCTCATCCCCATTCGGGCACGGTATAACATGACCCAGGCATTGGTCGGGCTGATGTCCAGTTCCTTACAAATTTCTTCATTTTCTTTTTCTTCAATCTCGCGCAGCATAAAAAGTCGCGCCAGTTGTTTGGGTAAACGCTCCAGACAACCCTGCATGACTTTCCAGAACTGCGTCTGTTCCGCCAGGCGCGCGGGATCCCCCAGCGCCACCGGAGCTTCATCCCAATGGCCGCTGTCGGCAAAAAACTCGTCCACGCCTGGTTCCAGCACGTCATCAGCGACATCATCTTCCAGCGGCTGTTCGCGCTTGGCCCGCCGGAACTGGTCAATAATCTTGTGCTTGAGAATGCCGGTGAGCCAGGTACGCGGTGACGCCTTGCCGGAGAATCCCCCGCCTTGCATTGCCGCCAGCAGGGTTTCCTGCACTGCATCTTCGGCCAGGTGTTCATCGCGCAGGCGCACCAAAGCAAAGCGATATAAATAGTCGCCGTGCTCGGCAAGCCAGTCATGGGGCTTATCAGAGTCAGTCATGGGTGACATTCAATCACGAATCGGCGGAATATTCCAAGAAATCAGCCAGTCTCCCGCTTAATTTGAAATGTCATGTAAGGGAAAGCGGTTTCAATTGACTAATGCCTGCCACCTGCACAATGCAAGGCATCCCTCAGGGATTCAATTTACTCAAGGAGAATCAAATGACTATTCAATTCAAACACACTGCCATTGCTGCCGCACTGTTGTCCTGTACGGCGATTTCAACATCGGCTTCCGCCGATGTCATGCTGGGGACCGGCGGCTTCAATCGCGAACTGCACACCATGGGCATGATGAAGATGCTGGATGCCAATGGCGACCACATGGTATCCAAGGCGGAAGCCATGGATTACTACGGTTCATTGTTCGACGCACTGGATACCGACAAGGACGGTTCCATTGACGCCAAGGAATGGGTTGGCACCAAGGGCAGCAATAAACTGGACATCGCTACCGGCGGCTACAGCAGCCAGTTGCGCACCCTGAAAATGATGGCTGCAATGGACAGCAATGGCGACCACAAGGTCACCAAGGACGAGTTCATCAAGTTCCAGGAATCGACTTTTGCCGCCATGGACAAGAAGGGTGACGGCATGGTTGACGCCCAAAACTGGCTGCGCAAGCAAACCGGCAACTAAGTCATCGCGTCGTATTCCCAGATTAAAGGCCAGCTTACACTGGCCTTTTTTATTGGCTCTGCCGCCTCAACGACCTGCAGCCGCCTTCTGCTGCATACACTGCAAGTAAGCCGCGGCATCCGGCGGCGCCCGATCTCGCTGCGCGCGCCAGACGGTTTCTGCCAGGCACTCCATCAGGTCATGCTGCGCGGCATGTTCATCATCATGTTTTTGCTGCAGCGCTTGATAGCTGGAACTAATGCCCGGCGGCTGATTGATGGAAATCTGCTCTAGGATGGAAAGATGCAAACTCATGTGTAGGAACGGATTGGTTTCGCCCATTTCAGGAAAATACTCCTGCTCCAGGAATTGCTCCGGTGCACCCAACACCGCGTGGTATTCGGGGTGCATCATCATCACCTGCAAGGCCAGTCCTTCCAGCGGCGTCAGTTCCAGCGACTGTCCAAATTTACGCCAGGCCTCGAAAAAGAATCGACGCACCTCGTCGCGACTGGGGTTAAACAGCGCCATCAGGACAGTTCCGAAAACAAACCCAGCACCGCGGCGTGCTGCAACGGGTGGCTGACGCCATGCATGGGAGCGATTTCGCCCATGCCGTAAAAACCGATCAGCGGCATTGAGGGAAACCGCCGCCGCAGCAACTGCAGGTCGCGCTCGGTGCCGATATCCAGTAGCGGGCTGCGGCTCAGGCAGGAAAACAGGATGCCAAAATCCGGCGATTCAGACAGCGTTTTCGCTTGATGCTCCAGCATCAGCTGGTATTCGTGCTCGGCCAGCCCCACATCGCGCAGCGCCCAACACAGCCACAAGCCGGATTCCACCGGGTGTGACAAAGTCACGCTGCGATGATCTGCACTCGCACCCATCAAGGCGAGTGTCTGGAATTGCCCACGCGCCGCGGCTTCTTCAGAATCCGCCACACAGGCCATCAGCCGGTTCAGCACCAGTTCGCCGGCTCCTTCAGGCCACGCCTGCTGCAATGTTTGCAGCGCCGGCTTGCCCCCCAGAAACACCAGATCGTGCCCTTGCACCGCCGTCACCGGCCGGAATACATTCAGCATGCGCATCCCCGGCGCCGCAGCCACCGTGCCATGGGCGCCCTGCACCTGTACTTCGCAATATCCGGCCGCCTCGATCCGGCCACTGCGCCAAAGCGGCATACCGGCGGCCGTCAACGCGCCAAACCGCGTGCCCCCGGCATCGCTCCAGTCCGTTGACACCTCTCCCGCTGCCGCCAGCACCAGCGTACGCGCCTGCGATGATGCCGAAGGCGTTGCCTGCAGGGCCAATCCTTCAGTAAATACCATGGCTGCCGCCGCCGGCAGCGTAATGGCACTTTCCTTTTCCGTAAAAATACCCGGCGCCACGCAACCCGTGATCTGGGTACAGTTTGCCGCACGTGCCGCCGTTTTTAATGCCAGGGATGGATCATGAAACGGCGAGGTCAGAAACAGCAGCACACTGCTGGCAACATCGGTGTTTACCTCGTCCAGCGCCTGCCTCACGGCGCGCCGAACCAGTTCGGCGCTGGATTCGTGCCCCTGCGCAAAACCGGTGGCGACGCTCATGCTTCCTTGCCCCTGAATTCGCACAAATCGTGGATGATGCATTCCCCGCATTTGGGCTTGCGCGCCATGCATACATACCGCCCATGCAGGATCAGCCAGTGGTGCGCATCGTGTTTGAACTCGTCCGGCACCACTTTCATCAGGCGGTTTTCCACTTCCAGCACCGTTTTTCCGGGTGCCAGGCCGATGCGGTTGCTGATGCGGAAAATATGCGTGTCCACGGCGATGGTGGGCTGGCCGAACGCCGTGTTGAGGATGACATTGGCGGTTTTGCGCCCGACGCCCGGCAGCTTTTCCAGCGCCGCGCGATCCGCCGGCACCTCGCCGCCGTGCTGTTCCAGCAGCACGCGGCAGGTTGCGATGATATGTTTGGCCTTGCTATGAAACAGCCCGATCGTACGGATGTAGTGTTCCAGCCCGTCCACGCCCAGCGCGTAAATCTGTGCCGGCGTATTGGCGACTGGGAACAGCCTGGCAGTGGCAAGGTTGACGCCTTTGTCGGTGGCCTGCGCCGACAGGATGACCGCCACCAGCAACTCGAAAGTGCTGGCGTGGGTCAGTTCAGTAGTGGGGTTGGGATTGGCGGCGCGCAGGCGGCGAAAGATTTCGGCGCGGGTTTCCGTGTTCATGAAACAGCATTAATGCCCATGCGCCACCGCCGGAGCAACTTGCCCCGGCTGGCCTTGTTGCCTGGTCTTGCGGATTTCCATCCAGTTCTTGGTGGCGATCAGCAGCGCCAGCCCGATAAACGCGCCCGGCGGAAGGATGGCCAGCAGGAAGCCGTGGTAATCCGGCAGCACGGTAATTACCCAGGCCTTGGCACTTGGGCCCAGGGCCAGGTCTATGCCGGAAAACAGCGTGCCCTTGCCGATGATTTCGCGGATGCCACCCAGCACCGCCAGTACCAACGCCAGGCCAAAACCCATCATGAAGCCATCCAGCGCGGAAGGCGCAACCGGATTTTTGGCGGCAAATGCCTCCACCCGCGCCAGCACAATACAGTTGGTGACAATCAGCGGGATGAAAATGCCCAGCACGCCATGCAAGGTATGGAAATAGGCATGCATCACCAGGTCGATCAGCGTCACCAGCGCGGCGATAATGAGGATAAACACGGGAATGCGTATCTCGGAAGGTACCCAGCGCCTGACCGGGGATACCGCCGCATTGCTGCCGGCCATCACCAGCGCGGTCATCAGGCCCAGGCTGAAGCCGTTCACCAGGCTGACGGTCATCGCCAGCGTCGGGCATAGGCCCAGCAGTTGCACCAGACCGGGGTTCTGCTTCCACAAACCGTTTTCGATGATTTCCTTGCTGTCCATTATTTGGCCTCGTTCACTTTCCGGAACAGTTCGTCCTGATGCGCCGCAACGTATTGCAGTGCCTTGTGTACGGCTTTCACCACGGCACGTGGCGTGATGGTCGCCCCCGCCATGTAGTCGAACTGGCCGCCGTCTTTCTTGACTTGCCAGCCCTCGGTATTGGTTTTGGCAAGCGATTGCCCGTCAAAGTTCTTCTTGATCCAGTTGCCGTGCGCCAGATCAATATAATCGCCCAACCCCGGCGTTTCCCGGTGTGCCAGCACGCGCACCCCGGCCAGTTCGCCGTCGGCTTTTACCGCAATCAGCAGTTTGATGTCGCCGCTATACCCATCCGGCGCCACCGCTTCCAGGATCACCGCGCTCGGCTCGCCATGCAGGCGCGCCCGGTAGGCATCGGTCTCGTCGCGATTGCCCAGCTCGCCGCCGGCCTTGATTTTGACCGTATCTTGCAGCAGGTCATTGTCGTGCAGGCTGGCCGGCAGCACCTGCTCGAACAGTTTGAGCTTGGCTTGCCGTTCGCTTTCGGCGATCGGTGCCTTGGTTGTGACAAAAGTGTACGCCAGCAGTAAGGTGCCGACCACGCTGAAGCCTATCATCACGCCCGCCGTGCTGAACGCGTGCTTCCAGATTGGCATATTGTTTTCTTCACTCATTTCCTGTGCCCAAATACGCGCGGCTGGGTATAAGCATCAATCAGCGGCACGCAAATATTCAGCAGCAGCACCGCGAACGCCACACCATCCGGATAACCACCGTAAGTGCGGATCAGCCAGGTCAGCACGGCAATGCCCGCCGCAAACACCAGCTTGCCGTTGGGCGTGGTCGGCCCGCTGACAGGGTCGGTGGCGATGAAAAACGCGCATAACATGCTGGCACCGCCAAACAGGTGGAACAACGGCGAGGCAAATTGCTGCGGCGCCGCCAGATGAAACGCGCCTGACATCAGCGCCAGGGCGCCCAGAAAGGCGACTGGAATATGCCAGCTAATCACGCGCTGCTGCCACAGGTACAAGCCGCCGAGCAGATACGCCATCGCCACCACTTCGCCGCCTTTTCCGGCAAACGTGCCGAACAGCGCTGCCTGGCGGATTTCATCCACGCTGTGCTGTAGCCTGAGCTGGGTTTTCAGTGTATCCAGCGGCGTCGCGCTGCTGATGGCATCCAGCGGCACACCACCGGGCAATACGCGATTAAAAATGTAGTGCCATTGATCCCAAAACGACAGCTTGGCCTGCGCGATTTCCAGCGGTGCCGGCCACTGCGTCATGATAGCGGGGAACGAAATCAGCAACACCGCATAACCCACCATGGCCGGATTAAATGAATTCTGCCCCAGGCCACCGTACAACTGCTTGGAGATCACGATGGCAAACAGGGTGCCCACCACCACCAGCCACCACGGCGCCAGCGGCGGCAATGCCAGTGCCAGCAGCCAGGCCGTGACCAGCGCGCTGTTGTCCAGCAGGAACGGCTTTACCGGGCGGCCGCGCAGTTGCAGCATCGCCGCCTCCGCCAGCAGCGCCGTGGCGCTCGCCAGGATCAGGCTCACCAGCACGCCGGGGCCAAATGCCCAGACATAGGCGAAAATGCCGGGCACCAGGGCCAGCAGCACTTTCAGCATCACCACGCTGACACTGCTGTTATCACTAAAAAATGGCGAAAATTTCATAGGTAGCTATTCTGTTTTCTCGGTCATCGAAGCCTGCGCCCGCGCCGCATCGATGGCGGCAATTTCAGTCGCCACGGCAGGCGACAGGTTGTCCGTGTTCTGCGGCACCACTGTTTCCTTTTGCGCCTTGGCGCGTTCCATTGCGGCCTTGATCGCTGCCTGCTTGGCCGCCGCAGCGGCGTCGTCCGTAACCGCTTCGGTTTTTGCACCGGCGGCACGCTGCGCATGCTTCATGGCCCGCTCCTGTTTCTCGCGTTCGATGCGTGCCAGCCGGCTTTCATTGCGGATACGCGCCAGGTCGGCGGCTTCCTTGGCCTTGTCCTGGGCGATGCTTTCGCTCTTGGCGTAGCGGTAATACTGCACCAGCGGGATATGGCTGGGGCAGACATAACTGCAGCATCCGCATTCGATGCAATCGAACAGGTTGTAGTCCTTGGCTTTTTCCAGGTTGCTGCTGCGCGAGAACCAGTACAGCTCCTGCGGCTGCAACAGCACCGGGCAGGCTTCCGCGCACTTGGCGCAGCGGATGCACGGCATTTCCATCGGCGGCGGCGGGAACAGGCCGGGGGTGGAGACAATGATGCAGTTCATCGCCTTGGTCATCGGCGCTTCGATCGATGGTAAGCTGAAGCCCATCATCGGCCCGCCCATGATGTAGCCGTCGGTACCGTCAAGTACGCCGCCCGCTGCCTGCAGCAGGTCATGCACCGAGGTGCCGAGCAGGGCTTCGTAATTGCCGGGCTGCTTGACGTTGCCGGTAATGGTGACAATGCGTGAAACCACCGTCTCGCCGTGGGCAATGTAGCGATATAGCGTTTGCGCCGTGGCCACGTTGAAGCACTGCACGCCGATGTCGGTCGAGCGCCCGTCTGCCGGCACTTCCTTGCCGGTCAGCAAATGAATCAGGCGGCGGGCATCACCGCTGGGATACAGCGTCGGCACCTGCACTACTTTGGCGGCAAAACCTGCCCGAGCGCAGGCTTGCCGCATGGCTTCCGCGGCCTGCGGCTTGTTGTCTTCGATACCGATCAGGCATTCCGTGCTGCCCAGCAGGGTCTGGATGATGATTGCACCCTGCACAATTTCATCGGCGCGCTCGCGCATCAGCATGTCGTCGCAGGTGATGAACGGCTCGCACTCGGCGCCATTCAGCACCAGCGTGGTCACGGCCGATTTTCCCGTGCGCAGCTTGAGGTGCGTCGGGAATGTCGCGCCGCCCAGGCCGACGATGCCGGATTCGCTGATTTTGCGCAACAGTTCGGCGCGATCCAGGTGGTGATAGTCCAATGGCGCGTGTTCGACCCAGCGATCCTGTCCGTCCGGCTCCAGTGTGATGCACACATCCGGCAGGCCGGAAGGGTGCGGAATCACCTGTTCATCAATCGCCACCACCACGCCGGAAGTCGGCGCATGCACCGCGGCCGATACGCTGCCGTTGGCTTCCGCCAGCAACTGGCCCTTGAGCACCTGCTCGCCGACGGCGACGCGGATATTGGGCAGGTTGCCGATATGCTGGCGTAGCGGCAGCACCAGGCGCTTCGGGATAGGTACTGTACCAATGGGCTTGGCCGCTGATTCCAGCTTGTGCTCGGGCGGATGCACACCGCCGTGAAACTTGAAAATTGGGAATTCCGAAAGCTTTGCCATCAAGCGGCCACCTTAATTTCAAACACTGGATAACGCCACTTCCAGTTGCCGATGTCCTCGCCGATCGGCTCCATGGTGATGCAATCCACCGGGCACGGCGCCACGCACAACTCGCAGCCGGTGCACTCCGCCGCAATCACGGTGTGCATATGTTTCGCCGCGCCGAGGATGGCATCCACCGGGCAGGCCTGGATGCACAGCGTGCAACCGATACACACATTCTCGTCGATCACCGCCACCGATTTTGGCTTGGGCGCGCCGTTTTCAGCATTCAGCGGCTTGGGTTCCACGCCCAGCAAATCCGCCAATGCCCGCACACCTGCATCGCCGCCGGGCGGGCATTGGTTGATGTCCGCCTCGCCGGCGGCAATCGCCGTGGCATAAGGCTTGCAGCCGGGATAACCGCATTGCCCGCACTGGGTTTGCGGCAGGATGGCGTCGATCTTGTCGACCAGCGGGTCGCCTTCAACCTTGAATTTGATGGCAGAAACACCCAGCACCAGGCCCAGCACCAGCCCCAGGCCGATCATCACCAATAATGCAGTAATCATTTAATCAGCCCTGCAAACCCCATAAACGCCAGGCTCATCAGTCCCGCGGTAATCATGGCAATGGCCGCGCCCTTGAACGGCGCCGGAACATCGGCGGCTTCCATCCGCTCGCGCATCGAGGCGAACAGCACCAGCACCAGCGAAAAACCGAGCGCGCCACCAAAGCCGAACAGCAAGGATTCGGCAAAGCCATGCTTGGCTTGCACGTTCAGCAATGGAATCCCCAGCACCGCACAGTTGGTAGTAATCAGCGGCAAGTAAATGCCCAACACCTGGTACAGCACCGGGCTGGTTTTTTCGATCACCATTTCGGTGAATTGCACCACGCCCGCAATCACCACGATAAAAGACAGGGTACGCAGATAGAACAACTCCGTGCCCAGCAGGTACTCGTTAATCAGGTAACTGGTGCCGGAACCGATGGTCAGCACGAATGCAGTCGCCGCGCCCATGGCGATGGAAGCTTCCAGTTTTTTGGAAACCCCCATGAACGGGCACAGGCCGAGAATCTTGACCAGCACGATGTTGTTCACAAACACTGTGCCCAACAAAATGAGTAAATAGCTCTGCAACATGCAGGAAGGCCTTAAAAAGGTTAATTATCGCCCGCGTATATATATCACGCAACTTTGCAAGCCATATTGACCTGCATCAGCAATATATCAGGCGACAAACCAGGAGAAAAAGAATTGTTGCTTATGCAATAGAAGGAAGGGTTTTATTGCCGCCGCAACCGTGCAAAAACGGCATTGGCCGCGTCATCCATCGTCTGCCGCGGGTTGGCACGGCAATAACTGTCGAAGAGGTTGAATACCTGCTGCAGGTTGCGACCTCGCAGATAGGTGGTGCCGCGCTGAACTTCCAGCGCCGTCAGGTAGCCTACCAGCCAGCCGCGGTTCTGCTCCCGGCCTTCCATATAAGAGCGGCAGCCCATGATCTGGTAGGTTTCGTTGTAGTACTGGGTAGCCGCATACACATGGCCGGCAACCCCGCTAAACACCAGCGCGACCAGCGCCAGGCCAAGCCGTTTTTTCATGATGACACCTCGATTGTTACGCCACATGCGCTGCGCTTCCTGTACGGCAAGTTCCACAGCCTTGATAAGGCACCAGCATACCAGGGCGTGTTCACACGCATTTCGCGTCTGCGACGGGGGCGATTTGGGATGCCATCCGCGAAGCAAGACGCGCCGAATTGCAAGCCACTTCAAGCGGCTTGCGACAAAAGAGGGCGCCCAAATCGCCCCCGTCCCGTAGGGTTGCCAAGATAACACGCGTCTGCCGCGTTGCGAAGCTTGCGAATGGAACAACCATTCGCCGTGCCTCGCGCCTTGCATCCATCGCGTTATCTTGGCAACGCAGGCGTGAAATCAGTGTGAACACGCCCCGGATTTAGCTGGGGAGTTTCAAACGCATCAACCCAGCTCCAGCAGAATGGGCTGATGGTCGGAAGCATTGGTTTCCTGGTTAACCTGCATACGCTTCACCCTTCCCCGCCAATCTGCCGAAACAAAAAAACAATCGCAGCAGTACGCCCGGTCCGGCCAGGGGCACCCATTCAGCCCAACCGTTGCCGCGTGTGGCAGGTTTGGGTTGGCCACCGGCCAGGCATCCAGCAGGGCTGGCGCACCGCTGGCAAACGGTTGCAATAGCGTACGAATTTCATCCGACTGCGGTTCGCAGTTGAAGTCGCCGCAATAAATGCTGGATGCCGGCCGCGCGGGCACCTGGAAAGGGGCGTCCAAATCAGCGGCATCTGCCGGATGCTGGGCTTGCGAAAACGCCTCGTCATGAATGGTTCTGAGTTTCTGCATCTGATCCATTCTTTGCTCCGCAGAATAGTATTCCAGATGGGTTGTGATCACACGCACCGAATAAGCGCCGCAGGAAACAACCGCCTCCAGGGCGATCCTAGGCATACATGCAACCGCGTCATACGCATGGCACGGTAACGAGTGCCGAAAAACCTGGAGCACCGGCAATCTGGATAAAATCAAATTGCCAAACAACCTGCGTTGGCCATACCCATCGTCAAGATCACTGCTCGCCCCATAATGCGCCGAATAGCCTGGGAACAGACTCCGCAGCACATCTACCTGATCCTCACCGCGCGACCCGGGAAGCGTGGTGTGGTTAACTGCGACCTCCTGCAAACAGATGACATCCACCTCCCCCATCGCCCGGATCACATCCGCAATGCGCGCGAGATTCACCTTGCCGTCACACCCCAATCCCCACTGGATATTCCATGAAAGAATCCGCATGAACCCTCCGCGTCACAGAAGTTAGGCATAGCATCATTATGCAACAGTTCAGCGACAAGGACGGGAAAGCAAAAAGCCCGCGTACGCGGGCTTTTACAGAGGATTGGGAACTGCCTGGAACTGCTTATTGGTGCGACGGCGGGCATCGTAAATGGCTGTAAAAATAGCTTTTTTTATTAGCTATAAAGCCAGAGAAATTTATTTATATACAAAATTATATACAACATCGAGATACCTATGCACTGAAATGCCATACAAGCATGTTCTATTTTTCTACAGCCCGACGCATCAATCAGTAAGCGGCCGGTAGAGACTACCAGATTGCGTGGAGAAATGGGGGAAACCCATGGGTAAACTCTCCTTCAAAGCGCACGTCAGGATACGACATAAACTGTCGCCATAGTGCCGGACAATGGAAGCTTATCCTTCCGAAAAAAGGATTCAAAGCTTGAATCCAGACAGTCATGGCGAAACCGTGCTCCAGCGTCCCCAGAAAGTTTCCGTTCGATCTCCTGAGAAACCTGCTCACCGCAAGCAACAAACTATGCATCGTGGGATACCTGTTATCCTCTGAAGCTCAAGCCCCGCACTACTATGACATTCTGCGAGGGGTCTGGTCCAACCTCACGCCCCAGTCAAAAATTAATCCGTTTAACTCTTCCAAAGATGCCCAGACAGTAATGAACTGGATACACTGGCGCAGGCGTGGCATCAGGACATCCCAGCCATCCAGGGCGTTTCAGTCGTTACGGAAATTACAGCAAGCACTCAATCTGGTTGTGGCAACCCAATGTGTAGACGGATTAATCCATGCGAATGAAGTTGAAAATGTCCATGATCTTTACGGCAACGTCTTGCATGCACGTTGCTATGACAACGCGCACATATTTCCATTATGGCCACAAGCACCCAATGCAGAATGTCTGCTCATTCACTGCGAGCAATGCGGCTCAATGCTGTTTCCAGATGTGGAAATGTTTGGCTGGAACAGTAAAGCCGCAACCCGTCGTGATTTCATGAATCTTTTTGATAAAGCCGATCTACTCATCACCATAGGTGCAGATCAGGATTTGGCACCATTTAACGAAAGTGGCAAGGTATCGCCGAATGTCTTACCCGTTGTTGAAATTCTTCCGGACGGCATAGCGCTCAAACGTGGAGTTCAAGTTTTTACAGCCAAGAATAAGGACATTAAGCAAGAAATTGAAAGCGCGGCAGGCCGTGATGTGATAATCGCAGATCGGGGAGGTGCTTCATACGATGCCACCATGAACTACCTACTTCAGTTGATTGCGTCGCACTTATTTTCAAGCTGACCGGCACCGCCGCCTAATCTTGTTATCTACCCATTTAACAATGGGCATCACATTGCTCTATCGTGTATTGTCTCAATCTCATCAATTAATCGGAGCACAGCATGACCGTATGGAATAACTGTTTGGTTGATGTCGTTTATTACGATGAAAGACCCGCCTTGCTCCGAGAGCCGGGCTATGAAGTCAAAATAGACGACACCGGCATTCTGGTTGGCTATCAGGATGATGCAGGCTGGGTTGAATACCGCGGCAAAAACAACGGCGACGGCCATTTTGTGCTTGAAGCCCCGGAAAGAAAGGGCAAAGCCACGCTTCACCGCTTCCCTGACAGCAATATTCTTGAGGGGTACTGGCAAGAACAAGGGTATCAGGGGATGTGGCGGATTACGTTGGGGTAAACATATTTCTGCTTTTAATTTAATCACCCATCAGAGTGTCAATTTTTAGCGTGGCATACCATTCGCGATAGATTTTTACAAAGCGTGTAGTAATTGCAAGGATCAACTCTTTACGGCACTCCCCATATTCTCCTGGATACGCTAGATACTGTTTAGGGAAGTCTTCGGTCATAGGGACTGAATTTTGCCACCGTAGCCAGTCATCATCCCCGATAAAACTTGCTTGCCTTATTTCCTCTAGAGTTTTCATTGAATAGCGATTCTCATCCTCTCCTAAATCCGTTAGCTTTATCGCAGGCGAAGTATCTCCATCTGCTCGATTGGCTTCTAGCGGCCAAGCACGAAAATTGCCGATCGAGCGATGCCAATCCCAGATGATTTGCGGAATATTGCGTAAACTATTTCCTTTTTCATTCTTCAGATAACGTTGAGGGTGAATGTGGTCGAAGTCCCATGGGCGATTCATATCTTCAAGTTGATCTGGTTGGGACGGGTCATAATCGGGAAACCACTTTTCTAACCAACTGCGCTGCGCATACAAGAGAATGCTACGGTGATTCCATAGCGAATTGATGAATAGAGTCCATGCTTCTTGATACTTCGCAGTAATATCCAAAGCATCGTCATCACGTCCATTAGATACGCCCCATGTGTTTGATGTCTTATCTTTGAACCATTTTTTAATGTCACTCGTCAACCGACCTGACATCCAATCCCAGCGATTCCACGCTTTCCAAAACTCATGACTTGGATCGCCGAATCCTCCATACCCCGCAACGCCTCGACCACTTGTTACACAATTCTCAATGACCTTTTCCAATTTCTCTGGAGAAGGTAGCGGTAACATCTGCAATCCTGCATGGGAATCAAGGCACAGCATCTTTTCAAAGGTTAGGCGGGAGAAAAAAAGCTCAATTTGGTTTGCTTTATCTCTCCTATGTAGTTCTGGCCATACAGCAGTTAATGCTTTGCTCCGATCCGCGGCAAACCAAGACATTGATGTGACAAAACCTAAAAGCTGGCGTCTCCTGTTGTCTGAAATCTGTGATGGGTCAAGCCCCGCAATGCGCATGAGTTGAATCCATCGAAGCAAAAGAAACATAACATCAGGAGATTTTTGAGCGAGCTCACATGCTAAAACTGATGGCAAGGCAAAATTGTCTTTAGTCAGCAGACTGCGGGCTGTCTTGAATATATCTACAGCCTCTTTCTTCGCGAAGGTTTCCAGATCAGCGAGGAAGCTGGGATGAGTTTCATCGAGACCTTGAATCAACCGGCGAAATCGTGCCACGTCAGGTACCGCTGGTGGCCGCTTTGTGTCCGTCGCTTTAGCAGCTAGAACAAGACGTGCACACAGCAACACAAGGCGCGATGGCTGCGCAAGTTTGTGACCTAAAGCTTCAACGAATTGCGGCGCATCAGTCCAAGACGACTTAAGAATTGAGTAAATCAATTCCTCCCCTTCGAGAGGCGTACCTGAACGATTTATTCGGATGAAAAGTGTTTCTATGGGATCTTTCTGATTTTCTACACCCGCTGTGCTACGTGTCATCTGTGGCAGCACCAATACTGGAACACCATAGCCACCATTAATTTTGAGGGCTTTTTCCAGTCCTTCAGTCAGCAATTTGAAACGCTCAGCTAAGTCTGTATTTATCTCTGAACCGCTAAGTAAACTAAAAACTCTTTTTTGCCAAGGCAGTTGCCCATCACCCCAGAAAGGAAGCTTCTGCATTTTGCTTAGGATGCGTGAATGTAGCGGTTCGGTAGCCGTATTGTTTTGTAATTCCTCTATTAACAAAGATAACGGTATAGGGGTTTCAGCATCCCATGGCCAGACATTGGTAAGTGGAAAATTTACAGGTCGCGTTTCATCATGTTTTGGTGACGAAGCCTTGCGGTAGGCAGCAATCGCCAGCCGAATATTGTTTACAGTTAGTGGAGCACCTGGCTCACTTCGCTTATAACCCCATGGATGCGCTTTGGTAACAACACGAAATACAAAATCCAAGTCACTTCCTTTTGGTGAAGCATCCACATCCACCCATAAAACAGCCTTTACTGATTCATTAGCCGTCCAAGGGTTGAGAAACCCAAGGGCAATAGCTGTGGCACGTTGTTGGCCATCAAGTAAATGGTAGTTTGGGTCACGAATACCTTCCTGCTGGTGCTTTGCTACCTGCTTTCCACGATTTGCATCAAATGGTGCCAGCAGAAAAGCACCAATCGGGAATCCCCTCGTTACTGAATCCCAGAGCGCTTCAATCTGAGAAGGCTTCCACACAGAGCTGCGTTGCAGGGCTGGCAAGGCAGCCATGATGTGGTGCTGTACCGCTGGTGATCGAGCAACCTGCCACGCTGCTATATGTGGAAGATAAAGTAGTTCCGCACTTGCTGTAGATAGACTTGAATGACTGAGAGAGAACTGCCCTTTATTCATCGCATCTCCTGAATTGTAAATTACCAGAAATTACTGACTTGATTGCGCATACAGTAAAGATGGTAGAGACATGGCTTGTCTCATTCTCAACATTTCGAAAATTGAACACAGCAGTGGACAATATCAAACCACCCCCTCCGGCTCCAACACTACCACCCTCTCCCCAAAACTCCTCAGCCACGCCCGCAGTTCATCCGTATCCACCACGGTTGCTTGCAAACGGAAGTTGTCGTCGTCAATTTCCGTAATCACCTGGTCTGCCGATAACGGTGTTTCATACAAGTGGGCGGCGGCATAACGATTGAACTCAGCTACGAGTTGGATGGTACCGCCCACCGGCACACCAAACTCCCCCTTGCTGATATGAGCATCCAGATCAAAGCCTGCCGGGCGGTGGGCTGGCTGATCCAGCAACTCGGCTTGTTCGATCCGGTGCAGCACAAAATGCAGCGGGTCGTCGTAGTTCCATGCGGTGGCGATCAAGTACACCATCGGATCACGCACCACCAGTGCCAGCGGGCTGATTTCAATCGCTTTGGCTTCACTGGCGCCGCGCTTGCGGTATTGGATTGCCACCCGTTTTTCTTCCAGCAACGCTTGGTAAATAGTGGTTTGTATCTGCGGGTCTATGCTGGCAGGCAACAGGGTTTGCCCACGAGGTAGCACCCGTATCTTGTCCGGCCATTTGGCCAGTCCGTTGCCATGCAACTCCAGCACGCCATGCGCAGCCTTGAACCAGGGGTTGAGGTAGTCCAGCGTGCTGGCGGGTAGCAGCGGTTTCATATAGCTCTCGACCAGCGAGAACGTGAGCGCCGCTTGCGGGTCTAGCGCCGGAATTTCCAGAATATCCGCATCGGCGCGCCATGACCAGCCTTGGGGTTTGGCGTTATCGGATACCAATGGCAGCACGCGGGACAACGTGATCAAATCGCGTTGCACACCGCGCAAATGAATGCTGTAGCCCTGCGCTGTCAGCTTTGTTAATAATGTGGCCGCATCTACCTTGCGCGGCAAACGGGGAATCATTCGCAACATTGCCCATTGCCTTAGCGTGTTGTCTGCCATCTCGTTTCCTCGCCTGAATAATCGCTGCTTTATGCGACAGAAATCGTCGTATAGAACGGCTAGAGTATCCCATTATTCAATGGAGAGAAATGATGAATATCACCTTATCCCTCAGTAGCGGCCAGCAGCTTATTGTTGATTACCAGATGCTAGCCGATTGGCTTTCAATTTTTGACGATAGCCCGGCTTCTAGCGATTTTTATAATGCTTTGGCGTTGCACCCCACTGGCCGGATGCGTTCTGCCGTGGCCGAGAAAACTTGCCTTTCTGCCGCTGTGCTGGAGAAGCTGGCGCATGATCCAAGCATTGAAGTTGTAAAACAGGTGGCGTGTAACCCTGCGGCGTTACAGTCATTAACCACGGACACTTTTTTTCACATGATGCAGCGGGATATGAGTATCAGGCGACTGCTGTTAAGTCATCGTGCTTCAATGCCGCCCGAGGTTGCCAGCAAAATAAGCCAGGCATCGTCAGGCCATGAGGATGCGGAAGCCCGTACAAAATTCCATAACAACGCAGCGGATATTTTGCAGACGCTGGATATTCGCTTCAATAACCAGCGTCCGCTTGACCCAATACAAATTGACAACATGCTCGATCTGGTAAGGCAAGTCTGGATGCGGAACCCTTACTGGCGCTTAGGACAATTGGTTGTCAATGCTGCGCATCCTCATGACCCTTGTCCTGAAATTTTCTACATTGAGGATGCAAAACTTCAAAAAGGGTTACAAACTTTTATTGAATAGAGTAAAAAATGTCTTCTATCCATACCCATCAATCGCTGGATACCATAACAGAGCTGTCCAGTGATATAGCTGAGGCCATAAGCCAGTTGGAAAGGCAGCTACAGTCTCTACGGCATAGAATCGATTCTGATACTGAATTCATATGCGACATGCGTAAAGCAGAACCACTGACTGAGGAAGATGGAGAGCGTCTGCTACGGCTGAACCGCCACTTGGCGAGCCTTGAACATTTTCTGTCAGAAGTATCTGGCACGCTATCACCGAAGCTTGCCAGCAAGATCGCCGACCCTGATGATCCCATGTACGATTTTGAAATTGATGCTGAGTTGGATTACGCATTGCGTGAAAACGACCCTGAGTGGGATGATAACGAAGACAACTACCTGAGCTCTCGCACAGAATCAATCAAGGATCCTCATTATGGATTTTCAGTCCGTGGTTGGCGTGACTGTGAACTTATCCCCAATATTCTGAATTCAGAGCCCCATTGCTGGTTATTTCACGACCTCTACGACCACCAAGGGGGAATTGGAGAATGGAAGGTGCCTGTACCTGATTGTCTACGGTTGGGAGAGGTGTGGGTTGACGTGGTGATTCGCCAGCAGTATCGGCTAAATCTTGATACTGGCCAGTGGGTAAAATCAAAGCGTTAGGATTATTCAGTGGCAAATGCTGCCTGTAATACCCTTGGCAGCATTTCACCCGCCGCACCGTTTAGCCGCCATGTCGAGGCACTATCCAATGGGTTATCTGTCGGGTTAACTTTAATAACCTTGGCACCGGACTTTTTGGCAAGCGGGGGGATCGTTGCGGCAGGATAGACCACGCCCGATGTGCCAATGGTGAACAACACATCACATACCTTTGCTTCATCAAACGATTGCTCGAGGGCGTCGATGGGCATCGTTTCACCGAACCAGACTACGCCAGGCCGAATGTAACCCCCACAGCGAACACAATGGGGTGGCGACAATCGCCGACCATCCTCCGGCTCTTGCGGAATCCCAGCCGGAAACTGGTAAGGATGCGAACACGTGAAGCAACGTGGAGCATGCAAACTGCCATGCAGATGTAGCACATTGGTACTCCCTGCGCGCTCGTGCAGGTCGTCCACATTTTGCGTTACAACGGTAAGTCTGGGGACATACCTTTCCAATTCCGCGATGGCCAGATGCGCGGCATTGGGCTTAGCCTGCAAAACTTTCATGCGGCGCCACTCGTACCACCCCCACACCAGTTCTTTATCCTTTTCAAAGGCATCCGAGGTAGCAAGGTCTTCAGCATCAAAGCGCTCCCATAACCCTGTCATGGCATCCCGAAAAGTTGGAATGCCGCTTTCGGCGGAAACCCCCGCCCCCGTGAAAACCACTACATGCCTGGCTTGTTGCAGCGCACTTATCAAATCTTGCGAGATAATTTCAGAAATCTTCATAGATTTTTCTCCAGTATCCCGGTTCATCATGATGGGAATTTTTAATGGCTTCTTGTAACGTAAGGTAACCAAAAGTCACACCCTTTAGCCGCATGCTGCCATCAGGGTTTTCAAAATAGTCCTGTAACTGCTTGAACTCCGGCAATTCAACGTCATAAGGAACATCCAGGTAGATCATTCCTTGATATTGGCTCATGGCATTCGGGTCGGCAAAACCAATGCACGGATAGTGAGGAATCCCGTTGCTTTTAAGCCAGTTAATCACTTGCTGGCGTGCCGGAAGGTTGTCCCAATCATCAAACCAGATGTCCGTTGAGCTTTCTGGCTCAAACATTAAGCACAACACGTCACGTTGTTTATCCCTAGCTATTTTGTCTATGTGGTCTAAAAGATACGGCACAATGGATTCCTTTCGTTTTACTCCTCGACATACCAAGTCATCGCATCCAAAGGTTGCCAAACCTGCCCGTCTTCAATATGAATGTCGCAAAAGGCATCCGCAGGATTGATGAAATCACTGAACCTGAATTTAACGCCTTTAACGGATTGAAGCGCCGAGAAAATGATTTCGAGCAAACCGTCATGCCCCACTACGCCAATAAAGACAGATTCGCTTGGCTCCCCGAAATTGACGCTCTCTTCAATTTCTATATAAATCGATGCCCTCATTGAGGGCTTGCCTGAAGCTACCTTCCGGAGCGCGCCGAGTATCAGGTCTGCATAACTCAACACGTCTTCGGGCATGCTATGTAGATCAACCTCGACCGTTGGGATAGGGTCACTAGAAAAGACGGGATGTATATCTTTCGCTGAACGCTCGGAATAACCTTGTGCTTGAGATTTTTCTATAGATACTGGCTCAGACCCTAGAAACCGGGCCAACCGAACCATCGCTATGGTGTCTCTCTCGCAATACTTAAGTAACGCATTCCGCAACTCAACTTTACGTTCCAGTTCTGTATCTGGAGAAATCGCCTCAAGGTATGCCGACTGAGCCAGCCCACCATCCTTGACCTCATCCAGATTGGCATAATCAAGATCGGGGGCAATGGTCGGTAATACTGATTTTATTGACCATGAACCTTTCATTGCCGGATGGTAGTAATACTGCCTAGTGAGGGGGAGCAAATCCACGATGCGCTCGTTAATTGCGACAAGCTTTATCGCCATATCCGAAAACTGCTGAGCAACTTGCAGAAGATGAGATTGGTCCATGTTTTGGATTCGCCCTCCATCACCTAGCGGCTCTAGCAAACTCAAGCAAAGCTTAGCCTGAGTCTGTTTATCAAAGCCGCTGACAAACTTTTCCTGCTTGACCAGACCTTTCATCTGATGGGCAACCTCGGAGAACATGTCTGCCATTTCTTGGATACGTGATTTCTCAAAGCTCTGGTTGTAGACCAGTATGGGACCGTCATTTCCCAATGCAGAAACCATCTGCTCACAAAACGGCAAAACAGGAAAGTCACCGGTCAGGTCTAGAAATTCGTGGTGATCAAGTTGACCATCCTTCTGCTCAATGTGACATGACCATTGAAATGGAATTTGCTGAAATGGTCTGGTGCATAACCAGACTGGCACAGAATACTGGATAGTCTCAAAATCCAGGTAATAGCGCGGATAAGGCAATTTTTTCATTTCATCGCGGACAGCACTATCCAGTTCCGCTTTTCCGCTTACGGTTATCCGGCGAATTTTTTCCAAAGGAGGGCTGTCAATCACACCTTCTGGCACGTTCATCAAGTCACTGTAGCCAGCCTTTTTCAACTGCTCAGCCATCCCTCGTTTACCCATATTGCCGGGTAATAATGTCACCGGGAATTCTGGCTGCCCGACACTGCAATGCGCATAGTAAGGGCAAGCAAAAGGTTTACTGCATTGTGGGCCAATTTCGACTTCCGGCACCTTACCGGCAAGAGTTTTCTGGCATTCAGAGAGCCATTCTGGCACTTCGGGCATGAGCGTCTGGACGGATGTCGTGACATCATCCTCGACAAGCAACCCCTGGTAATCACATGCATACTTGTAGACAAACTGGTTATCAATGCGCATCAGTGAAACTTGGCTCAATTTCACCCGGTTGTGCTCTATCACCCAGCTTTGAATGGCGCAGTCAGGGAGATGATAATCTTTCACGCTGGTAGAAGATTTCACTTCCACCACCCGGTAGCCTCCATTGGCAGGAATAAGTAGGTCAGAGCGTATCAATATGCCTGCATGCTGAAATGTGGCCTCGAAGATAGGTTTGTTCGGAAAATCCCGAAGCACCTGATTGGTTTGCTCAAGCGCAGCCCTTAAATCGTTCTTTTCATCCCCGATCAAAATCCCATCGGGATAAAGCCTCCGTGCAAGCTGCCCCACCTGATGTCCGACAGCAAAGCGAGCCTCCATAGCGGGAGACTCCTCTTTGAGTTCAGGATAATGAATGCTCAAGTAAAGGCGCTTGGGACATTGCAAATACTCGATTACCCGTGATTTAGAGAGCTTGTGATTCACTTTTCAATCCATCCCCGTGATGTAAGAGTTGGTATTTTTCCATCCAGTTACGACATAATATGTCGCAATAGCATGTCATGCTCATTCCATATAAAACACAACCTCACAGGTTAGTATTATGGGCAAGTTAACAACGCTTAATTATGCTATTCGCACCAAGAAATTAAGAGGACATTGATTATGGCAACAGAAAATAATGCGACATATTTGTTCCAAAAGTCACCTGAAGACAGGGAGAAAAAATTCTATAACTCGGAATCATGGTGGACAGCATTTTTCACCATGCTTGCGCTTCTGAAACAAGAGACTAATAGCCCCTTAGAACTACCCTTTTACTCGAACGAAGAGGATGCAATTGCTCGAAAAAATAATGGCAATGTTGTTTCTTTCGAAGGGTTTTCATATCAAAGCATGGCTGCGGATGCCAAATTGAATGCAAAAATGTTCGAGGCTGACTGGGATAATAAATATCTGTCTCTTCGTCCCGATATCACGTTCATTCAGCCGAATGAACGTAAAGTCATCTTTATTGAAACTAAAACCTTTGGTGCCAATGCACAAAGAAATATAGACCGCTATTCTGAACTGACAAAGCACTTGAAAAGTAATAACTGGGAGGTTGACTTCTATTACTTGCTATCGCTGGGCCATGAAACTAAGGGAGATTGGCGTAGGCTAGTCGAAAGGCAAGAAAAATTTATCCTTTGGGAAGATGTGCTTGAAAAGGCTCGGGACTCTGACTTGTTCAACATTTTTGATAAGAAAACAAAAGATATGATCGAGAGTATCCTCAGTAGCAGAAAACAAATTTAACTTCATGCCTTCCAACCACGAAACCCTGCTCCGCCAATGGCAGATGCTGCGCTGGATTCCACGTTATCCAGCCAAGATTACTGCATCCCAGATCAAGGCAAAACTGGATGCGGAAGACCTGAATGTCACCAAGCGCACTGTTGAGCGAGACCTGGTTGATCTATCTCTGGCATTTCCCTTAACTGTGGATGACAGAAGCAAACCTCATGGTTGGAGTTGGCAAAAGGATGCGCCCTCCTTTGATCTGCCTGGCCTGGGTAACAATGAAGCGTTAGCCATGCTCATGGTGGAGCAATATCTGACAGCATTACTGCCAGCCTCAACTCGCTTCGTTCTCGAACCCCATTTCAAAGCTGCCAGACAACATCTTTCTGCAATTCCAAAATCGGCGCATGTGCGCGCCTGGCCCAACAAGGTACGAACTGTACCCCCCGCCCAGCCGTTGATAGCCCCAGCCATCAAGGCAGAAGTACACCGGGCAGTATCAGAAGCTTTGCTCAATGAAAAGCAATTGCAGATAAGTTATCTAAAACGAGGGGAAACAGAGGCTAATGAGTACCGCGTACATCCTCTCGCATTAATTCAGCGAGGCGGACTGATCTACTTACTTACCCGCGTATTCGATTATGAAGACCTGCGGAACCTTGCCATGCACCGTATCACTTCAGCGGAAATTCTTGATGCAGAGAGCCACGCACCCGAAGGTTTTGACATTGATACCGAAATTGCCAAAGGGCGTTTTGGCTTTGGCGATGGCAGCATGCTAAGACTCAAGGCTAAATTCACACATGAAAGTGGTGAGCACCTCTTCGAGACCCCATTGAGCGAGGATCAGCAAATACAGGAAATGCCAGAGGGTGACAAAATCGTGACTGCGACACTGGCGGATACTCCTCAACTCATGTGGTGGCTGCTTGGCATGGGAAGTGGTGTAGAGGTGCTGGAGCCGCCCGAATTGCGTGCTGAAATTGCCGAAACCATTCTGCAAATGCACAGGGTTTACCAACCGGATTAGCCTCCATTCTTAGCGACGCAATTCGTCGCACACTCCTTTTAGACTGCACACACCCTTCAGTCAAGGAGTAAAGTCAAAATGAATTCCTTCCATCTTGTCCTGGGGTATAACCCCACCGTTAACACCAACTCGTTCACCTCTGATATAGGCTGGTTATGGACACTCCGGCTGTATGCCGCTGGCGCTGCCACACTGGATGGAACAGAGGATGCCTCACCCCAGCATCTTAGGATGCTCTTGTCTCAGCACATCGGAAACACCATTGATGACAAAAGCGAAATAAAGCTGGATTTTATGACCATCGTCGCTGAAGAACTTGCCAAATATGAGGCAAAAAAGCCCAGTATCTACGGGAATATCGCCATTAACCTCAGACGTCTGGGAGACAGATTCCGGTTGAATACGATTGAGCGTGAAATACTGGCTTTTAGAGTGGTGTTCAGGTTGCATGGCGGATTAGAAGTAACCATCAATAAGTGTGTTGGCTACCAATGGCTGGAGCCGGTGCTATTCAGAACTCTTTCAGCTGCGTTGAAACGATCAGAAAAAGAGGTGGAGGATGCACTCCTGCCGAATGGAAAGCTTTGCGGATCCGGGTTGTTGACCCTTGCCCGAGGACTGGAAAAGAAGTTTGAATCCAAACTGATGATACTGCCAGGTCTAATCAGTGCATTGAACCGCCCTTTTAAAACTGTGGATGCAATGCTTGGTTTCGTCATCACCAAAGCCCCACGCGCTGATCTGTCAACTACAGCTTTTCCGCACCATAAAGACGAAATCAACCTGATACTTGGGCATCTTGCGCAATCAAGCCAGAACCGTTGCAAGGGCGTCAACATTCTGCTGCACGGCAAACCCGGAGTGGGCAAGACAGAACTTGCCCGTGCTTTTGCCAGAGAACTGGCGATGAAAGCATATGAGGTTTCAACAAATCCAGGACAAACCCATGATGAAATTTTTGGCTGGCTACACGCCCGTTTTAGAGGCTTCATGCTGCTGCAGAACATGTTGCGCTTTGGCAAGAATGGACTGGTTATTTTCGATGAAATTGAGGATGTTTTACCAAAACCAAAATTACTGGAAAGACCGGGTTTTGATGACAAGGCCTGGCTGAATCAACTGGTAGAGAATAATCCGGTGCCAGCGATCTGGATTTCAAATGAAGTCTGGCACCTGGACCCTGCTTTGGTCAGGCGCTTTGACATTGTTCTGGAGGTAAAAGTCCCTACCAGGTCGAAACGAAAAGAACTGCTTGAATGTGAGTTTAAGGGGCTACCAGTCGAGTCAAGGTGGCTGGAAAAAAAGGCCGGCGAAACCGACCTAACTCCAGCCATTACCAAGCGCGCACTGCGGGTGATCCGTAGTTCAGGTCTCCGTGAGGCAACAGATGTTCAGTCCAGTTTTGATAGTCAGATGAATGAAAGGCGTAGTGCGCTTAACCTGATCGTGGGCGACGCTTATCCTGAGCCAAGAGAATACAGGCTCGACTGGCTCAATACCAGCACAGACATGGTCTCGGTTGCCAGCAGTCTAGCCAGTACAGGGCGTGGGCGGATATTACTGTTTGGGCCGCCAGGGAGTGGCAAGACAGCATTCGCCCATTACCTGTCGAAACAAGCCGATCGCCCCCTGATGCTGAAACGCGCCTCGGATTTGATGTCCATGTGGTTGGGGGAAACCGAGAAAAACCTGCACGAGATGTTTGTTGAAGCCACAAGGGATGAAGCCATCCTGTTGCTGGATGAAGCAGACAGTTTTCTTCAGGACAGACGTGGCGCCCAGCGGTCTTGGGAGCTGACCCAGGTGAATGAATTACTCACCAGGATGGAAAACTTCCAGGGATTGTTCATCTGCGCCACGAATTTTATGGAGCACCTGGATCCAGCCGCAATGCGTCGATTTACCTTCAAGATCAAATTTGACTACTTGAGGCTGGAGCAGACCGAAATCCTGTTTCAGGAAACTATCCAACAGCTTGGAGGTTCCACACCGGACGGTTTCTCAAGGCAAAAATATCATCATGTATTAGCCCGATTAAGAAATTTGACGCCTGGTGACTTCAGCGCTGCTGCGGATCGTTTTGCAGTTATAAATAAAGTACCTACCCCTGCTGAACTGTTGGAAGAATTAACGCAAAACAGCGAGATTAAAAATGGGGGGAAATCAATCCAGATGGGATTTGCGGCATAGAATCCATAATTAGTTTATCGAACACCGAAAGAAAAATTCATGATGAATGTTACGCATCAGGTTGTCACGAAAGACTCCCCTGAAAATTTGAACCGGGGAATTATGGTCTGCGGGATTGACTTTGGATTCTCGCTGGATGATGAAAAAAATGAATCTGATAACACCGCGGAAAACTTAGAGGAGAAATCATACTTTCCTGATCCAACCGTCAGAAAAACGGACAAATTCAGAAAACGAGTTTTGCACTGGCTAGCCTTATGGGGAATATCACTTGAGTCTGACACAGCAAGGATGACATATGTTGAACATTCCTATTTTCAGACCAACTGGCTGGATGTTCAAAACCGAAGCAACTCTGGCCCGGTCGATCTGTTAGTCGAAAATTCAAAAAGCTTTTTAAGTCTCGTTTCAATGAGAAAGCCACGAATCATGCTCTTATTCGGGGCAAATCTGATTGAAGCATTGAACGACATTCGCATTCGCGCAGAAGTAGAATCTGTACTTGGGAGTCGCCCGGGCAATGCAGTAACACACCGTAGACCAGCCGTTAATGGTGGTAAGGTATTCAAGGTTCTCGTTCAAGAGTGGCCAAATTCCACCGTAATCTGCCTGCCCCACCCAACTGGCTCCCGAGGCGTCTCTGACGACTATATTGCTCAGTTCAAGGATATGCTCAATCCGTTGTTAACTCAGAACACCAACTAATCTGGGCAATGTTTATGAACTATGAACAACCTTGCGTTGGGATTTTCTTTTGGGTTAATGGCACCCCACTCATTGATATGGTCGTAGTTGAAGGGGCCGAACCCTATGGAGATACTTATGGTTATAGCGGACATTACGATTTCTGGGAAGCGCTACAACCGGCAAACTCGATGGAGGCCCTTTTCAAAAGCCACCCTTATGACTGCTTTCCTCGTGGTCGGGTGGTTTTTTTCAGTGCTGAACGTCAATTCAAACTATATGCAGATAAATGTGTGACAAAAGCAGAAGTTGAAAAGATTGCCAAAATCTTTCATTTACCAGCTTATCAACTGGCGAGAGATAGTCACTACCAATGCGCCAAATGCAACTTTCAGTACGTCAATATTTAATCAGCAACCAGATCGAACCCCTTATAGTCTTGAGATATTTTTAGTTTGGTTAAAGTCTCGCCAGGAAATTACATAAGGATTCACACTCCATCGAACTAACGTGAATAAGCAATTGTTTTTTACTAGCTCAGGACTTTTTTGATATTGCGCACCAGATCAGTCAACGCGCCTTGCAGAGCGGAAGCCTCACGGCAATCCAGCGGCGCATGCCCGCACTTTGGGCAAATCTCGAAAACATCCCCCGGCATCAGCGCGTCGCTTTGCGGGGTGACAGTTTTAGACCAGCCGCAGGCGGGGCAGGTGTAGGTAGTGGGGGATGGATGGATGGGCATATTATTCTTTCTTACTCAAAACAACCTAAGCAAGCAGACTAGCTTGCTCACGCAGGAACTCACGATCATTGACAAGTTGCTGCGTCTCATCAGCCAGCATGGCCCGAAGCTGCTTTAGCTGATCGAATGCAGGTTCAAAAGCTTTTGCCACACCATCTAAAACAACCGCCTTGGCTTGCTCCACAAAGGTAACGGAGAACTGCTCAGTAGCATCTTCAATTTGTTGCAAATATCGCTGTTTTTCTACAATTTGATTTTGCATTTCTTTATCAGCATCGTAGTAGTCTTTTATAGCCATTACTCCATCAAGCAGGGGACCAGCCCATTTGGCAAGTTTCACCCCCTTACCTGCCCATTTTTCCATTGTTTTTGGTCCGATCCCTTTGAATATTTTAGGGAAAACTTCTTTGCCAGTTTTTAGGGCAAATTCAATATGCTCTTTCTTCATGTTTGATAATACATCTTTCAAATCTGGTAGCTTCAAATCAATAGGTGATTTTGACGGTGAAGAATCTTCTCCGCTATTTATCACCTTCAGCGAGCCGTCGGCATCAATCTGCCGTGTTTCATAATCACCTAAATCAAGCTCTTCAGAAATCCGTTCCAGCTTGATTGCAAAGCGAGTCAAGGCATTTTCCATTTTTTTCTGAACTCTCTCGCCGTGAGTCTCGATAAGCTGGTCCGTGGCAATTTCAAGGGCGTCTTGATCACGGGTTTCTTGCAGAACGTCACGCACTTCTCTCCGCATCTCCCTGCCTGCTTGATGTATTTCGGCAAGCACCTCAGCCTCAATTAAAGAGCGTTCGTGTTCCAGACGTTGCTGAACCTGATCTTGTTTAGCCGCGTCCGAATTTCTTAGTTTTTCAGAAATGGCCTCACCTGCTTCATTCATCATCCGCTTAACATCCGCTGCCAGTCTGCTCAACACATGCGCAGCCGAAGTCTCTTTCAGAAACTCCGTCAGTTTTGATTCGAGAACGGGCAGTCTGCTGTGGCTTAATAATGTAGGTTTGTTTTTTAGCTTGGCTTTTAGTGCCGACTGCGCATTAACCATCTCTATAGGCACTACTTCAACGATGTTTCCTGCGTAACCCGCCAGACTAGCCACATTCTGCAGGTTGGCACAAATTTTATCCTTAACGGCAACATACTCGACACTTGTTGGGCTCAGCGCGGTTTTGTTATTCACCACGATCATGACGCGCCGTTCCCTTTTAACCAGATCAACCATCAATTCAAAGGGCTTAAGCTCCTCTGATGTGCCCTGACTGCTCAGCACAAACACCACTACATCGGTTCTTTCCAATTGCTCGTGCGTCACAAACTCATGTTCTATGGGCGCATCTATCCCCGGCGTATCCAGCAACTCAAAGCCATTCCACGCATAAGGGTCAACCCGATCCGTTGTTGGTATGTCAGCAACCGGCGCATCCTCTTGCCCGATAAGCGCATTGATTAGAGTGCTTTTTCCCGCGTTGTAAACACCGTAAATCATGATGACGGGAGTAGCTTCTTTTGCCTGAGTCTTGATCTGGCTACTCATTTTTTCTATTGCATCTGCGGCAAGATACTTTTTCAGTATAGGTTCACTTTCACCGTACACTCGAAAAACCGGATTGAAATCAGCACTACTCATGACACCACCTTCTCTTTAATGGTTGTACCAAAATCATCAAGTGCTTTTTGGCTGTCCTTCACAAAATTCTGGATTGCAGTAAATCCGCCAGCCACTGATTCAGTAAACACTGCATGAACAAGCTGTTCGGCCAGTTTGGGATAGATGTTATGGGCTTCCTGTTCAACCGTTTCAATGTTGTCGCCAATGCGTACCTGATGGGTTTCGTCACTAGCGAAACTCTCACCGACCTTACTGCCGACAGCACCGGCAATCATGGTTGCAGCAGCGGCAGCAGCAACAGCAGCCGCACCCCAACCAGCCGGATTCCAGAAATTAGCTATCGCCACTCCTGCTGCCGTAGCAGCCAACCCTCCACCTATTGCCCGTTTCTTTCCTGAATCAGACACCGACACTTCTTTGTAAACATCTTGAAAGCCAGGCAAGTTCACATCGGGTAAGACCAACGCATTGACAACCGACTCATCCATTTTTTTGAACACTTTCGCGAGTTCTTCCCCTGAGTGCTGGACAACCAGTTCTTGCAGTTTTGCATTCAACCTTTTTTGGATGGCCGTGCTGTCACCGCGATGTTCGTCCAATGCAATGCCAATTTCTACTGACATCGCCCGCTTGACCTCTGCTGTCACATAGCCTTCAGCCGTATTTATTTCCTGTAATGCCTCCTTGAGTGAATCCCCTATCCGGGTTAACTGCTTCGCTAATTCACTTTGGCTCTGGAGCATCTGCTGACCAAAATTCTTGAGGTTATTGAGGGGTGTTTTCTTTTTGAGGTCAACACTGTCACCTTTGGCAATTTCACACATTTTCCCCAGAAAATGTGACATACCGCTATCAATAAAGGTTTGCGGCGAATTTTCATTCGCTCTTGCACATTCAACCGAAATTGGCATCACTTCGGTCATCAGCAATTGCTTGTGCTCTTCAGGCAACTTGTCAAACTCAGCCTCTACATACCTCTTCTGCTCTTGGCGAACTGCAAGCGGCTTCATCACCCAATGCGACACGATGTCGCCATTTTCGTCTAAGTCTTCATCTGTCGTGTCACTTCTGGTCAGTAGTACAACTAGCGGCTTTTGTTGCTCTAGAAGCTGGCAAATTTCCTCCAGGTCTGATCTACGACCCGGCTGAGCAGACGACATGGTATATACAACCAAATCAGCACTTGATACGTAGTCCTTGGCCAGTTTGCCATTTTCACCCTGCATGGAGTGAATGCCTGGCGAATCCACCCATGTCAACCCTGGAATACTGAAAGTCTGAATTGAACTTGTTGTTTCAGTTTCACCGACCTTGAAATACCTACGCTGTTTCGCCTCATTCTCCAAATCACCGTCTTTCGCGGTTGATTGCGCATGCACCTCAAAATTCGGGTGCGGCCCGGTATAACGATCCATCGTTTCCGTAGTCGGCTCCATCTCCCCCCAGGCGATATAATTTCCCAGTGAGCTTTTCCCGGACTTTACCTTGCCATACACAAACACCAAAAAAGAATCATCAAACTTTTCCCGAAATTGCGTATTTCTCTCCCAGCGGATAACTCCATCAAGCCACTCCTTGTTTTGCCGCTCGAATTCGCCCACATATTCTTTTACGCGACTTGCAAGCGGATGGCCTTCCGACAAAGGTATGTCAATAGCGTCTGCGCACGCCTTTTTCAAATCTGATTCCAATACCTTCACTGCATCGTGGAAATGCCTTTCCCTCTGCTGAATTGCAGCTTTGGTTTCAGAAAAATCCTCCGCAACTTCAGCAAATGCCTTGATCGCATCTGAACGGGTACAAACTGGCAAGCTCATGATTCCTCCTTTGTATGCATAAGCGCTTGGCTACGTAGTTGTTCAAGCGTACTAATTTCTTTTTTCAGTTGACTGATTAATTCCATGTCGGCTTGCAACTTATCGCTGGGCTCTAAACTCTTCAGATCGCCCAACTGACCTACGGCATATACCAGTTCAGCACATGCTGTTTTGTCAGAAAAATCGAGCTCAAGAACATTGGCCGCAAGTGTACCGCGGTAGGGCGCGATGAATTCAAGAAGCTCTCTGGGCGCTTTAGAGTCAGTAACTTCCAAGCACCGATCTGCCCATAATCTCCACATGAAAAGTGTTCTAGCCCCAACAAAATTACGCACTTGATTGAATGTTGGTTTTGATAAATTTTGTGGTTGAGCTGAGACTGATATAGTTTGCAAAGCCGCATTAACTGCATCCGTGGTAGAAGCCTGAATCCGTTTCCGCTCCGCCGCTTTCCGACGCTCTCTTTCTTTTTCCTGTTGCTGCTCAACATCGTCATCCACATCATCCGAATCGTTACGATTTGATTGTGTGCCTGGTGATTCATCATCAGCAAAAACTCGATATACTGCGTAGCCCAGAGCAAACCCACCCAAAATAATCGGTAGCGGCATTTCAGACTCCCTCCCCGGTCAGCATTGCCGACGAGTGGTAGCGTTGCTGTACGGTTAACTGAATAGTGTCGCTGATGGCATCAACTACCCATTCAGGCAAAATCTTATAAACCGCCGAAACAAGCTGATGGTGTTGAGCCGTAATTTGGGCGATTTCATCGCTCGCCACTTCAAGCCGTGCTGCAAGACCAAACGCAATCAGTCCATCATCAACAGTGCCTACGAGCCCGTGCTCGTCCGGGATAATGTCAAACGGAGAAATCAAGTAACACACTGCTGATGCGGCCAATGCACGATCATTAAATAGATTGTTCCGATCACTGAAGAGGCGCACTAGTGCTGGCACAAGCGTAATCAGTGCCTCGGCCAACTCGGATATTAGCTTTGACTCCTTCTCATCAAATGAAGGAAATATCTTATTGATCTCCTGCTTTGTAACGGCAGCACTGCTGTTGTTTAAGAGTTCCTGCACTTTCACTACGTACAGGTCTGCTGCTTTGGATAGTATGTCTGGCATGATTTTTCCTAGATTTGGTTGTAATGCTCAAATTGCTGTTTAAGATCGCCACGGAGACTGGACATCTGTTTTTGGAATTTTGTGAGCCCGTTGATGTGTGGTTTCTGTAATTCTTCGATTTTTTCTTGCCGTCTTTGGATGGCGCGGGAAACTGCATTGGAAAACTGTGTTTCAAGTTTCTCAATATTTGATTTTCTTGCCTCAATCGAAGATATCAATAGCGTCTCATACTGCGCCGCTAGATAACTTTTAAGCTCAACGATGCCACTCTTTTCAACGAATTTTGGCTCGTTCTTTAACAGGCCATTTTTGTAGAACTTATTTGACACAAGAAAACAAAGTGGCTTTGTTCTAATGAATTTTTTGCATTGATAAACAATAGCTTGCTTTATTTTTTCGCAGGCGTCAGCATTATCCATGTGCGTCAATACCAATACCAACCTTTGATTTGCCAGGCTCGCTGCATCTTGGGTAATGATTTTTTCCAGAAACTCAACTTCTTGCTGATGTAGTTCACCGGTTTCTAGATTGTGTACCAGAAACACAACATCAGACTTTGCAACACCAGCAAGTGATTCCTGATCATCCGCATCGTCTGCATCTATGCCTGGGGTGTCGAAATAACTAAAAAGCCTGTCCGGCATTATGTACTCTTTATTCTCACGAGTTTTCCGTGTCGCGGCGGATGGAAAATATTCAGTATCAAGATGATCTGTCAGTATATTTAGCAGTGTGCTTTTTCCTGCCTTAAGCATTCCACAAGCAGCAATGCGAACTGGGCGGTTTTTTTCAAGAATCGCCTGTGTCCATCTGTCAAGTAGCGGGGCTAACTGTGGGTCTATATCTCGCAATTCAGCCAAAATATCTTCAATTTTCTTTGTCATTACCTAATCTCCTGAAGCTTTGTTTTAGAAGGTTGCGCCGAACGTACCATAGTATCTTTGCTGCATCGTGAACGGCACTCAGCAAGACATTTCATACACCGCCCCAACACCTGCCCGTATGCGATAACAACGTTTGTCACTTCATTAAACACAATGATGTCCATGCACGGCCCCTGCACTGGCAAGGGCAAGTGGCCGATCGCGCGCGGTAAACTCAAGGTGTAGCGACAATGTCAGCAAACACCTCACCCACGCCACATAGCTCACTCAGCAAGTCGTCCCCGACTTTCCAGGATGATGATGCAAGTAGCGCGGCCCTCAACTCATTCCCCACACTTTCAATGATGACATCAGTCGAGTCAATGAGCTTGTTGATGTTGTCTTTATGTATCGAATTGCGGAGCAGGTAGATTTGCTTTCGGCGCATCTCCAGCAGACTGTTTATTTGCCTCACCAGGTCGCCCAGGTGTTCGGTTTCTTCTTCCGGTGCGGGCTTAAAGCGTGGGTGTATTGCTACGGCAAGGTGCGCCAGCACTCTGGCCGCGGGCGGATTGCCAATGGTGAGTATTTCCTTGGTATTGGCGAATTCGCGCGCTTGCTGGGGGCAACGATTGCAACAGACTGCCCGAATCCGCACGCGACTGCCGCGGCCATTGTTTCAAAGCCAGCATTTTCTTGCACCACAATCAGTTTGGGCGCGACTTCCAGAAACATATCGGAAAACTCGGAAATGCCGCGATCGTCGTTATCGAATTGCCATGTGAAGTTGCCAGGGTAACTCATGACATGCAGATCGTTTTCGGTAACCTCCACGCCAAGAAATATGTCAGTGATGGATGTGTAGCCTGTTTTCATTGCGGTTCACCTTTCGGCAGATTTGAGATATGCCCCATCACGCAGCCCCTTTCTCAAAGGGCGAGACGGTGGGAATGTGGGTATCAGTGGGCAATTCATATATCACCCCCAGCGCCCGCCCAGCTTTTATTCCATCGCCCTTCCGCTCGTAGCGGTGAGCCATGACACCCCGGCAGGGGGCGGTTATCGGGCAATGGTGAAATTGTTGAAGTGGAGTCTCACCCTTAAACCCGTGCCCCGCGCCTTTACGCAATGTGTTGATAATAATGTGAGCTATGATCTCGCCCGGTTCCACTTCTCGACCGCTCTGTTTTTGCCACTCAATCGCCATCTCGCAGCGCTTAAACTCCGGCGGAACGTTGGCGGCAATCTCCATTTGCCTCAGCCCGGCGACAGGGGCCAGCAACTCAAGAACATCTACAGGGTTATATGGCGTCGCGCTGGTAAAGGCAGGAATGATCTCGCCGATGTTGCCATCCCCTACCCCACGCAAGGCGAGCGATAAATCGAGAAGAAAGCGCGCCGGAAGATTGTTTTCCGCAAAGCCGAACATGCCAAAAGCGCGATCCAGGGTTGATTCATGTTCCGCATGCACATCTCCGCCCGCCGTGAGCAGCCAGGCCAGGTCAAAGCGGTAAATCCAGAACATGATGCGTAGAAGAAACGAATAGTCGTCCTGATCTTTCACGGTGGTTGCTGATGGTACTGCGTCAGTATCCTTGGGCTGATGGAGCGTTTCGCTGAACAAGCCAAATGTTGCGGGGAATGGCGTCTGGATGTAGTCCAGTATCCATTCCGGGTCGAGTTCATACAAATGACGTGTGAGCGCAAGCAGGGCTTGTATTTGCCCCTCGTTACACGGAGCGCAAAGCGACAAACCATCCGCCAGCGCAATGAGGTAGAGCTGCCGTAAATATTGCGATCTGTGGCGCATGATATGCGGCTCGAACAGCAGCGTTTTGGCGGCTGGCCGGGCGATGTTGGAATGGGTTTGCATGGTGTTTTTCTGGTTGGCTGATTTCTCCCTCCCCCATCAAGGGGGAGAGAGATTCGGGGTTAATCAACGCTTGACTTACAGCCGGCCTTTCACCCATTTAGCAACCTTGGCAATGCCATACGGGGTGGCAATGGCGAGGATGCCTTCAACCAGCGGCTCCCGGACGTGCTCCCACAGGTCTCCGGCCCATTCATGGATGACGGTCCACATGCCCTTTTCCGCGTCTTCCCTAGCGCTTTGGCTGACGTTTTGCTCTTTGGCTTCTCGCGTGATGGAGAGCTTTTTCTCGTTGGGGAGCACAGCCACCATGCGCTCTACCAGCGCGCTCAGGTTGTAGTTCTGCTCGGCAGAGACCGAAACGATTTTGCCGGTGGGGATGTTGAAGCGGCTGGAGACATCATGCTCTTTGCGCACGATATTGTCTTGTTGCGTTGCGCCCGGTGCGCCCAGCTCGTGGTTCCACTCGTGGGTCGGCTTCATGTCGTCCACCTGAGTGACCACAAACAATACCGGCGGCGCGTCATCCTGTTCGCCAAACACTCTGGCATAGGCATCAAGATCGGCCAAGTATGCGCGGTCATCCGCCCTGATTGCCCACAGCACCAGGTCCAGTTGCGGGGCGAGGCTTTTGTAAAGCTCGATGTAGGTTTCGTGGCTGAGTTGGTCTTCGCCGATGCCCGGCACATCCACCAGCACAATGCCGCCTTCGCCATTCTGGCTGCCGATCAATATCTCCTGCGGGTGCCGGGTGCAGGCTTCCACATCGCTGATCTTGGCAATCTGCTTGCCAAACAGGGCGTTGCACAGGCTGGATTTGCCCGCGCCAGTGGCGCCGAAAATGCCGACCTTGGGGGTGTAGGTGAGCATGCCTTGCACGCGCTGTTTGATTTCCTCCAGCAATTGCTTGAGGTTTTCCGCCATGTGCGGGGTGGGTTGCGGCTGTTCTGTTTCCGCCATGTCGGGTGGGTTGAGGGTGGTTTCCATGATGTCTCCTTTTTTGCTTGGTTGAGAGAGGGTTTTTTCCAAGGCGTGATTGCCACGAAACTTGAATTTATAGAAGTGCCCTTATGGGGCGTTTTCCACGTCTGGCGGCGGGTTGCGTGGATGCCGCCATTCTGGTGGTGAGCGTGTGCCCCAGCGCGCTGAACAGCGACAGCATGGAGCCCAGCCCGATGAGCAACGCCACGGCCAGCGCCCAGCCGATGTTGGCCGCGCCCCAGATCTGGTACAGCACAAACAGGGCAATGCCAGCGATGGCGAGCGAGATGTAGCCGATTCCCGCAATTACAGAGAGCAGCAACATGAATACCCCGACCACGACGGCGAGCAGCAGGCGCGCCAGTGCGGCAATCAATGGCAGGGCAATGGCTAACACCACTAAAGCAGCCAGAATTAGCAAGGTGGTTTTCATGCGTCTTTCCCGCCCAGATAGGTTTTTAGCCCAGCTTCCATATCTGCCTGCCAGCTTTCCGGGCTGATGATGCGGACATGGGGTATCCAGTAACGCACGATGGGCAGTATCTGGTTGGGGTGGGCGAATTTGCCGGAGACGATGATGTCGCCGTTTTCCAGTTCTTTCTCGATCACCTGCCCGGCCACCAGTTTGCGGCGGCGGAAATACCCGGCGGCTTCTTTCGAGATTTTGAGGATGACTTCGGTCTTTTTCTCGTTCAGCCAAACGCTGTCTTCCTGCGCCAGCCGTTGCTGGATGGTTTCGTCGGGGGTGTACTGGAAATCGCTTAAGTTAAGCGCGCTGATCTTGCTGAAGCTGTAGGACTTGAGCGCGCCTTCCACCACGGCGGCCAGATACCACACGCCGTTGTGGTGGACTAGTTTGTATGGATGCGCGTCGGTGATGGTTTTGGCACTATCCGTCTTGCGGTAATCAAAGTGGATAATGCGGTGCTCGCGAATAGCCTTTTGCAACTGGCGGAAGGGTTCAACCCGGTCACGAATGTCCTCGAAATTGCCGCCGTGAATGTTGAGCGTCTCCTGGATGCGGCTATCCAGCATTTCACGCAGAAAATCGGTGGTGAGCGCGGGGAACATGCCGTTTATGCCCGCCAACCCGGCAAAACGCTCGATGTCACGGTAATCCAGCCTGCCCAGGTACGCCGGTTCCAAGTGGTAAAGTCCATCGGTTTTAATGATAGGCAAAAAGGCAAAGCGCTCGTTAATGTCGCGCTGGATGGTGCGGCGGTTGACGGCAAACTCCTCCACCAGATCGTCCGGGTTAAGCTTTTCTCCCAGGTTGAGTTTGATAAGAATCTGCGTTAGCCTGAAAGCTAGTTTCTCGTGCGCATCATTCTGTTTGGACATACGTTTTTCCTTGTTAAACCGTTACACGTGTGAAGCATCATAACAAGGGTGGCGGACAGGTTATGTCGCGCAATTTCAATCTGTGAAAAAATTTCTGGCGGGTCGAATTCGAGTGTGAAAAGATTACTTTTCTGTGTAGCACAGGTTTGCTAAATTGCCCCTTATTCTGAAATCAGGTGCTCTCATGTCAACCACTACCATCCGGCTTGCTGAAGCTATCCAGACCCGCGTTGCGGAGGCGGCGAAACGTGCAGGGTTTGAAGCTGAGGCCGAGGCACGCTACGCCAGGATTATTGCCACCGGTGAAACGATTGCCTGGGCAGACATGCGGGACTATTTGCTGGCCAAGGTTGCCGGTAAGGAAACCGCACCACCCAATAGTCGCCGTAGGTTGGGCTGAAAGTATGAAGCCCAACGCTTGATGTTCTGCCAACCATGTTGGGCTTCGCTACGCTCAACCCAACCTACTACCTACTGGATACGCTGAACCAGACTGATACATGAACCCAACTCAACCCATGGAAAAACTGGTAGTCGCGGTATCCTCCCGCGCCCTGTTCGATCTGGACGAAAGCCATGCCATTTTTGAGCAGCAGGGCGTAGAGGCTTATTGCCGTCATCAGGTGGAAAATGAAGAAGTCCCGCTCGCGCCGGGCGTGGCGTTTAACCTGGTGAAAAAGCTGTTGCGGCTGAATGATCGCGATGCCACGCGCCCGCGTGTTGAGGTGATATTGCTGTCGCGCAACAGCGCGGATACGGGTTTGCGGATTTTCAACTCCATCAAGCACCATAAGCTGGATATTGAACGCGCGGCTTTTACCCGTGGGGCAAGTACGCATCCCTATATTCCCGCCTTTGGGACACACCTGTTCCTTTCCGCCGAGGCCGAGGACGTGCACATGGCGTTGGAAGCGGGATTTGCCGCCGCGACCATTCTGTCATCGCAGACGACAGCGCCGAAAAACACCCATCCCGATCAGTTAAGGATTGCCTTTGACGGCGATGCCGTGCTGTTTTCGGATGAATCCGAGCGGATTTTCAAGCAGGGTGGGCTGGATGCATTTCAGGAGAACGAGGCCAAGGCGGCCAAACAACCGCTACCGGGCGGGCCGTTCAAGAACTTCCTGGCTTTGCTGCACCAGATTCAACTGGATTACCCGGCGGATACCGCGCCGATCCGCACCGCGCTGATTACCGCCCGGGCCGCTCCGGCGCATGAGCGGGTGATCCGCACCTTGCGCGCCTGGAACATCCGCATCGACGAGGCGCTGTTTCTGGGCGGCAAGGACAAGGGCGAATTCCTGAAAGCCTTTGGCGCGGATATTTTCTTCGACGACCAGAAAAAACACTGCGAATCGGCCCGGCAGCATGTGGCGACCGGGCATGTGCCGCATGGCGTGGCAAATGAAAGGTAAACCTGTTTATTCAGTGACGGGATTGTTTCAATAACTTTAACGTATGGAGCATGTTATTTATTATAAAGACATTGATCGCGAACTTAATTCATCAGCCCGTCCTGTTCCCGCCGCCCTCATTGTTTTCATCCCGCACCTTAAGCCATAGAATAAAAGCCGTCAGGCCCATGCCGCCAGCCGTGATGATGGCAAATGACAATATCAACCCGTCTGCATAGCTCATTGTTTCCCTCCTTGGTTTTGCACATGCTCCACATGGTACGGCAAGCCCATATGCACCGCCCCTTGACATTCTACACAACGCTTTATCCTGAACGTGAAGTGACACACGACTTAACTTACAGGAGCAAAGCATGGATTGGACGCAACTCTTCATCTGCATCACCGGCCTGGCCGGACATTTGATGATCGCCCGGCAGGACCGCCGGGGGTACTGGTTCTGGATCGCCGGCAATGCTGCCATCATCAAACTTTCTTTAGCTGACGGCCATTACGGCATGGCCGTGCTGTTTGTGGTGTACACCATCATTAGTCTCAAGGCGTTACGGGATTGGGGTCAGAAAACAGTCAATGCTCAGGAGACTGGTGCATCTCAGTCGCCTGGGAAAAACAGGAAACCGCCGGAATCCATGAGCAACAATCTGCGGCAAAGCTTTAGCGATGGCTTTTCCCCGTCTACCCTATGCCGCCAACGCAGTGGTTATTTGCCATGCCGGTAATCCGATATGGAGAGCTGATCCGGCTGACAGGTGATGATGCGGAAAAATTCTTAAGAAATACCGGACGCAGCACATTGCCCACAACCTTGCGGGAATACCAGTCGGCCATTGATCTGGCGGTGCAGCAATGGGAGGCATTGGATACACCGGAAGGTACCTTGATGGCGTTCCTGGCCGGTGCGGATCAGCTGGTTGAAGAAAACGGGGAACTGGTCAAGGTCATGGACATCAACGAAACCGAGACAGACACCCTGTGGCGGCTGTATCTGAAAGACGAGAATACCGGGCAGATTGCCTTTACCGATTTTGGTTTGGAGCATTATGAGGAGCTCTTCAAAGAGGCCGGGATTGATATTTTCAGCATCAAAACCGAGGCGGGGTTTGAACAGGCTGTCCTGCTGAGCATCAAATACACGGCGCGGGCTTTGTTGTTCAAGGTTTACGCCGACGAGGAATTAAAAGCGGCGCTGGATCCATTCCTTGCCACGCTGGAAAAACGACAGGAGGTTTATTCCCATGACTAATCTGAAAGCGGAAGCCGCGAAAAGTTTTCGGCGCGCGCTGCGTTACGGATATTTTGCGCCGCTAACGGCGGCCGGGCTGGCGTTTCGCCGCCCGGGCGGCTACTGGCGGCACTTCAAAGCGTTGTATAGGCTGTGTTTCTGGCGCGGGGATAAGTTTGCCCGGCCATTGTTCTAGTGGACAACACCGTCCGTTAGCAGTTTGACTAATACAACCACTCTTCATGCCTGACAGGTAGTTGATTAAGCTGCTCCCGGCGCAGACGTGAATTCTGCATGAACCGATCCATCAGTGCGGTGAAGCGCGCATTATGTGTTGGCTCCAGCAGGTGTGTCATTTCGTGCACGACAATATATTCCAGGCATTCGCGTGGCTTCTTGGCCAGTTCGGTATTGAGCCGAATGCTGCGGCTGGCCGGATTGCAGCTTCCCCACTTGGTTTTCATGCGCTGCACAAAAAACCTCGCCACGCGAACCCCCATCAATGGTTCCCATTTGGCGATCATGGCCGTCGCGGCTTCCTTGACCCGTTCCCGATACCACGCTTCCATGATGGCCTGCCGCTGTGCCTCCGATGCTCCCGGGCGAACTTGCAGGATCAAGTAGCGATGTTTCAGGCGCACTTCCGGCGCAGCATCCGCCTCAACGATCTTGAGCAGATAGCGCCGGCCCCAGAGATAATGGCTTTCGCGCTCCAGATATTCACGGGGCGTTTCGCGCGGCTGGGCGCGCAGCTTGTCCTGCTGCTGTCTGATCCACGGCAGGCGGGAAATGGCGAACACGCGGATCGTGTCCAGGCTCATGTGTTCCGGGGCCGAGATGCGCACCTTGCCGTCGGGCGGATAGACGCTCAAATGCACGTTCTTGATGTCCTTGAACACCACCTCCGCCGTGATGTCGCCCAAGCTGACCCAATTCACCATCAGTATTCGGTCTGCGCCTTGATAATCAGGAACAGGCGCTCGACTGCCTGCACGTTGTGGTTCAGCAGCGGCAGCAATGCGGCCTTGATCACATTCTCCTTGGCCTGGTTGCCGCGCCAGCCATTGGGCTTGACCGCTCGTACCGTCTCATCGATCTTCTGCGCCAGGCCCAGCGCGGCATCGCCGTCAACCGCATATTCACTACGCGCCTCTGCCACCCCCACGAAGCCATCCCCAGCCTGCTTCACGCTGTTGTAAATCGCCCGCAACGCCGGGCTATTCCTCAGCACCGCCGGTGTCTCGTCCTCATGCCCGGCATCCACCCGCTTTGCCAGTTCGGCCACTCGCTTCAGATATTCCTCATACGCAATCGCCTTGGCCTTGCGTGCCGCGATAATTTCGTCCAGCAAGGCCGACATCCGGTCGAAAAAAGTCGGGTCGTTCAGATGCTCCTTGATGATGCGGCTGCGGACGTTGTTCTCGATGGCCTCGGCGATGGCATCCTTGTTGCCTTTCATCGCGCCCAACTGGCTGGCAATGGTATTGGCGATGCCGGTTTTCACGATCAAATCCAGCAGCCCCATGCCGTCGAAGGGCGAAATCTTGCGCGGCTCGTCCGCCTCGATATAGGTATCGATCAAATGCCGCATGTCGGCCTCGAACGGCTTCAAGTCCAGGCTTTCGCCGCTGGCCTTGCGGATGATTTCGCGCAAGCTCAGGTAATCGTCACGCTGCCGCTGGATGCGGGCAACGTCGCCCGCGCTGTATCCGGCAGCCTCCAGTTCGTCGGCGATATTGGCATAGGCACGAATCATCGCCACGGTCGCCTTGTAGAAGGCAACGCGCTGCGGCTCACGTTCTTCCAGGTCGGAGACAATCTCGGTATTGCCGCAGAAATAATGGATGTGTTCCAACGCGCCCTTGGGCGGCTCCACCGGCTCGCACAGCAGCGCAAGCGCTTCCAGCGCGTTATCCAGCCGCTCCCGCCCCGTTTTCAGCCTGTCCTGCAACAGCACTTCCGGCGCGGCGCCGCCGGCACTGTGATCCAGCTCCGCGGTATAAACGGCGATGGCGTTTTCCACCTTCTTGAACAGATCCTTGTAGTCCACGATATAGCCGAAATCCTTGTCCTCGCCGTCTAATCTATTAGTCCGGCAGATGGCCTGGAACAGGCCGTGATCCTGCATGGATTTGTCGATGTAAAGATAGGTGCAAGGCGGCGCGTCAAAGCCGGTCAGCAGCTTGTCCACCACGATCAGCAGCTTCATGTTCGCCGGCTCCCTGGTGAACAAGGCTTTGGCAGCTTCCTCATACGCCTCGGTCTTGCCCATGCCCGGCCTGGCTTCGACATCCTTCAGCAATTCGGTATACGTGTTGTAGATGAACTGCTTGTCGGTTTCGGTATTGGCGCCGGTTTCTTCCAGCGTGATGTCCCGCGCCAGCGGATTGTACGAAGTGACCACCGCACATTTGCCCTTGAACGGCGTCTTCTGGAACAGCGTGAAATACTTGCACGCCTCGTAAATGCTGGAGGCCACCAGCATGGCGTTGCCGTTGCCATTACTCAGACGCGGGCGTTTCCTGAAATCCCGGATAATGTCCTGAATCACCTTTCTCATGCGTGACTCGGAGCTGAGTACGGCCTGCATCGTGCCCCACTCTTTCTTCAACTCTTCCTTCTGCCAGTCGTTCAAATCCCTGGATACAATCTCAAACCACTCGTCCACGCTCGCTTGTGAAGTCAGTCGCTGGTCGATGTCGCGCGCCTCATAGACCAAATCCAGCACCACGCCGTCCTCAACCCCTTCGCTGAACTTGTAGGTGTGGATATAGCCGCCGAACACCTCCAGGCTGGTTGCGCGGTCTTTGGCCAGCAACGGCGTGCCGGTGAAGCCGATGAACACCGCGTTGGGCATCAGCGCCTTCATAACCTGATGCAGCCTGCCGTTCTGGGTGCGGTGGCATTCGTCCACGAACACGAACAACTCGCCCACGGTCTGGCTGGGCTGGGATTCCAACTCCCGGATGAACGCCTCGAACTCACGCTCTTCCTTGCCGCGTCCTTCCAGCCCGAACTTATGCACCAGCGAGCACAGCAGGCGCGGTGTTTTCTGTCCAAGCTGACGCATCAAATCCCGCCCGCTGGTTGCACGGTACATCTTCTTTTCACCCGCCTCGCCGAACACCCGCTCGATCTGCTTGTCCAGCTCGTCGCGGTCGGTGACGATGGCAACGCGGGCATGCGGGTTGTTTTCCAGAATCCACTTGGCCAGCAGCACCATCAAAATGCTCTTGCCCGCCCCCTGCGTATGCCAGATGATGCCACCCTTGCGCTGTTTGACGTGTTCCTGCGCCGCCTTGATGCCGAAATACTGGTGCACGCGCGGCAGCTTCTTGATGCCGCCATCGAACAGCACGAAATCGTGCATCAGCTCAACCAGCCGAGCCTTGTTACATAGCTTCAGCAGGTATTTGTCCAACTTGAAACGGCTGTTGTCCGCCTCGTCTTCCTTCCACTTGAGGAAATACTTTTCCTGCGTGCCTATGGTGCCGTATTGCAGCCCTTCGGAATCGTTGCCCGCAAACACGAACTGCACCGTGCTGAAAAACCATTCGTTGAATTCCGGCTGCTGGTTGGAAAGGCTCTGGCGGATGCCGTCACCGATGGAAACGCGGCTGTTCTTGAGCTCCAGCACGCCGATGGCGATGCCGTTCACATACAGCACCACATCGGGCCGCCGCTCAAAGTTGCGCTCATAGTTACCTTTGAGCGTCACTTCCTCGGCCACAGCGAAATCGTTGGCTTCGGGGTGCTGCCAATCGATGAAATGAACGGTTTCGTGGTTCTGCCCTGCCGCCACCTGTACCGACACCCCGTAGCGCAGCAACTGGTAAAGCGCCTCGTTGTTGGCATAGAGGCTGCGGTTGCGGTTATCGGCTTCGGCGCGCAAGCGGCGGATCGCCGCATTGATCTGCGCCGGGGAATAACCGCGCTTGCCCAGCCAGGCTGAAAGCAGGCTTTCCTCGATATTGCTGTTGCCTTCGCGCTCGCCCCAGTCGCCGAGGTAGCGGTAACCGAGTTCGTCGCGGAACAAGGCGAGCACGCGGTTTTGCGTGGCGCGCTCAGGCTGGCCGATGCTATTCATCACGATTTCCCTTCTTCAAGGTCGCCAGCAATGCAGCGCCGTTTGTTGTCAGCCGGTATTGTTGCAGGCGGCTATTGGGCTTATCTGGAATGGTTTGCTCGATATTCTGTTCCGCCATCAGCAACCGGATGACCTTGTTGAGCTGCCCGAAAATGTCCTTATGCCCTAAATGTTGAGACAAATGCGCCTTGGATAAGGGGCCACTGGCGAGCGCACTTAACACCCTGAGTTCCAGTAACTCTGGCCGTGACTCTGGCCGCAGCCCGACTACTTCACCCGTCTTGCGCCGAATAATCGTCACGAAACCGTCCAAAACCTTGAATTCCGGCTCCGGCAACCCCGCCTCGCGGCAGCGGCGGATCATGTCCCCAGTCCCGGTGCCCATGCGCTCGATATAACGAGTCAAATAAAGCGGCTCGGCCAGCAAAGGGTTGCCCGGCACCGAGCCGTGCGGACGCCGCAATTTTTCCAAAGTCAGCGAAGGCGGCAGGCCGCCGGGGTTCCACACCTCCAGCCGGTCGGCAAACAGCATCACCTGCACGCTGCCGTTGCTGGTGTAATCGCGGTGCGCCTGCATTCCTTAACTACTGACCCTGTTAAGAGTGGCTGGCACAAACCCCTCATCAGCCAAAGCACGCACCACGCCACGCATCAGGTAATTGTTACTGAAGCCGATGGTGTACTGACGCGCGCCCTCCTTGATCGGCTGCAACATATTGCGCTCCACCAGTTTCTTGATCTGGTAGGTACGTTGTGCCGTGCTCATGTCGGGCATGGCGGGAATCAGATCGGACGCTTTGGCAACGCCGATTTTGGCGGCAATATGCAACACGTCCTCTTCCATCGCCGTAATCAACTGCCGCTCTCTGGCATGGCGCAAAGCCGGTGCCAGAATCCTGTCGTTCAGGTAATGGAAATCTGCGAGCCTATCCACCTTGCGCAGTTCATCCAATATGCCTTGCAACACATACACACACCATGCCTCCAGATCAGCCGGGGTGCCCAAATCTGCCCGCGCCAGCATTGCGTAATACACGTCCCGGTCATTACAGAACACCGCCGTTGGGTTGAGTACCCGGCCGCCGGTTTTGACGTTGAAACCATACTTGATCAACAGCGCATAGGTCAGCAAACGCACCACGCGCCCGTTGCCATTGCCAAAAGGATGTATCCAACCGAAACGATGGTGAGCCAAGGCAATCTTGATCAGGTCGTATTTGGGCGCATCGCCCTGATTGATAAACGTCACCAACTCCTGCATATAATGCGGTACCTGGATAAACGCTGGTGGCAAATGCTCGGACTGCGCAATCTGCACCGGTTTCCGGCGATAAGCCCCCGGCGTATCGTCGCCCTCGCGCACCAAACCCTTGACTGCTATCGCATGCAGCTCACGAATAAAAACCTCTGTGATGTCATCACCGGGGTGAATGTGCTCTTCGATATACGCCATCGCCGCTTCGATGTTTTCCATCTCGCGCAATTGATCAGTAGGCTCCTGCTGAGCATGCTCCAGCTTGCTCTCCACATAATCAGCCAAGGTCGTATGATTACCCTCGATGCGTGCGGATCCCAGGCTCTCCAGCATGTGAAAAATCGCCTTGAGCTGAAAAAAAACCGTGGGCGGCGTAGTCCCGTGCAACTCCAGACGGCGTAAATATTCCAGTTCCGTCAACACATCCACCAAGGGTGAATCAAAAGACGGATTGGGTAACGCCAGATCGTGGTGATTAAATGCAGGCACGCTAAATAATTTCTCTAAAACAGGATTAAATTATTTCTAATTACACTCCATCAAAACAATTTAATCAATAGGATAAGATATTATCCGTTAAAAATTATCTCTAATGCAGGCCTGCGCGATGTGAAAAACAGACCGTAAGCGAAGTTGAATTTAGCAAAGCTAAGCAGCAACGGCTGGCGGTACCAGTCGCACTCGCCCGGTCAGCAACTCCTGCATCATGCCCTGCTTGAGTTGGCAGGCTTTGGCGAGCTTGACTTCCAGCGCGGCGAGTTCGGTGTCCATGTCGCTGAGGATGGTGGCGATGGCGGTTTGTTCTTCTTGAGATGGCAAAAAAATCTCAACAAGCTTTAAGGACTCTTTATTGAGCGTATATCCCTTGACAGCCTGCTTACCGTAAAGCGAGAAGTCTGTACGACCGAGCATGTAGTACATAAACTCCGCATTTGCTTTTAAATTATTGAAGCTGCATATTGCCTCATTGGTATAAAGATCACAGCCAGCGAAACACAAGCGACCAATTGAGAGCTTAAAGCTCATCAGCAAAGTTCCCTTACGAATAACCAGCATTTCAGCCGCCGCCGATTGAGTAATTTCTTCGTTTGACTCGGCAACGACTTTCGCCTTTAAATCGGCTATCGAAAGCCACTTGTAACCAGCGCCCCAATAAGTAGGATTCAGGCGAGATGGCGTTCTTCCCATCGTAATATCACAAACTTCCCCTAATCTTTTCACCTCCCACTCCCCATTAAACCCCGGCAGGCGCTTCTTGCCGGTGAGCAATTCCTGCATGGCGCCTTGTTTGATCTGGCGTTTTTTGGCGATGAGTTGTTCCAGCGATTCGATCAGCGTATCCGCATCGCTCAACGCCTCAGCGATGGCTTGTTGTTCGGCTTTGGTGGGCGGCCATACCACCTTAAACTCTGCCATATTCTTATTGGTGATTTGGTTGATGGTCGCACCCATCACGTCATTTATCTGACGCTTCAGAATGTCAGACTGGAACTGAAAAAATAAAAACTTTGCAGATTCACTTCTCAACACTGACATGAATGCACCAAAGGCACTACCAGCAGTCTTTGCATCAATAAGAGCGCACTTCCCGATCAGTTGGCGACTACCGTTCCTGACACAAATCAGGATGTCATCCTCTTGTGTGATGGTTCGCGCTGGCACATCCATTTCAACATAAACGTTGTCATCGAATGACAGACTTCCATTTTGGATATTGGACGAGCGCAATACGAGAGTACCGAAATCACGAACATCAAACGGGCTGTACGTTAGACCAACAAGACATTCAGAAACACGGCCCATTGGAACCACATTCCAATCCTCCGGGATCACCCCCACCTCGGTCTGCTTGTACCCCGGCCTCATAACGCTTCCCCGCCTTCCTTAGGGATATTCAAGGAATTGCCAATCGCTTCACATTGCATGATGAATCAATCTTGAATAAGGGCTTACGTTATTAAAGGAAAACATCATTTCGTTTAATAAGATGTCAATTTTTATCTTCGCCGAATGCCGAAAACCCCATTTTTTCCAGATGCCCCTGCACCTTGGCTTCCAGTTCCGCCACGCGCTCCGTCAGCCTGGGCAGCGGCGTTTCATAGCGCTCGGCCAGTTCCTTCACGCGCTGGGTAAGCACCTGGCTGATGCGATCCATCTCACCGTGGATGGCGGTATCCAGCGCGGCCAGCCATTTGTCGTCCACCACCAGTGTCTTGATCTCGGCTGCGCTAAGTTTGGGGTAGTGGGTGTAGGCCTTGGCGTCGAGGTCGGCCTCGGCGTCTTTTAGCGCCTTTTTCAGTACCGCCTCGCGAACATGCAACTCAAACCAGGATTCGAGCACTTCCATTTCGCTCGGGGCTTGCATACCGTAAGGAGCCGGGGCTTCGGCGACTTTTAATTCTTTGAGGAATTCGGCCCGCAGCTCCTTGATGCGGGCCGCAACGGTGGCCTTGTTGATCTTGTCGAGTTCGGCAAATGCGCCCTCCTCGCCGCCATGTTCTTCTTCCAGCTCCGCCAGTTGCGCGGCAACGGCTTCGAGCTTGGCTTGCAGGCGGTTGATGGCAGCTTGCTCCGCAGCAAAATAGCGCGCGACGATCAGCGCCTTGGGGATGAGGTCGCAAGTCCAGCCCTTGTCTTTTTCCTTGCCCTTCTTGTCCTTCTCGATGATGCGGCTGGTCTGTACCTTCCAGCCATCCGCCGTAATCTGGTACACGTCGTCCTGCATGGTGGCGGCCCAGTAATCCATGGCGTGCTGGTAGGCATCGTAACGGTCGATCAGCGGCGGCTCGGCATACCATTCCAGCAGCAGTTCGGAAAGGTGAAAAATCACGTCCTTGGGGTGCTGGCCAAGCTGCATGGCTTTGAGCCGTTCGGCCATCTTGTCGCGCCAGGTAGCGAAATGTGCGTTCATGGTGTCAATGAACGCGGCAAATTCCGGGTGCCGGTAGATGGTCGTCTTGATATCGGCCTTGTTCACGGCCAAGTCGAAATAACCGGGACGGTTAGGCTGGAACAGCGCGGTTTTGAGATTGGGGCAGACTTCCCAGTATTCCGCCAGCGCCTCCACGTCTGCCGCCGGGATGCCGCCATTGAGGTGGGCTGCGATGTCCTGCATATCTTCCGGCTCACTGCTGTCGATGTAGCGCGGCAGGTTGAGGTTGAAGTCGTTTTTCTCGATTTCTTCCAGGCTGACCATGCGGGCGTACTTGGGCAGCTCGATGCGCCTGGTGAACACGTCCACGATCTTGTGGATGTCCCGCGCACGCAGCCGGTTCTTGGGGCCGTCTTTCATGTAGCCCTTGCTGGCGTCCACCATGAAGATGCCCTTGCGGGCGTGAGCATCCTGCTTGTCAATGACGACGATGCAGGCCGGGATGCCGGTACCGAAGAACAGGTTGGCGGGCAAGCCAATGATGCCGGCGATGTAGCCCTTGCGCACCAGGTTGCGGCGGATGTCAGCCTCGGCATTGCCGCGGAACAGGATGCCGTGCGGCAGGATACAGGCACCCTTGCCTGTGCTTTTGAGCGAACGGACGATGTGCAGCAGGTAGGCATAGTCGCCCTGCTTGGCGGGCGGCACGCCGAAATGCTGGAAGCGCTCGAATGGATCGTTGAGCGGATCAAGGCCGGTGCTCCAGCGCTTGTCGGAAAACGGCGGATTGGCGACCACGTAGTCGAACGTTTTGAGGGTATCGCCCTCGCGGAACTTGGGGTCGGTAAGCGTGTTGCCCTGAAAAATCTCCGCCGTGGGGTGGCCGTGCAGGATCATGTTCATGCGCGCCAGGCCGCTGGTGGCGGCATCCTTTTCCTGCCCATAAAGCGTAATGGGAGTCAGCGCTTCGTCGGCGACTTTCAGCAGCAGCGATGCCGAGCCGCAGGTCGGGTCGTATGCCGTGGTTTCCGCCGTGGTGTTGGCGTGGCGGATATCGAGGATTTGCGCAATGACACGGCTGACTTCGGCGGGCGTGTAGAACTGGCCCTTGCTCTTGCCGCTGTCCACGGCAAAGTGCTGCATCAGGTATTCGTAGGCATCGCCAAGGATGTCGTCACCCTCGGCACGGTTTTTGGAGAAATCCAGCGCGGGGTTTTCAAAAATGGCGATGAGGTCGGTGAGGCGGTCAGATTTTTCCTTGCCGTCGCCCAGCTTGACCGGATCATCGAAATCCGGGAAATCCGATTGGGACAACTGCCGGTTGGCGGTCACCAGCGGGCCGATGATTTTCTTGTTGATCTGGTCGCCGATGTCGGTCTTGCCCTTGAGCGCCACCATGTCGCCGAAGGTCGCGCCTTCTGGAATGGTAATCGGCGCAAACGGCTGGCCGGCGAATTTATCGCTGATGTATTTGATGAACAACAGCACCAGCACGTAATCCTTGTACTGGCTGGCGTCCATACCTCCGCGCAGGGCATCGCAACTGGACCACAGGGAGGAATAGAGTTCTGACTTCTTGAGTGCCATGAGTTATTTTGCTTGATATATTGAGGCGCATCTCCTAAGTGACGAATTCTAAACGTTCCCTTTATATCATGGCATGGTTTTCACGCTGGGTCAGGGTAAAAAAACGTTGCTACTTTCCGCTACAGGTATAGTTTTCAGGGCTGGTAAGGATGATGGATTCGCCGAACAAGCATCAGGCAGAATTTTGAGTGATTCACCAATCTTGTTCGGTTTAAGTTGACATCGTTCCAAAGATAGTTATTATTCGCTCTACGTAAGCCGCGCTAGCGGCATGGAAGTTAGGGCACGTTGGCTGCCCATGTTAAAGGCAAGTTTTAGTCTGCCTTGTGCGGGATGCCCGCACACAATCAATCAGCGTGGATTTTTGCGTCCATTGCTCACACTCTGCCTGATAAATCTCGTCAGTCGGCTAGTTTTTAGCTGAAGACGCGATTTGCTGCGGGCATCAATCCTGTTCGCTTATCTCTGCGAACTTCGCCACTCAAGCGCATTTCTGCGCACAAATTTATCTCATAACTCGGAGTTCATCTCCCGCCTTAAGCCCTGCGCATGGGCTAGTGCTGCCGCCTTGGGGGTTGCGCCCAGTCTTCGGGCTGGCTTGTCTGACGTTTGGTAGTTTAAAAAAGTTTGGGGGGAGTAATGCCCAGTCTTTGACTGGTTTGCATGACGTCTTTTTGACGTTTGGCTTGTTTCGATATTTTTTTAACTCTGATAGGAGAAAGCATATGCACACACATAACCACACCCAAAATTTCGCCGGGTTGAAGCGTTTGTTGGGTTTTGACCCGACCCCTGAAAGCCATCGAACGCAGAAACCAAAAAAGAGAGTGGGCCGTGAATCCAAGCTCGCGCTCCACGCAAAAACAATCATTGAGCTGAAAGACGGGGAAAAGAAAACTTTCAGGGAAATACGTCACTACCTAATTGAGATCGGGATCAAGGCCAGCATTTCGACGATCCACGCTTTCTACCATCAGTGCAAGGGCACCCCACGATAGGAACGATAAATGTTGATTACTCCTACTCCCAGCCAGGAACATCGGCTACTGGCCAAAAGGCTGGTACTTAAAAAGCAACAGCTATTGCCTACCATGCATCCGGAATATGACAAAGAGCTGATTCACTCGATACGTTCAGCAAACAACTACATCGAATGTATCAGCCAGTACCTTGCCTGGAGGGGGATGAATGGGCTGCCTGACGGCGAGCGCGACAACAGGCAGCAGGCCATCATTTATCTGGAAGAACGCAGTGAAATTTATAGCCAAGCCACCCTGAACCAGCACAGGCTGGCGCTCATGAAAGTCTTCGGGTTAAAACTACCGTTTGTAAAATCTCAACTCGAAACCCTTCTTTTATCTCGCGACTACAGGGATTGGGAGATCAATCTAATTACTGATCACCAAAGTGAAAAACATGCCCTATCAACGCTGATCGCATTTCATGCCGGCCTGCGGGCACATGAGCTCATAACCCTGAGACCTTTGGGAGTACAGGAACGCTCTCAACTCCGCGACTGGGGAGATGAGCTTTTTCTTGGGTTGCCTGAGCATCAAATCTACACTGTTAAAGGAAAAGGTGGGTTGGTCAGATGGGTGGCCATACCAACCCTTCTAGCAGACTATCTGGAACAATTCAGATTGCCCACCCCAATACCTGTAGTTGACCGCAAGGTGTTCTATGATATTTTTTACGCGATTGGTTTCGGGCAAAGCCTTAGCCAGTCATTCAGCTTTGCCTCCAAAAAATATCTCGGTTTCTCAACAGGTTTCCATGGGCTCCGGCATACCTACGCAAAAAGCAGGCTTCGCACACTTGTTCCAATGGTGGGCCTAAAAAAGGCTCAGCTGATCATCAGCCAGGAGCTTGGACACTTTCGCCCCGAAATTACTTATACCTATTTTCGCTAGCACCACCTTATTATTTGAAAGGTTATCTCATGCAAATTCTTAGAGTACGTGACGTCAAAAACAAAACCGGGCTTAGTCGAAGCACCATCTACCTCATGATGAAAAATGATTGCTTCCCCAAGCAGAGAAAGCTGGGGTCCAGGGCTGTTGGATGGCTTCTGGATGATGTGGATAACTGGATCAAATCACGCTTGGAAAATCAGGTCTAGTAGGCTTGCGGCGCAAACGTGAATTATATGACGGGAAATTTCACTGTTTGCCCATGTGGTTTGTGCGCATGGCGTCGAGCTCATCAGCCCACCACTGAGCGAGCTCTCGTCGTTCTTTTAGATATATCGCCCGATTGTATACAGCTCGAATAGCATTATCGTCCTTGTGCGCAAGTGCGGCCTCAATCACATCAGGACGAAAATGCCCATGCTCATTTGCCATGGTGCTGAAAAAGTGCCTGAACCCGTGAGGAACGATTCGATAATCCGGCCAAATTGCTTTCACTGCCTGCGCCAGCGTCATATCGCTCATGGGCTTACCGGAGTTCGTCAGACTTGGGAAAAGCAACCTACTATACCCAGAATATACCTGCAACTCTTTGAGCGCATCTATCGCTTGCCGAGACAGCGTAACAACATGAGGTTCCGTCATGTGCATCCGGGTTTTCATTCGATCAAGCGGAACAGTCCACAACCCCTTTTCCAGGTCGAATTCTGTCCACTCAGCCAAACGTAATTCACCCGGGCGAGTTGCAATCAACATCAACAGCCAAATAGCCAGCCGTGTCTCATTGCGCCCTTGATACTCAAACAGATTACGAAGGAAACGGCCTGCATCCTCACGGTTTTTTAGTCGCGGGTGGCTTGTACTCCTATGCTTTTTCAGCACCAAATCTTTTTGTGGGATTGGATTATGTTGCAGCAATCCCTCACCCAATGCGAACTCAAATACATCGCGCACCCATGCCCTGCACTTTTCCATAAGTTCCAGCGCGCCACGGCTCTCCATCACCTGCATGGCACTTCGAACAGTCTGCGCATTTACTTCCTTGATCGGGAATGAGCCAAAGCGCGGATAGATATTGGCATTAAAAGTCTGCACAATTTTTTTGTACGAAGATGGCGCTAATGTACGCTGCTTAATGGCAAGCCACTGCTCCGCAACGCTGCGAAAAGTCGAAGAAGCAGAAGCAGCTTTTTTAGCCGCCTCAATTCGTTTGTTTTGAATGGGATCAATACCATCTGCAACCATACGGCGAATTTCCAACGCCCTAGCACGCGCCATAGCCAAAGTCATTACCGGGAATACTCCCAAACGAACCAGCTTTTCTTTTCCATGAAGCCTTGCCCGTTGCTGAAAATACTTGCTGCCATTGGGATGAACGAGAACGAACAAACCGTCGCCGTCCTTGAGCGTCCATTGCTTTTCGGCGGGTTTCGCATTCTCAATCTCTTTAACGGTGAGTAAATCGGTAGCCATGACACCCCTAAAAACGTATACAAATATTGTATACATCAATTGTATCCAGATTTGTATACAAGCAAGAAGCGGCTGTCAACGGACAAAATGAAACAAGGCAGGACGCCGTAATGACGTACTGCCTTGTTTTTACATGGTTATTAGGATTATTTTGAACTTCCTAAAACCATTTGCTGGTGCCGACGGCGAGACTCGAACTCGCACGACTTTCGTCACTACCCCCTCAAGATAGCGTGTCTACCAATTCCACCACGTCGGCTTGAACTGTGCGGAGAGGCTCCGCAAAACTTGTATTTATTGTGGTACCTGATTCGACTTGGCTGGGGCTGCAGGAACATCCTTGGCCTTGCTGTCAGCCGCAGGTGCGGTCACATGTTCTTTCTTGATCACGCTGGAGCCGCGGCTCTTGTGCGCCGTCAAGTATGCAAGGCTGATGCTGGTGATAAAAAATACCGCCACCAGGATCGCAGTACTCCGGCTCAGGAAGTTGGAGGCGCCGGTAACGCCGAACAGGCTGCCGGACGCGCCGCTACCAAAGGCCGCACCCATGTCGGCACCTTTACCGTGTTGCAGGAGCACCAGGCCAATCACGCCCAGCGCAGCAATTAAATGAACGACCCAAACGATGGTTTCCATCAGATTTTCTCAGCTTTTTGCCGACCCGCAGCAAATTAAAATAGGGCGCAATTGTGCCGTATTTGCGCCATTAATGCTAGCCCCATGAGTACTCGGGCGGCAGGCGGCTCAGTGCGCGCCGCTGGTGCCTTTCTGGATAAATTCGATCTTGTAGCCGTCCGGGTCTTCGATGAACGCAATCACCGTAGTGCCGTGCATCATCGGCCCCGCTTCGCGCACCACTTTGCCGCCAGCGGCCTTGACTGCTTCGCAGGCTTGGTAGGCATCATCGACTTCGATGGCGATGTGGCCGAAGCCCTTGCCCAGGTCATAACTGGCGGTATCCCAGTTATGCGTCAACTCCAGCACCGCGGTGGTGGACTCCTTGCCGTAACCGACAAACGCCAGCGTGAACCTGCCGTCCGGGTAGTCCTCCTGGCGCAGTACGGTCATGCCCAGGATTTCGGTATAGAACTTGATGGAACGCTTCAGGTCGCCGACCCTCAGCATGGTGTGCAGTATGCGCATGATCAATCCTTGAAAGAAAAAACAGTCAGCCTTTGGCGGCAATCAAATGCCGGTATTTCTGCAGCAGTTCATCCTTGCTTTCGCGCACTTCAGGATGCGGGATGATGCACTCGATCGGGCAGACGATGACGCATTGCGGGGTATCGTAATGCCCCACGCATTCGGTGCATTTGTCCGGGGCGATTTCATAAATCTCCTCGCCCTGGGAAATGGCGTCGTTGGGGCATTCCGGCTCGCAAACATCGCAGTTGATGCATTCATCGGTAATTAATAGTGCCATTGAACTAATACCATTGTTGAATCAAGTTAAGGTCGAAATCTTGCGCTGCAGCTGCTGCTGGATCAGGGGCGACACAAACTGGCTGACATCGCCGTTCAGCGTGGCAATCTCCCGCACCAGGCTGGCCGAAATAAACATGTATTTGTCAGCCGGCGTCAGGAACACCGTTTCCATTTCCGGGAACAAGCTGCGATTCATCCCCGCCAGCTGGAATTCGTATTCAAAGTCAGATGCGGCGCGCAACCCCCGCAGCACCACGCGCGCACCCTGCTCGCGCACAAACTGCATCAGCAGGCCGGTAAAACCCACCACGCGCACATTCTTGCAGTCGGCCAGCACTTCGCTGGCCATGGCCACGCGCTCCTGCGTGGTAAAAAACGGCTGTTTCTTGCCCGGCGAATCCGCCACGGCAACAATCACTTCGCCAAACAGATTCGCGGCACGGCGCACGATGTCTTCATGCCCGCGGGTGATCGGGTCGAAGGTGCCCGGATAAACGGCTTTATGTTCCATGCCGGGATTTTAGCAGGTGGTAAAACACATTGCCCGCTTTACCGTGTTTAACCACCTCAAGCTCGTCGGTATCCGCCAGGGCATATTCGGCTTCGGCATACACCAGGCCGCCTTCTGCCAAGTGCCGCGCCACATGCGGCAACACCTTGTCCAGCCACTGCTGGCCAAAGGGCGGGTCGAGAAAAATAACATCGAATTTCTGCGCCTGCGCATTCATCCATGCCAAGCCGTCACCGCGCACAATCTCGACCTGTTGCGCCTGCAGCAGGCGGGCATTTTCCTGCAGGTTGCGGTACACCGCCGGATTGTTTTCCACCAGCACGACGTTGGCCGCCCCGCGCGATGCGGCTTCGAACCCCAGCGCGCCGGTACCGGCAAACAGGTCCAGGCAGCGCAGGCCGTACAGTTCCTGCCCCAGCCAGTTGAACAAGGTCTGCCTGACCCGGTCCGGCGTAGGCCGCAAACCGCTGGCATCATCAAAGCGCAGCAGCCGGCTGCGCCAGACGCCTCCGGCGATCCTGACTTTATTGTTCGCGGTTGCCACCAGTCTCGCCAACGATCACCGTCACCATGTTGTCCGGGTTGATGCGCCGCGCAAAGGCATCCTTGATCTGCGCCACCGTGACCTTGTTCACCTGCCCGACATAATCATCCAGCCAGGTCAGCGGCAAACCGTAAAAACCGATCACCGCAAGGTATTCCAGCACCTTGGCGTTACTGTCCAGGCGCAGGGCAAAGCCGCCGGTCAGGTTATCCTTGGCTGCTTTCAGCTCTTTGTCGGTGACGCCTTTAGCCACAAACTTCTTCAGGGTTTCTCGCACCACCTTCAACGCTTCCCCGGTCTGCTCGCGTTTGGTTTGCAGGCCGATCTGGAACGGCCCCGCCTCGCGCATCGGCGCAAAATAGCTGTACACGCTGTACACCAGCCCGCGTTTTTCGCGCACTTCTTCCGTCAGGCGGGAAACAAAACCGCCGCCGCCCAGGATGTAGTTGCCGACGTAGAGCGGGAAGTAGTCAGGATCGCCGCGCTTGATGCCGGGGTAGCCCAGCAGGATATGCGATTGCGCTGCCGCATGTGGAATCCTGGTTTCAACTGCCTGGGTAGGCACCGGCACCGGCGGGATCGCCGCCAACGGCTGGCCTTCCGGCAGCCCGCTGGCCATCTGCTCCGCCAACTGCTCGGCTTGTGCACGGGTGATGTCGCCGATGATAGCAAGCACTGCATTGTGGCGCGTGTAATGCCGGCGATAAAAATCCAGCAGGTGCTCCCGGCCGATCTTGCCCACCGTTGCCGGCGTTACCGCCTCATCCAGCGCGTACGGGTGACTGCCGTACAATGCCTTGCCAAAGGCCTTGTTGGAAATGTTTTCCGGCCGCGTCTCCGCCTCCTGCAAACTGGCGATCAACCTCGCTTTTTCGCGCTCCAGCACGGATGCCGGAAAATCGGGCTTCTGCAACAGCGTGGCCAGCAGTTCCAGGGAACCGGTTCGTTCGCGCTCGCTGGACAAGGTACGCAGTTTCAGGCTGGCGCGATCCGCATCGAAATCCCCCCCCAGCACCGCGCCCAGGTCGGCCAGCCGGTTGGCAATCTGGTCTTCGCTCAAGCCCCCCGCACCCAGCGACAACATGCCTTGGGTAATGGCAGCCACGCCAGCCTCGTCGGCCTGATCCCGGCTGCTGCCCGCATCAAAATTAATGCTTACATCGAGAATTGGCAGGTCGTGATTTTCAACAAAATACACTTGTGCGCCGCTTGCACTCTGCCAGTGCTGGATCGGCAGCCCGGCCTGTGCCAGCAGCGGTAACAGGCAAACTGCAGCCGCCATCAGTAACTTAGTGCGCATGTGGCACCTCCTTATGCTTGGGCGCATGTTCGTCCATCGGCTGCGGATCAAGTACTGCCACAGTCAGTTTGTCGTCGGTCAGGTATTTGCGCGCCACAGCCTGCACCTGCTCGGCCGTCACCGCCTGCAGTTTCTTCGGGTAATCCGCCAGGCTGCGCCAGGACAACCCCGTACCTTCACGCTGGCCGATCTGCATGGCCTGATAGAACATGGAATCGCGCTGGTAGACATCGGCGGCAATCACCTGCGCCTTGACGCGCTGCAGTTCGTCTTCGGTCACGCCATTTTCCTTGAGGTTGTCGATTTCGCTGCGGATCGCCAGTTCCAGATCCTCGACGCTGGTACCTTCGCTCGGTGTGCCGTCAAAGCTGATCTGCGACGGCCCGCGATTGGTCAGGTCATAACCCGCGCCAACCTGCACCGCAATCTGGTCGCGGCGCACCAGGTTGCGATTCAGGCGCGAAGCGGCGTTGCCATCCAGCACGCCGGTGAGGATTTCCAGCGCATAAGGCTCCCAGTCATGCTCGGCATCGCGCAACGACGGTGCCGGATACCCCAGCAGCAGGTACGGCAATTTGGCGGGCGCCTTGACCACCACCCGACGCTCGCCTTTCTGCTCCGGCTCGTCCTGGGTCTTGCGTAGCGGCAGCTTGCCCGGCTTGAGCGGGCCGAAATACTTGTCCGCCAGTTTAAATACCTGCTTGGGATTCACATCGCCGACAATCACCAGCGTCGCGTTATTCGGTGCATACCAGGTGCGGTACCAGTTGCGGGCATCCTCCGCAGTCATCTGCTCAAGATCGGTCATCCAGCCGATCACCGGCCTGCCGTAAGGGTGCACCTGGAACGCGATGGAGTTGAACTGCTCGCCGACCAGCGATTGCGGCTTGTCATCGGTGCGCCAGCGGCGCTCCTCCATCACCACCTTGATTTCCTTGGCGAACTCGGCATCGGTGATGCGCAGGTTCTGCATGCGGTCGGCTTCGAGTTTTATTGCCAGTTCCAACCGCGATTTTTCCAGTTGCTGGAAATACACTGTGTAATCGCGGCTGGTAAAGGCGTTTTCCTTGCCGCCAGCGGCCGCCACGATGCGCGAAAACTGTCCGGCAGGGACTTTCCTGGTGCCCTTGAACATCATGTGTTCCAGCACATGCGCCACGCCGGTGGCGCCATTCACTTCATCAATACTGCCGGCGCGGTACCACACCTGCGACACCACCACCGGGGAGCGGTGGTCTTCCTGCACCAGCACTTTCAGGCCGTTGGCCAGTTTGTGTTCATGGATATGGTCGTCGGCAACCGCAGAGGTCGCCAGCAACAGCAACGCAGCAATTATTTTGATTCTTATAAAAATCAATCAATACTCCTTCCCGGCCAGTAATTACACTGCCCGTTGTGACCTGCGATCAAGGGGATTGGTTCTGTGCGGCAGTAAATTACGCGCCCTGCACCCACTCATGCGCTTCCTGGAAATCCTCGAACACCTGGAAATCGCCCTCCAAGAACAGGCGCTCCAGCCATGCCGCCCATTCCTGCCACTGACTGCCCGCCACCAGCGCGATACGTTCAAAGTCCCGCGAATGCCGCCGGGTAAACTTGATTTCTTCCCATGCCACGTCGATGGAAAAATCCAGCATGTCCTGCAAATTGACCAGCAGGTTGGCACGCCCGCCTTGCTGCAGCGTTTCGCCTACCGCCTGTTCCAGCTCGAGAAAATCGGCCAGTTTGAACTCGCCCAACACGTTGGCAACCACCACGTTGTTTGTTTCCTGCGTAATGCTGATCATGACTGCTCCTTACAAGGTTCTTGTTGGGTATGGCTTAATTATATCTCTCGCCATCAGTTCGCGTCCTGACGGATTGTCTGGGTTAAAATAACGCCATGTTCAGTTTTCTTAAAAAACCGGCAGTTGCTGCCGAAGCCGACCCCGCCCCGCAACCACCCAAGCCCGGTTGGGCGGAGCGCCTAAAGCAGGGCTTGGCCAAAACCAGCGCCAATATCGGCGCGCTGTTTGGCAGCGGCAATATCGACGACGCCCTGTACGAGGAACTGGAAACCGTGCTGCTGATGGCGGACTGCGGTGTTTCAGCCACCCAGGCCTTGCTGGACGACGTACGCACCCAGGTCAGCCGGCGCTCGCTGAATGACGCGCAGGAACTGCGCGGCGCGCTGCGCCAAGCCATGCAGACCTTGTTGACACCGCTGCAGCAGCAACTGGATACCGCCACCCACCACCCGTTTGTCATCATGCTGGTCGGCGTCAACGGCGCCGGCAAAACCACCACCATCGGCAAACTGGCCAAGCGCCTGCAAGCCGAGGGCAAATCGGTATTGATCGCCGCCGGCGACACCTTCCGCGCGGCGGCACGCGAGCAGTTACAAACCTGGGGCGAGCGCAACAACGTGCATGTGGTGGTGCAGGAAGGCGGCGACCCGGCCGCGGTGATTTTCGACGCGGTCAATTCGGCCAAGGCCAAAGGCATCGACGTGGTGATCGCCGATACCGCGGGCCGCCTGCCCACCCAGATGCACCTGATGGAAGAAATCCGCAAGGTGCAGCGCGTCATCGGCAAAGCGCTGCCCGACGCCCCGCACGAAGTGCTGCTGGTACTGGATGCCAACACCGGGCAGAATGCCATCATGCAGGTCAAGGCGTTTGACGATGCGCTAAAAGTCACCGGGCTGGTACTGACCAAGCTGGACGGCACCGCCAAGGGCGGCGTGATTGCCGCGATTGCCAGAACCCGGCCGATTCCGGTACGCTTCATCGGCGTGGGCGAACAGATCGACGACTTGCAACCCTTTAACGCAGAAGAATTTAGCGAGGCACTCTTCTCTTGATTAAATTCGACAACGTCACCAAGCGTTACCCCGGCGGTTATGAGGCACTAAAAAATGTCTCGTTTGAAGTCGCACAAGGTGAAATGGCTTTTGTCACCGGTCATTCCGGCGCGGGTAAAAGCACCTTGCTCAAACTCGCCGCCGCCATCGAGCGCCCCACTTCCGGCGGCGTGCTGATCAACGGCCAGAATGTCGGCAAGATGCGCCACGCCGGTTTGCCTTACGTGCGACGCAATTTCGGCATGATTTTCCAGGATCACAAACTGCTGTACGACCGCAACGTGTTCGACAACGTCGCCCTGCCGCTGGCGATCCAGGGACTCACCGGCCGCGAGGCCGCAAAACGCATCCGTGCGGCGCTGGATAAAGTCGGCCTGCTACCGCGCGAAAAAGCCATGCCGATTACACTGTCCGGCGGCGAACAGCAGCGCCTGGCCATCGCCCGCGCCATTGTCAGCCGCCCCGCCGTGCTGCTGGCCGACGAGCCTACCGGCAACCTCGACCAGAACTACGCGCATGACATCATGGAACTGTTCAACTCATTCCACCAGGTCGGCGTCACCGTGGTGATCGCCACACACGACGCCAAAGGCATCGCCCGCCAAGGCGCACAAATCATTCCGCTGGAGCAAGGCCGGATTGTGACCCCCACGGAGAATGCCGCATGATCAAACACTGGCTGAATGCCCATCAACAAGCGCTGGTGCAGGTGCTCAAAAAGTTGCGCACGGCGCCGGTTTCAAACCTGCTGATGGCCGCTGTTATCGGTGCAACGCTCAGTTTGCCGGCAGCGCTGTACGTGCTGGTGGATAACCTGCGCCAGATCGCCGACAACGCTTCCACCGAACCACAGATCACCTTGTTTGTTGCGTTGAACGCATCCGCAGCGGCCAGCCAGGCGCTGGACCAGCGCTTGAGCGCGCACCGCGGCATCAAGGATTTCAAATTCGTCTCGCGTGAAGAGGCATGGAAAGAACTGCAGAAAAACAACGCACTGCAGGACGTCGGCGCCGGCCTGGAAAAAAACCCGCTACCGGATGCCTTCATCATCCATCCCGCCAATACCGAGCCGGGTTCGGTGGAAGTGCTGCAGCAGGAACTGGCGCAATGGCCCAACGTGGAACACACGCAACTGGACGCCACCTGGGTCAAGCGGCTGTACGCGCTGCTCCAGCTCGGCAACAAGGCGGTACTGATTCTGGCGGGCCTGCTCGGCTTCGCCTTGATGGCGATCGTCGGCAACACCATCCGTTTGCAAATCCTGACGCAACGCGAAGAAATCGAAGTCAGCCGGCTGATCGGCGCCACCGACCGCTTCATCCGCCGGCCGTTCCTGCATGCCGGTGCCCTGCACGGCTTGGCTGGCGGGATGACTGCCTGGCTGATCCTGAGCTTCACCATCTACGTATTCAATTTCTCGGTACGCGACCTGGCGTTCCTCTACGCATCCGATTTTTCGCTGCACATGCTGGATAGCCAGGCCAGCCTGCTGCTGCTGCTGGGAGCGACGGCACTCGGCTGGCTGGGCGCACTGTTGGCGGTCAACCGCTATCTGGCATCCCTGAAAAACTGACACGGACAGAACGAGGCATTGTTGCGCTAAATCAATATCAAGCTGGTGATAGTTTCATAAAGTGGCATCGTTCATTTATGACAAGGAGGGTCGGCAATGCTAGTACAACTCTTTACATCCCCTGCTGGTTTGGCAAGCTTGGGCATCATTCTGTTCATGGTGGGAATGGGCGTCTTTTTTATTCACAAGGCACTTAAAAGCAGCTGGGACGATAGCAAGAAGTAACCGTGCTCAAGGGTTCAGGCGTTGCCCTGAACCCGGCGCAGGTTGCCGATAGCAGCGGCCCACGTTCCGCCGGCTGGAGTTTTATGACTGCCGGTGCGTCACGTGGCCGTGCGCCGCATGCTCATGCAGGTAATCATGCGGCTCCACATGCACTTCGTGGCCGAAGTACGTGGGCAGCAGCGAACCAATCACCATGCCGGTGGCGCTGGCAAGCAAGCCGGCGAATTGCGCCGGCAGCAGCGGGTCTTCCGGCCCGATAATCAGTACCGCCAGCCAGGTGCTGACACCCAGAAAAATCGACAACAGCGCACCCTGGTTGGTGGCGCGTTTCCAGTACACGCCGCAGGCCAGCGGCACGAAGGCCATCACCAGCGTAACCTGGTAGGCGTTCTCCACCATCTTGAAAATACTCAGTTTGGAGTTGATGGCATACAGCGTCACCAGTACGGTGAAGGTCAGGGTGACGATGCGCATCATGCGCAACAACTGGTGATCGGTGATCTTGCCCATCATTGGCCGCAGGATGTTCTCGGTAAAAGTGACGGACGGGGCGAGCAATGTCGCTGAAGCACAGCTTTTGATGGCCGACAGCAATGCGCCAAAAAACATTACCTGGGCAAACAGCGGCGCATGGTTCAGCACCAGATTGGGCAATATCATTTGCGGGTCGGTATCAATCAGGCTCGCCACCAATTTCGGGTCGATCAGGGTGGCGGAATAGGCCAGGAACATCGGGACAAAAGCGAACACAAAATACAGGCTGCCACCCAGCACCGACCCCCACACCGCGATCCTGACGGTTTTTGACGACTGCACGCGCTGGAACACGTCCTGCTGCGGGATGGAGCCAAACATCATGGTCATCCAGGCCGCGGTGAAAGCGAGGATTTCCTTGAGACCGGGCTGCGGCCAGAACGAGAACTTCCCCGCCTGCCGGGCGTGTTCCACCACCGCGCCCACGCCGCCCACCATGCTGCTGACTTCGCCGCCGATATAAAGCATGCCCACGCAGATGATGATCATCTGCAAAAAGTCGGTGATGGCTACCGCCCACATACCGCCGAACAGGGTGTAAATGAGGATGGTGCCGGAGCCGATCCACATGCCCGCCAGCTTGCTGATTTCGCCGCCGGAAACCACGTTGAACACCAGCCCCAGCGCGGTAATCTGCGCGCCGACCCAGCCCAGGTAGGAAATAACGATGGCGATGGTGGTGAGCACCTCAACCTTGCGACCGAAACGCTTTTTGTAAAAATCTCCGATGGTCAGCAGGTTCATGCGATACAGTGGCGCTGCGAAGAACAGGCCTACCAGGATCAGGCACAGCGATGAGCCGAAAGGGTCGGCGACTACGCCGTGCAGGCCTTCCTTGAGGAACGTGGCCGGAACGCCGAGCACGGTTTCCGAGCCGAACCAGGTGGCAAACACCGTGGCGGTGACCATGTAAAACGGCAGGTGGCGCCCGGCAATGGCGAAATCCTTGGTGGTATGCACGCGGCTGGCAGCCCACAGGCCGATGCCGACAGAGATGATCCAGTAGCTGATAACGAACCAGAGCAGCACGTTGTTCCTTTCGTAACGGGCGGAAATCCGCCGCTATTGTAGCGCAACGGACACCTGTGACACACCACGCAGGCCGTCAGAAGGTTATGTGGCCAACTTCGCCAGAATCAACGCCAGCAACGCCGCCAGAGCCATGCCCAGATAGGCATTACGCTGGCGGACCTGCTGCAACTGCGCTCGCAGTTGCGCCAATTCGGCGTCGTTATTCCGGGAGAGTTGCGCATGCAGCAAGCGCGGCAGTTGCGGCAACAGCTTGCCCCACAGCGGGGCCTCGTTTTTCAGGCTCTCCAGCGTGGCGCGCCAGCCCATTTGCTCACTCATCCAGCGCTCCAGATAAGGCTTGGCGGTGGCCCATAAATCCAGTTCTGGGTCCAGTTCGCGGCCTAGGCCTTCGATATTGAGCAGGGTTTTTTGCAGCATCACTAGTTGCGGCTGGATTTCCACCCCAAACCGGCGCGAGGTCTGGAACAGCCGCAGCAGCGTGCGGCCAAAGGAAATCTCCTTGAGCGGCTTGTCGAAAATCGGCTCGCATACCGCGCGGATGGCGTTCTCGAATTCATCCAGCGGCGTGTCTTGCGGCACCCAGCCGGATTCGATGTGGGCACGCGCAACGTCGCGGTAGTCGCGGCGGAAAAATGCCAGGAAGTTGCGCGCCAGGTATTGCTTGTCGGTATCGCTTAGCGTGCCCATGATGCCGAAATCCAGGGCGATGTAACGGCCGTTGGCTGCCACCTGGATGTTGCCGGGATGCATGTCGGCATGAAAGAAACCGTCGCGGAACACCTGGGTAAAGAAAATCTCCACCCCGTCGCGCGCCAGTTGCGGAATATCCACGCCCAGCTCGCGCAGACGCGCCACTTGGCTGATCGCCGTGCCGTCCATGCGCTCCATCACCATCACCTGCTCGCGGCACCAGTCCCAATGCACCTCCGGTACCAGCAGCAGGCGGCCGTCGCTGAAGTTGCGGCGCAACTGGCTGCAATTGGCGGCTTCCAGCATCAGGTCGAGTTCGTTGTGGATATGCTTGGCGAATTCGGCCACCACTTCGCGCGGCTTGAGGCGAGCGCCGTCCGACCACAGGGCTTGCAGCGCCCAGGCGGCGCTGTCCAGCAGCGCCAGGTCTTTTTCGATGACGCTGGCAATGCCGGGGCGCAGTATCTTGGCCGCCACCGGCACGCCATTCGGCAGCGTGGCGAAATGTACCTGCGCCACCGAAGCGCTGGCCACCGGCACCGGGTCGAACTCGGCAAACACTTCGTGCGCGGCTTTGCCGTAGGCCTGGAACAACACCTCCAGCACGTCTTCCGCATCGAACGGCGGCACCTGGTCCTGCAACTTGGCCAGTTCGTCGGCAATGTCCAGCGGGATCAGGTCGCGGCGGGTGGACAGCATCTGCCCGAACTTGACGAAAATCGGCCCCAGTTTTTCCAGCGCCAGCCGCAGCCTGACCGCGCGGTTTTGTTTGAGCGGGCGCCAGAACAGCAGTGCCTTGGCCAGGGCGTTCAGCCAGGCAAAGCGGGCATGGCCGAGCAGGAACTCCTCCAGGCCGAAGCGGATCACGATGCTACCGATGGCGAACAGGCGCAGCAACCGCATCAGGCAGACTTTTCCAGTTTTTCGATGCGTTTGGCCAGACGCTCGGTATCGTCGCGCAGCACGTCCACGTCTCGGGCAAATTGCTCCAGATGGCGCCTCTTGGCGATCAGCGGGTCTTCTTCCTGCCAGAATTCGGCGAACATGCCGCCCAGGCTGGTGATCTGGCGCCGGGCTTCCTGCACCGCCTGCTTGCCGGCGCTAACCAGTTTGTGCGCCGGAATATCACCGATCACCTGGCTCAGGTCTTCTTCCACATCCCACGATAGGCTGCGCAGTATCTTGCCAACGGCCGCGCCCAGTTCGGTGTCGCCAGTCAGCGTCAGTTGGCTGGCATCGAACGGTTGTTGCAGTAGCAGCTTGAAGGCGGCAGTCGCCGGCAGGCTGAGCGATGCATCCGGGGCACTGTTTTCCGCGGCAGTCAGCGCCGCGAATTCGCCGTTGCTTTCGATCAGCAGATGCAGCGCCACCGGCGGCACCGCGATATGCACGGTTTTGCCTGCATAACGGCACAGTTGATCCTTGCTCCACGGCTGCTGGTTGAGCAGGTGGTTGAGCAGGCCGACGTTGAGTTGCGCGAGCGACAATTTAAAATCCTTAAGAAAAACACCCGAACGAAGTGTTTTGCATACCGTTTAATTAGAATTTCCAGCCTTTGTGCAGGGCAACCACGCCGCCGGTCAGGTTGTGGTAATCCACCTTGCCGAAACCGGCCTCCAGCATCATCTGCTTCAGGGTTTCCTGATCCGGGTGCATGCGGATGGATTCCGCCAGATAGCGGTAGCTGTCGGCATCATTGGCGAGCAGCTTGCCCATGATCGGCAGCAGCTTGAAAGAGTAAGCATCGTAGGCGGATTTCAGCGGCTCCCACACCTTGGAGAACTCCAGCACCAGCAAGCGCCCGCCGGGCTTCAGTACGCGGTGCATTTCCTTGAGCGCCACGTCCTTGTGCGTCATGTTGCGCAGGCCGAACGCCACAATCACGCAGTCAAAATAGTTGGCCGGGAACGGCAATTGCTCGGCATCGCATTGCAGTGCCGGCACCGACAGCCCCTCATCCAGCAGGCGGTCGCGGCCCACACCCAGCATGGAGGCGTTGATGTCGGTGAGGACAACCTGTCCGCTGGCTCCAACTTTTTTGGCAAACAGTTTGGACAAATCGCCGCTGCCGCCGGCCACATCCAGCACCTTGCCGCCGCTGCGCACACCGCTGGTTTCCACGGTGTAACGCTTCCACAAGCGGTGCAGCCCGGCGGACATGACATCATTCATCAGGTCATATTTGCTGGCGACAGAATGGAATACTTCGCCGACTTTTTGCGCTTTTTCTTCCTCGGCAACGGTCTGGAAACCGAAATGGGTGTTATTGCTCATGATGGGTCTGTTCTTTGTATGCCAGCCTGCTGGAGTTTTTCAAGATATTCCTGCCACAACTGGTGCTGGGTTACGCCAAGTTCGTAGAGATAATCCCAGGAATACAGCCCGGTGCCGTGGCCATCGGAGAAGATCAGCTTGAGCGCATACAGGCCAACCGGCTCGATACCGAGGATATTAACGTTCTCCTTGCCGGTTTGCAGGGTTTCCTGTCCTGGGCCGTGGCCGCGCACTTCGGCGGAGGGCGAATACACGCGCAGGAATTCACACGGCAGGGAAAAACGGGCGCCATCATCAAACTCGATTTCCAGAATCCTGGAAACCTGGTGCAGCTTGATATCGGTAGGGCGTGGCGTGTCTTGTCTAAGTCCGCTCATGAAGGGTGATCAATGCCTGAAATAATCAGGCAAATCATACCAGAAAGCGCACTGCCAGAGCGTTGCAGCGGTTATGCCAGGGCGGCGTCGATAAGGATATTGGCGGCTTCGCGCGCATGTTCAATGGCGCCGGAACCGGGCTGCATTTGTTCGGCCATGGCGGCGCCCTCGATCAGCAGCGAAAGCTGCAACGCCAGGATATCCGGTTTTTTGACGCCGGACTGTTCTGCGCTGCGGGCAATGGTATCGCGCAAAGCTTGCGCAAACTCCACCGAAACCTGGTTGACCTGGCTTTCCGTTTGCGGAAATTCGACAAAGGCATTGATAAAGGCAAAACCCTTGAATTCCGGATCGGCAATCCACTCCATCACGGCATCAATCAAGGGTTTGAGTTGCGTTGCCGGGGCACCCTGGTTTCCCTGCACCCGGTCAAACAGACTCTTGCGCAGGATGTCATCATGCTTCTTCAGGTATTCAACAATGAGTTGCTCTTTGGATTTGAAATATTTGTACAGCGTCATCTTGGCGATACCGGCCGAAGCCACGATGGTGTCGACGCCGGTGGCGTTGATGCCGCGCGTGGCAAACAGCTCCGACGCCACGTCGAGGATATGGTCGCGCATAGGGGTACGCATCAGCTGATTTTCCTTTTCACCCATGCCGTATTGATATGGTCGTTTTCATGCCTGGGGAAACATTCGGTTGCATGGATGGTGTTGAACCAGGTCATGAACGCGCGCAACGCCGCGCGGTCCGCCTCCGGGTCGGAGGGCTGACGCGACTCCACCACGTTCATATAGGCCTCGGTTTGTCCGGGAGGCAGCATGGCCATGTGCGGCGCACGGCATTCGCCGCTGACGATCTGCTCGTGCAGGGTCAGTACCGCCTCGATTTCATCCGGACTCAATTGCCTGGCGGCAGGCTTGGCGAGCGGATAGGCTGCGGTCTGGTAGCCATGGCTAGTTGGGTACGCAACACTGAATGCCGGCGTTGTCGCGTGGTGCGGCAACAGCATCCATGCCGTAGCGGAAACCACCAGGGTTGCGGCGATACCGCCCAGCCAGGCCATTTTCCTGCCGGAGCGATACGTGCACGCCTTACGTACCAGCACTTCAGCGGCATTGGCAGCATCCTCCATCACCGGCAGCTCCGGCGTGCGCAGTTGTTCGGCAATGGCGCCTATCAACAGCAGGCTGAGCTGCTGCGACAGCGCGGCGGGGTTGCTGGCATTGGCGGCCTGCGCGTGTTTTGTCAGGAATGCGGTCAGGTGCCGATAGCCGGGACTGGCCGGGATGCTGGAAACGGTATTGGCGGAAAATTGCTCGCGGATGCCGGGGGCCAGCATCCATTCACCAACCACCGTAAAAATAGTCAAAAGCTTCGCCTGCGGGTTCGCGGCGCGCTTTTCCACCATGCTGAAAAACCAGGGGCTGCCAAGAATTTCCATCGGTGTTCTCCGCGTTTATACCGATCTGTATGTTACTTGAAAATCAGTGCAAATGGTCAACTGGAAACAAAAACGGCTGACCGAATCATCAGTCAGCCGTTGTGGCAAGTTAAACACCGATCAAGCCTGCACAATCAGTGCTTTCATCTTCTGCATGGCTTTCTGCTCGATCTGGCGGATGCGCTCGGCAGAGACGCCGTATTCAGCAGCCAGATCATGCAGGGTGGCGCTGTCGTCGCCATTCAACCAACGCGCCTCGACAATGCGGCGGCTGCGTTCATCCAGGCTGCTCAGGGCATGTTGCAACCCTTCGGTTTGCAGCACTTCGATCTGACGCTCGGCCAGTTCCTCGGAAGGCTCCGGGCGGCTGTCCTGCAAATAGGCAATCGGGCTGAACTGCTCGTCGCTGTCATCGTCGCTGCTGGATTCCAGCGCCAGGTCGTGACCGCCCATGCGCTTTTCCATTTCCACCACTTCTTCCGGCTTTACCTTCAACTCGCGGGCGATTTCGTTGACCTCATCCGGCTGCAAAGTGCCGCTGTGGCTCTTCATGCTGCGCAGGTTGAAAAACAGCTTGCGCTGCGCCTTGGTGGTAGCCAGCTTGACCATGCGCCAGTTGCGCAGGATGAATTCGTTGATTTCGGCCTTGATCCAGTGTACGGCAAAGGACACCAGGCGCACCCCGCGTTCCGGGTCAAAGCGGCGCACCGCTTTCATCAGGCCAACGTTGCCTTCCTGGATCAGGTCGGCTTGCGGCAGGCCATACCCGGAGTAGCCGCGAGCAATACTCACAACCAGGCGCAAATGGGAAAGAATCAGCCCCCTGGCGGCCTCAAGGTCATTGTCGCGTTTCAGGCGCAATGCGAGATCGTGCTCCTCTTCTACGCTGAGTACCGGCAGTGCACGTACCGCCTGGATGTAATGATCCAGACTACCTAACGGCGAGAGCATGGGAAAGGACATGGCTTGATTCATTAATGTTTCCTCCTTCATGGAACCATTTTAGCACTCCCACTTTGAGAGTGCTAGCAGCAGAAAGTTCCCACGCCAGCCTTACTCTTCCAGCAAACTACGCAGCATCCACGCGGTTTTTTCATGGACCTGCAACCGCTGGGTAATCAGGTCAGCCGTCGGCTGGTCGTTGGCGCGATCCACCACCGGGAACAACGCGCGCGCCGTACGTGCCACGGCTTCCTGCCCGTCCACCAACTGCCGGATCATGTCCTTGGCGCTTGGCACGCTGGCCGCTTCCTTGATGCTGGTCAGTTTGCCGAATTCGCCGTAAGTACCAGGGGCAGGAAAGTCCAGCGCGCGGATGCGTTCCGCAATCAAGTCCACCGCCAGCGCCAGCTCGTTGTACTGGGTCTCGAACATCAGGTGCAGGGTCTGGAACATGGGACCTTTCACGTTCCAGTGAAAATAATGCGTTTTCAGGTACAGCGTGTAGGTGTCCGCCAAGAGATGTGACAAGCCTTTCGCAATTTCCGCACGGTCTTTTTTGCTGATGCCAATATCAATTGCCATGATTTTTCCTTTCCATTAGGACACTAGCCTGCCTGCAAAAAGTAGAGAATCAGATCTCCACCATTTCAAAATCGCTCTTGCCTACGCCGCAATCCGGGCAAGTCCAGGTTTCCGGAATGCTTTCCCAGGGGGTTCCTGCTGCAATGCCTTCTTCAGGTAGCCCCAGCGCCTCTTCATAGATAAAGCCGCATAAAATGCATTGCCACGTTTTCATGATGATGTCCTTGTTCAAGATGATTGAACTGCAGTTACACCTTCATTTTATGCAAAACTGCCAGGCAATACCGCACAATCATCACCATGCAACACAAGGCCAGTCTAGATGCCCGACAACGATAAGTAAAATTGTATTTACCAATCGGTGTGATATATTGTTTTTATTGAATAGCCAGAGCTTTTCCAGATGACGTTAAGCGAACTCCGTTACATTGTGGCCGTCGCCCGCGAGCACAATTTCCGCCGCGCCGCCCAGCGCTGTTTTGTCACGCAACCGGCCTTGAGCTTAGGGATTCAGAAGCTGGAAGAAGAGCTGGGCGTCAAGCTGTTCGAGCGCAAAAAAACGGATGTCACGCTGACCGCCGTGGGCGAGAGCATCATCGAACAGGCTATCCGCGTGCTGGACGAGGCGGACAAGATCAAGGACCTGGCACGGCAAGGCGCCAACCCGCTGATGGGCGCCATCAGGCTGGGTGCCATCCATACCGTTGGGCCTTACCTGCTGCCGGAGCTGATCCCGGAGCTGATGAAGCGCGCGCCGGACATGCCGCTGGAAGTGGAAGAAAACACCACGGCCAATCTCGAAACCCAGTTGCGTAACGGTTTGATCGACGTCGCCGTTATTGCGCTGCCGTTCGAGCTCTCCGGCGTTGAAACCACGCCGCTGTACGACGAAAACTTCGTGGTGGTAGTGCCGATACAGCATGCCTGGGCGGAAAAAAAACTCGTGCACCCAGCCGAGTTGGCCGGCGAAAAAGTGCTGCTGCTGAACAGCGGCCACTGCTTCAGCAACCAGGTAGCGGAAGCCTGCCCCAAGTTATCCCGTACCGGCGAAGTGCTACAGGGAAATTCGCTGGAAACCATCCGCAACATGGTAGCCTCCGGCCTCGGCATCACCGTGTTGCCTGACAGCGCCACCAACCAGCGTTACCAGTCGCCGCTGCTAAAAATGGTCCCATTCGCCCAGCCCGCCCCCAGCCGCCGCATTGCCCTGGCCTGGCGCAAAAGCTTCGGCCGTACCGAGGCGGTGCAAGCGCTGATTGAAGCCATCAGGTCCATACCGGCCGACTGGATGCACCCGGTCTGAAGAAAAATTGGCGCCACATTCAGTTATCATCTTGCGCATATTTACCGCATTAAAACCCCATGTCCGCACTTGAAAACCATACCCCGATGATGCGTCAGTACCTTGGCATCAAGGCCGAGCATCCCGACATGCTGCTGTTCTACCGCATGGGCGATTTCTACGAGCTGTTTTTTGACGATGCGGAAAAAGCCGCACGCCTGCTGGACATCACGCTGACCCGCCGCGGCCAGAGCAACGGCGAGCCGATCAAGATGGCCGGGGTGCCCTATCACGCGGCGGAGCAATACCTGGCCAAGCTGGTCAAGCTGGGCGAAGCCGTGGCGATCTGCGAGCAGGTGGGCGACCCGGCGCTATCCAAAGGCCCGGTGGAACGCAAGGTCACCCGCATCATCACGCCGGGCACGCTCACCGACAGCGCGTTGCTGGACGAAACAAGGGATCAGGTGCTACTCGCCCTCTGCGTGACGAATGACACGCTGGGGCTGGCCCGGCTCAACCTGGCTTCCGGCGAATTTGTGCTGCTGGAAACGCCACCATCAGCCCTTGCTCACGAACTGGAGCGCATCCGCCCGGCCGAGGTGCTGTTGCCGGACAATTTGCGGCACCCCGCGCTGGAATCAACCAAATGCGCCAAAAAACGCCTGGCACCCTGGCAATTCGATACCGACAGCGCCACCCAGCGCCTCACCAGCCAGTTCGGCGTGTTCGACCTGGCGGGTTTCGGCGTGGCTGACATGCCCGTCGCCGTTGCCGCCGCAGGCGCACTGCTCGATTACGTGCGCAATACGCAGCGTAGCGCCCTGCCACACATCCTGGGGTTGAGCGCTGAACTCCCTGACGCTTTTATCCAGCTAGATGCCGCGACCCGGCGCAACTTGGAAATCGACCTGACGCTGCGCGGCGAGCCCTCGCCTACGCTGTTCAGCCTGCTCAATACCACCGGCAATGCCATGGGCGCGCGTTTGCTGCGGCACTGGCTGCACCACCCGCTACGCAACCATGCCACAATCCGCGCCCGGCTGGATGCCGTCACGGCCCTGCATGCGTTGCACCGCAAGCTGCAGCCCGTGTTGCGGCAAATGGCCGACATCGAGCGCATCACCTCCAGAATCGCGCTGCGTACCGCACGTCCGCGCGACTTGTCCGCGCTGCGCGAGAGTCTGAAACTGCTGCCGGAACTGGCTCAGCCGCTGGCCGCAGTAGCTGACCTGTCCCGGCTGGCCGCGCAGCTGCATGCACCCTTGGCAGCGCTGGACTTGCTGGTCCGCGCCATCCGCCCGGAACCGGCCGCGGTGCTGCGCGAAGGCGGAGTGATTGCCGACGGTTATGATGCCGAACTGGATGAGTTGCGGGCATTGCAGGCCAACCACGGTGATTTCCTGCTGAAATACGAAGCCGCAGAAAAAGAGCGCACCGGCCTCGCCAACCTGAAAGTCGAATACAACAGCGTACACGGCTTTTATATCGAGCTCTCCCGTGCGCAAGCCGACAACGCACCGCCGGAATACCGCCGCCGGCAGACGTTGAAGAACGCCGAGCGCTACATCACGCCGGAATTAAAAGCGTTTGAAGACAAGGTGCTGTCCGCCAACGAACGGGCACTGGCACGCGAAAAAATGCTGTTCGAAACCGTGCTGGAATCGCTTTGCCAGCACATCGCCGAATTGCAGAAAAACGCATCCGCAGTGGCCGAACTGGACGTACTCACCTGCTTTGCCGAACGTGCCGAATCGCTGGACTACACCTGTCCGCAGTTCAGCCATGAAGCCGGCATTAACATCGTTGGCGGGCGCCATCCCGTGGTGGAACAACTGGCGCAGCCATTCATTGCCAACGACACGGTCATCAATCCGTTCCGCCAGTTGCTGCTCATCACCGGCCCCAACATGGGCGGCAAATCCACCTATATGCGGCAGACCGCGCTGATTGTGCTGCTGGCGCACTGCGGCTGCTTCGTTCCCGGGCAAAGCGCATCCATCGGCCTAGTCGATCGTATTTTTACCCGCATTGGCGCTTCCGACGACTTGGCGGGCGGGCGGTCGACGTTCATGGTGGAAATGACGGAAACCGCCAACATCCTGCACAACGCCACGGAACATTCGCTGGTGTTGCTGGATGAAATCGGCCGCGGCACGTCCACGTTCGACGGCCTGGCGCTGGCTTGGGCGTGCGCCCGCCATTTGCTGGAGCGCAACCGCGCTTGCACCTTGTTTGCCACGCATTATTTCGAACTGACCCGCCTGGTAGAGGATTACAAGCAGGTCGCCAATGTGCATCTGGATGCCGTCGAGCATGGCGACGGCATTGTCTTTCTCCACAGCGTCGAAGAAGGCGCGGCCAATCAGAGCTACGGTTTGCAAGTGGCGCAGCTGGCGGGGATTCCCAAATCCGTGATTGCCGCCGCACGGCGGAGACTGGCGCAACTGGAGCAGCAAAGCATCAACGCCGGCCCGCAGGCCGACCTGTTCGCTAGCGCCGCTCCCGCGGAACCGGCACCCAGCCCGCTGGAGGAAATGCTGCTGGACATCAATCCGGACGACATGACGCCCAAGCAGGCACTGGAAGCGCTCTACAAACTCAAAGCGCTGGGCTGAGCCTGCCTATTCCAATTTTCAATAGAAACGAGAACTAGGCGCCCCGGCGAAGACAGTACTGTAGTACGGCAAGGAGGGGTAACAACGTTATCAGTTCTATTGGGAATTGGAATTACTCTTCGGTTGGGCTACGTCCAAATATCGACACCATGCCGCAAGGGCTGCGTGTGAAGTCTTTGCCCAAAGCGGTGCTGAAAGCCTGCTGCAACGCGGCATCATTGACGAACTGGGTTTCAATGCTGGCCATCGCCCGATCGAAAGCCTGTTCGATGGTTTCATCCACATAGATGGAACCCATATCGCCATCCTGTTCCCCCACCGACTTGTAAGTGGCCAGTGACCGGCCGTCGCCGAGATGGAACTGCACTTTCAGCATGGCGTAATATTTGCCTACGCCGGGGTTGTAAATCAGCCTGGGCTTGATCCAGACAATGATGTCAGCCACGCGTCCGGCATCACACACCTCGGTGTTGGCAAAGTGCTTGCGCAGTACTGGCAACGCAGCCTTTTCCGCTACCACACCCTGCGACACCCAATGGCTGTAATAAGGCAGCAAGCCGATCCGCAGCGGGTGCTCATATTTTTCCTTAGTGATGTAAACCGCCACGCTCGGTTGCTGTGCATCCGCCGGTTCTGCCGCCGCCCAGGCGGCATTCATCCCGACCAGGCTGCACATACATGCCAATATCCACTGTTTCATTTTCCAGCCCCTTCCCTATAAGTAATACTGTACACCAACCCGGCCCTATCATCGGAAACATACACCGCCCCGTCCGCCCCTACAACCAGATCCACAGGCCGGCCCCAAGCTGCGTTGCCGACCAGCCAGCCGCTGGCAAAATCGCTGACCGCCACAGGTTTCCCCTGCTCAAAATGCACGCGGACTATTTTATATCCAGATGGCTGCTGGCGGTTCCATGAGCCGTGCAATGCCACCAGTGCGTCATTGCGCCAGCTTGATGGTACGTGAGCTTTATCGAGGAATGTTATGCCGATCGGGGTGGCATGCGCCGGAAACGTCAGGGCCGGCGGCGTCATTGCCGCACAAAACCCAGATGCTCCGGGAAAGTTGGGGTCGGCCACCTGTTCGCCCCAGCAATACGGCCAGCCGTACTGGCCACCGGCAACAATGCGATTCAGGTGCTCTGGCGGCAATTCATCATTGATTGCGCCGTTCTTATTGCCGGACCGCATGTCCGAGCCATTGTTGGTGGCAAACATGTCGCCGGTCACCGGATGCCAGGCAAAACCCTGCGAATTGCGCAAACCATACGCCCAGACCGGTGATGACGGGTGACGGCCGACGGATGGCAGGTAACCGGCGGGCTTGCCATCGGGCGTGTAGCGCAGCAGCGTGGCGCGTATCGGGTCCTGTTCCCGGCAGACGTTGCAACTGGAGCCAACATTCAGGTAGAGAAAGCCATCAGGCCCCAGCTTGAGGGTTTTCAACGTGTGGCCGCCGCTGGGCAGCCCATCAATCACGGTGGTTGTGACGGCCGCAGGCCATGTGCCGTTTTTCTGCTCCAGCCGTACCACGCTGCCCTGGTTGGCGACATATAAATGCTTGCCGACAAATGCCAGCCCTTGCGGAGCATCCAGGCCGGCAGCCACGGTAACGATCTCGTCCGCGACACCATCGTGGTCGGCATCCGGTAGCGTCACCACCTTGTTATCCATCCCCAGCGACAGGTACAGATCGCCATCCGGGGATACCGCCAGCATACGGGGGCCGCGGAAATAATCGCCCCCGGCCGGTTTCAGCCGCGCAAACACCGATATCCGAAAGCCATCCGGGAGATGAATGGCGGCGGCAGGGTTTGGGGGTAATGGGACTACTGTCGCCATGTCGGCGCGTAGCGGCGCCGACAACAACAGGCCAAACAGCAGTGGCAACCATGAACGAAAGCACGTGGGATTCATCGCAACCTTTGACAATGCCTAGGGCGTGTTCACACTAGGTAAGCACATCGCTCCAGATGTTTTTTGCCCAGTAATCCGCATACTGCCCCTCCTGCGTGCTGGGCTGGTCGGAAACGCCGCCGCCTTCCGCCGGCAGCATCATGTGCTTGGCCGGGTCATAACGGTAGACATTGGCAACATGCATCGCCAGTTTGTCGGAGACGTAGCTGTAGCAGGTATTGGCAAACACCGGCAAGGAGTCTGGCGGCTCACCCCGCAACAAGGAAACAATCGCGGAAGCGCAGACCTTGGCCTGTGAAGTGGCGATGTGCGCCGATTTTGGCAATGCCGCAGACACCGAATCGCCGATCACGTGCACGTTGGGCGCCAGTTTCGATTCGTAGGTCAGGAAATCCACTTCGCACCAGCGCTTGTCGACATTGGCGATCCCCACCAACTGCGCGATTTTCCCGGCGCGTTGCGGCGGAATCACATTCAGCACATTTGCCTTGACCGTTTCAAACTCGGTTTTGACCGTACGGCTGGCAACGTCGACCTCAACCACCTGGCTGTTAGGGCGATATTCCACCATGCCCGGATACAACTCAGCCCAGGCTTTGCTGAACAAGCCTTTTTTCGACACGATGTCGGGATTGGCATCCAGCACCAGCACCTTGGACTTGGGTTTGTGTTGCTTGAGGTAAAACGCGACTTGGCTCGCCCGCTCGTACGGCCCCGGCGGGCAGCGGTAAGGCGCTTTGGGAATACTGATGGCGAATACGCCGCCATCCGGCATCGCCTCAAGCTGCTGTCGCAGGTTGACGGTTTGCGGACCGGCTTTCCATGCATGGGGGACGGCCTCCTGCGCGGCAGGGGTTGCCAGCATGGGCAGTTGGTCATAGATCAAATCAACGCCCGGCGCAATCACCAGGCGTTCATAGTCCAGGCTATCGCCACTTTCCAGCAGCACCTGGCGGCGCGCCGTGTCCACGCCGGTGACCTCCTCATACAAGCGCTTGACGCCATACTTGTCGAGGCCGGAATAATTAAAGGTAAGACTGCCGATCTGGCGGCTGCCGCCCAGCACCAGGTTGCTCAGCGGGCAGGAAATAAACGTGGTGCTTTTCTCTATCAGCACCACTTCTACACTTTCGCCACCCCATAGCCGCAGATACTTGGCCACTGTGGCCCCGGCGTAACCGGCGCCAATGACAATAATGCGTTTCTGCGGCGAGGCAGCGGCAAACAGCCGGGGAGAAAAAGTTCCCAGTGCGGCACCCGCACCCAGCATCTGGATAAATCTGCGGCGCTGCATCAGCGTGGCCCTCCCAGTGGAAGTGGCGCGGCGTTCCGGGCGCGCGGCTGGGCAGAGAAGTATTCCGCCAACCGGGTAATTTCCTCCGGGCTCAACCCTTTGGCATGATGATGCATGACCGTTGAACCGCGCGATCCATCCCGGAAACCGTTCATCTGCTGCAGGAAATACTCGCGATCCAGACCCGCCAGCACCGGCGTGCCGCCGACACTATTGCCATTCGTGCCATGGCAGGCCGCGCAGGAGGCCGACAGGATCAGCAAATGATTATTGGCCGGCTCGGCACGTCCCGGCGGAGCCACCAACAACTGCGCAACCAGCGCCGTCAGACCGACCAATACCCGCGCGCACCTCACATCGAGCCCTCCGGCAGGATCTATTGCATCAGAAACACTTGTCGTCCAGGCAGCCGTCTTCCTTGGCGCCATGCGCGACCAGGATTTCGGCAACTTTGGTGTGCCCTTCATCCTTGGCCACCCGCAGCATTGAAACATCGCCACGCAGCTTGATGTTGGGATTTGCGCCATGCTGCAGCAGATATTCGACCAGCTCGACGTTGTTTTCATACACCGCATGCGCCAGCGCCGTCATTTTGGTGATGGGATGGCGGTAATCCACAGTAGCACCTCTTTCCACCAGAAACTTGACCATTTCCGTCCGATTCTTGGCAGCGGCCGACAGTACTGCAATCCAGCCAAAATACTTGTCGTTGACCTTCATGGTGCCGGCATCGAGGTGTTTCTTCACCACGGGGATATTGCCATCCGACACGGCACCGCTGAATTCCACCTGATCCTCATCGGTATAGGCCCATGAGGAATTTGCCATCAGCAGCGCTGCTGCCAGAAATAGTGCCTTGAGTGTTCTCACGTTACATCTCCATCCATTTGAATTATTGAATTAACCTACAAATTTTCGCGCATTCCTGAACATGCGCAACCATGCACCATCCTCACCCCACCCGGCAGGCCGCCACGAATGCTGCACCGTGCGGAACACCCGCTCGGGATGCGGCATCATGATGCTGAACCGTCCATCCGGCGTGGTCAGGCCGGTAATGCCCTGTACCGAACCGTTGGGGTTGAACGGGTAAGTCTCTGTCGGTTTGCCGTGGTTGTCCACAAAGCGCATGCTGACCAATTGTTGCGCCAGCGCAGCTTCGACCGCGGCTTTTGCAGAAAATTCCGCGTATCCCTCACCATGCGCCACGGCAATCGGCATGCGGCTACCCGCCATGCCGGAGAAAAACAGCGACGGGCTCTGCATGACTTCCACCATAGCAAAACGCGCCTCGAACTGCTCGGATTTATTTTTTACGAAATGCGGCCACAGTTCCGCGCCCGGGATAATCTCGTGCAAATTGCTCATCATCTGGCAACCGTTGCACACGCCCAGCGCGAACGAATCGTTCCGCTGGAAAAAGGCGCTGAACTCGTCGCGCGCCCTGGCGTTGAACAGGATGGACTTGGCCCAGCCTTCGCCGGCGCCCAGCACGTCGCCGTAAGAAAAGCCGCCGCAGGCAACAAAACCAGCAAAGTCCTTGAGCGACACGCGCCCGGAAATAATGTCGCTCATATGCACATCGCGCGACTCAAACCCGGCACGGTCGAATGCCGCCGCCATTTCCACCTGGCCGTTCACGCCCTGCTCGCGCAGGATCGCCATGCGCGGCCGGGACAAATTCAGGTACGGCGCGGCAACGTTGTCATTCACATCAAACGTCAGTTTGACGTGCAGGCCGGGGTCGGTTTCATCCAGGATACGGTCGTATTCCTGCCGGGCGCAGTCAGGGTTGTCGCGCAGGCTTTGCATCTGGTGGGTGGTAGCCGACCACCAGCGATGCAGGGTGGTGCGCGATGCCTGGAACACGGTCTGGCCGCCACAGTTGATGGTGAATCCCGTTCCCGGCACCACCGTGCCAATTGCCCTGGCCATCTCGCCGAATGTTGCCAGCACAAGCGCTTTGTCGCTAGCAAGCACTTGCAGCACGGCACCCAGTTCTTCATTAAACAGGGCCGCCACCGGTTCGGCACCGGCACCCAAATCCACGCTCACGCCACAGCGTCCGGCAAAGGCCATTTCCGCCAGCGTTACCAGCAAGCCACCATCGGAACGGTCGTGGTAGGCCAGGATTTTCCCGGCACGGTTCAGGCTTTGCACCCCGTCGAAGAATTGCTTCAACAGCGCGGCATTGTCCACATCCGGCGCCCGGTTGTCGGTCTGCCCGTATACCTGCGCCAGGGCGGAGCCGCCCATGCGGTTCTTGCCCAGGCCCAGATCCAGCAGGATCAGGCTGGTGTCGGCATCACCACGCAATTGCGGGGTCAGCGTGTTGCGCGCGTCGGCCACCGGCGCAAACGCCGTCACCACCAGCGAGATCGGCGCCGTCACGGCTTTGTTCTGGCCACCCTCGTCCCACACCGTCTTCATGGACATCGAATCTTTGCCCACCGGGATGCTGATACCCAGCTGCGGGCACAACTCCATGCCCACCGCTTTCACCGTGTCGTACAGCGCGGCATCTTCGCCGGGATGACCGGCCGGTGCCATCCAGTTGGCCGACAGCTTCAGTTCCGCCAGTTCGCCTATATCCGCCGCGGCGATGTTGGTAATCGCTTCACCAATCGCCATGCGCCCGGAAGCCGGGGCATTTATCAGCGCCACCGGTGCTTTTTCGCCGATGGCGAATGCTTCGCCGACATAGGTTTCGTAACCCGCCAGCGTCACCGCCACATCCGCGACCGGCACCTGCCACGGGCCCACCATCTGATCCCTGGCGACCAGGCCGGTCACGCTACGGTCGCCGATGGTAATCAGGAAAGTTTTATCCGCCACGCCCGGCAAATGCAGCACGCGTTGCACCGCTTCTTCCAGCTTGATGTTGCCGGTGTCGAAGCCGGATAACGTTCTGGCCTGGTGCGTCACATTGCGCGTCATTTTCGGCGGCTTGCCCAGCAGCACGGACAAATCCATGTCCACCGGCTTGTTGCCGAAAAAGCGGTCTTCCACCGACAGGTGACGCTCTTCGGTCGCCACCCCCACCACCGCAAATGGGCAGCGTTCACGTTCGCACAGCCGGGTGAACAGTTCCAGGTGTTCCGGGTTGATAGCCAGCACGTAACGCTCCTGCGCCTCGTTGCACCAGATTTCTTTCGGCGACATGCCCGGCGCCTCGTTATGCACGTCGCGCAGCTGGAATTTCGCGCCGCGCCCGGCATCGTTCACCAGTTCGGGGAAAGCATTGGAGAGCCCGCCCGCGCCGATATCGTGGATGGCCAGGATGGGATTGCTGTCGCCCATCTGCCAGCAACGGTCAATCACCTCCTGCGCGCGGCGTTCCAGTTCCGGGTTGCCGCGTTGCACCGAGTCGAAATCCAGGTTCTCGGCATTGGCGCCGGTATCCATGCTGGAAGCGGCACCCCCGCCCAGGCCGATCAGCATTGCCGGGCCGCCCAGCTGGATCAGGTAGGCATTGGGCGGAATCGGGTGTTTTTTGGCATGGCGAGCGGAAATGTTGCCGATGCCGCCCGCCAGCATGATGGGCTTGTGGTAGCCGCGCATTTCCTGAGCGCTCTCGATTTCCAGGGTGCGGAAATAACCGGCGATGTTGGGGCGGCCGAATTCGTTGTTGTAAGCAGCGCCACCCAGCGGGCCGTCCACCATGATCTGCAAGGCGGAAGCGATGCGCCCCGGCTTGCCGTAACTGCCTTCCCAAGGCTGCTCGAAGCCGGGAATGTTGAGGTTGGATACCGAAAACCCGGTCAGGCCGGCCTTGGGCTTGGAGCCGCTGCCGGTTGCGCCCTCGTCGCGAATCTCCCCGCCGGCACCGGTTGCGGCACCGGCAAATGGCGAAATCGCGGTGGGGTGGTTGTGCGTTTCCACCTTCATCAAGAAGTGGGTGTCTTCTTCGCTATAACCATAGCGGCCGTCGGCCTGCGGGTAGAACCGGCGCGTCACGCCGCCCTGCACAATGGAGGCATTATCGGAATACGCCACCACCGTCTTCCCCGGATTGAGCTTGTGCGTGTTGCGGATCATGCCGAACAGCGATTGCGCCTGTTCCACGCCATCAATCACCCAGTCGGCGTTGAAAATCTTGTGGCGGCAATGTTCGGAATTGGCCTGCGCGAACATCATCAGTTCCACGTCGGTCGGGTTGCGGCCGATGCGGGTGAAGTTTTCCACCAGGTAATCCACCTCATCCGCCGACAGCGCCAGGCCCATGCTGCCGTTGGCGGCTTCCAGCGCGGCTTTGCCGCCGCCCAGGATATCCACGGTGGACAACGGCGCAGGCTCTGCCGTTTCAAACAGGCGCGCGGCGCTTTCCAGCGAAGTGAATACGGCCTCGGTCATGCGGTCATGGATCAGCGGCTTGAGCAGTTGCTGCTCCGCCGCCGTTAAAGGCCCGCCATCCTTGGTGCCCACATACACCACCATGCCGCGTTCCAGCCGGCTGATGGCAGCCAGCCCGCAGTGCCGGGCAATATCGGTAGCGCGCGACGACCACGGTGAAATTGTGCCCGGGCGCGGCGTCACCAGGAACAACTCCCCCTGCGGCTGCTCTTCGGCCATTACGATTGAACCATGAGTACCATAGGTCAGTATCTTGTGCAGAACCTCCAACTCATCCGCCCGCAACGTCCGTTCCACGCTGGAGAAGTGCCAGAACTCGGCATACAGGTGCGTGATGCGCGGCGCGCTGTGCTTGAGCGCCTCCAGTATTTTGTCCAGACGGAATGGCGAAAGCGCGGCACTGCCACGAATGCTCAGCAGGGAGGATGTTGGGTCGAAAGACATGGGTTTGAAGCTCGATGCGAAAGCTGGAATTTTAACCTAAAACCGGCCCAAACACCCGGCGCCGCGAGACGCAAAATCAGCATGTTTTTACCAACGCAACAAGTCCCATGCAGTAAAATGAGGCCATGATTGCCAGCCCATTATTGCACCCCGTCATGCCTGAAACCACCTTCGATGTATTGCTTGTCGGCAGCGGCATCATGAGCGCCACGCTCGGCACGCTGCTCCGGCAACTGGACCCCACGCTCAAGATCGCCATGGTCGAGCGCCTGGATGCCGTGGCGCAGGAAAGCACCGATGGCTGGAACAATGCCGGTACCGGCCACGCCGGTTATTGCGAACTGAATTACACGCCGCAGGCCAAGGACGGCAGCGTGGAGATTCAGCGCGCGCTGGGTATCAACGCCAATTTCGAAGTATCCCTGCAACTGTGGTCGTGGCTGGTCGAGCAGCAGGCGCTGCCGGCTCCGCGCAGTTTCATCAACCCCACCCCCCACCTGAGCTTCGTCTGGGGCGAAACCGACGTCGCCTTTCTGCGCCGGCGTTTTGAGCGCTTGAGCCAGCATCACTTGTTCCAGGATATGGAATATAGCGAGGACCCGGCGGTGCTGGCCGGCTGGATGCCGCTGGTGATGCAGCATCGCGCACCGGGGCAGGCGGTGGCCGCCACGCGCGTGAGTTACGGCTCGGATGTGGATTTCGGCACGCTGACGCGCGGGCTGGTGAATGCACTGCAACAACACCCCAACTTCAGCCTGCATCTTGGGCACACCGTCACCGCGCTGAAGCAGCGCGGTGACGGACAGTGGCAGGTTCGCGTGCAGGATGGCAGCAGCAGGAAAACCGGCACGCTGACTTCAAAATTCGTGTTTCTCGGCGCTGGCGGCGGCGCACTGCCGCTGCTGCAGCAATCCGGTATCGCCGAAGGCAAGGGTTACGGGGGCTTCCCGGTCAGCGGCCAATGGCTGGTATGCAACAACCCGGGCATCATCAACCAGCACCATGCCAAGGTTTACGGCAAAGCGCCGCTAGGGGCGCCACCGATGTCGGTACCGCATCTGGACACGCGCATCATCGACGGCAAACCGGCATTGCTGTTTGGCCCCTACGCCGGGTTCACCACCAAATTCCTGAAACAGGGCTCGTTTTTTGACTTGCTGGCTTCAATCAAGCCCAACAATCTGAAGCCCATGCTGGCAGCCAGCCTGCATCACCGCGACCTGACCCGCTACCTGATTGGCGAGGTGTTCCAATCGCATCGGGAACGCGTCAGCGCCCTCAGCCGCTTCTATCCGGACGCTAGGGCAGAAGACTGGACCCTTGCCGCTGCCGGCCAGCGCGTGCAGATCATCAAGCACTGCAAGGAACAAGGCGGAAAACTGGAATTCGGCACCGAAATCGTTACCGCCAGCGACGGCACTCTGGCCGCGCTGCTCGGCGCATCACCCGGCGCCTCGACTTCAGGGCACGCGATGATTTCCGTCATTGAACGCTGCTTCAAGGACCGCATGCGCGGCGCCGAATGGAGGGCGCGGTTGCAGGCCATGATCCCGTCTTACGGGTTGTCGCTGGTCGACGATGCCGAACTGCTGCGGTCGGTGCGCCAAAGAACGTTGGCAACGCTCGCACTCCGATAACCCGGCGCTAACATCGATCCACCAGCCGCATCCCATCCACTTTAGACACCCCATTCCCCGCCTGCGATCCCGGATCACAGGTTGACACTCTGTTTTGCAGAGTCATATACTCTGCAAAACAGAGTTAAAGGAAAGCCGCCATGTCCACCACTGCCTCCCAACAACTCCATGCCATACACGCCATGCTCGCTACCGGCCACCGCAATCTGCGCATGGAGAAACACAGCTTATGGCTATGGGGAATATCCGGGGGATTGCTGTTTGCCCTGAGCGATTCCATCCTGACCCAGGCGCAAATACCCGATGTCACAACGCGCGCAACAAGCTGGCTGCTGCTGTTGGCCGCAACATTCGGTGCAGCGGGAATTGCCGACTGGCTATTAACGCAAAAGGCAAAAGCCGCCCGGGATGAAGTATGGTCGTTCATTCACCGCCAAATCATGAAAATCTGGTGGCTGCTGATGGCGATTGGCTCGCTGCTCACGTTTGCCACGTTTTTTTTCGGTGGCGGGTATATGGTGTGTTCAGCCTGGATCATCCTGATCGGGTTAGGCTTGTTTATCCATGGCCTGTTTTCTGACGAGATGCTGGAATGGGCTGGCGGTGCCATGCTGATCATTGGCATTCTGGCGCTCAGCTTCAATTTCCCGTACCAGGCGATGAAGTGGATCGCCGCATCCATCTTTGCCATCGGCCTGCCCGCACTGACGCTGATGATCAACAAGCCGCGTCCGGCCTGGATGAAACTGTTGCGGCTATTGGCCTGGATACTGCTGACCATCTTGCCGCCACTGCTGTTCTATCGTAGCGTCATGGGTGCGCCGCCTGATGCCGGAATCGTTTCACTGGCGGCTTTCCAAGCCCGCCAGCACGCCGCATCTGGCCAGCAAATTGTCGCCATCCCGGAAGGCACGGTCATTCCGGTACATATCAGGATTTCCGGGAATCTTTTCCAAAACACCCCCACCCTGACCCTGCCGCTCATCCTGGCCAAGCCAGTGGAAGTCGTCATGCAGGACGGCAAACCAACCCGCCAGGTGCGCATGAGCGGGACCAGTTGGGCCGCTTCGACCGAAGCCGGTTGGATCAGCATCCCGCGGATTGACGCAGAACTGACGCCAGCCAGCGGGCCGCTGTTCAAAACCGATTTGATCATCAATTTGCACCACCCATAAGCATTTCAACCAAAAGGAGTTCATCATGAAAAAACCGGCCATGGCCGCATTCCAGGCATCCCTGCTGCTACTGGCAGGCTGCGCAAGCCTCGTCCCGCCAACGACGCAAAGCCTGTCCCAAACGCCCGTTATCAGGTTTGGCGAACACGCGCCAGAAAACCAGCCTTTTGTCCTATGGTATCCGGCAGGCATCGATATCCCGGTGAATGCCTCGGTCACCGGATCATTATTGGAGAAAACCGACACCTCAACGCTCAATGTCAAATTGAAGCAAGACGTTTACATCTATCAGCACTGGGCAAGTTTTGACGGAAAAACATGGCATCAAGCCAATAGCGTGATTGATGGCAAGCTGCTGTTCAAACTGCCGGGAGAAAAAGACGGTGCAAGCCCCGGCACCCTGAGCACAGAATTTAATCGCAAATGACCGGGAGCATCACGTGGACGCTTTGGACCCATTAATACATCAACCCTTGCGCACGCGGATCGTCGCTTTTCTGGCAGGAGCAACGGAAGTGACATTCACGGAGTTGAAGCAAACACTGGAGGTCTCCGATGGAAATCTTGAATCACACCTCAAGAAGCTTGTTGCCGCCGATTATGTCGCGGTCAGGAAGGAATCCGGCAATGGGCGCCCGCAAACTTTTTACACGCTGACGCCCACCGGCCAGGCCGCACTGCAAGGCTATGTTGCGGCGCTACAGGCCTTGCTCTCACTGCACCAGGCCGACCCTGCCGTGCTACCCACCACCTTAAAGCCCAGCCTGAATTAATGCTCAGCCGGCATGCGCCTTACGAAAAACCGCATGAAGCAACATGACAGACTGGCACCATACCTGTTGTGTGCCACTGCCGCTCATGCGCTCGCCGTTTATGCCCTGAAAACCCCATCGCCGCCTCCGACGCCGGAATCCCAAGCCTTGGAATTCGAGGTTACCCTGTCCCCAACGCCCATTCCCAAAGCTCCAAACACTGCCGCTGAATTGGCGCCAGCGATTGTGCGACAAACGGGAGAGGCGCGTGGCGGCCAGCGCATGGTGATCGCCCGGCCACTACCTTCCATCCCGATCGCGCATCAGCCAGCGGAAATCGAGCCTGTAGCCGGCCTAGCAGTCGAAAAACACCCAACGCCACCGTCTCCGCCGACACCCAGCGCAACATCACGCACAATCCATATCCAAACCTTGCTGGACTCTGCCCGGCAAATCGGCAAGGAGGAAGAGCGCTCTGCGCCAGCCCAAAAAAACAGCCATGCATCGCTTGCCGAGCGCCCAATTCTGGAAAAGCTGGCAACCATCCTTGCCGGCCCGGATGCATCGCCACCCGGCACCACGAAATACGCCGACGGCACAATCAAGGTCGTCACCGCGTATGGCACGGTGTATTGCACGAAAAGCGCGCAGGATCTGGCCAGAACCGGGCCGCTCGCTCCAGAAAACATGGCGATGACCTGCCCGTAAACGAGCAGCGAACAATACTTACCGTTTTTTACGATAGCGGGCATGGCAAGCGTCCGCGCTTTCCGCTATAATCCGCAACCTCCTAGGGGGTGATAGCACTCCCTGGCCCGGTCGGGGTGTAGCGCAGCCTGGTAGCGCACTTGCATGGGGTGCAAGGGGTCGCGAGTTCGAATCCCGCCACCCCGACCATTTTCAGGATTCCCCTCCACATGACGACCATCTGGAAACCCAACGTCACTGTCGCGGCCATCATCGAACAGGATGGCCGATTTCTGCTGGTCGAAGAACACACTGCCGATGGCACTCGCCTCAACCAGCCAGCAGGCCACCTCGAAAACAACGAAACGCTGTTGCAAGCCGTGATCCGCGAAGTGAACGAGGAAACCGCTTACGATTTTGTTCCCGAAGCATTGCTCGGCACTTACCACTGGAAACATCCGCTTAAAGACCTGACCTACCTGCGCTTCGCCTTTCTCGGCAGCCTGGCTGGCCACCGTCCGGAGCAACCGCTGGACCACGGCATCATCCGCACCGTCTGGATGACTGCCGATGAAATTCGCGCGTCGCAACATCGCCACCGTAGCCCACAAGTACTGGCCTGTATTGAGCATTACCTTGCCGGGCAACGTTTTCCACTCTCAGTAATACACCATTTGTCATGAGCAAAAAACGCGTAGTGGTTGGGCTTTCCGGTGGCGTTGACTCGTCGGTAGCGGCATTGTTGCTGAAGCAGCAGGGTTATGAGGTGGTCGGCCTGTTCATGAAAAACTGGGAAGATGACGACACCGAAGAGTTTTGCCCATCGCGCCAGGATCTGATCGATGCCGCCGCCGTGGCCGACCGCATCGGTATCGAGATTGAAGCGGTGAATTTTTCCAGGGAATACAAGGACAAGGTATTCGCCAATTTCCTGGCCGAATACCAGGCCGGGCGCACGCCCAATCCGGACATCCTGTGCAATTCCGAAATCAAGTTCCGCGCCTTTCTCGACCATGCCCTAGGATTGGGCGCCGACCTGATCGCTACCGGCCATTACGCCAGGGTGCGCGAAGTGGACGGGCTGTTCCAGTTGTTAAAAGCCGAAGATGGCAGCAAAGACCAGAGCTACTTTCTTTATCGGCTGAACCAGGCGCAGTTATCCAAAACGCTGTTCCCACTGGGCGACCTGTACAAACGCGACGTACGCGACATCGCCCGCCAGGCCGGTTTGCCGACCAGCGAAAAAAAGGATTCCACCGGCATCTGCTTCATCGGCGAACGTCCGTTCCGCGAGTTCCTCAATCGCTACCTGCCCAAAACGCCGGGAGAAATGCGCACGCCGGAAGGCAAGGTTGTGGGCACGCATGAAGGCTTGATGTATTACACGCTGGGCCAGCGGCAAGGGCTGAATATCGGCGGCAGCCGCGACGGCAACGGCGAGCCGTGGTTTGTCGCGGCCAAGGACATGGAAAAGAATCTACTGATTGTGGTGCAAGGCCATGATCATCCGCTGCTCAAACGCGACACCCTGCGGGCAGACAGCTTGCACTGGATCGCCGGCCACCAGCCGCGCGAACACTGGGTATACGCCGCCAAGACCCGCTACCGTCAGCCGGATGCGCCGTGCGAGATTGACCGGCTGGGAACGGACGACTGCGAAATCAAGTTTGCCGAAGCGCAGTGGGCGGTGACGCCAGGGCAATCGGTGGTGATATACGAGAGCCAGGTTTGCCTTGGCGGCGGGATTATCGTCTAAAGATTACTTGGACCAACCCGGCTTCGGCGGGGAACAACTGGACAGATTTTTTATAGCGCCGCTGCCGTTTGCAGCAATTCGACCACATCCTGCAATTCTTGGCGCAATGCCCCGAAATCAAAATCCGGCGCAGTTGTCGCTGTTGCAGACAAATTAACGGTTGGCGGAATAAACGGCATTACCACAGGTTCGGGTGCGATGGCCGTATCTTCGTGCTGACCGTTCCCAAGTTCTTCCAGCCTGTTGCGCGCACCATTGATGGTGAACCCTTGCTCATACAGCAGATCGCGAATACGCCGGATCAGCAGGACTTCATGGTGCTGGTAATAGCGACGGTTACCGCGGCGCTTGACCGGCTTGAGTTGGGTGAACTCCTGTTCCCAATACCGCAGCACATGCGGTTTGACGCCGCACAAATCGCTGACTTCACCGATAGTGAAGTAGCGCTTGGCCGGGATCGGCGGCAGTGCAGGCTTGGCCGATTTTTCAGTGGTTTCCTGCATAAACTTCTTCCACCGTGGTCTTCAGCTTTTGACTGGCGTGGAAAGTCACAACACGGCGGGCAGTGATAGGAATGCCCTCGCCGGTTTTCGGGTTACGCCCCGGACGCTCGGATTTCTGGCGCAATTCGAAATTGCCGAAACCTGATAATTTAACACTGTCACCCTCTTCAAGAGAGGTGCGGATTTCTTCAAAAAACGCTTCTACCATGTCTTTGGCTTCACGCTTGTTAAGTCCCACTTGATCGAACAGCAAATTAGCCAAATCAGCTTTTGTTAATGTCATGAAATTCTCACAGATTAAACCATCAGCACTTTAACTGCGCAGTGTTGCATTGAACTCTTGCGACAGGATTTTCAGCAAATTCTCCATTGCCGAATCCGCGTCAGAATCCGTTAATGTTTTTTGAGTATCTTGCATAAGCACAAGAAATGCAAGGCTTTTTTTGTTTTCAGGCACGCCTTTTCCGCGATAAACATCGAATAAGGCAATCTCGCTGATCAGTGCATTTTCACTGTTTCGCATGGCGTCCAACATATCCTGAACTGCGACGTTGTCATCCACCACGACCGCGAGGTCACGGCGGATCGGCGGGAACTTGGGCACTTCGGCGAATGTAGGCACCTGCTTACCCGTCAGCGCCGCCAGTTCCAGCTCGAACAGCACCGGGCACCGCGGCAAACCATAATGCTGCTGCCAGCGTGGATGCAACGTGCCGATCCAGCCGACAGCCTTGCCTTGCAACAACACTTGCGCAGTCTGTCCCGGATGCAGGGCGGGATGCTGCGCGGCCACAAACCTGGCGTTGCCGCCGGCTAGGCGCTCAACATCGGCCTTGACGTCGTAGAAGTCGACAGCGCGTGAACTGTCAGCCCATTGCTCCGGCACTGCATCGCCGTAACATAGACCACCCACGCGCATGACCTGCTGGTAGCGGCCATCCTGCTGATAAAAACAGGCGCCCACTTCAAACAGGCGCACACGCTCCTGCTTGCGGTTAAGGTTGTATTGCAGCGCATCCAGCAGGCCGCCCCACAACCCCGAACGCATCACGCTCATGTTGCTGGCAATCGGGTTCTGCAAAGCGATGGCGCTGGCATTGCCCATCAGATCGCGTTCCCAGGAGGCATCCACGAAGCTGTAGGTAATCGCTTCCTGGTAATCCGCCGCAGCCAGCAACTGGCGCAACCCGGCAACGCCAAGCTGGGCCTCATCCGCCGGCAGCATGTTCAGGTCGGATTGTGGCGGCAGCGCCGGCACGTGTTCGTAACCATGCAGCCGCACCACTTCTTCGATCAGGTCTTCTTCGATGCTGATGTCAAAACGATAGCTGGGCGGGGTCACCAGAAATTCGTCATTCGCCACCGTGTACTGGAATTGCAAGCGGGTCAACAGATCGGCAATACCCTGCTGGTCAAAAGCAATGCCCAGCACGGCCGAGGCTTTGCTTACCCGTAGCCGAACCGGGTTGCGCGCCGGCAATTGCGCCAGATGCTCAACCACGTCACCAGCATTGCCACCGCAAATTTCGAGAATCAGCGCCGTGGCACGCTCTAGGCTCTGGCGGGTTGCGGCAAAATCCACACCGCGCTCGAAACGGTATGAAGAGTCGGTAGAGAAGCCCAGACGGCGAGCTTTGCCAGTAATCACGGCGGGGACAAAAAATGCGCTCTCCAGGAACACGTCTGTCGTACTATCCGACACTGCAGTAGCGCTCCCGCCCATGATCCCTGCCAACGCAATGGCGCCGCTGTTGTCGGCAATCACCAGCATGTCATCTTGCAGCTCAGCCACCTGCTCGTTCAGCAACCCGATTTTTTCGCCAGACCGGGCAAAACGCACCTCCACATCACCGGCCAGTTTGGCCAGATCGAAGGCATGCAGCGGCTGCCCCATTTCCAGCAGCACATAATTGGTGATATCCACCACCGCGCTGATGGAACGCAGCCCGCTACGCTCCAGCCGGCGCACCATCCATGCCGGCGTTGCCGCTTGTGCATTCACGCCACTGATCACCCGGCCGCAATAACGTGGACAAGCCTGAGATTCAGCAACGCGCACCGGCTTCTGCTGCGGGCTGGTGACCACCACGGTTTTCACTACCGGCAGATTGAGCGGGCTGCCGGTCAGCGCTGCAACATCGCGCGCAATACCGGCAACACTCAGACAGTCGCTGCGGTTGGGGGTCAACTTGAGTTCGAATTGCTGGTCGTTCAGGTCGAAATATTCGCGCACATCCTGGCCAACCGGCGCATCTTCCGGCAGCTCCAGCAACCCGCTGGCTTCTTCCGCCAGCCCCAGTTCCTTGGCTGAACACATCATGCCGAAAGACTCCACCCCGCGCACCTTGGCCTGTTTGATGTTGAAGCCGGGCAGTACCGCGCCTACCAGCGCACAAGGGGCTTTCAGGCCGGGTCGTGCATTGGCCGCGCCGCAAACGATCTGTATCGGTTCAGCCTGCCCCACATCCACGCGCAGCACCTGCAGGCGATCAGCATCCGGGTGTTTTTCGGCGCTCAGGATATGTGCAACCACCACTAGGTTGAAATCCGGCGCGACCGCTTCTAGTGCCTCGACTTCCAGGCCAGCCATGGTCAGGACATGACCTAGCGCTGCGCTATCCAGCGCAGGATTGACATACTCGCGTAACCAGTTTTCAGAAAATTTCATGACGTATTACGAAAATTGTTTGAGGAAATAAAAGCCGTTCTAGCTCTGACACCACGCGGCTTTGCCGCATGAGTCTCCACTGAACCGATTTACGATTTTCATGAAAACTGTTTAAGGAATCGTAAATCGTTTTCAAAGAACAGCCTCAGGTCGTTGACACCGTAGCGCAGCATGGCTAGGCGCTCCACGCCCAGGCCAAAGGCAAAGCCGCGGTATTGCTCGCTATCAATGCCCACGTGCCCCAGCACATTGGGGTGCACCATGCCGCAGCCGCCGATTTCCAGCCAGCGGTCGCCCCAGCTCATGTCCATCTCGGCTGAGGGTTCGGTAAACGGGAAGAACGACGGGCGGAAACGCACCTGCAAATCGTCGCGCTCAAAAAAACGCTGCAGGAAGTCCTGTACCACACCCTTGAGATTGGCGAAGCTCACCTGCTCGTCCACCCACAGGCCTTCTACCTGGTGGAACATGGGTGAATGGGTAGCGTCGGAATCCACGCGATAAACCCGCCCCGGCGCGATGATGCGCAGCGGCGGCTTCTTGTCCTGCATGTAGCGAATTTGCACCGGCGAAGTGTGGGTGCGCAGCACGTGCTCGGCGTCGATGTAAAAGGTGTCGTGCATGGCGCGTGCCGGATGGTCTTCCGGGATGTTCAGCGCGGTGAAATTGTAAAAATCGGTCTCGATTTCCGGGCCTTCCGCCACGTCAAAACCAATCGAGCGGAACAACTCTTCAATACGCTGCAATGCCAGCGTCACCGGATGCAAACCGCCCTGCGATTTGCCACGGCCCGGCAAAGTGACATCGATCGTTTCGCTGGCCAGTTTTTGCACCTGCTCGGCATTCAGGATGAAATCCCGGCGCTCGTTGAGCAGCGCCTCTACCGCCTGCTTGGCGACATTAATGGCCGCACCTGCCGCCGGGCGTTCTTCTGCGGACAGCTTGCCCAAGCCTTTCAAGTGCTCGGTCAATACCCCGCTTTTACCCAGATAACGCGCCTTGACCTGTTCCAGGTCGACAATGGTGCTGACGCTGGCGAGTGCTGCCCGGGCTTCGGAAATCAGTGTTTCGAATTGGCTCATGACAAAATATTAAACACTAAAGAAAAAAGGGAGGCTGGCGCCTCCCCTTTTAATGCAACAAAAAACTACGCGGAGACAAGGCTGGCTTTGGCCAGGTCGGCAAACTTGGCAAATGCCGGCTTGTCGAACACAGCCAAATCAGACAGTACCTTGCGATCCACTTCCACCGCAGCCTTCTTCAGACCGTTGATGAAACGGCTGTAGGTCAAACCATATTCACGAGCACCGGCATTGATACGTGCAATCCACAATGCGCGGAACTGACGCTTCCTTTGACGGCGGTCACGATAAGCATATTGACCAGCCTTCATCACCGCCTGTTTGGCGATGCGATAGACGTTCTTGCGACGACCGCGATAACCCTTGGCAGCGTCTAAAACCTTTTTATGGCGTGCGCGGGCGATGACACCACGTTTTACTCTTGGCATGTCAACTCTCCCTTATGCGAACGGCAGCATGGCGCGAATGGACTTCACATCGCTGGCCACAACATTGACGGAACCACGCAGGTGACGCTTGTTCTTGGTGGTCTTCTTGGTGAGGATGTGGCGCTTGAACGCCTGTCCACGCTTGATGGTACCGCCGGCGCGGACTTTGAACCGCTTGGCTGCACCGCTTTTGGTCTTCATCTTGGGCATTTTGTAACTCCTTTTGGATTACTGAAATAGGTGATCGGGCATGCCGTTAAAGGATTTTTCCTTAAGCCGCGTCACCTAATACTTTTGCCAAAACCGTCAGGCCTTGGCTTTTTTATGGGGAGCCAGCACCATTACCAGCTGCCGGCCCTCCATTTTGGGGTATTGCTCCACTGTTGCATGCTCGGCCAGATCGGCTTCCACACGCTTCAACAGGGCATGCCCCAATTCCTGATGGGTGATTTCACGACCGCGAAACCGTAAGGTAATCTTGGCCTTGTCACCCTCTTCCAAAAACCGTACCAGATTGCGCAACTTGACGTTGTAATCGCCTTCATCGGTACCGGGTCGGAATTTGACTTCTTTAACCTGGACCTGCTTCTGCTTCAGTTTGGCTTCATGCTGCTTCTTGCTTTCACGGTATTTGAACTTACCGTAATCCATCAAGCGGCACACGGGTGGCTTTGCGGTTGGCGCAATTTCTACCAGATCTATCTCGGCCTCTTCCGCCATGGTCAGCGCCTGTTGCAGGCTGACAATTCCAAGCGGTTCGCTATCCACACCCACCAGCCGAATTTCCGGCGCTGTAATTTCGCCGTTAATTCGTGTTTCCTTTTCCTGAGCTATAGCAGTATCTCCATAAATATATAAAAAATATGACCGCGCTCAACCCCTTAACTGCGGCTTTCGACCTCTGCCACAAGCTTGTCGATCAAGGCTTGTATCGGCATGGAACCTAGGTCTTCGCCCTTCCGGGTACGCACGGCCAACTGTCCGCTTTGCATCTCGCGCTCGCCTGCAATCAGCAGATAAGGCAGACGCTGTAAGCTATGTTCGCGAATTTTATAGGTTATTTTCTCATTTCTCAAGTCCGATTGCACACGCAGGCCATGTTTCTGCAATTCGGCCACGACATTTTTCACATATTCGGCATGCCCATCGGTGATGCTCATCACCATGGCCTGTACCGGCGCCAGCCATAACGGGAACGCCCCGGCGTAATTTTCGATGAGGATGCCGATGAAGCGCTCCATCGAACCAACAATGGCGCGGTGCAACATCACCGGCGGCTTGCGCGAGTTGTCCTCGGCCACATATTCCGCCCCCAGCCGCACCGGCAGGTTGAAATCCAGTTGTATCGTGCCGCATTGCCACAGGCGGCCCAGGCTGTCTTTCAGGGTAAATTCGATCTTGGGGCCGTAGAACGCGCCCTCGCCCGGTTGCAGGTCGTAGGCCAGCTTGTTCTGATCCAGCGCCGCCGCCAGGCCGGCTTCCGCCTTGTCCCAGGTTTCATCTGAGCCCACGCGCTTTTCCGGACGGGTGGATAGCTTCACCAGCACGTCGTCAAAACCAAAATCCCTGTACACCTCTTGCAGCATAATGATGAAATCAGAAACTTCGCCCTGGATCTGCTCTTCGGTACAGAAAATATGCGCATCGTCCTGGGTAAAGCCGCGCACCCGCATCAGGCCGTGCAATGCGCCGGACGGCTCGTTTCTATGGCAAGACCCGAACTCGGCCAGACGCAACGGCAGTTCACGGTAGCTGTGCAGGCCGTGGTTGAAAATCTGCACATGGCCGGGACAGTTCATCGGCTTCACCGCATAGTCGCGGTTTTCCGATGACGTGGTAAACATGTTGTCGCGGTAATTTTCCCAGTGGCCGGATTTCTCCCACAGCGACCTGTCCATGACGGTGGGCGTCTTGACCTCCTGATAGCCGTGCGTCACGAACTTGTCGCGCATGTACTGCTCAACTTGCTGCCACAGCGACCAGCCTTTGGGGTGCCAGAACACCATGCCCGGCGCTTCGTCCTGCATGTGGAACAGTTCCAGGTGCCGGCCCAGCTTGCGGTGATCGCGCTTCTCGGCCTCCTCCAGCGCATGCAGATAGGCGTCCTGGTCTTCCTTTTTCGCCCAGGCGGTGCCGTAGATGCGTTGCAGCATCTCGTTTTTCGAATCACCGCGCCAGTAGGCGCCGGCCACCTTCATCAGTTTGAACACCTTGAGCTTGCCCGTGGACGGCACGTGCGGGCCGCGGCACAGGTCGGTAAAGTCGCCTTCGGTATACAGCGAGACATCCTGCTCCGGCGGGATGCTGGCGATGATTTCGGCCTTGTACTGTTCGCCGATGGATTTGAAATAGGCCACCGCTTCGTCGCGCGGCAGCACCTTGCGCGTTACCGGGATGTCCTTCTTGGACAGTTCCGCCATGCGCTTCTCGATGGCTTCCAGGTCTTCCGGGGTAAACGGGCGCTTGTAGGAAAAATCGTAATAAAAGCCGTTTTCGATCACCGGGCCGATAGTCACCTGCGCATCGGGGAACAGCTCCTTGACGGCATAAGCCAGCAAGTGCGCGGTGGAATGGCGGATCAGTTCCAGCCCGTCGGCATCCTTGTCGGTGATGATGGCAAGGTCAGCGTTGTCGCTGATGAGATGGGAAGTATCCACCAGCTTGGCTTCTTGCTGGTTGCCGACACGCACCTTGCCGGCCAGCGCGGCGCGGGCAAGACCGGCACCGATGCTGGCGGCAACTTCGGCCACCGTTACCGGCTGGGGGAAAGAGCGAACAGAACCATCGGGCAAACGAATATCAGGCATTTTTACTACATCCTCCAGAAATCAGGCCAAAAAAAAGTGCGGTCGAGCCGCACTGTTTTCTGTATCACGGGGTTTCCGTATCACAAAGCGAACTCGTTGGGTCAGAGAGACCTGAAGGTACTAGTTCGGAATGTCATTTTTGTTTTCCCTTGTGACCAGTGAATTCTGGTAGGCGCGATTGGACTCGAACCAACGACCCCCACCATGTCAAGGTGGTGCTCTAACCAGCTGAGCTACGCGCCTAAAAGAGGTGCGGATTGTACAGAAAAGCCTGCGAGTGCGCAATGCGCTACGGTTTATAATGTGCACCCATGAGTTTTCTACCATCCCCCGCCGCCTTCGACACCATCGCCGACCAGCTCGCCGACCAAGGCTGGGCGGTCATTCCGGACTTTTTACCCAGCGCCGAGACCGCCCGGCTGGCACAGGATGTCCGGCACAGCCAGGCACAGGGAGAGTTGCGTCATGCCGGTGTCAGCAAGTCGCGCATTATCAATCCTGAGCTCAGGGGCGACGAAATTCTGTGGTTATCAGAACCGGCACTTACCCCAGCCCAGCGCAATTACCTGGCTTGTATGGAATCCTTGCGCCAGTCGCTCAACCGCAGCCTGCAACTGGGCTTGTTCGAGTTCGAGTGCCATGTGGCGGTTTACCCGTCGGGCAGTTTCTACCGCAAACATCTGGACAACTTCCAGCACAGCAACCAGCGGGTGCTGACCTGCATCCTATATCTGAACCAGGATTGGCAGGACGCGGATGGCGGGCAACTGCGCATGTACCTGGATTCCGGCAGCACAGACATCTCCCCAACCGCCGGCACCCTGGTGGCCTTTCTGTCCAGCCGCTACTGGCACGAAGTGCTGCCCGCCCGGCGCGAGCGCCTGAGCATGACCGGCTGGTTCAAACAGCGTGACCACACATGAACATCAACGGCATGTTCGATCCGGAACAGTTCCGCCACAGCGGCCATGAACTGATTGATCTGCTGGCCGAACACCTGGCTGCCAACTTGGGCGGCCGTGACAAGGTGCTCAACTGGCAGCCGCCGGCACAAGCGGAGCAGCACTGGCGGCAACCGCTGCCGCAGCAGCCTGCGTTTGCCCCTGACGGCTTGCTGCAACACCTGCGCGACAACATCTTGCCTGCCGGGCTGGCGGTGCATCACCCGCGCAACCTCGGCCACCAGGTTGCCATGCCACTGCCGCTGGCCGCACTGTGCGACCTGGTTGCGGCGCTCACCAACCAGGCGATGGCGGTGTATGAAACCGGCCCTGCCGCCACACTGATCGAGCGGCAGGTCATTTTATGGCTGACCGAACTGATCGGCTGGTCCGGCGCCGAGGGCATACTCACTTCCGGCGGCGCGCAGGCCAACCTGACCGCGCTGTTGGCGGCACGCCAGGTCAAAGCCGGCAGTGACGTATGGCAGCACGGCGTGGCAAGCGCCGCACCGCTCAAGATACTGGCCAGCGAGCACTCCCATTACTCCGTCTCCAGAGCTGCGGGCATCATGGGACTGGGCACCGGGGCAGTGATCAAGGTCCCCGCTGATGCGGCAGGCCGCATGCCTGTTCATGCGCTGATCGCACTACACCAGGAAGCCACGGCACAGGGCAATACGGTGATCGCCGTGGTTGCCACGGCAGGCAACACCCCCACCGGCAGCATAGACCCGCTGAGCGACATCGGGACTTACTGCAACGCTCAAGGTTTGTGGTTGCACATCGATGGCGCGCATGGCGCTTCAGCACTGCTGTCGCATGAATATCGGCACCAGTTGGACGGCATCGCCCTCGCCGACTCGGTGGTGTGGGATGGCCACAAACTGCTCTACATGCCAGCCACCGTATCCGCGGTTTTGTTCAGGAATCCACAGCACAGTTTTGCTGCTTTTGCCCAGGAAGCCTCTTACCTGTTCCAGGGCGGCTCCGCGCCCGCGGAAACCTACAACACCAGCTACCGCACGCTGGAGTGCACCAAACGCATGATGGGGTTGAAATTATGGGCGGCCTTTTCCTTATACGGAGCGGAAGGTATGGGCCAGCTGATAGACAAGGCATTTGCCACGGCAAGATTACTGGCAGTCAAACTACAGGCGGCTGCAGATTTTGAATTGCTGATGCCGCCAGAAACCAACATTGTCTGCTTCCGCCATTTGGCAGGCGACCAGTCTGCGCTGCGAAGCGCGTTGGTCGAAAGCGGTGCATTTCATCTTACGCAAGTGAATCTGCAGGGTCAGGTCTGGCTGCGCACCACGGTGATGAATCCGTTTACCACCGAAAACGACCTGGATGCGCTAATCGCAGCCATTCGTGCCGAGAGTTAAGTCAGGGAGGCAGGACAATGGGGCAGCGGGCATTCCAGCCGCCCCATCAAACGGCTACGGGCGAATGTAGATATAGCCCTGATGCTGGAGTTCAGCAAGACGCACCACCCCGCCCTGGTCAATCTGCACAAAGCCTTCCGGCAGGTCTTTCAGCGTGACGTTGTCCTTTTTGATGGTATTGCCGCAAGCCTCGACTTCAACACCGCCCTTTTGCAGCGCAGAAACTCGGCCCAGAATTTTCTCATCGATGCCGGCTTTCTCAAACGCTTTCAATGCAGGACCGTGCACTACCAGGATGATTTCAACCTTGTCCGGACCACCAACCCCCTTGATGTGGTTCTCGATATTGCCAAGGGCGAACGGCACCTTCTCCAGTTCATCCACGTGGTAAACCACTTTCAGCTTCGGAATGTTGCGATTGAGTTCGATCTTCTTTTCTGGCGCGGCAGAGGATTCGCCGGCGGGTGCAGCCTGCACCGCACAAGCCAGGAGGAGGCCGGCAAGGCTGAACAGGGCGAGTTGGACGGATCGGCTAATCAGTGAACGGGAATACATGGCGGCAGCTCCTGGTGATGTAAAACAACCATCCTAGCACCGCGTTTTATTTCCAAAAAAGAACGATTTATTGTTTTTTTATGCCTTATTGTTATTTGCGCCTGGCTTCCACCCCCCGGACAAGTGCTTCTCCACCCAGAACAGTGCCACCATGGTTTTTCCATCCGTGATCTCGCCACGCTGCAGCGCGGCCATCGCTTCAGCCAGCGTCATGTCGAACACCTCCAGGCTTTCATCATGCTCCCTGCGGTGCTCGCCAGCCTGCAACCCCGAAGCCAGGTAGATATGGATGATCTCGTTGGAATAGCCGATGCAGGGATGCAGTGCTGCCAGCCACTGCCACGTGCTGGCGGTATAGCCGGTTTCTTCCAGCAATTCGCGCTGGCCGGTGATGAGCGGAGGCTCTGCGGGGTCGATCTTGCCGGCGGGAAATTCAATGAATGCCTGGCGTAGCGGGTAGCGGAACTGCCGCTCGAACACCAGCCGCCCATTTTCCAGCAGCGGGATGACCAGCACCGCACCGGGGTGGATGATGTATTCGCGACCGCTTTCAAAGCCGTTAGGCAGTTTGACCTGATCGCGCTTGACGTGGAGCAGGTTGCCGTGAAAAACGGTTTCGGAGGAAAGTTCGGTTTCGGTCAGATCCGCCAGCTTCATCTGCGCCAGAAATACCGCCAGACAAATCCAGGGAAAGCGAACACCAGGAACAGGCATGCCGTGGTGGCGTAGAACTCCCAGTGCTGGCTGGCAGCCTGGCCCATGACCTTATGCTCGACCAGGCGGGCAATCCCGCCAACCACAAAATACAACACCACCAATTCCAGCAAATGCCAGCCGAAATGTTTGTGTTTTAACGGAATGACATAGAACAGGCGCTCGCTGAACCATGGCAGGTTCGCCGCCAGTACGCTGAACAACAGCAGGATGGTGATAGCCGCATTCATCTAAGGAGCCTCAAATGCAACGGCTGGCTACTGGATACTGTGCAGGATAGCGTAGGCGCACAGTTCCATCATACGCTGCGGGAACAGCCCCAGCGCCAGCATAGCGATGCCGTTAACGCCCAGCACCACGGCCATGTCCACTTGCGGAAGGATGGGTTCGTTATCGTGCGGCTCGTCGAAGTACATCAATTTGACCACCCGCAGATAGTAAAACGCCCCGATCACCGCCATCAGCACCGCATAAATGACCAGTCCGACATAACCGGCCTGCAACGCGGCCTGCAGCACCGAAAACTTGGCATAAAAGCCGATGGTGGGCGGAATGCCGGCCATGGAAAACACCAGCAGCAGCATCAGGAAGGCGTACCACGGGTTGCGGGCATTCAGACCGCGCAGGTCGTTCAGGTCTTCCGCCTCGAAACCTTTCCTGGACAGCAGCAGGATCATGCCGAAGCCGCCCAGCGTCATCAACACATACGCCGCCATGTAGAACATGGAGGCAATAAAGCCGTTGAGCGATCCGCTGAGGAACCCGAGCAGCAGGAAACCGATGTGCGAAATGGCGGAGTACGCCAGCATGCGCTTCAGATTGGTCTGCGCAATGGCGATGATGTTGCCGATGGTGATGGACAGCACCGCCATGATGATAAGCATGCCCTGCCAGTCGTGCACCATGCCTTGCAAACCCTGAATCAGCAGGCGCATGACAAAGGCGAAAGCAGCCAGTTTGGTGACCGAACCGATGAACAGCGTGACGCTGGTCGGCGCGCCGTGATAAACATCCGGCAGCCACATGTGGAACGGTGCCGCGCCCAGTTTGAACGCCAGCCCGGCAATCACGAACACCAGGCCGAGAATCAGCACCGCCCGGTCCGGCACCCCGTTCTGAATGGAGTTGTTGACCTGCGACAGATCCAGGCTGCCGGTGACGCCATACAGCATGGACATGCCGTACAGCAGCATGCCGGAGGCCAGTGCGCCGAGCACGAAATACTTCATTGCGGCTTCGGTCGCGCGCGGGTTGTCCCGATCCAGCGCCACCAACGCATACAGGCACAACGACAGCAGTTCCAGCCCCATGTAGATGCTGAGGAAGTTCTGCCCGGACACCATTACCATCATGCCCAGCATGGCCAGCAGCACCAGCACGTAAAACTCGCCGCGGAACATGCCGCGCAGTGCGTTATAACTGCGCGAATACACCAGCACCACCGAAGTGCCGAGGTAGATCATCAGCTTGAGCACATCCGCCAGCGGGTCGTCCACAAACAGCCCGCTGAAAGCATAACCAACGCCCGGGGTATGTGTCGCCACCGTCATCATCGCTGCGCCCAGCAGGGTGATCTGGCTGAAAATGTAGGTGATGTAGCGATGCCTGTCGCTCAGGAACAGGTCGGCGAGCAGTATCGCCATCGCCATGCACAGCACGAAGGTTTCAGGTAATGCGGCGTAAATGTCGTTCAGAATATCCATTCGGCTGTCCAGTTAGGGAAGCTTGCTCTGTGCCATGTGGTTCAGCAGGTTGTTGACAGTAGCATGTGTCAGTTCCGTGATCGGTTGCGGGTACAAACCAATCGCCAGCACCATCATCGCCAGGATGCTCATGATCAGGAATTCGCGCTTGTTGATGTCCTGCAATTCAGCCACGTGCGCGTTGCCGACGTCGCCATAAAACACGCGCTTGACCATCCACAGGGTATAGGCCGCGCCAAAAATCAGCGTGGTCGCCGCCAGGAAGGCGTACCAGAAATTGGCCTGGATCGCGGCCAGAATCACCATGAACTCGCCGACAAAGCCGGAGGTGCCGGGCAAACCGGCGTTGGCCATGGCAAAAAACACCGCAAACGCGGTAAAGACCGGCATGGTGTTGACCACGCCACCGTAATCGGCAATCTGGCGCGAATGCATGCGGTCATACAACACGCCCACGCTGAGGAACATGGCGCTGGAAATAAAGCCGTGGGACAGCATTTGCACCATGCCGCCTTCCAGACCCAGCGGGTTGAAAATGAAGAATCCCAGGGTGACAAAGCCCATGTGGGAAATCGACGAATAGGCAATCAGCTTTTTCATGTCCTGCTGCACCAGGGCAACCAGGGCAATGTAGACCACGGCAATCAGCGACAGCGCAATCATGAAGCCGGACAGATAATGCGCTGCATCCGGCGCTATCGGCATGGCAAAACGCAGGAAGCCGTAACCGCCGAGCTTGAGCGCTATCGCCGCCAGCACCACCGAGCCGCCGGTAGGCGCTTCCACGTGGGCGTCCGGCAACCAGGTGTGCACCGGCCACATCGGCACTTTGACCGCAAACGCGGCAAAAAACGCCAGGAAAATCAGGATCTGCACGTTAAGCGGCATTTTCAGCGCGAAGTAGTCCACCAACTCAAAGCTGTTGGTCTGGTGGTACAGGTAGATGAAAGCCACCAGCATCAGCAGCGAACCGAGCAGGGTATAGAGGAAGAACTTGATCGTGGCATATACCCGGTTCGGCCCACCCCACACGCCGATGACCAGGAACATCGGGATCAGCATCGCTTCCCAGAACACGTAGAACAGCACCGCATCCAGCGCGGAGAACACGCCTATCATCAAGCCGGACATGATGAGGAACGCCGCCATGTACTGCGCCACCTGCTTCTGGATCACCTGCCAACCGGCCAGCACCACGATCACGGTGGTAAAGCTGGTGAGCAGGATCAGCGGCACGGCGATGCCGTCCGCACCCAGGTGGTAATGGATATTGAAGCTGGGAATCCAGTTGTACCCCTCCTCGAACTGAAAGCCGCCATCCGCGCGGTTAAAGCGGCACCACAGCGGCAAGGTGACAACAAAGCTCACCATGCTGCCCAACAATGCCAGCCAGCGCGCGGCCGGGGCATTCTTGTCGCCGCCGGTCGTCAACACAACGATGCCGGCCAGTATCGGCACCCAGATGGCCAGGCTGAGTAGTGGAAGTGTGGAGAAGTCCATCAGGTTTTCATGAATAAAGTGAGTAACAGGAACGCGCCGATAATCATGGCAAACGCGTAGTGGTAGATCAAACCAGACTGCAGGTGGCGGATGGCAGCAGAAATGCGGCCGACCAGGCGCGCGGTGCCGTTAACCAGGGTGCCGTCAATGACGCGCACATCACCCACCTGCCAAAGCTTGCCGCCAATAAAGCGGGAGCCGGTAGCAAAGAACTTTTCGTTGAACGCATCAAAGCCGTATTTGTTTTCGAGTACCGCGTAGATGCCGCTGAAACGACGCTTCAACGCCATCGGGATATCCGGGCGCTTGAGGTAGAAATAATGCGCCAGCATCACCCCGGCCGCGGCCAGGATAAACGGCAACGAAGTGAACGCGTGGATGCCCATGCCGACCGCGCCGTGGAATTCCTCCGCCAGGCGGTACAACGCGGGATGCGCCGGGATATCGACAAAAATCACGTTTTTGAAGAAGCTGCCGAACACCATCGGCTCTATGGTGAAAAAACCGATCAGCACTGACGGAATCGCCAGCATGATGAGTGGTATCGTGACTACCCACGGCGATTCGTGCGGGGTATGGTCGCCGTGACCGTGATGTTCGTCATGCTGATGCTCGTCATGGCCAGCCTGATGGAAACGCTCCTTGCCGTGGAACACCAGGAAGTACATGCGGAAAGAATAGAACGCGGTGACAAACACGCCAATCAGCACGGCGAAATAGGCGAAGCCGCTACCGGCAATATGGGAGAGGCCCACGACTTCGATGATCGAATCTTTAGAATAGAAGCCGGACAGGAACGGCGTGCCGATCAGTGCCAGCGAGCCGATCAAAGAGGTAATCCAGGTAATCGGCATGTATTTGCGCAGGCCGCCCATTTTGCGGATGTCCTGCTCGTGATGCATGCCCATGATGACCGAACCGGCAGCGAGGAACAGCAGCGCCTTGAAGAAGGCGTGCGTCATCAGGTGGAAAATCGCCACCGAATACGCCGATGCGCCCAGCGCTACCGTCATGTAGCCCAGTTGCGACAGCGTGGAATACGCCACCACGCGCTTGATGTCATTCTGGATGATGCCGAGGAAACCCATGAACAGCGCGGTTATCGCGCCGATCACCATCACCGTGGACAGCGCGGTGGTGGAAAGCTCGTACAGCGGCGACATGCGCGCCACCATGAAAATACCGGCGGTCACCATGGTCGCGGCGTGGATCAACGCGGAGATCGGCGTCGGGCCTTCCATCGAGTCCGGCAGCCAGACGTGCAGCGGCACCTGCGCCGATTTACCCATGGCGCCGACGAACAGCAGCAGGCAAATCACCGTCATCAGCGACCAGTCCACGCCGGGGATCAGGCTCACCGTGGCATCGGCAAACTGCGGCGCCACCGAGAATACCGCTGCGTAGTCCAGGCTGCCCAGGTAATACAACACCATACCGATACCCAGCAGGAAGCCAAAGTCACCGACGCGGTTGACCAGGAACGCTTTCAGGTTGGCGTAAATCGCCGTCGGCCGCGTATACCAGAAGCCGATCAGCAGGTAGGACACCAGGCCCACCGCTTCCCAGCCGAAGAATAGCTGCATGAAGTTGTTGCTCATCACCAGCATCAGCATGGAGAAGGTGAACAGCGAGATATAGCTGAAGAAGCGCGTGTAACCGGGGTCTTCCGCCATGTAGCCGATGGTGTAGACATGCACCATCAGCGAGACGAAGGTCACCACCACCATCATCATCGCCGACAGGCTATCGATCAGGAACCCCACTTCGAAACTGGTGTCGCCGCTGGTCAGCCAGGTGTATACGGCGCCGTTGAAGGTATGCCCGGCCAACACGTCCTGCAGCACGCACAGCGACAGCGCAAATGACCCGCCGACACCGGCAATGGTCAGCCAGTGCGCCGCGGCGCGCGGTAATTTGCGGCCGAACAAGCCCACAATCGCTGCAGCGACAAGCGGCAGCAGAGGGGTAGCGAGATATACTTGTTGCATGGTCATGAAAGTAGTTAGCCTTTTAGACTGTCCAGATCATCGACGTTAATCGTCTTCAAATTGCGGAACAGCATCACCAGGATCGCCAGGCCAATCGCCGACTCGGCCGCAGCCACGGTGAGGACGAAAAACACGAACACCTGCCCGGCGGTATCGTTCAGGTAATGCGAAAACGCCACAAAATTCATGTTCACCGCCAGCAGCATCAGTTCAATCGCCATCAGCACGATGATGACGTTTTTGCGGTTGAGGAAAATGCCGACCACGCTGATGGCAAACAACAGCGCCCCCAGAATCAGATAATGCGAAAGCCCGACGCTCATGATTTGCCTCCTTCTTCCGGCGCGGCCGGCTGTTCAGCCGCAGGCTCCTGATACGCGTCCATCTTCACAATGCGCAAACGGTCATCGCGCTTGACCTTGACCTGCTCGGCCGGATCGATGTACTTGCTGTCCTTGCGCTTGCGCATGGTCAAGGCAATGGCGGCGACAATCGCCACCAGCAGCACCACCGCCGCCAGCTCGAACGGATAAACATAATCGGTATACAGCACGCGCCCCAGCTCCGCGGTATTGCTGTAATCGGCGCTACGCACCGGCGGCACGCCGACGCGCTCCGGGCCGAAGTGGCGCTGGCCGAGGATCATCGCCATTTCCACCGCCATCAGTACACCAATAAAGCCCGCCAGCGGGAAATAATCCCAGAACCCTTCGCGTAGCTTGTCGAGGTTGATATCCAGCATCATCACCACAAACAGGAACAGCACCATCACCGCGCCGACGTACACCAGCACCAGCGCAATCGCGAGGAATTCCGCCTGCAACAGCAACCAGATGCCGGCGGCGGTAAAAAACGCCAGCACCAGGTACAGCGCGGCCTGCACCGGGTTGCGGGTGGTGATCACGCGCAGGCCGGCAAACAGCAGAATTGCCGCCAGGAAATAAAAAAGGTAGTCCTGAAAAATCATATCGTTACCTGGGCTCATCTATACTTCGCATCGGCGGCGCGATCCGCCGCGATCTGCGCTTCCTGCTTGCGCCCGATCTCCAGCAGCATGGGTTTGGTGTACAGCAAGTCGCCGCGTTTTTCGCCGTGATAATCCAGCACGCGCGTTTCCACAATCGAATCCACCGGGCAGGATTCTTCGCAGAATCCGCAGAAAATGCACTTGGTCAGGTCAATATCGTAGCGTGTGGTGCGACGCGTTCCATCATCACGCTGCTCCGAATCTATGGTAATCGCCATCGCCGGGCATACTGCTTCGCACAGCTTGCAGGCGATGCAGCGCTCCTCGCCGTTGGGGTACAGGCGCAGCGCATGCAAGCCGCGGAAACGGCCGGACTGCGGCGTGCGTTCTTCCGGGTATTGCACGGTAATCTTGCGCGCAAAGAAATAACGCCCGGTCAGCGCCATGCCTTTGAGCAGCTCCAGCAGCATCAGGCTTTGAAAAAACTCTTTTAAGCGATTCAACATAGTCTTTTCCCTCGCCTCAGTGGAACAGGTACGCCAGCGGGGTTTGCATGAAAGCTCCAATCACGATGATCCAGACCAGCGTGATGGGGATGAATACTTTCCAGCCCAGACGCATGATCTGGTCATATCTGTATCTGGGGAACGTCGCGCGGAACCACAGGAACAGGAACAGCATCGCGCCGATCTTCAGCAGCAGCCACAGGAAGCTGTCCGGCAGGAACGACACCGGCGACAGCCAGCCGCCAAGGAACATGATGGCGGCCAGCGTTGCCACCAAAATCATGTTGGCGTATTCCGCCAGGAAGAAAACGGCAAACGCCATGCCCGAGTATTCCACATGGAAGCCGGCCACGATTTCCGATTCGCCTTCCGCCACGTCGAACGGGGCGCGATTGGTTTCCGCCACGCCGGCGATGAAATACACCACGAACAGCGGGAACAGCGGCAGCCAGTACCAGTGCAGCAATCCGCCGGACTGCGCTTGCACGATCTTGACCAGATTGAGGCTGTTGGCCGCCATCAGTACGCCGACCAGCGCAAAACCCATGGCGATTTCGTAGGACACGATCTGTGCCGCCGAGCGCAAACTGCCGAGGAAAGCGTATTTGGAATTGGAGGCCCAGCCGGCAATGATGACGCCGTACACGCCCATGGAGGTGATCGCCATGATGTACAGCAAACTGGCATCCACGTTGGCCAGCACCAGGTTGGGGTCGAACGGCACCACCGCCCAGGCTGCCAGCGCCGGCGCAATGGATACCATCGGTGCCAGCAGGAACAGGCTCTTGTTGGCTGCTGACGGAATAATAATTTCCTTGAACAGCAGTTTCAGGCCGTCGGCAATTGGTTGCAGCAGGCCGTAATAACCTACGCGGTTGGGGCCGATGCGCACCTGCATGAAACCGATCACCTTGCGCTCCGCCAGCGTCAGGTAGGCTACGCCCACCATCAGCGGCGCAACAATGGCGATGATCTTGGCCAGGCTCCATACCAGCGGCCAGGCCGGGCCGAATAGCTGCTGAAGGAATTCCATCATGCTTTCTCGACCTCCAACTCACCGAACAGATCGCCTAGTGTTGCGGTTTCCGCAACAGCCGAAGGAATGCGGATGCAACCTTCAGGCACCCCGTCGTCACGCTGCACCGGCAGTTTCGCCGACCCCGCACCCTGCTTGACCACAATCACGTCGCCATCGGCCAGCCCCAGCTGGGCCAATTGCTTGGCACTCATGGCAGCCGTCACCGCGGCTTTTGCGGCTCTGGTTTTCTGCAACGAAGGGGCACGGCGCACAATGGCATCAACCTGGTACAAAGGGATTTCACCCACGCGTTGCAGCACGCCAGTCTTGATCTGCACATTCACCTCGACCAGGTGGCGCAGGTTGTTGTTGAGCCGCTGCCAGACCACTTTGGACGGCTTTTCGCCGCCGAAAATTTCGGTTTTCACTTGTTCGCTGCTGTCGTAGTCAAACCCGGACAACCCGAGCAGGTTGCCCAGCACGCGCAGCACCTTCCAGCCCGGGCGGCATTCGCCCAGCGGCCTGACGCCAGCGGCAAAGCTCTGCACGCGGCCTTCCATGCTCATATAAGTGCCGGACGTCTCGCTGAACGGCGCAATTGGCAGCAGCACATCGGCCTCGCGCAGGGCATCCGACTTGTACGCTGTCAGCGCCACCACACAGCCGGCCTGCCGCAGTGCCTGATTGACCAATTGCGCATTATGGCAATCCAGTTCCGGCTCCATGTTCACCAGCAGGTAAGTGGAACGTGGTTGTTCCAGCATGGTTCTGGCATTCAGCGCGCCTTCCTTGGGCAGCACGCCGACCAAGTCCATGCCAACGCGGTTGTTGGCTTCGGACAACACCCCAAAGGTGGCGCCGCTGAGGGAAGCAATCGCTTCCGCCAAACTGTAGATCTCGGAGTAGCGCGGGTGATGCTGGGCGATATTGCCCAGGAACACACCCACGCGCGGGCTGATCAAATCGTAGCTGTCACCCAGGCCGGCCAGGCTTTGCGCGATGGCCTGGGTGTTGTCCCAGACTTTCACGCCTTCCAGCAACTGGTTCATGGAAGTGGGCAGGCACAGCGACAGCTTCTGCAACCCGGACAGGGCCTTGAGGATTTGCGACAGGACGTTGACCATGTCGTTGGGCGAGCAAATTGCCTTGTGCTTGACCGGCAGTAATTGGTCATCGTCCAGCGGATTGACCAGCGACAACTCCATGGCATTGAACTTTGCCGCCTGACGCAAGCGGTTGGTGAGCAGCGGATGCTCGTTGCGCAAGTTGCTGCCGATCACCAGCACACGATCCATTTCCTGCAAATCGGGGATATTGCAGCCCATCCAGGGCGTGCCCTGGAAGCGGCCATCCAGGCGGAAGTCGCTACGGCGCAAGCGGTGATCCACATTGCCGCAACCCAGGCCTTCGGCAATTTTCCTGGCAAGGTAGCCTTCTTCCATGGTGCTGTTGGGCGACACCAGCACGCCCAGGTCGCTGCCCGCGGTTTGCTTGATGCGGCTGGCGGCGAATTCCAGCGCGCTTTGCCAGTCGGTTTCCAGCCATTGCTCGCCGCGACGGATCATCGGCTTGGTCAGGCGTTCGGCGCTGTTCAGGCCTTCGTAGGAGAAGCGGTCGCGATCCGAAATCCAGCATTCGTTGATGCTATCTTTTTCGCGCGGCAGCACCCTGAACACCTGGTTATTCTTGATCTGCAATTCAATGTGCGATCCCAGCCCGTCATGCGGGGCAATCGAGGGGCGGCGCGCCAGTTCCCAGTTGCGCGCGGAATAGCGGAACGGCTTGCTGGTCAGGGCGCCCACCGGGCACAGGTCAATGATGTTGCCGGACAATTCGGAATCCACGCTTTTGTCTACATAAGCGGTGATTTCGGCGTGCTCGCCGCGCCCCACCATGCCAAGTTCCATCATGCCGCCGACTTCTTTCAGGAACCGCACGCAACGGGTGCACTGGATGCAGCGCGTCATGTCGGTGGAAATCAGCGGGCCGATGTTCTTGTTCACCACCACGCGCTTTTCTTCGCTGTAGCGCGACGCACCGCCGCCGTAACCCACGGCGATGTCCTGCAATTCGCATTCGCCGCCCTGGTCGCAAATCGGGCAATCCAGCGGGTGGTTGATCAGCAGGAATTCCATCACGCTCTTCTGCGCCTGCACCGCGGCCTGCGAGCGGGTATGGATTTTCATGCCCTCGCTGACCGGGGTGGCGCAGGCCGGCAGCGGCTTGCCGAATTTTTCCACCTGCACCAGACACATGCGGCAGTTTGCCGCGACCGACAGTTTCTTGTGGTAGCAGAACCGGGGGATGGGAATCCCCAGGCTGTCAGCAGCCTCGATAATGGTGCTGCCGTGTTCAACTTCGGTGGCGATGCCGTCTATTTCAATCTTGAGCATGTTATTTTCCCGTCACCATGCTTTTGCCGTGCTGGATGTAGTACTCGAATTCCGGACGGAAATGCTTGACGAAGCTCAGCACCGGCGCGGCGGCGGCATCCCCCAGCGCGCAGATGGTGCGGCCGGAGATATTCTGGCTGACATCGGTCAGCAGGTCGAGGTCTTCCATGCGCCCCTTGCCTTCGGCTATTCGGCGCACCACGCGCCACAGCCAGCCAGTGCCTTCGCGGCAGGGCGTGCACTGGCCGCAGGACTCTTCGTAATAAAAATATGACAGACGCTGCAGCGCTTTCACCATATCGGTGGTTTCGTCCATCACAATCACCGAACCCGCGCCCAGCATGGAGCCGCCGACCTTGGAGATGGAATCGTAATCCATGGTGCACTGCATCATCAGGTCGGCAGGCACCACCGGTACCGAGGAGCCGCCCGGGATCACCGCCTTCAGCTTGCGACCTTTCCAGATGCCGCCAGCCAAGGCCAGCAGTTCCGGGAATGGCATACCCATGCCGACTTCGTAATTGCCCGGTTTTTCCACGTGACCGGAAACGGAAAACAGCTTGGTGCCGCCGGAATTGGGCACGCCCAGTTCCAGGAATTTCTGCCCGCCATGCTGGATGATGTAGGGAATCGAGGTGAACGATTCGGTATTGTTGATGGTGGTCGGCTTGCCGTACAAGCCGAAACTGGCCGGGAACGGCGGCTTGAAGCGGGGCTGCCCCTTCTTGCCCTCGATGGACTCGATCAGCGCGGTTTCCTCGCCGCAGATATAGGCACCGTGGCCGTGGTGGGCATGCAGGTTGAAGCTGAAATCGCTGCCGAACAGGTTGTCACCGAGGAAACCGGCGGCACGCGCTTCTTCCAGCGCTTTTTCGAACAACTGGTATTCGGCCCAGATTTCACCGTGGATGTAGTTGTAACCGACCTTGACACCCATGGTGTAGGCGGCAATCGCCATACCTTCGATCAACTGGTGCGGGTTGTAGCGAATGATGTCGCGATCCTTAAAGGTACCGGGCTCGCCTTCATCGGTATTGCAGACAATATATTTGTCGCCATCGAAATAGCGCGGCATGAAGCTCCACTTCAGCCCGGTGGGGAAACCTGCGCCGCCGCGGCCGCGCAGGCCGGACAGCTTGATTTCGCTGATGATTTCGGTGGGCGGCACTTTTTCGGTGACGATGCGCTTGAGTGCCTCGTAGCCGCCGATGCTGCGATAGGTTTCCAGCGAAGCGGGATTAGGCAGGTGCAGGGTGCGGAAGCAGACTTCGTTCGCCATTACTTCAGCTCCTCCAGCAGCGCATCCAGTTTGTCATTGGTGAGAAACTCGCGCATATCGCTGTTGTTGATGTGCAGCAATGGCGCACCGCCGCAGCAACCCATGCATTCACCTTCGCGCAGGGTGAACTTGCCGTCCGGCGTGGTTTCGCCGCAATGGATGCCCAGGCGATGTTCCAGGTGCTCAACAATGCCGTCGGCATCGCGCAGCATGCAGGAAATGTTGGTGCACACCGTCAGTTTGTACTTGCCCACCGGCTCCAGGTCGTACATGTTGTAAAAGGTCGCCACTTCCAGCGCGGCAATCGCGGGGATGCCGAGATATTCGGCAACCTCGGCAATGGACTCCTTGGACAGCCAGCCGCGCTCGTCCTGCACGATGCGCAAGGACGACATCACGGCGGAACGGCGCTGGTCGGCCGGGTATTTCGCCAGTTCGCGGTCTATTTTCGCAATGGATTCCGGTGACAACATTATCGGTCTATCTCTCCAAATACGATATCCTGCGTGCCGATGATGGCCACCAGGTCGGCAATCATGTGGCCGCGCGTCATTTCATCCAGCGCCGCCAGGTGCGGGAAACCGGGTGCGCGAATCTTCAGGCGGTACGGCTTGTTGGCGCCATCGGACACCAGATAGATGCCGAATTCGCCCTTGGGGTGCTCCACTGCGGCATACGCCTCGCCTTCCGGTACGTGGAAGCCTTCGGTGAACAGCTTAAAGTGGTGGATCAGCGCTTCCATGTCATGTTTCATGGTTTCGCGTGCCGGCGGCGCCACCTTGGTGTTGTCGCTGATGACCGGGCCCGGATTGGCGCGCAGCCAATCCACGCATTGCTTGACGATGCGGTTGGATTCGCGGAATTCCTGCATGCGCACCAGGTAGCGGTCGTAACAGTCGCCGTTGGTGCCCACCGGAATGTCGAAATCCATGCGGTCATACACTTCGTACGGCTGCTTCTTGCGCAAATCCCAGGCGATGCCGGAACCGCGCAGCATGGGGCCGGTCATGCCCAGTGCCAGCGCGCGCTCGGGCGACACCACACCGATACCGACGGTGCGCTGCTTCCAGATACGGTTATCGGTCAGCAGGGTTTCGTATTCATCCACATAAGCGGGGAAACGGTTAGTGAAATCCTCGATAAAATCCAGCACCGAACCCTGCCGGTTTTCGTTCATGCGCTTGATATCTTGCGGGCCATGAATTTTCGACGACTCATATTGCGGCATGCGGTCCGGCAGGTCGCGATACACGCCGCCGGGACGGTAATACGCGGCGTGCATGCGCGCGCCGGAAACCGCCTCATACACGTCGAACAGGTCTTCGCGCTCGCGGAAGGCATACAGGAACACCGTCATCGCCCCCACGTCCAGCGCGTGAGCGCCTATCCACAGCAAGTGGTTGAGGATGCGGGTAATCTCGTCGAACATCACGCGGATGTATTGGGCACGGATCGGCACTTCGATACCCATCAGCTTTTCGATCGCCATCACGTAGGCGTGTTCGTTCGCCATCATCGACACGTAGTCCAGCCGATCCATGTACGGCACGGACTGCAGGAAGGTGCGATGCTCCGCCAGTTTTTCGGTTGCGCGGTGCAGCAGGCCGATGTGCGGATCGGCACGTTCGATCACTTCGCCGTCCAGCTCCAGCACCAGGCGCAGCACACCGTGCGCAGCGGGGTGCTGCGGACCGAAGTTCATCGTGTAGTTACGTATCTCAGCCACGATGGAAACCCTCGTCACGAATTATTCTTGGCACATTGTTGCGCAGTTCGATGGAAACCGGCTGGTAAATCACGCGCTGCTGCTCGGGGTCGTAGCGCATTTCCACATTGCCGATCACCGGAAAATCCTTCCTGAACGGGTGGCCGACAAAACCGTAGTCGGTCAGGATGCGGCGCAAATCCGGATGGTGGTCAAACATGATACCGAACAGGTCAAACGCCTCGCGCTCGAACCAGTTGGCTACCGGCCACACCTCTACCATGGTGTGGATGACCGGGAACTCGTCATCCTCGACAAACGCCTTGACCCGCACCCGGTGATTCAACTCAACGGACAGCAGGTGATAAACCACAGCATAACGCGGCCCTTCCCACGCACCTTCCTTGTAATCGCTGTAATCCACGCCGCACAGGTCTATCAGTTGCTCGAACTTGAAACCTTCCTGGTCGCGCAGCGTTTTGCATACCTCCACCACGTCCGCGCCATTGATGTCCAGCGTCAGTTCGCCCACATGCGCGCCCAAACGCAGCAGTTTGCCGCCCAACGTGGCCCTGAGTGATTCTGCAAGCTGTTCCAGACGTGGAGTCATGATTAACGGGCGATGGTATTGGTTCGTTTGATTTTGTTTTGCAACTGGATGATGCCGTACAGCAGCGCCTCGGCGGTCGGTGGGCAGCCCGGCACGTACACATCCACCGGCACAATACGGTCGCAGCCGCGCACCACGGAATACGAATAATGGTAATAGCCGCCGCCATTGGCGCAGCTACCCATGGAAATCACCCAGCGCGGCTCGGCCATCTGGTCGTACACCTTGCGCAAGGCGGGCGCCATTTTGTTGATCAGCGTGCCGGCGACAATCATCACATCGGACTGGCGCGGACTGGGGCGGAACACGATGCCGAAACGATCCAGGTCATAACGGGAAGCGCCGGCGTGCATCATTTCCACCGCGCAACAGGCCAGGCCAAAGGTCATCGGCCACATCGAGCCGGTGCGGGTGTAGTTGATGACGGTGTCCAGCGTCGTGGTGACGTAGCCCTTTTCCAGGATGCCTTCGATACTCATGCGGCGACCTCGCGCATCATTCCCATTCCAGAGCCCCCTTCATCCACTCATAGACAAAACCCACCACCAGTATGCCGAGGAATACCAGCATGGCAACAAAGCCGAACATGCCGATTTCTTTCAGCACCACTGCCCAGGGGAACAGGAAGGCAATTTCAAGATCGAACAAAATGAACAGGATAGCCACCAGATAATAACGCACGTCAAACTTCATGCGCGCATCTTCAAATGCTTCAAAGCCGCACTCGTATGGGGAATTTTTCTCGCTGTCCGGGCGGCTGGGGGCGACAATCCTGCCCAGCACGACAGGAAGCACGCCGATGGCCAGACCAACGAGAACAAACAGCAGGATCGGAAAATAATTTTCCAGCATATCTGAGAGAGATTACCCCAAAACAAGAATATATGGCGTTGCTATCAGCCCGTGGATTATGCGGGATAGACGCGTCCGCGGTCAACCAGAGGCTTCAGGCGGCACGCCCTCCCGCCGTGTTTCCCGATTTTCATCGGGGCGCGTTCACCCTAGCCTTTTTGCTGGCTTATTAAAGGGTTTTCGGCGAAAATTAGCCTGAATTTCGCACCCAAGATCAAAACAGGTTTAGACCATCATGAATTTGCACGAGTATCAAGCCAAACAACTATTGCAAAAATATGGCATCGCCACGCCGAAAGGCATTGTGGCGGATACCGCCGAAGCAGCAGTAGCCGCCGCCCGCGAACTTGGCGGTTCCGCCTGGGTCGGCAAAGCGCAGATCCACGCCGGCGGCCGCGGCAAAGTCGGCGGCGTGAAAGTGGTACAGTCGCTGGAAAGCCTGCAAAACCTCGCCACCCAGTTGCTGGGCGGCCGACTGGTCACTCAGCAGAACGCGCCCGACGGGCAGCCGGTCCATCGGCTGCTGGTGGAAGAAACCCTGCCGATTGCCCGTGAGCTCTATCTATCACTGATGGTGGATCGCTCCGCCGAACGCATTGTAGTGATTGCTTCCGCGGCGGGAGGCATGGAAATCGAGGAAATCGCCCACACCTCGCCGGAAAAAATCCTGCGCGAAGTCTGTGACCCTCTCACCGGGCTGGTGGATTACCAAGCGCGTTGCCTGGCGTTTGCGCTGGGGCTGGCAGGTGATCAGGTCAGCGCCTTCAGCAAAATGCTCAAGGCACTGTTCCGGCTATTCAAGGAAAGCGACTTGTCGCTGCTGGAAATCAACCCGCTGGTGGTCACGGCCAGCGGCGCGCTGGTGGCGCTGGATTGCAAAATGAGCGTGGATGACAATGCGTTGTACCGGCAAAAGACGCTGGCGGAAAGCCGCGACTGGAGCCAGGACGACCCCAAGGAAGAAGACGCCCACGCTGCCGGGCTGAACTACATTGCCTTGAGCGGCAATATCGGCTGCATGGTGAACGGCGCCGGCCTGGCCATGGCCACCATGGACATCATCAAGCTGCATGGCGGCCAGCCGGCCAATTTCCTGGACGTAGGCGGCGGCGCAACGGCGGAAACTGTCGCCAAGGCGTTCAAGATCATCCTCGCCGACAGCAACGTGCAAGCGGTGCTGGTCAATATTTTCGGCGGCATCATGCGTTGCGACATCATCGCCGAAGGCATCATCACCGCGGTCAAGGAAGTCGGCGTCAAAATTCCGGTCATTGTTCGCCTGGAAGGCACCAACGTAGACCTGGGACGGAAGATGCTGCGTGACAGCGGCCTCTCCATCATCTCCGCCGATGGCTTGACGGACGCTGCCCAGCGCGCCGTAGCCGCAATTGCATAGAAACATCTAGGAATACCCATGAGCATACTGGTCAACAATAACACAAAGGTTCTCTGCCAGGGCTTCACCGGCAAGCAGGGCACATTCCATTCCGAACAGGCCGCGGCTTACGGCACCAAAATGGTGGGGGGCGTCACTCCGGGCAAGGGGGGGCAAACGCATCTGGGGCTGCCGGTATTCAACACCATGCGCGACGCGGTACGGGCGACCGGCGCAAATGCCAGCGTCATTTACGTGCCGCCGGCATTTGCCGCCGATTCGATCCTGGAAGCTGCCGATGCCGGCATCCAGCTGATCGTCTGCATCACCGAAGGCATTCCGGTGCTGGAGATGCTCAACGTCAAGGCTGCGCTCAGGGCCAACGGTGCAAAGCTGGTCGGCCCCAATTGCCCGGGCGTCATTACCCCGGGCGAGTGCAAGATCGGCATCATGCCGGGCTCCATCCATTTGCGCGGCAAGGTGGGTATCGTTTCCCGCTCCGGCACTCTGACCTATGAAGCCGTGCACCAGACCACCGCACTCAACCTCGGGCAAAGCACCTGTGTCGGCATCGGCGGCGACCCGATCAAGGGGCTCAATTTCATCGAGTGTCTGGAAATGTTTGAAGCCGACCCGGAAACCGAAGCCATTATCCTGGTCGGCGAAATCGGCGGCACCGATGAAGAAGCCGCGGCTGAATACATCAAATCGCATGTCACCAAACCGGTAGCCGGTTATATTGCAGGACAGACGGCGCCCCCGGGCAAACGCATGGGCCACGCCGGTGCGATTATTTCGGGGGGTAGCGGCAAGGCTGCCGACAAGATTCGCGCACTGGAACTGGCCGGCGTGGTTGTTGCCAGTTCGCCTGCCGGGCTGGGCGAAGCCGCACAAGCGGCCATCGCCGCGCAGATGCGCAAATAACGCGTTGCAACTTCACGGATGACACTCATGCCAAAATCGCCAAGCCGTTTCGCCGGGATATTGCTCGCGGCACTCCTGCTGAACCCGATCATTTCACTCGCGGACGAGGAAGTTCCCTACCTGCTGACGGTTGCGTCAAAAGGCGACCTTGCTACCGTCAACGCCATGCTGGACAGCGGGGTCAGCGCCAACACCAAGGACAAGGACGGCATCACCGCACTGATGTATGCCGCGCGCAAAGGCAATGCACTGGTCGCCGAAGCGCTGCTCAACAAGGGCGCGGACGTGAACGCCAAGGACAGCGCCGGATGGACATCGCTGATGTTTGCAGCGAAGAAAAACTTCATTGCCACGGTCAAGGTGCTGCTGGACAAAGGCGCCGACCCCACCGCGCGCGACGAGGCCGGCTGGAGCGCGCTTGGCCTGGCGGCCACCTCCGGCTTCAGCGAAGTGGTGGAATTGCTGATCCAGCATGGCGTCCCCGCCAATGCCAAAAGCGACGATGGCCGCAGCGTGCTGATGTATGCGGCAAAAAATGGCGATGCAAAAACCATCAAGGTATTGCTGGACAATGGCGCTGACAGCACCGTCAAGGATCGCTTCGGCATGACGGCGCTGATGTTCGCTGCCAAAGGCGGCAACCTCGCCGCCCTGCAGGCTCTGCTGGAAGGCGGCGCAAAACCCGACATCGCGGACAAGACCGACTGGACCGCGCTGACCTGGGCCGTCAAGGAAGGCAAGGTGGAAGCCGCGGAACTGCTGATCAAGGCCGGCAGCAACGTCAACATCCGCGATTCGGAAGATACTCCTTTGCTGCATTTTGCCGTGGACAGCCGTTCCGCACCCATGGTGAAGCTGCTGCTGGCCAACGGCGCCAGCGTCAAGGCCAAGGACCAGTACGGACTGACCGCGCTGGTGTATGCCATGAAAAAACAGCAGCCAGAAATCGTGCGCGTGCTCAAGGAGGCGGGCGGCTCTTACTAGGCTGCTTGCACATTGCGTCATGAAGATCGCAATTTCCCAACTCAATTTTGTCGTCGGCGACATCGCCGGCAACACGGCAAGAATCCTGGACGCCGCGCAAACCGCATCCCAGAAGGGCGCAACGCTGCTGGTCACGCCGGAACTGGCGCTATCCGGCTACCCGCCGGAAGACCTGCTGCTGCGCGACGATTTCAACCAGGCTTGCGCCGAGGCTCTGCAGCACATTGCCAGCCAGACTCACCACATCAGCTTGCTGGTGGGCCACCCGCACCAGATTGCGGACAGCCGCTACAACGCCGCCTCGCTGATCGCCGACGGCCGGATCCAGGCCACCTATCTCAAGCATGTATTGCCCAATCATAGCGTCTTTGATGAAGAACGCTATTTCGAGGCCGGCACCGAGCCGCTGGTTTTCGATCTGGAGGGGATCAGGTTTGGCGTCAACATCTGCGCCGACGTGTGGGAAGCAGAACCGGCGATGCAGGCGCGACTGGCCGGCGCTGAAGTATTGCTGGCGCTCAACGCCTCGCCCTACCACCTGCAAAAGCAGCATTCGCGCCATGAAATCATTCGCGAACGGGTCATGCAAACCGGCATGGCAGTGCTTTATGTCAATCTGGTCGGCGGCCAGGATGAACTGGTGTTTGATGGCGCCAGCTTCGTGATGAACACGCACGGCGAAATCACCCAGCAATTGCCCGCGCTTGAAGAAAAACTGAGTTATGTCGAGTTTCGCGGCAACCAGCCCGCCGCCGGCGAAAAAACCGCCGAATTGCCGCTGGAAGCGAGCGTTTACCGAGCGTTGTGCCTGGGTGTACGCGACTATGTCGAAAAGAACGGCTTTCCCGGCGTGCTGCTGGGACTTTCCGGCGGCATAGATTCCGCGCTCACCCTCGCCATCGCCGTGGATGCCCTGGGCGCGGAGAAAGTACGTGCGGTGATGATGCCCTCCCCCTACACCGCCGAGATCAGCCTGCTCGACGCCCGCGAAATGGCGCAGGCGCTGGGGGTGCGCTACAGCGAAATTGCGATCGAGCCCATTTTCCAGTCGTTCCTTGCGGCGCTGCAGGACGACTTCAAGGATTTGCCGCCGGACCTGGCCGAAGAAAACCTCCAGGCGCGCATCCGCGGCACCTTGCTGATGGCGCTGTCCAACAAATTCGGCAGTATCGTGCTCACCACCGGCAACAAAAGCGAAATGGGGGTCGGTTATTCCACGTTGTACGGCGACATGGCCGGCGGCTTCGCCGTGCTCAAGGATGTGCCGAAAACGCTGGTGTACCAGCTCGCGCATTACCGCAACCAACAATCCGCGGTAATTCCGCAGCGCATTATTATGCGCGCGCCGTCCGCCGAGCTGCGCAGCAACCAGACCGACCAGGACTCGCTGCCACCCTACGAAGTGCTGGATGCCATTATGGAACTGTATGTGGAATATGACTGCAGCCCGCTGGAAATCATCCGCACCGGTCTGGATGCCGATGCTGTGAAACGCGTCATCGCCCTGATCGATCGCAATGAATACAAACGCCGCCAGGCGCCGGTCGGGGTGCGCATCACGCACCGCGGCTTTGGCAAGGACAGGCGCTATCCGATTACGTCAGGGTATAAGGCAAGCTTTGAGTAGAGCCGCAGGCTGCCCGCAGCTCAAATGGATTCTACGGTCTGGTACAGATAAACCGCTTTGCGCGAAGAGAACGCACCCGCCTCGGCCAGTGCCGCGGCCAGCCGTTGTTGCAGGGCGAAATCGATGGTCACGGTAGCGTCTTCCTGTTGCGCCTGAGCACTCTGGGCACGCGCATTTTCTTCCTCGCGCCGCTGCGTCAGCGGCTGCACGTCAGGCGCCTTGCTCACCGAAGAGGCGAAACCGACCACCGTAGCAAAAGCATTCTCCGGATTGTCGCCATACGCTTTGACGACCTGCGCCGGATTGACTGCAAAGCTGCCGTCGGCTTTCCGCTCCACGCCCAGTCGTTTTAACGCGGCCAGATTGGCTTCATTACTGGTCACCGCTTTGTCGATCGCCTCCAGCGTCTTGGCGCTGCTCGCGGTGTACCGGCTCTTGACGCTGGCCGCCGCCGATAGCCAGCCGCGTAAGGTATTCAGCGAATCCACCACGCCTTCCACCATGCTTTGCAAATAGCGTGGCGTACGGAAAGAACTGGTGGTCTGGATTTTTTCGGTGTAGGTCTGGAAATTGTCCAATGCCAGCATAGCCTGCCCGGCGGCACTGATGTGGGTGACGTAACTACCTTCCGTCTTGCTGGCGGCGTCCGCCAGCGACTGCACGCTACCCTTGCGCTGTAGCGCTGTCTGGGTATCAATACTATCGCTGTTTAATGGTGCGCTGGATATCGCCATTATTGCAGTGTCCTGTGTCTTGGCCGGGTTGCCATGGTCTATGCTTGCCGTATGATAAATGAAAACTGCCCGAAACCGCTAATTGCGTGCATAGCAGCGGCATTTTAACCCAGCCGTCAACAAATCTTTCAGCGCCGGCCGGGACTCGCATTTCGCATGACAGCAAAGCCTGATAGTTTCGGGTAAAATACCAAGGATTTAACACACTGGTATGGATCATGCTAACAGGTAGTCTAGTCGCTATCGTCACACCTATGCTTCCGGATGGCGCACTTGATTTGCCCGCTCTGCGCGCGCTGATTGACTGGCACATCGAGCAGGGCACCGATGGGATCGTGATTGTCGGCACCACGGGAGAGTCCCCCACGGTAGACGTGGAGGAGCACTGCCTGCTGGTACGCACCGCGGTGGAACACACCAACGGACGCGTTCCGGTGATTGCCGGCACCGGCGCCAACTCAACCGCAGAAGCCATTGAGCTGACCGTCCACGCCAAGGAAATCGGCGTAGATGCCTGCCTGCTGGTCACACCGTACTACAACAAGCCGACGCAGGAAGGGCTGTATCAGCACTTCAAGGCCGTCGCCGAAGCCGTCAACATCCCGCAGATCCTCTACAACGTTCCCGGACGCACCGGCTGCGACCTGAGCAACGACACCGCGCTGCGCCTGGCGCAAATCGGCAACATTGTTGGTATCAAGGATGCCACTGGCGGCATTGAACGCGGAACCGACCTGTTGCTGCGCGCGCCAGCCGACTTTGCCGTATACAGCGGCGATGACGCAAGCGCATTGAGTCTGATGCTGCTGGGCGGCAAGGGTGTGATTTCCGTCACCGCCAACGTCACGCCCAAGCTGATGCATGAAATGTGCGTTGCCGCGATGAACGGGGAACTATCCCGCGCCCGCGCTGCCAACCAGACCATGTTCAGGCTGCACCAAACGCTGTTTGTCGAGCCCAACCCCATCCCGGTCAAGTGGGTACTGCAGGAATTGGGGCGTATTCAGGGAGGCTTGCGTCTGCCATTGACGCCACTTTCCCAGCAACATCACGAAACCCTGCGCGCTGCCATGCGCAGTGCCGGCTTACTTTAACGAGAGTGACAATGCTTAAAAACCCCCAGAAACTCCTGATTTCCGCCGTATTGGCTACGCTGGTCACAGGCTGCGATTCCATCCCGTTCATCGACAACAGCTCCGACTACAAAGCTGCCGGTCGCGGCAAGCCGCTCGAAGTCCCGCCTGACCTGACCTCCATCTCCACCGATGAAACGTATTCGGTGCCTGGCGGCACCACGTATTCCAGTTACACCCAGGGGCAAGCCACCCAGCAGCCGGAAGAGAAACTGCTGCCCTCGCCAGAGGGCGTGAAACTGGAAAAGGCCGGTTCACAACGCTGGCTGGTGGTTCCTGCAGCGCCGGAAAAAGTATGGCCCATCGTCCGTGAGTTCTGGACGGAGCTGGGGTTTGCCGTGCGCGTGGAAAACCTGCAGACCGGGGTGATGGAAACCGAATGGGTAGACCCATCGGACATCATCAAGGATGAGCAAGGCAACTATCTGGACAAATTCCAGGGCTGGCTGGACAAACTGTCTGCGCTGAAGAACCGCCAGAAATTCCGCACCCGCATCGATCGCGGCAGTGACGACGATGTCACGGAAATCTACATGAGCCACCGCTCCATCAGCGACGTCACCGACGATGGCAAAGTCCGGGTCAAAACCATCTACGGCGACATCGAGAACGGTTACAAGAATGAGGACTTCAAGAAAAACAAGAATGGCTCGGAAGCGGAAGAACTGGATGCTGAACTGCTACGCCGCCTGATGGTTAAACTCGGCGTTGCCGAGAAACAATCGCGCAACATCATCGCCAACCCGGTGCAGGAGAAACGCGCCAGCACCAGCGCCGATAAAAACGGCGTAGTCACCTTGACGTTGAATGACGCATTTGACCGGGCATGGCGCAGGGTAGGGCTGGCACTGGACCGTGTAGGATTCCTGGTGGAAGACCGGGACCGGTCCAAGGGCCTGTTTTTTGTGCGCTACTCCGACCTTGAAGCAGATCAGCCCAAGGATGAGAAAAAAGGGGTATTGGACTCCCTGAAGTTCTGGGGTGACGACGACGAAAAACCCAAACAGGCCGAAGCCGCGCCGAAAAAGGAAGAAAAAGGCGTAGTGGACAAGCTGAAGTTCTGGGAAAGCGACAAGGAAAAAGCCGCAGTGGCCGCCCAGTACCGCGTCCGTCTTGACCGTGGCGGCGACATCACTACCGTCGTTGTTGTGGACAAGGATGGTAATCGGGATACCTCACGCACGGCAAGCCGCATCCTGACCATGCTTTACGAACAGCTGAAGTAACGTCCTGATGCGCTTCGCATCACTGGGAAGCGGTAGCGCAGGAAACAGCCTGGTAGCCACAGCCGGCAACACGACAGTGTTGCTGGATTGTGGCTTCAGTGTCCGCGAAACCATTTCCAGGCTGGCACGGCTTGGCCTGGAAGCCGGCCAACTGTCAGCGATACTGGTCACGCACGAACATGATGACCATATCGGTTCGGCCACGAGACTTTCCGCGCGTTTCAACCTCCCGCTCTACCTGACCCACGGCACGCTGGCCGCGCTGGGCAGTTTCACCACCACGGCTGACATCCGCATCATCGACAGCCACACTGAATTCGCCATTGGCGACATGCAAGTGCAACCCTATCCTGTGCCGCATGACTCGCGTGAACCGGTTCAATTCGTATTAGGGGACGGTGCCCACCGTCTTGGGGTGCTGACGGATGCCGGCGTATCAACGCCGCACATCGAATCGATGCTGTCCGGCTGCCAAGGGCTGGTGCTGGAATGCAACCATGATCTCGATATGCTGCTTAACAGCAGTTATCCCAAATCCCTCAAGGAGCGCATCAGCAGCCGCCTCGGGCATCTGGACAACGCCTCATCCGCCGCCCTGCTTTCGCGGCTGGACAACCGTAATTTACAGCATATCGTGGCAGCACACCTCAGCGCACAGAACAACCGCGCAGATCTTGCTAGGCAATCGCTAAGCAGCGTACTGGCATGCGAGACATCTTGGATAGGCATTGCGGACCAAGAGAATGGTTTCGACTGGCGGGAAATCAGTTGAACCCTGGTATTTCAGGGGTTTTCAGGCAATAAAAAAGCCGACCCTAGGCCGGCTTTTTTAGGTACTGAGAAGACTAGAATTACTTCTTTTCTTCAGCAGGAGCGGCTGGGGCAGCAGCAGCGTCAGCAGCAGGAGCAGCAGCGTCAGCAGCAGGAGCGGCTGGGGCAGCAGCGTCAGCGGCAGGAGCAGCAGCAGGAGCTTCAGCAGCAGGAGCAGCAGCTTCAGGAGCAGGAGCAGCTTCTTCCTTCTTACCACAAGCGGTCAGAGCCAGGGCCAACAGAGCAGCAAACAGAGCGGAGCGGATCATTTCATTTCCCTTAACAAAAGTTACAAAAAATCGTTATCGGCTTCTTCGAAATTCAGATGAACCTGTAAAACTTCGAAGAAGTCCACCGAAGGCGCTGATTCTATACATGAATTAATAAAAACACCAGTTTTTTATAATTTTTTATAAAAAACCGCAAAAAAAATGGCTTGACCTCAGCCGCCCAATTCGAGAAAACCGGCCAGATACCATGAATGCAGCAGTTGCTGCATGGCTTCCGACATGACTGTCTGCGCAGCCAGCCTGCGAGAATCCGCCAGTTCCCTGATCGCCGCGGACACCCCCGGCTCAATGGCGTGCCGTTCACCATTAATGAACACCGCATCCCGATAAAACAGCATCTGGGTAGCCAGCGCCAACTGCACCCCATGTTGCGCGACTCGCTGCGCAAACTTGTCGGCGGCCAAGCGGTGCGGGGTGAACATCACATGCGGTTTGGGCTCGGAGAGGTAGGTGCCGAGAAATTGCGCCACATCTTCCCGCCCCCAGGTAATCGCTTGCAGCATTTCCGTAACCTTAGCCACCATCTGCTCGCCAATCTCCGCGGGATGTTGCTGCGGTTGGAGATCGGGGTCAGCATACATCCCGGCCAGCGCCAGCTTGTCCTGCAGATAGCTGAGAAACTGTGTGCCCAACTCCTGCGCCGTTGGCGCCCGAAAGCCTACCGAATAGGTCATGCATTGGCCCACGGCGATACCCCAGTGCGCATACCGTGGTGGCAGATAAAGCATGTCGCCTGGGTCCAGCAGCCATTCCTGCTGCGTGTTAAAACTCTGCAGGATGCGCAATGGCGCGCCCTCGATCAGCTGCATGTCGTCCTGATCGCTGACCCGCCACAACCGTTGCCCCATGCCCTGCAGCAGAAACACGTCATAAGAGTCGAAATGCGGGCCAACCCCGCCGCCATCAGGCGCAAAGCTCACCATCAGGTCATCCAGCCGCGCTGTTGGGACAAAATTGAATTGCCGCAACAACTCAGCGGCTTCCGGCAAGAAGTGGTTCACCCCTTGCACCAGCAGCGTCCAGTCCTTTTTCGGCAGATCCGAGAAACGTTCTTCCGCAAACGGGCCGGACTCGAGCAGCCACTTGCCGCGCTTGTGCATTACCAGCCGGGATTGCGCGTCTTCCTCGCAAGCCAGGCCCGCCAACTCATTCGGCGTCAGCAACCCGGCAAACCCCGGGAACGCCTGCCGAATCAGCAGTGGTTTCTTCTGCCAGTATTCAGCGAAAAACTGTGTTGCGGTCAAGCCGCCGAGAAATGGGAGTGGGATTTGTGTCATGACCGTTATCATAGCGCATCCTCAGAATGCGGCTTGCCAAAGCCGGGCAAAATCCACTGCCTGCTCAAAATTTCTCCGGGATTTTTTCCACCTGCCGGGATGCCAGAATAAAATGGTTTAAAATGCACTCACGGCAGGTCACTCCGCTGCAACACGATAACTGATTAAGGAACATCCCCATGAAAGTCGCAATGAAAACCGTTGTCTCCATCACCTACGAACTGCGGGACAGCGACGGCAACCTGCTGGAAAGCAGCGATAAGCCAGTGAGCTATCTGCACGGCGGCTTTGACGGCATTTTCCCGAAAGTGGAAGAAGAACTGCACGACAAGACCGTTGGCGCACAACTGGACCTGGTGCTGGAACCTACCGATGCTTTTGGCGATTACGACGAAGAACTGGTGCAGATCGAACCGGCCAGCGCTTTCCCATCCGACAACCTTGAGGTGGGCATGCAGTTTGAAGGCGAAGACCAGCACGGCGATGTCATTCTTTACACCGTGACCGACATCGCCGACGGCAAAGTCGTGGTAGACGGCAACCACCCATGGGCCGGCGAACGCCTGCACTTCAAGTGCACCATCACCGGCATCCGTCCTGCCACCAAGGAAGAAATCGAACATGGGCACACCCATGGCGAAGGCGGCCACCACCACTGACAACCTGCTGGCGTTGGCGTCCGGCGTGGGCGCCTACGCCGCCTGGTACCGGTTCAACGTCGGGCCCTGGTGCCCGGCCATGTGGTTCGGCACGGCGCCGCTGCTGATGATCGGCGTGGTGTTTTTTACGGTCAGACGGCTGCTAACCGCAGCGGACTAATTACTCGGCCGGGCGGCACGGCCAAGTCTGCAATACCCGGTAGCGCACGCCGCGCTCGGTTGCTACCGATTCCACCAACGAAAACGCCCGCACCGGCCATTGCACTGCCCTGATGGGTTGCGTATCAACCTGGCGCCCCACGTCGCGCAGCAGCGTCACATGGGGCGTGAAAGCGCGGTCGTCACACTTGATGCCGGCACTGCCGGTCACCTGCACCAAAGCATGAGCAAGCTGCTGTAAAGCGGGCACCTCCTCGTCGGGCGCAACATAACCGATGCGGTTGTGCTTCCAGCAAGCGAAGTGCTGCAACTCAAAGGCGAACGGGCTGACCAATAGCACGCCAACGGCTTGCTGCAACTGTTCCAGTTTCGCAGGCTCCACCCCACCCAAAAACAGCAAGGTGAGGTGGATGTTTTCCCTGTGCATCATCCGGCCACCGCACTCTGCGTGATAGTGCACGGCCAGTTGATGCAGGTGGCGACGCAAGGCGGGATCTGGCCACAAGGCAAAAAATACCCTGCGCTTGCCCGGTGTGGTTGCCGGACGCTGTATCAGCGCTTACCTTCCTTGGCCATGTTGATGGAATACTTGGGGATTTCCACCACCAGATCGGCGCTCCCCACGATCGCCTGGCACGACAGCCGGGAATAAGGCTCCAGCCCCCAGGCTTTGTCCAGCAGGTCTTCTTCTTTTTCCTCCGCCGGCGGCAGCGAGGCGTAACCTTCGCGCACGACCACGTGACAGGTCGTGCAGGCGCACACTTTGTCGCAGGCGTGATCAATATCCACGCCGTTTTCCAGCAGGTTGTCGCAGATGGACACGCCGGGCTGCGCCTCGATCACAGCGCCATCGGGGCATAATTCGATATGCGGCAGCACAATCAGTTTCGGCATTACTGGATTTCCTCCAACTTTTTACCCGCCAGCGCCTGCCGCATCATCTTGTCCATGCGCCGCGCCGCAAAGGTTTCCGTGCCCTTGCTCAGGGCGTCGGTGGCCAGTTTCAGCTGGTCCGCATGATCATACGCCAGCCCGAGCGCCGCCATTTGCTGCTGGATGACGGCCAGTTCTGCCGGTGACAGTAGCGCGGCATCCTCCTGTAACGCACGGCCAACTGCGGCAACCAGGCTGTCGGCATCCACCTGCAATTCGCGCAGGGTACGCATTTCCTTGTCATCGCCGGCATGGGCAAACGACGCCTGCAGCATGGCTGCAATCTGCTCTTCGCTCAGGCCATAGGATGGCTTCACCACCACATGGGCTTCCACGCCGGTGGTCTGTTCGCGGGCGGATACCGACAGCAGGCCGTCAGCATCCACCTGGAACACCACCCGGATTCTGGCGGCGCCCGCCACCATCGGCGGAATGCCGCGCAACTCAAATCGCGCCAGCGAGCGACAGTCGGCAACCAGTTCGCGCTCGCCCTGCACCACATGGATACTCATGGCGGTCTGGCCATCCTTGAACGTGGTGAATTCCTGCGCGCGGGCAATCGGCAGTGTGGAGTTGCGCGGGATAATTTTTTCCGTCAGGCCGCCCATCATTTCCAGCCCCAGCGACAGCGGCACCACGTCCAGCAACAGCAAGTCATCGTCGCTGCGGTTGCCGACCAGCACATTGGCCTGGATCGCCGCGCCCAGCGCCACCACTTTGTCAGGGTCAAGATTGGTCAGCGGCGGCTGGTCAAAAAACTCGCCCACCGCCTGCTGGATGTGCGGCATACGGGTTGCACCGCCGACCATCACCACGCCTTGCACATCCGCAACCCCCAGCTTGGCATCGCGTAGCGCCTTCTTTACCGGCGCCATGGTTTTGGCAACCAGGTTCGAGGTCAACGCCTGGAACGCCACCCGCGTCAGCGTCATATGCAGCCGTTCACCCGTGCTGAGTACGGCGGTGACGGGCGCCTCCGCATGCTCCGTCAGCCATTCTTTTGCCACGCGCGCCTTGGCCATCAGTACGGCATGATCCTGTTCGGACAAAGGCTGCAGCGCCGGATACTGCGTCTTCGCCTGCTCCAGCACCCAGCAATACACCCGGTGGTCGAAATCATCGCCGCCCAGTGCGGAATCGCCATTCGTGGCCAGTACCTCGAACACGCCCTTGGACAGCCGCAAAATCGACACATCGAAGGTGCCGCCGCCCAGATCGTAAATCACGTATACGCCTTCCGCGCCCTGATCCAGCCCGTAGGCCACCGCAGCGGCAGTCGGCTCGTTCAGCAGGCGCAGCACGTTCAGGCCGGCCAGGGTTGCCGCGTCCTTGGTCGCCTGCCGCTGCGCATCGTCAAAATAAGCCGGGACAGTAATCACCGCGCCCACCAGTTCACCGCCCAGCGTGGCTTCCGCGCGCTGCTTGAGCACCTTGAGGATTTCAGCCGAAACCTGCACCGGGCTTTTGATGCCGGCTACCGTATTGATCTGCACCATGCCGGGCGCATCCACAAAGCGGTATGGCAGATGGGAGATGTCGCCCAGTTCATGCAGGCCGCGCCCCATGAAGCGCTTGGCCGAGGCAATGGTGTTCAGCGGCGACTGGGATTGCTGGGATAGCGCCTGGTAGCCGACTTCAACATGACCGTCCTGGTGGTAACGCACCACCGAGGGCAGCAGCGCCCTGCCTTGTTCGTCGGGCAGCACCTCACTCTGGCCGCTCCTGACGGTTGCCACCAGCGAGTTGGTTGTACCGAGATCGATGCCCACCGCCAGCCGGTGCTGGTGCGGCGCGGCGCTTTTGCCGGGCTCGGCGATTTGTAGCAATGCCATTATTCCAAGCTTTCAATAGCGAGTTCAATTTCAGACTGAACTTTATCAATGAATTTCAGCTTGCGCACGGTTTCAGCCGCCAGCGCATCGTTCACCTCAACGTCCAGCGCCTGTGCCAGCGTGCCATACAATGCCTTGGCGACAGCGCGCAACTCGGCCAGCAAGGCATCCAGCGCATCCACATCCGCCGCAACCCGGCCTTCTTCCAGCGCTTCCCGCCATTCCATCTGCTGCATCAGGAAATCCACCGGCATGGCGGTATTGGTTTCTTCCAGGGTTTCAACCCCTTTCAGCTGCAGCAGATAACGCGCGCGGGACAACGGTGCTTTCAGGGTCTGGTAGGCATCGTTGACTTGTGTTGCCAGTTGCAGAGACTGTCTTTTTTCGCTGTCCGGGCTGGCGGCAAACCGATCCGGGTGGATTTCGCCCTGTAGCCGCCGGTATTGCTGGTTCAACTGCTCATCATCGATACCGAAACGTTGAGGCAAGCCAAACAGCTCGAAATGGTTGTGCTGGGAAAAGTTCATGTGGATTTTGGCGGTGCAGGCTGGCCTGCCTGCCGGTGACTAGGGCGTGTTCACACTCATTTCGCGTCTGCGACGGGGGCTATTTGGGATGCCATCCGCGAAGCAAGACGCGCCGAATTGCAGGCCACTTCAAGCGTCTTGCGACAAAGGAGGGCGCCCAAATCGCCCCCGTCCCGGAGGGTTGCCAAGATAACTCGCGCCTGCTGCGTTGCGAAGCTTGCGAATGGAACAACCATTCGCCGCGCCTCGCGCCTTGCATTCATCGCGTTATCTTGGCAACGCAGTCGTGAAATGAGTGTGAACATGCCCTAGACAGTAAAGCTCTCGCCGCAGCCGCACTCGTCCTTGACGTTGGGGTTGTTGAACTTGAAACCTTCGTTCAAGCCTTCCTTGGTGTAGTCCAGTTCGGTACCGTCCAGGTAGACCAGGCTTTTGGGATCGATCAGCACTTTCACGCCGTTGCTCTCGAACACCAGGTCTTCCGGCAGGCTTTCGTCGGCGAATTCCAGCGTGTAGGCCATGCCGGAACAGCCAGTGGTCTTGACGCCCAGGCGCAAGCCTACGCCCTTGCCGCGATTGGTTATGAATTTCTCGACGCGCCTGGCGGCGGATTCGGTCAGGGTAATCGCCATTATTCCCCCTGTTTTTGCTTGAGGTCGGCAATCGCTGCCTTGATGGCGTCTTCCGCCAGCACCGAGCAGTGGATCTTGACCGGTGGCAACGCCAGTTCTTCCGCGATATCGGAATTCTTGATGGCCATGGCTTCGTCCAGCGACTTGCCCTTGAGCCATTCCGTCACCAGCGACGACGAGGCAATGGCGGAACCGCAGCCATAAGTCTTGAATTTCGCATCCTCTATCACGCCGTTGTCATTAACGCGAATTTGCAGCTTCATCACGTCGCCGCAAGCCGGAGCGCCCACCATGCCGGTGCCGACGTGCGCGTCATTCTTGTCCAGCGCGCCAACATTTCTAGGATTCTCGTAGTGATCCAGTACTTTTTCGCTATATGCCATTTGTTGCTCCTTTCAGTCGCAGGGCTGGGGACTAGGAGCTAGAAAAATCCTGAGATTTTACTAGTCCCTGGCCTCCAGCCTCTGCAGTTCAATGTGCCGCCCACTCCACGGTATTGAGGTCTATGCCCTCCTGGTGCATTTCCCACAACGGAGAAAGCTCGCGTAGCTTGCCGATCTTGCTCTTCAGCAGCACCACCGTGTAATCGATGTCTTCTTCCGTGGTGTAACGGCCGATGGAAAACCGGATCGAACTGTGCGCCAGTTCATCGGAGCGCCCCAGCGCGCGCAGCACGTAGGACGGCTCCAGGCTGGCCGAAGTACAGGCCGAACCGGATGACACCGCAATATCCTTGACCGCCATGATCAGCGACTCACCTTCCACAAAATTGAAGCTCACATTCAGATTGTGCGGCACGCGCTGCTTGAGGTCGCCGTTCAGATACACCTCCTCGATTTCGGACAGCCCCGCCCACAACTTGTCGCGCAGGCGGCGGATACGGGCGTTTTCCAGCGCCATTTCTTCCTTGGCAATGTGGAACGCCTCACCCATGCCGACGATCTGGTGCACCGGCAAGGTGCCGGAGCGGAAGCCGCGCTCGTGGCCGCCGCCATGCATCTGCGCTTCCAGCCGCACGCGCGGCTTGCGGCGCACGTACAGCGCGCCGATGCCCTTGGGGCCGTAGGTTTTGTGCGCCGAGAAGCTCATCAGGTCCACCGGCAGCTTTTCCAGGTCGATGTCCACCTTGCCGGTGGCCTGGGCGGCATCGACGTGGAAGATGATGCCGTGCTCGCGGCAGATATTACCGATGGCTTCGATATCCTGGATCACGCCGATTTCGTTGTTGACCAGCATCACCGAGGCAAAAATGGTGTCCGGGCGGATTGCCGCCTTGAATTTTTCAAGATCAATCAATCCGCTGGGTTCCGGCGCCAGATAAGTCGCCTCGAAGCCCTGCCGCTCCAGTTCGCGGAACGGGTCGATCACCGCCTTGTGTTCGGTTTGCACGGTGATGATGTGCTTGCCCTTGCCGCTGTAGAAATGCGCCGCACCCTTGATCGCCAGGTTGTCCGATTCCGTTGCACCGGAAGTCCAGACGATTTCCTTGGGGTCGCAATTGACCAGTTCGGCCACCTGCTGCCGAGCATGTTCCACCGCTTCGTCCGCTTCCCAGCCGAACGCATGCGAGCGCGAAGCCGGATTGCCGAAATGCTCGGTCAGGTACGGGATCATTTTGGCGGCAACCCGTTCGTCCACCGGGGTGGTTGCCGAATAATCCAGATAAATAGGCGTTTTGACTATCATGTTGGTTCCTTAAACTCCTCTAAGCCGCAATGGCTGCAAACTGCCGCAGTTTTGACAACTCGCGCTTCAATGTCTGAAAAAACTGCTGTATCTCTTCCATGCTGTTGCCATAACCCAGGCTGATTCTGACGGCGCCTTGCGCCAGTTCCGGCGTAACGCCCATCGCCAGCAATACCGGGCTGGGGTCGCTGCTGTCGCTGGAGCATGCGGAGCCGCTGGCAACCGCGAATCCGGCACGGTCCAGCGCCATCACCAGCGTTTCGCCGTCGATATTGGGGAAGGCAAAAAAGCTGGTATTGGGCAGTCGCTGCGCTTCTGCGCCAAACACGACCCCGCCGAGCTGGACGATACCGGCTTCGATGGCGTTTCTGAGTTCGCCCAGGCGCGTTTCCGGCTGGCGTGACGCCAATAGTTCACACGCCGCGCCAAAACCCACAATCGCCGCTACATTTTCGGTGCCGCCGCGCAGGCCTTTTTCCTGGCCGCCGCCGTGTTGCACCGGGTAAATATCCACCCGCTTGTCCAACACCAGGGCGCCCGCGCCTTGCGGCCCGCCGATCTTGTGCGCCGACAGACTCATGGCCTGTACCCCGGATGCCGCCAGCTCGCTGAAGTTGACCGCGCCTTTGCCTAACGCCTGCACCGCATCGGTGTGGAATACCGCACCCTGTTTGCGTGCCATTGCCGCCAGTGCGCCAATGTCCTGCAGCACGCCGGTTTCGTTGTTCGCCATCATCACCGACACCAGGCCGGTCGCGGTTTGCAGCGCAGCCGCAACATCATCCCGGCTGACCCGGCCGTCAGTTTCCGCCGCTGCGACCCGCACCTGCCAGCCTTGCCTGCGCATGCCCAGCGCCGTGCGCATCACTGCCGGATGTTCGATAGCGCTCACTACAATCTGCGATGGCTTGAGCGCCGCGCACACGCCCTGGATCGCCAGGTTGTCCGCCTCGGTGCCGCCGCTGGTAAAAAACACTTGCGATGGATGCGCGCCCACCGCCGCCGCGACCTGTTCGCGCGCATGATCCAGCGCCTGCCTGGCATGCCGCCCCAGACTGTGGCGGCTGCTGGCATTTGCCGATGCCAGGTATGGCAGCATCACTTGCTGGACATGCGGGTCCAGCGGACTGGTTGCATTATGGTCAAAGTAAACCATGTGCGGCCGCTGCCTGGGGCTGCTTTTTGCGGGCGGAATCGATATTCACCACCGAATTCCCGCTCTGCTGCGAAGCCACCAACTGCGCCAGGCTCACGCCCTCCAGGTAATCCAGGATTTTATGGTTCAGCGCCGTCCACAACTCGTGCGTCATGCAGCGCTTTTCGCCGCGGCAGTTCTCGTTGCCACCGCACTGGGTCGCATCGATCTGCTCATCCACGGCACGGATAATATCGGACACCGACACATCGTCCAGCGCCTTGGCTACGCGATAACCGCCGCCCGGGCCGCGCACGCTTTTTACCAGGCCACTCTGGCGCAGACGGCTGAATAACTGCTCCAGATAGGAAAGAGAGATGCTTTGGCGTTCGCTGATGCCCGCCAGCGTCACTGGACGGCCATTTTCGTTGATCGCCAGATCCAGCATGGCAGTGACTGCAAAACGACCTTTTGTGGTTAGTCTCATGTAATTTGCCCTCGCGTTAAGCCAGGCGCAAACAACCGGGCTCAATCAAAATAGTTGCGTTCAAACTCACCAAAATTCAGGGCGAACTTTATAATACCCTACAACTTTAGTCAACTATTTTGTTCAGATAGTTCACATCAAACGCTTCACCAATTTTCTCATCCACTTCCACGTCGGCGCCCAGCCTGGCAAGCTGCTCCGTCAACTCCTGCAAGCGTTTGTCCTGCTCGGCAGCGTGGTCGAGCAACGCATGGATCGCCCGGGTCATGGGGTCATTGCCATCATCACCCATCGCATACGCCGAAAAGCCCATCTTCTGCGCCGTTTCATCGCGCTGCTTGGCTTTTTCCTGGTCCAGGATGCGCGCGGGAATACCCACCGCGGTAGCTCCCGGCGGCACATCTTTCACCACCACCGCATTGGAACCGATCTTGGCCCCGGTACCGACCACAATCGGCCCCAGCACCTTGGCCCCGGCGCCGATCACCACCCCGGCTTCCAGCGTGGGGTGGCGCTTGCCCTTGTTCCACGAAGTGCCGCCCAGCGTCACGCCGTGATAAAGCGTGCAGTCGTCGCTGATCACCGCGGTTTCACCGATCACCACCCCCATGCCGTGATCGATAAAGACACGGCGGCCGATGGTCGCGCCAGGGTGAATCTCGATACCGGTCAGCCAGCGTGACAGATGCGAGATGAATCGTGCCAGCCAGCGCAAACCCAGCCCCCACAGGCGATGCGTCAGCCGATGGAAAATCAGCGCATGCACGCCCGGGTAGGTGGTCAACACCTCCCAGGTATTACGGGCCGCAGGGTCACGCTCAAAAACTACGGCAATGTCTTCACGCAAATGCTGGAACATATTCGGATAACCAGAAAAATCAACAAATTATAACTTGTTGATATATATGAATTAGGCTGCCATTCTGCCACAAAAGCGCAACCTAGTCTTTTTCAATTGCCTTGAGCACCCCACGCAGGATATTGATTTCCTCCTGCTGCAAGCCGGCGCGCGCAAACAGCCGGCGCAACCGCGACATCAGGCGCTTGGGCTGGGCCGGGTCAAGATAGCCGATAGTCACCAGCGCCCGCTCCAGATGCCCGTAAAACCCCTCGATTTCATCGTGCGTGGCGGGTTTGACGCGCCGGTACGGGTTGGGGTGCGGCGCAGCCAGTTCTTCCTGCGCGTCGCCCAGGGCCGCCACGCGCAACTCATACGCCATCAGCTGCACCGCCGCCGCCAGGTTCAGCGACGAATACTCCGGATTGGCCGGAATATGCGCCAGACGCTGGCACAGGATCAACTCCTCGTTCGACATGCCGCTGGTTTCGTTGCCGAACACCAGCGCCACCTCGCCATCCGCCGCACATGCCAGCACTTCTGCCGCCGCCTGCCGCGGCGAAGCCGGCTGGTGCGACAGTTCACGGCGCCTGGCGGTCATGCCCAGCACCAGCCCACACCCGGCAAGCGCCTGTTCCAGCGAATCGCACACCTGCGCCGCATCCAGCACATCCGTCGCGCCGGAGGCCATGGCAACCGCCTCGGCATGCGGGAACTTGCGTGGCCTGACCAGGTACAGCCGCGACAAGCCCATGGTTTTCATGGCGCGTGCCGCCGAGCCAATATTGCCGGGGTGGCTGGTCTGGCACAGCACCACGCGCACCCTCCCCAGCACCTCCGCGGGACTGACAAGTTTCATCTTCGCATCATTCATCAGGTAAAATAGGCGGCTATTTTATTCGTTCTTGCACACCATTATGCACCCCATGCTCAATACGGCCATCAAGGCCGCCCGTCGCGCCGGTTCCATCATCAACCGCGCCTCCCAGAACCTGGATATTCTGCAAATCCAGAACAAGACGCATAACGACTACGTCAGCGAAGTGGACCACGCCGCCGAAGCCGCCATCATCGAAACCCTGCTCGGCGCCTACCCGCAGCACTCCATCCTGGGCGAAGAATCCGGCACCACCGACAACAACAGCGAATATCTGTGGATCATCGACCCGCTGGACGGCACCACCAACTTCCTGCACGGCTTCCCGCAGTACGCGGTGTCCATCGCGCTGCTGCACAAAGGCGTGCTCGACCAGGCTGTGGTGTACGACGTCAACAGCAACGACCTGTACTCCGCCACTCGCGGCCAGGGCGCATTCCTCAACGACCGCAGAATCCGCGTCAGCAAGCGCACCAAGCTGCAGGACGCCATTATCGGCACCGGCTTCCCGTTCCGTGATTTCACCCATCTGGACACTTACCTGCCGATGCTGAAAAGCATGATTCTCAGCACCTCCGGCATCCGCCGCCCCGGCTCCGCCGCGCTCGACCTGGCGCACGTCGCCGCAGGCCACTACGACGGCTTCTGGGAAATCGGTTTATCCAAGTGGGATATTGCTGCCGGCGCCTTGCTGATTACCGAAGCCGGAGGCCTGGTAGGCGACTTCGAAGGCAACGAAAGCTGGCTGGAAACCGGCAATGTTGTTGGCGGCAACCCGAAAATCTTCGGCCAGATGCTGCAGGTGCTGGCACCACACCTGACGGATGCGCTGAAAACGCCGCGTTAAGCCTTCTGGCAGCGCGGACAGTAAAACGTCGAGCGCTGCCCCTGCTGCATGGTGCTGATGACCGTTCCGCACACCTTGCACGGCTGCCCGGTGCGCCCGTAGACAAAATACGCCTGCTGGAAATAGCCGGGGTTGCCGTCCGCGCCAAAAAAATCGCGCAGGCTGCTACCGCCGGCTTCTATCGCGGCGGCCAACGTGGCCTTGATTTCCGCCGCCAGCTTCTGGTATCGCACCAGGCCGATGCGGTTGGCGGGCGTTTCAGGGTGGATGCCGGCGCGGAACAACGCCTCGCTGGCGTAGATGTTGCCCACGCCCACCACCAGATGTGCATCCATGATGACGGTTTTGATCGGCGCGCTCCGGCTACGGGTTGCGCGATACAGGTAAGCGCCATCGAAATCGGCTTCCAGCGGCTCGACACCCAGGCTAGCCAGCAAGGGGTGCTGCAACGGGTCATCCCCTTCAATCCATAACACCGCGCCAAAACGCCGCGGGTCGCGCAACCGCAACACTTGGCCGCTGGCAAAGTTGATATCTACATGGTCGTGTTTGCCGGCGGGTTCGGCTTGCTGCAGCAGGCACAGGCGGCCCGACATGCCCAGATGCACCAGCAGGGTGCCGCGTTCGCAGCGTGCCAGCAGGTACTTGGCGCGGCGCTCGAGCCGAAGGAAATGTTGTCCGGAAAGTAATGAGGAAAGCCCAGATGTCACCGGCCAGCGCAGCGATGCGTTGCGCACCAGCACCGATGCCACCTGCTGGTTTTCAAGAGGCAGCAGCCCGCGCCGGGTGGTTTCGACTTCGGGCAGCTCTGGCATCGGCGTGTTTTATTCCGGCTTGAACCCTGCCGGGGGATTCAGGATGGTAAAACCGACATCCTGCGGGAAATGGTATTGCATCTGTTCGTCTTCCCGCACTAGCAGCAACTCCGGGGATTCCTGCATCTTGACCAGTTTGATGGTCTTGCCACCCTTGAGTTTGACCAGCACGAAGGGGTGCGGCGTTTTATCCGGCGCATAAGGCTCCACCGAAGTGGCGACCAGATGCTGCCATAACATGAACCACTCGTTCATCTGGTTCTGATCCGGTTTTGCAGCCGCAGCAGACACTTTCCATTTGCCGTCCGCCTGCAAATCCACATTCAGGCGGCTGAGTTCCCACTGTTCCAGTGCCGACAGATCAAAGCCGACCATTTCCTCGCCCGGCTCGAACGGATGTTTGTCCAGCAATTCCAGCGGCTGCGTTGCGGCGGCTTCGGCATAAACGCTGGGTACGGTGTACACAAAACGCTCATGCGCAACGAACTGCTCGCCGCCCACCGGGTTGTACATGCCGAACTCGAATACCTTGTCGTCGGCCTTTACCTTGACCTGCGGATGATCCAGCCCGAACCGGGCCACATCTTCCAGCGCCAGCTTTTCCTGGCTCGTTGCATTGGCGATGGACAGGATGCGGCCAATGGACAGCGCATCCGCCCGGCCCTTGAACGGCTCCAGCATGAACCAGCGGCCATCTTTCTTTTCGAACACCACCGGTTTTTTAACGCCGCTTTCGATCGTGAGCCTGGTCACCGTTGCCGGATCAAATGCCGCTATGGCAAATGTCTTGGCCTTGTTGCCGTCCACCGCTTTCGGACGCGTCAGGACAAAAGCGCCCAGCGCCACCACCACCAACAGCAATACCAGATTGATCAACCACCGTTTTTTCATGATCTGAACTACCCCTGTCCTTATCTCTTGCGACGCTTCCACCAGATGGTCAGCCCGATCACGATCAACGCCAGCGGCAGGATGACCGTTGGGATGCCTTGAATCACCAGCCAGTTGGAAAACGCGCGGTTGGCCGGAATGGAAAGATTGGAATCCTTGAACGGCCGCGGCTGGATGGTAATCAGCTTGTCGTCGCCAGCCAGCCAGTTGACCATGTTGATGCCCAGGTCAAGGTTGCCGCTGCTGTTGAGGAAGGTATTCGCCAGGAAACTGCCGCCGCCCACCACCAGCACGCGCTGGTTCTTGTTTTCAACCTTGCGCTCCATAGCCACGGCGATATTGATCGGGCCGCCGATATCCTTCTTGGCGTCGAACTTGATCTTTTCATTCAGATCGCCGGTTTCCAGCCACCCGGTGGCGGCAACGTCAATCAGGGAAGTTTCGCGCCAGCCCATGTCCGCCGCGTTGGATGAAATCTGCCGCGCCATCGGGAACAATGCCCGCAGGTTAAAGCGCAAGGTGATCGGGTGCTCCGCATACTGGCTGGAAAACGCCATTTTGTAATCGCCGCCGGCCTGCGCCGCGACCGGATCAACCACAATGCCGGGAGTCAGCTGCAAACCGAGCTGATCGGCCAACGGGGTCAGGCCGTGCATCGGCTCCTGGTCGATCAGCCAGAGCAGGTTGCCGCCCTTGGCGACGTACTTCCTGATCTTGTCCACTTCGATTTCCGACAGATCTACGCGCGGCCCGGCAATCACCAGCATGGCGCCGCTGCTCGGCACCTCCGGCAACTGCAACAGATCGGGGTTGGACAGCTTGAAGCCCTTTTTCTCCAGGTGCTGGCCAAACGCGCCCAGATCGTGTTCTTTCAAGCCGATCAGGCTGCGCTCGCCATGCCCATCCAGAAACATCACGGTGCGCGTATCGGTTCTGGATAAACGCACCAGCAGATTGGTCATATCCTGCTCGACAATAGGCGGCAGCAGGTGCTCGCTTTTTTTCTTGTACTCAACAATGAATTCGCCGTCTGCACGCACCCCGGCATCCTGTGCCAGCTTGGGGTCTTCCGCCGGGTTCACGAACTTGATGTGAAGATCCGGCTTGCTGCGCTGGTAGCGCGTGATGAAATCGACGATCAGTTTGCGGCGCTCATCGTCCGCCGCAGCAAAAATCGTGACATTGACCGGCCCCTTCATCTGCTTGAGCACATTCAGACTGCCCTCGCTCAAGGTGTTGCGGGCACTTTGGGTAATGTCCCGTGCGGTATGGAACTCGGTCGCCAGATAGCCCAGCAGACCAACTAACAGCAGGAACAGCACTACGAACAGGCTGTTCTGCATCAACATCTGGAGTCGCAATTTGCGGTTGATTTTTGTCATGGCAATAAGGGAGCAGTAAGTTTAGCCGCGCAGACGGTCGGCATCGAGACGACGCACCGTCAGGGTCAGGAAAGTCAAAATGAACAACAGGAAATAGGCAAAATCCTTGGTGTCCAGCAGGCCGCGCGAAAACGGCTCGAAATGGCGCATCAGGGACAAATGGTTGAAGATGCTGGTCGGGTCGCCCGCCAGGTACTTGTCGAACGCTAGCAGCACAAACAGTGCAACAAAGCTGATGATGGCGGCAACGATCGGCTGCTGGGTCAGGCTGGAAACAAACAGGCCCAGCGCGGAGAAACTCGCCACCAGGAACCACAGGCCGATGAGATTGGCCGCGATAAAACCGAAATCCAGGTCGGTCCACAGGTTGAGCGAACTGACCATCAAACCGGTGAACGCAATCACCACGCTCAGAAACGTCACCAGACCGAGGAATTTGCCGAGCACGATTTCCGCCAGCGTCAGCGGCGCGCTGAACAGGAACGGCAGCGTCTGGTTCTTGCGTTCCTCGCTGATCAGGCGCATCGACAGCAGCGGCACCGCAAACAGCATGAGGAAGGAAGACATGCCGAACACGTTGTTGCCGACGAATTCAGTAACGCCCATGCGCTGCTCCGGGCGCATCATGCCGGACATCATTTCAAAATAATCCGCCACGCCCACATAAAAGCCGAAATGGGCGAAAACAAACTGGAGCAAGGCCAGGATGATCCATCCCATCGGGGAGGAGAACATGCTTCTGAGTTCTTTGGCTGCGACAGTAAATATCATGCTGTATCCTCTTTTCGATCTAGTTCGCAGCTTCCTGGTAGGTCAGCTGCACGAATACTTCCTCAAGACTGGTCTGGTCCGGTGCGATCTGGTAAAGCTTCCAGCCATGCTGCACCGCGGCCTGCACAATGGCTTCCGCCGGGCTGGAGGTCTCGGAATGTCGTACTCGCAGCAAGCCGTTACCCGCGGGTTCCACGCTCACCACACCGTCAATTTTGCTGATCTCGTCCGCAGCCGGTGCATTGCCCAGCCCGATCAGCAAGCGGTTGCCATGGCGCTGCTGCTTCAGCACATCGATGGTGCCATTGAATACCAGGCGCCCCCTGTGGATGATCTGCACGTGGTCGCACACCATCTCCACTTCCGGCAGGATGTGCGTGGACAGGATGACGCTGTGCTCGCCGCCCAGTTCCTTGATCAGCGTGCGGATGTCGCGGATCTGGATCGGGTCCAGCCCCACGGTCGGCTCATCCAGGATCACCACCATCGGGTTGTGGATGATCGCCTGCGCAATGCCAACGCGCTGCTGGTAGCCCTTGGACAGGTTTTCAATCAGGCGGCCGCTCATTTCGGTCAGCCCGGTGCGCTCCTTGGCGGATTGCACGGCTTTTTTCACCGCCGCGCGGCTCACACCGTGCAGCCTGGCCGCCAGCGTCAGCATTTCATCCACCGTCAGTTCCTTGTACAGCGGCGGCGTTTCCGGCAAGTAGCCGATCAGCGCCTTGGCCGCCTTGGGGTCTTCGATGATATCGATGCCGCAGATCGTCACCTTGCCAGCGGTGGGCGCCAAATTCCCGGTGAGCATTTTCATGGTGGTGGATTTGCCGGCACCATTGGGGCCGAGAAACCCGAGCACTTCGCCCTTGCGCAAATTGAAACTGACCCCACTTACAACAGTATTACCGCCATATGCGCGAGTCAGGTCGCTGGCTTCAACAGTGATGGTATCCATATTGATTAATGCCGAGAGAGAGTGTTTATAGAAAGTATAGAAAGCTCAAATAAATCGCCGGAAAACTGCTCGTGACAAAACTTGCAGGGCACCTATACTATATGAAACATTTCACTTTCGCCAATGTCGAACGCTAGATCGCAACACAACCGGCAACTCACCCAGGACTGCAGCACGATGAACAGAAAACTCCCGACCACCGCACTCGCCTTGACATTGCTGATCTGCCTGGCCGCCCCCATTGCCAATGCCGAAGCCGCGAAAAAGGTCGTGCCCGATGGATCGCTCACCGCCGAATTCATTTACAAGTTTCTGGTCGGCGAAATCGCCGGGCAGCGCGGTGATGTCAGCACCGCTGGCGCCATCATGTACGAACTGGCCAAAACCACCGGCGATGCGCGCCTGGCCAACCGCGCCACGCAGGCTGCGCTGTATACCAAACAAGGCGGCGCTGCGATGCGCGCCGCCACCTTGTGGGCCGACCTCGACCCGACGTCGGCCGAAGCAAGAGAAATCCTGACGCAGCTGACGGTGGCCTCGGGCAAGATCAGCGAATTGCGTCCGCACCTGCAGAAAATCCTGTCGCATGAAGAAAACCGCCCCAGCGGGTTTCTCTACATCACCGGCCTGCTGTCCCGTAGCGAAGACAAGGCCGGAGTGCTCAAGCTGATACAGGAAGTGACCAAACCGTACCTTGCAATTCCCGAAGCGCGCCTGGCACTGGCCCATGCCGCATGGGGTGCAGGCAAGGAACAGTTGGCCCTGGACGAGTTGCAGGCCGCCGACAAGTTACGCCCAGGATGGGAAGTTGGCGCGCTGTTGCACGGGCAGATCGTGCAGTCCCGTCCGGCAGAAGCCATGCAGTTCTACCACCACTTCCTGGACACCTACCCTGAGGCACACGAAGTGCGGCTGGCCTACGCCAAGCTGCTGGTGAACGAAAAACAGTTCGACGCAGCACGCAAGGAGTTCGACAAGCTGATACAGGCCAATCCGAACAACGCCGAGGTGCATGTCGCCATCGGCCTGCTCAGCGTGCAACTGGAAGATGCCAGTCGTGCGGAAAACCATTTCAAGCAGGCGCTGGAGCTCAATTACAAGGATCCGGACCAACTCTATTTCTACCTGGGCCAGATCGCCGAGCAATTGCAGCAATTTGAAGACGCGCAGCGCTGGTACGACGCTATCAGCCCCGAAAGCCGCTTCCACTTCGACACCCAGCTCAAATCCGCCGTCATGCAAGCCCGGCAGGGTAACCTGGACGCCGCGCGCCAGCGTTTGCAAACGTTAAGCAATTTATCTCCGGAGCAACAGGCCGCGACCATCCAGACTGAAGCCGGCCTGCTGTCACAGGCCAACCGCCACAAGGAAGCATTTGACCTGCTGCAGCAGGCGGTGGAAACCCTGCCCAACAGCGCCGACCTGATTTACGACTACGCCATGGTTGCCGAGCGTGTGCAGCGCTTTGACATCATGGAACAGCAACTGCGCAAACTGATACAGCTCAAACCGGATTTCGCCCAGGCCTACAACGCGCTGGGATATACATTGGCGGACCGCAACGAACGGCTGGACGAAGCGCAGGCCCTCATTGAAAAAGCGCTGTCGCTGACACCGGACGACCATTTCATTCTCGACAGCATGGGATGGGTGCATTACCGGCTGGGCCGACTGGACCAGGCTGTGGATTTCATCCGCCGCGCTTATGAAGTGCGCTCCGACCCCGAAATCGCTGCCCACCTGGGCGAAGTCCTGTGGCAGCAGGGCCACAAAAGCGAAGCCCTCAGCACTTGGGAAAATGCCTTGCATGACTTTCCCACCAATGAAGTGCTGGTGAACACGTCGAAAAAGTTCAAGCAGTGAAATCGCCATCCATCCTGACCCCAGCACTGCTGCCGTCAGCAGTGCTGGTCCTGCTGACGAGCGCCTGCACCACCGTGCCGCAACGCCAGCCGTTCCAGCCGCCGCCTGCCATCTATGCTGAGCATCTGGACACCATCAAAGGCATCGGCAATTTTGCCATGACCGGGCGCATGGCCGTACTCACCGAAAGCAAGGGTTTTTCCGGCAGCATGCACTGGCACCACCACGAAGAAGGTGATGACATTCAGTTCTTCTCGCCGCTGGGCACCCAACTGGGCAGCCTCAGCAAAAACATGAACGGCGTGACCCTGACCACCAGCAACCAGAAAACGTACCATGCCGATGATGCCGAAGCGCTGACACAGGAAACCCTGGGCTGGAGTTTGCCCATGACCGGGCTATCCGACTGGATGCTGGGCCGCCCCACGGACGGCGAGGTCGAAATCATGGCCTGGGATGCCGCCGGCAACATTACCCGCATGCGCCAGAATGGCTGGGAGATTGAATACCCGCAGTACCAGATCAGCGATGAAAAATCATTGCCGGGCAAGATCATCATGAAAAGCCCCAAGCTGGAACTCAAACTGGTCGTGGAAAACTGGCAAACCGGGGAAAACTGATCTTGCAAGTGTTCCCGGCGCCAGCCAAACTCAACCTGTTCCTGCACATTATCGGTCGCCGTGCCGACGGCTACCATCTGCTGCAGACCGTATTTCGCCTGCTGGATTTCGGCGATGACGTTCGCATCAGCATCAATACCAGCGGCCGAATCCAGCGTGCCCAGCCCATCCCTGGCGTGCCCGAGGAACAAGACATCACGCTGCGCGCAGCAAAACTCCTGCAACAAGCGACCGACTGCACGCTGGGCGCCGACATCGCCGTGGAAAAACGCATCCCCATGGGTGGCGGCCTCGGCGGCGGCAGCTCTGACGCCGCCACCGTACTGCTCGCGCTCAACCGCCTATGGCGGCTGGAATTAAGCCGCACGCGCCTGATGGAACTCGGCCTGCAACTGGGCGCGGACGTGCCGGTATTCGTGTTCGGGCAAAATGCGTGGGGGGAAGGCGTAGGCGAAAAACTCCAGCCCATCGACCTCCCGGAGGCATGGTATGTGGTGCTCACGCCAGCCGTTCATGTATCCACTGCCGCGATCTTTAGCAGCAATGATTTGACAAGAGACACAATTCCTCGGAAAATGGCGGCCTTTTCCAAGGGCTTCGGTCAAAATGACATGCAGCCTTTGGTATGCCGCATGTATCCTGAAGTGGCAAAATGGCTGGACTGGCTTGGTCAGTTTGGCGATGCCAGGATGAGCGGATCGGGTTCCAGCGTTTTTGTAGAGCTTGCCAGTCAGGAAGCAGCCGAAACAGTGATGAATTCCAAACCTGCCGAGGTTAGCGGTTTTGTTGCCAGAGGTCTGGCGCAACATCCGCTGTACGGATATGCAACAAGTTGAACCATTGGGGAGTCGCCAAGCTGGTTAAGGCACCGGATTTTGATTCCGGCATGCGAAGGTTCGAATCCTTCCTCCCCAGCCAGAACAAATAATAAAAAGCGTGTAAATTCAAAAGTTACACGCTTTTTTGTTTTTTTAGTCAAAAAAGGATTTCACCGTGGCAAACGGCGACATGATGGTATTTACCGGCAACGCTAACCCCAAGCTTGCCGAAGAAGTGGTGACATACCTCGGGATAGACCTGGGGAAAGCCACGGTCGGCCGTTTCAGCGATGGCGAAGTGATGGTGGAACTGCTGGAAAATGTGCGCGGCAAAGATGTATTCGTCCTGCAATCCACCTGTTTCCCCACCAATGACAGCCTGATGGAAGTGCTGGTCATGGTGGACGCGTTGCGCCGCTCCTCCGCCGCCCGCATTACTGCCGCCATCCCCTATTTCGGCTACTCCCGCCAAGATCGCCGCCCGCGTTCGGCACGTGTTGCCATTACCGCCAAGGTGGTTGCCAACATGCTGACTTCCGTCGGCGTCAACCGCCTGCTGACCATGGACCTGCACTCCGACCAGATCCAGGGCTTTTTCGACATTCCGGTGGACAACATTTACGCCACCCCCATCCTGGTGGATGACATCGACAAACGCAGCTACCCGAACCTGGTGGTGGTTTCTCCCGATGTCGGCGGCGTGGTACGCGCCCGCGCGCTGGCCAAGCAGCTGAATTCCGACCTGGCCATCATCGACAAACGCCGCCCCAAGCCCAACGTGGCCAAGGTCATGCATATCATCGGTGAAGTGGAAGGACGCACCTGCATCATCATGGACGACATGGTGGATACCGCCAATACGCTGTGCGAAGCCGCCGCCGCGCTCAAGGAACGGGGTGCGGTAAAAGTGGTGGCCTACTGTACCCACCCGGTGCTGTCCGGCGGCGCTGCGGAACGCATCGCCAATTCCCAGTTGGATGAACTGGTGGTGACCAACACCATCCCGCTGCAACCGGATGCCATCGCCAGCAAGAAAATCCGGCAACTTTCGGTTGCCAACCTGATGGCGGAAACCATACGCCGCATCAGCCGTGAAGATTCCGTCAGTTCCTTGTTCATGGAATAAGAATTCCGCCAGGTGCAGATGCTCCTGGCGAATGCAGCAAATCGTCTGGTCGCGGACGATCTTTTTAACTTTAGGAGTTTAATATGACAATCGAAATCAACGCCAAGAAGCGCGAGAGCAAGGGCACCGGAGCGAGCCGCCGCCTGCGTCGTGCTGGCAACATCCCGGGTATTGTGTACGGTGGCGGCAAGGATGCCGTTTCCATCGAACTCAACCACAAGGAACTGTTCCTGCAATTCCGCCACGAAGCTTTCCATGCTTCCATCCTCAACCTGAACCTGGACGGCAAGAAGGAACAAGTCCTGCTGCGCGATTACCAGATGCACCCGGTGCGTACCGAAATCGCCCACATCGACTTCCAGCGCGTCAGCGCCACCGAAAAGATCCACGTCAAGGTACCGCTGCACTTCACCAACGTGGAAAGCGCCCCTGGCGTGAAGCTGGGCGGCGGCATCGTCACCCACATCCTGACCGAAGCCGACGTGGTTTGCCTGGCCAAGGACCTGCCCGAGTTCATCGAAGTTGACCTGGGCAAGATGGAAGCCGGCCAGACCATCCACTTGTCCGAAATCAAGCTGCCCAAGGGCATTGAGTTCGTGAAGCTGGCACACGGCGACGACGCCGCAGTGGCTTCCGTGACCAAGCCGCGCGGCGCAGCATCGGATGAAGAAACTGCAGCTGCACCAGCAGCCTAAGTCGTTTTTGCTTCGACAAAACGCGCGCTCCGGGCAACCGGGCGCGCGTTTTTGTTTGAAGGGCGCTTAAGGAAGCCCTGAACAAGTGAGCGAGCGGGATGAAATGCAAGGCGCACGGAGCGCAGGAACCGAGACAGTACAAGGAGTACGGCGAGGTTCCGAGCACCGCGCAACGCAGCAATTCGCCCGTGTAGCCACTTGTTCAGGGTTTCCTTAAGCGTTTGCTTTAGAATATAGCCATGGGAATCCAACTCATTGTCGGCCTGGGCAACCCGGGCGCGGAATACGAAAACACGCGGCACAACGCCGGGTTCTGGTGGGTGGACGCCATCGCCCGCGAGCATCGCGTTACGCTCTCACATGAAAACAAGTTCCTGGGGCAAACCGGGCGGCTGAAACATCACGGCAGCGAAGCCTGGCTGCTGAAACCGATGACCTTCATGAATCGCAGCGGCCAGTCCGTAGGCGCTATGGCCCGGTTTTACCGCATCGCCCCGGAAAATATCCTGGTCATCCATGACGAACTCGACCTGGCGCCGGGAACGGCAAAGCTGAAAAAGGGCGGTGGGCACGGCGGCCATAACGGCCTCCGGGACATTGCTTCCCACTTGGGCAGCACCGATTTCTGGCGGCTGCGCTTAGGCATTGGCCACCCCGGCGAAGCGGCGGCCGTGGTCAACTTTGTGCTGCACAGCCCATCGCGCGAGGAATCCGGGCAGATTGAAACCGCGATGGACAACAGCACGCGCCTGCTGCCGGAATTCCTGGCCGGAAATTTTGAAGCCGCCATGCTCAAGCTGCACACCAAGAAATAGCAGCCACCCTGTATAATTGCGGAAAATCATCCCGGCAACAGCTTCCCAAAGGAAACATCATGAGCACCTCAACTCCATCGACCAACGGCGTTTCTGCAAACAGTCTTCTCGGCACCATCCTGGCAGGCCTGGCGATATTGGCCATCATCCTGGGTGGCTTCGTCGCCAAAACCCATCATCTTCCGCAATCCGGCCATGCCGGCGGCGACAGCGCCATCCTTGAGCGCATCAAACCGGTAGGTGAAGTGGTGGTGGCTGCGGCCGACAGCGCCGCCGCCCCGGGCGCCGCAAAAAGCGGCGAGCAGATCGTGACCCAGACCTGCAGCGCTTGTCACGGCACCGGCGTCATGGGCTCGCCCAAACTGGGCGACAAGGGCGCCTGGGCCCCACGCATCGCACAAGGCTACGAAACATTGGTCAAGCATGCCATTCAAGGCATCCGCGGGATGCCGGCACGCGGTGGCAATGCGGCCTTGACCGACGACGAAGTAGCCGCGGCGGTTGCCCATATGGCGAATGCTGCCGGCGCCAGCTTCAAGGCGCCTTCCAAATAATCATGGGGGCGCTTCAGGCCCGCCAGCACTGATTCCACGCCATGGCAACCTTTGCAATTGGTGACTTGCAAGGTTGCCATACTTCTTTCCTTAACCTGCTGCAGCAGATCGGGTTCAGCCCGTCGCGCGATCGCATCTGGCTGGTGGGTGACCTGATCAACCGCGGGCCGGATTCACTCAAGACCTTGCGCTGGCTGATGACCAACGAGCACGTGGTCACTCTGGTGCTGGGCAACCACGACCTGCACGCCATGGCGGTGCATGAAGGCTTTGTTCCCAGCGGCCGCAAAGATACGCTGGACGAGTTGCTGCAGGCACCCGACCGCAACCTGCTGTTCGACTGGCTGCGCCGGCAGCGCCTGGCGTATACCGAAGACCATTACCTAATGGTGCACGCCGGTGTGCTGCCGCAGTGGGATGCGCGCCAGACCATGGCGCTGGCGGGTGAGGTGGAAATGCAATTGCGCAGCAGCAACTACCGCGACTTTCTGCAGAAAATGTATGGCAATCGCCCGACCATCTGGCGTGAAGACTTGCGCGGCATGAGCCGCCTGCGCATCATCACCAACGCGCTGACCCGGCTGCGGGTCTGCTCACTGGAAGGCAAGCTCAATTTCGAGTTCAAGGGCGAATTGCCCGACGTCCCCGCCGGCCTGGTGCCCTGGTTCAACATTCCCAAGCGCAAAAGCCGCAACAGCACGGTGATTTTCGGCCACTGGTCGGCGCTGGGCCTGATGCTGCGCGACAACCTGATCGCGCTGGACACAGGTTGCCTGTGGGGCGGGAAACTTACGGCCTTGCGCCTGGAGGATCGGCAGGTATTCCAGGTGCCGCGGGCGAAAGAAGATTCAGTTTAGTCCGCACCGCATGCTCAGCGGCCTGCGCCATCAAACGCCGGTCCGGCTGCGCCGGGATATGCGGCAAAAACATCAGTTCGGCCATGATGCCATGCTGCGCCACCATGGCCTGGATGGACTGCCATAACGTGGTTTCGCCGGCATAAGCCACCGCCTTGTTCGGCCGGCCATCGGCCAGGGCATACCGCACTGCAATCGGCCAGACCGGTGACTGCGCATCTACTGCCGCCTGCAGCAGGCTGCTGCGGAACGGCAGCATGTGCTCACCCTCGGTGGTGGTGCCTTCCGGGAATACACACAGGCATTCTCCATTCAGCAGCACTTGCCTGCTTAATCCGGACACCCGCGCCGTGTCGCGCCGCCGTTCTCGCTCGATGAAAATCACCCCGGTCTTGCGCGACAGCCAGCCGATGATCGGCCAGTCGCGCACATCGGACTTGGCCACAAAGCGCACCGGCTGTATCGAATTGATCACCCAGACATCCAGCCATGAAATGTGGTTGGCGACAAACATCACCGATGCCACATCCCTGCCCGGAACATGGCCGGATACCGCCAGCCGCACATTGAGGATGCGCAACACCCCGGCGGACCAGCCCATGACCACGTCGTGCCGCCGCCCCGCTTTCAGTCGCGGCAGCCATACCGCCGCCAGCAACACACCCCATAGCAGATGGCAAAACAGCCGCAGCAACCGCCAGCCGCGGGTCACGGCGCTTGTATTACCCAACGCCATGCAAGATATAGTTAATGGGAAACCCGCGTTACGCCGCCGCTTTGCAGCAGGCGCACCTTTTCGCCGGGATGAAACTCCTCGCCGGCTGCTTCCTGCACAATCGCCACCAGGCTGCCATCGTTCAGTTTCACCGTAATTTCAACCCCGTCCTTGCGCGTCAGCACTTCTTCCGCGGCGCTGCCGGCGACGGCACCGGCCACGGCACCGAGCACACCGGTGATGATCTCGCCCTTGCCCTTGCCCATGCCGCTACCGGCCACACCGCCGACCACGCCGCCGGCCACCGCACCGATCTTGCTGTCGGTGCCTTCGATCTTGACTTGGCGCACGCTTTCCACCACGCCTTGCTTCACGGTCTGCATCTGGCGCGTTTCATCGCGACTGTAAACGCTGCCGGAATTGCTGGAAGCACATCCTGCCAGCCCCAGTACCACCAAAAATGTAATGCCCCAATGTTGAATGTTCATGACCGACTCCTTGCTTAAAGTGAAATGGTTGCGCCAAACGCCTGTTTATAACGCGCGACAATGTCTTTTCGGTCAGGCTTATGGTTCTGCCCGCCGCGGCTGGCGATCTTGATCGCACCCATCACCGCTGCCAGGCGCCCGCTTTCGAGCCAGCCCCAGCCTTGGGACAGGCCATACAGCAAGCCGGCGCGGTAGGCGTCGCCGCAACCGGTGGGGTCCACTACCGCGTCCGCCGCCACGCAGGGAATCTCCAGGCATTCACCGTTAGTGTAAATGTGCGAGCCCTGCGCGCCGCGCGTCACCACCAGCGCCTTGACCCGCGTCGCCAGCTGTTCCAGCGTCAGGCCGGTTTTTTCCTGGGTCAGCTGCGCTTCATAATCGTTCAGCGCCATGAATTCGGCTTGGTCAATGAACTGCAGCAATTCCTCGCCGTTGAACATCGGCAGCCCCTGCCCCGGATCGAACATGAACGGGATGCCCGCTTCATGGAATTCCATGGCGTGCTGGAACATGCCGTCGCGGCCGTCCGGCGCAATGATGCCCAGGCTGACGTTATCAGCGTCCGATATTTTGTTGAGGTGCGAAAAATTCATCGCACCGGGGTGGAACGCCGTAATCTGGTTATCGTCCAGATCGGTGGTGATGAACGCCTGCGCGGTAAAGCTTTCCTGCACATGGTAGATGTGCCGCGCGTTCAGGTTGTTGCGTTCCAGCCAGCTGCCATAACTGCCGAAATCATCGCCCACCGTCGCCATGATCAGCGGCTTGCCGCCCAGCAGGTTGAGGTTGTAGGCGATATTGCCCGCCGTGCCGCCGTATTCCCGGCGCATGTCCGGCACCAGGAACGCCACGTTCAGGATGTGCAGCTTGTCCGGCAGGATATGGTTTTTGAATCGATCCTGGAACACCATGATGGTGTCGTAGGCGAGGGAACCGCAAATCAGGGTATGCATGAAAGTTTCCGAATCAGAAAAAAGACGAATTATCGCCGTCAGAACGGCTTGACCACAACCAGAATCACCACAACAAACAGCACCAGCACCGGAATTTCATTAAAAAACCGGTACCACACATGGCTGCGGCGGTTGCGCCCCTGCGCAAAATCGCGCAGCAGCCTGCCGCAATAGTGGTGATAGCCGACCAGCACGGCCACCAGCGCCAGCTTGGCATGCATCCATGCCCCGGTGATGCCGTAACCCAGCCACAACCACAAGCCGAAACCCAGCGCCAACACCGCCAGCGGCGTCATGAAGCGGTACAGCTTGCGCTCCATCAACTCCAGGCGCTGCAGCGTGGCGGGGTCGTCCACCATGGCATGGTTGACGAACAGGCGCGGCAGGTAAAACAGCCCGGCGAACCAGCTGGTGACAAAAACAATGTGCAGCGCCTTGACCCAGAGCATCAGCGCGCCTTGAGCAAGTCGTCCAGTTCGCGGCGGAACGCGGCAAAATCGATCTCGCCCATGATGCGCCGCACGACCTTGCCCTGCCGGTCGATCAAGAATGACGTCGGGGTGACCTGTACGTTGCCAAACGCCTGTGCGGCACCGCCATCGGCATCCAGCGCCACGATAAACGGCAGCGCGTTTTTCCGGGCATAGTTCAGCACGTGGGAAGGCGGGTCGTATGACATCGCCACCGCCACCGTTTCAAAACCTTTGCCATGATAGTCGCGGTAGGTCTGCACCAGGCCCGGCATTTCCTTGATGCAGCCGGGGCAGCTGGTGGCCCAGAAATTGACCAGCACCACCTTGCCCTGCAGGCTGTCCAGGGCCAGCGTCTTGCCTTCCAGCGTGGAAAGCGACACCTGCGGCGCGCGGTCAGGGTTGTCCAGGGCCAGCCACAAGCCGGCCAGCAGGGCAATCACCGCGATAGGTAGCCAGATTTTCATAATGCTCCGTATTCGTTCACAAACGCTGCGAGTGTACCGTTAACCACGAAAAACTCAATCCGTTGCTGTCCACCCTCGACAATCAGTCACATCTATTGTGATAGCATGAGCTTGTCATTGGTTTACGGTTATCTGCAAGTGCTCCGAACCTTTTACCCATCGAACTGGCTTGGCGGGCTGTTGCTGGCATGGGTATTACTTTGGTCGCAGCCAGCGCTGCCTGCAGGCGAGCCGGTCATCGTCGCCCATGCCGATGTCCTCCAGACCTCCATCACGCTGAACCAGGCACGCGGCCTGTTCGGCATGCGCTCACCGCAATGGCCGGACGGCCGTGCCGTCAAAGTGTACGTACTGCCCGACCGCCACCCGCTGCACGATGTCTTTTGCAAAACCATCCTGAACATCTTCCCCCACCAGTTGCGCACGGCCTGGGATCGCCAGGTGTATTCCGGTACCGGGCAGGCGCCGATCGAAGTCGCCAATGAGGACGAAATGCTGGCGCGCATCGCCGCGACGCCGGGCGCGGTGGGATACGTGTCAAAAGAACGGGCAGATACCACCAGAATGCGCAAACTGGAATTGAGGAGCGATCGCCATGAATAAGCCGAATCGACAGCGGATCCTACCCTGGTTGGCGTTATGTCTGCTCGCGTTCCCGCCCTCGGCACCGGCCATGGACTGGGGCGACGGCAAGGGGCAGGTGCACGGTTTCTTCACCCAGGGGCTGGTGGCCAGCACCAACAACAACTGGTACGGCAGCAGCAGCGACCACGTCAGTTTCGATTTCCGCGAAATCGGCCTCAACGGCTCCTACCGCGTCACCCCCGGCATCCAACTCTCGGCACAGCTGATTTCGCGCCGCGCCGGCGAAATGGACGACGGTGAATTGTGGCTGGACTACGCCTTTGTTGACCTCACCCTGCTCAGCAGCGCGGAAAACAAGGCCGGCGTGCGCCTGGGGCGCATGAAAAATCCCTACGGCCTGTACACCGACACCCGCGACGTCGCCTTTACCCGGCCCGGCATCATCGTACCGCAACCGATCTATTTTGACTCCCTGCGCAAACTGGCGCTGTCTGGCGACGGGATACATGTTTACGGCAACCTGGCCGTGCCCGGCGGAACGCTCGAAGCCATTACCGGCATCATCAGCCTGCCTCTGGATGACCGCAGCAACAAGGCTTCCCTGGTGGCGCCACACGCGCCCGGCGAGCTGGACCAGAACGGATTGACCACCGGTATCCGCGTACTCTATGAAACCAACGACAAGCAATGGCGCGGCGGATTCTCTTACGATCCGCATAAATCGGTCTACCACCCCGGCCAGGGCGACCCTAATCCCAGAAGAGACATGAAATTCAAGCCATGGATCCTGTCTTTGCAATACACCAATGAATACATCACCCTGACTGGCGAATATTCGCAGCGCAAGGGAAAAATAGTGAGTGGCGGGATCACCCTGCTGGACAGCACCTCCGAGGACTGGTACGTGCAGGCACAATATCGCTTCATGCCACAATGGGAAATGCTGCTGCGCTACGACAACATCACCTCGGACAAGGACGACCCCAGCGGTAAACAATTTGCCGCCAGAACAGGGCTGCCGTCCCATGGACAATATCTCCATGACTGGATCGTGGGGTTGCGTTACGACGTGACGCCCGGCTTCATGCTGCGCACCGAATGGCACCACGCCAAGGGAACCGGCGGCTTGTCACCGCTGGACAACCCGGTAGCCGCCGATCTGGAACGCGACTGGAACATGCTGATGCTATTGGGCTCCTACCATTTCTAATATCATGCCAACCCAACCCATTTCCGACCTTCCCCCCCAGCGCTTCTTCAGCCTGCGCTGGCGGCTGGTGCTGGTGTTGGCATTGCTCACCGTATTCATCAGCGCCTTCCTGGCATGGATTTCCTACCAGCACCTGTTAGGTCAATACCAAGCAGCGCGCAAGACTGTGCGCGAAACCGCCATTTATCAGATTAATGGCTTGCTCGGTCACCAGCACCAGCACCTTAAACGTATCGCCGCGGTTGCTCCCGCGCTCGCCGCAACCCATGACATCCCCACTCCGCGCGAGATGGGCACATTCCGCCAGCACTGGAATGAAACTTGGTCCGCGCTGCAATTCGATATTGGCCTGGAGGAAGCCTGGCTGTTTGATGCCACGGCACAGCCGCTGGCGCACTGGAGCAGCGACAACGCCGTGCTCGACCTGTCGGAACAGTGGCAGGCCGCGCTGCAAAAAAGCATCCGCGAGGAAACACCGCTCAGCTTTATTGCCTGCGCCCCGGTCTGCCGCATGGTGGCACTGGCACCCACACTCTCCCACCAAAAGGTATCGGGCGTGCTGGCGGTCGGTGCATCGCTCGCCGACACGGTGCTGGCGTTCCGCACCATTTCCAGTGCCGACATCATCCTGCTGGCGGACATGCCGGCAAACGGCCGCCAATCCGCCAGCCAGCCGTGGGTAAAATGGGGCGTGCGGGTAGAAGCAGCCTCCACCCCGGACAGCAGCCTTGCCGTACTGAGCCATGCCGCCAGGCTCCACGACCCGCGCACCATCCCGGCCACGGGGCAATTGGTCGAACAGGGGGAAAAAACCTGGCAGTTGCTGCCACTGGTGCTACGCCAGGAAAACCGGATTCCCGGCGTCCACCTGCTGATGGTCGAGGATGTGACCCGCGGGCTGGCGGAAGTACGCGCCACGGCCTGGCGCGGCGTGCTCATGGTGCTGTGCGGCTCGGCGCTGACGCTGGCGCTGTTGTACGCGCTGCTGGCGCAGCCGCTGGGGCGGATGCTGCGCACCGTCAACGCGCTGCCGCTGCTCGGTCTCAGTTCGTTCGAGCAGTTCCGCAACGCCGTTGCCACGCGCGGCCACATCAAGTGGCATGACGAGGTCGACGTACTGAACAATGCCGCCATCTCGCTTTCCCACCGCCTGCAGGGGCTGGAACAGGATGTGTCCGAACGCACCCATGCCCTGCAACGCAGCCTGGGCCAGGTGTTGCGAGAAAAAGCCTTTGCCGCCAGCCTGCTCGACCATGCGCAGGCGGTCATCATCGTCAGTAACAGCGACGGCAATATCCTCACCGTCAATCGCTACGGAACCACGCTGATGGGCCTGACCGAAAACGAACTGCGCAACCAGCCGCTGGCCGATTCCGTCCCGTTGCATGGGGCCGGCGCCGAGGCGCACGAACAGTTGCAGCAGGTGCTGGCTTCGACGCTGAACGAATTCCGCCATGAATCGGAATTGACCGGCGCCGATGGCAATCCGCATACCGTTTCCTGGGTGCATACCCGCCTGCAGGGCAGCGCCGGCGAAGAAGGATTGCTGCTGTCCATGGGCGTGGACATTACCGAACGCATCCAGAACGAAAGCAAGCTGGCTTACCTGGCCGACCACGACCCGCTCACCGGCTGCTTCAACCGCCGCCGTTTCCAGGCCGAACTGGAACACATGCAGGAAACCGCCAAGCGCCACAGCCTGCAAGGTGCGCTGCTGTACCTGGACCTGGACCATTTCAAGAACATCAACGACACGCGCGGCCACCAGGCAGGCGACACGCTGCTGCTGCGCGTGGTGGGCGAATTGCACAAGGTGTTGCGCAACGTGGACATCCTCGGGCGCATGGGCGGCGACGAATTCGCTATTGCCACGCTGGATTCCAGTCGCGCCGGGGCGCTGGGTGTGGCGCAACGTATCAACGCGCAACTGGGCAATATCGGGCTGGAGGACCTGGGCGTCAACCAGCGCACTTCCGCCAGCATCGGCATCGCCTATTTCTCCAACGAGGACATCAGCGTCCCGGAACTGATGACCCAGGCCGACATCGCCATGTACCAGGCCAAGCAGCGGCAGCGTGGCTCCTGGCATGTGTTCTCGCAAAGCGAAAACGTGCGCGAGCAGTTGCTGGATTCCATGACCTGGGAAAAACGCATCGAACACGGCATGGCGGAAGACAAGTTCGAACTGTATTTGCAGCCGGTCATGGGCCTGGCCGACAACACCGTCCAGCATTACGAGGCGCTGATCAGGCTGAGGCTGGATGATGGCGAACTCGCCCTGCCTGAACTGTTCATGGGGGTAGCGGAACTGAGCGGGCTGATCCGCGGGCTGGACAACTGGATCATGCAGAAAACCTTGCGGCTGCTGGCCTCGCTGCCGGAGCAGTACCAGCAAACCGTGTTCGCCATCAACCTGTCGGGAGCGAATATCGGCAACACCACGCTGCTCAACGCCTTGCGCCAAACCATCCTGGTCAGCCATATCGATCCGCGCCGGATCATTTTCGAAATCACCGAAACGGCGGCCATTGCCGATTTCGCCACCGCGCAGAAATTCATCCATGCGGTGAAAGACCTGGGATGCGCGTTTTCGGTGGATGATTTTGGCAGCGGCTTCGCGTCTTTTTATTACCTGAAACACCTGCCGGTGGACTACATCAAGATCGACGGCTCCTTCATCCACAACCTGACGGAGAAACCGGACGACCAGATTTTCGTGCGCGCCATGGTGGAACTGGCCCGCGGTTACGGCAAGAAAATCGTGGCGGAACATGTGGAAGACGCCGCCACCCTGGAACTGCTGCGCACATTCGGCGTGGATTACGTGCAGGGCTACCATGTCGGGCAGCCGGCGCCGTTCAGCCGCTTTTTCGACCAGGCCGCCCGGGGGATAGGGTAGCCCTACTCACGCCACCGTTTATAGCGTGCCGGCAAAGGCTTATAATGCCTCTTTTTTCATACGCATCAAGCCGCAATGACCACCCGCCTGCGCGAAATCCCTTACAACTACACCTCATTCTCCGACCGCGAAATTGTCATTCGCTTCCTGGGTGAGTCCTCCTGGGAAATCCTGAACGAGCTGCGCGGTGAGCGCAAGACCGGTCGTTCCGCACGCATGCTGTTCGAGGTGCTGGGGGATTTGTGGGTGGTGTCGCGCAACCCGTATTTGCAGGACGACCTGCTCGCCAACGCCAAGCGCCGCGCCGCGCTGATCGAAGCGCTGCACCACCGCATCAACGCCATCGACGAGCGTAGCCAGGGCAACCCGCGCGTCAACACGCTGATCGAAGCCGCGCGCCAGGCCGTGGCCCGGTTTGAAGAAGATTTCCGCCAGACCGCTGCGCTGCGCAAAAAAACCCTGTCCCGGCTCAGCCGCCTGACGCGCAAGGACAACATCCAGTTCGACGGCCTGGCGCGCGTGTCGCACGTCACCGACGCCACCGACTGGCGCGTGGAATACCCGTTCGTGGTGATCACCCCGGATACCGAGCAGGAAACCGCGGCACTGGTGCGCGCCTGTATCGAACTCGGCCTCACCATCATCCCGCGCGGCGGCGGTACTGGCTACACCGGCGGCGCGGTGCCGCTGACGCCGCTGTCGGCCGTGATCAATACTGAAAAACTGGATACCCTGGGCAGCGTGCAGCGCACCCACCTGCCGGGCGTCACCGGGCAGGTGCCCACCATCCATTGCGGCGCCGGCGTGGTCACCCGCCGCGTGATGGAAGCCGCCTCCGACGCCGGTTTCGAATTCGCCGTGGACCCGACGTCGGCCGACGCCTCCTGCATCGGCGGCAACGTGGCGATGAACGCCGGCGGCAAGAAGGCCGTGCTGTGGGGCACCGCGCTGGACAACCTGGCCTCGTGGCGCATGGTGACGCCGGATGCGGAATGGCTGCAGATCACCCGCGTCAACCACAACCTGGGCAAGATACACGATGCGGCCGTGGCGACTTTCCTCATCGAGCGCTTCAAGGAAGACGGCACCACCAAGCTCGGCGAAGAAACGCTGACCATCCCGGGGCCGCATTTCCGCAAGGCGGGCCTGGGCAAGGACGTCACCGATAAATTCCTGGCCGGGCTGCCGGGGATACAAAAGGAAGGCTGCGACGGCCTGATCACCAGCGCCACCTTCATCCTGCACAAGATGCCGCAGCATGTGCGCACCATCGCGCTGGAATTTTTCGGCTCGGTGTCGCTGGCGGTGCCGGCCATCGTCGAGATCAAGGATTACCTGGACAGCAACGGCACAACTTTACTGGCAGGCTTGGAACACCTGGACGAGCGCTACCTGAAGGCCGTGGGCTACGCCACCAAGGCCAGCCGCACCGAGCGGCCGAAAATGGTGCTGATTGCCGACATTGCCAGCGACAGCGAAAACGACGTGGGCGCCGCGGCGTCGCACATCGTGCGCCTGGCCAACGCCCGCGGCGGTGAAGGCTTTATTGCCGTCAGCGCCGAAACGCGCAAGAAATTCTGGCTGGATCGCGCCCGTACCGCCGCCATCGCCGCGCACACCAACGCGTTCAAGATCAACGAAGACGTGGTGATCCCGCTGGACCGGCTGGGTGATTATTCCGACGGTGTGGAACGCATCAACATCGAACTCTCGGTCAACAACAAGCTGCGCCTGCTGGACGAACTGGAAGCCTTTTTGCAGGGCGAGCTGCCGCTGCTCAAGGACGAGGAAACCGCCAACGACCCGGAACTGCTGGAATCCAAACGCAAGCTGGCGCTGGCGCACCTCGCGGAAACCCGTCAGCGCTGGAGCCATATCCTGCAGCACATGGACTCGCCGCTAACCGCGCTCGGCCACCTGGCCGAAGAAACGCTGGCGCAACTGGGCCTGGGCAATTTCGCCAACGTGTTCCGCGCGGTGCAAGACCGGGAATTGCGCATCTCGTGGAAGCGCGAAGTGCGCCGCACCCTGCACCAGATTTTCACCGGCCGCGAATACCAGAAAATCCTCGAGCGCCTCGACGAAATCCACAAAACTGTGCTGAAAAGCCGCGTGTTCGTGGCGCTGCACATGCATGCCGGCGACGGCAACGTGCACACCAACATCCCGGTCAATTCCGACGACTACGCCATGCTGCAGGAGGCCAACCACGCCGTGGCGCGCATCATGCAACTGGCCACCGACCTGGGCGGCGTGATCTCCGGCGAGCACGGCATCGGCATCACCAAGCTGGAGTTCCTCGACCGGCAGGTGATCGACACCTTTGCCGAATACAAGCGCAAAGTCGACCCGGAAGGCCGCTTCAACAAGGGCAAGCTGATGGCGGGCGCCGACTTGCGCAACGCCTACACGCCGTCGTTCGCGCTGCTGGAAGTCGAATCGCTGATCATGGAGCAATCGGAAATCGGCGAAATCGCCGATTCGATCAAGGATTGTTTACGTTGCGGCAAGTGCAAGCCGGTGTGCACCACGCACGTGCCGCGCGCCAATTTGCTGTACAGCCCGCGCAACAAGATCCTCGGCACCTCGCTGCTGATCGAGGCGTTTTTGTACGAGGAACAGACCCGGCGCGGCATCTCCATCAAACACTTCGACGAGTTCAACGACGTTGCCGACCATTGCACGGTGTGCCACCGCTGCCTGAAGCCCTGCCCGGTGGACATCGATTTCGGCGACGTATCCATCGCCATGCGCAACTTCCTGCGCAAGCAAGGCAAAAAGAACTTCAACCCCGGCACCACGCTGGGCATGGCTTTCCTCAACGCCAAGGACCCCGCCACCATCAAACTGCTGCGCGGCGGCATGATCCAGTTCGGCTACGCCGCGCAACGCCTGGCCGCCAACCTGGCCAAGCGCCTGCTGCCCGCGGTCAATACCTTCAAGCGCCAGCCGCCCTCCACCCTGGGCAAGCCGGAAATCAAGGCGCAGGTGATCCATTTTCTCAATCGCCCAATGCCGAAAAAAATGCCGAGCAAGACCTCCAGGGCATTGTTAGGCATCGAAGACGATACGATGATTCCTATTATCCGCAACCCGCAAAAGGCGGGCGAGGATGCCGAAGCCGTGTTCTACTTCCCCGGCTGCGGCTCCGAGCGCCTGTTCAGCCAGGTCGGCCTGGCCACGCAAGCCATGCTGTTTGAGGTCGGCGCGATTACGGTATTGCCGCCCGGCTACCTGTGCTGCGGCTACCCGCAAACCTCCGCCGGCAACCACGACAAAGGCCAGCAGATCACGACTGAAAATAGAGTACTGTTCCACCGCGTCGCCAACACGCTCAACTACCTCGACATCAAGACCGTGATCGTCTCCTGCGGCACCTGCATGGACCAGTTGCTGAAATACGAATTCGACAAGATATTCCCCGGCTGCCGTTTATTGGACATCCACGAATACCTGCTGGAAAAAGGGCTGAAACTGGAAGGCATCACCGGCACCAGATACATGTACCACGAACCCTGCCACACGCCGATGAAAACCTATTCCGGCATCAAAGTCGCCAACGACCTGATCGGCAGCGAAGTGCAACTCAACGACCGCTGCTGCGGCGAATCCGGCACCTTCGCCGTCGCCCGCCCCGACATCGCCACCCAGGTCAAGATGCGCAAACAGGAAGAACTGGAAAAAGGCTTGGGCCAGATGGGCCTCACCCCCGGCGAACCGCAAATGCCGGTAAAAATCCTCACCTCCTGCCCCAGCTGCCTGCAAGGCTTGTCGAGATACAGCGACGACACCGGCATCGAAGCCGACTACATCGTGGTGGAAATGGCCAAGCACCTGCTGGGCGAAGACTGGTTGCAGGGGTATGTGGCGAAGGCGAATAACGGCGGGGTGGAGAAGGTGCTGTTGTAGTTATTGGAGCAGGATGCCAAGGGCACCCTGCTCCGTTTTCAGGACAGAATTTTCAAAACGAGACTGGCCAGGAGCGCCAATTTCTCCGGCGCAATCGTTGCAATCCAAAAAAACATTCTTCGCCGCACTATTTCTTTTCCTCCTTTCAGTTCAGAAAAATGAACCCGCTCGCAGGGATTCATAAGGAGTTGTCTTTTCACGCCCATATCGACGCAAACAATCTTAATTTTTCAATAAATTCATTTGGTTATAATTACATCTGTTGCGTGTATTTATATTTATGATGTGTTATACGTACCATTTGGTGCGGATGCCGCACCCTACAGACTGGTTGCATGGATATGTAGCCAAGGCGAATAACGGCGGGGTAGAGAAGATGTTGTTGTAGTATTTATGATGTTTAAATTACGTTATGCGGATTGAGATGGAAATCTCGGAAGTCCTGTCACTCTTTGCCTCTTCTGGTCGTCTGATTGAATCAGTCGAAGAGTTCAACTTGGCTTGCGAGCATGTTGTTTTGTTACTCGAGGAAAGCGAAACTATCTTTCAGCGCAAGGGCTATTCCACTGCCACCTTCTTGGCGATAACAGCGATTGAGGAAACAGCCAAGGCCCATCTTGGAGCCTTCACCGCCGGAGGCTCAGACCCAGAGCGGCGGAAGAACAACATCTTCTACGATCACGGAAAGAAACACCAAATGGCGGCTATGCCCACCGTTTCTATGGGGCAGCGTTTACAGGCGGCAATCGGCGAAACAACTCTCATTCGAATCTTGGAAATGTCACATAGCAAAGAGCTGTTGGCTCTTCGAGAGTCGTCGCTGTACTTCGAAAGACGAAATGGAGCGCTCCGTAGCCCGCGAACGACAATTGACAGAGATTTGTCACGCTCTCTACTGCTATATGCAATCGAAGTGTTTGACGACGCGTTGGTCGGCTTTACTAATTACTCGATGACACTCTTGCATAGAACAGACGAGATCTTTGGCCGTGTCGCATCCGCATAACCCTGCGCTCAACCGGATCTGCGCGGAAAGCCGCGCAGATCGTTTAGCTCCACGTTAGTCAATCTATGCCATACATTTTTACGTTACCTAGAGAAAGCCTGATGCGAAAGTTCGCTGTATATGTTGTCGTCGCAAAATCGGACAACGATACGCACTTGTATATTGGCAAAACCGGTGACAATCGCGAGGGTTGCAACCCGATGATTTCCCGTTGCGGAAACCATTTCTCATACAACGAGATTCATAGCCAAGTTCGGAACAAAATTCCAAACCATGAGGAACGTGACTACACTTACATTTTCGAACACTTCGATGACTATCCAGAAGACGCTACCGCAAGGCGCGCGTGCATCGACAACATCAATGAGATGGAGCGCTGGCTAAACGAAGCGATTCAAAAAGCGATTGAAGACAAAAAATCCGTTCAACTTCTTAACCCGTTTATTGGGCGCGGCTCTCTGAAAAAAGTGGAGAAAGAAAAGAGAAAAGCTTTTCGCTCAGAAAGCAACAGCAAAAAAATTTCCAGCTTGGTTAAGGCTGTGGTGAAACAAATTGACGAACCCGTCAGAACTCCTAGGGCGCAATAACTGAAAGGCATTGCACCGTATGTTTGGCTTTTCATCCGGCGCAATGCGCTTTGCTTATTGACGCCCTACCCACGGTCAACCACCACCCTTTCCCCTTCTGCCGCGCCTAGCAGCACAGCCAAGGCGGGAGGTTTCGGGGAGCGGTGTCTGAGGGCGCAGCCCGAGTTTAGCTCCCCGCCCGGCTTGGCGAGCAGCGCAGGGAACCGCCGCAGGCGGCGCGGCGGAGGGTGTCTTTTTCTTTGACTTCTTTCTTTTGGACAGGCAAAAGAAAGAAGTTCGCCAGTCGGGCGAGACCGACGGTTTTTACTGCCCACTTTAGCTAAACAGGTAGCTTCCCACCCTCACCCTAGCCCTCTCCCATCAAGGGAGAGGGAACCTGAATTTCGGCATTAGCCGGAATGACGTAGTAGCGCCTTGTTTACGTTATAATCCATGGCGTTAATCAACACCAACTCCCACGCCATCTCAATGATACGCAAGCTGCTGCAAAAAGTTTTCAAACCCAAAAAGAACCGCGCTTCCCATCATTCTTCCGCTGCCCAGAAATTCAGCAAACGCACCCACGGCATTGACAAGCGCCACATCAGCAACGCCGCGCTGAAAACCATCGACGGCCTGCAGAAAGCCGGGTTCGCGGCGTTTATCGTCGGCGGCGCGGTGCGCGACCTGATGCTGGGCAAAACGCCCAAGGATTTCGACATTGCCACCAATGCCACGCCGGAGGAGGTGCGCCAGATTTTCCGCCGGTCGCGCATCATCGGCCGGCGTTTCCGCATCGTGCATGTGATGTACGGCGCGGAGACCATCGAGGTCACCACCTTCCGCGGCCACCATTCGAGCGAGGACGACAACGCCCAGGTGGCCGACAGCGGCCGCATCCTGCGCGACAACGTATTCGGCTCGCAGGAAGAAGACGCGGTGCGCCGCGATTTCAGCATCAACGCGCTGTATTACGACCCCAGCACCGAAGAGGTGTGGGATTACCACCACGGCGTGGACGACATCAAGAAAGGTGTGTTGCGCGTGATCGGCGACGTGGAAACGCGCTACCGCGAGGACCCGGTGCGCATGCTGCGCGCGGTGCGGCTTTCCGCCAAGCTGGGGTTCAGGATCGACCGCGCTTCGGAGGCGCCGATCGCCAGCATGGCCGACCTGTTGCAGGACGTGCCGCCGTCGCGCATGTTCGACGAAATGCTCAAGCTGTTTTTGTCCGGCCACGCCATGGAAAGCGCCAATGCCTTGCGCAAGCACGGCCTGCACCACGGCGTGCTGCCGTTGCTGGACGTGGTGCTGGAGCAGCCCATGGGCGAGCGTTTTGTCAACCTGGCGCTGAAGAATACGGACCAGCGCGTGCTGGAGGACAAACCGGTGTCGCCGGCTTTCCTGTTCGCCTGCCTGTTGTGGCACGAAGTGCTGGCCGCCTGGCAGAAATATCAAAAAGCCGGAGAACGGCCGATTGCGGCACTGCACCAGGCGATGCACGACGTTTCCGACATCCAGGCGGAAAAACTGGCGATTCCCAAGCGCTATGCCGTCAACATGAAGGAAATCTGGAGCCTGCAGCCGCGCTTTGAGCAGCGCGCCGGGCAGCGCCCGTTCCGCCTGCTGGAGAACGAGCGTTTCCGCGCCGGTTACGATTTCCTGCTGCTGCGTTGCGAATCCGGCGAACTGGACATGAGCCTGGCCGAGTGGTGGGACACCTTCGCCCATGCCGACATGAACACGCGCAACCAGATGCTGCAGCCGGACACCACCCCGAAAAAGCGCCGCCGCCGGCGCAAGCCCGGCAGCAAGCCTGCTGCACCCGCGGCGGAATGAGCCATCGGGCGTTTGTGGCGCTGGGCAGCAACCTGCAAGACCCGGCGCAGCAGGTGATTCAGGGCTTCGAGTTGCTGGCGCGGTTGCCGGGCACGCAACTGGTCAAGCGCTCTTCGCTCTACCGCACGGCCCCGGTGGGTTACGACAACCAGCCCGACTTCATCAACGCCGTTGCCGAAATCGACACCGAACTCGGCGCGCCCGAACTGCTGCGCGCGCTGCTGGCGGCGGAAACCCGACAAGGCCGCGAGCGGCCGTTCCCCAATGCGCCGCGCGTGCTGGACCTCGACCTGCTGCTGTACGACGACCTGACCCTGCATACGCCGGAACTGACGCTGCCGCACCCGCGGATGCAGGAACGCGGTTTTGTGCTCCATCCGCTGGCCGAAATTGCGCCCGATTTGCAGATTAAAGGCCATGGCCGCGTGATAGACTTGGCGCAAAAGCTACCCCCGCAAGGCGTGGAAAAGATCGCATGAACATTACCGAGAAATATCCGTATATCGTCATCGAAGGCCCCATCGGCAGCGGCAAAACCACGCTGGCCAAGCGCCTGGCGGAAAAGCTGGATGCCCGGCTGGTGCTGGAAAACGCCGAGGAGAACCCGTTCCTCAAGCGCTTTTACGAGAACCCGGACCGCCATGCGCTGCCGACGCAGCTGTTTTTCCTGTTCCAGCGCACCGAGCAGTTGCGCGAACTGAACCAGCCCGACCTGTTCCGCCGCGCCACCATTGCTGACTATTTCCTGGAAAAAGACCCGCTGTTCGCGCGGTTGACGCTGAACGACGAGGAATTCGCGCTGTACCGCACTATCTACCAGCACCTGCAGGTGCAGATCACGCCGCCCGACCTCATCGTCTACCTGCAAACGCCGGTGGATGCGCTGATGGAGCGCATCGAGAAGCGCGGCATTGCCTACGAGCAAACCATCGGCCGCAGCTACATCGAGCGGCTGGCCACCAGCTACAGCGATTTTTTCCACCAGTACGAAGGTTCGCCGCTGCTCATCGTCAACAACGAACACCTGGACATCGGCGCCAGCGACGACGCGCTGCAATACCTGATCGACCGCATCGCCAAAATCCGCGGACGCCGCGAATACTTCTACCCCAACCTGCAATGACCACGCCGGGCAACCTGATCTCCATGAAGCAGCGCGGCGAGAAAATTGCCGTGCTCACCTGCTACGACGCCAGTTTTGCCCAGCTGATGGAAGCCGCCGGCGTGGAGGTGCTGCTGGTCGGCGATTCGCTGGGCATGGTGTTGCAGGGCGGCAGCGACACGCTGGGCGTGACCCTGCAGGACATGCTGTACCACACCGATTGCGTCGCGGCACATGCTGCTTCGGCGCTGATTATCAGCGACCTGCCCTACGGCAGCGACAACACGCCGGAGCAGGCGCTGGAAAGCGCCAGCCAACTGCTGGACGCCGGCGCGCACATGGTCAAGCTGGAAGGCCGCAAAACCGAAATCGTGCGCCACCTGGTGCAGCACCATATCCCGGTATGCGGCCATCTCGGGTTCACCCCGCAGTCGGTACGCGAACTGGGCGGCTACAAGGTGCAGGGCAAGGATGCCGACAGCGCGCGGCAAATACACGACGACGCGCTGGCGCTGCAGCAGGCGGGCATCAGCCTGCTGGTGCTGGAAATGATCCCCGCCGACCTGGGGCAGCAGATCACCCGGGATTTAAGCATCCCCACCATCGGCATCGGCGCCGGTAAGGACTGCGACGGCCAGGTGCTGGTATTACACGACATGCTGGGCATCTACCCCGGCAAAACGCCGAAATTCGCGCGCAACTTCCTGCAAGGCGCCGGCAGCGTGCAGGCGGCACTGGCGACTTATGTGCAGGCGGTCAAGGACGGCAGTTTCCCCGGCCCGGAGCATTGCTTCTGATGGACGTTGTCACCACCGTTGCCGAACTGCGCGCGCGGCTGGCCGGCGAGCCGCGCATCGCTTTTGTGCCGACCATGGGCAACCTGCATGACGGGCACCTGGCGCTGGTGAAACAGGCGCAGCAACACGCGGCCTGCGTGGTGGTCAGCATTTTCGTCAACCCGCTGCAATTCGGCGCCAACGAAGACCTGGCCAGCTACCCGCGCACGCTGCAGGCGGACTGCGACAAGCTCGCCGCGATCGGTACCAGCGTACTGTTCGCGCCATCCGAAGCGGAGCTTTACCCGCAGCCGCAAACGGTATTCGTCGAGCCGCCGCCGATCGCCAACGAACTGTGCGGCGCAGCGCGCCCCGGCCATTTCCGCGGCGTGGCGACGGTGGTATTGAAACTGCTCAACCTGGTGCAGCCGCAGGTGGCGGTGTTTGGCAGCAAGGATTTCCAGCAGCTGTTCATCATCCGCCAGATGGTGCAGCAACTGGCCTTGGCAGTGGAGATCCAGGCGGGCGAAACCGTCAGGGAAACCGACGGCCTGGCGATGAGTTCGCGCAACGGCTACCTCAGCCCGGCGGAGCGGCTGGAAGCGCCGCGCCTGCACAAGACGCTGCAGCAGGTCGTGCTGGCAGTCAAAAGCGGCAAACACGCATTTTCCGCCATCCAGGCACAGACGGCGCAATACCTGACCCAACTGGGCTGGGTGGTGGATTACATCGAGATCAGGTCGGCGGATACGCTGCTGGCACCGACCGCGCAGGAGCATCGCCTGGTGGTGCTGGGTGCCGCCAGGCTGGGCAGGACGCGCCTGATCGACAACATCAGCTTCGACGCGCAGGACCGTTAACCGCGCCCAAAAACTCCGGATTCGGGGGAATTATCCCTTTGAGTTATAATCTAATAATTGAATCAATGACTCAGGAAACCGAACACGATGCAAAGAACCATGCTCAAATCCAAGCTGCACCGGGTGCGCGTGACGCATTCCGAGCTGGACTACGAAGGCTCATGCGCAATTGACGAAACCCTGCTGGAAGCCGCCGACATCCGCGAATACCAGCAGATCGAGATTTATAACGTCAACAACGGTGAGCGCTTCACCACTTATGCCATCCGCGCCCAGCGCAATTCCGGCATCATTTCGGTGAACGGCGCCGCTGCACGCAAGGCGGCACCGGGAGACATCCTGATTATTGCTACCTACGCCGTGTACAACGAACTGGAACTGGAAAAATTCAAGCCGGAACTGGTCTACGTGGACGCGATGAACCGCATCAAGGACAAGCGCCGGGATATTCCGCTGCAGCAAGCCAGCTAGTCAGGGTATTGAGCCAGTAAAAAAGGCAACCCTCGGGTTGCCTTTTGTTTGCCTGTTGCAATTACCTATTGCAATCAATCACAGCTTGAACCTGGATACCAGTTGCTTGAGGTTTTGCGCCTTGCCGCGCACGCTGTCCGACATGTCGTGGAAAGCGCTGGCTTCTTCCGCTGTTTTCCTGGACAAGTCGCCGATGTAGCTGACGGCCTGGGTGATGCCGCTGGCCGCTTTTTCCTGGTCGGCCGCCAGGGTGGCGATGGAATCCGACATGCCGACGATGGTTTCGACATAGTTCACGATGCCGTGCAGCGCTTCATCGGCGGCCTTGGCATTGACCGCAGCGGAAATGGCCTCTTCCTGTTTTTCCTGCACGGTTTGGGTGACCTGCTGCGCCTTGGCTTGCAGGCTGCTGATGATGTTGGAGATTTCCTCCGTGGATTTGCCGGTACGCTGCGACAGCTTGCGCACTTCATCGGCCACCACGGCGAACCCGCGTCCGGCTTCACCGGCACGCGCCGCTTCAATGGCGGCATTCAACGCCAGCAGGTTGGTCTGCTCGGAAATTTCACGAATGACCTGCATCACCGAACTGATCTTGGTGATTTCTTCCTGCAGCGCATCGATGGAATCGGCGATGCCGCGCACATCGGTAGAAATATGCTCCAGCGCACTGATGGTCTTGCCCACCACTTGGCTGCCGTTGACCGCGGCATTGTTGGCTTCGCGCGCGGTGGACACCACCTTGTTGGCCTGGGCGGACACTTCCTTGGTATGGTCGGCAAGGTAGACGATGCTGTCGACGATCTGGCTGGTATGTTTGCCCTGGCTGGAAATCGCCGCTTCCGCCCGCTGCACGATGTTGCTCATTTCCTCGGAGGCATCATCCAGGTCATGCGCGGTATCGCGGACGGTAGAGATCAGGTTGGCCGTGCCTACGCGTGCCTTGTCGTATTCCTTGGCCAGCCAGGAAAAATCGTCCTTGCCGACCAGGTCGAAATCCTGCGACAAATCGCCTTCGGCCATGGTCTGCATGGCCTTGCCGATAGCCTCGGAACGGCGGTGGGCGTTGGCGCCGAACCACTGGGCGATAATGACGTTGAGCGCCACCAGCACAATCACGATGGGCATCGCGGACTCGAACAGCCGGATGGCAAAAATGGCAACCGCCACCACTGAAATAATGAAAAACTGCTTGCGCAGCGTCAGGTATTGAGCCAAGGACTCCAGCGGCTGTTTCATTTTTGCATCCTTTTCGTTTCTATTTTGTTGTATCTTATAGGATTATTGCTCGTTTTGACCATTCCGGCCCGCACGGATTTCGATTATACAACCGGCATGGGCAACTGTTGCAAGTTAAACGTTCCGGAACAGGCGCCAGCGGGATCGTGCGGCAGCAGCCCGATCAACGGCGCACCCAGCCGTTGCTGCAAGGTGGCGATATTTTCTTCGCTGGCAGCCATCCCGTCGTGGTGAACATGGTTTGCCACCCAGCCCGCCAGCCTCATCCCTTTGTGGCGAATGGCCTGCGCCGTCAGCAAGGCATGGTTGATGCACCCCAACTGCAGGCCCACCACCAGGATGACCGGCAGACCCAACGCCGCGGCCAGGTCGGAAGTATCTTCAGTCGTGTTGAGCGGCACGCAGAAGCCGCCCACGCCTTCGACGATCACAATATCCGCTTTTTGTTGCAGCTGTTTGAAGTGATCCACGATCACCGGGATGCTGACCTCGACCCCGGCTTCCGCTGCCGCGATGTGCGGGGCAATGGGCGGTTCAAAGGCATAGGGATTGACCAGCGCCGCCGGTAGCTGCAGGTTGCTGGCGGCCTGCAGTTGCTCGACATCTTCGGACAGCAGGCTGCCCTCCTGGTTGCGGCACCCGGCCGCCACCGGCTTCATCCCCGCCACGCGATACCCCTGCGCGGCAAAGGCATGCAGCAGCGCGCAGGAAACAAAGGTTTTGCCCACGCCGGTATCGGTGCCGGTGATGAAAAAGCCCTGGCTCACGCGCGCGGCCTGAATTTGATGGGTTGCAAGCCGTCAGGCAGGGTTAACGGCTTCCAGGCATGACCGTAAACCACTTCGTAAGTGGCCGGCAGTTTGCCGTCCGTCTGGCGAAAGCGCTCGTACGCCTGTGCCAGGTTATTGAGGAAGGCTCGCCCTTCCAGACCCTTCGGCCGGCCGGTCGTGGCGTTGTTGGCGCCAATGGCCTTGAGGTCGCGCATCACGCTCAGGCTATCGTCATAGGTCAGGGTGAAGCGTTCCACGTCCATCACCGGCGCGGAAAAGCCGGCGCGGACCAGCGCGTCGCCGATGTCGTGCATGTCGATAAAACGGCTGACGTGGGTATGCTGGTTAGCACCGCTGGCGGCGGACTGCCGCAGTTCCATCAGCGTATCCGGGCCGAAGGTGCTGAACATCAGCAGACCTTCCGGGCGCAGCACGCGATGCATTTCCGCAAACGCCACGTCCAGGTCGTTGCACCACTGGATGGCCAGGCTGGACCAGAGCAGGTCGGCGCTGCCGGCTGCCAGCGGCAGCGCTTCAATATCGGCGCATAGCGGCATCTGCCGCGCCTTGCCCGTCAGCCTTGATGCCCATCTGGAGGCCCACGGCGCGCCGGCAACCAGCGCCTGCAGCATCGGCTGCGCGATATCCAGCGCCACCACCCGGCTGCCGGGATAACGCGCCGCCAGTTGGCGGGCACCCATGCCGGTGCCGCAACCGGCATCCACAATGACGTGCGGCGCAAGCTTGACCAGATCGAGCCGCGCCAGCATGCGCTGCAGCACTTCCGCCTGCAGCACCGCGGACTTTTCATACGTGGCGGCCGCCCGGCCGAAGGCGTGCTGCACCTGGCGCTTGTCTATGGTGTAGGGGTCCGGCATGTATCGGTTCGGGTCCATCATATTCATTGCAAATGCTTGATCAAGGTCTGCGCAAACCAGTTGGGATGCGACAGGAAAGGGGCATGCGAGGCTTTCGGCTGCAGTTCCAGCCGGGTGTTGCCCATCTGTTCCGCCAGCCACACCCCGGATGCAGGCGGCACTACCCGGTCGCGCTCGCCGTGCAGGATTAGCGTGGGCAGTTGCACACCGGGCACCGCCGCGCGCAAGTCGTTGTCCTGCAGCAGTGCCAGGCCTGCCGCCAGCGCTTCGGGCGACGGTGCCTGGCGCTGGAAAAAATGCTCGCGCAGTCCGCGCACGGTGTCGCGGGCATCTTCCCCGCCTTGCGCCTGCAGGCTGAGAAAGCGCGTCATCGCCGGCTGGTAATCACGCTGGATGCCATCGGCAAACTGGTCGAACACGGACTGGTTGATGCCATGCTGCCAATCGCCCGCGTTGACGAATTTCGGCGTGGTGCTGACCAGCACCAGTTGCCGTATCTGCTGCGGCCGCTGCAGCGCCCATTGCATCGCCACCTGCCCGCCGAACGACCAGCCGCACAGCAGCGCGTTGTCCGGCACCTGTGCGGCCACCGCATCCACCAATGTTTGCAAGGCATACGGTACGGGCATGTGCCCCGCGCTGTGGCCGAAGCCGGGCAGATCCACCAGATGCAGGCGGAAATGCTGCGCCAGTTGCGCCTTGACCGGGTTCCATACCCCGCCGTGCATGCCCCAGCCGTGCAGCAGCACCAGATCGGGGCCATGGCCTGACGTTTCAACGTGCAAGGTCATTAATGGCTTCCGTGAGTTGGATCACGTCTTCCAGCGTATGCGCGGCCGACAGGGAAATGCGCAGGCGCGCTGTATTTTGCGGCACCGTGGGCGGGCGGATGGCGGGGACCAGGATGCCGCGCTCCAATAAGCGCTCACTGACGCTGAGTGCCTCTTCGTTGCTGCCGATGATGAGCGGCTGTATTGGAGTTTGTGACTCCAGCAACTGCCAGCACGACATGTGCAGTCCGGCACGCAGGGCATGGATCAACGCCTGCAAACGCTCGCGCCGCCAGCCTTCTTCCGCCATCACTTTCAAGCTTTGCAGCAAACCTGCCGCCAACAACGGCGGTGCCGCCGTGGTGTAGACATAGGTGCGTGCGCTTTGCACCAGGTATTCGACCAGCGTGGCATCCCCCGCGACAAACGCGCCGGAAACGCCCGCCGCCTTGCCCAGCGTGGCCATGTACATGATGCGAGGACTTTGCACATTAAAATGCTGCAAGATGCCGCGGCCTTCAGCGCCCAGCACACCAAAACCATGCGCATCGTCCAGCAGCAGCCAGGCATCGTATTTCTCGCACAAGGCCAGCAACTGCGGCACCGGCGCCAGGTCGCCATCCATGCTGAACACGGCATCGACCGCCACCAGCTTGCGTTTGGCATCGGAGGTGGCCAGCAGATGCTCCAGCGCGGCCATGTCGTTGTGGGCATAACGCTTGAACGCGGCGCGCGACAACTGCACCGCGTCGTTGAGCGACGCGTGGTTGAGCCTGTCGGCGAACACCGCGTCAGCGCGCCCCATCAGCGCGGTGACCACGGCGATATTGGCCATGTAACCGGTGGAAAACAGCAACGCGCGGGGCAAGCCGACAAACTCGGCCAGCGCCAGTTCCAGCGCATGATGATACTGGTGATGCCCGGTAATCAGGTGGGATGCGCCGCTGCCGGCACCGCTGGCGTCCGCGGCCTGCTTGATCGCCACCGCCAGTGCCGGATGGGCGGCCAGCCCCAGGTAGTCGTTGCTGCAAAACGACAGCACCTCGCGGCCGTCCACCTTGATATGCGCACCCTGCATGCTTTCCAGCAGGCGACGGCGACGCAACAGGCCTTGGGCCTGGCGCTGGTCGAGTTCGTGCTGGAGATCGGAAAGCAAGGACAAGGCAATTAACCGTTGAATCCGTTTTTATTCCGGGTGGATACCCAGTTTTTCAAACAACAACTGGTCGGCATCGGTGTCCGGGTTGCCGGTGGTCAGCAGTTTTTCGCCGTAAAAAATGGAATTGGCGCCGGCAATAAAACACAGCGCCTGCATCGCGTCGCTCATCTGGCCGCGCCCGGCGGACAGGCGCACATGGGAGGTCGGCATGGTGATGCGTGCCGCGGCCACGGTGCGCACGAACTCGATTTCGTCCAGCGGCTCGGTGCCGCATAGCGGCGTGCCTTCCACCTGGGTCAGCAGGTTAATCGGCACCGATTCCGGCGGGGTGTCCATGTTCGCCAACTGGGCGATCAGCCCGGCGCGCTGGGTGCGCGATTCGCCCATGCCGACAATGCCGCCGCAGCACACGTGCATGCCGGCTTCGCGTACCGCATCCAGCGTATCCAGGCGGTCCTGGTAGGTGCGGGTGGTGATGACCTCGCCGTAGAATTCCGGCGCGGTATCCAGGTTGTGGTTGTAATAATCCAGCCCGGCTTCCTTCAACTGCTCGGCCTGGCCTTCCTTGAGCATGCCCAGCGTGGCACAGGTTTCCAGACCCATCGCCTTCACTTCGGCAATCATTTTCATCACCGGCTCCAGGTCGCGCTGCTTGGGGCCGCGCCAGGCAGCACCCATGCAGAAGCGGCTAGCGCCTTTTTCCTTCGCCGCACGGGCGGCAGCCACCACCTCATCCAGCGCCAGCAAATCCTCGTTTTCCACCCCGGTGTGGTAACGCGCCGATTGCGGGCAGTAACCGCAATCCTCGGAGCAGCCGCCGGTCTTGATCGACAGCAGGGTACTGACTTGCACCGCGTTGGGGTCGAAGTGCTGGCGATGCACGGTTTGCGCGCGGTGGATCAGGTCGGAAAACGGCAGTTCCAGCAAGGCGGCAATTTCAGCGACACGCCATTTTTTATGGGCGGATTCCGTTTGCGGGTGGGATTCGGCAGCAATCTGGTTCATGGGGGCATAATGGCAAAATTAACAATGCCCGCATTGTATTATGTCAACCATCCATGAAGCAATTATTTGACATCTGCGCAAAATTGGCGCAAATCCTGCTACCGCAGCGCTGCTTGCTTTGTTCTGCGCCAGCGGGCAACTCGCCGTTATGCCCGGCATGTGTTGACGACCTGCCCCGGCACGCCATGCCAAGCTGCCCGGTGTGCGCCCTGCCCACGCCGCACAGCGAGGTCTGCGGCCAGTGCCTGCGGCATCCCCCGGCCTTCGATGCCACGCATGCGGCCTTCACCTACGACTTCCCCATGGATGCGCTGCTCAAGGCGCTGAAATATCGCGGCCTGCTCCATATGGCCGACATCGTGGCGGGCGAATTGGCGCGTCTGCTGCGAGATATGCCGCCGCCCGACCTGCTGATCCCCATGCCGTTGCACCCGCAACGCCTGCAGGAGCGCGGCTTCAACCAGGCGCTGGAAATCTGCCGCAAGCTGGCGCCATTGAATGGCTACCCACTGTCGCTGGATGCCGTTGTCCGCGTCCGCCACAGCGCGCCGCAAGCCAGCCTGCCGCTGGCGCAACGGGCGAAAAACGTGAAAGGCATCTTTGCCGCCACCCAGGACATGGCCGGGAAGTCAGTGCTGGTGGTGGATGACATCATGACCAGCGGCGCCAGCCTCAACGAACTGGCAAAAACACTGAAACAAGCAGGGGCAACACGGGTAGAATGTTGCCTGGCGGCACGCACCTTACCCCACCATGTTTAACCTGATTCTCTACCAACCTGAAATCCCGCCCAACACCGGCAACATCATCCGCCTGTGCGCCAATACCGGCGTGACACTGCACCTGGTGAAACCGCTGGGATTCCCGCTGGACGACAAGCGCATGCGCCGTGCCGGGCTGGACTACCACGAATACGCCGACATGCAGGTGCATGAAAACTGGCAGGCGTGTTTGTCGGCTCTGGGTGACATCCGGCTGTTTGCCTTGAGCACCAAGGGCGCCACCCGTTATGACAGCGTGGCATTCGAGGCCGGGGATGGTTTTGTGCTGGGGCCGGAAACGCGGGGACTGCCGGCGGAAATACTTGAAACTTTTGCCCCGGAACGCCGACTAAGATTGCCCATGCAGGCCAACAGCCGCAGCTTGAATCTTGCCAATACCGCCGCCGTACTGGTTTACGAAGCCTGGCGGCAACATCAGTTTGCGGGCGAACATTAGGAACACCACACGATGGGCATTTTGAAATCCCCGCTACTGCTAGTACAAACAAAATTGGCCCAGGATGTCTGGCCCAAGGTCATGCACTGCTTCAGCCACAAAAATGTTCTGCGCAACGTGGTGTTAGCTGTCGCCTATGCGCTGCTACTGCTGCTTTCTCTGGAAATATCGGCCAGCTACAACATTGGCGACCTCATCTGGCTGCCCAGCGGCATCGCCATTGCCGGCATGCTGCTGTACGGACGCTGCCTCTGGCCCGGCGTGTTTGCCGGCGCATTGCTCGGGTCGCAACTGGCTGGCGACCCGCTACTCGCCAGCGTGCTCTCGGCAACCGGCAACACGTTGGACCCGCTGCTGGGGGTCTGGCTGCTTAACCATGCCATAAAGAATTTCGACATCCAGTTGATGCGCCAGCGCGACCTGTGGTGGTTGGTACTGTGCGCCGGACTGGTTGGCACCTTGCCCAGCACCATCATCGGCGTGCCGGCCTACATGCTGGCCGACGACATTCCGACTGCGGATCTTTTCCACATGTTTATGAACTGGTGGATGTCGTGTTTTATCGGGGTCATGATGCTGACGCCGCTCCTGCTGATGCTGGCTACTCGCCCGAAAGACAGTTTCATGGTGCTGAAGCGGCCGGCAGAAGCCGCCATCCTGGCGCTGGCTGCCACCATCCTGACCTGGATCACCTGCCACACCTTCGGCACCCTGTTCGAAAGACCGATCAACATCATCCTGGTGATCCCGTTTTTTATCTGGGCCGCCGCTCGCCTGGGGCAACGCGGGACCGCGCTGATCGCGCTGCTGATTTACGCGGTGTATCTCGCCATCGCCCATCTGCAGGGATTGCCGTCAGGTGACGGGGGAAGCATCGGCTGGGATTTATGGCTGATCGGCATCACAATGACCTTGTGCGGCCAGTTTGTCGCGGTCATGTTCAATGAGCGCAAGCAAGCGGAACAGCAACTCCGCGACAGCGAGACCCGCTATCGCGCGCTGTTGCTGGATGCCAGCGACGCTATCCTGGTCGCGGACATCCACGGCAACCTGGAAGAAGTGAACCATGCCGGAGAAGTCCTGCTCGGCTACGGCCGCGAAGAACTCAGCCGCATGGCCGTGCCGCAGATTCACCCTGATGCCGAATTGCCCACCGTCAAAGAACATTTTTCCGCCGTTGCCAGCGGTAGCACCTCCGATCCGGTCACCACCAAAGTCCTGCGCAAGGATGGCCGGATACTGGATGTCGAAATCCGGCCCACCCTGATCGAAGCCGGCGGGCGCAAATTGGTGCAAGGGATTTTTATTGACCTGACCGAGCGCAATCGCGTCGAAAAAAGCCGCCTGGAAGAAGAAAGCGCCCATCGCGATGCACTGGTGCGGGAGGTGCATCACCGCATCAAGAACAACCTGCATGGCATCACCAGCGTACTGCGCCAGTATGCGGACGCGCACCCGCAACTGGCCGAGCTACTCGAGCACGCCATCAGCCAGGTCAAGGGCGTCGCCGTGATCCACGGCCTGCAGGGACGGGCCTCGCCCGACAACGTGCGCATTTGCGAACTGACAATCGCGATTGCGGCCGGGGTTGAGTCGCTGTGGAAAAAAGCGATTACAGTAGAAATCCCCGACAACTGGGCACGCTGTACCGTTAACGAAAAAGAAGCGGTGCCGTTGGCGCTGGTGTTGAACGAGCTCATTTCCAACGCTGCAAAACACAGCGCGCCGGATCAGCCGATCCGCATTGCGATTTGCCATGAACCGCGCCCGGACGCCATCGCGCTGACCATCCACAACACCGGGCATATTTCACCCGGCTTCGGCCTGGACCATCCGTCCGCGTTCGGCACCGGCCTCGATCTGGTAGCATCGCTGCTGCCGCCAAAAGGGATCCACCTGACCTGGAAACAGCAAGGCGAAACCGTCGTCACCACACTTGAACTCGAACCACCCGTCATTGTCTGGAGCCGATAACATGCAAAGCCCAACCCTATTGCTGGTAGACGATGATCGCCTGGTCCTGGCGATGATCTCGAAGAGCCTGAAAAAAGCGGGATACGCCACCATGACCGCCGAATCCGTGGATGAGGCCGAGGCCATGCTGGCCAGCGGCGAAAAACCGGCACTGGCCATCCTCGACGTGAACATGCCCGGCCGCAGCGGACTGGAATTCGCCGAGCGCCTGGCCTCGTTTGACCACATCCCATTCATCCTGCTGACAGCCTACAGCGAGGAACAGATTGTCCAGCAGGCGGCCGAACTCGGCGCGCTGGGTTATCTGGTAAAACCGGTGGATACGCCGCAACTGCTGCCCGCCATCCGGGCGGCGCTGGCGCGCGCCGAGGATATCAAGCGCTTGCAGACCACCGAGCAGCAATTGCAGCGCGCGCTGGATAATGAACGCGACATCAGCATCGCCATCGGCATCGTCATGATGCAATACCACCTTGATCGCCGCGCCGCATTCGAGTTGCTGCGCAAGAATGCCCGCAACCAGAGCCGCAGGCTGGCCGACATTGCCAAAGACGTGATCCAGGCCAGCGAGTCGCTGAACCTTGGGAATTGATGCGTTGGGAGTTGATGCGCGGGGAATTAATTCTCGGGTTTCTGCTCGCGGTTGAGCAGATTTTCCACCGCCACCCGCGGTGACAGATTTTCAAACAGCACGCGGCAGACTTCCTGCGTGATCGGCATGTCGATACCCAATTCCCGGGCCTTGCGCGCCACTTCGCGCGCAGTGCTTACGCCTTCGGCCACATGCCCCAGCGCGCTCAGGATCTGCTCCAGCGTTTCGCCCTTGGCGAGGCGCATGCCGACCTTGTAATTGCGCGACAGGTTGCCGGTGGCCGTCAGGATCAGGTCGCCGGCGCCGGCCAGCCCCATGAAGGTTTCCGGGCGGCCGCCCAAAGCCACGCCGAAGCGGGTGATTTCGGCCAGGCCGCGCGTGATCAGCGCAGCGCGGGCGTTCAGGCCAAAGCCCATGCCGTCGCAAATGCCGGAAGCGATGGCGATGACATTTTTCAGCGCGCCGCCAACGGCAACGCCAATCACATCGGTACTGCTGTAGACGCGCAAATTCCCGCCATGCAGCGCCTGGGCAAACTCCTGCGCCAGGCTGGCGTCGCTGGAAGCCATGGTAATGGCGGTGGGCATGCCCTGCGCCACTTCCTCGGCGAAACTGGGGCCGGAGAGGATGCCCCAGCGTGCATCGGCGGGCAGTTCTTCCGCCGCCACTTCGTACAGCATTTTGGAACTGGAGGCTTCCAGGCCCTTGCACGCCCAGACGATCGGCGCATGTACCCCGGTGGCACGGATGTCGCGCAGCATCTGGCGCAGCGCGTTGGTGGGCGCGGCCACCAGGATGATGTCGGCGGCGCGCACGGCGGTGGCAAAGTCAGCCTCTACGGCCAGCAGGTCAGGGAAGTGGAACGCCCCCAGATAACGATGGTTGGCGCGGGTACGGCGCATTTCCTCGGCATGTTCGCGATTGCGCGACCACAACAACACCTCGTGCCCCCGCGCAATCTGGATCGCCAGCGCCGTGCCCCAGGCGCCGGCACCTAACACTGCTACTCTCATAAACCCCACACCTTGTCCGCGGCGATATAGCCGGTCAGACCGTCCTTATGTTTCACCTTGACCCAACCTTTTACCGGCGCTTGTTGCCATTCCAGCGCCACGTCTTTTTCCACCCGGAACACGACTGCCGCACCGGCATCCGCCGTGGCCAGCACCTCGGCATGATCCAGCGCGACGACCGTGCGCAGACTGGTTAACTGAGCACTCTCGATCCAGGCCAGGTCGCCGGTTTTATCGCGCACCTTGACCCAGGCGCCGAGATTGACGATGACTTCCACCGGATAAAACTGGCTCACCACAAAGCGCTTTTTGGCGCTGGCCGCCGGAGCATCGAACATCACCGCGCGCGGCACCGCGACCGAGCGGTAGTCCTGCGCGCAAGCGATGGCCGGCATCGCTGCCAGCCACAACAACAGCAGGTACTTAGTGGCTGGCGCCATCAGCCTGCTGTGCTGCCTGTTGCTGCTTTTGCTGCACAAACAGCGCTTCAAAGTTGATCGGGTTGAGCAGCACTGGCGGGAAGCCGGCGCGCGTCACCAGGTCGGACACGGCCTCGCGGGCATACGGGAACAGGATGTTGGGGCAAGTTACGCCCAGCAGGCCTTCAATCGCCTCATTGGGAACATTGCGCACCTGGAAAATACCGGCTTGGGCCACTTCCACCAGGAACAGCACTTTTTCGCCGATCTTGGACGTCACGGTGATGGTGACCACGGCTTCAAAAATGCCTTCTTCCACCTGCGATGCCTTTTGTTGCAGCTCAATACTGACCGAAGGGGCTTCGCGTTCCAGGTAAATCTGCGGCGCGTTAGGCACTTCCAGCGAAATATCGCGGATGTAGATTTTTTCGATGTTGAAAACGGGTTGCGCTTCCTGTTGCTGGGCGCCTTGTTGTGTTTCTTCAGCCATGATGGGTTCCTGAGGTTGGGATATAAAAAAGCAAGCGGCATTTTAGCCGCTTGCGAGGTTTTTGAATATGTCTATTCCGCGGCCAGCAGAGCGTCCAACTCTCCCACCCGGTCCAGCGCATATAGCTCGTCAAAGCCGCCCACATGGCGCTCGCCGATAAAAATCTGCGGCACCGTACGGCGTCCGGTGCGCTCCATCATTTCGGCGCGGCGCTCAGGCTCCAGGTCGATGCGGATTTTGTGGGTGATTTCCACGCCCTTGCTCTTCAGCAGGCGTTCTGCATTGATGCAGTAGGGACAAGTCCCGGTGGAGTACATGGTGATGTCTGGCATGTTCAAAGCGTAAGTGACTGAATGATTGATTGTCTCATACCACGGGAATGAAATAGTCTAAAATAGGCTGATAGCAATACTATCAGTCCACTCCATGCAAGTAACACCTGTACTGCTCATTATTCTGGACGGTTTCGGCGAAGGTGAAAACTCGCCCGACAATGCCATCACCCAGGCCAACACACCGAATCTAGACGCGCTGCTGCGCGAGCACCCGCACACGCTGATCGACGCTTCCGAACAACATGTCGGCCTGCCGGGCGGGCAGATGGGCAATTCAGAAGTCGGCCACCTGAATATCGGCGCCGGACGCATCGTGGTGCAGGAGTTCGACCGCATCAACAATGCCATTCTCGATGGCAGCTTCTACCGCCACCCGGTACTGCAGGAAGCCGTGACCAAGGCACAGGGCCACGCGCTGCACATCTTCGGCCTGGTATCCGATGGCGGCATCCACAGCCATGAACTGCACCTGCATGCTTTGCTGAAAATGGCCGCTGATGCCGGGCTGAAGCAAGTCTACATCCACGCTTTCCTGGATGGCCGCGACACACCGCCGCGCAGCGCGGCGCGTTACCTGCAGCGCATGGAAGACGCCATCGCCGAATACGGCACCGGGCGCATCGCCTCCATCATCGGCCGTTATTACGCCATGGACCGCGACAAACGCTGGGCGCGCGTGGAAACCGCCTACCAGCTGATCGTGGAAGGCCGCGGCGAATTCACCGCCAGCAGTGCGCTGGCGGGGCTGGAAGCCGCCTATGCGCGCGACGAAAACGACGAGTTCGTCAAAGCCACGGCCATCGTGCCGCCCGGCGAACAAGCCGCCACCCTGGAAAACGGCGACGTGGTGGTATTCATGAATTTCCGCTCCGACCGCACGCGCGAGCTGACCGCCGCGCTGCTCGACCCCGGCTTCGACGGTTTTGCCCGCAGCCGCGTCCCGGCGCTGGGCGGCTATTACACCCTGACCCAGTACAGCTACGACTACCCCCAGGCGCGCGTGGTGTTTGCGCCGGAGGCGATCCGCAACGGCTTCGGCGAATACGTTGCCAGTCTGGGCCTGAAACAGCTGCGCATCGCGGAAACCGAAAAATACCCGCACGTCACCTTCTTCTTCAATGGCGGCGAGGAAACCGTCTATCCCGGTGAAGACCGCATCCTGGTGCCGTCGCCCAAGGTCGCCACTTACGACCTGCAGCCGGAAATGAGCGCGCCGGAAGTCACCGACAAACTGGTGGCAGCTATCCTCAGCCGCAAATACCAGGCCATCATCTGCAATTACGCCAACGCCGACATGGTGGGGCATACCGGCGTCCTCCCTGCCGCCATCAAGGCCATCGAAACGCTGGACACCTGCGTCGGCCGCGCTGTCGCCGCCATGCGGCAGGTGGGCGGAGAAGTGATCATCACCGCCGACCACGGCAACGCCGAGATGATGGAGGACCATATCCACCAGCAGCCGCACACCCAGCACACCACCAACCTGGTGCCGTTCATTTACGTGGGGCGCCCGGCGCAAATACGCAACACCGGGGCGCTGCGCGATATTGCGCCCACCCTGCTGTCCATGATGGGCATTCCGCAGCCGGCGGAAATGACCGGAACGCCTCTGGTATCGTTCACGCATGATTAATCGCCGCATATTGTCCGTGCTGTTGCTGGTGCTTCCGCTGGGCGTACACGCCGCACCATCCAAGGAATCGCTGAAAGAACTGCAGCAACGCATCGAAACCCTGAAGCAGGACCTGGACAAGACCGAAGGTGCCCACAACGAGGCCGCCGATGCGCTGAAACAAAGCGAGCAGGCCATCAGCGAAGCCAACCGCAAACTGAACGAGTTGCGTCAGCAGCAAAAAGCCAATGCCGCCACCCTGAACAACCTCAACCACAAGCAATCCGGCCTGCAGGACACCATTGCCCAGCAACAGCACCTGCTGGGCGAACAGTTCTACCGCCAGCACCTCAATGGTGACCAGGGCTACCTGCGCGTGCTGCTGGAACAGCAGGACCCCAATGCCATCGAGCGCAACCTGCAATACTTCCGCTACGTGGCAAAAGCGCGCGCCAAGCTGATCGCCGAACTGCGTGGCAACCTCAACAAGGTGGCCGAACTGAACGCCCAGACCGAAGCGGCGCTGAAGCAGGTGGCCGACCTGAAAGCCGAGCAGGAGCACACCCGGCAGGAACTGCAAAAACAGAAGGCCGAACATAAAACGGTGATGACCAAGCTGGCGGCCAAAATCCAGTCGCAGCGCGGCGAAATCACCAAGCTGCAACGCGATGAAAAACGCCTGTCGGAGTTGATGGAGCGCCTGGAACGCCTGGCGCGCGCCGCACCCAAGCCGTCCAAACCCAAGGAGAAAAAAGCGGCCAAAGGCTCGGCGCAAAAAGCCGAAAAGCCGGAAGAACCGGCCCAATCCAATGAGTCACTGCCAGACGCCACCCAGGACAACGGCGTATTCGCCGCCTTGCGCGGCAAGCTGCGCCTGCCCGCCCGCGGCGAAATCGCCAACAAATTCGGTGCCGCGCGCGAGGACAGCGGCATCTCCTGGAAAGGCCTGTTCATCCGCGCGCCGGAAGGCAACGAAGTGCGATCCATCGCCAGCGGCCGCGTGGTGTTTGCCGACTGGCTGCGCGGCTTCGGCAATTTGTTGATTGTGGATCACGGCGAAGGCTACATGAGCCTGTACGGCAACAATCAGGCGCTGCTGAAACGGGTGGGCGACGACGTCAAGCCGGGCGATACCGTGGCTTCCATCGGCAACAGCGGCGGCAACCCGGAATCCGGGGTGTATTTCGAGCTGCGCCACAAGAGCAAGCCGCTGGACCCGCTGGGCTGGTGCACGCTGAAATAAGCGCATGACCGGCAACGCCCAGAAAATCCGCTTCTTCCGCGCGCGCATTCCCGCGTTCACCTGCACCCCGGGCTGCCACGACTGCTGCGGCCCGGTCACCACCTCGCCGGAAGAAATGTCCCGGCTGCCGGTCAAAACCGAAGCCGAACATGTCGCGGCGCTTGCCGAGCTCAGTTGCCCGCACCTGGGCGCCAACGGCTGTACCGTCTACGCCGAGCGCCCCCTGATCTGCCGCCTGTTCGGCACCACCCCCAGCCTGCCCTGCCCCAACGGCCAGCAGCCGTTACAGATGACCGATCCGCGGATTGAGCAAGAAATTCATCGTTTTTTTGCAGAAACCCGCCAAGTATTGGTCTAGCCTGCTCCAACCTGGTTGCGCTTGTACCCTGTGACCGTCATCAGCCACTGCACCACCCATGGGAAAAAGAAGTGCTGCAGATAGATCAATTTCATCATGCCCGGGATCACAACCAGGCGCTTGTTGTTGCGGACGCCAGCGACCACTGCGTCGCCCACCTGCTCCGGTGTCAATGACGGGATATAGTTGCCGATCTTGGGAATCCGCTCCAGGCTGCCGGGGTTATGCTGCCAATAGGGTGATTTGACATGGCCGGATTCATACAGGGTGACGCCGATTCCGGTGCCGTACAGATCGGCGCGCAGGGCCTCGGTAAAGCCCCGGATTGCCCATCTGGCCGCAGTATAGGCTGTCGCCCCCGGCCACACGAAACGCGAGGCAACCGAACTCATGTTAACGATATGCCCGGTATTGCGCTGCAGCATGCCGGGCAAAAATGCCCGCGTGACGCTGAAAGCAGCGAAGTACGGTATTTCCATCATCCGCCTCGCCTCTTCAACCGAGGTATTTTCAATAAATTTCCATTGGCCGCTACCCGCATTGTTGACCAGAATATCCGGTACCCCGACCTCGCTGATGATCCGCTGCGCCAATGCGGCCACAGCGTCATCCTGGGCCAGGTCGATGGCATACACCCTGGCCTTGCTACCGGCGGCCTCAACCTGACCGGCCACCTTGCGCAACCCCTCCTCATTCCTGGCCAGAAGCACCACATTACCGGCACCGGCCTTGGCCATTGCCACTGCAATGGCCGCCCCCATACCGCTCGAAGCCCCGGTGACCAGGACTGATTTTCCCTTGATGTCCATCATGCCCTCCAATTTATGTAATGATCGGTATATAAATATTATGATCGGCAAATCAAACCGTCAAGCATTTTTATACCAAATGGTATAATTGACTTGTTACATCAATGAGCAAGGTATGTTTGATGACTCCGGCCAATGAGAAAAAAGGGCGCGGCCGCCCAAAAGCGTTTGATCATGAAGACGCGCTCGATAGAGCCCTGGACGTGTTTTGGCAGAGAGGCTACGAGGGCGCATCCTTGTCAGAACTCACCGAGGCCATGGCCATCAACCGGCCCAGCCTGTATGCCTCTTTCGGCAACAAGGAAGAACTGTTCCGCAAAGCGCTGGAAAAATACCTGTCCGGCCCCGTGGCTTATGTCATAACAGCCATGAGCGAGCCGACCGCCAGGAAAGCCGCCGAAACGCTGCTGGTCACCTCCGCTGAATTTTTAACCAACCCGGACCACCCGGCAGGGTGCATGATCGCCATTGGCGCATTGTTCGGCGGCAAGGAATCCACACCGATTCAACAAACCCTGCGCGCTTACCGGAAGGGCTACGAAGATGCGCTCAGGCAGCGATTCGAACTCGCGCGGCAGCAAGGTGACCTGCCCAGGGAAACCGACCCCGCGGCGCTGGCCAAATATGTAGTCACCATCCACCAGGGCATGTCCGTCCAGGCGACGAGCGGGGCAACCAAGGAAGAACTGCTGGCCGTCATCAGGCTGGCGCTGGGCAACTGGCCGACACCCGCCGCAACTGAATAACAACTTCCTGTCCGAACATGCCACACCTGAAGAACACCAACCCGGCAGACGAAATCATGTGCCCTTGCAGCGGCACCACGCGCGGCAACATTCAAAGCCTGTGTGAACAGGGCCTGGATATGGATGCAATTTCCAGGAGGACCGGCGCACTCACGGGCTGCGGCGGCTGCGAGTGGGACATCGCACAACTCCTGAAGGACTGCGCCGGGCAGCGGAAAGATAGCGCCTAAACCTGTAAGTAACCGGGCCTTCCGCCGACAAATGCATGAGCGATTGATGCCGCTCGCGCATCCTTGCCGGAGGACTTTCGATGAACATCATACAGGCCACACCTAGCATTTATGCAACCAAACATTCGGGCAACATAAAGCCGATGACTCGTTTGATACAAAAAGAAAGCATCATGCCACCCGACTTCAGCGCGATTGTTACCCTGAGTGGCAGATTACCCCTATCGATCACCTACAATGGAAAAGGAATACTTGGATCGCCAACTGATGATCTTGATGCAGCCAAGGATGCAAGAATGAATGCGGCCAAGGATGCGGCCTTGGATAAAAACACAAGATTGTCGGCGAGCATTGCTGCAAATACTGCCTATGCCTACGCGGTTTCTTTGCTTTATGTGAATTTGGCTGCGATTTCTTTTGCTTTAGCTAAAAAATCACCTAAAGTGGCCGCCGGCATTCAACCCGTATCACCGACATTATCTTCTGCTACCACTCCGCATTTGGCCCGCTAGCCATCGGTAGCTAAAATTCACCGCTACCGCGACGAAAAATCCACCAACTCGTCGCGCCGCTCAAACCCGCAGGCCTCCCAGAATTGCTGGGCAATCAGGTTGTCGCGTTTGACCAGGCAATGTACTTTAGGCACGCCTTGTCCTTTAAGCGCGCCCACGGCAGCGCTGACCAGTTGCGCGCCGATACCGCGTTCGCGGTAATCCGGCTTCACCGCCATGTGGTAAAGATAGCCGCGCCAGCCGTCGTGCCCCGCCAGCACCGCCCCCACCAGCCGGGTGCCGGCATAAGCGACAAAGTTGCAGGATGGATTGCGCCGCAGGAATTGCGCCAGTGCCTCCGGCGTATCGGTCTGCCGCACCGCTATACAGCCAGCCGCCGCCCACAATTTCAGCAACTTGGGATAATCGCTTTCCTGCAGCGGATGCAACACTATCGGCGACCTCACTGCCCGCCTCCCCTGGCGTTCAGCGGCATGCGCGCAATCTGCTCCGGCGTGCCATGCAGCTGCACATAGTCGCGGATCATCTGGCGCACGACCTGTGACGGCGTCAGGTCTTGCCGCGCGCAGATTTCATCAAAAATCTGCTTCTTGGTGGGATCGATCAACAGGGTAAGGCGGGCGGTGCGGTTTTCCATGGCGCATGGTCATTGATATGTTAACCGCATGTTAATATGATTAACACATCATCACAAATGAATCGGCTGCCATGATTGCCATTATTGAAGCCAAGCGTGCAGGCCTGCTTGGCAAAGCACACTGGCTCAACAACCTGCTGGCGGGGGTGATTGTGGGGGTGGTTGCGCTGCCGCTGGCGATGGCCTTTGCCATTGCTTCCGGCGCCAAGCCGGAGCAGGGGCTGTACACCGCTATTGTCGCCGGGTGTCTGACGTCGCTGCTCGGCGGCAGCCGCCTGCAAATCGCCGGGCCCACCGGAGCGTTCATTGTTATCCTTTCCGGCATTACCGCCAAATACGGCATCGAAGGCTTGCAGGTGGCAACGCTGATGGCGGGCGTCATGCTGCTGCTGATGGGGCTGACCCGGCTGGGCGGGGTCATCAAGTACATCCCCGACCCGGTCATTGTCGGCTTTACCAGCGGCATCGCCGTGATCATCTGGGTCGGCCAGTGGAAGGACTTCTTCGGCCTGACGCCCACCACCGGCATCGAGCATTTCCACCAGAAAGTGTGGCACCTGGTCGAGGCGTTTCCCGGCCTGCACCTGACCACCACGCTGCTGGCGGTGCTGACGCTGGCGATTCTGCTGCTGTCGCCGCGTGTTTTCAAGCGCGTCCCGTCGCCGCTGGTAGCCATGGTGAGCGTCACGTTCCTGCAGTGGCTGTTCCAGTTCGACGGCGTGGCCACCATCGGCAGCGCTTTCGGCGGTATCCCGCAAGGCCTGCCGCACTTCGAGCCGCCATCGGTCACGTTTTCCGAAACGCTGAAACTGATCGGCCCGGCATTCACCATCGCGCTGCTCGGCGCCATCGAATCGCTGCTGTCGGCGGTGGTGGCGGACAGCATGACCGGCACCAGGCACAACTCCAACCAGGAACTGATCGGCCAGGGCATCGCCAACATCTTCTCGCCGCTGTTCGGCGGCTTTGCCTCCACCGGCGCCATCGCCCGCACCGCGACCAATATCCGCAACGGCGGCAGCAGCCCGCTGGCGGGGATTTTCCACGCGCTGACGCTGGTGCTGATCGTGCTGCTGCTGGCGCCGCTGGCAGCCAATATCCCGCTGTGCGCACTGTCCGCCATCCTGTTCGTGGTGGCCTGGAACATGAGCGAGTTGCATCGCTTCTGGCACATGGTGCGCACCGCGCCCAGAGCCGATGTTGCGGTACTGCTGATTACCTTCCTGCTCACGGTATTCGGCGACCTGGTGATTGCGGTGAACATCGGGGTCATGCTGGCCGCGCTGCTGTTCATGAAGCGCATGAGCGAGACGGTGCTGGTGGAGCAGCAAAGCCTGGAATCCCTGCGCAACGAAGTCGGCGGCGACCATCCGGCGCTGCTGCCGGGCACCGCGGTATACGCCCTGGAAGGCCCGTTTTTCTTCGGCATCAAAGAACGGCTGGAAACCGCGCTGGAAGCCGCGCACCGGCATGCCGACATCCTCGTGCTGCGGATGGAGGACGTCCCGCTGATCGACGCCACCGGGCTGCAAACATTGTGGGATTTGCTGGACGCCTGCAAACGCAACCAGACCCGGCTGGTGTTATGCGGCGCCCGCCACAACGTGCAGGAAAAACTCAAGGCCGCCGGATTGACCGGGCAGATCGGCAAGGCCAACGTACTGGCCCACATCCGCGATCTGAGAACCTAGCGTCCGCCGAGCAGGCGCCACGCCAACGCGGCCATGGAACGGTCATGCCGTTTCGCCAGCAACACTTGCGCGGCCATCGCCCCCAGCAAGGCCAGGAACATATCCCACTGCGTATCCCAGACATCGCCCTGGGTCGCCAGGAATGCCACGGCGTCGCTGCCGGAGGCTTCCGCCACCCACCACTCCAGGAATTCATAACAGGCGCTGATGGCGAGGCACACGCAAGTGACCAGGAAAAACAGCCATTTGCCCGGCCTGAGCGGCGATGTCCTGAGCAGGATTTCGCGCGTCAGGATGGCCGGGATAAACCCTTGGGCCACGTGCCCAAGACGGTCGTAATAGTTGCGGGCCAGGCCGAATTCATCGCGCAGCCAGCTGAACAGCGGCATTTCGGCATAAGTGTAATGCCCGCCCACCAGCAGGATCACGGCATGCACCAATAACAGCCCGTAGACCAGGCGCGACAAGGGAAAGCGCTGATAGGTCGCCACCAGGATCGGCAAACCGATCAGCACCGGCGCCACCTCCAGCCACCAGGTGAACACATCGCGCGGCTGCCACGCCGACCAGGCAAACACCACGCCCCCCATCGCAAGCAGCAGACCGATAAAGTGCCGCTGCGTCACGGCGCGCCTTCGGCCCCATCCACCCGCACGCAGTTGCGCCCGGCGTGTTTGGCGGCATACATGGCGGCATCCGCCTGTTCGATCAGCTGCGGCAAGTGCGTCTTGCCGGCATCGCTGGTGGCAATGCCGATGCTGACCGTCACCGCCTGTTCCAGTCCGGCAAGCTGCGCCACTTCCGCCTCCACCGTGCTGCGCAGGCGTTCCGCCACCGCCACCGCCATTGCAGCCGGCGTGGTCGGCAGCAGGATGGAAAACTCCTCCCCGCCATAGCGGCCAGCCAGGTCCGCCGTGCGGCAGACGTTTTGGATCACCTGGCCGATGGCCACCAGCACGCGGTCACCCACCGCGTGCCCGAACGTATCGTTGATCTGCTTGAAATGGTCGGCATCCATCATCAGCATGCTGGTCGGCTGGCCGCTGCGGCGCGATTTTTCCATCGCCCACTCCGCCAGTTCCAGAAAGTGGCGGCGCGTACCCAGGCCGGTCAGGCTGTCCTTGCTGGCCAGCTGGCGCAGCTTGCGTTCGGCCACTTCCAATTCGTGCAGCAGCCGGATCGCGGCGTAAGAGACAATGGGCGCCACCAACGCCGGAATCACGATGCAGTACAGCAGGTCCATCCAGACGATAGCCGGCTTCAGCAGCAGATCGAGCGCAACCCCCACCAGCACCGAATAAACAATGGCGATCAGCGTCATCGCGCATACCGTCGGCCACACCCCGTGGCGGTGCACCAACCGGCGCATCCAGTGCCAGCTTTGTTGTTCTTCCTGCGTGTTCACAACCGCCTCCGCAGGATATCGGCCACTTCCTCGTCGCGCAGGATGACCGGGTTGGTTTTCATGCTGCTTCCCCTACAGTTTTCCACCACCCGCGGAATATCCGCGGCCCCCATGCCGTAATGCGACAGGCGCGGCAGCGCCAGCCGCTCGGTCCAGCCGTTCAGCAATGCTACCAGCCCGTTCCGGGCGGCGTCATCATCCAGCATCGGGATATCAAGCAGCAAGCGCCCGACGTGCGCGTACCTTGCCAGCGCCGGGCTGTCCGGCTGGCGCTCCTGCAGCACGCGGATATTCATCTCGGTACACATCGCCACCAGCGTACCGCAGGCCACGCCGTGCGGCATCGGGAAAAACGCGCCCAATGGCGCCGCCAGCCCATGCACCGAACCCAGGCCCACTTGCGCCAGGGTGATGCCGGACAACAGCGCGGCATACGCCATTTGCGCCCTGCCCTGCGCCGCGTTGGGGCGATCTTCGTACCACGCCAGCAAACCGCTCCGCACCGCGGCGATGCCCGATAACGCCAGTGCATCGGTCATCGGGTTGGCTTTCAGCGACACGTAGGATTCCAGCAACTGCGTCAGCGCATCCATGCCGTTGGCGGCAACCTGCGGCTTGGGGCAACTCGCCATCAGTTGTGGGTCAATCACCGCATGGCGCGGCACCAGCGTTTCATGGCGGAACGATTTCTTGAAACCCGACTCGCCCTGCACCGACAGCACCGCGTTCTTGGTGGCCTCCGAGCCGGTACCGGCAGTGGTGGGTACCGCGATGAACGGCACCGCCGGGCCAGGGTAAGGCAGTTCCGGGCCCACGCCCTCGAGGAAATCCATCACCGAATTGGGAATATGCAACAAGCCGGCAATCGCCTTGGCCGCATCCAGCACGCTGCCGCCGCCGATCGCCACCACCACATCGATATCCGCGTCGCGGAACTGTGCAGCGGCATCATCCACCAGCTGCGGTGAAGGTTCGCCGCTGACGGTGAAGTGTAGACATCGCATGTCCAACTGCGCAAAACCATCCAGCAACAGCGGCCAGTGGGGCGAGTTGCGGAACGAAGCCGTCCCGGTGACAAGCAATACATGCTGGCCGAATTCGGCGGCCAATTTGGGAATACGTGACACGGCGCCTTCGCCGAACTCGATGCGCGGCAGCGAGGAAATAGAAAAATCGGGAATATTCATGCCCCGAACTTTAAGCTTTTAACGCTTTTCGTACCAGCCCTTGCTGCGGTTGACGATATTCACCACGCTCAACATCACCGGCACTTCGATCAGCACACCGACCACCGTCGCCAGCGCCGCACCGGAGTTAAGCCCGAACAAACTGACCGCGGTGGCCACCGCCAGCTCGAAAAAGTTGCTGGCACCGATCAGCGCCGACGGCGCCGCCACGCAATGCGCCACACCAAAGTGGCGATTCAGCAGGTAAGCCAGGCCGGAGTTGAAATACACCTGGATCAGGATGGGCACCGCCAGCAGCACAATCACCAGCGGCTGCTCCAGCATCTGCTTGCCCTGGAAGGCGAACAGCAGCACCAGCGTCGCCAGCAGCGCGGAAAGCGAAAGCGGGTGGAGTTGTTGCAGCAGGCGTTGCAGTGCCGCCTCGCCCCGCGCCAGTAACACTGCCCGCAGCCACTGGCTGAAAACCACCGGGATCACGATGTACAACAGCACCGACAGCAGCAGTGTCCGCCAGGGCACACTGATGGCGGAAATCCCCAGCAGCAGGCCGACGATGGGGGCAAAGGCAACCACCATGATGGCGTCGTTGAGCGCGACCTGGCTCAGGGTGAAATGCGGCTCGCCGTTGGAAAGATTGCTCCACACGAACACCATCGCGGTACACGGCGCGGCAGCCAGCAGAATCAGGCCGGCGATGTAGGAATCAATCTGGTCGGCGGGCAAATACTCCGCGAACAGCACGCGGATGAACAGCCAGCCCAGCAGCGCCATGGAAAATGGCTTGACCGCCCAGTTGATGAACAGCGTCACGCCGATGCCGCGCCAATGCTCCTTTACCTGCGACAAGGCGCGGAAATTTATTTTCAGCAGCATGGGAATAATCATCAGCCAGATCAGTAGCGCCACCGGCAGGTTGACCTCCGCCACCGTCATGCCGCCCAGCGCCGCCACCGGTTGCGGCAGCCAGTACCCCACCGCCACACCCAGCAGCATGCAGGCAAATACCCACACCGTTAAATAACGTTCGAAAAAACCCATGAAGACATTCCCACTGTTGACTTAATTCTATTTTTCCATAATTATAAAAACATGGAAATAAAAAATGTGATTGAGGCGCTCGGCGCCCTGGCGCAGGAAACCCGGCTGAGCATTTTCCGCCTGCTGGTACAGGCCGGGGCGGAAGGCATCGCGGCGGGCAAGCTGGCCGAGGCGCTTGGCGCACCGGCGCCGACGTTGTCGTTCCACCTGCAACAACTGCGTCATGCCGGGCTGATAGATTCCACCCGCAATGGCACGCAGATCATTTACAGCGCCAATTACGACGCCATGAACGGCCTGATTGCCTATATGACGGAGAACTGCTGCCAGGGAACCTCCTGCTCGACGGCAGCGCCTTGCTGCGAGAGCCAAAACTAGCAATCATCCGTTAAAGACAACCATGGAAAATAAAATCTACAACGTGCTGTTTCTCTGTACCGGTAATTCCGCCCGCAGCATCATGGCTGAAAAAATGATGGAGCACTGGGGCAAGGGGAAATTCAAGGCTTACAGCGCAGGCAGCCACCCCAGCGGCAAGGTGAACCCGTTCGCCATTCAACTGCTGTTGTCCCGCGGATTGTCCACGGAGGGCCTGCGCAGCAAAAGCTGGGATGAGTTCGCCGTGGAAGGCGCGCCACAGTTCGATTTTATTTTCACCGTGTGCGATAACGCCGCCGGGGAAACCTGCCCGGTATGGCTGGGTCACCCGATGACCGCGCACTGGGGCGTGGAAGACCCGGCCGCGGTGGAGGGTTCCGATGATGAAAAGCTCCGGGCCTTCCGCAGGATTTGCAGCTACCTGGAAAACCGCATCAAGCTGTTTGCCGCCCTGCCGCTGGAAAAGCTCGACAATATGCGCATCAAGCAGGAACTGGACGCCATCGGCAAAACCGTGGACTAATCTGCCGGACACGCGCATGCCCTTGCGACGATTACGCTTATTGCGTAATCTGGCGGCTCCATTTTCTTTCATGACGCGGAGCCATAAAGAATGTCCAACGAATACGATCTCCTTGTTATCGGTAGTGGCCCGGGCGGCAAACGTGCCGCCATCCAGGCAGCCAAGTTGGGCAAAAAAGTCGCAATTATCGAAGGGCGGCGCGTGGTGGGCGGCGTCACCGTCCACACCGGCACCATCCCCAGCAAGACCCTGCGCGAAGCCGTGCTTTACCTCACCGGCTGGACGCAACGCGGCCTGTACGGCCACAGCTACCGGCTCAAGCAACACCTGACCATCGACGACCTGATGCAACGGCTGGAAATCACCATCCGCAACGAAGTGACGGTGATCGAAAACCAGCTGGCGCGCAACGGCGTGGGTACCATTCGCGGCTGGGCTTCGTTCGCGGACCCGCACACCATCGAAGTCGCCACGCCGGAAGGCGAAGCGGTCAGATACCAGGCCGAGCGCATTGTCCTGGCCGTCGGCACCACGCCGCTGCGCCCGGCCAGCGTGCCGTTCGACGACGAAACCATCATCGACAGCGACGGCATCCTCAAACTGAAAAAAATCCCGCGCAACCTGACCATTGTCGGCGCCGGCGTGATCGGGGTGGAATACGCCTCGATTTTCAGCGCCATGGATGTCCATGTAACGCTGGTGGATGGCCGTCCCAACATGCTGGAATTCCTCGACCGCGAAATCGTGGATACCCTGTCATTCGGCCTGCGCAACCGCGGCGTGACCCTGCGCCTGGGTGAAAACGTTGCCAGCATCGAAAAACAGGCCGACGGCATCACCATCAAGCTGGAAAGCGGCAAGGAAATCCGCTCCGACCTGGTGATGTACGCCGCCGGACGTACCGGCTGCACGGCGGGGCTGAAGCTGGAAAACGCCGGCCTGTCCGCGGACAGCCGCGGCCGCATCAAGGTGGACAAAAGTTTCGCCACCGAGACCCCGCACATTTATGCCGTGGGCGATGTGATCGGCTTCCCCAGCCTGGCTTCCACCTCAATGGAGCAAGGCCGCGTGGCCGCCTGCCACGCTTTCGGCAAACCGGCGGCATCGGTGCCGGAGCACTTCCCGTTCGGCATTTACAGCATTCCCGAGATCAGCATGGTGGGCGCTACAGAGCAGGAACTCACCGCCAACAACATTCCGTATGAAGTCGGCATTGCCCGCTTCCGCGAAACCGCGCGCGGCCAGATCCTGCGCCTGGAAGAAGGCTTGCTGAAGCTGCTGTTCAGCCTGGAAGACCGCAAGCTGTTGGGCGTGCACATCATCGGCGAAGCCGGCACGGAGCTGGTGCATATCGGCCAGGCGGTGCTGGCGCTGGGCGGCACGCTGGATTACTTCGTCAACACCGTATTCAACTACCCGACGCTGGCAGAAACCTACAAGATCGCCGCGCTGGATGCCTGGAACCGGATGCCGGTCAAATAAAAAAACCTCCGCCAAAAAAAAGCCCGCTCGAAAGCAGGCTGTAAGAGGAGAGGGGAATACATGAAACACCCTGCATGCTGCGCCAGGGTCAGTACGCCGGTTACTTCATGAAGTGCTCGAAGTAACGCCGGTTCATACGGGAGACCGGCAGCATCACCAGCACATCCGCGGTATTGAAATCAGGGTCCCAGTGCGGTTCGCCGCATACATACGCCCCCAGCCGCAGATACCCTTTCAGCAGCGGCGGGCAATGCGTTTTTTCATCCTGCCGCAACGCAGCCAGCGGTAGCGGGCAGCCGGGGAACACCCGGTATTCAGCGGGCGACAGGTGCTTCTGGCTGATTTCGCGGTACAGGCTTGCCGCCTGGTGCCCGCCGTCGGCCATGCCGATACTGGCGCAGCCCATCAGGTATTCGTAATTGTGCATCTGCATGTACTTGGCCAACCCCGCCCACAGCAGGCCGATGGTCCCGCCATTGCGGTAGTCCGGATGCACGCACGAGCGGCCGACTTCAACCAGGGAAGGCGCCAGGTGCATCAGCCGGGTCAGGTCGAATTCGCCGGCGGAATAATAGCCACCGGCTTCATTCGCCATGTACGGGTTGAGGATGCGGTACGTGCCCACCACCTTGCCGCTCTCTTCGTCGCGCACCAGCAAGTGGTCGCAAAATGCATCGAAGCCGTCTTTGTCCAGCCCGTCGTGACCGGACAGGCGCGCGCCCATTTCCTCGGAAAACACCTTGTAGCGCAGGCGCTGCGCCTCCTTTACTTCTTCCGGGGTGCGCGCAAAACTGAAAAACAGCCGCGGCCGCTCGCGGCGCAATGGGCTGGTGCTGCCCTGTTCATGGCGCGATGCGCTTATAAAATCCGATGCTCCGGCAAAAGCCTGATCGTCCAACATACCGACCTCCTCCTCGTCTCTCTATCAATGGGCGACAATTTAGTGAGGTAGCATGACAACCACGCGACCTTCGCATGAACTTTCAATGACACAAAAAACGCAGAGCATTCATGCGGATGAAACAAAAAGTTAATGCATAAACACGGAATAAGTCGTTATTATTGCAGACTGATGACAACCACATTTCCAAGGAGCATGAGCATGGCGGAACAGCAGAAAAAACCACCAGTGACCAAACCGAAAGCAGTTGCCGCAGCCCCCGCGAAAACCACGAAGCCTGCTGCAACCAGGAAACCGGCCGCGACGGCAAAACCGGTTGCCGCCAAAGCACCAGCTGCTGCCACGCCGGCAGCAAAACCGGCAAAGCCTGCCACCGCCGCCATTACTGTGGCAAAACCGGTCAAGGCAAAGCTGGTGAGCAAAAGCTACACCATGTTGGCAGCAGACCATGCCCTGCTCTCGGAAATCAAGCAGAGCACCCTGCAGAGCGGCACCAAGGTCAAAAAGGGCGAACTGCTGGGTGCCGCGCTCAGCCTGCTGGCAAAACTGTCGCCTACCGAACTGGAAAAATTACTGAAAAAGAACTGACGCCCACCCCGTTGCGGGGCGGGCATTCCAGTGCGTTGCTAATTGCGCGGGCCGGAGAGCAGATAAAGCTGGCCATACTCGACCTGCGCCGGGTCCGGGTGGCGCTGGTGGATTTGCATCACTCCCAGATAATACCGCCGTGCGCCATCAAACCATGGCGCCTTCGTCACCAGCGCGGTCACTTCCAGAATCCCCGATTGCTCCTCATCGAGCGTCATGAAACTCGGGCTTTTTTCGTCCACGAAATATTCCGCCGCAGATTCCGCGATCCTTGACGCCTTGCCCGGCTGGCGCGGGTCATACAGCCATATCCCGGAAGCGAACCTGTCCTCGCCCGGATCTTCGTCGATCAGGATGCGGCCTGCGCCATCCGCAGCGATGTTGTCGAACATCTGCCCGCCGATGTCTTTCGCCGTCAGCGCCACGCTCAGCTTGCCGCCGCCCTCCGGCTTGCGCGCATCGTCGAAATCCAGGCTGAACAACTGGCTCATGCCATCGATCTTGTCGGTGGTCGCGAACCAGAACCGGTTCTTATCCAGCTTGTCCCACGCCCCGTCTTCCGGCCGGAGCAGCGGCGTCGCCCCCAACGATTTGGCTTTTGCGCGCAACTCCCGTCCATTCAGCCCCGCCACGTCGCCCAGCGGCAACAGCGCAAAGCGCTCTCCGGAAAACTTGACCGCATACAGCGCACCGCCAACCAGCCCCGCCTGTTCCGCCGGGTTGCCAGCACTGCGTTTTTCACCCACGTACACGTACACATGTCCGCCGGGAAAATCATCCATGCCGATCACAATGGTACGCAAGCCGGCATCCGGTAAGGCCAGCAGATTCTCCCAGGCCACCCGCCCCAGATGCGGCAATTCGAAACTGGTGCCGGCGGAGCCCCCGGTCGCCACATGCGCGAATACCCGGCCCCCTTGATCCTTTTCCTCTTCGCCATTCAGCAGCAGTCTATCCTTGAAACCTTTGCCGCTGGCCGCATCGTAAAAAGCCGTTGTTTCCGCCATGTCCGCAGAACAGAACCGGCCAAATACCACGTTCTGCCCTGCCTGATAGCTTGAACTGGCCGCATCCCACACCATCACCTTGCGCACCAGGTCCTCGCCATTCAACACCTTGAGGTCGTCCAGCCGGATCGTCCAGTTGGAAACAAAAGCCCCTTTGCCGCCATGCGCACGTACGGCGCCCTTGCCGGCGGCGATTTCGTGATTCATCAATACCGTCAGCGTGCCATCCCCACTAGCATAGGCGCCCAGGCCATCAGGGATGCCAGCCATGACGTACCCGTTGGCAGCCGGTTCGCCGACGCTGAGGATAGGCTTGACCTGCCAGCGTGCATCAACCGCCCGCACATACTGGTCAGCCGCCAAGGTAGCGCCCGGAAAACAGGAAACTGCCAGCGCTGCAATCAACACTGTTAATCGATTCATGGTGATCTCCAAAAAAAAGCCCGCTCATCAAGAGCGGGCTGTGAGGCAGAGCACGGAGACCGTGCAATGGAGGAGGTATTAAACGCCCAGCGTAGACAACAAACCGGGCGAGACTTATTAGAACTTATAGGTCAGGTCGACTTGATACAGGTTGAAGTCGTCGATATTAAGCGCGATATCGTTACCACTACCGACGGCTGCCAGACTTTTGTTTTTGCGGCTGGCATGGCCTGCGGCAACATTAAGGACAACGTTATCTTCGACGTTATAGCCAGCCTTGAAAACGACACCCTTCATGTTCACGCGTGAATCCATGAAGTCGGAATCAACAGCATTCGGATCAACCGAATATATACCAACGCTCTGATACCAAATCTTGGCGTCCCAATCTCCGGCAACGCCCTTGCCAGACTTGATGCCAGCACCCAGCATCCAAGCGTTATCATCATCACCCAGTGCACATATCGCGGCACCGGCGGCGGCACAGCGATCACCGCCATCAAGATTGTGCACAAAATCGCCGAAGCCCGTGATCTTGTAATTGCTAGAAGCTTGGTAATTGAGTTCAAATGGAATTTCTATAGTGCGCAGGTCATTAAACGCCAGCGGGTTTGTTCCCACACCCGCAGCACCCGTAAACCCCGTAACTGTGCCCAAGGTAGGTGTAAAAACCCCATTCTTTTTATCGTGCGTATACGTGGTATAGGTCAGCGCAGCTTTCGCGGACAGCTCATCGGTGAGCTTGAATTTGGCACCGCCCTGGAAGGCGAACAGGTAAGTGCTAGGGGTATCCACAGCACCAGCACCAATTCTTTGCTTCGAATCACCAGCGTAATGGGATTGAACCAGGTTACCAAATAACTCAGTGCTACCCACCGTGTAATTGAGCTGTTCTGACAAGCCTTCAAACGTCAGGTCGGCATCCCATACCATTGGAGTGGTATACAGAGGATTTGCAATACGACCGGCTTCAATGGTCAACCAATCAACCCCGTGCCAACCAATCACAGCACGCTTAATATTAACTTTTTCTTTTGTATTGTTACCAGAAGCTCCAGAGCCGAATGTGGCGTTGTCAGAGCGGCCATTATCCCCCATAGCAAGAGCAAGGTCTGTATAGAAGAAATTGCTGGCCTCCGTCTTCACGCCAAGCGTTATTTTATAACGACCACGGTCACGGTCTTCTGAAAGAGCGGTCGCAGGAGCGGCAGGCGCATCTTCCCCATCGCGATGCTCATAGCGAACGCGAATATCACCGTAAATGGTTGCGTTATCAATAAACTTGCCAATCTTGATCTTGCCCTTGTTCAAAGCACTTTTTTCTTTGGCGCTTTGTTCGTGTTCACTATCCCGAGTGCTATTGAATTCATTGTATTCCTGCTCGTTCAGAATGCCCTTGTCGCGCAGCTTCTTCAGCAGATCATCGGTGGAGTCAGCCATGGCAGGCTGCATGGCGCCCAGCACGAACAGGCTGGAAACCGCCAACGCGAGCTTACATCGCTTGTTGATATGTTGCATGTTTATCCCCTTAGTCAAAAAATCGGAAAGCGCTTATTCGCTTGCCCGGCATTTTGGTGGGGGAATATGACAGGTTGATGACACGGAGCCTATTAACGGCCAACCTGTTGCAAAAAAACAACAAACAAGATCGGCCCTCCGCTGCCTGCCGGATGGGGAGCCCGGCAACACAGCGCGGATGACGTGGAAGCGAAGCGCAAGCGCCCCGATCAATCGAGGGGCTTACCCGCCCTGATTATTCAAGGATGGGAGGCAGGCTACCGCCGCGGAGCAGGTGCCCCAGTTCTTCCACCGGCAGCGGTTTGCTGTACAGGTAGCCCTGGATGTAGTCGCAGCGCCGCGCGCGCAGAAAATCGGCTTGCTGGTGGTTCTCCACGCCCTCCGCCACGCTGCTGAGGCTCATGTCCTGCGCCAGTCCGAGCACGGCCCTGGCAATCGCGCTGTCGTCGTGGTTATGCGGCAAATTGAGCACGAAGGATTGGCAGATTTTGATGGTATCCACCGGGAAGTCCTTGAGGTAGGCCAGCGAGGAAGCCCCGCTGCCGAAATCGTCTATGGCGATGAGCACACCCAGCGCCTTGAGTTTCTTCAAGGTGTTGATGTTGCCGGCGGCGCTGTCCATGAACATGCTTTCGGTCAACTCCAGCTCCAGCAGTTCCGGCGACAGGCCGGTTTCCGCCAGGGCCGCCGCCACTTCCTCGGCGATGCCCGGCAGCCTGAACTGGTGCGCGGAAAGATTGACCGCCACGCGCACCGGCGTGCCTTCGTCGCTCCACTGCCGCGCCTGCCGGCAGGCGGTGCGCAGCACCCAACTGCCCACCGGGACGATCAGGCCGCTTTCTTCCAGCAGGGGGATGAATTCGCCGGCGGCAACCAGGCCGCGCTCCGGGTGGCACCAGCGGATCAGCGCTTCCACCGCGGTGATGCGAGCGCTTTCCGCGCCGACCTGCGGCTGGTAATGCAGGACGAACTCTTCGCGGTCCAACGCGTAGCGCAGGCGGTTTTCCAGGTCCAGCCGCTCATAGGCGACGGCATCCATGTCCGGCGAATAAATCTGGAAATTGTTGCGGCCGCATTCCTTAGCGTAGTACATCGCCACATCGGCCTTTTCCAGACAGGTGTCCTTGTCGTCCTGGCCGGGGCGGTAGAAGGTAATGCCGATACTGGCGCCGACAAACACCTCGTGCTCGTCCACCTTGAACGGCAATTTCAGCGCATGGATGATTTTCTGCGCGACCACGGCAGCATCGCGCTCCTCGTGGACGTTGGTGAGGATAACGGCGAACTCGTCGCCGCCCAGGCGGGCTACCGTGTCCGTTTCCCGCACGCAGAGCGCGATGCGCCCGGCCACCTGCTGCAGCAGCTTGTCACCGACGCCGTGCCCCAGCGTATCGTTGATGTGCTTGAAACGGTCGAGATCGATGAACATCAGCGCCATCGTATCGCTGGTGCGGTTGGCCTGCGCCTGCGCCCGCCGCAGGCCGTCGTTGAACATCAGGCGGTTGGGCAGTCCGGTCAGCGCATCGTAATGGGCAAGGTAATGCAGTTGCTGCTCGGTACGCTTGCGCTCGCTGATGTCGCGCACGATGCACAGTACCTCGTCGGTCGTGGCACGGATAAAGCGCGCCTCGAAGTCGCTACGGCTTTCCGGCGACGCCAGTTGATATTCAAACGAAACGATCTCGCCGCCGGACAGCGCTTTTTCCAGGCACATCATGGCTTGCGGGGCGATTTCCGGCGGCATCACTTCGGTGATGGTGCGGCCGAGAAACTGTTCCGGCTCCATGAAGGATGAAAAGTCCTTGGCCAGCTTGCAATCCACAAAGCGTCCGTCGCGATCCAGGAACAGCAGCAGGTCGGGCACGGCTTCATACAATGCGCGGATTTTCGCCTCGCTGCGGCGCAGGTCGATTTCCGTGCGCTTGCGCTCGATGGCGTAGCGCATGACGCGCAACAGGCCGCGCCCGTCCATGCTGCCCTTGACCAGGTAGTCCTGGGCGCCGGCCTGCGCCAGTTGCGCCGCCAGCGCTTCGTCGTCCAGCCCGGTCATGACCACGATGGGGATGTCCGGCACCACTTCGTGCATCTTCCAGAACGTGCTGTTGCCGTGCGCGTCCGGCAGCGACAAATCCAGCAGGATAATGTCGAAGCGCGTTTCTTGCGCGGAGGCCATGGCGCCGGCCAGGGTGGAGGCAGAAGTCAGGTTGTAGGCCGGCAGCGCTTCTTGCAGCATGAAATCCAGCAAGCGCGCGTCGCCCGGATTATCTTCCACCAGCAGGATGTTGAGCGGCTCGCCCGCCATGGCAGTCATCTTGCCGCCTCAGCCTTCAACATCGGAAGGCAGTTTGACGATGGTCAGCCAAAAGCTTTCGATGGACTGGATCACCTTGATGAACTGATCCAGGTCCACCGGCTTGCTCACGTAACAGTTGGCGTGCAGGTCGTAGGTGCGCAGGATGTCCTGCTCGGCCTCGGACGAGGTGACAATCACCACCGGGATGCGCTTCAGCGCCGGGTCGGTCTTGATCGCCTCCAGCACTTCGCGCCCGTCCTTCTTCGGCAGGTTGAGGTCGAGCAGCACCACGTCCGGGCGCGGCGCATTGGCATATTTTCCCTCGCGGCGCAGGAAGGCCAACGCCTCCACGCCGTCCGGTACCACGTTGAGGTTGTTGTGCACCTTGCTGTCGCGCAAGGCTTCCTTGGTCAGGCGCACATCGCCGGGGTTGTCCTCGGCCAGCAAAAATTCTACGGGTTTTCCCAATTCAATCTCCATGATGATCTTCCCCCTTGGTTATGGCGGACAGCTTGAAATAAAACGTGGTGCCCTCACCCGGCTTGGATTCCAGCCAGATCTGGCCGCCATGCCGCTCGACGATTTTCCTGCACACGGCAAGCCCGATGCCGGTACCGGGATATTCCTGCTTGCCGTGCAGGCGCTGGAAAATAACGAAAATGCGCTCGAAATATTCCGGTGCAATGCCGATGCCGTTATCGCGGATCGAAAACACCCAGTCGCCGCTCTGGCGCTGTAACCCGATATGCACCGCCGGCGGATGTTCGCCGCGGAACTTGAGGGCGTTGCCGATCAGGTTCTGGAACAACTGCGTGAGCTGGGATATGTCCGCCACCAGTTTGGGCATGGCGTCGTGCGTCACCACCGCGCCGGATTCCTGGATGGCGAGGCGCAGGTTGGCCAGCGCACGCTCCAGCGCCAGGCCGGATTCGCACAACTCCATCGCCTTGCCGTGGGTACCGATGCGCGACAGTGCCAGCAGGTCGTTGATCAGCGCCTGCATCCGGGTGGCGCCGTCCACCGCATAACCGATGAACTCGTTGGCGTCATCGTCCAGCTTGTCCTTGTAGCGGCGCGCCAGCAACTGCGTGTAGCTCCCCACCATGCGCAACGGTTCCTGCAGGTCATGCGAAGCCACGTAGGCAAACTGCTCCAGTTCCTGGTTGGAATGCGCCAGTTCTTCGGTGCGCTGCGCCAGCGCCTCCTGCGTGCGCTTGAACGCGGTGATGTCGGAAAATTCGACAATGACATGTGTCACCTTACCGGCCGTATCCTTGACCGGGCTGACGTTCATCCAGGCCGGGTACTCCTCGCCGTTTTTGCGCCGCTCGCGGATTTCGCCCTGCCATTGCCCGCCGCCGGTGGCTGCTGCCCAGACCGTCTCGCACAACGCATCCTGCCCGCCGGCATGGAGGTTGCGCAAAGGCGTGCCCACCAGTTCGCTCGGCTCATAACCGGCAACCGAGGCCACCGACTTGTTGATGTGGAGAATATGGCCTTCCAGGTCGACAATGACCACCACCTCCAGGTTGCTCTCGAACACCTGCGCCAACAGGCGCAGCATTTCGTGGTCGGCATGGAAATAGGCAGTGAGGGAAAGCTCGAAATCGAACAGCGCCGCCTTGATCAAGGCCTGGGCGTAGCCGAGGAAACGTTCGGGGTCATGATCGGCATGGCTCAGTACTTCCGGCAGCAGCCACGACAGGTACTTGCCGTAGGCCCCCAGGTACCAGCGCGGCTCCAGGCCGATCTGCTGGTGGATGACGCCAACCTTGAGGCGGCTCCTGACGTAATCCGGCCCGTATTCTCCGGACAACAGCTGCTCGAAATATTCGCGCTGCTTCTGCTTGAGGTAAGCCATCCGCTCCGGCCCGCCCATCAGCGCCTGCGTTTCCGGGTGGGCTGCCAGGTGGCCGTAGAAGGATTCAACAAACGCGTCTTCCAGTGGTGCCAGCATCGGCCCCAGTTCCTTGAGCAGGGCCGCTTCGCGCGCGCCAAATTCGAGGAAATCCTTGCGCGACTGGATCGCCTCGACGCTTGGCGTCATACTGTCGATCATGGCCTCGGCGGCCGACGGGTGCACTAGCATAGCTTCTCCCAGGAAACTCGGTTCCGTTATGACGGGAAAAAGCTGGCAAGGGGAATGGTGGCTGGTGGAAGATGTGGGACAGCCCACACATCTGGCACTTCCGCCGCCCTAGAGCCCCATGTATCGCTGACCCCGTAGACCGGAAATTTTGCGCCCCCGCCTTTCGGTCGGGTTTGCCCTTTTCAGATGCAAAAAACCTTTGTATTAAAAGGGGTTTACGCAACCCTGTCAAGCATTACGCACCCCTTCCCGGAAATTTGTTCAAGCCTCCGCCCGCATGTGCGGGAACAGGATCACGTCACGGATACTCGGGCTATCGGTCAGCAGCATGACTAATCGGTCGATCCCGATACCGCAGCCGCCAGTCGGGGGCATGCCGTATTCCAGCGCACGGATGTAGTCGGCGTCGTAATACATGGCTTCGTCGTCGCCCGCCTCCTTGGCTTCCACCTGCTTGCGGAAGCGCTCGGCCTGGTCTTCCGGGTCGTTCAGCTCGGAGAAACCGTTGGCGATTTCGCGGCCGGTCATGAACAGCTCGAAGCGCTCGGTAATCCCGGGATGGGTGTCGGAAGCGCGTGCCAGCGGAGAGACTTCGACCGGGTAGTCGATGATGTAAGTCGGGTTCCACAGTTGCGACTCGGCGGTTTCCTCGAACAGCGCCAGTTGCAGCGCGCCCAGGCCGAGGTGCGGCAGCGCATCCACGCCGAACTTCTTCAGCTCGGTGCGCAGGAAAGCCACGTCTTCCAGTTGCGCCGCGGTGTATTGCGGCGCGTATTTCTGGATCGCGCCGACGATGGTCAGGCGCTCGAATGGCTTGGCCAGGTCGACTTCGCGGCCCTGATAGGTCACAGTCGCAGTACCTTGTGCCGCAATCGCCGCAGCGCGGATACACTGCTCGGTGAAGTCCATCAGCCACTTGTAATCGGTATACGCGGCGTAAAACTCCATCATGGTAAATTCGGGGTTGTGGCGTACGCTCAAGCCTTCGTTGCGGAAATTGCGGTTGATCTCGAACACGCGCTCGAAACCGCCCACGATCAGCCGCTTCAAGAACAGTTCCGGCGCGATACGCAGGAACATCTGCATGTCCAGCGCGTTGTGGTGCGTGGTGAACGGCTTGGCTGAAGCGCCGCCCGGGATCGGGTGCAGCATTGGCGTTTCCACTTCCAGGAACTGGTGGTCCAGCATGAAATGGCGGATCGCCGCGACAATCTTGCTACGGGCAACAAACGTTTTGCGCGTTTCTTCCGACACGATCAAATCCACGTAGCGCTGGCGATACTTGGTTTCCTGGTCGCTCAGGCCGTGGAATTTTTCCGGCAGCGGGCGCAGGGACTTGGTGATCAGGCGTAGTTGATCCACCTTCACCGACAGTTCGCCGGTCTTGGTCTTGAACAGCACGCCCTCGGCTGCCAGGATGTCGCCCAGATCCCACTTTTTGAATGCGTCGTAAAGTTCTTCGCCGATGCCTTCCCTGGTGATGAACAGCTGGATGCGCGCAGTCGCATCCTGAATGGTGGCGAAACTCGCCTTGCCCATCACCCGCTTCAGCATCATGCGCCCGGCGACGCCGACGCGAATCGCGTGCGGCTCCAGTTCCTCGGCGGTTTTTTCGCTATGCTCCTGGTGCAGGTCGGCCGCGTGGTGCGTGCGCCGCGCATCGTTGGGGAAAGCCACGCCCTGCTCGCGCAAGGCTTTCAGCTTGGCACGGCGCTCGGCGATGACGTGGGATTCGTCCTGGGTTGGTTGCTGGTTTTCCTGTTCGCTCACTTTAAACTCCCTGCTTCAAACTTGCGCTGATAAACGGGTCAAGGTCGCCGTCCAGCACGGATTGGGTATTGCCGATTTCGACATTGGTGCGCAAATCCTTGATGCGCGACTGGTCGAGTACGTAGGAACGGATCTGGTGGCCCCAGCCGATGTCGGTCTTGGCGTCTTCCATGGCCTGTTTCTCTTCGTTGCGCTTGCGCAGTTCCAGCGCATACAACTGCGCTTTCAGCATCGCCATCGCTTCGGCACGGTTGCGGTGCTGCGAGCGGTCGTTCTGGCACTGCACCACGGTGTTGGTGGGGATATGGGTGATGCGCACCGCGGAGTCGGTTTTGTTGATGTGCTGGCCGCCGGCGCCACTGGCGCGATAGGTGTCGATGCGCAAATCCGCCGGGTTGATGTCGACTTCGATGGAGTCGTCCACTTCCGGGTAGGTGAACACGCTGGCAAACGAGGTGTGGCGGCGGTTGCCGGAATCGAACGGGGATTTGCGCACCAGCCGGTGCACGCCGCTTTCAGTGCGCAGGTGGCCGTAGGCGTAATCACCGGAAATTTTCAGACTGGCGCTCTTGATACCCGCCACGTCGCCTTCGGATTCTTCCAGCACTTCGACCTGGAAGCCTTTTTTCTCGCAGTATTTAAGGTACATGCGCAGCAGCATGGAGGCCCAGTCCTGCGCTTCGGTGCCGCCGGAACCGGCCTGGATGTCGAGGAAACAGGCGTTGGCGTCCATTTCGTGGGAGAACATGCGGCGGAACTCAAGCCCGGCCACTTGCTGTTCCAGCAATTCGGCATCGGCCTCGACGGACATTAGCGTGTCGTCGTCATCCTCGGCGCGCGCCATTTCAAACAGCTCCAGGCCGTCCTTGAGGCCGTTGGCAATATTTTCCAGCGTCAGCACCACGGCTTCCAGCGATTTTTTTTCGCGCCCAAGTGCCTGGGCTTTTTCGGCGTCATTCCAGATGGCGGGGTCTTCCGCCAGTTGATTCACTTCGGCCAGGCGTTCGTGCTTGCCGTCGAAGTCAAAGATACCTCCGCAGGTCGGCGCTACGGGTCTGCATATCCTGCAGGTGGTTGTAAATGGCGTTAAGGCGTTCGGCTTCCATGGGTGTTCCCGTCAATTTCCAAAGGCGGGATTATACCAGCGCCCTTGCGCCATTTCAGAATAGCAGCAGCCCGAGCGCTATTCCTGATGCCACGGCGCCAACCCCCGGCGCGCAGTGCTTGGCCAGTTGCCTGCCGCCGATCACCACGACGAAACCGAACTTGAACGCCAGGTTGGACAAATAGGCAATGGCTATCGCCATCACCGCCTGGTCGCCCAGCAGTTTCCCTTGCTCGAACAGGCGCAGGCTGGAGAGGAACATTGCATCAACATCGGTCAACCCGGAAGCGAATGCCAGCAGGTACAGGCCGCGATTACCGGCAACATCGGAAAGCCAGGCCGCCAACAGCAATACCACGGTGTACAGCAGACCGAAGCCGAGCGCGATCTTGATTTCGGTCGGGTTCTTGACTTGCGGCATCGGCAGTTCCACCGCATCCCGGCTCATTTTGCGCCACAGGTAAAACGCGCCCAACCCGCCCAGCAGAATCCCGCAACCGAATACCGGCAGCAGCGTCGGCAGAATCCTGGGCGAAACCACGCCGCTGATGATGGACAGCCGCACCAGCACCACCAGGTTGGCAATGGTAATCACCACCACGGCCATGCCCACCATGGCCCGGTTCTGCCCATGCTTGGCATACACCATGGTGGTCGCGGTGCTGGACGCCATGCCGCCTAAAAAACCCATCAACGGTGCGCCGTAGCGCTGCCCCACCCAGCGCAACGCAACATACCCGACCAGGCTGACGCCGGAAATCAGCACCACCAGCCACCAGGTGTGCGCCGGATTCAGGGTTTCATACGGGCCGAAATCACGATTCGGCAAAATGGGCAGGATGATAAAAGACAATACCGCGAATTGCAGGATGGACTGGATGTCGTTGCGCGTCAGGCTGCGGGTCATGCTTTGCAACTCCGGCTTGTAATGCAGCAGCACAGTCATGGTGATCGCCAGCATCACGGCGAGGATGCTGTAGCCGTACCAGACCACCGCTCCCAGGCAAAAACACAGCATCAGAGCGGTTTGCGTGGTGGTTCCCGGGTCTTCGTCCTGCTCCTTGCCCAGATAGGCGCCGATCATCATTGCCCCCACCACCAGCAACCCCACAGCCAGCGGCCAGGGAGACCCGACGCGATCGGATAGCAGCGCCAGCGCCGCACCCAGCAACGTGACCAGGCCAAACGTGCGCAACCCCGCCCGGTTGGCCGGGTTGCGCTCACGCTCCAACCCCACCAGCAAGCCGATGGCCAGACTGGTGGCAAACGCCGGCAAATACTCTATTCCATTCTGGGCAAGCGAGATATTCATGGGCGATTCCTGACTAAACGCGGAAAATCACAATGACAAGGTTGATGTTAACTCCAAAAGCGAACCTTGGGGTTATTGGGGAAGTTTTCACAAAACTGTCATAATTGGCGCATATCATTCGCGTCGTTCCATTCACTCTTACATCTCTGGAGATTTTTGATGCGCAACCTTTCCCGTACATTTTCCGGCGCTTTGCTGGCGGCCGGAATGATCCTGGCCTCCGCGGCGCACGCTGTTGACATCACCGGCGCCGGTGCCTCTTTCCCTTACCCGATCTACGCCAAGTGGGCAGAAGCCTATAATGCCAAAACCGGCGTCAAGCTGAACTACCAATCCATCGGCTCTGGCGGCGGCATCAAGCAGATCCAGAACAAGACCGTCAACTTCGGCGCGACCGACAAGCCATTAACCCCGGCCGAACTCGACAAGGACGGCCTGACCCAGTTCCCGGCCGTTGTCGGCGGCGTGGTTGCCGTTTACAACATCGAAGGCATCCCTTCCGGCAAGCTGCGCCTTTCTGGCGAAGTGCTGGCCAACATTTTCCTGAAGAAAATCACCAAGTGGGATGATGCCGCCATCAAGGCCATCAACCCAGGCGTATCGCTGCCTGCCACCCCAATTACCGTGGTACACCGCTCTGACGGTTCCGGTACCACCTTCAACTTTGCCAACTACCTGACCAAGGTCAGCGAAGAGTGGAAGACCAAGGTCGGCGCCGATACCGCCGTATCCTGGCCTACCGGCGTGGGCGGCAAGGGTAACGAAGGCGTGGCTTCTTACGTTGGTCGCATCAAGGGCTCCATCGGTTACGTGGAATACGCCTATGCCAAGCAAAACGGCCTGGCTTACGCCACCCTGCAGAACAAGGATGGCGAATGGGTGAAACCGGGCCTGGCCAGCTTCCAGGCTGCTGCCAAGTATGCGGATTGGGCAAAGGCACCCGGCTTCTATGAAATCATCACCAACGAACCAGGCAAGGACTCCTGGCCTATCGCTGCCGCCACCTTCATCCTGATGCACAAGGCGCAAGAAAACCCTGCCGCCGCCAAGGAAGTGCTGAAGTTCTTCAACTACGGCTTCACCGAAGGCGACAAAATGGCTGAAAACCTGGACTACGTGCCGCTGCCGGACAACGTGGTCAAACAAATCCAGTCCAGCTGGAGCGCCAACATCAAAGGCAAGGACGGCTCCGCCGTCTGGCAGTAATTCTGTAAAATGCCGGGAGCAATCCCGAACCATGTGACCAGCGGGGGATGAACATCCCCCGCATTGACCTTAAAAAGCCCAAGCAATGAGCGAAAACACCTCAAGAAACACGCAGGCCATCCTGGACAAGCTGTTCCTGAATACAACCAGGGCATTCGCGTTCCTGGTGTTTTTCCTGCTGTTTGGCATCATGTTGACCCTGATCGTTGCCAGCATGCCCGCACTGGGCAAGTTTGGCCTGCATTTTTTCACCAGTGACGCATGGAACCCGGTCACTGTCGAATTCGGCGCCCTGGTGCCCATTTACGGCACCCTGGTGACCTCTGCCATTGCCATGCTGATCGGCATCCCGCTCAGCTTCGGCATTGCGCTGTTTATTACCGAGCTCAGCCCGGCCTGGCTGAAGCGCCCGCTGGGCATCGCCATTGAGTTGCTGGCGGGTATTCCCAGCATCATCTACGGCATGTGGGGCTTGTTCGTGTTTGCGCCCTGGTTTGCCGACCATATCCAACCCTGGGTGAATGACAACCTCGGTAGCTGGCCGCTGATCGGCCAGTTCTTCCAAGGCCCGCCGATGGGCATCGGCATGCTCACCGCCGGCCTGATTCTCGCGGTGATGGTGATCCCGTTCATTTCCTCCGTGATGCGCGACGTGTTCGAAGTCGTGCCGCCGCTGCTCAAGGAATCCGCCTACGGGCTGGGCTCCACCACCTGGGAAGTGGTGTGGAACGTGGTACTGCCCTACACCAAGGTCGGCGTGGTGGGCGGCATCATGCTCGGGCTGGGCCGTGCGCTGGGCGAAACCATGGCGGTCACGTTCGTGATCGGCAATGCACACGAACTGTTCGCCTCGCTGATGATGCCGGGCAACACCATTTCTTCCGCGCTGGCCAATGAGTTCACCGAGGCGGTTGGCGACATTTACACTTCTTCTCTGATCACGCTGGGCATGGTGCTGTTCATCATCACCTTCATCGTGCTGGCCTGTTCCAAAATCCTGCTGATTAAACTCGCATCCAAGGAAGGCAAACAATCGTGAGCGGCTCCATACAACAATCCATCGATACGTTGCCCAGCAGTCCGGCCACCGATTTTTCAGGGACGGGCCAATCCCTGCAACAACCGGTCAACACCCTGTACCTGCGGCGCAAGATCATCAATGCCGTCAACCTTGGCATTTCGATGCTGACGGTGGGCATTGCGCTGTTTTTCCTGATATGGATTCTGTGGACGCTGTTTGCCCAAGGCTTTTCCCACATCAGTACCAGCGTGTTCACCAAGATGACCCCGCCGCCGGGCAGCGCCGGCGGCCTGCTCAACGCCATTGCCGGCAGCCTTTACATGGTGCTGACTGCCACCCTGATCGGCACCCCGGTGGGCATCCTGGCGGGAACCTACCTGGCGGAGTACGGTCGCAGGGGCTGGCTGGCGCCGGCGACGCGCTTCATCAACGACATCCTGCTGTCCGCGCCATCTATTGTCATCGGCCTGTTCATTTATACCGTGGTGGTGATGCGCATCGGCCATTTCTCCGGCTGGGCCGGCGCGCTGGCGCTGTCGCTGATTGTCATCCCGGTGGTGGTGCGTACCACGGAAAACATGCTGCAACTGGTGCCCAACAGCCTGCGCGAAGCCGCCGCCGCGCTGGGCGCCCCGCAATGGAAAGTGGTGGTGATGGTGGCTTACCGCGCTGCCAGGGCGGGCATGCTCACCGGCATTCTGCTGGCAGTGGCCCGCATTTCCGGCGAAACGGCCCCGCTGTTGTTCACCGCGCTGAACAACCAATTCTGGAGCAACGATCTGAACGGCCCGGTTTCCAGCCTGGCCGTGATCATCTTCCAGTTTGCCATGAGCCCTTATGACGATTGGCACAGCCTGGCATGGGCCGGCGCGCTGCTGATTACCCTGTTTGTGCTGGGCCTGAACATCCTGGCCCGCGTGCTGTTCAAGAAAGGCACCGTGAATGACTGAATTACACCTGACAGCACCCCATGACATCCACCCCGAAGACTTTAACCAGGGAAGCAAGATGGAAACCAAAGCAAAAATCGAAGTCAAGAACCTGAATTTCTACTACGGCAAGTTCCACGCCCTGAAGAACGTCAATCTGACCATCCCCGACCGCAAAGTCACTGCTTTTATTGGTCCATCCGGCTGCGGCAAGTCCACGCTGCTGCGCACCTTCAACCGCATGTACCAGTTGTACCCGAAGCTGCGGGCCGAGGGCGAAATCATCCTGGACGGCCAGAACATCCTGAACCCAAAAGTGGATTTGAACCTGCTGCGCGCCAAGGTGGGCATGGTGTTCCAGAAGCCGACGCCGTTCCCGATGTCGATCTTCGATAACATCGCCTTCGGCATCAAGCTGAACGAGAAACTCAGCAAGTCGGAACTGACAGAGCGCGTTGAATGGGCGCTGCAAAAAGCCGCGCTGTGGAATGAAGTGAAAGACAAGCTGGACCAAAGCGGCACCAGTCTGTCCGGCGGGCAACAGCAGCGCTTGTGTATCGCCCGCGGCATCGCCGTCAAGCCGGAAGTGCTGCTGCTGGACGAGCCCTGTTCCGCGCTGGACCCGATTTCCACCGCCCGCATTGAGGAACTGGTGCACGAGTTGAAAAACGACTACACCATCGCCATGGTGACACACAACATGCAACAGGCCGCCCGCGTTTCCGACTACACCGCTTACATGTACCTGGGCGAACTGATGGAAATCGACGACACCGACACCATGTTCACCAAGCCATCCCGCCGCGAAACCGAAGACTACATCACCGGCAAATTCGGCTGATTAAACCCGGATTGCCCATACATGCCTTGCAGGAGCCCGACTTGTCGGGCGATCCGGCGAGGCACCGCGCAACAAGTTGCGCTCCTACTGCGGTGCGTTCTCCCGGACGTATTGCGGTCGCCTTAACTTAATCCCTTACCTGAGCATCGTTCATACCCGCGTCACATGTGTTTGCCATGATGCAGACCTCTCTCAGGAGGCACACACATGAACTCAGTTACCCCGTTAAGGTTATTGACCACCGATCGCTCCGACCTCGACCGCGAGCTCTGCTCGGAACTAGTTGCAATCTCCCGCAGCCAGTCGCTGAGCGCGCTGTTCCAGCCTATTGTTGATGTCAGCAAAGCCGCCATCATCGGTTACGAAGGCCTGATTCGCGGTCCTTCCGGCAGTTTGCTGCACTCCCCGGCCAGCCTGTTCAAAGCCGCCAGGTCCTGCGGCATGGCGGCCGAAATTGAATACCTGTGCCGCCGCGTCGTGCTGGAATCGTTCGCCAAACTGGGCGGCACCGACAAGGTGTTCCTCAACATCAGCCCGGATATCCTGATGCAGCAGGGCACCCGCAGCGGCGAAACCCTCAAGTACATCCACGAAATCGGCTTGAAGCCGGAACAGGTGATTATCGAAATCACCGAGAACATGCCCACGGTGGATTACCCGGAACTGCGCAATGTGGTGCACTACTACCGCAACATGGGGTTCGAGGTGGCGATTGACGACCTGGGCGAGGGATTTTCCGGCCTGCGCTTATGGTCCGAGTTGCACCCGGACTACGTGAAAATCGACCAGCACTTCATCCAGGGCATCCACCTGGACCCCATCAAGTCGCAGTTCGTGCGCTCGATCCAGGAAATCGCCAAAAAGTCCGGTGCCATGGTGATTGCCGAAGGCATTGAGATGGAACCCGAACTGGCGGCCATCCGCGATGCCGGCATTGCCTTTGCGCAAGGCTACCTGATTGGCAAACCGGACCCGCAGCTTGCCACCGCCATTCCGGTCGAAGTCATCCACATCCTGCAGAACAACCTGGCCAACCGCGACAGCCGGTTGCACAAGGCCGTTGTCACCGTCGAAAACCTGCTCAGGGAAGCGCCCGCCGTGGCGCCGGACATGGCCAACGAAATCGTCTATGAAATGTTCCAGAACTCGCCGGAGCTTTACTCCATACCGGTGGTCATCAATGGCTGGCCGGTCGGCCTGATCGGCCGCCACTACATGAACGACGGTTTTGCCCGGCCGTTCCGCCGCGAGTTGTACGGCAAGAAACATTGCGAAATGTTCATGGACCCGTCCCCGCTGATCGTGGAGAAAAGCGTCGGCCTGCACGAATTAAGCGACCTGATCCTGCAAAGCGACCCGTACCACCTCACCATCGGCTTCATCATCACCGACAACGGCAAATATGCCGGGATGGGTAGCGGTCACGACCTGCTGCGCCTGATCACCCGCATGCAGATCGACGCTGCGCGTTACGCCAACCCGCTCACCATGCTGCCCGGCAACGTGCCGATCAACGAGCATATCGACACCTTGCTGGAGGCCCGGATCCCGTTTGTCGCCTGTTATTTCGACCTGGACCACTTCAAGCCTTACAACGATGTCTACGGCTACCAGAAAGGGGATGAAGTAATCCAGGTCACCGGCCATTTATTGCAGGAGATTTACGATCCGGTGCAGGATTTCCTGGGGCACGTGGGCGGGGACGATTTTATCGTCCTGTTCCAGAGCCAGGACTGGGAGCAGCGCTGCCAGCAACTGCTGGAGAGGTTTGGCGCCATTGCGCCCGGGCTGTACAAAGACACCGACCGCAAACGCGGCAGCATCCTGGCCGAAGACCGGCAAGGGAAAAAGGTATTTCACGACATCCTGAGCATTTCCATCGGCGCGGTGATGATAGAAGCCGGTCAGTACACCTCTTATCACCAGGTGTCCTCCGCGGCGGCAGTGGCCAAGAAAATGGCCAAAAAACAGAAGGGTAACAGCCTGTTCGTGGAGCGCCGCGCCCACGACGCCATTTTCCTGCCGCTTCAGTAACCGGCGATGACCTTCTGGTAAAAGGCCAGCATGCGCTCTGCCTGACGCGTGGCCGACCACCCCATGGCATAGCGCTGGCCGGCGCTGCCAAGCTGGCTGCGTGCCGCATGGTCGCGCAGCAGCCGCACCACTTTTTCGGCAAACACGGTGACCTGCTCCGGGGCAATCCACACACCCTCGCCTTCACGCAGTACATCCTTGGTGCCCATTTCCGCCGTGGACACCACCGGTACGCCTTGCGCCATGGCTTCCAGCAGCACCAGCCCCTGCGTTTCGGTGCGCGAGGAAAATACAAACACGTCCGCCGAGCGGTAACAGCTGTTCAGTTCGGTACTGCGATCCAGATAACCCAGGAACCTGACGTTGTGCGCCAGCCCCATGTGTTCGACGGATTGTTCCAATCCGCTCCTGGCGGGACCTTCGCCGGCAATCATGAACAGCACGTCGGGAATGTAGCCGCGTACGCACTGCACTACTTCCAGCAGGAAGTCGATGTTCTTCTCAAACGCCACCCGGCCCACAAACAGCAGCATCGGGCGATCAGCGGCAATGCCATAGCGTTCGCGGAACCCGTCTCCGTCGCCGGGGACAAAACTGCCTTCTTCCAGCCCGGTGGGGATGATCTCCGCCGGGGTCGTCACGCCATACGCGCGCAGCACTTCCAGCATCGGGCCGGAAGGAATCGCCAGCCCGTCCAGGCTGTTGCCCTGGCGCCGGGAGAAATTCCTGGCTGCCATTTTCATCAGGCTTTTCGGCATGAAGGGGATGTAGTGGTAGAGATATTCCTCAAAAAACGTGTGGTAGGTTTCAACACAAGGGATACGCAGCAGCCGGGACAGCTTCAGCCCCAGGTAATGCGCCACAAACGGCGTCTGCACATGGATGATATCGTACATCCCGTCGCGCAATTCGGGCAGGTGGCGCATCGCATCGCCGAAGCGCATCATGCGGTCTTCCGGGTCCATCGGCAGGTAACGCGACGGGATGCGCAGGATGTCGCTTTCGTCGTCACTGGGCGCGTAATAGTCGGGGGCAATCAGGTGCACGGTATGCCCGAGTGCCCGCAACTCGTGGCGAAAAGTCTGGATGGAGGTCGAAACGCCGTTGATGCGTGGGAAATAAACATCGGACACATAGAGTATTTTCATTGTCATTCCGCTTTGGTTAATGCTGCTGCCGGGGGTACGTCGCGCCGCCATTCAATCAACTCGAGACGCCCGTCCAGATGCTCGACAATCGCCGTGCAGCTATCCACCCAATCGCCGCAATTGATGTAAAGCAGGCCGTTTACCGGCTTGATGGCGGCACTGTGGATATGGCCGCAGACCACGCCATCCAGGCCGCGTTCGCGCACGGCATGCACCACGGAGTCTTCGAAATCGCAAATGAAATTGACGGCGGATTTGACCTTGCGCTTGGCATACCCTGCCAGCGACCAGTAGCCACCGATGCGCAAGGTGCGGCGCAGCCAGGACAGCCATCCGTTCAGGCGCACCAGCAGGTCGTAACCGATATCCCCCAGCACGGCCAGCCAGCGATGGTGGCGCACCACCTGGTCGAATTCGTCGCCATGCAGCAGGAGCAGGCGCTTGCCGTCGGCGGTGACGTGCATCCACTCAAAGGCGATCAGGATGTCGCCGAACGTCGTGCCGTCATACTCCCGCAGCGCTTCATCATGGTTGCCGGGAATAAACACCACTTTTTCGCCGTGGCGCGCGCGCCGGAGAATTTTCTGCACCACGGTATTCTGCGTGGCGGACCACTGGATGCTGCGCCCCATCGCCCAGAAATCGATGATGTCGCCGACCAGGAACAAGTGCTCGCTTTCATATTCCCGCAGGAAGTTCAGCAGGGATTCCGCCTGGCAGCCGCGCGTCCCCAGATGGATATCGGAAAGGAAGATGGAACGGACTTTCATGCGCCCAGATTATTTTAATGATGTGACAGACAGATGAAAAACGTGTGTCAATTACCTTATCCAAATTGTTACAATTCGGCGAAAGCGCGTTTGCGCCCAACCAAAACAATATGCAATTCAAGAGGAGAGCTTGATGTTCAATAAACTGATGCCCCAGCGCAGGGAGTTTTTTGACCTGCTGGCAGCGCATGCCGGGCACCTGGTCACCAGCGCGAATGCCGCCCTCAAACTGGTCAACACCCTGGGCGACAACAATGCGGCGGAAATCGAACTGCTGGTCAAGGAAATAGACGCCAACGAAAAAAGCGGCGACAAAATCAAGGCCGAAGTCATCGCCCTGTTGCACCGCTCGTTCATCACCCCGCTTAACCGCGATGAAATCCATACCCTGACGCTGGAACTCGACAAGGTACTCGGTGCACTGCGCCATGCAGCCAACGCCATCAGCATGTACAACATCCAGGAATCCACCCCGGAAGCCCGCGAACTGGCGGCGTTGAGCGCCGACTCGTGCAAGCGGCTCAACCAGGCGGTCATCGCCCTGGCCGACAAGGCGCGCAGCAAGGAAGCCATCGCCCTGTGCCAGGAAATCGACGTCATCGAAAGCAAAGCCGACCAGGTGCTGCGGCGCGCCATTACCCGGCTGTTCCACGACGGCAGCGACATCTGGGCGGCCATGAAGCTGCGCGAGTTCTATTTCCTGCAGGAAAGCGTGCTCGACTGCTGCGAAGAGGCCGCCAAGACCATAGAAGAAATCCTGATCGAGAATTCATGATGGAAGGCCTGACCATCCAGTTGTGGATTCTGGTGCTGCTGGTCGGCATCGCGCTGGCGTTCGATTTCATGAATGGCTTCCACGATGGCGCCAACTCCATTTCCACCATCGTCGCCACCGGCGTGCTGACCCCAAAGCAGGCCGTGCTGTTTGCTGCCTTTTTCAACTTTGCCGCGCTGTGGGCGTTCCATCTCAGCGTGGCCGCCACCATCGGCAAAGGCACGGTTGACCCGAGCTTTGTCGATTACCAGGTCATTTTCGGCGCCCTGTGCGGGGCGCTGATCTGGAACATCGTCACCTGGGCTTACGGCATCCCGTCCTCCTCCTCCCATGCGCTGGTCGGCGGGCTGGTCGGCGCCACCGTCACCAAGGCCGGCAGCCTGACGCCCATCGTCTGGAGCGGTTTTGGCAAAATCCTGCTGTTCATCATCATTTCCCCGCTCGTAGGCTTTTTGCTCGGCGGATTGCTGATGGTGCTGGTAGCCTGGGCTTTCCGCAACAAATCGCCCGGGCAGGTCAAATACTGGTTCAGCTACACCCAACTGTTCACTTCCGGCGCTTACAGCCTGGCGCACGGCGGCAACGACGCGCAAAAAACCATAGGCATCATCTGGCTGCTGCTGATCAGCGCCGGGGCGGCCACCACCGATGTCGCCACGCTGCCGAACTGGGTCATTTATTCCTGTTATCTCGCCATTGCCTGGGGCACCTACCTGGGTGGCTGGCGCATCGTCAAAACCATGGGCACCAAACTCACCAAGCTCAACACCATCAGCGGCTCGTGCGCGTCCCTGGGCGGCGCCATCAGCCTGGCGCTGGCCACGCTGGGCGGCATCCCGGTATCCACCACCCATACCATCACCGGCGCCATTGTCGGCGTTGGCGCAGCGCATCGCACCCGCGGCGTCAAATGGGGGATCGCGATGAACCTGCTGATCGCATGGGTGATCACCATCCCCGCCAGCGGGCTGATTGCGGCGCTGTTCTGGTGGCTGGGCAGCAAGTTTTTATAGGGCACTTCCATAGCAACAGGCACTGCAACATTCTTACCATGTTGGTGGTGCTAGAATGGGACATGCCTATCTTCAATTGAGGAATGCACCATGACGACCACCGCCCCCACCCCGCTCACCGACAGCGAACTCCAATCCATCCACGCCTACTGGCGCGCTTGCAACTACCTCGCCGCCGGCATGATTTACCTGCGGGACAACCCGCTGCTGCGCGACCGGCTCAAGCCGGAGCACATCAAGCAGCGCCTGCTGGGGCACTGGGGCGCCAGTCCCGGCTTGAGCTTCTCCTACATCCACCTCAACCGGTTGATCAAACGCTACGACCTGAACGCCATTTTCCTTGCCGGGCCGGGCCACGGCGCGCCGGGCATCCTGGCGCCCACCTATCTGGAAGGCACGTACAGCGAAATTTACCCGAACAAGAGCGAAGACGAAGAAGGCATGCGCCATTTCTTCAAGGAGTTCTCCTTCCCTGGCGGTATCGGCAGCCACTGCACGCCGGAAACCCCCGGCTCCATCCACGAAGGTGGCGAACTCGGTTATTCGGTGTCCCATGCCTTCGGCGCGGCGTACGACAACCCCGACCTGCTGGTCACCGTGATGGTGGGCGACGGCGAATCCGAGACCGGGCCGCTGGCCACTTCCTGGCACTCCACCAAATTCCTCAACCCGATCCGCGATGGCGCGGTGTTGCCGATCCTGCATCTCAACGGCTACAAGATCAACAACCCCACTATCCTGTCGCGCGTCTCGCACGAAGAGTTGGACCACCTGTTCCGGGGCTACGGCTGGACGCCGCATTTTGTCGAGGGCTCAGACCCCGAAACCATGCACCGCAAAATGGCGGAAACCATGGAGCAATGCGTGCTGGACATCCGCCGTATCCAAAATGAAGCCCGCAGCAGCGGCAAACCCACCCGTCCGCGCTGGCCGATGATTGTGCTGCGCTCGCCCAAGGGCTGGACCGGGCCGAAAGAGGTGGACGGCCACAAGGTGGAAGGTTTCTGGCGCGCGCACCAGGTGCCGCTGGGCAGCGTGCGCGAAAAACCGGAGCACCTGGCGCAACTGGAAGCCTGGCTGCGCAGCTACAAGCCGGAAGAACTGTTTGACGCCCAAGGCAGGCTGAAGCCGGAACTCAAGGCACTGGCGCCACAAGGCACCCGCCGCATGAGCGCCAACCCGCACGCCAACGGCGGGGTGTTGCGCAAAGCCCTGCGCATGCCGGATTTCCGCGACTATGCCGCCAAATTGCCCGGCCCCGGCCAGGTCACGGCGGAAAACACCCGCCCGCTGGGCAAGTTCCTGCGCGACATCATGCGTGAAAACATGCGCAACTTCCGCGTGTTCGGCCCGGATGAAAACAGCTCCAACAAACTGGATGACGTGTACCAGGCCAGCAAAAAAACCTGGATGGCCGATCTGCTGCCGGAAGACGCCGACGGCGGCGAACTGTCACCCGACGGCCGGGTGATGGAAATGCTGTCCGAACACACGCTGGAAGGCTGGCTGGAAGGCTACCTGCTGACCGGCCGCCACGGATTCTTTTCCACCTACGAAGCCTTTGTGCATGTGATCGACTCCATGTTCAACCAGCATGCCAAATGGCTGGCGATGTCCAAGGCTATCCCCTGGCGGCCGCCGGTGTCGTCGCTCAACCTCTTGATCACCTCCACCGTATGGCGGCAGGATCACAACGGCTTCACCCACCAGGATCCCGGCTTCCTCGACGTGGTCGTGAACAAGAGCCCCAGCGTCACGCGCATCTACCTGCCGCCCGACGTCAATTGCCTGTTGTCCGTGGCCAACCACTGCCTGAACAGCACCGATTACATCAACGTCATTGTCAGCGACAAGCAGAAGCACTTGCAGTACCTGGACATGGACGCCGCCATCAAGCACTGCACCAAAGGCATCGGCATCTGGGAATGGGCGAGCAATGACGAAGGGTTCACCCCCGACCTGGTGATCGCCAGCGCCGGCGACATCCCCACCCGCGAGGCGCTGGCGGCCGTCACGCTGCTGCGCGAATATTTCCCCGAACTGAAAATCCGCTTCGTCAACGTGGTTGACCTGTACAAGCTGGTGCCCGCCGAAGACCATCCGCACGGCCTCTCCGATCGCGATTACGACAGCCTGTTCACCACCGACAAGCCCATCATTTTCAACTTCCACGGCTACCCCTGGCTGATCCACCGCCTCACCTACCGCCGCCGCAACCAGCAACTGCACGTGCGCGGCTACAAGGAAAAAGGCAGCATCAATACGCCGCTGGAACTGGCGATCCAGAACCAGATCGACCGTTTCAGCCTGGCGATAGACGCCATAGACCGTATCCCCGCCCTGCAGGTGGCCGGTGCCCACTTCAAGGAAAAGCTGCGCGACCGCCAGCTGGAATGCCGCAACTACGCTTATGAACATGGCGTAGACCTGCCGGAAGCGGATAACTGGACGTGGCCGCTGTAACGCTGACCGCTTGTGCACCCCCACGAACGGGGGAGCACAAGCGGTGAACATCCTCACCATCAACAGCGGCTCTTCCAGCCTCAAGGCCAGCCTGTTCAAACCGGATGGCAGCCGCTCCAACTTCCGTTACGAACACATCGGCCACGGCTTCCCGCACGACCACGCCGAGGCTTTTGATGCCCTGCTGCGTGACTTAGGAGCAGACCACCCCAGCGCCGTCGGCCACCGCTTCGTGCATGGCGGCGAGGTCACCGATGCCGCGCGATTGGTTGATGCCACGGAACAAGCACGGCTGGAAGCCATCACCCATCTTGCCCCGCTGCATATGCCCGGCAATCTGCTGGGGCTGGCGTTGTGCCGGGCGCGTTTCAACGTGCCGCAAATCGCCTGTTTCGACACCGCATTTCACGCCACGCTGCCGGAACTCGCCCGACGGCTGCCGATCCCGAAAACATTGGGCTACCGTCGCTACGGCTTCCACGGCATCAACTACGCACACGTGGCGCGGCAACTGCCGGGGATCATCGGCGACAAAGCGCAAGGGAGAATCGTGGTAGCGCACCTCGGCAGCGGCGCCAGCCTGTGCCTGCTGGAAAACCTGAAGTCGGTGGACACCAGCATGGGCTACACCCCGGCGGGCGGCATCACCATGGGCACGCGCAGCGGCGACCTCGACCCCGGAGTGATGCTGGAACTGGCCAAGCGCTTCGACGCGCCCCAGCTTTCAAAGCTGGTGTACCAGCAAATGGGGCTGCTCGCGCTGTCCGATGGCGAAAGCAACGAAATGGCCGAACTGCTCGCCAGTTCAACCCCGGCAGCCCGCTTTGCCGTCGAATACTTCGCCCGCCAGATACGCGCCGCTATCGGCGGCTACGCCGCCAAGGCCGGCGGCCTGGACGCGCTGGTGTTTACCGGCGGCATCGGCGAGCATGCCGCAGAAGTACGTCGGCTGATATGCGAACCGCTGGGCTTTCTCGGATTTGCACTGGATGAGGAAGCCAACAAGCGACATTCCACAAGCCTTGCCGCATTGGAATCCAAACCACTACTCATCATCCCCGCCGACGAAGAAGCAGAGATTGCGCGCCTCACAATGGCAGCGCCACACCCCAATTCTTTTGCCGAAAAACAAGCTTGACACAGTATCAATTAATAGTACTATTTTGTTGTGAAGCGCAAACACGAAAAAACATTGGAGTTGCTCTACCACCGCCCCATCAGTGCCAATATCCAATGGCGGGAGATTGAGGCGCTTTTCGTTGAGTTGGGCGCTCAAGTTGAAGAACGTGAAGGCTCGCGCGTGCTGGTCAAGTTGTTTGGGGAGCGTCGCGTATTCCACCGTCCGCATCCATCCCCTGATACTGATAAAGGCGCGGCTGAGAGCGTGCGCAGATGGTTGGAAGAACACGGAGTGAAACCATGAAAAATGTGATGATGATTAATGGCTACCATGCGGTAGTCGCTTACGACCCCGAACTGGAAATGTTCAGGGGAGAGTTTGTCGGGCTGAATGGCGGAGCGGATTTCTATGCCAAGGACATTGACGGCTTGAAGCACGAGGGCGCTATTTCCCTCAAGGTTTATCTCGACGCTTGTGCCGAAGATGGCGTTGAGCCGCGCAAGTCATATTCCGGCAAGTTCGTGCTGCGCCTTGACCCCAAGACGCATGAAGCCGCAACCGCTACGGCAATCGCACAGGGCAAGAGCCTGAACCAATGGGCGGCTGAAACGATCCGTGAAGCGGTTACGGCATAAATAAGCGATGTCCTTGCCAGAAAATTTAGCAAGCGCAGGTGGCGTCCCACGCACCATTCATTCACTTGTGGTGCGCTCGGCGCACCCTACGATCACTGATTTACTTGTTGCTTAAATTGATCAAGGGCTGATGTCGCCATAAATAACCTCTCAAATTAATATACTTAACTCAATTAAGATTTATCAAGCAGGCTCTAATTACCTTAGAACAACTCACTTGGTTAAGCCTTTATTTCTTCCCCTTCGAAAAACCCGTTTAACGAGTGCATGACCTCCAAAAGCGTAAATAAGAAATAAAAAGCCAAAAAATAATAAACCTGCAAGTATTACAAATACGTCCCTACCTTTGCCTTGAGATGAAAAAACCATTTTATGGTCGACAATAAAACCCTTTAATAGCGCTGCTACCCCCAGAATTCCTAGAGCCATGAAAACAAAACCTATAATCCCAGCCAGAACTCTTAATAAATATCTCATAGTATCGTTATGACCCTCTGAAACTAATAAATTGGGAAAGCGGGTTGAGATGCATTTTGTGAAACCGCTATTCCACCAACATACCCACTGCCCGATGCTCACAGGACAGGGGCAGGTCTTGCAATCCAACATTTTTCCTGGTGAACTCACATTCCAAGCAAGCGCATGATAAATGGTGTCAGCTCAGACACGATATTTTCGTGCTGACACCATACTTGTCACCGCGCACCACAACTATCCTTCTGGCGGCATCCGCCAGTTCCTTGAACGAGTGACCGATTCGGTAAAGAGCGCTCCAACGGTTTCAACGCATTGCAAAATAAATTTGCTTATCTGTTAAATGTAGCGCATAGTGCGCGCCAGCGATCTTCAAGTAGTGTTGTTGCTGTCTGGTTCAGTTCCCTTGGTTTTCCGAGTTTTCTTCCTGCATCACCCCGCCGTCTTGACCCTCGCCCGTATGGGGCAATCCCCTTTTATTTATTGTGTTAAGGATACAAGACATGGCAATTGGTACAGTTAAATGGTTCAACGATGCAAAAGGTTTCGGTTTCATCACCCCTGAAGATGGTGGTGCGGATCTTTTTGCGCATTTTTCGGCAATTCAGGCTGACGGTTTCAAGACCCTGACTGAAAATCAGCGTGTGAGCTACGATGCCACCGTGGGTCAAAAAGGCCCGCAGGCATCCAACATTCGCGCTGCCTAATGCATTAACGGCAAGCACGAAGTTGCTTCCTGATTGAAGCAACTCACCGGAAAAGCCCGGAATCTTCCGGGCTTTTTTATTCGTATTTTCCGCAGATTGGAGAGACGCACTTGGCCAAAGAAGAACTGATCGAAATGAACGGCGTGGTAGACGAAGTGCTGCCCGATTCACGTTACCGCGTAACCCTGGAAAACGGGCACACCCTGGTGGCCTACACCGCAGGGAAAATGCGCAAGAACCACATCCGTATTCTGGCTGGCGACAAGATCACGATGGAGCTTTCGCCTTACGACGTCAACAACGGCCGCATCACCTTCCGCCACCTCGAAGGCCGCGGCTACTCGTCCGCACCGCGCCGCCGCTTCTGACCGCGCCTTGCAAGCGCATTTACCAATACAGGCGCCGCAGCAGGCCCAAAGTGCTATTCAGAGCAGCGTCCTGGGCCTGTTGATACTTAACATCTAAAAATCGGGATGGTGTTGCGCGACAGGCTGGTACGCCGTGCTATCTCGTTAATCAACAACTGTTCGGGGACAGAAACGCCGGATCGCGGCTTGGCTGATAATAAAAATCTCGCATGTTTTATCTCCACATCATGTTGGTGGAGATAAAGTCATACTATTTTTATAAAAACTCAATAATAACAATAAGATAACATATGGTTATGCGATGCGTTATTTTTTAGGCTGGACTTAACTCAACCTTGATTGTTTTGCCCAAGACGGCGGCAGCGCTGGCGAGGGTAGTCAATGTCAGGCTGGTATCGGTACCATCAAGCAGCCTGTTAAGAGCTGCGCGGCTGGTGTGCATTTTCTTTGCCATGCTGGTCTTGGTGAGTTTCTGAGCGGTCATTTCCTGTTCAATCTGCCAGGCAATCACCCGCTTCACCGCAACGGCGGTTGCTTCTTCCAGCATTGCATCTTCGGTCAGAAAGTCATCAAAGCTGCTGCCAATATGTTCGTTCATTTTCGCCCCCGCAATTGTTTCAATCGGTCTTTTGCTATATCAAGATCAGGTGTCGGTGTTTTCTGCTGTTTCTTGATGAAGCCGTGAAGTAGCACCATCACATTTCCATCCATTGCGAATAACACACGTGCAATCCGGGTATCCAGCCTGATTCGCACTTCCCATATATCACCGCCAATATGGGCAACCAGCGGCATGCCCAGCGGCCACCCAAACTGCACGGTTTTAATATCCTCGCCGATGGTTTTCCGCTCGGCTGCACTCAATGACTTGAGCCATTCCCGTACAGGTTCGCTATCGGCTTTGGTTTTGAAAAAGCGCACGTCCAGCGTGGGATGATTCATGGTTGAATTGTATCTAAAATGGTACGTATTGGCAATAATGGGTAAATGGGGTCGACACGATATTTCTTACCAATTTTTCCGTGATGCCTTGGTTGATGCCTCCACCGGCTACCAGTGCAGGCGCCGTAGCAGCGCGCTTTTCTTGTGCTGGTGTCCCTGCATGCGCTGCAGAATATCGTTCAGGGTCTGGATCGCTTCCAGAATGTGCGGCCCCTTGTTGAGCATGACGCATTCGCTGCGCTCGCCCATCGCGGCATCGGTAATTTCCGCCCGGCTGGGCTTTCCGCTTTTGGCCAGCCCCTCCAATACCTGCGTCGCCCAGATCACCGGCAGATGCGCCGCTTCGGCCAGCCACAGGATTTCTTCCTGCAATTCCGCCAAGCGCTCGTAGCCGCATTCCACCGCCAGGTCGCCGCGCGCGATCATCACGCCGACCACCGGCGACTTCAGCAGTGAAAACAGCAGTTCCGGCAGATGCTCGAAGGCCGTGCGGTTCTCGATTTTGAGCACAATGCCCAGGTTTTCCGCATTCAGCCGCTTCAGGTGGGCCTGCAGTTCTTCCACATCCGCCGCCTTGCGCGCAAACGACAGGCCGACCATGTCGGCATGGCGCACCACAAATTCCAGATGCTCGATGTCCTGCTCGGTGAGCCCGGGCATGTCGAACCGGGTGTCGGGGAAATTAATGCCTTTGTCCGCCAGCAATTTTTCCCCGCCGTCGCGCGCCTGGGTAATTTCGACCAGCATTTCAGCGTTGCTGACTTTTTTGATCACGCCGCCGATGCGGCCGTCATCGATCAGGATGCGCTCGCCATGTTTGGCCTGGGAAAACACGCTGGGCAGGGTGCATGGGATCATGGCCGGGCGCAGCAAGCGCCCTTTTGCGTCGTACTGCGCGGCCTGACCCGGCGTCTGCTCGCGCGTCAGGATCAGGCTGTCGCCGCGCGCCAGCCTGATCTGCTCGGGCGTCTGCGGCAGGTTGCCTACCTTGCCCACAATATCCATCTGGCGCGCTTTGCCGGAAGCCGCAGGGCGGAACAAATGCAGTTCCAGGCCCGGCTTGAGATAAGCCGTCTGCGCTGACTCCGCCCAGAACCCGTCACCCACCTGGCTGGTCACTTTCAGGCTGCGCGAGGCCCCGCGCGCATCGGTAAATTCGATCTGGTCGTGCACGGCAACCTGCTTCAGCCAGTCACGGTTGACCGGCAAGCTTACCGTTGCCGCCGCCGATTGCACCCCCGACGCGTCCTCCACGCAGAGCCAGATGCGGGCAGGGCTGACGACATGGCCATGCAAGTCGCGTTGCGGGCGCCATTTAAGCACCATGGGCCCCGGGCCGATGTGCCCGGTGCGCAGCTTCGGCCCGCCCAGGTCCATCAGGATACGGCAGTGCTTTCCGGTTTCGCGCTCGGCCATCCGGATGTTTTCGATCATGCGCGCCCAGGTTTCCGGCGCGTCGTGCGCACAGTTGATGCGGGCGCAATCCATGCCGTGGCTGAGCATTTTCTTGACCAGCGGATAGTCGTTGGCATCCTCGCCGGAAAACGTGACCAGTATCCGCACCTTGCGATGCTCCGGCGCTTTACCCAGCAGCAGGTTGGTGTTTTCCTCCAGCGCGGCTTTTCCGTCCGGCATATGAAAATCAGCAACCGGCGCATCATCCCGTGCCGCTTTGCCAACCGCGCGCTGCAGCAGCGCCGTCATGACGTTGAGGCTGGCCAGCACATGCGACTCGGTACGTCCCAGCGAGGACAAGCCGAGTTCCGACAGCTTTTGCTGCAACGGGCGAATATCTTTTCTGCGCAGCCCCAGGTAGTGCACCAGGTTGACCGCGCTTTCCCGGTGCCGGGCGTCTACCCGCTGCAACAGGTCGGCTGATTTTTTTTCCAGTTCCAGCAGGTCATGCCGCAGGGCTTCCAGTTCTTTCAGCGTGGCGCGATAAGCCACGTCCAGCGCATGCGCGGCTTTTTTGCCGGCGCGCTTTGCGGGTACGGTATCCTTAGCCAAAAATAATCACCCCCCATGTCACGGCGAGATTGAGCAAGCTCACCAGCACGGCCGCGCTGCCAATATCCTTGGCGCGCTTGGCCAGGCGGTGGTGGTCCAGCGAAATACGGTCAACCGTGGCTTCCACCGCGGAGTTCAGCAACTCGACCACCAGCAGCAGGAAGACGCTGCCTATCATCAGCGCCCGTTCGATCGCGCCGTGCTCCAGATACAGCGCCAGCGGTATCAGCACCGCCGCCAGCAGCACTTCCTGCCGGAAGGCATCTTCGTTCTTGTAGGCCGTTCTCAGGCCATCGCAGGAATAGCCAAACGCGTTGACCAGGCGCGTCAAACCGGTTTTACCTTTGTACGGACTTTCCATTCCCATCTCTCGCTGAATTGTTGCCGCTGATATTCACAGTATAAAGCCAGTACGCGGCGAGTTGGCACTCACGTTTTGATGTTAGCAACGCCTGGTGAACGGTTGAGCCGGAGAACGTCAGGGACCAGCGGCTACGTCTGGAGTGCGGCAGAACCGGCAAGGTGCATGTCAGCGGCAAGCTCTGCCTTGGTTGCGGCGAGCAGTTGTGCCTCGAACTGCGCGCACACGGTATCCCACTGCAAGCCTTCCATTGCCGCGCGCGCAGCCGCACCCATGGACCGCAGCGCGGCGCGGTCGGAGGCCAGCGTAACCGCATGGCGGTTGAACGCATGGTGGTCGCCAAAGGCGGCAAGCCGCCCGTTCTGCCCGTCGCGGATATAGGTTTCCGCAGCCGCGTACCGATACGCCATCACGGCAATACCGCTGGACATGGCTTCCAGCACCACGTTGCCGAAGGTTTCGGTCATGCTGGCGAACAGGAACAGGTCGGCAGAGGCGTAATGCTGCGCCAGTTCCTCGCCCTGCTTGGCCCCGGTAAACACGTGGTGGGGATAGCGTTTTTTCAACACATTCAATTGCGGGCCATCCCCGACCCAGACCATGACCGCTTGTGGTTGCTGCACCGCGATCAGTTCGAATGCTTCGGCAACGGCCTGCAGGTTTTTTTCCGGTGCCATGCGGCCCACATGGATTGCCACCAGGTCATCGTCCCGCGCGCCCCAGCGTGCCCGCAACACCGAACTGCGGCGCCCCGGATGGAACAGGCCGGCATCGATGCCGCGCCCCACCGTAAACACGTTCCGGTAACCTTCCTGGCGCAGTGATTGCGACAATGGTTCGTTGGGCGTCATGGTGCAGCTGGCCTGGTTGTGGAACGCCCGCAAATATCGCTCTACCGTGCGCCGTATGTAGCCCAGGCGGTAATGGCGGCAATAGCGGTGGAAATTGGTATGAAAGCTGGTGGTCACCGGAATGCCGAGTTTTTTCGCCGCCTTGAGCGCGGCCCAGCCCAGCGGCCCTTCGGTCGCGATATGCACCACGTCCGGCCGTTGCTCCGCCCACAGCCTCAACAACGTATTGCGCGCCGGCAAGCCAAACCGCAATCCGGCATAACCGGGGATGGGCAACCCCGGCACCAGGACATGCTGATGCGCATCCTGCACCTGGGCATGCTGGTGCGGCCTGACCAGCGTGACCGACCAGCCGCGCAGGCTTAAACCGTGCGCAAGGCGCGACAAGGTCATGGCAACCCCGTTGATTTCCGGCGGCCAGGTTTCAGTCACCAGCGCGATGCGGCCTGGCGTATTAAAAGGGAGGGGCGCAACAGTTGGCATGCGGCACAGCATGCCGCCGCCACATTGCAGAAATGTTTAATTCAGGTGAAGAATTGGCAACGCGCGGTCAACTGGCCCGGACCACGGCCGCAATGTTTTCCGCCAGGGCTTCCACCTGCGCCTTGTCCTGGCCTTCCACCATCACCCGTACTTTCGGCTCGGTGCCCGATGGCCTCAACAACACGCGGCCGGTGCCATTCAACTCGGCTTCGGCGGCAGACACCGCGGACTGGATGGCGGGGCTCGCCAGGTCCAGCGCCTTGTCCATTTTCACATTGACCAGCACCTGCGGATAAAGCTTCAGGTCGCCCAGCAGCGCTTGCAGCGACTGCCCGCTTTCGCACATGGCCGCCAGCACCTGCAGCGCGGCAATGATGCCGTCACCGCTGGTATGCCGGTCCAGGCACAGGATATGGCCGGAATTTTCGCCGCCCAGCATCCAGCCTTCGGCATGCATTTTCTCCAGCACATAACGGTCGCCGACCTTGGCGCGGGCAAACGGGATGTTCAGGCGCTGCATGGCGTGCTCGAATGCCAGGTTGGTCATCAGCGTACCGACCACGCCGCCCTGCAACTGCCCGGTGCGGTGCCGCTGCGCGGCAATGATGTAGAGCAGCAAATCACCATCCAGCAGGTTGCCCGCGGCATCCACCATCACCACCCGGTCACCGTCGCCATCCAGCGCAATGCCCAGATCGGCACCGTGCTGCAACACCGCCTGGCGCATGGCTTGCGGATGGGTGGAGCCGCACTCGTGGTTGATGTTCATGCCGTCAGGCTGCGCGCCGATGCTGATCACCTCCGCCCCCAGTTCGTGCAGGACGTGAGGCGCAATGTGGTAGGTCGCGCCATGGGCGCAATCCACCACAATGTTCAGGCCGCGCAGGTCCAGCGCGTTGGGGAAAGTGCTTTTGCAGAATTCAATATAGCGCCCGGGCGCATCGTTAATGCGCCGCGCCTTGCCCAGCTGGGCCGAGGGTTGCACCGGCATGGGCTGGTCCAGCGCCGCCTCGATCTGGCGCTCGATGGTGTCCGGCAGTTTGGTGCCGAAGCCGGAAAAAAACTTGATGCCGTTATCTTCAAACGGGTTATGCGAGGCAGAAATAACGATGCCGGCCTGCGCGCGCAAGGCGCGGGTGAGGTAAGCCACTGCCGGCGTAGGCATCGGGCCGGTGAGCAGCACATCCACCCCGGCGGCGGAGAGCCCGGCTTGCAGGGCGGATTCCAGCATGTAGCCGGAAATGCGGGTGTCTTTGCCTATCAGCACTGCCGGATGGGTGCCGGGGGCCAAATGGCTGTCCAGCCCGGTCAGCACGCGCCCGGCGGCATAACCCAGGCGCATCACGAAATCCGGGGTAATCGGTGCCGTTCCCACGCGCCCGCGAATGCCATCGGTGCCAAAATATTTTCTACCCATTGCTGATTATCCTTGTTGTACCGCCTGCACTACCCTGAGCGCATCCACGGTGGCTTTTACGTCATGCACCCGCAGGATTTTAGCGCCGTTTAACGCGGCAATCACGGCGGCAGCCAAGCTGGCCGGCAAGCGATCGCTTGCTTCGCCACCGGCGATTTTGCCCAGTACCGATTTGCGCGACAGCCCGGCCAGCACCGGGTAACCCAGTGCGCACAGGCGCGGCAGCTGTTGCAGCAGCGTAATGTTGTGTACGGTGCGCTTGCCGAAACCGAAGCCGGGGTCCAGCAAAATGCGCTCGCGCGCCACGCCGACATCCAGCAACACCTGGGCGCGCTGTTGCAGGAAATCGCAGACTTCGCTCACCACGTCCGCATAGGTCGGTTCATGCTGCATGGTTTGCGGCGTGCCCTGCATGTGCATCAGGCACACGCCGGCATGGCTGTGCGCGGCAACCTCCACCGCTCCCGGCTCCTGCAAGGCGCGGATATCGTTGATGATGCAGGCGCCCGCATTCAGCGCGGCGCGCATCACCTGCGGCTTGTAGGTGTCTATCGACAGCGGAATGCGGGTGGCGCGGCTAAGTCCTTCAATCACCGGGACGACTCGCCTTAATTCTTCTTCCAGCGGCACCGGCTGTGCATTGGGGCGGGTGGACTCGCCGCCGACATCGAGAATGTCGGCACCGTCAGCCGCCAGTTTGAGACCGTGCTCGATGGCGCGCTGCGCGCTGGCGAACTGCCCGCCGTCAGAAAACGAATCCGGCGTGACATTGACGATGCCCATGACCAGCGGGCGGGACAGGTCGAGTTGATGTGGGCCGCAGTGGAAAATCATCTAGGGGCCAGGGGCTAGTTCATCCCTAGCCCCTGTCTTTCAGGTACCCTGAGCGGGCTTGCCGGAAATGCTCACCGTCACGCCGGAGGCATCACCGTCGGATGGCGGTGTTGACGACTTGACCGGCGCCGGTTTGGGCGGGCGCGGCGCCTTGCCTTCCATGATGTCGTCAATCTGCTCGGCATCAATGGTTTCCCATTCCAGCAGCGCGGCCGTCATGGCCTCAACTTTATCCCGATGGTCTTCCAGCAGTTTGCGCGCCAGGCCGTACTGCTGGTCGATGATACGGCGGATTTCCGCATCCACCTTCTGCATGGTGGCTTCGGAAACGTTCTTGTGCGTGGTCACCGACCGGCCAAGGAACACTTCGCCTTCGTTTTCGCCATACACCATCGGCCCCAAGGCATCGGACATGCCGTAGCGGGTCACCATGTCGCGCGCCAGTTGCGTGGCACGTTCGAAGTCATTGGAGGCACCGGTAGTCATCTGCTGCATGAACAGCTCTTCTGCAATGCGCCCGCCGAACATCACCGCAATGCGGTTCATCAGGAAATCGCGGTCGTAGGAGTAGCGGTCTTCCGTCGGCAGTTGCATGGTCACGCCCAAGGCGCGCCCACGCGGAATAATCGTTACCTTGTGCACCGGGTCGGTTTTTGGCAGCAGCTTGGCGACCACGGCATGGCCGGATTCATGGTATGCCGTGTTGCGCTTTTCTTCCTCGCTCATGACCATGCTGCGGCGCTCCGCGCCCATCATGATCTTGTCCTTGGCGCGCTCGAAGTCTTCCATGTCCACCACGCGCTTGTTGCTGCGCGCGGCAAACAGGGCCGCCTCGTTGACCAGGTTGGCCAGGTCGGCGCCGGAGAATCCGGGCGTGCCGCGGGCGATGATGTCCGCCTTCACGTCGGCATCAATCGGCACCTTGCGCATGTGCACCAGCAGGATCTGCTCGCGGCCGCGGATGTCGGGCAACGGCACCACCACCTGGCGGTCAAAGCGACCGGGACGTAGCAGCGCCGGGTCGAGCACGTCGGGGCGGTTGGTGGCGGCGATCACAATCACGCCCGCCGAGCCTTCGAAACCGTCCATTTCCACCAGCATCTGGTTGAGGGTTTGCTCGCGCTCATCGTTGCCGCCGCCCAGGCCGGCACCGCGCTGGCGGCCTACCGCGTCGATTTCGTCGATGAAAATGATGCAAGGGGCGTTTTTCTTGGCCTGCTCGAACATGTCGCGCACGCGCGCCGCACCCACACCGACGAACATTTCCACGAAGTCGGAGCCGGAAATGCTGAAGAACGGTACCTTGGCTTCACCGGCAATGGCGCGCGCCAGCAAGGTCTTACCGGTGCCGGGGTTGCCCACCATCAATACGCCGCGCGGAATGCGGCCGCCCAGTTTCTGGAACTTGCCTGGGTCGCGCAGGAATTCCACCAGTTCGGAGACTTCTTCCTTGGCTTCATCGCAGCCGGCCACATCGGCAAACGTGACCTGGTTGTTTTCCTCGTCCAGCAGGCGCGCCTTGCTTTTGCCGAAAGAGAATGCCCCGCCTTTGCCACCGCCCTGCATCTGGCGCATGAAAAATATCCAGACGCCGATCAAGAGCAGCATGGGGAACCAGGAAACAAAAATGTTCATCAGCATGGAAGGCTCTTCTTGCGGCTTGGCCTCCACTACCACACCGTTTTTCAGCAGGTCGGAAACCAGCCAGGGGTCGGCTGGCGCATAGGTGGAAAACCGCTTGCCGTCGGCGCCTTCACCGCGCAGCACATGGCCTTCGATGCTGACGCGGGAAATCCTGCCCGCTTTCACTTCGCTGAGGAATTGCGAATATACGATCTGCCCCTCGCTGCTGCGCGGCGTTCCGAACTGGTTGAACACTGACATTAGTACCAGCGCAACCAGCAGCCAGATGGCGATATTTCTCAAGAGAGTATTCAAGATATTTTCCTAGATTCCCGACAGTTGTCCTGTCAACAACAGATGACCATTCTAAACCGATTGAAACAATTTTGCGCCCGGATTTTCAGGGCGCCCATGCAGCCGCTGACACTCATTTTCCCTTGCAGCCGAGCCCCAGCAGATAAACTTCGCTGCTGCGGTCGCGCGAGGCTTTGGGCTTGCGCGTTGCCACCTTGTCAAAGTGTTTGCGCATGGCTTTTACGTAATCATCGAACCCGCTGCCGATAAACAATTTGACTAGGAAGTTGCCGCCGGGTTTCAGCCAGTCCAGCGCAAAATCCAGCGCCAACTCCCCCAGATGCATCGCGCGCGCCTGGTCGACCAGCTCGATACCACTCATATTGGGGGCCATATCCGAAATCACAAGGTCTACCGGCGTGTTATCCAGCGACTTTTCCAGCGTCGCCAGCACCTCCGCATCGGTAAAATCGCCCTGGATGAACTCCACGCCGCGGATCGGCTGCATTTCCAGCAAATCCAGCGCAATCATCCGTCCGCTGCCTTGCAGCCGCTGCGCCACCACCTGCGACCAGCTGCCGGGTGTGGCGCCGAGGTCAACCACCGTCATGCCGGGACGAATCAGCTTTTCCTTGTCGTCCAGCTCCATCAGTTTGTAGGCCGCGCGCGCACGATAACCTTCCTTGTTCGCCAGCTTGACGAACTCGTCATTCAGGTGCTCCCGCATCCAGGCCTTGCTGGTTCTGGTTCTTTTCATAAGCTTATGTCAGGCACCGATAAAACCGGAGCAAATAAAGTTTATGTCCTGCTCCAGTTGGTATAATTGCGCCATGAAAAAATTGAACTCCAAACAAATCAGCTACCTTCGTGCGTTGGGGCATGCCCTCAACCCGGTGGTCATGATAGGCAACAATGGTTTATCCGATACCGTGCTGCGGGAAATCGACGTCAGCCTCAACGCTCACGAACTCATCAAGGTCAAGGTGCAGAGTGACGAGCGCGAGTTGCGCATCCAGATGTTGCAGGAAATCTGCGAAAAGCTCTCCGCCGTGGCGGTACAGCATATCGGCAAGCAGCTGGTGATTTACCGCCGCGCCGACAAGCCGCAAATCACCTTGCCTTGAGCACCAGCGCCGCACCCAGCAGACATTCCACCAGGTAAGCGACACTGGCAATGCCGTGCCAGTGTCGGAAACGATCGGCAAACACACTTTGCATCACGTCGGCAGGCAACGCCATCATCTTGAGCTTGACCAATATCGGCTGGATGCCCAACTGCCCGGCCAACACCAGCAACAGCATCGCCACAACGATCCAGAAATATCCCTGCCGGAGCGCCAGCAGACCGAACCCGGCGAGCCTGATCAGCAGCAACAGCAACGCGCTGGCGATGCCGAAATACGCCAGCCAGGTGAACATCTGCCCGGCCAGCGCGCCGGCTTGCATCTTGTCCGGTATCGCCTGAAACAGCACCGGCGCGGCCAGGCCGCCGATCGCCCACAATGCGCCCACCCAGGCGGTCACAAGCAACAGCGCAGCATGGTCCAGACTTCTGTTCATTCGGCGCAATGCCTCAGATGTATTGTACGTTCACGATTTCGAAAGACTTGATCCCGCCCGGTGCCTGCACATCAGCCACATCACCCACCGAACGGCCGATCAGTGCACGCGCAATAGGCGAGCTGACGGAAATCTTGCCCTGCTTGATGTCGGCTTCGTCATCACCAACGATCTGGTAGGTCACGGCGTCACCACTATCGGCGTCTTCCAGCTCTATCGTCGCGCCGAACACGCAGCGGCCATCCGCATCCAGCTGCGAAGGGTCGATGACCTGCGCATTGGACAGCTTGGCTTCAATTTCCGCAATGCGGCCCTCGACAAAACTTTGTCGCTCCTTTGCCGCATCGTACTCGGCATTTTCAGACAGGTCGCCCTGTGCCCGCGCTTCCGAAATAGCGTTAATCACATTCGGGCGCTCCACGCTCTTGAGATGTTGCAGTTCGGCGCGCAACAATTCGGCGCCACGTACTGTTAAAGGAATTTTAATCACGTCAGTTATTCTTTCTACAAATTAAACCTGGTACAAACCACCCGCGAGCCGCGTCTGCGACGCTTTATCCACTTGCGCAGCGTTTGCACTGTTGCTTGAATTCTTGCCACAAAAAAGTAAACCACACCGACCAGGCGGCGTGGTTTCTCTGTGCGAGTGCCTTAATACTATTACTAGCCGAGCTTGCGATGCAAGCTTTGCAAGCTCTCCACCGTCAAGTCCTGCATGTGCTGCATCCCGGCGCAGGCCGCCTTGGCGCCGGCCAGCGTGGTGTAATAAGTGACCTTCTGCTGCAGGGCATTGCGACGAATCGCGTAAGAGTCCTGCACCGCGCGCTTGTCTTCAACCACATTAACGATAAAGCTGATTTCGCCATTCTTGATCATATCGACGATATGCGGACGGCCTTCGGTCACCTTGTTGACGGGGGTAACCTGCAACCCGGCCGCCGACAGCACTTCCGCATTGCCGCGCGTGGCCACCAGGTGGAAGCCCAGATCGGCAAGCGACTGCGCAATTTCCACCACTTTTTCCCGGTCTTCGCGCCGCACGCTGATGAAGGCCCGGCCGCCGGATGGTAGCTTGGTGCCTGCACCGAGCTGCGACTTGACGAAGGCTTCGGCAAACGTACTGCCTACTCCCATCACTTCGCCGGTGGACTTCATTTCCGGCCCGAGAATGGTATCCACGCCCGGGAACTTGATGAACGGGAACACCGCTTCTTTCGCCGAGAAATACGGTGGAATCACTTCCTTGGTCACGCCCTGGGATTTCAGCGATTTACCCGCCATGCACCGCGCCGCCACCTTGGCCAACTGGTAGCCGCACGCCTTGGACACGAACGGCACGGTACGCGACGCACGTGGGTTCACTTCCAGCACATACACCGTTTCGCCCTGAATCGCGAACTGCACGTTCATCAGGCCAACCACATTCAGCGCCTTCGCCATCTGTACCGTCTGGCGGCGCAACTCATCCTGCAGTTCGGCAGACAGGCTATACGGCGGCAGCGAGCAGGCGGAGTCGCCGGAATGCACACCGGCCTGTTCCACGTGCTCCATGATGCCGCCGATCAGCACATCTTCGCCATCGCAGATCGCATCCACGTCCACTTCCTTGGCATCGTTAAGGAAACGATCCAGCAGCACCGGCGATTCATTGGAGACCTTCACCGCCTCGCGCATGTAGCGTTCGAGTTCGGACTGCTCCTGCACGATTTCCATGGCGCGGCCACCCAGCACGTAGGACGGGCGCACCACCAGCGGATAGCCGATTTCGGTCGCCAGGCGGATGGCTTCTTCCGGAGTACGCGCAGTGCGGTTGGGCGGCTGGCGCAAACCCAGTTGGGTCAGCATCTGCTGGAACCGTTCGCGGTCTTCGGCGCGGTCGATGGCGTCGGGCGAAGTGCCGATGATGGGCACGCCGGCTTTTTCCAGGTCGCGCGCCAGCTTCAGCGGCGTCTGGCCGCCGTACTGCACGATCACGCCCACCGGTTTTTCCACGGCAACAATTTCCAGCACGTCTTCCAGCGTCAGCGGCTCGAAATACAGGCGGTCGGAAGTGTCGTAATCGGTGGACACGGTTTCCGGGTTGCAGTTGACCATGATGGTTTCATAACCGTCTTCGCGCATGGCAAACGCCGCATGCACACAACAGTAATCGAACTCGATGCCCTGGCCGATGCGGTTCGGCCCACCGCCCAGCACCATGATTTTCTTTTTATCCGTGGGACGGGCTTCGCACTCTTCTTCATAGCTCGAATACATGTACGCCGTCGAAGTCGCAAACTCCGCCGCGCAGGTATCCACGCGCTTGTACACCGGGCGCACCTGCAGGGCGTGGCGATAGGCACGCACCGCATGCTGGTCGGTGCCGAGCAGCCGCGCCAGGCGTCGGTCGGAGAAGCCGCGGCGCTTGAGCTGGAACAGGTCGTCCTTGCTCAGCGAATCCAGCGTACGGCCGGCGAGCGCCTGTTCGCGCTTGATGATGTCTTCGATCTGCACCAGGAACCAGGGGTCGATGCTGGAATGGCCGAACACTTCCTTTACGCTCATCCCCGCGCGGAAAGCATCGCCCACGTACCAGATACGCTCAGGGCCGGGCTCACCCAACTCCTTGGCGATGACATCTACATCCGTGGTTTTTTCATCCAGCCCATCCACGCCCACTTCCAGCCCGCGCAGGGCTTTCTGGAACGACTCTTGAAAAGTGCGGCCGATAGCCATCACTTCACCCACAGATTTCATCTGCGTGGTCAGGCGCGAATCAGCCTGCGGGAATTTTTCGAAGGCAAAACGCGGAATCTTGGTGACCACATAGTCGATGGACGGCTCGAACGAGGCCGGGGTGGCGCCACCGGTAATGTCGTTCTGCAACTCGTCCAGCGTGTAGCCCACCGCCAGCTTGGCCGCCACCTTGGCGATGGGGAAGCCGGTGGCCTTGGAAGCCAGCGCCGAGGAACGCGACACGCGCGGATTCATCTCGATGACGATCATGCGACCGTCCTTGGGATTGATGGAGAACTGCACGTTGGAACCGCCGGTATCCACGCCGATCTCGCGCAGCACCGCCAGCGAGGCATCGCGCATGACCTGGTATTCCTTGTCGGTCAGCGTCTGCGCCGGCGCCACGGTGATGGAGTCGCCGGTATGCACGCCCATCGGGTCCAGGTTTTCGATGGAGCAGATGATGATGCAGTTGTCCTTGCGGTCGCGCACCACCTCCATCTCGTATTCTTTCCAGCCCAGCAGCGATTCCTCGATCAGCAGTTCGCTGGTGGGCGAGGCTTCCAGCCCGCGCTCGCAGATGGCGAGGAATTCTTCGCGGTTGTAGGCGATGCCGCCGCCGCTGCCGCCCATGGTGAAGGACGGGCGGATGATCGCCGGGTAACCGATGCTGGCTTGCACCTGCAGCGCCTCTTCCAGGCTGTGCGCCACGGAAGAACGGGCGGAACCGAGACCGATCTTGGTCATCGCTTCCTTGAATTTTTCGCGATCCTCGGCCTTGTCGATGGCTTCCTTGCTGGCGCCAATCAGCTCCACGCCATACTTTTCCAGCACACCGTGCTTGTCCAGGTCCAGCGCGCAGTTCAGCGCCGTCTGGCCGCCCATGGTGGGCAGCAGGGCATCCGGCCGTTCCAGCGCAATGATCTTCTCCACCATCTTCCAGGTCACCGGCTCGATGTAGGTGGCATCGGCCATTTCCGGGTCGGTCATGATGGTGGCCGGATTGGAGTTGACCAGGATGACGCGGTAGCCTTCCTCGCGCAGCGCCTTACAGGCTTGCGCGCCGGAATAATCGAACTCGCAGGCCTGGCCGATCACAATAGGGCCAGCGCCGATGATGAGGATGCTTTTAATGTCTGTACGTTTTGGCATGGCGGCTCTTATCGTTTATGGCTACGCATCAGGTCAATGAAGCGATCGAACAAATAACTCATTTCCTTGGGGCCAGGGCTGGCTTCCGGGTGCCCCTGGAAACTGAACGCAGGTTTATCCGTACGCGTGATGCCTTGCAAACTGCCATCAAACAGCGATACGTGCGTGGCACGCACGTTGGCCGGCAACGTTGCCGCATCCACCGCAAAACCGTGGTTTTGGCTGGTGATGAACACACGCTTGTCGTCTAGGTCCTGCACCGGGTGATTGGCGCCGTGATGGCCGAATTTCATCTTGACCGTCTTGGCGCCGCTGGCCAGCGCCAGCAGTTGATGGCCAAGACAGATGCCGTACGTCGGGATGCCGGCATCCACCAGCGTGCGGATCGCATTAATCGCGTAATCGCATGGCTCGGGATCGCCAGGGCCATTGGACAGGAACACCCCGTCCGGCTTCAGCGCTTGCGCCTGCTCGGCGGTCGCCTGTGCCGGCAGCACGGTCACCTTGCAGCCGCGGGAAGTAAGCATGCGCAGGATGTTGCGCTTGACGCCATAGTCGAACGCCACGACATGGAACTCCGGCGCAACCGGCTTGGCATAACCGCTGCCCAGCGCCCATTCGCCCTCTTCCGCAACGTAGGGCTGCTTGCAGCTGACCACCTTGGCCAGATCCATGCCCGACAGGCCGGGGAAGGAGCGCGCCTTTTCCAGCGCAGCCGCCTCATCAATGGTGCCGGCCATGATACAGCCGGCCTGCGCACCTTTTTCGCGCAGGATACGGGTCAGTTTGCGGGTATCGATTTCGGCAATCGCCACCACATTATTGGCTTGCAGGTAATCGGAAAGCGGCTGGCTGGCGCGCCAGTTGCTCATCGTCAGAGGCAGGTCACGGATCACCAGCCCGGCGGCATACACCTTGTCGGACTCGACATCTTCAGTGTTGACGCCGTAATTGCCGATGTGAGGATAAGTCAGGGTAACAATCTGTTCGGTATAGGACGGGTCGGTGAGAATTTCCTGATAACCGGTCATGGCGGTATTGAACACCACCTCGCCGATCGTGGAACCGCTGGCGCCTATTGAAACGCCACGAAACACGGTTCCATCTTCGAGCACGAGTATGGCTGGCGAGCTTTGTGACAATTTCAACCCCTTGAATTCATTGTGTTTTTGCCGTTCAGGCAGTAGACATACAAAACGGGGCAAGCTGTCCGCTCACCCCGCTTTGAATTTTTGTAATTATAGCGCAACAGGCATCGGGTATCAAATGCAACTCGCCCGACCGCCTCCCGGCACAACCAGGGCGTGCTCACACGCATTTCACGCCTGCGTTGCCAAGATAACGCGATGGATGCAAGGCGCGAGGCGCGGCGAATGGTTGTTCCATTCGCAAGCTTCGCAACGCAGCAGACGCGTGTTATCTTGGCAACCCTGCGGGACGGGGGCGATTTGGGCGCCCTCCTTTGTCGCAAGCCGCTTGAAGTGGCCTGCAATTCGGCGCGTCTTGCTTCGCGGATGGCATCCCAGATCGCCCCCGTCGCAGACGCGAAATGCGTGTGAACACGCCCTAGATTGACAGTCTAACGGCCAACTCCGTTTAATAGACTCATCGTTCTATCCGGATACAGGCCAGGCCGACATGCACAACCCGCCGACACAAAACGCATCCCCCACCCGCAACGCCCTGCTGGAGGCCGCTTGCACCCTGTTCTACCAGCAGGGCATCCGCACTACCAGCATTGACGCCATCCTGGAAAAAGCCGGTGTTGCCAGGCAGAGCCTGTACCTGCATTTCCGCTCAAAAGACGGCCTGATTGCCGAGTTTTTGAACCTGCGCGACCAACGCTGGCGCAACTGGATGCAGCAGCACCTGGATCAAGCGCCACCCAAGCCCGAGGCCAAACTGCTGGCATTGTTTGATTTTCTGGCGGCATGGTTTGCCGAAGCCGATTTCCACGGCTGCGCCTTCATCAACGTCGCCGCGGAATATGCCGACCCGCAGCATCCGTTCCGCACTCTGGCCGCGCGCCACAAGGAACTGGTGCTGGACGACATCCGCGCCCTGTGCGCGCAATTGCCCATCGCCACGGCAGACCCGTTGGCAGCGCAACTGGCATTACTGATGGAAGGCGCTATCGTCACCGAGCAGGTCACCCCCGGCAACCACGCCGCACAGACCGCCAGGCACATTGCAGCAATTCTATTAACCCATCACACCAATGAGGAAACACGACATGCTCCCCTTCATTAACCGCATCAAAGGCGATGGCGCCGCATTACCTCCCAAGGCCAGCAACAAAGCCATTGCGCTGGCATGGCTGGGCGGATTCCTGGCCATTGCCGCAGTCGCCGGCCTAACCGTAAGCACTGCCATCCCGTTGGTGCTAGGCTCGTTCGGCGCATCCTGCGTACTGGTATTCGGTTATCCGGACGTGCCGTTCTCCCAACCCAGAAACGTGATCCTGGGCCACCTGCTGAGTTCGCTGTCGGGATTGGTATTCTTGATGCTATTCGGGCCGCACTGGTGGAGCGTCGCAATGGCAGTGGGCACCGCCATCGCCGTCATGATGGCAACCCGCACCGTACACCCGCCGGCGGGGTCGAACCCGGTCATCATCTATCTCATGCAGCCGGGCTGGGGTTTCCTGCTCACCCCTACGCTATTCGGGGCAGTCATCGTGGTGCTGGTGGCTTTGGTCTACAACAACCTGACGCGGGAAACGAACTATCCCAAGTACTGGTAACCCTTGATAGTGTTGCCATAAAACCCGCTCCCGGTAAGGCCGATTTACGCCCAAGGGGCAGCCTCGCGTACTTGCCGACCTGTTGCAGCTACCTCAAGCCAAGCACGTCCTGCATATCAAATAAGCCGGATTTCTTGTCGGCGAGGAACTTGGCCGCGCGTAATGCTCCCAGCGCAAATGTGGCGCGGCTGCTGGCCTTGTGCGTCAATTCCACGCGCTCGCCAATGCCAGCAAACAGCACCGTGTGGTCGCCCACCACATCGCCGCCACGCACCGTGGCAAAGCCGATGGTGGACGGATCGCGCTCGCCGGTGACGCCTTCGCGGCCGTACACGGCGCACTGGGACAGGTCGCGTCCCAGCGCACTGGCGGCGGCTTCGCCCAGGCGCAAGGCGGTACCGGAAGGCGCGTCGACCTTGTGCCGGTGATGCGCCTCGATAATTTCGATGTCATAACCTTCCGACAGCACCTTGGCCGCGGACTGCACCAGATTGATCAGCAGGTTGACGCCCACGCTCATGTTGGGCGCAAACACGATGCCGATGTCCTGCGCGGCAGCGGTAATGGCCTGCTTCTGCTCGACCGAAAACCCGGTGGTACCGATCACCAGCGCGGTGCCTGATTGGCGGCAGGCGGCGATATATTCCATGCTCGCCTCGGGGCGGGTGAAATCCACCAGCACATCGGCACCAGCCAGCGCTGCCGCCATGTTATCCGTTACCTTGACACCGCACGGGGCACCAAACAGTTCGCCCGCATCGCGGCCGATGGCGGGGCTTCCCGCGCGATCCAGCGCGCCATGCAACGTCAGCTCGGCATCTTCAACCACGCCCTGCAGCAGCGCATGCCCCATGCGCCCGGAACATCCGGCAATCACCACCTTCACCATGCTTAGAACCCTATCTTCTCTAACATCTTCTCAAAAAAATCCGGCGCATCTTCCGGCGGCAAATCCTTGGCCGGCTTGGGCGGGGTTTTGGCTTCAACCGGCTTGGGCGCCGGCTTCGGCCTGGCTTCAGGCCGTGGCTCTTCCGCCGGCGCAACCTTCGCCGGGGCGGGCTTGGCGGGTTCAACCGGCACAGGAGCCGGCGCCGGTTTGGCCACCGGTTTTACTTCAGCCGGCTTGGTCACTGGCGCGGGCGCCGCTTTTTGCTCCACCGGTGCAGCCACCGCTGGCGCCTCTTCGGTCAACGGCGGCAAAGTTTCCGGGATCGGCTGCGGCGCAATTTCCGGCAACCTGGCCGATGGCGCAACTTCTTCCGTCACCGGCTGCACCGCGTCCTTGGCGGCAGGCGCATCGGCAACAGGCGCGGCCTTTTGCTCCGGCGCAGGCTGGGCCTTGGGCTTTTCATCACTTTCCCAGAACTTGAGCCGGTCCAACAACCCCTTGTCATCCTCTTTCGCTTTCGCCGGCGCTTTCAGCGGTTCAACCGTGACCGCACTAGGGTCGCTGCCGGCAGGAATCACATCGCCGCGCACGCGCTTGAGTTCATCGCCCTCGAACTCCAGGATCACGCGGCGCTGCTCGATGAGCTTGCCTTCCTTGCGCATCTGGTAGAAGTAATCCCAACGGTCGGCATGGAAGGAATCCACCAGCAAGGGCGTGCCCATGATGAAGCGCACCTGGGACTTGCTCATGCCGGGGCGCAATTGCATCATCATTTTGGGGGTGACCGCATTGCCCTGCTGAATATCCATCTTGTACGGCTTGATGGTCGGCAATGCCGCCGTGTGCTGCCCGCAGCCCGACACCAGCAGGGCCAACAGTAAAAAGTAATAGCGCATGATGTATATTGTGCAAAAAAATGTCGTTAATATTAGCACAGCATCAACAACCTCATCCGAGCGGACATCCCATGAGCGAACCACAAGAACTCAAAAATGCAGGCCTCAAGGCAACCCTGCCCCGATTAAAAGTGCTGTCGCTGTTTGAATCCAGCGATCGCCGCCACCTGTCGGCCGAGGATGTTTACCGCATGTTGCTGACCACCGGCGAAGATGTCGGCCTGGCGACCGTGTACCGGGTGCTGACGCAGTTCGAACAGGCCGGGCTGCTGGTGCGCCACCATTTCGAGAGCGACAAGGCGGTGTTTGAATTAAACCAGGGCGGGCACCACGACCACATCGTCTGCCTGCAATGCGGCCGGGTGGAAGAGTTTTGCGATGAGGAAATCGAGAAGCGGCAAAGAAAAGCAGCGGAAGAGCGCGGCTTCAGCATTCACGAGCATTCGCTGTACATCTACGCCGATTGCGTGAAAAATCCCTGCCCGTACAAATAACGTTCGCCCTCACAAAAACCGCCACTGCCTGAGCAACGCCGCCTGCCCGTAGAACCGCCCGTGTTCGTCATGCAGGTTCCACACCGTGGCGCCCTCTATGCGGAAACGCCGGCCGCTGGCTGAAATGCGCACCCCGCTGTAATCATCAACAAAACCGTCCTGTGCCACACAAGCCAGCAACCTCTCGCGCTCACCCCGCTCCAGCGGCTCGGCAGAAAGCCGGGACGGCAGCCGGGTGAACGCCGCCCAGTCCATTTCAAACAAGGCCAGCGCGGTCCGGTTGGCATAATTAAACATCGGGTCGGGTTGCGTCCCGTGCGAAACCACGGCAAAAGGCGCGGCATCCAGCGCCTCGACCCGCTGCTGCGGCGTGAGTTGGGCAGGCACCAATTCACGCCCGGTCAGCCGGGTATAACTGGCGCAGAGGATGCCACCATGGCGCAGCAGGAAATCCGTCATTTCCATCACTGGAAGCGGTACAGCCAACTGGCCCTGATTTCGCTGCCGTCGTAGTGATGGTCGCCGTCTGCGTCAATCCGGAAGTACCGGCAGCCGACATCCAGCGTGTTGCGCGAATTCACGCTGAAACTACCGCCCAGTTCCAACACATCCGCCGCCGCATTGAGCCGATAAGCGCGGCGCGCGCCAAAAGCCGGATCATCCACGATCGCCTTGGCCGCCGCGCGGAACGCCGGGGCTGGGGTTGCGGTGAACACCTGGTCGCCATACGCGCGGGTAGCGTTGCCATAGATCACCAGCGCCGGCGTGAGCTTGAAATCCGCCGTGACTTGTATTTTGAGCCGCTGCCAGTCGAACACCTCGTTATCGTCTGCGTACCTGCGCTCCCACCCCGCACCCACACGCCCGCGCAACCGGTCGGTGAACCGTTTCCCCATCCCCAGATCCAGCGTCAGCACGTTGCCGTCACGGATGTTGCTGCCCATGAACTGCTGCCGCTCCACCCCCACGCCAAGCTCGAACCATGGCGCGGTATAGGCCGCCACCGGCTGGATGCGGTAAGTGGCGCCGGCACTTGCATCCAGATGACTCAGGTCGTCAAACCGGCGGTATTCGGCAAGTTTCAGGCCGCCACGCCACAACACGCCGCTGTTGGCGTCCAGCATCATGCTGCGGCTGGCGTTCACATCCAGCCCGGCAATGGTGTCGGCCTGGATGTCGGCGCTGGATTCCGCACGGCTGACGTTGTCGTCACGGCGTACGGAAAACTCCGCATCCACATGCGTGGCATCGGCCAAGGCCGCCCCGGCGCCGAGCAACGCAGGCAGCAGCATGAAATTGCGCTTGAAGTGTGACATCGCCTGTATTCTAATGCAGACGGCTACCCGCGAACTCATCCTGCATGCCAGCTATCATCTGCTCTATGAAATCAGTGGTGAATCGCTCTGGGTGCTGGCGATCATCCATACCGCCCAACAATGGCCGCCGGTGCGACAATAACTATCATAGCCTCGGCATTGCCAACACCCACCCATGTACCTCCTCCTCTGCATCATTCAAATGCTGCGCTGCCTGTTTCACTCGCTCCGCGCTGTCCGCCTCTCCCGTTTCAAAGCCCGAATTCGCCCCCAGGCGGCTGTCCACCGCAAGCGCAACAAACCGCAGTGGGTCGTCAGGGAAATCATCCGGCTCAAGGCGCTCACCAACCTCAGCACGCGCAAACTGGCGGATACCTTCAACCGCCGCTATGCCGCCTCGAAACACATCACCATCAGCAAATCCACCGTTGCTACCATCATCAGAACGCACCAGGCAGAAATACTGCAACTACGCCAGCGCTGGAAACGCCGTATTCCGGCACCGTTGCCGCGCAATCACATCTGGGGCATGGACATCACCGGCAAAATGGATACCCAGGGCCATATCCACCCCATCCTCGGCATCATCGACCACGGCTCGCGGTTAGCCTTGACACTGCAACCCCTCGCCGACAAAACCTCACTCACGCTACTCAAAGCCCTTATCCTCGGCATAGAAACCTTTGGCATGCCGCGTATCCTCCGCACCGACAACGAAGCGGTCTTCACCTCCCGTCTATTTCGCTTAGGCTTGCGCATGCTCGGCATCGCCCATCAACGCAGCCAACCCGGATGCCCCTGGCAAAACGGGCGGATAGAACGGCTATTTGGGACATTAAAAGAAAAACTAAATCGACTGGAGATACCCGACTTCGCTAACTTGGTGCAGGCAATGACAGAATTCAAACTCTGGTACAACGAAATACGATCCCATCAACATCTGGGCGGCTTAACGCCGAGTGAAGCTTGGCAAGGTATCAATCCCTATCACATCCAAGTCAGGGAAGCGCGGCTGTTTAGCGCGTGGAATGGGCTGCTTACCGGACTTTATCTGCGAAGGTGAGGCGCAACATCAGGCCGCGATAGCAGGAATGAAGGGCAGATTGCACGACTGTCCGGTACATTCACGTCGGTGCACTTAAAAACAGCCTGTACCCTTCATGATTTGCCTGAAAAAATAGCGTTTGAAAAAGTATCGCGTAAAAATCAGATCGTTTTACAGACAAGAATGCTCAACATTTGAGTAAAAACAGACTGGTTTTATAGGGGCTAACGGGGTTTGGACATTGGACGGGGCAACTCACACGCCATCATGACGACCTCGTCTTCAAACGGCCACTTTGCTGGGAATTTCAGCAAAGAACCCCTTGTAACAAAATAAGCCTCATAGTCAATGAGCCTAATCCACATTTCATTTCACCTTTAAATCGTGTCCGCCACTTCGGTCAATTGACTCTGGAACCGCTTTGAAATTAACCTGCTTAAACTCTCCTTCATTACAGAGTTTGTTAATCGAATAAGAAGTGCTTAACGATATTTAGACGGAATCCCTGATAATTGTTGATCAAATGACCAACCACTTGGTTTTTTACTTTTATCAAACCATTCTCCTCCTGAAGCTAGCCATTTACTCCTTTGATTTTTTGAAACTTCTGGAGTTATGTCCTCGTAACCAAACTCTGTTCCGCAACATGGGCAAATTTCCCAAGATGGGGTTTTGTCATCTTCACCCCAGGGAGCTTCGGATAATACTAACCCGCAAACTCTACAATTTTTACTGTGCATTGAAATACTCCAAATTGGTCGAATATCCATGTTTTGCTGGGTCAGGCTTAAACATAGTTCTTGGAGCACCTGTTGAAGTTTTGACTGCAAAAGTATTACTAATAGGGTTGTATATCATTACATCTCCGTTTGATTTTATTTTTGTCAAAGTGCCTGCTGGTGGATTGCTAACGAATTTTTGTGCTCCTTCAATATATTGATCTGCACTGGTAAATTCAGGAAATTCTGCGGCATGTTTATTCCAATGAGCTAAAGCATTTTCAGGAGAGGTAAGAGTTTTAGTAGTTGACCAGTCACCTATTAATGCATTTCCTTTTCTGTCTACATGAATAACGCTTTCTACCTCCCTCGTCGCTACCTTAGCAGCATCCTCAGCGCGTACCCCGGCTTTGATCAGTTCGCCGCCACGCTTAACGATCTTACCACCTGCAGGAATAGCATCCAGCACCCCGGTGGGGAACAGCAACTCATTGGCAGAATACAACGTGGCAAACACCAGCACTTCGGCATCAGTCAGCCCGCCTCTGGCACCGGCTTCGATAATGTACTGGCTAATCGCCTCCTTCTTCTCTACCAGGGTCTTGCTTTCCAGCTTATCCAGCAGGTTAACCAAACCTTCGCCGCCTTCCCTGGCTTTTTTGCCCAGATAAGCTTTGGCATCGTTAATGGCTGCCTTTACCGCGTTCTTGACGTTGGAATTATTTTCCAGTTCGGTCAAGGCGGCAGTATTGGCCGTAGCTGCCTGATCGCTTAATGAGGCTACGCCTGTGACCAGGGTGGCAACCAGATTTTCTCGTGCCTGTTTCTGTTCATTGGTCAGGGTTTCTGCATTCTCCCCATCGCCCAGCATCAACTGGCTGACCACGCTGGCAGTGGCTGCGCCCATAGCCGCGGTAGAACAACTATTGCCTTGCGCTGCGGCACCGGCACAAGCATTCAGCGCATGCAATGCCGCATGGGCCGGGCTGCCTTCCGCAATACCCAGATCATCAGCAAGCTGTTTGATCTCCTCTGCGGTTTTAGCTTGCAACACATTTACCAGCGTGCTTTGCAGCCATTCCCCGCTGCTACCGGTAATGTTGCCGCTGGCCGCCGCCGTGGCGGCTGTGAGCAGTTGGCGATACGTCCCACCCGCACCCCAGTTACTCTCTACCGCCTGGGCATCCAGTCTGGCGGTAATAGCAGTTTGCCGGAGTTGGGCAATTTCTTGTTCCAATTGGGCTTTCTGCTCTCCATCAGGGAGCGCATCCGCTTCAGACTGTTTACTATCCGCTGTCGCATCTGCATCCTTAGCCGCCTGCGTCTTCTGGTCGGCTTCCTTCGCCCGATTACTCAAGAACGTGCCGACCTGTCCGCTAAACGCGCCGATAATCGTTTGCCCGGCCTGGATATCCGCCTTCGTCTGCTCCGTAAAAATCGGCGTTAGTGGATTCGCTGCATTCGCGGTATCCCGATCCAGCAATGCCACGGTCGTAGTAGCATCCTTACCGGTCAACGCTTCTTGTGCGGCGTTATCGGCAATCGTAATGCTGCCTGCGCTAATCGCGCTCCGGGTCGTGCTGCTGGCTTCATCCCCGGCGCTGGTTGCCACGGGTGGTGTGGCGCTCACCCCATTCAGGCTGGGCAATGCCGGGCCATTATTGGGTTCGGTCGTGGGCTTGCCTTTACTATCGGTGCCCACGCCACTACCACTCGTGCTATAGCCCAAGCCCAGGCTGGTACTGCTGGCGCTATACTCTGCCTTATTCTCCACAGTGCTCGTTGTCAGCGTCTGGGTGGTCAGGCGGTTAGCGTCATCCTTAATCGCCTGGTCGGTAGAGGCAATCACTGCGCCCTTCAAATCAGTATTACCGTTCACGTTAATCTCAAAGCCGCCATCGCCGGCTTTAATCCCTGATTGCTCGGTCACGCTCTGGTAATTCGAATTAATATTGCTCTTGCTGCCACTCACCGAGCCGCTCACCACACCGCTGGTGGTAATACCCAAACTCACCCCAGCGCTCTTCTGGCTACTGTTATACGTGCTGCTATCTTGCAGGCTCTCGACATTCAGGTTGCCGCTGCCACTGGTGCCCACATCGGCAATCACCTGTCTGCCAGAAACGGTAGCCCCCTTAATATTCGTATCGGTACCGCTCTCAATCACCGTCGTACTGCCTGAGCTCACGGTAGTATTGGTATAGCTCACATCGCTACCATTACTCTTGCCCTTAGCCTTGGAAACCCCGGCATTCACCCCCAGGCCGCCGGTACTACTCAACGACACGCCGAAACTGGCGCTGGAAGACTTATTGCTGCTCTGGTTGCTGCTGGTATTGGCTGCGGCGAGCAAATTCACCTGGTTAGCCGCAGACAGCACGGCATCACGGCCTGCGCTAATCTTTGAGCCGACCACATTCAGGTCGCCATCGGTCGCGGCAATGGATACATCGCCACCCGCCACCACGCTGGAGCTTTTGGCGGTGGTGGCTGTGCTGCTGGATTGGCTGCTGGACTTACTGCTGCCGAAGCTAATATTCAAACTCAGGCCGCCCAACTGGTTAATCGGGTTCTCCGCCGTGGTTTGGCCGTTGGCATCCAACTCAGGCAGTCCGCCCCCGCCGGTTTGTGCGGTATTGCCCGCAATAATGGCGTCATAACCATTCTTCGCCGCCAATGCGGCGGTGGCGGCAGCCAATGCCTGCATGCGCGGGTCGCTGGTCTCCTTGGCGGCCTTGGCCATATCGCTCACCGTCTGTACGGCATTAATCACCGGCGAACTAATCCCGATAGAAAGCCCGCTCTGCTTAAACGTCGTACTCTGCTGGCTACGGCTCGTCTCTTGCGCGGCGCTGATATTCACCGTCCCGGCGGTAATATCGATATTGCCTTGCGGTGTCAGCAAATCGCTGCCCGTCTGGTTATACGTCTTGCCTGCGGCAATGGAAATATCGCCATTCAAACTGCCTATCGTGCTGGCGGTCTGCGTGGTGGTCTGTTGGCTGCCGTTGCTATTCAGCTTGCTGGAACCAATACCAATACTGCCGCCGCTAAACGACAGCCCAGACTTCTTCGTCTGGCTCAAATGGGATTCAGAAGCGGTGCTCTCGGCAGACTGGATCGTCACATCCTTGGCAGCACTCAGATCCACCGCATTCGTTGCCACCACGCTGGTGCCGGTGGCGGTCAGGTTACCCCCGGCCTGGATGCTAATACTATCGGCGCTCAACGTATTGCCAATCGCGGTATCGCTCTGGCTCTGGTCGATATTCAGCTTACTCTTGCTGGAGAGGAAGCCTTTCTTCTTGTTGTATACCTCCTTATAAGACGAGTCATTCTCATGGGCCACGGTCAAATCCACATTGCCATCGGCGACGATACTTAGCTTGCCGGTGTCGGTGCTGATGTTGGCGGCGGCGATGGAGACGTTATTGCCCGTGTTGGCACTGCCTGCGGCCGGTGGGGTGGGTGCCACGGCGGCCAGCGTCACGTTGCCACCGGCCTTCAACTCGCCACTCACCACCGTCTCATCCACGCTATGCTCGATATTGCGGCTGCGTTTGCGGATAAACTCGTAATCGGTCTTATCCACATTCTTGGCGGCATCTATCGTCAAATTGCCATTGGCGATGGCGGTCAGGTTATTGCCGGCATTGATCTGGGTACTGGTCAGATGCATATCAGCCCCGGATTGCAGCGTCAGGTTCTGCGTGGCGGTGAGATTAGAACTCAGCTGGGTCGTGCTAAACACCACGCCACGGCGGGTGGTGCTGATTTCCGTCCCCACCGCAATATTCTGCCCGGCGCTCAATGCGGCATTGCCGGTGGCGCTGATACTGGCGGCATTCATCGTCAAGTCGCGCCCGGCGGCAACGGTTAAATCGCCACCGGTGCTGCCAATACTGCCGCGCTGCGAAACCAGCGTGTTATTGCTAATCGCCTGGGTGGCGGTGGTGTTGCTGATATCGCGCCCGGCGGTCAAGGTTACGCTCTTGCCGCTAATACTGCCGGATTGGTTCAGTACATCGCGCGTGGCGCTTAAGCTTAGTCCGGCATCGCTCCTGATGGTGCCGCCCACATTGCTGATGTCATTGGCGGCCAGCTTCATGCGGCCCGTGCTTTGTATGGTGCCGCTATTGCTCAACGTATCGTGCGCCACCAGGTCAATCTCATTGGCGGCAATCACGGCGCCGCTGGGGGTTAGGTCTTCCGCATGCAAGCGGGTCAGGTATACCTTGGGGGCTAGCACCACGGTGCTGCCGCCATCGGGCAGCGTTACCGTTTCTTCTTCCATCCACACGATATCGTGCGTGAGATTGGCTATCTGCGCATCGGTCAAGGCAATGCCTGGAGTCAGGTGCAGGGCGTTGGCTTCCGCCACGCCGGATTCCATCAATGCCTGGAACTGCTGCTGGCCGTCGGTGTTGTTGCCCAGGTAGCGTCTGCCGGTCAGTTGGGCAACTTGGTCAAGGACGAGTTTTTGTTCATAAAAGCCATCGCCCAGGCGCTTCTGCACGCGCTGCGGGTCCAGGCTCAAACGGCTTAGCATGTAGTCGCTGGAGATAAAGCTGTTGTAGTTGGTGAAACGGGGGTTGGTCTCTACCAGGTATTGCTGGTTGGGGGCGGGTTGCGTATGGTAAAGCCCGCTGGTGGGGAGCGATCCCGGCAGCGTGCCGACCCCGGCTGGTGCGGCGGTGACATGGTTAGCGGTGGTTTGGGTGCCGGTTGCGCTGCTGGCGGTGGGCGCATTGACGTTGTTACCCGTGGTTTGCGTGGTGGCCGAAGCGGACACAGTGGCGACCGAACCGTTATTCAGGTTGCCGTTCAAACCACCGGCCTGCCCCGCGCCCAGTGTGGCGGCGTTGCCCACCGGCGCGCCGGATGCGGTGACATTCTGGTTGTTGATGCTGACGGCATTCACGCTCACGCTCTGGTTGGCGGCAATCACGCCGCTGGCTTCCGGCCAGGCGACGTAGTTCACCGTCTCTTCGGTGGGGAAATACCCCACCTGCGGGCAGGAGTTATTGCCGCAAGAACCGCTGCTGGGCTTATAGGCATAGCCGACGTAATAGCCGGATTTAATCACCTGCACTTCTTTTTGCTGGGCTACGTTATTCAGCGTGCCCGCATTCAGCGCCATATTGGCTCCGGCCAGGATGGCGGAGTACTGGTTGGTCAAGGTGCCGCCAACATCCAGCCCCATGTTGTTGCCGGCGAGTATCTGCCCGGCGGCGGAATCCTGAACGGCGACGGATTCGTTCTGGGTGATGGTGCCGATCTCGTTGACGTGGGTAATGATGTATTTGTTGTTGATGTAGGGGAAATACTGTTGCCAGATGGCCACATAGTTAGGCAGGTAGTCGATTTCATACGGCGTGCTGGAAACCTGCTGCAACGCCGTGGCAAACGTGGTTTTCTGGTTGGTGAGGTCGGTGGCATATATCGCCAGGTCGTGATCGGCCTGGATGGTGGCGGAACTGTTGAGGATGGAAGCGGTTTTAGCGTGCTGCGCATCGGCGGCAATCAGCATGTCGCCCAAACTGTAAATGGTCGCGCCATCCAGGTTGCTTAAACTGTTGCTGACATAAAGGTTCACACCGCTGGTGGCCGCGATGATGGCGGCGCTGCCGCTATTACTCAGGCTGTTGCTGGTGATACTCACCGCATCGCCGATCACGCTGCCGGTGTTGGTGAAGGCATTGCTGGTGGTGGTGACGGTGTTGCCGCTGATGCTGCCGGCGTTGGTTAGGGCGCCGCTGGTCGTCAGCACGGTCTGGTCGGCATTCATGCTGGCGCCGCTTTGGTTATTGATGCTGGCGGCAGTAAGCATAAGTTGATTGACGGCTTCCAGCTTGCCCTGGTTGCTGAAACTGCCGCTTAAGCTCAACGCCACATCGCGGTCGGCCTTGATGTGTGCGGCGCTTTCACCGGTGGCATTGCCTTGCAGGTTGAGCGCGACATCGCGCGCAGCCAGCATCTGGCCGATGCCGTTGAGCGTATTGGCTTGCAGTTTCAAATCGCGGTCGGTCAGCAGCTTGCCGCCGATGTTGGTAAAGCTGGCGGCTTTGAGGTTGAGATCGCGTCCGGCACTCAATGTGCCGCCGGAATTGTCTACCGCAGTGGTGCTTTGGGTGAGGCCGAGGTCGCGCACAGCGTAGGCGCTGCCACCGGTATTGTTGAGACCAGTCGTGGCGTTGATGGTGAGGTCATGCCCCGAGATCAATTTTGCGCCTTGGGTATTGCTGATGTTGTTGGCAGTCAGGCTTACGTCGGCATTACCGCCTATCACGCCTCTGCCGCTGACGGCGGCGGCGTTGCTATTGCTGATCTGACTGCCGCCGTTGATGGTAGTGGCAGCGCTGCCGCTATTGGCGATACGGCCACCACTGTTGTCGATGCTGCCGGTATTGAGACTGAGACTGCTCCCGCTGCCGTTGGCTTCGATCACCCCTTGCGTATTGTTCAGCGCTCCTGTGGCGGTCAGATTGAGATCGGCATCGGTCCTGATCGCCCCGTTGTGGTTGTTGACCTGGCCTGCACTGGTGAGGTTGAGTTGATCCTTGGCGTAAACATTGCCGCCGGTGTTATCAATACTGCCTGCGGTGATTCCCAGCGTGCCGTTACCGCCGATGAAGCCAGTGTTGTTGGCAACATCCTGCGATGTCGTCACCGTCAATGCCGAGTTGCCCAGCGTCTTGACAACGCCGCCCGTGTTATCCAAGCGTTGTGCATTGAGGCTGACAGCGTGGTTGGCCTCTATCGTGCCACCGGCATTGCTGGTTTGGGTAGCGGCGGTGATGTGCAGACTGTCTGCACCGAGATAACCATTGGCATTGTCCACAGTGCCGCTGCTGTTCAGCGTGGCGCCGCCTTGCGCCGATACGCTGCCATGCTGGTTGGTGATGCTACTGGCGGCAAGCGTGGCGGTGCCGTTGGTGGCAATGCTGCCATTGCTATTGCTTAAAGCGCCGGTGGTCAGCTCCAAGCTGCCGCTACCGGCATGGCTGATGTTACCTTGGGCGTTGATGACGCTGGCGGATTGCAGGGTGAAGTTGCCGGCATTGGTGCCGATGTCGCCCTGCGTGTTGTCCAGCGCGCCGGCGATGCTGAACGCGGTGGCGGCAGCGCCGGTTTGGGTGATGTTGCCGCCGGTGTTGTTGAGGCCCCCGGCGGTGGTGGTGAGCGTGATCTGGTCTGCACTGATAGTGGCATGGCTGTTGTCGATCTGGCTGGCCGTCAAGTTTGCGGCCTGGGCTGCGTTGATGGCACCGTTGGCGTTGTTGAGTGCGCCTGTGGCGGTGAGGGTAAGGTTCTGGTTGGCGCTGAGGCTGCCGGTGTTGGCCAGGCTGCCGACATTCAGGGTGACATCGCCATTACCGCCGATCACGCCGCCCAATTCATTGCTGGTGGTGGTGCCGGTGGTATTGGTCACGCTGCCTGCCGTGGTCAGGCTCAAGCCCTGCGTGCCCAGTGAAACAATGCGCCCGGCGCTGTTGTTGACGGATGCGGCAGACAGGGTGAGTTGGCCACCGGCTTGCAGATTGCCGGCGCTGTTATCGAGTGCCTGAGTGGCGGTGATGCCGGTGCTGCCCGCTACCACCAGCGAACCGCTGCTGTTGTCCAGCGCCTGGGCATGGATATTCGTGCTACCGTTCGTCACCATGTTTCCGCTGTGGTTCGTCAGGTTTCCGGTATTCAGCGTGAACAGCCCGGTTCCGGCATGCGTGACTTGTCCCTGGGTATTATCAAAGCCGCTGGATTGGATCGTCAGTGTCTGTCCGTTGGTGGCAAGGTTTCCATGAGTGTTATCCAGCGCGCCGGTGATGCTGAGTGCGGTGGCGGCAGCGCCAGCCTGGGTGATGTTGCCGCCGGTGTTGTTCAGGCCCCCGACCGTTGTCGTGAGCGTGATCTGGGCGGCACTGATGGTGGCATGGCTGTTATCAATCTGGCTGGCCGTCAAGTTTGCGGCCTGGGCGGCATTGATGGCGCCGTTGGCGTTGTTGAGTGCGCCTGTGGCGGTGAGGGTAAGGTTCTGGTTGGCGCTGATGCTGCCGGTGTTGACCAGGCTGCCTACATTCAGCGTGACATCGCCATTACCGCCGATCACGCCGCCCAATTCATTGCTGGCGGTGGTGCCGGTGGTGTTGGTCACGCTGCCGGTGGTGGTCAGGGTTAAACCGGTGTTACCCAGTGCAACAATGCGCCCGGCGCTGTTATCCACCGAGGCCGCGTTTAAGTTTAGTTGCCCGCCGGATTGCACCACACCGGCGCTATTGACCAGGCCGCCACTGGCGTTGATGGTGGCGCTGGCGCCGGTTGAAAGCAGGCCGCTGCTGTTATCGAGCAGAGCGGTGGTGAGGCTGGCGCTGCCGTTGCTGATGAGCTTGCCCTGGGTGTTGGTCAGGTTGCCGGTGGTCACAGTCAGCAAACCGCTGCCCGCATGGCTGATGTTGCCTTGGGTGTTGGTGAGGCTGGCGGATTGAATGTTGAGCGCTTGCCCATTAGTGTCAATATTGCCGTGTGTGTTATCCAGCGCACCGGTGAGGGTAAGCGCGGTATTGCCGGTGCCGCTTTGGCTCAAGCTGCCGCCGATGTTGCTCAGGCTTGCGGCATTCAGGCTCAACTGCGCCGCGGTGATGTTGGCGGCATCGTTCACCACGCTGCCGCTGGCCGTCAGGCTTAACGCGCCGCCAGCCACAAGATCGCTGTTGCCGTGGTTGATGTTGCCTGTGCTGGTGAGTGTGACGTTGCCATTGGCGGCGGTCTGGGTGTTGGAAAGGTCAATGCTGCTGCCGCTCAGGCTCAAATTCCCGCCCGCCAGATTTTGCCCCAAGGCAGTGATGCTGCCGGTGGTGGCGACCGTCAGGTTGCCGTGGGCGCCTAAGCTGCCGTCCGGGTTTAATCCGCTAGCCAATACGCCATTGGAAGCGAGGTTGGCGGCGGTGATGGACAGATCATTGCCTGCCGCCAGGATGTTGCTGTTGGTGATGCCCTGCGTGGCGGTGATGCTGACATTGCCTTGCCCATACAGGGTGGCGGTGTTGGTAAGGCTATCCTGGGTGTTGATTGAGAGATTGCCGGTGGCATTGGTGTTGCCGTTCAGAGTAATGCGGCCTTTGGCATCCAGGGTCAAATCCCCGGCCTGGGCGGCGATGGTGCCTAATGACACCACGCCTACGCCAGCCTCCGTACCCACTAGCCGTATCTTGTTGGCATACATGCCGCCCAACAGGGCCACGTCGATGCTCACCGCAGGCGCGGCACCGTTCCCGGTAATGGCCTGCGTTGCCAAATCGGCATAACCCACCTGGTTGGCACCGGTAACCACATTCAACTGCTTGGCCCAGAGTTGGCCGTTGGCCACCACGGAACGGGTGATCAGATCCAGTTGGTCGGTATTGGCGGCGTTCAACCCCAGGCTGCCGATGGCAATATTGCCGCCCGTGACGCGAAACGCATCCAGCGAACCGGAACCGCCGAACACAGGAACGCCGGTGGTGAGCACGCCACGGCTGGTGTTGATGAAGCCGCAACCATTACAGGTGATGCCGTTGGGGTTGGCGATAATCACCTCAGCACGACTACCGGCGACTTCGGTGTAACCCTGCAACAGGCTGGGGTTACTGCTGGTGACTTCATTCAAAATCACCCGTGCCGAACTTCCAGTCAGGTTGGGGTTGCCATCCACATAGCCGCCTTGTTGGGTTTGCGTGAGGGTGCGCGCGTTGTTGAGGATGACACCGCGAGAATCAACGTTGTATTGGCTGTATTGGTTGTGCGATACACCGGCGGCGCTGGGGGTGGTGATTTGTACCAGCGGCAGGCCGTTGGCGGTGGTGTCCACCAATGGCTTGCGCGGCCCCGCGCCAGGGTCGGCCACCACGCCTGCCGCCAGTGCCGCAAACGGCTGCAGGGTGAAGCTGAGCAGGGTGACGCTGGCAACGAGGCGGCGGGCTGTCGATGGCGTATTCATGGGCGTTTCCTCGGCTGTGGCTGGGGCATGGTTAAAGTTGATAACTGAGGCTGAAACCAAAGGCAGGCACAGCCGTACGATAGTGTTCCGGTTTGGTGACGGCCCATCCGGCAAAGAGGTCGTAGTTGAACCCCCATTTGCCGCCGCGTACTCCGAGCGCGGCTCCGCTTAAATGATCTCCGGCCAGGTTGGCAACATTTGGGCCGTAGAGGTAGCCGGTATCGAATGCCGCATAGGCGGCCTGCCCGGAGTTGCCCAGCGGGGTTTCCAATTCGTTGCGCCAGTAGTAGCCTTTTTCTGCTGAAAGCGATTGTTCGCCATCAAACCCGCGAATGGTGTAGCGGTTGCCTATGCTGATTTGTTCTGCGGCGTAGAGCGGGCTGTTGGTGGTTTGGCCGTGCAGCACGCCGTTGTATTTGAGTGGAAAGCCACCCAGCTTGAACGGCCATGCCAGGCTTATATCCAGCGTGTGTAAACGATAGAAGTAAGTTGGGTCGTCCGGCTGACGGCTGGCAACATCATCCATCGCGCCAAACCAGTGAACGCCGCGCCGCTCGGCAAACGATAGGTCAATTTGCGCCTGGCCTAGATAAATGCGATCCAGAATCGCCACTTCGGCAAAGCTAACTTTGCGGCGTTGCACGGCAATTTCCGTGTCGTCGATATAACTGTGGCTGGTGCGCTTGCCGGTGCGGAATTGCAGGCTGAGTTTCTGGTTCTGGTCGCGGTAGAACAGGCGCTGGATTTTTATTTCGGCATTGCCGGATTTACCGCTGGAGACAAAGTTCTGGTTATTCCCGGCAATCATCTGGTGGTATTCGTACTGGCTGCCGGAAGCGCTGAACGTCCAGTAACCCATGGGGATGGAGTAATAGATGTTTTTGCCGTTGGTGCCGTGCGCTCCGGCTTGCCGGTCGCCATCTGCGCTGAAGCCGATATTAAACAGATCGTTTAATCCCAGCGGGTTGTCCAGCGCCAGGTTGATTCCGGCCTGGCGTTTGCCGGTGCCGCTGGTCCCGGAATCATCCAGTGAGAAGGTAAGTTTCCATGGTGAGCTACGTTTGATGGCAATCACCACGTCGGTTTCGCCGGGCAAGGCTCCCGGTTCGAGCTGCATGTTCACGTCCTGGCTGGCGACGCGCTTCATTTGCTCCAGGCCCTGCTCCAGATCGCGCAGGTTGAGCACATCGCCCGCCCTGGCCGGAAAGGCGGTTTTCCAGGTGCCGCGCAGGGCGTCGTCGGCAAAACGTATGGTTCGGATAATGCCGGGCACGATGACGATGTTTAATCTGCCGCTGGATAAATCCTGCTCAGGAACCCCCACGCGGGTTGTCGAGTAACCTTTGGCGATGATGTGCGCGGTAACGCGCTTGAGCAGGAGGTTGATGCCTTCTTTGCCGACACAGCGGCCTTGGTACCGGTTGAGGTCATCCTGTACGAAGCTGAAAGTATCGAAGTGTTGCTTTTGTTGCGGGGAGACTGAATCCGGCAGATTCAGTTCAAGGTGGTCTACCTTGAAGCAGACAGGTTCTTCAGGCAGGGAGGTCCCCAGAAGCTGCTCATCTATGACGGCTGGTGACGGCAACCTGACATCAGGGGCATTTTGTTGCGCCGCGCGCGATTCGGCAGCACGCCGATCTTGTTGGCGCTGCTCTTCACTTTCGGTCGTTGTCTGAGCATATACCCCAGAAACAAAGCCAAATAGAAATATCAACCCTAAGGTTGGTAAATATTTCATTGTTGTTATTTTTAAGCATAAAAACCATAACTGATATGGGAATATTATCAGTTAAATGATACTGTTTCTATTAGCCAATTTTTACAGCGTATTGGTTCTCGGAGGAATGACCACAGCTTTTGCGCCCCTTGGGGAAAGGCCACTTTACCCACCCCGGTTTCGAGCCATGGTACGGTAAGTCGCCCCAGCGCCGAACAACGCCGGCAGCATCATGAAATTGCGCTTGAAGTGTGACATCGCCTGTATTCTAATGCAGGCTGTTGCACCGGAGGCAAAGGAAAGCATCATGGCAAGGCCGCCACATGATCTTGATGACCATTACACCGAATCGCGCCGCGAATTTCTGCTGAAGCTGCTGGCTGCCGGCATGTTTGCCGCATCCCCGCTGGCCCGCGCCGGGCAGGTGCCGCGGCAGATGCCTCCGGGCAAATCCATCTACCGCCTGCAAGGCACGCTGCTGGTCAACAACCAGACAGCCGATGAAGACACGCTGATCCGCCCCGACGACATCCTGCAAACCGGTGCCGGCAGCCAGGCCATTTTTGTGGTGGGACACGATGCCTTCATGCTACGCGCCAATAGCGAACTGCACCTGACGGCGGATGGCGGGCTGGTCGGCGGGCTCCGGCTGGTCACCGGGGCATTGCTCTCGGTTTTTGGCAAAAGCCGCCACCAGATCACCACGCCCACCGCCGCCATCGGCATTCGCGGCACCGGCGTATATACAGAGGCGCAGCCCGACATATCCTATGTCTGTACCTGTTATGGCACCACCGAGATCAAATCAAACAACGGGACGACGGAAACCGTGACCTCCAAACATCACGATGCGCCCAAATATGTCACCGGCAACGGTGAAATCCTGCCGGCAGGCTTCATCAACCACTCCGATGACGAGCTGATGCTGATCGAAACGCTGGTGGGCCGCGCTCCGCCGTTCGCCCTGTTCGACGACAATTATGGCGGGCCGAAACGTTATTAAGACTGCCGCCCACCCTTCGACCCGGTTGCTGGAACGTGCCCGCGAGCACCTTGTTGCCGGGCGTTTCGCCGAAGCGGAAACGCTGTACCGGCAATACCTGCAGCGCCATCCACCGCAGGTCGAGGCCTGTTACAACCTGGGGCTGGCGCTGCACCAGCAGGGGCGGCTGGACGACGCCATCGCCTGTTATCGGCAGGCGCTCAAGCTCGCGCCCGGGCTGGTGGAAGCGCACCAGAACCTCGGGCACGCGCTCCACACCCAGGCCAAGCTGAGCGATGCCGCCCAAAGTTATCGGCAAGCCCTGGCGCTGAAGCCGGAGCATGCCGAACTGCACAACAACCTGGCCAACGTGCTGAAAGACTCAGGCCAGCTGGACCTGGCCATCACCCATTACGAACAGGCGCTGGCGCTCAACCCGAACCACGCCATGGCCTACAACAACCTGGGTAATGCGTTCAAGGACCTGGGGCTGCTGGACGAAGCCGTCGCCAGCTTCGAGAAAGCGCTGCAACTCAACCCGGAGCAACTGGAAAGCCTGGGCAACCTGCTGTTTGTCTTGAGCTACCACCCGTTCTGCCCGGCCGGGCAATATCTTGCCGCCGCCAGGGAATTAGGCAACCGGCTTGCCGCGCGGGCGCAGCCTTACCAGCAATGGGCAACCGTCGACCCGGCGCACCCGCTGCGCGTCGGCCTGGTGTCCGGCGACATGCGCACCCACCCGGTGGGCTATTTCCTGGAAAACCTGCTGCAACATGTTGATCCGCGCCAGCTCGCCTTGTTCGCCTACGCCACCAAGCCGCAGGAAGACAGCCTGACGGCGCGCATCAAGCCGTTTTTTGCCGAGTGGCGCTCGCTGGCGGGGTTGAGCGACCAAGCCGCCGCGCAGGCCATCCACGCCGACGGCATCCATATCCTGATCGACCTGGCCGGGCACACTGCGCATAACCGCCTGCCGATTTTTGCCTGGAAACCGGCGCCGGTACAGGTCACCTGGCTGGGCTATTTCGCCTCCACCGGTGTGGCGCAAATGGATTACCTGCTGGCCGACGCGGTTTCGGTACCGCCAGCCAACCGGGCCGACTTCACCGAAACGGTGTATTACCTGCCCGACACCCGTCTGTGTTTTACGCCGCCGGCCGAGGATGTGCCCGTTGCGCCCCCGCCCATGCTCAACAACGGTCATGTCACTTTCGGCTGCTTCCAGAATTTATCCAAACTGAACGATCAGGTGCTGGCGGCCTGGGCGCGCATCCTGCACGCGCTACCTGACGCAAAGCTGCGGTTGCAAAACCCGCAGATCAAATCGGCCGCGGTCGGCGAATACCTGCTGGGGAAACTGGCCGAACATGGCATTGCGGCAGGGCAGATAGTGCTGGCGCAGCCTGGGTCGCGCGTGGACTACCTGAATGCACACGCGGAAATTGACATCATTCTCGACACCTTCCCCTATCCCGGCGGCACCACCACCTGCGAGGCCCTCTGGATGGGCGTACCCACGCTCACCCTGGCCGGCAGTACCATGCTCGCCCGCCAAGGCGCCAGCATGCTGGCCTGCGCCGGCTTGCCGGAGTGGGTCGCCAGCGACGAGAACGATTACGTGGCCAAGGCCATTGCTTTTGCCAGTGACCCTGCCCGGCTGGCCCAACTGCGGGCAACACTCAGGGGGCAGGCACTTGCCTCGCCTCTATTTGACGGCGCCGGGTTTGCCCGTCATTTCACGGCAGCGCTCAACGACATCTGGTCGCAGCGCCACACAAAACGGCCAGTCAGTTAGCCGCAGTGCTTATCGCAGCGCGGCAGCATGCGGCGCAAGGTGTTGTCGCGGACAATGTAGTGATGAAACAGCGCAGCCGCAGCGTGCAGGCCAATCAGGAAATAGCCGACTTGACCAGCGGTAGCATGAGCCTCCTTCAGCGCGCCCGCCAGTTCCTTGTTCTCAGCGACCAGCGGCGGCAATTCCAGTCCGAAAAAAGGAATCGGCTTGCCAGCGGCACTCAGCACCAACCACCCGACCAATGGCATACCCAGCATCAGCACATACAATAAACCATGCGCAGCCCCCGCCACCCGTTTCTGCAAGGGCGCAGGCTCAGGCACAATGACCGGCGTCGGGCCGCTGAGCCGCACCCCGATCCGCAGCACGGCCAGCAGGAATACCAGCAAACCCAGCATGAAATGCCAGGCTTTCAGCATCTCCCTGGGATCGCTACCTTTGGGATACAGTTCACGCAGTTCAATGCAGGCATACACGGCTGCGATCAGCAGCAACATCACCCAATGCAGGCCAATGGACAGGCTGCCATAGCGCTGCGTAGTGTTTGATAAAGTCATGTCAGCCTCCTAGCTTGGGAATAAGCCGAAGTATGTCACATTCACACCGAACACGAATGTCCTGTGAAATTCCATCAATAGTCTCTTTCAACTTTGCAAACCCTGATTCGAGAATCCGAATACCAGTCATCCGCCCTTTTCTGGATGGCCTGATGGAGTGGATGATTCTTCCATGCCTTAATCGCCTCGAGCGATTCCCAGTATGAAACAGAGATACCGACATCATTTCTTGCCGACTCGTAGCCCAGGAACCCTGGCTGCTGCCTGGCCATCTCCAGGGCTGCTCTGGCTGCTTCCATATAGCCGTTATCCCCTTCCGTCCTGACCGATGTAAAAATCACCGCGTAGTATGGGGGGCTAGGCGTCTGGGCGATGCATGTCTGACTTCTGGTTTCCGGTTCCGAAGCCGCAATTTTTTGATTTGATTTATCCATAGTTGGCAACCTTAGTTTTTGGCATTCCATTCCCTCAGTAGGCGCTTCCATCCTTGTGCGTGAACTTCCATACGCCGCCGGATGTAAATACCGCCTTCAGATCGTCAACAGGATAGTCAACCTCATCATCTGCTGAACGGTCACCGATCTCGATATAAATGACCAGCTCGTTGGACCTGTTTATGAGTTGGTGCGCCACGCCAGAATCTGCCTTGAACCCTATGCAATCTCCCGGGTTGAGCAGGTATTCCTCTTCGTCCAGCCTAAGGGTCGGCTTGCCCTGCAAGACATAGACGAATTCATCCTGCCTGGAATGGCGATGCAGGAGTGCAGAGGCAGCGCCCGGCGCCAGTTGAGTCACGTTGACCCCGAAGTTGGTCAGGCCGAAATGATCGCCCAGCTTCCGTTTGATGCGCCCTGCTACTCGGCTGGCGAAAATGGCCGGCAAGATTGTTGGTATATCGGGCGGCGTAATGGATTCGGCTGCTATTGGTACCGGCTTCACGTGTTGTCCTCTCATCGTTTCGTTTGATTGCTCTCAAAGAGCGTAATGCGCATAGGCTTTGATGACCTTGGCGTCCGCCCCAAAATGAAATACCTCTGCGGCAAATCCCTTGTGCCCCTTGTAATACAGCGTAACGCTATCGACACCGACGAGCGTGGTGACAAGTTCGAAGTGCAGGTCCGGAATGATTGCCAGCGCCCTTGCCCAATAGGCGCCAACATGTTCCTTGCCCTTCAGCGTACCTGAAGGTTCGCCTGTGAACTGAGTAATGAACGGCGACGACATCTCGAAGTCATCTGCATAGTGTGACAGGATACGATCCAGATCGTGGTCGTTCCAGGAATCTATCCAGTCATGTGCAAAACTATCAGCAAATTTTTTATCGATCATGAACAACTCCCTGCCTTAAAAAATTCCAACATCTATATTCCTGCCTCCAGTATGCCCCAAGCCTCATCTTCGACATTCACAGGAAATCTTGCCGTGGCGGCACAAACACATCCACCACTTCCCCAGCCACAATAATGTCGAGGCTATGTTCGATGTTAGCCGGGATTGAATAGGAGTCGCCCGGACCGATTTCCCGGTTGTAATCAGAAAACCCGATTCTGTATTGTCCACTTAACACATAACCGCTTTGTTCATTGGGATGCGCGTGCTTGGGGACCGCATCACCTTGCTTGTACAACATTTTCGTCACCATTGACTGCGCGCCGTAGGCCAGCACCAGAAAATTCACTCCGTAGTTCGTTTTTCGTATTCCATTGCAGCGGTTGACGATCATCAGGTCTCCAGGCAAGTTTGAATTCAATGTTCAACCGGCAATATTTCATTTCTGATCAATACCCATCGCTGCTGTTTGCCTTCAGGCTTTGGCCTCAGATGCTCGTTGCACGGCAAAGCGTGACCGTAATTGCTCAAACATATCTCCGCTGGGTTGGTAGCGCTTTGCGCGCGGCGATTGTGTGCAATCACAGTCCCTTCTTCCGCATCGGCCGTTGCCCCCGGCTGATCCTGGCATCCGGTCAACACCAGGCAAGCCAATCCAGCCAACAGCAATTTTGACATGGTCACCTCCTCGTCAGCATGGGGAGACTTTACGCCACACGACCTGTACACTACATATACACTTTGCTATCCAATCACTGAAACTGTACAGGTCATTACGCCATGCCAATTACGTCGCCATTGATTGCACTGAACCCGCAGGACCCTGTTCCATTGGTGGAGCAAATCGTCGCTGGGGTAGGCCAGCTGGTCGACAAGCGTGTACTTCGAACCGGAGCACGCCTGCCATCGATACGCGACTTTGCCACCCAGCATGGCGTCAGTCGTTTTACAGTCGTCAATGCCTATGACCGACTGGTGGCGCAAGGATATGTATCGTCGCGACGCGGATCAGGGTTCTACGTCGCGGCAAGGAAACAGTCCGAGATCACCACATCCAGTTCATGTCAGCTGGAGCAGGCAGACGATGTGCTTTGGCTGATCCGCAATAATTTCCGCGATGTTTCTGGCGTTGCGCGACCCGGTTCCGGCTGGCTGCCCAAGGAATGGCTGGATGCCAGTGCCATACAGAAAGGCATGAATGAACTCTCACGAAAATCCGGCGAGTTTCTGACAGGCTACGGGGATGTCAGCGGCCATCTGCCTCTGCGACAGTACCTTCAACAAAAACACCTTGCCGACATCGGGGTCAGCGCCGACATACACCAGATCATCATGACCAACGGGGCGACGCACGGCCTCGATCTGGCGGCTCGCCTGATGATCCGGCCTGGAGACGCCGTCCTGGTAGACGATCCGGGCTATTACGCCTTGTTCGGACATCTGAAGACACTGGGGGCAAGGCTGCTTGGTGTGCCACGCAATACAGATGGCCCGGACATTGAGCGCCTGGAACAGCTCATCGATGAATTTCATCCCAAGGTTTTTTTCACCAATACCGTACTGCATAACCCGACTGGAACCAGCACGAGCCTGGCGGTAGCCCATCAGCTGTTACAACTGGCGGAAAAGCACGACTTGCATATCGTGGAAGATGATGTGTATGGCGATTTCCACCCGGCCAGCGCACCACGCCTGGCGACATTGGACCAGCTCAGGCGCGTCATCTATGTCAGCAGCTATTCCAAGACCATTTCCGCCGGCCTGCGGGTCGGGTTTCTCGCATGCAGCAAGGAATTGGCAGCGCGGCTGCTTGACCTGAAACTGCTTTCCGGCCTCACCACCTCGGAAATCACCCAGCGGGTTATGTACCAGATTCTGATGGAGGGCCGTTATCGCAAGCACATTGAACGCGTACGCACCCGCCTAATGGAAAGCCGTGGATGGGTTGTACAGAAACTGGAGCAATGTGGACTACGCCTGCACACGGAGCCGGTGGGAGGAATGTTTATCTGGGCACGACTGCCGGAAGGGCTGAATGCTTGCGAGGTGGCTTCTCTGGCGGCGAATGAAAACATCATGTTTGCCCCAGGCAACCTGTTCCGCCCTTATCAAGAGCCATCCCCTTGGCTACGGTTCAATGTCGCGCAGAGCAACGACGAGAGGATATTTGGCTTTATGGGAAAACTGTAACAGAAAGCGGCATCCATAGCAGCAACCCAAAAGGAAGGCATAACCGTTCCGAAACGGCACAGTTACGATTCCTGGGACATGATGCGATTGCCATGCACCTTAAGTCGTGAGGTGCATGGCAATTTATTTTTTGGCAATCGAGCGGTAATTAAATATGGGGACAGGTGATAGGGGTAATCTTTCTCCAACTTAACTTCTGTACATCTGCTATTCGGCCACTGCTGCCGTTCATCATTGCAATTAAAAGTTTCCGCTATTGTGCCCGTAGCGGGCATTGCTATAGTGGGAACGTGGAAATTGCTTGCAAGCCTCTCAGCATCTTAAGTGACATCATGAGATGGCCGCCCCACCATACATGATGTACTCGATATCTGAAATTATTCATTAGCCAAAGGATGATGAAATGAGAGCAACTGAAATCGATGTGCCTGACTCAATTCGACCTTACTTAAACGAGATTGCTGATCGCTTATGGGCCGAGCGCGCAGCTGTGATGGTCGGAGCGGGTTTCAGCAAGAACTCGGGAAATGGGTTTCCTGATTGGAACCAGTTGGGAGACCTTTTTTATCAGAAAGCGCATGGGGTTAAGCCTGATTCAGCCAAACATAAATATCTGAATGTCTTGCGGCTGGCTGAAGAAGTGCAAGCGGCCATCGGGCGGCCCGCGCTGGAGAACTTGTTGCGCTCCAACATCCCAGATCTGAACGTAGAACCATCCGGCCTCCATGTCCATTTGCTTGAGCTGCCGTGGGTGGATGTTTTCACCACAAATTACGATACCTTGCTTGAACGGGCCAGCGCCAAGGTCGAGACCCGGCGATATGAGCCTGTAGTCAACAAAGAGGATATCCCTTACGCCATCAAGCCCAGAATTGTGAAGCTCCACGGCAGCTTTCCATCAGAGCGCCCCTTTATCATCACCGAAGAGGATTACCGGCGCTATCCGCATGACTACGCCCCTTTCGTCAATACTGTTCAGCAGGCGCTTCTTGAGAACACCTTTTGTCTGATCGGATTTTCCGGGGATGACCCCAATTTTCTTCAATGGATTGGCTGGATTCGTGACAATCTCGGCAAAGACAAAACGCAGAAAATCTATCTGGTCGGAGTATTTGATCTTTCGTCCGCAAGACTGCAACTCCTGGCGCAACGCGGGATTATTGTCGTTGACCTTTCGTGCTGTGAAGGGATCGAGAAACACGACCACAAAAAGGCGTTGAGTCGGTTTTTCGAGTACATACAGTCAAAAAAACCGGACGCCCTTGATTGGCCTTACAACCCCAACATGATGTATCCCGCCCACGGCGCGGATCGTATAGAGGAGATTCAAAAGATCACGGACGAATGGAAGCGGCAGCGGCAGTCCTATCCCGGCTGGTTGATCCTGCCGCATAGCAATCGCGAGAACTTATGGCAATTTACGAATGCTTGGCTCAACTACCTTCCTGACACTGAAAACTCTCACCTTGGGTTGGATATTCAATACGCTTTCGAGCTGATCTGGCGGCTTGAAAGATGTTTGCAGCCGATTTTTGACAACATCGCAGAGTTCTGCGAAAAAATCCTCGAAAAGTACTGCCCATTTAAAAATGAGAATTTTCCCGCGAAGTGTCAGATCGACCTTGGGGACGATACATTTCAAGATCTGCCATGGAATGACTTCAGGCAGGCGTGGCTGGCTATCGCGCTGGCGATGCTACGCTTCTATCGCGAGGAGGGGCGTCTCGAAAAATGGAAGGAAGCAGAAATCCGGCTCAAGACTATTTCCGACCATCTTTCGGCGGAACAAAAGGAATTCCTGAATTATGAAGGCTTTCTCTTCAGCCTTTTTACCTTGGATTTGCCCAACGCCAAGCAGCGGCTTGAAAACTGGCGGCCCAATGAAACACAGCCCTATTGGATGACCAAACGAGCAACTGCGTTTGCTGAAATTGGCCAATTAAATGATATAGATGAGCAAATTCGCTTGGCGCTGGTCGAGACCCGCAAAAAGAGTAACGACGAACATGCTTCATCAGGCTACCTGTCGGTTTCCAATGAATCGTATCAAATGCTTCTTTTTCGTTATGTCAGGGACGCTAGCGATTGGATTTTGGATAAAACTGCGACCTCTGAAGAGGAGCAGCTAATAAAAAATGATCTGGCTAACGAGTGGAAACTAGGTAAGAAAAGTCCAGAATCAGAACGCCATGCGAATAGCACATTCAAACCGCCAGAAAAATTCAACAGTTTTGATGAAGCTTGGAATGACCTGTATGGCAACCGCCAGAATAGCGGAAGCGCTGAATGGAATCAGCGTCTCAGGGCTATTCGTAATAATCAGCGCAAAAATGAATTACAGCAGCAAAATACCCGCTGGGATGAACTCAAAGCCTTCCGGTGTGATCCGTGGAACGAACTAAAGTTGTATGAGTTAACGCTGGATAGGCCATCTGCTCAGCGAAAAACTTTCACAGAGAAACATGAATTTGATATAGGCAGAGTCTCAAAGACACACCATTTTCACGGTCTTGATTTGGAGGTGATCAGCGCCTATTCATTTCTTCGTTTTTGTGAAGAGGTCGGCTTGCCATATCGTGTCGGCAGCTACACGATGGCGACAAGAACCGCGTTGGCAAGCCTGCAACGCGTTTCGCGATATTCTTCATTTTGGGCTATTGCCACACTTGCTAGGCTGGGAGATGCGAAGGCTGTTGATAGCCTGTTCAGCCGCGAGTCCGTTTACAGATTCACTGCCAATGAGGCCGATCAACTCATTCAAAACCACCTGGATGTGCTTAATAAATGCCGGGATGATATTCACGCGAGCGATGCTTTCCGAAATGACAGTTACGCTGTGCGTCTCGCCCAGTTGCTGCCTGAAGTCATATCAAGGCTTTGCTGCAAATGTGCAGGAGAAACGAAGCGCCGCGTCCTTGACTTTGTTACTGGAATCTATGGTTCGCCTGACAAAACGAATTACCGAAATGTGAAAAACCTGACCCAGCGGCTCATAAGCTCTATGTCTGAAGTGGAGCAATACAGTCTGGTTCCGGACTTGCTGAAAATTCCTTTCCCCGAGAATTTGAGTCTACTCGTCAAAGATGAGTTCCTGAACCCCTTCCTGCTACTCGAACTCAACCAAAAGCCTGAATGTGCACCAGCCTTGGAAATGCAGCCCGGAGTGGTTGACGATTTGCTGCAACAGGCAGCGATGGATAACCCAGATCGTCGACGTTGGGCAATAACATCTCTGGTAACACTGCACAATTTACAGATGCTTGACGACATCCAGAGCAAGCACCTCGCCGAGGCCATCTGGCGTGTAACTGACCATTACGACCTGCCGGACGGCACCGATTTCTACAAATTTGCGTTTCTTGGATTTTCCCATCCCAAGAACGTTGACCCTGCACTGCTTTTCAAAAACTATGTCAAGTCCACGCCTTTCCCGATTCAAAGAAACAAGCAAGACAATGGTGTCAGCATAACGGGGGGAAATGTCCCCATCGTGCACGAGATTATTGGGGCAAACAGCAATGGTAAAAGCATCTGGACATCGGATGATGCAGCAGAACTTCTACAGCGCCTGCTCGAATGGTGGGACGCCGACAAAGATAGACTGAGTGAAAAAGAAAATGCGCCTGCTGGTTTCTCATCAATACCAGAGGAGTTTCGAGCAAGATTTGCCGGCATGATCAAACTGCTCACAGAGGTCGTAGGCCCCAAGCTAAACACAGATTCACCTGACGAAATTAAAACATCCCTCAGTCGACTTCTTAAGGAAGTTCGGGAGTACGGATTGCCCGGCCTTGCAGCTGAAGCGGCGTGTCTTCACATATACCCCGACCAGAAGGCTGACGTTTATAGCCGAATCAATGAAGCATTGATTTCGGATCAGGATAACATCCAACGAGATGGGCTCAGGGCAATCGCCAAAATTATTCTCGATGGCAACGATGCTAATGCGAGTTCCGTGGGACCTGATCCGGCATCAATGCTTGGTCAATACCTCACGTGGCACCCAACACATTCCATAAGCTCGGCGCTGTGGATCATCGTTCGCATTCTGAAAAATTCGCCAACCAGTTTCTCCCACAGCCTAGAGGTAGCTTCCAAATTGCGGCTTGATAAGCTGCTTGCAGAGACAGCATACGACAGCGACAACTCTGAATTAAACTTTGATGAGAAGCTGGAAGTCCGGCGCATCTCATCAATTCTGGCAGCAGCGCTTTGTTCCTATTACAACTCGCGGAACTTGTCAGTCCCAGAAATCGTTGAACAGTGGCGAGAGGCATGTCTGACTGATAGTGAGTTTTCCGAAATTAGAAATGCTTGGGAACGCTGTGGTAGGGCGTGATGCCAAAGGAGATATTAGACAGCTCCTGAAATATGGAAAACATGATTCTTTGAGTTGAATGCAGTGTGAAAATGGGCTGAATCTTGTGCAAATTTTTATGTCCGTTTCGCATATTGAAGCAGTCTCATCATTTTGAGATTGAGGATTTCCGCTTTGGCCGAGTAGCTGACAAGTTGGAGTGGTGCAACGGAAGGAATGTTTCTTTGACCAGTATGTACCGGAGACATAACCGTTCCGAAACGGCACAGTTATGATTCCGGGGACACTGGACGCCAGCCCTTTGAGATGACTGGTGGGACGGGTGGGGGTCGAACCCACGGCCAACGGATTAAAAGTCCGCTGCTCTACCACTGAGCTACCGTCCCGAAAAGAGGCGCGATTATCCCGGAAAGTGGTGGCACTTGTCAATTTAAGCCACGGCAACGCGGCTTAAATTGCGCCAACGCCTTAGCGCATGCCGGGGAAACGGCCACCCATGGCGCGCATCATCTTGCCGATGCCGCCCTTGGAAATCATTTTCATCATCTTCTGCATTTCCTCGAACTGGTTGAGCAGGCGGTTCACTTCCTGCACCTGCACCCCGGAGCCAGTGGCGATGCGGCGCTTGCGCGAGGCTTTGATGAGTTCGGGTTTGCTGCGCTCCAGCGGGGTCATGGCGTTGATGATGCCTTCGATGCGGCGCATGGCCTTGTCGCCGGCGGCAGGGTCCACCTTGCCCGCCATTTGCGACATTTGCGCGGGGAGCTTGTCCATCAGCGCGCCGACACCGCCCATGTTACGCATCTGCTGCATTTGCGCCTTGAAGTCGTTGAGGTCAAAGCTCTTGCCGGACTTAACCTTGTCCGCTAGTTTTTTGGTTTCTTCCAGGTCAACATTCTTCTGCGCCTGTTCGATCAGGCTGAGCACATCGCCCATGCCCAGCACGCGCGAGGCCATGCGTTCCGGGTGGAACGGCTCCAGGCCGTCGACTTTTTCGCTGACGCCGACAAACTTGATCGGCTGGCCGGTGATGTGGCGCACCGACAGCGCAGCGCCGCCGCGTGCGTCACCGTCGAGTTTGGTGAGGATCACGCCGGTCAGCGGCAGGGTTTCGGAGAACGCCTTTGCCGTGTTCACCGCGTCCTGCCCCTGCATGGCATCCACCACGAACAGGGTTTCAATCGGCTTGAGGAAGCCGTGCAACTGGCTGATTTCCGCCATCATGGCTTCATCAATGGCCAGGCGCCCGGCGGTGTCGACAATCAGCACGTCATGGTAGTGGCGGCGGGCATAATCGAGAGCCGCGGTGACAATATCCAGCGGCCGCTGGCTGGCGTCCGAGGCAAAAAAGTCCGTTTCCAGTTGTGCCGCCAGGGTGCGCAGTTGCTCGATTGCTGCCGGGCGGTACACGTCGGCGCTGACCAGCAGCACTTTCTTTTTCTGCTCCTTCAGCAAGCGCGCCAACTTGGCGCTGCTGGTGGTTTTACCGGAGCCCTGCAAGCCCGCCATCAGGATCACCGCCGGCGGTACGGTGGCAAGATTAAGCCCGACGTTTTTCTCGCCCATCAGGCGCGTCAGTTCCTCGTGCACCACCTGCACCAGCATCTGGCCGGGGTTCAGGCTCTGCAACACCTCGCGGCCAATGGCGCGCTCCTTGACGTGGGCGATGAAGTCGCGCACCACCGGCAGCGCAACGTCGGCTTCCAGCAAGGCCATGCGTACTTCGCGCAAGGATTCCTGGATATTGTCTTCAGTCAGGCGCGCCTGGCCACGCAGGGTTTTCACCACCTGTTGCAGGCGGCCGGAAAGGTTCTCAAACATGGGTAAGCTCTTGGTTTAGGATAAGGTCTTGGCGGATGAACAGGCTAGTCGTGCTATATTCAAGCGTTGACAATTTTACTCCAAAAACATGCCCGGAACATTGCTGCATTTGCTGGTCGCCCTGATCTACCTCGCCATCGCCTTCCGCTACTGGCGCGGCACCGCCACGCCCGGCGCGCCCGCATTGTGGATCAGCATTGCCCTGCCGGTTGCACTCGCGCTGCACGGCCTGCTGCTTTACCTGTCGCTCTCGGTTGGCGGCGGGCTTAACCTGGGGCTGACCAATGCCGTTTCGGCGATCTTCTGGCTCACCACGCTGATTTACTGGCTGACCAGCCTGCGCCACAACATCCACAGCCTGCAGGCATTTGCGCTGCCACCGGCGGCTTTGGGTGTACTGCTGCAAATATGGTGGCCGGAAAACCACCTGCTGCCTTACGCCGACCAGCCGCTGTTCAAACTGCATCTGTCCATCGCCTTCATCGCCTACGCACTGCTCACCTTCGCCGCGCTGCATGCGGTGCTGATGGCAGTGGCCGAGCGCGCGCTGCATCGCAAGCACAGCCTGATCCGGCTGCCCGAATTCCCGCCGCTGATCAGCATGGAAAAACTGCTGTTCCGGATCATCGCCCTCGGTTTCGGCCTGCTGACCGTTACCCTGGTCACCGGCATCGCCTTTACCGAGCAGCTGTTCCACCAGGCACTGCAATTCAACCACAAGACCATTTTCACCATTATCTCCTGGGGCATTTTTGCCGCCCTGCTGGCCGGCCGCTATTTTTACGGCTGGCGCGGCCGCACCGCGGTGCGCTGGACGTTGTCCGGCTTTGGCGTGCTGTTGCTGGCTTACGTGGGGAGCAAGTTTGTGCTGGAGATTCTGCTCGGGCGCTAGTCCGGAAGTTTTGTGGGGAACCCGCGCTCAGGAAAACCGCAGCCGGAAATTCAGGTTTTCCCCGAGAACGTTTTGCATATAAAATGGGCAGCTTTCCTGCATTGATTGCTTAAAGAAACCGCCCGTGAAAATTGGTCCTTACCAGCTGAAGAACAATCTTGTCGTCGCGCCCATGGCTGGCGTGACGGATCGGCCGTTCCGCCAGCTATGCAAAAAGATGGGCGCCGGGTTGGCCGTTTCCGAGATGGTGACTTCCAATTCGTTGCTGTACGGCAGCGAAAAAACCCTGCGCCGCGCCAACCACGAAGGCGAGGTTGAGCCGAAGTCAGTGCAGATTGCCGGCGCCGACCCCAAAATGCTGGCTGAGGCCGCCAAATACAATGTAGATAACGGCGCGCAGATCATCGACATCAACATGGGTTGCCCGGCCAAGAAAGTCTGCAACGTGATGGCGGGTTCCGCGCTGCTGAAGGACGAGCCGCTGGTGGCACAAATCCTGGAAGCGGTGGTCAAGGCGGTCAATGTGCCGGTCACCCTGAAAACCCGCACCGGCTGGGACAAGCAGAACAAAAACGTGCTGACGGTGGCCCGCATTGCGGAAGCGTCCGGTATCCAGGCGCTGACCATCCATGGCCGGACCCGTGCCTGCCTGTACACCGGCCACGCCGAATACGACACCATCGCCGAAGTGAAATCCCGCATCAGCATCCCCCTCATCGCCAACGGCGACATCACCTCACCGGAAAAAGCCAGGTTCGTGCTGGATCACACCGGGGCGGATGGCGTGATGATTGGCCGTGCCGCGCAAGGCCGGCCCTGGATTTTCCGCGAAATCGAGCACTATCTGAACACCGGCACGCACCTGCCGCCGCCGCAAGTCAGCGAAATCCACCAGATACTGCTGGAGCATCTGGCCGACCTGTATGCCTTCTACGGCGAACTGACCGGGGTGCGGGTGGCGCGCAAGCACATCTCCTGGTACACCAAGGGCCTGGTCGGCTCGGCGCATTTCCGCCACGCCATGAACCAGTTGCAAACCGTTCAAGAACAGATGGCTTTCGTGAATGAATTTTTTGGCCAATTGTCGCACCAGGGCGAGTACCTGCAATACGACGAAGCGGACTACAGTGAAGCAACCCAGGAAGAGGCGCTCGCAGCATGATCAAGGAAAGTGAAGTTTCAACCTGCATCCGCAAATCGCTGGAAAGCTATTTCAAGGACCTGGACGGCGAATCGGCCCAAGGTGTGTACGACATGGTGCTGCACTGCGTGGAAAAGCCCTTGCTGGAAAGCGTGATGCAGTACGCCAAAGGCAACCAGAGCAAGGCGGCGGACATTCTCGGCCTCAACCGCAACACCCTGCGCAAGAAGCTCCAGCAACACAATATTCAATAACCCTTCCTTTTTGGTTTTTATCCCATGGCAACTATCAAACGAGCGCTGATCAGCGTTTCCGACAAACAAGGCATTCTCGAATTCGCACAGCAACTGAATGGTTTCGGCGTTGAAATCCTGTCCACCGGCGGCACCGCCAAACTGTTCCGCGACAACAACATCCCGGTGATCGAGGTCAGCGACTACACCGGCTTCCCGGAAATGCTGGACGGGCGTGTCAAGACGCTGCATCCCAAGGTGCATGGCGGCATTCTCGGCCGCCGCGACCTGCCGGAACACGTGGATGCCATGAAACAGGCCGGCATCCCCAACATCGACATGGTGGTGGTGAACCTGTACCCGTTCGAGGCCACCGTTGCCAAAGCGGGCTGCACGCTGGAGGAAGCGATCGAGAACATCGATATCGGCGGCCCGGCCATGGTGCGTTCCGCCGCAAAAAACTGGCAGGACGTGGCCGTGGTCACCGACGCCGGGCAATATGCCGGCATCGTCGCCGAAATGAAGAGTTCCGGCGGCGCGGTCAGCAAGGCCACCCGCTTTGCCTTGTCAGTCGCCGCGTTCAACCGCATCAGCAATTACGATGGCGCCATCAGCGACTACCTGTCGTCGTTCAACCCGGACGGCACACGCAACCCGTTCGCCGGCCAGGTCAACGGCCATTTCGTCAAGGTGCAGGATCTGCGCTACGGCGAAAACCCGCACCAGCAGGCCGCGTTCTACCGCGACCTGTATCCGGCCCCCGGCTCGCTGGTCACCGCAGAGCAGTTGCAGGGCAAGGAACTGTCCTACAACAACATCGCCGATGCCGACGCGGCATGGGAATGCGTCAAGTCGTTCGATAGCGGCGCCTGCGTCATCGTCAAGCACGCCAATCCGTGCGGCGTGGCGCTGGGCGCTACCGCGCTGGAAGCCTACAGCAAGGCGTTCCAGACCGACCCCACCTCGGCATTCGGCGGCATCATCGCCTTCAACCAGACCGTGGATGGCGCAGCGGCTGAAGCCATCGCCAAGCAGTTCGTGGAGGTGCTGATCGCCCCGGATTTCACCGCCGAGGCCCTCGCCGTGTTCAAGGCCAAAGCCAATGTGCGCGTGCTGAAAATCGCCCTGCCGCCCGGCGGCAAAACCGCCTGGGAAAACGGCCGCAACCTGCACGACAGCAAGCGTGTAGGCTCCGGCCTGCTGATCCAGACCGCGGACAACCACGAAATCAGCTTGGGCGTCCTGAAAGTGGTCACCCAGAAGCAGCCGACCCCGGAGCAGTTGCAGGACCTGCTGTTTGCCTGGCGCGTGGCGAAATATGTGAAAAGTAACGCCATCGTGTTCTGCGGCGGCAGCATGACGCTGGGCGTCGGCGCCGGCCAGATGAGCCGTGTGGACAGTACCCGCATCGCCGCGATCAAGGCGCAGAATGCCGGGCTGTCGCTGAAAAATTCGGTGGTGGCGTCCGATGCCTTCTTCCCATTCCGCGACGGCGTGGACGTGTTGGCCGAGGCCGGCGCCTCCTGCGTGATCCAGCCGGGTGGCAGCATGCGCGACGAGGAAGTGATTGCCGCCGCCAACGAACATGGCCTGGCCATGGTGCTGACGGGCGTTCGCCACTTCCGCCACTAACTCAGGAGCACGCATGAAAGTTTTAGTCATCGGCAACGGCGGGCGCGAACATGCCCTGGCATGGAAACTGGCGCAAAGCCCCAAGGTCAGCCGCGTGCTGGTAGCGCCCGGCAACGCCGGCACCGCGCTGGATGCGGACATGAAAAACATCCCCATCACCAAGATTCCGGTGCTGGTGGAGTTCGCCAAGCGCGAAAAAATCGGCCTCACCATCGTTGGGCCGGAAGCGCCGCTATCGCAGGGCATTGTTGATGCCTTCCGCGCCGCCGGACTGAAAATTTTCGGCCCCACCCAGGCCGCCGCGCAACTGGAAAGCTCCAAGGATTTCGCCAAGGCGTTCATGGCACGCCACGGCATTCCCACCGCCGCCTATGCAACATTCTCCGACGCTGCCGCGGCGCATGATTACGTCAGGGCGCAGGGCGCGCCCATTGTCATCAAGGCCGATGGCCTGGCCGCAGGCAAGGGCGTGGTGGTTGCCATGAGCGAAGACGAAGCGCATGCCGCCATTGATGCCATGCTCTCCGACAACAAACTGGGCGATGCCGGCGCGCGCGTGGTGATCGAGGAATTCCTGGAAGGCGAGGAAGCCAGCTTTATCGTTCTGGTGGACGGCGAGCACGTGCTGGCGCTGGCTTCCAGCCAGGACCACAAGCGCCTGCAGGACGGCGACCAGGGGCCGAATACCGGCGGCATGGGCGCTTATTCTCCCGCGCCGGTGGTAACACCGACGATCCACGCCAAGGTGCTGCGCGAAATCATTCGCCCCACCGTCGAAGGCATGGCCAAGGACGGCATCCGCTACACCGGCTTCCTGTATGCCGGGCTGATGATCGGCAAGAATGGCAGCGTCAAGACGCTGGAATTCAACTGCCGCATGGGTGACCCGGAAACCCAGCCGATCATGATGCGGCTGAAGAGCGATCTGGTGGTGCTGATGGAACATGCGGTCAACGGTACGCTGGACAAGGTGGAAGCCGAGTGGGACCGGCGTACTGCGCTGGGCGTGGTGATGGCTTCGCGCAACTACCCGGACACGCCAAGAACAGGCGACGTCATCAGCGGCCTGCCAAAAGCACAGGAAGACGCGCATGTATTCCACGCCGGCACCACACTGCGCGACGATGGGCAGGTTGTCACCAGCGGCGGGCGCGTATTGTGCGTCACGGCGCTGGGCGAAAGCGTCAAGCAGGCGCAGTCGCGCGCTTATAAAATCGCCGACGGCATTACTTTCGATGGCCAGCAAATGCGCCGCGACATTGGCTACCGGGCGGTCAAGCGCTAACCGGGCATCCGCATGGATTCCCGGGCGCTTTTGCAGCACATCAAACGCGGCGGCGTCATCGCCTACCCTACCGAATCGTGCTACGGCCTGGGATGCGACCCGCGCAACCGCGAGGCCGTCAAGAAAATCCTGCGCCTGAAGCGGCGCCCGCAAGCCAAGGGGCTGATTTTGATCGCAGCTTCTTTTTCGCAGCTCAAACCTTTCGTGGCCCCACTCGACGCCGAACAACTGGCCCAGGCGCATGCCGTGTGGCCCGGGCCACATACCTGGCTGATGCCCGCCCGCCATTCCTGCCCGCAATGGCTCACCGGCAAACACGCCACCATTGCGGTGCGCGTCACCGCCCACCCGGATACTGTGCGCCTGTGCAAGAATGTCGGCATGGCGCTGGTGTCTACCAGCGCCAACCTGAGCGGCGGCAAGGCGGCGCGCACCGCTCGCGACTGCTGGCGGCTGTTCGGCAGCCAGATCGCTATTGTGCCCGGACGCATCGGCAAGCGGCGCAAGCCTTCGACCATCCAGGAATTTGCAACCGGGCGTTTCATCAGGAGTTAATGTGGATTTCAACGCGGTAAAACAGTATTTCATCGGCTTGCAGGATCACATCGTCGAAGGCTTACAGCATGCCGACGGCAAACATTTCCTGCACGATTCATGGCAGCGCCCGGAAGGCGGCGGCGGCACCAGTTGCGTGATGGAGGAAGGTAACGTGCTGGAACGCGGCGGCGTGAATTTCTCGCACGTCATGGGTGACCGGTTGCCACCTTCGGCCAGTGCAGGACGCCCGGAACTGGCCGGGCGCAGCTTCGAGGCTGCCGGCGTGTCGCTGGTGCTGCATCCGCGCAACCCCTATGCGCCGACGGTGCACATGAACGTGCGCTGCTTCATGGCGACCAAGCCGGGCGAAGCGCCGGTGTGGTGGTTCGGCGGCGGCATGGACCTAACGCCGTATTACGGCTTCGAGGACGACGCCAGGCATTTCCACCGCACCTGCCGCGACGCGCTGGCCCCTTTTGGCACGGACCTGCATCCGCGCTTCAAAGCCTGGTGCGACGAATATTTCTACCTCAAGCACCGCAAGGAACCGCGCGGTGTCGGCGGTATTTTCTTTGACGATTTCAATGCGCTTGGATTCGAGCAAAGCTTCGCGCTGGCGCAAAGCGTGGGCGACCATTTCCTCAAGGCTTACCTGCCCATTTTGCAACGCCGCCGCGACACGCCGTATGGCGAACGCGAACGCGATTTCCAAGCCTACCGCCGCGGGCGTTACGTTGAATTCAACCTGGTTTACGACCGCGGCACCCTGTTCGGCCTGCAGTCCGGCGGGCGCACCGAATCCATCCTGATGTCACTGCCGCCCATCGTCAAGTGGCGCTACGACTGGCAGCCGGAAGCCGGCTCGCCGGAAGCCCGGCTTTACCACGACTTCCTGACAGGAAAGGACTGGTTGGAATAACGACCTCGTGCCATAATAACCCAGAGTTATTATGGCACGAGGTTAATATCCCCACATGGCAACAACCGCGCCCGCACCCGTCCCGCTGCGACAAGCATTCCTGTACTGGCTGAAACTGGGGTTTCTCAGTTTCGGCGGCCCCGCCGGGCAAATTGCCATCATGCACCATGACCTGGTGGAGAAAAAACGCTGGATCTCGGAAAAACGCTTCCTGCACGCCCTCAACTTTTGCATGGTGCTGCCCGGCCCGGAAGCGCAGCAACTCGCCACCTATATCGGCTGGCTGATGCATCGCACCTGGGGCGGCATCATCGCCGGCGGGCTGTTCGTGCTGCCTTCGTTTTTTATCCTGGTAGGACTGGCTTGGGTATATATGGCGTACGGCTCGCTGCCCTCCGTTGCCGGCTTGCTCTATGGCATCAAGCCCGCAGTGGTGGCCATTGTGCTGTTTGCCGCCTACCGCATCGGCTCACGGGCGTTGAAAAACAGCGTGCTGTGGTCAATTTCAGCGCTGGCACTGGTTGCCATTTTTGTGTTCAAGACCCCGTTCCCGGCCATCATCCTGGCAGCCGCGGCCATCGGCCACTTTGGTGGGCGCATATCGCCACACCACTTCACGGTCGGTGGCGGGCATGGCGCTGCCCATAAAAGTTTCGGCACCAGCCTGATCGATGACGACACGCCGACGCCGGCACACGCGCTGTTCAGTTGGGGTCGGCTGGCGCGCGTATTGTTGATTGGGATTGGGTTATGGTCAGCGGTCATGGTTGCGTTTGCCGTGGCTTACGGCTGGCACGGCACGCTGACACAAATGGGCTGGTTTTTCACCAAGGCGGCTTTGCTCACCGTGGGCGGCGCTTATGCCGTATTACCGTACGTCTACCAAGGCGCGGTCGAGCATTACCAATGGCTGACACCCGTCCAGATGATCGACGGCTTGGCGCTGGGCGAGACCACGCCGGGGCCGCTCATCATGGTGATTACCTTTGTCGGCTTTGTTGGCGGCTGGGTCAAACCGGTACTCGGTGGCGGCGCCTTGTTTGCCTCGGCCTTTGCCGCCTCAGCCGTGGCCACGTTTTTCACCTTCCTGCCCAGCTTTATTTTCATCTTCTTGGGTGGGCCGTTCATCGAAACCACGCACGGCAACCTCAAATTCACGGCGCCGCTGACCGCCATCACCGCCGCCGTGGTCGGCGTGATTGTCAACCTGGCGCTGTTTTTTGCCTGGCATGTGTTCTGGCCCGCCGGGCTGGAACAGCCCGTAGACTGGGCTTCCGTGGCACTGGCCGTAGCCGCGGCGGTGGCGATTTTTCGCTACAAGGTCGGCATCATCCCGGTGATCCTTGCCAGCGGCCTGATCGGCATGGGCTGGAAATTGCTCTAACGTTTGCGCTCGCTGCTGCAAAAAACAAAACCCACCGTTTGGTGGGTTTTGTTTTTTCAATCGCCGTCAATTGCGGCAAAACCATCAAGGCTAACCTTGATTAGTTCACGGCATCCTTAAGTGCTTTGCCGGCGGTGAAGCCAGGAGCCTTGCGGGCGGCGATCTTGAGTTCCTTGCCGGTCTGAGGATTGCGGCCCGTGCGTGCTGCTCGCTTGGATATCTTGAAAGTACCAAAGCCGATAATGGCAACGCTTTCTTCTTTTTTCAGCGAGGCGGTGATCGCCTCGGTCAATGCATTCAGTGCCTTGCCGGCTTCAGCCTTGGTCAGGTTTGCGCTGCTGGCGATTGCGTCAATGAGTTCTGATTTATTCATGTTGTTTCCTTGGATTTCCTTGGTTAGTGATAAACGCTAAGCTCTACAACGGGGTACATTCTAAATTAAATGTTTTGTGAGTGGGCACTATTAAAGCCATTCCAGCCCTCACAGTAGCACGAGTACACGTTAAAAAACCCGCATCAGCGGGTTTTTTAACGCTCCAGGAGGTGCTTACGCCTGTTGTATCCCGGCTAGCAGCCATACTGACTTGTCATCTCGCAGGTCTTTTTGCACATGCCAGATCTCGTTGACGGCTTCGGGTGTGCCGTTGTTTTCGCGCAATTGGCCGGTGAACAGCACGCTGGCGATGGAATAATGCCCTTCTTCCGCCACCTCCAGCAGTTCCGCCTCCAGTTGCAGCACGTCGGTTTTTTGCGGCTCGTTGCCGCGCTCATGAATCTGCATGGAGATTTCCGCAAACATTTCCGGCGTGGTGTATTCGCGGATATCGTCCAGGTCCTTGCGATCATTGGCTGCCTGCAGACGGATGAAGGAAGTTTTGCCGTTGCGCAAAAATGCTTCCACCGGAAAATCCGCAGGAATATTGCCAGAACTGGCTGGCGCGCCTCCGCCGGACATGACGGGCGGCGACGGCTCGGTATAGGGCCGAGCACCGGCGTACTGCGTCACCGCCGGCGCCGGTCCCCGCGCCTGATTGAATCGCGCCAACAGGAACATCACGGCCCCGGCGGCCAGCAGCGCCAGAAGGATGGGACCCATACTGCCGCCCAAGCCACCGCCGGCAAACAGCGAGGCCAGCCCCGCGCCTATCGCCAGCCCGGCCAGCGGGCCCAACCATTTATTGCCGGCCGGCGGGGTGCTAGCTGGCGCTTTTTCCGGCGGCGACTGTGGCGCCTTTTGTGCTTGTCGCTGCATTGGAATCGCGCGTTGCTTGCCGAAACTGCCGCCGCCACCGAACCGCTTGGCTTCTGCCGTTGGCGCAAACAAGGCCAGGCAGGTGACAACAACTGTTAACAGGGTAAAAAATCGTTTCATGGCTCACTCATAAAGTTATTAAAAAATCAGCGGACGCAGTGTAACACCCGCCAGCCCCAACTCACTTTCCATGTTCCGCAGTTTTCAGCGTCACGCGTTCTACCTGCACGCTGGCATTGCCATCGCTGAACCACACCTGCCCATCCTGGATGGTGCATTGCAGGCTCATCGTGCGCTGCACCAGTTGTGCCAGCGCCTGCGTGCTTTCAATAGACAACAGCGTGACGCCAAGGTTCTTCAACCGGGCGAACTGTGCACTGTTCTGCGCAAACCACATCTCGGCGACGCGCCCGCCATAGCCATAGACTTGAACCTGATCGGCGCGGCCACAGGCCTTGCGTATCAGCTTTTCATCAGGGATGCCGACATCGATCCACAACTCGATCGCACCGGTGAGGTCCTTGCGCCACAAGTCCGCTTCCTCGTCGTCCGTCATTCCCTGGCCGAACTCCAGATGCTCGTGCGCATGCAGCGCAAACGCCAGCAAGCGCACCATCATGCGTTCGTCGGTTTCCGAGGGATGTTGCGCCAAGGTCAGCGCGTGATCCTGATAATAGTGGCGCTCCATATCGGCAATTTGCAGATTGGCTTTGTATACGGTTGCTTTGATTGCCATGGTCTCGCTGTAGTAACCCATCAATTTTGTGAACCGAATTTTACGCTGTAAAGCGCACAGATCGTCACGATTTGGGTGGGATGATGCATAATCAGCCCTGAACAACACTGGAGACCACCATGGCACCACCCATTTTCCGTACCAAACCGGCGGTACAACCTGATGCGGGTCTGAAAAAATGTCTGTCCGCATTCGATTTGACGCTGCTTGGCATCGGTTGTGCCATTGGCACCGGTATTTTTGTGCTCACCGGCATTGCTGCCGCAACACAAGCCGGCCCTGCAGTTGTGCTGTCTTTTATTTTTGCCGGCATTGCCTCAGCTTTCGCCGCACTGTCCTACGCCGAGCTGGCCGCGTCGGTAGGTGGCTCCGGCAGCGCTTACGGCTACAGTTATGTGGCTTTTGGTGAATTTTTTGCCTGGCTGATCGGCTGGATATTGTTATTGGAATACGGCGTAGGGGCAGCAGCCGTCGCCAACGGCTGGGCCGGTTATCTGGTCGGGACATTGGCCAACTTCCACATTGTCCTCCCCGAGGCTTATACCAAAGCCCCCAGCCAGGGCGGCATCATCAACCTGCCCGCGTTCGGCATTATCTGGGTGCTCAGCCTGTTGCTCATTAGCGGCGTGAAACAAAGCGCGCAATTCAACAACATCATGGTAGCCATCAAACTAAGCACCATCGCGATTTTTATCGCCATCGCCGCATTCAACATCAACGCCGAGCACTGGCACCCGTTCATGCCCTACGGCTGGTTTGACACGCTGCCCACCGGCAAAACCACCGGGGTGCTGGCCGGGGCGTCCCTGGTGTTTTTTGCCTACTTCGGCTTTGACGCCGTCTCAACGGCCGCCGATGAAGCAAAAAATCCGCAACGTGACCTGCCGATCGGCCTGATCGCCTCGCTCACATTTTGCACCCTGGTTTACATCCTGGTTTCCGGGCTGCTCACCGGCATGGTGCCTTATCAGGAACTCAACGTATCCTCGCCCGTCGCCTATGCGCTGACCAAGCTCGGCTATACCTGGTCTTCGACGCTGGTGGCAACGGGGGTGCTGGCGGGATTGGTGACGGTGTTGCTGGTGCTGCTCTACGGACTGACGCGCATTTTGTATGCGATGAGCCGGGACGGCCTGATCTCGCCCCGCTTTTCCAAGCTGCACTCGGAAAACAAGACGCCGGTGCGCATTATCCTGATGTGCGGGGTGGTCATTTCGCTGATTGCCGGGTTCTTTCCCCTGGGAGAATTGGCTGAAACCGTCAATATCGGCACCCTGGCCAGCTTTGTTGTCGTCTGCGTCGGCGTGATTGCGCTGCGGATACGCCAACCGAATTTGCATCGCCCCTTCAGGAACCCCTGGCACCCGCTCATCCCGGTGGGCGGCATCATTTCTTGCAGCGCGCTGATGGGATTCCTGCCCACGGCAACGTGGCATCGCTTCTTTACCTGGATTGCAATCGGGCTGGTGTTCTATTTCGCCTACTCCGTCCGCCACAGCAAACTGGCAAAATCAGCATAAAAAAAGCCGGTCATCGACCGGCTTTTTAGCATCAACGCAACTGGCGTCAATTAGTGTGACAGCACCCACTCAACCAGGGTCTTGATGTCAGCATCGCTCACCTTTGGGCTGTTAGCCGGCATCGGCACAGCACCCCAGGCGCCGCTACCACCCTTGGCTACCTTGGCGATCAGTTTGGCTTCTGCATCTTTTTGGCCCTTGTACTTGGCGGCAACATCTTTGTAGGATGGGCCCAGAACCTTCTTGTCTACAGCGTGGCACAGCAGACAGCCGCTCTTTTGCGCCAGTGCTTGACCAGCAGCATCGTCAACAGCCAGTGCCTGACCAGCAGAGAACATCACGCCAGCGGCTACGAGCATACTCATCAATGATTTCATGTAAAGCTCCTTATCTCTCTCAAAAACGCGTTGTAGTAATCTGAAAAATTGTCCTGAAGCGAACGATGCATCATAACTATTTTCAGCATGCTTGCAAAGAACCGAACAGCAACCCCTCAGCTCAAACTTGCCATCAGATCTTCAAAACGATCAATGGCCGGTAAGCACTCAACGCCACGGCAAACATAGGCGTTGACAGCGTCTTCTGCTTTTTTATCCAGGGTGGCATACCCGGTTTTCACGCCGTCAGGCACCGCAAGTACCAGGCAATTCGGCCGGAACTTGGCATCCAGCGCCGCTTTCCATTCCGCCACCTCCGCGGTTGCACCGCACAGCGCCACCAGCGTCGGCGGCTGTTGCCATTCCTGCAGCGCACACAACAAACTGGGACAACCGGCGGGATTATTTTGCAGCACGCCGGCAAACGCTCGCAGTGTCCGTTCCGCCGCCTGCAGGTAGCGTACCTCGCCCAGCAGATGCCCCAGCCGTTGCAGCGCAAACGCTGCGATGCCGTTGCCCGCGGGAATGGCGTTGTCGTACGGTGATTTAGGCCGCTGGATCAGCGGTTCGTGGTCGTGGCTGGTAAAGAAAAACCCGCCGTTTTCGGCATCCTCGAACCGCGTCAGCAGCGCTTCGGCCAGCAACACGGCAAAATCCAGGTCTTGCTGGCGGAACTCGGCTTGCAGCAACTCCAGCAACGCATCCAGCAGGAAGGCATGGTCATCCAGATAAGCGTTGAAGCGCGCGCGGCCATCCTTGTAGCAGGCGAACAGTCGGCCATCCTGTAGCAGATGCCGGTGGATAAAATCCGTCGCAGCGTGTGCCGCCTTGATCCACCCCCGTTGCCCGAAGGCGCGCCCGGCCTGCGCCAAGCCCTTGATCACCAGCCCGTTCCAGCTGGTGAGTATTTTTTCGTCGCGCCCGGGGCGGATGCGCGAATTGCGAATTTCCAGCAGGGCCTGCCGGGCTTTGCCCAGTTGCGGCGCACCATCATCTTCACCTTGCACGCACAGGTGCCAGTATTCGTGCTCAAAATTGGGCGAACGGTTCAGGCCGTAATGGGCGGCAAATTCCGTATAGGTCTCATGCCCCAATGCCGCCTGTATTTCGCCGCGCTGCCAGACATAAAACTTGCCTTCCTGCCCCTCGGAATCCGCATCCAGCGCGGCATAAAATGCTCCGCCGCCATCCAGCATCTCATCCAGAAGCCAGCGCACGCTCTCTTCCACCACGACTTTCCAGCGCGGTTCCCGCGTAAGCAACCAGCCGTTGCTGTACAAGCTGAGTAACTGGCCGTTGTCGTACAGCATTTTTTCAAAGTGCGGGATTTCCCAGCGCTCGTCCACGCTGTAGCGGCAGAAGCCGCCGGCCAGGTGGTCGTAAATCCCGCCTGCCGCCATGCGCGACAAGGTGGTTTTCACCATGCCCAGCGCCTTGCCGTCGCCACTCGCCGCCTGGCGCAGCAATAGCGTCCAGTCCGGCGCATTGGGGAATTTGGGCGCGCCGCCCAGGCCGCCGTGATGCGGGTCAAACGACGCTTGCAACTGCTCCACTCCGGCGCGGATGACATGGTCGCCCGGCATGGCTGCCGCCTGGGTGCCACGCTGTTCCAGCGCCTCGACCAGGCCCGCGGCCTGCCCGTCAATGGCGGCGCGCTGCTCGCGGTAAGCCGCGCTCACCCGCAGCAGCAGATCGGCAAACCCCGGCAGGTTGTAGCGCGGGGTGGGCGGGAAATAAGTGCCGCCATAAAACGGCACCTGGTTGGGCGCCAGGAACATGGTCAGCGGCCAGCCGCCGCTACGGCGCGTCATCAGGGCATGCGCCGCTTGGTAAATCTGGTCGATATCCGGCCGTTCTTCGCGGTCCACCTTGATGTTGATGAAATGTCCATTCATCACCGCCGCGGTTTGCGGGTCTTCGAACGACTCGTGCGCCATGACGTGGCACCAGTGGCAGGCGGAATAGCCCACCGACAGCAGGATCGGCTTATCCAGCTCGCGCGCCAGCGCCAGCGCTTCTTCGCCCCACGGATACCAGTCCACCGGGTTGCCGGCATGCTGCAACAGATAAGGGCTGGTTTCCTGGGCAAGGCGGTTGGCCATGGGGCGTTCTCCTAAAAGGTTATTGGTATACTAGCGTTTTTTCACCCACGCCCACCACGGAAACTTCATCCATGCAGCAGCGCCTTCTGGAAACCATCAAACACGGCTTTGAGCACAAGTGGGCGCTGGTCATCGGCGATTTGATGCTGGACCGTTATTTCTGGGGCACGGTGGAGCGCATTTCGCCGGAAGCGCCGGTGCCGGTGGTGTTGCTCGACCACGAAACCGAATGCGCGGGCGGCGCCTCCAACGTGGCGGCCAACCTGGCGGGGCTGGGCATTGCCACGCGTTTGGTCGGTTTTGTCGGCGCCGACGACAACGGCGGCAGGCTGCAACAGGCGATCCAGTCGCTGGGCATCGCCACCCAGGGGTTGTTGCAGACGCCCAATCACCCCACCGTGACCAAAATGCGCATTCTCGGCGGCCACCAGCAAATGCTGCGGCTGGACCAGGAAAGCCGTACTCCTTATCCCGCCACGGAAATACAGGCGCTGACCGATCGCGCCCTGCAACAACTGGCGGAGCGTCCCGGCGTGGTGATACTTTCCGATTACGCCAAGGGGGTGCTGGCCGAACCGCTGTGCCAGGCCGTCATCCACGAAGCCAGGCGCCTCGGCATCCCGGTGCTGGTAGACCCCAAGGGCAAGGATTACAGCAAGTATCGCGGCGCCACCGCGCTCACCCCGAACCGCCGTGAAACCGCCGATGCCTGCCATATCGCCGCCAAGGACACCGATGCCCTGCTAGCCGCCGCCGAAGGGTTGCGCCAATCGCTGGCGCTGGAATTCCTCGCCGTCACGCGCAGCGAGGAAGGCATCTCGCTGTTGCAGGAGCAGCAACTGACGCACATCCCCGCCACCGCCAAGCAGGTATTTGACGTTTCCGGCGCCGGCGACACCGTGATTGCCACGCTGGCCGCCGGGCTGCTGGGCGGATTAACCCCCGGCGAAGCCCTGCACCTGGCCAACCTGGCCGCCGGCGTGGTGGTGGGCAAGGTCGGCACCGCGCCGATCAGCAAGGCCGAACTGCTGGCGGCGGTGACGCTGGCGGACTCGCAAGAGCAGGCCGACAAGATTTGCGACCTTGCCGCGCTGCTGCTGCGCGTGGCCGGCTGGCGCGCAACCGGAAAAAAAATCGTATTCACCAACGGCTGTTTCGACCTGCTGCACGCCGGCCACGTCACCTACCTGGAACAGGCGCACAAGCTGGGCGACCGGCTGGTGCTGGGGCTGAATACCGATAGCTCCGTAGCCGCGCTGAAAGGCCCCACCCGCCCGGTGATCCACGAGGCCGACCGCGCCCGCGTACTGGCCGCGCTGGAAGCCGTGGATGCGGTGATCCTGTTCGACGAAGACACGCCGCTGAACCTGATTAACGCCATCAAACCCGACGTACTGGTCAAGGGCGACGATTACGCCGAGCAGGATGTGGTGGGCGGCACGGAGGTGAAATCCTGGGGCGGCAAGGTGGCGCTGGTGCCGGTAGTGCCGGGACGCAGCAGCAGCAACATCATCGGCAAGCTGGCGCCGGCAACCTGAGAACCGCCGCCGACCCATGCCCACCCATTCATACCAGATCATCGGTAGCAAGAAATCTGGCGGAGCCGAACGTTTTTTCGTGCGCCTGTGTGAAGCGCTGCACGCCGCCGGGCAGCCCATCACTGCCATTGCCCCACCCGGCAGCAGTATTGCCCGGGAACTCCATCCCGATGTACCGCAGCGCCCGATCCGCATGCGCGCGGTGTGGGATCCGCTGGCGCGCTGGCAGTTGAACCGCGCCATCCGCAGCGGTGCGCCGGAGATCGTGCAAACCTGGATGGGGCGCGCCACCCGGCTGGTTTCCCTGCCCCGCGGCAGGAGGCCGATCCACATTGCCCGTCTGGGCGGCTTTTACGATGTCAAAGGTTACCGCCACGCCCATGCCTGGATCGGCAATACCAAGGGCATCTGCGATTACCTGGTGCGCGAAGGGCTGCCCGCCGACCGGGTGTTTCATATCAGCAACTTCATCGAACCGGCAACCGCGCCAACTCCCGGGCAGCGCACGGCCCTGCGCGCGCGCTGGAACATCCCGCAGGACGCGTTTGTGTTTTTCGGCGCCGGCCGGCTGCACCCGAACAAGGGTTTTGCCGACTTGCTGGACGCGTTTGCCCGTTTGCCTGCGGACAGCCACGGCCGGCCGCTATTGTTACTGATCGCGGGCGACGGGCCATTGGCCGCAGCGTTGCGCGCCCAGGCCAGCCAGTTGAATCTGGGAAACCGCGTCATCTGGGCCGGCTGGCAGGAGGACATCGCGCCGCTGTACAGCCTGGCGGATGCCTTTGTCTGCCCTTCGGTGCACGAACCGCTGGGCAACGTGCTGCTGGAAGCCTGGGCGCACGGCCTGCCGCTGCTCTCCACCACCACCGACGGCGCGCGCGAGTTAATAATAGACGGGATCAACGGCCTGCTGGTGCCGTGCCACGACCCAATACAACTGACCCACGGCATGCAAGCGTTGCTGGCACTGGATGACACGGCACGGACTGCACTGTGCCAGGCTGGCTTGACCACGCTGCTGGCCTCGCACGGCAAGGCCGCCGTGCTCAACGCATACACCGATCTGTACCAACGGCTGGTCAACGCATGTGCGGCATAGGCGGCATTTACCTTAATCGCGGCGAAGCGCAGGACGCTACGCTGACGGCCATTGCGCAACGCCTGGCGCATCGCGGCCCGGATGGCTCGGGGCAGTGGCGCGAGCAGCGCGTAGGCCTGGTTCATGCCCGTCTCGCCATTATCGACCTGAGCGGCGGGCAACAGCCGCTGACCAACGAAAACGGCAACCTGGTACTGGTCGCCAACGGCGAAATCTACAATTACATCGAACTGCGGCAGGAACTGGAGGCGCTGGGCCATCGCTTCGCCACGCACTCCGACTGCGAAACCATCCTGCACGCCTATGAAGCCTGGGGCGAAAATTTCATCGAGCGCCTGCACGGCATGTTTGCCTTTGCGTTGTATGACCGCAGCAGCGGCATCCTGCTGCTGGCGCGCGACCGCCTCGGCATCAAGCCGCTGTTTGTCTGCGAACGCCCGGATGGTTTTTATTTTTCTTCCGAAATCAAGGGGTTGCTGCCCATCACCGGCAAACCTGAAGTTGCGCCAGCGGCACTCGCCCAATACCTGCAAAGCAATTACAGCACCGGGCGCGCCACCTTATTCCAGGGGGTGGAACGCCTGTTGCCGGGGGAAATGGTTACCGTGGATGCCGCCGGCGCCATCACACGCCGGCGCTACTGGTCGCCCTACCAGATACAGCCGGCCAACATTTCGCTGCCCGATGCGCTGGAACGTTATGACGCCCTGATGCGCGACGTGATGCGCGAACACATGCGCACCGATGTGCCGTTTGGCTTGTTCCTGTCCGGCGGTGTCGATTCCTCGGTGCTGCTGGCCTTGCTGGCACGCGAATCGCAGACACCGATCAGAACCTTGTCCGTGGGTTTCCCGGACAGCGGCGTGCGCAACGAACTGGCCGTGGCCGCGACCACCGCGGCAAGGTTCTCGGCCAACCACAGCGCGCTGCAACTGGACAAAAACAGCCTGCTGCCGCGCCTGCCGCATTGCATCTGGGCGGCGGACGAGCTGATGGCCGACTACGCCAGCCTGCCGCTGTCGGCACTGGCGGAGCGCGCCGGCGAGGAATTAAAAGTAGTGTTCAGCGGCGAAGGCGGCGACGAAGTGTTTGCCGGCTACGGCCGCTACCGCCCGCATCCGCTCAAGGCCCTGCTGGGCTGGCTACGCGCGCCCGACACCGGCGGCTACCGCAGCAAAGGCCAGTTTTCCGGCCAGCCACCGAACCTGTTTTCGCCTGAACTGCACGCTGCCCTGCCGCGTTGGCATGAGCCGTTCAGCGATGCCTGGCGTGCCGCGCCCCTGCGCTGGAGCCGCTTGCAGCGCATGCAGGCGACCGACATGGAAACCTGGCTGCCGGACGACCTGCTGGTCAAGGCCGACCGCATCCTCATGGCCTGGGGCGTGGAAGGCCGCGTGCCGTTCCTCGACCACCGCGTGGTGGAGTTCGGGCTGGCGCTGCCGGACGGACTCAAGATCGACCGCACCAACGGCAAGCGCTTTCTCAAACAATGGGCGGAACAATTCCTGCCACGGGAACAACTGTGGGGCAAGAAAAGCGGCTTCACCGTGCCGGTACGCGAGTGGCTATCGGGCGACCTGCTCGACCAGCTGGAAACCCGGCTGCCGGAAAACACCGGTATCCGCCGCTGGTTCAACCCGGATCAAGTGCGCGCCCTGATCCAGCGCCAACGCAGCAACGGCCGCCACAGCGCGGCACTGTGGGCGCTGTTGCAATTCGCCATCTGGCACACCCTGTTCATTGATGGCGATGGCAGCCGCCCGCCGGCCTCAACCAACATCCTGGAATATATTGCCTGATGCACATCCTGCGCTACGACGACAGCCGTCCATCCGTTGAGTTATCCGCCCCGCGCTGCAACCTGCCGCAAGATGCCACCATCAAGCGCATCCTCATCATTAAATGGAGCGCCATGGGCGATATCGCCTTGAGCACCGCCGCGATACAGGACATCCGCAATGCGTTTCCAGATGCGAGCATCGACCTCAACACCCTGCCGGCGTTTGAAAAAATGTTTGCGGAAGACCCGCGCTTCAATGAAGTATTCTGCGTGGATCTGCGCAAGAGCGAGCGGAACTGGCGCGGCATGCGGCGCTGGCTGCAGCGGGTACGGGCAGGCCATTACGATCTGCTGGTCGACCTGCAAAGCGCCGACCGGACGCGCCTGATGGTGGCGCTGCTGCAGCTTACCGGGCGCGGCATTCGCTACCGCATGGGCAATAATCCGGGCTGGCCTTACAACATCACGCCGCCAGCGCTCCCGTTCGAAACCCACGGTTTTGAACGCCTGCGCGCGGCCCTGGCGGCCGGCGGCATTCCAACGCTGACCGATCACCCGGCATTGCATGTGCCGCAAGCCAATGTGCAACGTGCCGCACAATTGGTCGCAACACACGGCCTGCGCGCTGGCAACTACGCAGTGCTGCTACCGGGCTGCCAGGCGGCAGGTTATCTCAAACGCTGGGGCGCCGAGCGTTATGCCGCGCTGGGTGCAAAACTGCATGCGGCCGGACTGGACAAGATCGTGATCCTGGGTGGTCCGGATGAAATAGAAGAATGCGAGGCGATTGCCCGGTCGTGCGGCGATTATGCCGTCAACCTGTGCGGGCAAACCCAGGTGCAGGATCTGCTGCCGATTGCCGAAGGCGCGCGCTGCATCATCGGCAACGATACCGGCACCGCGCATCTGGTCGCCGCCACCGGCACCCCCATGCTGGTCATTTTCGGCCCCACCGACCCGCGCCGCGCCAAGCCGGTGGGTAAACATGTCATCGCACTGCAGGTGGATATCACCGACATGCCCTGCCTCAATTGTTATTGCCAGGTGGACTGCCCACACCAGAACTGCATGAAAGCGGTCACGCCTGACCGCGCCTTTGCCGAAATCGCCGCCATGGCTAAACTGGCCTAGTCCGGCTTGTGGTTTTTTACTGCCGGCGGCTTGGGCGCATCCGGCGGCAGCAATTGGACGCCGTGTTTCTCGAATTGCCGGTACTCGTAGAGCTTGGCGTATTTCAGGAACGCGTAAAACGCGCCGGATACCGAGACGATAAAACCACCCCAGCCATTCAGGAAATTGCGCTTGAACAGATACAACCGGATAAACGCCAGCGGCGGATAAAACACCATGCGGCATGGGTTGGCGCTTTGCTTCCTGGCGACCTTGTCCACCACCAGGCCGGTGGAATAGCTGTTGAGTTTCTCCACCTTGGTATGAATATCAACTTCGCCAAAGTGGTAGAACGGCGCCTTCATTCGCCCGATGCGGCCCTCCACTTCTGGCGCCGCATGCACCGGGACATCGTTCAGGTGCCCCTTCTGCTTGTCGAACAAGCGCAGGAAGTGATTCATGCGCACCCGCGGACTGTTCATCCGCCAGAACATCTGCTCCTGGCGCGGGATGGCGTAACCGTCATAGTCCGGCCCGCGCTCCAGCACAGCACGCACTTCCTCCTGCAACGCCGGCGACAGGGCTTCGTCGGCATCCAGCAGCAGCACCCAGCGGTGGCTGGTATGCTCCAGCGCCATCTGCTTCTGCGGGCCGTAACCCATGAAACGGTGCTGGAAAATCCTGCAGCCGTAGCGCTCGGCAATGTTCAGCGTGTCGTCCGTGCTGAACGAGTCCAGCAACACGATTTCATCCGCCCATTTCACGCTTTCCAGCGTAGTCGGCAAGGTGTGTGCGTTGTTAAAAGTGGTGACGAACACCGACAGTTTTTCAGCCATGATCACCCTTTCCCTCACCCCGTAAATACGCCAGGCTTACTGCCAGTAGCCACCAGGTGATACACGACCAGAAGCTGGCATAAAACGCCATGTGGGCATTGATTGGCATGATGGCAATGAACACGGCCGTCATCCAGGGCAGCGCCTGTACAACGCTCGCACGGCATGCCAACGCACCACGCCTGACCCAGTACCCCAGGGCCAGCAGGTACCCCAACAAACCGATCACGCCTGTTTCCGCCGCAATCTCCAGCACAAACTGGTGCGGATGGGTGGCCCTCGTATTTTTGCCATTCTCTAAAATCGGATCGTTTTTTTCGGCATATTGCTCGTACAGGTAACGGAAACCCCGTGGCCCCACGCCGTTGATCCAATGGTCTTCCGCCATGCGTAGCGCCACCCCCCAGATCGGCAGGCGCAAACTTGTCGCTGCATTGGCTTTCGCATAATTTCCACTCATCAAGCCCGCGGTAGTTTCAAGTTTTCCGCGCCAAGCAGGGCTTTGCATCAGGCCAACCACAGTCATCACAGCCAGCAGTGCAAAGCTACCAGCAACCCGCCATGTCCACCGCACCCGTTCAATGACGAACATCTGCATTGCAAACAATCCTGCCCCAACCCCCAGCATAAGCCATGCCGCGCGCGCGCCGGTCAACAGAATTGCGGCAGCGTACAAGAATGCCAGCAGCCATAGCCAGACTCGCTTTTTTGCCACCTCGCGCACCCAATAGAAATAGACCGGGGACAATACCGCCATGATATGGCCAACCACCAGTTTGTCGTGAATGAGCCCGGTCATCCGGCTACCACTACCAGCCCATTCCCGCCCAAACAAGTCATACCCTGCTGCTGCCTGTACGATGATATCCAGCGTATTAAAGGTCAGCACCACGCCAAGAACCACAAGCAGCCGTTGCCGGGCTTCTTCCATACTGAGGGCGTACAGGGCAAACACTGCCGCCAGCGGAAAACGCAGGAACACCAGCGTAGTCCCCAGCGAGCGCTGGAAATTCACAGCATCGGGCAGCGATACCATCATGGGTATCCAGAAACAGCCGAACACGAACAGCATCGGCATCAACGCAGGCGAGCTTATAACAGCACGCGGCTGCCGCAGCAAAAACACCAGCCCCAGCAACGCCATCACGGCGATAGGCAATTCAAACAGGTTCCCGAATGGCTGCAGCAGGATGAATGCCGCCACCAGCAGCCAGCCATAACGCGTCGCCCACGAATTCACCACAGGGAGTCCAGCCACCGCAACATCTTGGTTCGCCATGTTATTGGTCTCGCCCGGCATACACGCGCAGCCCGGGCTTCAGGTTGAAACCCCAGCGCCGCACTTGCAAGCCATGTTTTTCCAGCAACCGGCCCAACGTGGCACGGCTGAAATAATACAAATGTTCCGATGGCAGCACGGCTTCCCAATCCTTCAGCGGCTTGGGGGTGCGCCAGTGGCCGACATCCGGGGTGCGGATTTCAATCACGCCACCCGGCTTTAATAAACGCACCAGTTCCCGCACAAAAGCGTTAAGGTCCGGCACATGCTCGATCACTTCATACACGGTGATGACATCGAAATAGGCATCGGGATAAGCTTGCTGGTCCAGGAACCCCTGGCGTACATGCTGCAGCTTTAATTCCTGCTGTGCGTAGTCGACGCCCCACTGCTCAACATCCACGCCGTGCGCTTCAAACCCGGCATTTTGCGCCGCCTCAACGATGAATCCGGCGGAACAGCCGACATCCAGCCAGCGCCCGCCGGAAACAAACCCCTTGGTAATGCGTGAGACAAACTTCTTGGCGCGCCGACGTTTGGTATCAATTTTTTTTGCGTATTTCTTGCTGTAATTCGCGTCGTAGGTATCCAGCACCTGCGCATAAACGGGACGCGGATTAATCAGCACCAGCCCGCAGCCGTCACACTGCACAAACGGCTCACCGGCTTTCTCGAACAACTGGGTGAAGTGCTTGCCGCCGCATACCGGGCAATCCAGATGCTGCCACTCGGTCGGCGCTTTCTTCACGTTTTCTTGTGCACTCATATTGTCTCTTTACCCCTCAATTCATCATAAACCACCAACGTCTTCTGCAACATATTCTGTAGCGTGAACGGCTGCTCGCTCGGCACAACGGGCGGCGCTGCCAGCCAGGCCATCGTGCGCTGTTCCAATCCATCCATGTCGTCCAGCGCCACGCGCCCTTGCGGCAGGATGTCCGCCAACTGCTCGCCCACGCCGCCATGATCGTAGCCGATGGTCGGCACGCCGAGGCTTAACGCTTCCACCGTAGTGCGACCGAATGCCTCCGGTTCGCGCGACAGCGAATACACAATGCTGGATACCGCCATGATCTCTTTCAAATCCGTGCGGTGTCCGGCAAACGTCAGGTGTTCCAGCACGCCCTTATCCTTGGCAAGCGCCTGCAACTCGTGCAGAAAATCCTGGCGCCTGGAATGCGCCTCGCCCACCAGCAGGCCATGTACATTCAATCCGCGCCCCCGTAGCCGACGGATCAATTCGATAAAATCCTCCTGGCCTTTCCAGCGCGTCAGCCGGGCGGGGAGAGTCAGCACCTGCTTACCTTGCAATTCCGGATATTGCCGGTTCCAGGCATCGCGCCATTCAGCCGCGGGCTGGTAACCGTGCGGAAACTGCTCCGGCGACACCCCGCGGTAAATCAGTCGGATATTCTCCGTCGCCACCCGCGGGTAATGCGCCAGGATATAGCGACGTATGGTTTCGGAAATGGCGATCACGCGCTCGCCCTTGGTCATCACCGCGCTGTAGCCGTTCACCGTGTACGGGCCATGCACCGTGGTGACAAAACGGGGGCGGGTTGCCGGGTTCATGCCTTTCCACGCCAGATAGGCCACCCAGCCGGGCATGCGCGAACGCACATGCAGGATGTCCACTTTTTGCTCGCGCAGAAAGCGGCGCAGTTTCCAGACCAGTCCCAGCGTCCACAACGACTTCCTGCCGACCGGCCAGGCAAAATGTTCGGAGCCTTCGCGCTGCAACTGCCCGACCATGCGCCCGCCGGCAGACATCACCAGCGAACGATGGCCGTTTTCCACCAGGTATTTTCCGACTTCCAGCGTGCCACGCTCGACGCCGCCGGCATCCAGGGCGGGCAGCATCTGCAATACCGTTAATTTGCGCTCAGAAGCCAAACATGTGGTCCATGCAGAAGGATTTGTCGCCGTTGACGGTGCCGTGATAACCGAACAGGCGGCAGGTGGTGTCGCGAATAATCACATAGGCACCGGCACCGGCACGGCGGCGGGATTCCGCGTCGAAGGTGTCGTGGTAGCGCCACAGCAGCGAACCGCTGCACGGCACTTGCACCTGGCGCACGGCAATCTCCTGGCCCAGCGCGCTGTACAGGGTGAGCGAGGTGGTTGATAGCCCATGCCACGGCGTGGAAGCGGCATAAATCAGGTGACAGAAGGTATCCAGCGGCTCATCCCCCAGCCGCAGGAACAGGCGCGTGCTCAAGCCCGGGGCGCTCCCCGCGTAGGACTGCGGCTCGTTCTTGTAAGTCAGCACGGTGTTGTAGATGTGCCCGCCGAAGCTGGTTTCCGCGATATGGCCGCTGGCTTTCTGCGTGTAGCGGAACAGGCCGTGTAGCCAGCCATCGGCACTGCCGCCGGCACGGAAGTCATACACCAGTTCCACATGGCCGTAACCGCTGGGCAGGCTGATGTTGTGCTGGTGCAGATAACCAGCCAGGTCAAATTCCAGTTCCAGGTTGCGCAGCAATTTGCCAAAGTTGTGGCGTGCCACCTCCACCCCGCTGGCATCGTAAAAAATGGCGGTGATGGGCAAGTCGGTTTGCGCCGTGGACATCGGCGTCGGCTGCATCAAGCTGCCCCAATCGGCCACCGGCAAGACAGGCGCGGGCAGGATGTAGCTCTTGCCCATCAGGGCATTCAACTCGGGGATGCGGGGATCGGCCACCAGGTCGTTGCGTTCGACGTTGGCATGGGCGATGCGGCTGCGCCCGCCCTGCACATGCACTTCGTACCGCGGCCGCACAAAATAGCGCCCGGCCTGGATTTCGATCTGCTGCGGCCAGCGTACATCCGGCAGCAATTCGGCGGCATCCAGTGCATACGTGGCAAACGGCGGAATCTCCACGCCCAGCCAGCGGATATCAGTCGAGCCCATCAGGTTCAGCCCCACGCCATTTTTCGGGATCGTCACCGGATGACTGTTCTGTATCCACAACACCACCCGCTCGTTGTCCTTGGGCGCGGGCAATCCGGCAAACAGGTCGGACGGCCAGGCGTTGGCGTCGTGGGTGCAGGACAGCTGGCTGTCCAGATCGTCGCCGTAAATATCCAATGCGTACTTCACCACGTCATGCCCGGCCGTGGCGACACCCAGCACGTGGATGAACAGCGAGCCGGTGAATTCGCCCAGGTTGAAGCGCTTGCGCACCTCCTGGCTATCCACAACCAGCGCGGCACCGGGCGCGGGCAGCGCGTCCTGCCACTGCGCCAGCGTGTTGCCCTGCTGATCAAACAGGCAGAACCATACCGAAGGCGGCTTGGGTGCCCCCCAGCCGGACCAGTAATCGGCGGTGACAATGCGCGTATGCCAGCCGCCGGCATCGCGCAGAAAACCGAAATTGGTGGCGAAATTGAGCGGGTCGAGATAGCGCCGGCGATTGGTCAGCATCTCATCCGGCAAGCGCAACTCATCCAGGCTGACAATTTCGGTGCCGTGCGGTACCAGGTGGCGGATATGGTCAATCAGGCGCTTGGCGTCAAACGCCGCGACAAACAGCGTCTCCGCCTTGGTATCCGGCAACTGGGTGATCGGCTGCGTGCTTTTGCCGAACAAAGTTTTGCCCAGGTCTTCCAGCCGCTGCACGAACACCGCGGCAATATCCAGCGCCGCCAGGTCATAGAACTCGGCAAACCCCTGCGCCATGCCCAGCGGGTCGTACACGGCCACGCTGCCGCGCGCCAGTTTATCCATTAGCGCCCTGGCCTTGCTGACAGTCAGGGGATGGCCCAGCGCCTTGAAAAAACTGTTGCCGCCCTTGGCATTGCTGAAGGTTTCGATTTTGATGGACATACGGGGTTCTCTGTTTTGATGCGGCACACGTGAAAAGCGGATTTTACCCGGATATTGCCCGGAATTTCATTGCCGCCGGTTCAGCAGGCATCTAATCGAGCGAGCACTTGCCGCGCCACGTCGCCCACATCATCCAGCGGCGGATAACGCCAGTGCTCCAGCTTGCCGGTAAATGGCCGCGTGTAGCCGCCGCGACGCATGGTGTCGTGAAAGCGCAGGAATTTTTTCGAGCCCCCGGCCAAATCCACCACATACACCGGCTTGCCGGTGAAACAGGCTTCCGACACCATGTTGACGGAATCGGCCGTGGTCACCAGCGTATCCGCCAGCGCCAGCACCGCCAGATAAGGGTTCTCGCCCGTGCCATCCCAGATATAGGCCGGCGTATTGGCCAGCGCCCGGCGCAACTCGGCTTCGACCGCCGCGCCGGTGCGGCGCGAAGGCGTCAGCAGAATCCCGGCACCGGTTTCGGCGGACAGCCTGGCGAGTTGCTCGCCCAACTGGCGGCCGATTTCCGGCGTGACCTTGTAGCACTTGTTGCTGCCGCCCACCGTCACGCCGACCAGCGGGCGCGGCAGGTGCGCGAACGTTGGCGCCCACTGCTCCCCGGCCGCGGCAATCCGCTGTTGCGTCAGCGTATGCATGCCGCCGATGGACTGGATGCCGTTGGGGTGTTCAAACATATCGTGGCGCGGGGTCACGATCACGTCGAATTCGTCATACGCGGTGTAAGGGTTCTGGATATGGATATTGAACACCTTGCCGCCGCTGGCGCGCCTGATCGCCAGCGCCACCGCCACGGTCAGGCGCCCGGTGCCGATCAGCACGTCCGGCCACGGCGGGGCGAGTGTATCGCTGCCCGCCCCCAGAAACCGCAGCGGGCTCAGCCAGAACTGCGGCAGCAGGTATTTCCACGGCGCCGTCGGCACAATACGCTTCTGCACCGGCTGCAAGCCCATTGCCGCCGCCAGCCCCAGCGACTGGTTATCCATGCCGGGCACGCCCAGCGTCAACACCCAACACGTTTTAGCTTTCATAGCCCGCAAGGCTACTTTGTCCTTCTCTGCCGCGCAAGAATCTATGCGAAAATCCGCCTGTCATGAAAAAACCTCTTGTCCGCCTGCTGCTCGGCCTGTTATCGCTGATCGCGCGGCTGCCCTTACCGCTGGTGCACGGCTTGGGCGTTGCCCTCGGCTGGCTGGTGTATCTCGTTTCGCCCAAAACCGCACGCATGATGCGCGCCAACATCCGGGCCAGCGGCATCGCGGCTGACGCCACCACGCAGCGCGCCATCCTGCGCCGCAATATCGGCGAATCCGGCAAGGCGCTGCTGGAAACCTTTGCCGTATGGCAGCGCGACGACAACACCGTGCTGTCCTGGATACGCCAATGCGACGGCTGGGAGCATGTAGAAGCCGCGCTGGCCAAAGGCAAGGGCATCATCTTCCTCACCCCGCACCTGGGCTGTTTTGAAATCACCTCCATTTATTACGCCGCCCGCCACCCCATCGCCGTGCTCTACCGCCCGCCGCGCAAAAGCTGGATCATGCCCATGATCGCCGCCGGGCGCAGCCGCGGCAAAGTCAAGCTGGCCCCGGCCACCTCCCAGGGCGTCAAAGACTTGCTGCTGGCCTTAAAACGCGGCGAAGCGATTGGCATTTTGCCCGACCAGGCGCCCTCCACCGGCGAAGGCGAATGGGCACCGTTTTTCGGCCGTCCCGCCTACACCATGACCCTCGCCGGCAAACTGGCGCAGAAAACCGGCGCCAGCGTCATCATGGCGTTTTGCGAACGGCTGCCTTTTGGCCGCGGCTTTCACCTGCACCTCACCGCACTGGCCGATGGCGACATCAACACCCCGGCCGGCCTCAATGCCGCGCTGGAAGCGCAGATCAGGCAATGCCCGGAGCAGTATTTGTGGAGCTACAACAGGCATAAAGTCAGGCTGGGCACGCAGCAGCCGCCATAAAAATTCATTTACTTGTTGGCTTGCTATTAACGTGAAGACTCAATTCGGCCATAAGTAGACATGGAAACCACCCATAATAAACGTCTGTTATTAGTCGAAGCAGCCGTTGGCATCAAGACACTTGAATAGCTGGAGTGGTTCTACTTGCTGACAGCATAGTAGAACCACTCCGATAACCGCCAAGCATAGAATTTGTTCACCTTACGCGAAGGGAGTCACTGCTCCGACGATAAGCTGCGGCGGAACAGCGCCAGTGCGAGTGCAAAGAAGACCGCACCGATGGCGATGATAGCGAGGAAACTGGGCCAAACCACGTCGAAGCCTGCGCCGCGATAGAGGATGGCCTGCGACAGGCTGACGAAATGCGTGGTCGGCGCGGCCAGCATGATCTGCTGCACGATTTCCGGCATGCTTTCGCGTGGGGTGATGCCGCCGGACAGCATTTGCAGCGGCAGGAGGGTCAAGATCATCAGCAGTCCGAGTTGCGGCATGTTGCGCGCGACCGTGCCCATAAATACGCCCAGCGAGGTGGTGGCGAGCAGGTGCAACAGCGCGCCGCACAGGAAGAGCGTGATGGAGCCAGCAATCGGCACGTGCAGTGCGCCCTGGATGATAAAGTGCAGCGACAGGCTGGCGGCGAGCAACACGACCAGGCCCATCGACCAGATTTTCGCGAGCATGATTTCCACCGCGTCCAGCGGCATGACCAGCAGGTGTTCCAGCGTGCCGTGCTCGCGTTCGCGGATCAGCGCGGCGCCGGTGAGCATGATGGAGAGCATTGTGATGTTGTTGATAAGTTCCATGATGCTGCCGAACCAGTGGCTGGTCAGGTTGGGATTGAACTTGACGTGTGTTGCCAGCCGGATCGGCAGCGCCGGCTGGCTGCGGTAGCCCTTGAGGTATTCGCCGATTTCCCCGTTGATGATGTTGTCGATGTAGTTCGCCCCGATGAAGGCTTGCGACATGCGCGTGGCGTCGATGTTGACCTGCAGAGTGGGATTTCTCCCAGCCAGCAGGTCGCGCTCGTAATCCGGTGGTATGTGCAGTACGAAAGTGTAGATGCCGGCGTCCAGGCCGGGATCGATCTTGTCGGGGGTGACCCTGATCGGCGCCATGAAATACGGTCCGTAGAAGGCGCCGATGATGCGGCCGGAGAGCTTGGATTGATCTTCGTCGACGACGGCGATGGGCGCGTTGTGCAGTTCCTGCGAGGTAGCGGTCGCCGCCGCGTAGATGCCGCCGCTGAAGGTCCAGACGATCATGATGATCAGGATGCCGTCGTGCCCCAGGCTGCGTAGTTCCTTGATGCCGAGTCGGTAGATGTTGGCCAGGCGCTGCATCTCATTTTTCCTGCTTGGTGAGAAACAGGGCGCTCAGCAGTGTCAGGACAGGGATGAACGACGCCAGCGCGAGGAAATCGGCAACTAGGTCGCGAAACTCCAGCGCCTTGGTGAACACGCCGCGGCTGATGTTGAGGAAATAGGTGGCCGGAAAGTAGGTGCCAATCACCGCACCCATGCCGCTCAGGGAGGATATCGGGCTGGTCAGCCCGGAAAAATTGACGGTGGCCAGCAGGGTAATGATTGCTGTTGCGGCGAGCGCAGCGATCTGCGTGCGGGTGAACGCCGACATCAGTAGGCCGATGCCCGTTGTCGCCATGACGAACAGCAGTGCGGCACTGCTTAGTGTCAACAAGCTGCCTTTGAGCGGCACACCGAAAACATAAATCGCCAGCGCGACCAGACCGTAGAAACTCACCATGCTCACTCCGATATAAGGCAACTGCTTGCCGAGCAGGAATTCCAGCCGCGTGACCGGCGTCGCGTAGAAATTGGTGATCGAGCCCATCTCCTTTTCGCGTACCACGGCTACGGCCATGAGGATGGCGGGGATAAACACCAAAAGCAGTGGGATCACCGCCGGCACCATCGCGTACAGGCTCTTGAAATCCTGGTTGTAGCGGTAGCGTGCCGCTATGGTGCCCGGCACCAGATGCGGCGTGGTGCCTAGTGTCTGGCGCGCAAGCTGGGCGAGATAGCTGTAATGCATGCCTTGGAGGTAGCCCCGGATGGTTTCGCCGCGAAACGGCATGGCGCCGTCGATCCACACGCCGATTTCTACGGTTTTTCCGCGCCGCAGATTCTTGCCGAAATCGGGCGGAATCTCGAACGCCAGGCTCAGTTCGCCGCTGGCCATGCGGCGGTCGAGCTCCTCGCTACTGGTGATGGGCGCGTGTTCGTTGAAATAGCGCGACCCCGAAATGTTCTGGATATAGGCGCGGCTTTCCGGCGTCTGGTCGCGGTCAAGCACCGCGAAACGCAGGTTCTCGACATCCATGGTGATGCCGTAGCCCATCATAAACATCAGCAGCACCGAGCCGATCAGCGAGAACATCAACCGCACCGGGTCGCGCAGCACTTCCAGCAGTTCGCGATAGGCATAGCCCAGCAGGCGCTGCAGGCTGAATACGGCGTTCTGCGGCGCGCGGGCGCGTGGCTTGTCCGGGGGCGGGGCGTTCGCAATGGCGCGATCTGCCTCGCTGTCGTCCGCCGTCTCGTCGCTTACCGTCTCGCCGCCCGCCGTTTCCAGGTAATCGATAAAAGCCTCGGTCAGCGTCGCCTTGCCGCGCGCCGTGACGAGGTCTGCCGGTCTGCCGCAGGCCAGCACGCGCCCGGCGTGCATCAGCGAAATGCGGTCGCAGCGCTCGCCCTCGTTCATGAAATGCGTGGAAACGAAGATGGTCACGCCGTCCTTGCGCGAGAGATCGATCAGCAGTTCCCAGAAGGCGTCGCGCGCGACCGGATCGACGCCGGAGGTCGGCTCGTCGAGGATCAGCATTTCCGGCGCGTGGATCACCGCGACCGCGAGCGACAGGCGCTGGCGGATGCCGAGCGGCAACGCGCCGGCCAGCTTGTCGATGTGCTCCGCGAGGTCGAAGCGCTCGACCATTTCCGCCACGCGCGCCGGGATGCGCTCCGATGGCAGGTGGAAAAGCTGGGCGTGCAGCACGAGGTTCTGGCGCACGGTGAGTTCGCCGTAGAGCGAGAAGGCCTGCGTCATATAGCCCACACGCTTGCGCGTCTCGATGTCGTGCGCCTTGGCCGGCGTGCCGAACAGCCAGGCACGACCTTCGCTGGGCGGCAGCAGGCCGGTGAGCATTTTCATGGTGGTGGTCTTGCCGCAGCCGTTGGAGCCGAGGAAGCCGAAGATTTCGCCGCGCCCGATCTCGAAATCCACATGATCCACCGCCGTGAAATCGCCGAAACGCATGGTCAGCGCCTCGGCGCGGATCGCGGGCGGCTGGCCGTCGGTGGCGTCGCGCGGCGGCACGACGAGGGCGCGGTGACCCTGTCGTTTATCCTCCGGCAGCAACTGGATGAACGCCGCGTCGAGATCGGCCTGGCCGGTACGCTGGCGCAGTTCGGCCGGGCTGCCGGTGGCGAGGATGCGGCCGTCGTCCATCGCGACCAGCCAGTCGAAATCGGCGGCTTCTTCCATGTAGGCCGTCGCGACCAGCACGCTCATGCCGCTGCGGCGCTTACGGATGCGGTCTATCAGTTGCCAGAACTGGCGGCGCGACAACGGATCGACGCCGGTTGTCGGCTCGTCGAGAATCAGCAGGTCGGGGTCGTGGATCAGCGCGCAGCACAGGCCGAGTTTCTGCTTCATGCCGCCCGAGAGCTTGCCGGCGGGCCGGTCGCGGAACGCGGCGAGGCTGGTACTGTCGAGCAGTTCGGCGATGCGCGCGGTGCGTTCGGCGCGATCCTGGCCGAACAGGCGGCCGAAGAAATCGATGTTCTCGAACACCGAGAGCGTCATGTAGAGATTCTTGCCCAGCCCTTGCGGCATGTAGGCGATGCGTGGGCAAACCTCGGCGCGGTGGCGCTTGTCGCGCATGTCGCCGCCCAATACCTCGACCGTGCCGGTTTGTATCGCGCGCACGCCGGACACCAGCGCGAGCAGGCTGGATTTGCCCACGCCGTCCGGGCCGATCAGCCCCACCATGCGCCCGGCGGGGATCTCCAGGCTGACGTTGTCCAGCGCGGCGGACTCGCCGTAACGGTGGCTGACGCCCGCGAGCCGGGCGACGGCGGCTTCGCTCATCGTGCGTTCTGGGGCGTGACCAATGGCGGGATGTTCTGCGGCCACGGCGTCTGCGGGTCGAGCCGCACGTAGGCGACGCCCGGCAGCCCGGTCTTGACGCGCTTGGCGTAGGCCCGCAGCAGGTCTTCGGGGATGCGTACCTTGATGCGGAACATCAGCTTCTCACGCTCGTTGCGGGTTTCCACCGACTTGGGCGTGAACTGCGCTTCGGGCGAAACGAAGCTGACCGTGGCGGGAATCGAGATGTCCGGCCGCACATCGAGCACGATCCGCGCTTCCGCGCCTAGGCTCACACGCCCAGCCTGCGTCGTGGGCAGGAAGATGGTCATGTAGACCTCCGTGATGTTGAGCAACGTGAGCAAGTTGCCGCCCGCGCCCAGCACCTCGCCCGGCTCGGCCAGCCGGTACAGCACGCGCCCGTCGATAGGTGACACCAGTTCGGCATCGCGGATGTCGGCCTTGATGCGCTCGACCCTGGCGTCGGCGGCCTCGGCGGCGGATTGCGCCCCCATCGCCCCGGCACGCGCGGCATCGACGGCCGATTGTGTCTCGGCGAGTTGCGCCTTGGCCGCCGTGGTCGCGGCCTGACTAGACTGGCTGCTGGTCTTGTCCACGTCCAGTTTCTGCGGCGATACGAACCCCTTGTCGATCAACTGGCGCGTACGTGCCACGTTCTTCTCAGCCAGGTTCTGCTGGCTTTCGCGTTGCATCACCACGGCGCTGGCGGCGGACTGCTCGTTGCGGCGCTGGGTAACGACGGCCGCCGCGGCCTTGGTGCTATGGCGGGCCTGCCGCACCTGCGCCTCGGCCTGACGAAGGTCGGCACGCAGCGTGGCAGTGTCCATGCGCGCCAGCGTCTGCCCGGCGTGTACTTCATCGCCCTCGTTAACCAGGATAGCCTCGACGCGTCCCGCCTGCTTGGTCGCGATATTGACTTCCGTCGCCTCGATGCGACCATTGCCTGAAGCGAAGGCCTCGGGCGCGGCGGGCTGCAGGTAAAAATGCCGCCACGCCCATGCCCCACCGCCAATGGTGCCGAGAGCAACGAGGATGACAAGCAGATTGCGAATGCTCATGGTTGTCTGAACTGGAAAAGAGAATATTTTCGATTCTTACGCATTTTTCTTGAGTGTTCCAGTTCGGAGATACCTCTTTTTTGCGGGTCCAGATTTGTGCTGGACTTGTTTACACTACGATATAGTAGCAGTTCTATTCTAGATTCTCCACCATGTCCGCTAATGGCACGATCGCCGACGAACGAAGCAATCGATTTTGATGGCTGGATTGGCAGAAAGCATTCGAAACTCTCCACTTTTGCGAACTTCTGCTATGGGTCGGGAACCGGCATTAGCCATGCGGCCTAATTAACTACCTTTTCTGACCCAACCACCATAGTAATTCCATCCGAAAGCTCCCAATCCACCGCAACACACAGCCTCCAAAAATTCTTCCCGCCCCGCCTCTTGAAATCCCCCCAACCATCCCCACTTGCCAGTCTGTTACAAAAAATACAGAGGCCTTTTCTCATGCAAGAACAAACACCGGATCAGAACGCATCAACCGCAGCCGACGCCAGCGTGGAAACCATGCCCAGCCTGGAAGAACTGCTCAAGGCCGCCGAACTCAAGGCGCAAGAACATTACGATGCCTGGATGTACGCCAAGGCGGAAAGCGAAAACATTCGCCGCCGCGCCCATGAAGACACTGACAAGGCGCGCAAATTCGCGCTGGAAAAATTCTCCGGCGAACTGCTGGCAGTGAAGGATTCGCTGGAAGCCGCGCTGGCGATTGAAAATGCCAGCCTGGAAAGTTTCAAGGACGGCATGGAGCTGACGCTGAAGCAATTTGCCAGCGTGCTGGAAAAATTCAACATCGCGGAAGTGAACCCCGTCGGCGAAAAGTTCGACCCGCACAAGCACCAGGCCATCAGCGCCATTGAATCAGCCGAGGCCGAACCCAACACCGTGCTCAACGTGCTGCAAAAAGGCTACACGCTGCATGAGCGCGTGCTGCGCCCGGCATTGGTGATGGTCAGCAAGCCCAAGGCTTGAAATCGGTAGCACCATCCCCACTTTACGAACATCGGTTTTTGAATTTCAGAACTTATTTAAGAGGAAAACATAATGGGTAAGATTATTGGCATTGACCTGGGTACCACCAACTCCTGCGTGGCCGTGATGGAAGGCGGCAAGCCGCGCGTGATCGAAAACGCCGAAGGCGCACGCACCACGCCGTCCATCGTTGCTTATCAGGACGATGGCGAAATCCTGGCGGGCGCACCCGCCAAGCGCCAGGCGGTGACCAACCCGAAGAACACGCTGTTTGCGGTGAAGCGCCTGATTGGCCGCCGCTTTGAAGAAAAAGAAGTGCAAAAGGACATCGGCCTGATGCCTTACACCATCGCCAAGGCCGATAACGGCGACGCATGGGTGGAAGTGCGCGGCACCAAGATGGCGCCGCCGCAGATTTCTGCCGAAGTGCTGCGCAAGATGAAGAAAACCGCCGAGGATTACCTGGGCGAAGAAGTCACCGAAGCGGTGATTACCGTGCCGGCCTACTTCAACGACAGCCAGCGTCAAGCCACCAAGGATGCCGGCCGCATCGCCGGTCTGGAAGTGAAGCGCATCATCAACGAACCGACCGCGGCAGCGCTGGCGTTCGGCATGGACAAGCAGGAAGGCGACCGCAAGATCGCGGTGTATGACCTGGGCGGCGGCACGTTCGATATTTCCATTATCGAAATCGCCGAGCTCGACGGCGAGCACCAGTTTGAAGTGCTGTCCACCAACGGCGACACCTTCCTGGGCGGCGAAGACTTCGACAACCGTTTGATCGATTTCCTGGCTGACGAATTCAAGAAGGAAAACGGCCTCGACCTCCGCAACGACCTGCTGGCCAAGCAGCGCCTGAAAGAAGCCGCGGAAAAGGCCAAGATCGAGCTGTCTTCCAGCCAACAAACCGAAGTCAACCTGCCGTACATCACGGCAGACGCAACCGGGCCCAAGCACTTGGTAGTGAAGATCACCCGCGCCAAGTTTGAAAGCCTGGTGGAAGACCTGATCGAACGTTCGATCAAGCCGTGCGAAATTGCGCTGAAGGACGCCGGCGTCAAGCTGTCCGACATCCAGGACGTGATCCTGGTCGGCGGCCAGACCCGTATGCCCAAGGTGCAGGAAAAGGTGAAGGAATTCTTCGGCAAGGAACCGCGCAAGGACGTCAACCCGGATGAAGCCGTGGCCGTGGGTGCCGCAATCCAGGGCGGCGTGCTGCAAGGCGACGTCAAGGACGTGCTGCTGCTGGACGTGACCCCGCTCTCCCTGGGGATCGAAACCATGGGCGGCGTGATGACCAAGCTCATCAAGAAAAACACCACCATCCCGACCAAGGCCAGCCAGGTGTTCTCGACCGCCGAGGACAACCAGTCCGCCGTGACCATCCACGTGTTGCAAGGTGAGCGCGACGTGGCTTCCGGCAACAAGAGCCTGGGCCAGTTCAACCTGGGCGACATTCCGCCGGCACCGCGCGGCATGCCGCAGATCGAGGTGACCTTCAACATTGACGCCAACGGCATCCTGCACGTTTCCGCCAAGGACAAGGCCACCGGCAAGGAAAGCAACATCACCATCAAGGCGAGCTCGGGTTTGAGCGAGGAAGAAATCCGCCGCATGGAAGAAGATGCCGCCGCCCACGCCGACGAAGACCGCAAGACGCTGGACCTGGTCAATGCCCGCAACCAGGCCGACGCCATGGTGCACAGCGTGAAGAAGTCGCTGACCGAACACGGCGACAAGCTGGAAGCCGGCGAGAAGGAAAAGATCGAAGCCGCGTTGAAGGACGTTGAAGAAGTGCTCAAGTCCGACGACAAGGATGCCATCGAAGCCAAGACCAACGCGCTGATGGAAGCCTCGCAAAAGCTGGGCGAAAAGGTCTATGCCGAACAGCAGGCGCAACAGGCCGCCGGTTCCGCCGAGCCTAACCCGCAAGGCGAAAAGACGGTGGACGCCGAAGTGGTGGATGCCGAGTTTGAAGAAGTGAAAAAAGACAAGTAAGGGGCTTAGGGGTTGGGGGCTAGGGGCTAGTAACCCCCAACCCCAACCCTTCCCTAGTCCCTAACCTCTAGTCCCTAACCCCTAACTATGGCCAAAAAAGATTATTACGAAGTCCTCGGCGTCAACCGCGACGCCTCCGAGGAAGACATGAAAAAGGCCTACCGCAAGCTGGCCATGAAGTACCACCCCGACCGCAATCCGGACAACCCGAATGCGGAAGAACACTTCAAGGAAGCCAAGGAAGCCTATGAAGTCCTGACCGACCCGCAAAAACGCGCGGCCTACGACCAGTACGGCCATGCCGGGGTAGACCCCAGCATGGGGGCTGGCGCAGGCGGCTTCGGCGGCGGCGCGGGCGGTTTTGCCGATGCCTTTGGCGACATTTTCGGCGACATTTTCGGCGGCGGCAGACAGCAGCGCTCCAACGTCTACCGCGGCGCAGACCTGCGCTACAACATGGAAATCTCGCTGGAAGACGCCGCGCGCGGCACCGAAACCAAAATCCGCATCCCGGTCATGGCCGAATGCGAAACCTGCCACGGCTCCGGTGCGCGTCCCGGCACACAGCCTGTCACCTGTACCACTTGCGGCGGCCACGGCCAGGTCAGGATGCAGCAAGGCTTCTTCTCCATCCAGCAAACCTGCCCCAAGTGCCACGGCAGCGGCAAGATGGTCAAGGACGCCTGCCCCACCTGCCACGGCGACGGCCGCGTCAAGCAGCAGAAAACGCTGGCGGTCAAAATCCCGGCGGGCGTGGATGAAGGCGACCGCATTCGTTTGTCCGGCGAAGGCGAAGCCGGCGTCAACGGCGGCCCGGCGGGCGATCTGTATGTGGTGGTGCACCTCAAGCCGCACGCCATTTTTCAACGCGACGGCGGCGACCTGCATTGCGAAATGCCGATCAGTTTCACCACGGCGGCCCTGGGCGGCGAAATCGAGATTCCCACCCTGGACGGCCACGCCAAGATGAAAATCCCGGCGGAAACCCAGACCGGCGCCAAATTCCGCCTGCGCGGCAAGGGCATCAAGCCGCTGCGCACCAGCGATCACGGCGACCTGATCTGCCATGTGGTGGTGGAAACCCCGGTGAAGCTGACCGAGAAGCAAAAGGAACTGCTGCGCGAACTGGAAGCGATCAATTTGCAGGATTCATCCAAACACAGCCCGCGGGCGAAGTCGTGGATGGATAAAGTGAAGGACTTTTTCCAGTAACAGGTGGCATGCAGTCGGTGGATTAGGAAAGCACCGCTGTAGGAGCGCAACTTGTTGCACGATACGTCGCAACGACGCCCGGCAACATACAAAAAGGCCAAACCGCAAGGTTTGGCCTTTTTTCACGGCAGCGATTATTAACCGCAGGTAAAACTTGCCGGGACAGACTCGGCACCCGGTATCTGGATGGCCACCGCCCCTTCAGTTTTCCTGTCCCAGGCCGATAATAATTCACTCTCCCCGCAGCATTGGACGCACCATCATGATTTCCAGCATTTCCTCCAGCATCAGCCGCACCCAAGGCATATCCAATGCCGCTGTGCAGATCAATGACGCCGCGGCCAGCGCCGCGTCGAAGCGCAAGGAATTGGCCGTAGAGCAGTTAAAAGCACTGCGGGAGCGGCTGCATATCCTGATGCTGCTGTCTTCCGCCGCAGGCAAAGGTACGGCAGCATCCGCCGCTCAAATTGCCAAGGAAGTTGCTACCGCAGTCAAGGAATACGCCAGCGCGGCCGGCGTTGAAAGCAGTGCAGCCAATACCGCGGCGGCCAGTCCGGAGGTGTTGAGCAAGCAGGATGCGGAATTCCTGAGCTCGGCCAAACAGCTATCCGCCCAGGTCAAATCCATACTCGCGGTAGAAGCCAAAAAAGCGAAGTTGAAGCATGCGCCGGAAGAACTGCACCAGAAGGAAGTCGGCCTCATGGATGCCGCGATTTCCGACGCGGCAAAATCGCTGGGGAAAAACAGCACGCCTGCGCCAGCCGTAGAAACCAGCGTTGCCGGCTTCTACGTGCTGGCATAACCCGCCCCCAGCCCGCAGGGCTTATTCCCCGATAATTTTCACCAGCACGCGTTTTTTGCGGCGGCCGTCAAATTCGCCATAAAAAATCTGCTCCCATGGGCCGAAATCCAGGCGGTGCTCGGTCACCGCCACCACTACCTCGCGGCCCATGATCTGGCGCTTCATGTGGGCATCCGCATTGTCTTCGCCGGTGCGGTTATGGTGGTAACCGCTCACCGGCTCGTGCGGCGCCAGCTTTTCCAGCCAGACGCCGTAATCGTGATGCAGGCCGGATTCGTCGTCGTTGATGAACACGCTGGCGGTAATATGCATGGCGTTGACCAGCACCAGCCCTTCCTTGATGCCGGACTGGCGCAGGCATTCCTGGATTTCCTGGGTGATGTTGATGAAGGCAACACGGCTTGGGGCGTTGAACCAGAGTTCCTTGCGATAACTTTTCATTGTTTTTCCTCATGCGTGAACAAGTTGCGTGGGCCATTATAGCGTCCGGTCGCAACAGCGGCTAAACTGCAACAAACACAATAAGGCAGGGCAATGGCTGACGCTGGATTTCAGGTTGATCAGGATACCGACGGAACGCGGCACATTACGCTCACCGGCCGCTGGTCCCTGCGTGCGCCGGACAACGATTTTGCCGAGTTGCAGCAGCAACTTGCCCCGTTTTTCATCGACCCGTTTGTGATCTGGGATCTCACCCGGATAGAACAACTGGATAGCGCCGGCGCGGCGTTGCTGTGGGCGGGCTGGGGCGGGAAGCGGGGCGGCCGCGTCAACCTGCGGCCGGAGCATGAACCCTTGTTTGCCACGCTGGCCACCCTGCCCTCGCGGACAGTTCTGGCGTCCAGGCCATCAACCATGACCGGCATATTTCGCCTGGCATGGCAATTCTGGCTGCGCTTTGTCGAGCACATGATCGGCTTTATCGCGCTTTGCGGCGCGCTTGCCACCGAACTGCTGTACCTGCTTCGCCATCCCGGCGATATCCCGTTCAAGGAAATTTCCGCCAATGTTTACAAAGGCGGCGTCATGGCGCTGCCGGTCACCGCCCTGGTCGGCCTGATGATAGGCGTTGCCATGAGCTACCTGATGGCATTGCAGCTACGGAAATTCGGCGCGGACATTTTTATCATCAACATCCTGGGGCTGGCCGTGATCCGCGAACTGGGGCCGATCCTGATGTCGGTATTGGTCGCAGGGCGCTCCGGCTCGGCGATGACCGCGCAAATTGGCGTGATGCGCGTCACCGAGGAAATCGACGCCCTGGCCACCATGGGCATTTCGCGCGTGCTGCGGCTGATCCTGCCCAAGGTGGTGGGACTGACGCTGGTTGCCCCGTTGCTGGTGTTCTGGACATCGCTATGGGCGCTGATCGGCGGCATGCTGGTAGCCAACCTGCAACTGGGTATCGGCTTCGAGTTTTTCATAGACCACCTGCCGCGCGTGGTGAAGCCGGTCAACCTGTCCCTGGCCATGGTCAAGGGCGTGATGTTCGGCCTGCTGGTGGCGCTGATTGCCTGTCATTTCGGCCTGCGCGTCAAACCCAACACCGAAAGCCTGTCCACCAGCACCACCGCTTCCGTGGTCACCGCCATTACCGCGGTGATCCTGGTGGACGCGCTGTTTGCCATCGCCACGCGGAGCATCGGCATATGACGGATGCCACCATCGTCTGCGAAGTGCGCAACGTCTGGACCGAATACGGCGACGTGCTGATACACCGCGACCTTTCGCTGCAGGTGCGGGCCGGGGAAGTGCTGGCGCTGGTGGGCGGTTCCGGCAGCGGAAAAACCACGCTGCTGCGGCATATTGTCGGCCTGACGCGGCCGACGCGCGGCGACATCCTGCTGTTTGGCGAAAAAATGGATACCACCGACCGCATCTCCCAACAGCGCATCTGCAAGCGCTTCGGCATGCTGTTCCAGCAAGGCGCGCTGTTTTCCGCGCTGAGCGTGTTCGACAACATTGCCTTCCCGCTGCGCGAGTTGCGCCAGTTCGACGAAGACACCATTCACTTGCTGGTGATGCACAAACTCGCACTGGTGGAACTGGAACCGCAGCACGCCGGCCTGCTCCCGGCGCAACTGTCTGGCGGCATGGTCAAGCGTGTCGGCCTGGCGCGGGCGCTGGCGCTGGAGCCGGAACTGCTGGTGCTGGACGAACCCACCGCCGGGCTGGACCCGGATCGCAGCGAAAAATTCGTGCAGTTGATCAAAAACCTGCGGTACCAACTGGGGTTGACCGTCATTTTCGTTACCCACGACCTGGACACGCTGGCGTCGCTGGCCGATCGGGTGGCGGTACTGGCCGACCAGCATATTGTGGCCTGCTGCCCGATTGCCGATCTTGGCAAGGTGGACCACCCGTTCGTGCGCAATTTCTTTGAAGGCGTGCACAAGCGGCTAGAGCAGGTAACATAAGCAAACTATGGAAAACCGCGCTTACGCCATCGTCGCCGGACTATTCGCCATGCTGCTGGTCGGGGCAATACTCGCCTCGTTCTGGTGGCTGGCGGGCACTCACACGCCGCAAGCGCAATACCAGATCGCATCGTCGTTCCCCGTATCCGGCCTCAATTCGCAAGCCGCGGTACGCTTTCGCGGCGTCACGGTCGGGCGAGTGGATGACATCCTGCTCGACCCCGGACACCCGAGTGATATCCTGATCAGCATTTCCGTGGATAAAACACTGCACCTTACCCGCGGCAGTTTCGCGCAACTGGCGCAGCAAGGGTTGACCGGCCTGGCCTATATCGAGCTGGACGATTCCGGCAAAAACGCAGCGCCGCTGGGCGATGCAACCATCCCTTTGCAGCAGTCCGCCATGGGCGAACTGATGGCGTCGGGCAAAAACATCATCGCCAAAACCGAACGGCTGGAAGAACAGGCGGACAAGCTGCTGGTGACGCTCAACCGCCTGCTGAGCGAAGAAAACACCCAGAAAATCAACCGCCTGCTCAGCAACATGGAACGCGCCAGCACCGACCTGCAGCCACTGCTGCAATCCTCATCCGCAGCCAGCGCCAAAGCCGGAAAACTATTGGACGAAATTCATCCGCACGAACTATCCGCCACGCTGGAAGCGGTAAGGCAAGCCTCGCACAGCGCGCGGGAAACCGCAGAAACGGCACGTCCGACATTGATCCAGGTGCAAAAAACCCTGACCGAGTTCGAGCGTATCGGCCGCCATATTGAAGAAGTCAGCGCCGAACTGGGCGAAAACCTCAACCACGAAACCCTGCCCCGCGCCAACGAACTGGTGTATCAGCTCAACCGCGATGCGCAAAGCCTGAACCGCCTGATGCAAACGCTGGACGAGCATCCGCAAAGCGCCATTTTCGGCAAACCGCAACCGCAGCCCGGGCCGGGAGAGAAAGGGTTCCAACCATGACACAGCGCACCATCCTGCTGCTAGGCAGCCTGATGCTGTTTCTCAGTGCTTGCGGCAGCTTGCCAAAACCCGGCACCGCGCCAGCGCTGTATGACTTCGGTATTCCACCCGCTGCCAGCGCAACGCCGATCCCGATCAGGCTCGCCCGCGTTGAAGCCATTCCCGGGCTGGAAGGTTTTGACATGCGCTACCGGCTGGCCTACCAGAACCCGGCGCAGGTATTTGCCTACACCGAAAGCCGCTGGGCGGCTGCCCCCGCCGACCTGCTGGCGCAGCGCCTGCGGCAGCAGGGCTTCTCGGCCGCCATCACCTCCTGCAGCCTGCGCGTCACGCTGGAAACCTTCGACCAGGTATTCGACAGCCCGGCTGCCAGCCGCGCCATTGTGGGCCTGCGTGCCGATCTTGTCAGCGGCAGAGGGGCAACCACACAATCCCAAACGACGCAGATCGTGGTTGAAAGCCCGGCCCACAGCGCTGATGCGCGTGGCGGGGTCGCGGCGCTGGCGTCTGCCACGGGTGCCGCGATAGAGAAGGTAGTGGAATGGGCAACCCAGCAACAGTGTGAACCTGCCGCCGCTAAAAAATAACGCCTGCTCAGCGCAGTATCTCGAACAGGCTGATGATGATTTCAAACAGGATCAGCCCGATCACGTACCATTCCAGCTTGTGTAGCTGCTTGTTATCCCATACGTCCGCCAGCGTCTGTGCCGTGCCCGAAATAAGATTGAGCTTGCGATCCAGCGCCGCCTGACGCTCCTGCAGTTCAAACTCGTCTTCCAGGCTGGCATACAGCCCGCCCAGATGCGGGAAATCCCACAAAATTTCCGGCTTGTCGCCGATCTCGGCGCGGCCCACCATGCGGTGCTCGATCAGCAGCATGTGGCCGATCTTGGACAGCAGCATTTTGGAGTCTGCGCTCACCTTGCCGTGCGTCGCCAGTTCCTGCGCCAACGGCTCGATTTTATCGAACTCGCTGCCGACCTTTTTCTCGTACAGCGACAGCACCAGATTTTTGCTCAAGGCGTCAGCGATGACCTGCACCTTCTCCAGCGAAATCTCGTCTAACGACACCGCGCCGCTTTGCACGCCAAGACTGGGTTTGCCGCAATGGATATCCAGTTCCTCGATTTCCGGCGTCACATAGGCGTTGGTCAGCAAGGGCTTGAGTTTCTCGATAAAGCCGACTTCATCCAGGCTCCTGACGCCGAACAGCACAACCACGCCGTAGCGGAACAGCACCGCCACGCCGCCGTCGGCATCCACTTCCAGCGTCAGCGGCGTGGTCGCCAGGCAGTCGGCAATCTTGAACGCCTTGAGGTCAAGACGGTCGCCCAGCAGTAGGGCACGGGCTTTGAGATTTTGCCGGGATCGCAGCGCGAGAGTCATGCTTGCCACGGGTCGAACAGCGCAACACCGCTGGCTTCCATGTCGCGCGTGTTGCGGGTTACAACAGTGAGTTGGTGGTGTAGTGCAGTGGCCGCAATCAGGCCGTCTACCGAGGGCATAGGCTTACCTTGCTTGTCCAACTGCGCCTGCAGTTTTCCCCATAGAAGACAGACTTCGGTGTTCGCTGGCAGTATCCTGGTGCCGAATCTCTCAATAACGCTCTCAGCCAGCCAATTCCGCAAAAAGTTTTTGCGCTTGCCATCATCAAGCTTCTCTACGCCTCTTTTGAGCTCACCTACGGACGGTGCCGCCAGATGCAATGCCAACTCATCCTGTTCGGCAAACCACCTTACGACCCCCGGATTTGGAGTCAGCTTGGTCAACTCGGAAACGGCGCAAGTGTCCAGCAAAAACTTCACAGGTCAATATCCCGCGGAAAGTCTCGATTGCGGGCAATGTCCAGTTCAACCGCATATTCCGCCGGAACCTGCAGGGCTTCGAGCAGGCTGCCTTTAGGCTGCTTCATGCGGCGGTACTCCTCCATCGAAAGAATCACCACCACCTCGCGCCCGTGGCGCGTCACCGTCTGTGGGCCATGGGCCAAAGCCTCGTCCACCACCTCGCTAAAACGGTTCTTCGCTTCCTGTAATTGCCAAGAGGAGTTCATGGGGCACCTCCCATTCTGTCTAGTCTGGACAGAATAAGCTAAGGCAAGTGAGATTTCAAGCTACTCGGCTTCCACCGATGAGCCGAGATTGCGCACCCGTTTAGAGAAGGCTTGGTGAAATTTTTCCAGGGTTTGCGCCATCCATTCAATATGTTGCGCCCACTGGTTTCTGTCGGCCACGTCCACATTTTCAAGGGTTAATTTGATGTGGCTCTCGGATTTATCAAGCATCTCCAGCCACAACAATGGCTGACCGATTTCTGATTCAATGGCCGCGCGTTGTTCCAGCAACTCCTTGAAAAATGCGGCGCGGTTGGGGCCATGCATCACGACATGTACACCCATGGTTTGTTTCTTGACCCGGGCTACCGCCACCAAATAGATACCGGACTTTCCCAGCGCGACATTGGTCCAGCCCTGCGGTAAGGGCTTCTGGGGCTTTACCTTACTCTTCTTTTGCTCAAGATGGGTTTTCAGCGCTGTCCAGAAATCGCGCAGCAACAGGTCGCGCGGCGTATGTTGGGCTGCTTCCAATTCCTTGGCCGCGCTTTGGATGTCTCGCGTCCACTCGTTGGGTTTGGAAACCACATTGAAATTTGCTGCGATGTCGGAGTCCCCAATGCGCCACAATTCAATTTCCAGTCCGAAGAAATTGAACTTCTCGTCGGTGATTTCGTTGAGCCAGTCCAGCGTGGCCCGATGTTCGTTGGTGAAGCTTTTGGCGATCCAGACAATGGTGCATGCCCCCAGTCCAGCCGCATACGTCAGAATCTGCCCAAGATGGCCGTGGTCGGTACGTTCAAGCTGGTTTTCAATCAGGACATAACGGTCGGTGGAAGGATCCTTGCACAGAATATCGGCGCGGAACGGCCCGACATTCTTTTCCTGCGCCTCGACTACCAGCTCATCCAACCCGATGGCATCCGCGACGAGTTGAATATTGTCTTCTTCGGCAAGCCAAGGCGTAAACGAAGTGGCTTCGTGATTCCAGACATCCTTGATTTGTTCCAGCCGAACCAACCTGCCTAATTTTGGGATCGCCATCGCTTAATTCCGATATTCCACCGACGGATTCCCCGCTAGCAACCCCGCCACGCTCACATCCTCGTCCACGTCCGGCCAATGAATCCCTTCGCCGTTGCCCATCAGTTCATAGTGCGCTCTGGCGGCTGGCGATGCGGAAAGCAGGCGGGGGAACCAGACCAGCGGCGTGGAAAGCACGCGCCCATCGGCCAGATTGACCACCAGCTCGGCATCGGTCAGGGTCACGGATTGGGCTAAAGGTTCAACGTGCATCGTTAAAGAACTCATGCCATGCCTCCTTGCCAATCATTAGTTGTGCCGAGCGTAGTAGGGCGTCAATACGCGAAGCGCATTGCGCCGGATGTAGTTGTGAAACGTACGGCGCGTTACGCTTTTGGCTAATGCCGTACGAGTTCTAGGGAACAGGTAGCCCTAATTTTTGTAGCGGCAAATACTCGAAATAATACTGACAGCCAACAGATATGATGTAGTCAAGTACATCTTTATATCCTTCTTGTCGGAACCAATTGGACAATACGTAAATATATTCGACCTCTATATTCATTTGCGACATTAATTTTTTGTACTGCTTTTTCTTAAAATCACAGGTCTGTAGTTTCTCATCTACAGACCCAGCAACTTTCTGAAATTTCACCTCGATCACGAACAGTGTATTGTTATGAATAACATAGAGCGCATCATCCGGAAGCAGTTTTTTTGAGATTAAATTTCTCCAATTAACTTTATTGGCTTCAAGAAATTTATATAAATCATGCTTTCTGTAGCATTTTGCGACCTCGGCCCCTTCGTATAAAACTAATTTTCCTATGGGCGCATTTTTAACAGAATATCCAGGGGTTATCGACAATAGCTCTAACAGATCTGTCTGCTCTTCAAATAATAGGCCAGTTTTTGTATTTCCTCCCCCAACTCCACCCTTAATCATTTTATTTTCTCAATTCTCAATTCTTAATTCGTTTAATCGAAAGGTCTAAGTAATCTTGGCTTAATTCGATCCCAACATATTTTCGATTTGTTTTAATGGCAGCCACACCTGTAGTGCCACTACCATTAAATGGGTCTAAAACAAAGTCGCCTAAATTTGTGGATGCAAGAAGACAGCGCTCAATAAGCTTGAGTGGTTTTTGTGTAGGATGCTTACCAAAAAGCTTCTCTTCACGCCCCGGTGCCGTAAATCGCCAAACGGACTTCATCTGCTTGCCGCCATTCTCTTGCCTCATGGCGGAGTAGTTAAAAAGATGCTTGGATTTTTGGTTTTTTGCCGCCCATAAAATAGTTTCTGTGGAGTGCGTGAAGTATCTACAAGATAAATTTGGCGGGGGGTTCGGTTTCTCCCAAATAATGTCATTAAGAATTTTCATACCCAATTGTTGCATTGCATAACCAACTGAATAAATTACGTGTTGGGTACCACTAACCCACATTGTCCCATTGGGCTTGAGTAAAGCTTGGCAGCGACGCAACCATTCCAGATTAAACTCATGATTTAGCTCAGGGCCTTGCGACTTATCCCAATGCCCTTTGTCAACTTTAACCATCTTCCCTGCATGGCAAGTAATACCGCCATTAGAGAGAAAATAAGGTGGATCAGCAAAAATCGTATCAAACTTACCTTCTGGGTATTTTTTAATTAAAACATCCATCAATTCAAGGCAATTTGCTTGATATAGCCATACTCCATGAGCATCGTCACGATAATAAAGTCGATTGGGGGATAATTCATTTTCTTTTACAGAAAGCCCAAACGGATCATCTTCAAAGTTAATTATCTCTTCTGTTACTGCGTACTTAAGCACTTTAGCAGTCATCTTTCTGTTACCTGATTAGTGGACTACTATCTCTTCATCAAGACCAACTGAACTGAACATTTTATTCATTATGTAGGCAAACTCACCAAGCCCATTTTACCCGGCGGTGTTCTGCTGCCTTACCCGGATATGCAACTCCCTTAACTGCTTCTCGTCCACCTCGTTCGGCGCCTTGGTCATCAGGCACTGCGCGCGCTGGGTCTTGGGGAAAGCAATGACGTCGCGGATGGATTCGGCGCCGGCCATCAGGGTGACCAGACGGTCCAAGCCGAACGCCAGGCCGCCATGCGGGGGGGCGCCGTATTGCAGGGCTTCCAGCAGGAAGCCGAATTTCTCCTGGGCTTCTTCCGGGGAAATCTTGAGCGCGTCGAACACCTTGGATTGCACCGCCTGGCTATGGATACGCACCGAACCGCCCCCCACTTCCCAGCCGTTGAGCACCATGTCGTAGGCCTTGGACAACGCGGCGCCGGGGTTGCTGGTGAGCAGGTCTTCGTGGCCGTCCTTGGGGCTGGTGAACGGATGGTGCAGCGCGACCCAGCGGTCGGCCTCCTCGTCGTGCTCGAACATGGGGAAATCCACCACCCACAGCGGCGCCCAGGCGCGGCCGTCGACGTGACCCTTCTCGTGGCCGACCTTGGCGCGCAGCGCCCCCAGGGCTTCGTTCACCACCTTGGCCTTGTCGGCGCCGAAGAACACCAGGTCGCCATTCTGCGCGCCGGTGCGTTCGATAATGGCTTGCAGCGCCTTGACGTGGATGTTCTTGACGATGGGCGATTGCAGGCCGGTTTCGTTGAGCTGGGTGGTGTCGTTGATCTTGATGTAGGCCAGACCCTTGGCGCCGTAGATCTTGACGAACTCGGTGTAGGCGTCGATTTCGCCACGGGTCAGCGTCGCGCCGCCCGGAATGCGCAAACCGGCGACACGGCCGCCGGCCATGTTGGCGGCACCGGAGAACACCTTGAAATCCACATCCTTCATCACGTCGCTGAGTTCGGTGATTTCCAGCGTGACGCGCATATCGGGCTTGTCGGAGCCGTACTTGTTCATCGCCTCGCTGAACGGCATGCGCGGGAACGGGTTGGGCAGGTCGATGTCTTGCACCTGCTTGAACATCTTGCGGATCATTTCCTCGACGATGTCCATGATCTGGTCTTCGTTGAGGAACGAGGTTTCGATATCCACCTGGGTGAATTCCGGCTGGCGATCGGCGCGCAGGTCTTCGTCGCGGAAGCACTTGGTGATCTGGAAGTAGCGGTCGAAACCGGCCACCATCAGTAATTGCTTGAAAATCTGCGGCGACTGCGGCAACGCGAAGAACATGCCGTGATGCACACGCGACGGCACCAGGTAGTCGCGCGCGCCTTCCGGCGTGCTGCGCGTCAGCATCGGCGTTTCCACTTCGATGAAGCCGTTTTCGTCCAGGTAATCGCGCAGGTTCTTGGCGACCTTGTAGCGCAGCATCATGTTCTTCTGCATCACCGGGCGGCGCAGGTCTATGTAGCGGTGTTCCAGCCGCACGGTTTCGGACAGGTGTTCGTCGTCCAGCATGAACGGCGGCGTCAGCGACGGGTTGAGGATTTCGATTTCCGACGCCAGCATTTCCACTTCGCCGGTCGGGATATTGGGGTTGACCGTGCCTTCGGGGCGTGGACGCACCTTACAGGTGACTTTCAGCACGAATTCATTGCGCACGGTTTCGGCATTGGCAAACGCTTCGGGCGTATCCGGGTCAATCACGATCTGCGACATACCGGTGCGGTCGCGCAGGTCGATAAAAATAACGCCGCCGTGGTCGCGTCGGCGATGTGCCCAGCCGCACAGGGTGACAGTTTGACCGATATGTTGGCGATTCAGCTCGCCGCAGTAGTGAGTACGCATGATTGTTTGCTGTTTAAGAGGTTAGTTTGGGTCGTTAAGCGGGCGGTTGTCAGGTGTGACCACGCCCATGGAAATAATGTATTTGAGTGCTTCATCCACGCTCATGTCGAGTTCGATCACGTCGCTGGCCGGCATCATCAGGAAAAAACCCGAGGTCGGGTTGGGTGTGGTCGGCACATAAACACTGACGTAATCACCCTTGAGGTGGTTAGCGACATCGCCGCCCGGCTGGCCGGTCAGGAATGCAATGGTCCAGCTTCCCTGACGTGGATACTGCACCAGCAGCGCCTTGCGAAAGGCATTGCCGGAATCGGAAAACAGCGTGTCGCTGACCTGTTTGACGCTGTAATAAATGGATTTAACCACCGGTACCCGCGCCAGCAAGCCTTCCCAGAACAGGATGATGCGCTTGCCAAAAAAGTTGGTGGCCACCATGCCGGTCACCAGCACGATCAGCACCGTCAGGATGACGCCAAACCCGGGGATATGCACCCCCAGTTGGTTATCCGGGCGCCAGGCTGCCGGCAGCAACAGCAGGCTTTGGTCCATTGCGCCAATCAGCGTTTTCAGCACCCAGACGGTAATTCCCAGCGGCACCAGCACCAGCAGGCCGGTTACAAGATAGCGTCGGAACATTTGTTGTTTGGTCAAGTTAAGGCAGGTTAATGGCAGGCGCAATTGCCGCCGCATGGCGTCGCCGCAGGCGCGCTTTCTTCCTTGGCAGCAGACTTGGAGCCGCCCTTGAAATCGGTGGCGTACCAGCCGCTACCCTTCAACTGGAATCCGGCTGCGGAAAGCTGCTTGGCAAAAGTCTCCTTGCCACATTCCGGGCATACCGTCAGCGGAGCGTCGCTCATTTTTTGCATGACTTCTTTTTCCACACCGCAACTGGTGCAGCGATATTCGTAAATCGGCATCAGGAACCTCCTTAAAAAACAAAATTATACCTGAACAGGCAGCAGATTCTAAAATGAGGGCGAACCCGCAACAAATCAAGCCTTGGTAAAACTGCTTTTACTCCGGGGTAGCTTCTAGCACCTGGAGCAACATTTCCGGGGACAGCGGCTTGTGCAGAATGGTGAAACCACTGGCTGCGGCTTCCTGGATACGCTCCGGCGAGGTATCGCCGGTGATGATAACGGCAGGCGCCGGCTGTGGCAGACGCGCATTAACCGCATGAATCGCGTCAGTACCGGTCGCATGCTCCTCCAGACGATAATCGGCAAGAATCAGGTTAATGCGCTGACCATACTGCTCAACAGCGGCTACCGCTTCGGCAATGTTGCGGGCGGTAATGACGTTGTGCCCTTGCGCAGTGATCAATGCTGAGGTGGCATCGAGCACTGCCTGTTGATCATCTATCAGCAGAACCACCATGGAAGGGGCAACGCGGACAGCGCTTTCCAGCAACGGAACAGCAACCGGCTGCGTCGCGTCAACACGGGGCAACTCCACTGAAAACACCGTGCCCTTTCCCGGCATGGACTCCACACGGATTGCAGCATGCATCAGTTCGGCTGAACGCTTGACGATGGACAACCCCAACCCCAACCCTTGCTCCTGCTGACGGGCGACATTTTCGATCTGGTAGAACTCCCGGAAAATATGGGGGAGTTGCTGCTCGTCCATACCGATCCCGGTATCCCACACCTGAAATGCAACCCGGCTCCCGCGGCGACGGCACCCAACCACGATGCCGCCGCTTGGAGTGTAGCGGATCGCGTTGGCAAGGATGTTGGACAGGATGCGCGATAGCAGCATGGAATCGGCCTCCACCCAAAGACAGCTGGGCACGATGCGTAAACTCAGCCCCTTGTTTCGCGCCGTGGCGCCAAACTCGTTTTCCAGCGCATCAAAAAGCTTCTGCGCCGGGCACGGCTCGAGCCTTACCTTGACCGTCCCGGATTCCAGGCGCGAGACATCCAGCAGGCTGTTCAATAGATTCCCCATGTTGTGCAGCGACGCCTGGATCCGGCTGGCGATGGTTGCCAGCATCTCCCGGCTAGGCTGGGCTTGCTGTGCCAGCAGGTGCAAGGTGCCGGCGAACAGGCCCAGCGCATGCACCGGCTGCCGCAAATCGTGGCTGGCAGCCGCCAGGAAATGGGTTTTGGCCTGGTTGGCCGATTCCGCGCGGTCTTTTTCCTGTTGCAATTGCTGGATCAGCGCCAGGTTCTCAAAGCGCAGTTGCACGGAAGATCGCAGGGTTTGCCAGATCACGCGGCTGTAATACAGGTTCACGCCCAGCAGGCACAGCGACAGGATGCCCAGCACGGAAAACAGCTCGCCGCCTATCATGAACGAGCGAATCGCAAACGGCGCCACAGCGGGAATCGCGTACGCATAATACGCCGGGACAAATGCCGACAGCGACGCCACCGAACCACCAACCATGCCGGCCAACACAAAGCCCACCAGCACGATGGTGACAGGATGTTCCGGCAGCATGAACAACAGGCCTACCATGCCCCAGAGCCACCCGGAAAGCCCGGACATCACCGCCATCAACCATCCCCAACGCAGCGCATGCTGCGGCCCCGGGGTGTGGCGCAGGTAATAGCGCGCAACCCACTGCCGGATGGAAGTCAGCACAAATACCGCACCGCCCCATAACAGCAGCAACGACTGATCCGCGCGACTCCACAGCATGAACGCAAACAACGCGGACACGACGTAGTTGCCAAAAAACACCGGTGTGGACTGGCGAAACAACACCGCCACCATTTCGGCCTGAATACTGGCGGCGGCAGGGTTGCTGACAAGCGAAGGATGCGATTTCACGCGGATAGTATAAGATGGCGGAAAAATAAAAAGCACGCTCGTTCCCTCATGCCCCCTGTCAAAGTCCTGATTGCCGAAGATCACGCATTGGTACGCGAAGGCCTGAAAATGCTGCTCTCGCTCGACCCCACATTATTGGTGGTTGGCGACACCGGGGATGGCTTGGCTGTTCTGCACATGGCAGAGGCATTGCAGCCCGACCTGGTGCTGCTCGACCTTGACCTGCCGCAATGCCATGGCGCCGAAGTGGCCACGATCCTTAAGCAGCGGTTCCCCCGGATCAAGGTGTTAATCCTGACCGGCAGCATGCACCCTGCCAGCGTACGTGGCGCCCTGGCAGCAGGGGCAGATGGTTACGTAGTCAAATACGAAAACAGCGATGAATTGCTGCGCGCCATCCCGGCGGTGTTGGCCGGGCAGTGCTTTATCAGCCCGGTGGTGGCAGAAGCAGTGGACGACGGAGCTACCACTTTAGCCGTGCTGACAACACGCGAACAGGAAATCCTCACCCTCCTTGCGCGCGGCAAATCCAACCAGGAGGTTGCCGATGTGCTGGCCTTGAGCGTACATACCGTGCGCACTCACCGCCAGAACATCCTGGAAAAACTGGATTTGCACAACGCCGCGGAAATGACGGCCTGGGCAATCCGGCATATCCCCGCCGCGTCCTCCACTCACTAACTACTGCATTCGCAGTATGGTCTTTACCGATTTCTGCCAGTAACCTTCCGGCTGCCTATCTCCGTGGCGGCAAAACCACGATATTCCTTGCCAAAGCAGGCACCAAGGGTTATTAACATGAAGAAAAAAACGCTCCGGCTTTCGCCATTAACGCTAGCTATTGCCTCTGCATTGTGCGCACCATCCGCGCAAGCCAACCCGACCGGCGGGCAAGTGGTATCCGGCAGCGCTTCCATTCAGTCAGCCGGCAGCCAGACAACGGTTAATCAAAGCAGCAACCGTGCCGTCATCAACTGGCAATCGTTCTCTATCAACCGTGGCGAATCCACCCGCTTCAATCTGCCTTCGTCTTCTTCCGCGGTACTGAACCGGGTCACCGGCGGCAATCCTTCCGAATTGCTGGGCTCGTTAAGTTCCAACGGCAAGGTGTTTCTGATTAACCCCAACGGCATCCTGGTGGGTGCCGGCGCCACCATCAATACCAACGCTTTTTTTGCATCCACCCGTGACGTGAACAACCAGCAGTTCATGGATGGCGGCAATCTGGATTTCTTCGGCAGTTCCAATGCTTCGGTGGTGAATCTGGGGACGATCAGCGCGGCTGGCGGCGATGTGGTGCTGCTGGCGCATACCGTGGAGAACCAGGGCGACATCAGTGCCCCGTCAGGCAGCGTGGCGTTGGCGAGCAGCACGGAGTTGCTGTACGCCCCTACCGCCAATGAGCGCGTGGTGGTGAAGGCGACTGCACTGAAGGACGGCGGCAGCGTGGTCAATGAGGGCGCGATTGCCGCCGCGCAGGTTGAGCTCAAGGCCGCGGGTGGTAATCCGTATGCGCTGGCGGTGAATGCGGGCGGCAGTATCAGCGCCATCAGCCTCAATAAGGTGGGCGGACGGATTGTGCTGAATGCCAAATCCGGCACCACCAAAGTTTCCGGTGATTTGACTGCACAGAAGGGGAACAACGGGGGCGAGATTGTTGCCACCGGGCAGCATGTCAATCTCACCGAAACCGCCAAATTAAACGCCAGCGGCCCACTTGGCGGCGGCCGGATTGCGGTGGGTGGCGGTTATCAGGGCAAAGACGCCAGCCTGCAAAACGCGGAAACCACCCGTGTTGCCAAGGGTGCATTGCTGAATGCCGATGCCACCGTTAAAGGCAACGGCGGCCAGATCACGATATGGGCGAACGACACCACCCAATACCTGGGCCATGCCAGCGCGCGCGGCGGGGTTTATGGCGGTGATGGCGGCTTTGCCGAGGTTTCGGGCAAGAAGGCGCTGGGCTATGCTGGAACCGTGGACCTGCGCGCCTCGCTGGGAAAAACCGGCAACTTGCTGCTTGATCCGACCGACATCACGATTACCGATGCCGGCGCCCCAACCGGTTCAATCGCAGTGGCCGGTAACACCTCCATTATCCATGTGACGGATTTGAACAATGAGTTGCAACTGGCCAACGTGACGATCAGCACCTCGTCGGCAGGTGGCGGACATGGCGATATTACCGTGGCGAATGGGGCATCTTCTTATACGTTTTTCGGTGCGCATGACCTGACTCTTGACGCTGAACGAGACATCACGGTGAATGAATCCCTGGCCGTCGTGGATGGAACGTTAAACCCAAGTCTGACGCTGAAGGCCGGGCGCAACCTGGCCATTAACAATCCTGACGGCATGACGGCAGTCACCAGCAGCCGGGATATGACGTTAATCGCCGGCGCAGCTCAAGATGGCGCAGGCCCTGGAACGATCACTTTTGCACCGGGCCTGGTGCTGGGTGGGTCCGGAGCAAACCGCATATTTGCACCATATGAAGGGGCCATCATCGGGTTAAGCAACGCGAGCTTCCTGTTTTCCGACCCGGCCACAAACAAGGTCACCGGCAAATGGGTAAACGATACGGGAACCGCCAGCTCGGGCGTTTATTACAAGAGTGCAACCCGCCCCACAAACTACACCGACAGCAACCTCACCACAGATCAAAGCCAGAACGCCGCGAATGGCGGAAGCATTCGCACCACTGGCACCACGCTCATCCAGTCATTTTCTAACCCGGCGGAAAGCAACCAGAACCAATTATATTTCGGCATTCCACCCTTGGCCCTTGAGTCCATGGACGAAATTCTTGGCGTGATTCCCAAGCAAGACCCGACACTGACGGACCCCAACAAACTCCGGGAGTCAATTGCTTACTGGGAAAGCACGCTCAATAGCCCCAACATGACAGAAGCATTCAGAAAAGATGTTGAGGCTCATATCGCATATGAAAAGAGTCAATTAGAAGGCATGGTAGGTAACCGGGCGGATTTGAGGGCGGCGACATTTCAAGCCTATAACCACGTGCCTGGCCCGCAGGCTGAAATTGACCGGTTGCAAGGCGAAATTGACAAGCTGACTCAGGAAATCCTGCAACGCGAAATTGATATTAAAAGAGGCACGGCAGCAACAGACATGCTAACGCTTGGTCTCGCAGGCTGGATCAATGATCTGGCCGGTGATGCCCAGTTAAACGACATGAAAGACCAATTGGCCGGCCTTGCCGCCCAGAAGGCTGCCATTGACGGGAGCGCGCAAAAGGCACAGCTTGCTTTCGCAATGGTGGCACGGGTTTCAGAGCTCCTGAAAGGGCCAGGACCATACTCTGATGCCGATCAAGCATTGATTGACAATGTGATTCAACGCGCCCAGAACGTCACGCTAAATTTGGCGGAAACCCAGTTGCAGCTGTATCAGGACTGGAAGGCATCTGTCGCCGCAAGAAAACAAGGCGAAAGGCTAAATACGTCTTTAGCTCTGCTATTTGATGTTGGTGATATGGCCCCGGATTTTGGCTTGCTGGCGCAGCAAAAAGTTGGAATCGGCACAGGGTCTTCCGCCGCAGCAGGGGTGATGACTACGCTCATCACCGGTACGGCATTGAGCATTGCAAGCTCAGACACAATCGCTTCACAGCTTGTTGAGAAGGTCATGCCTTACTCTACCAGACGGGCTAAGGAAGCCGCCAAACTAGGCACCACGAGGCAAATCGAGAATGTTGCCGATCTTGAATCAGCGCTCACGGAAGCCAAGGGAAGCTACGATGACCTGGTAAAGCAAACCTCACAGTGGATTGATGGCATTAAACCTTCTGAAACCGATAGGGCTTCTTCATTAGCCAAAGCGGCTAAACAGTTTGAAAAAGCTGACCAAGCCAGATCCGCTCTTCCCGCAGCCAGAACTGCTGTTGAAAAAGCAGATGAAGCAGTCAAGTTGGCAAAAACTGCTTCCAATGCCATTAAGCTGGGTGCAAAAACTGGAGAAAAAGCAGTCGCCAAAGCAGCTTCAAAGATTGTCAGCAAAGCTGGATTGGTCGTTGAAGCCGTCATTTCCGTTGCCATGGCGGCTGGCACTTACGCAGCCGAAGCTGCTATTTCCAACGAACAGGAAGGCAATCTGCAAAATGCAGTCAATATGGCCAAAAATACACCGCTTGACTTGAGGGCTCAGCTATCAAGTGAAGATGGGAGATTGGGGCTGGTTAATTTGTTGGCTGCCAGCTTCTCAGGCTCGACAGGTTTCACCATCACCCCGGCAGGTCACTAGCTACCGCCATGAACGGGATATTCAACGCTCTCCGGTCATCACTGAAATAAACCAATTTGAGCCTTCAACATGAAAAAACGTACCAGCACCGCAGAATCTTTTACGCGATTCAAGCTTATTAGCCGCCTTATTCACCTATTCTGTGTCGGCATGATGGCTGCCACGGCATTGCCTGGTTACGCCGGTGAAACCACTCCATCACTGACCTCGGCCCCACAGACCGACAATCCAGGGAGTGGGATATTGCGCGGTATTTCACTGGTAGACCATAGCGATGCGGCCAACCTGCAGGATGGTATTGCCTGGGGCGATTTTGCCGGCATGAACACCCCAGGCATGGCATTGCACCTCAATGCCTTACTGGGCCAACCCATTACACAAGAATTGCTGCTGGATATTGTCGGCACGATGAATGCGCGACTGGCTGAAACCGGCGACCGCTTCAGTGTTGCCAGTCTGCCGGAACAAGACATCAGCACCGGGCAACTAAAAGTGCTCATCACCCGCGCCAGTGTGGGGGAGGTCAGCGTCAAGAACAACGGTGAGAAGGCCTTTTCTGACGACCACTATCGGTCACTGTTGCGTATCAAACCCGGTGACGTGCTGCAAGCCGACACACTGGACGAGGAAATAGACTGGATCAACCGCTCCAACCCATACCGCAATGCGCAGGTGATGACCCAGCCGGGCAAGCAGATCGGGCAGACCAATCTGGAGTTGTTGGTCACGGATCGCCGTCCTTATGGGTTTTCAGTGGGCTACGACAACAACGGCACCCGCATCACCGGGCGTGACCGCTTTACCCTGACGGCAGGCTGGGGCAATGTGTTCGGGCTGGATCATCAGTTGAGCTACACGCTGAATGCCAACCAGAACCTGAACAAATACCAGTCACACAGCCTGAATTACGTGATCCCGTTGCCTTGGCATCATTTGTTGAGTTTTACCGCCAACGCCTCGCACATCAACCCGGAACTGCTTGCGCCATTCAACCAAAGCGGTAATTCGTCGGGCTTCAGCGCACGTTATGACGCGCCGCTGAAGAAGTTCGGCGCCTACACGCATGAAGCCAACGTGGGCTTTGATTACAAGCGCTCGAACAACAACCTGCTGTTCAGCCAGACGCCGGTGACCAACACGCTGACCAAAGTCTATCAGTTCAATTTAGGATACAGCGGCACGCTGCAAGACCGTTGGGGGCAAACCACTGTTAATGGCAATTGGGTGTATTCCCCTGGTGATTTGATCGGCAGCGATAATACCGATGCCGCGTTCAACGCTTCGCGCGCCGGGGCGACCGCTGATTACAATTACTGGCAATTGGGCGTGCAGCGCGTGACCCGCCTGCCCCAAGGCTGGAGTTGGACCATCAAAGGCAATTTCCAGTTTGCGGATAGCAACCTGCTCGGCTCGGAGCAGCTTTCCGGTGGCGGGGTGAATTCGGTGCGCGGGTTTGCCGAGGCGGTTGCGTTTGGGGATGAGGGGTATGTACTCCGCACCGAACTGGTCTCTCCGGCCAAGCAACTGGGAGATGGTGCAAATGCGGTACAACTACAGGGTCTGCTGTTCTACGATAGCGCTTATCTCAGCAACAAGCATTTGCTGCCGGGCGAGGCGTCAAGCAACCGGCTGAGTTCCTGGGGGGTCGGTGCTCGCGCCAGCTTGCCGCATAACATCTCGGTTAAAGTGGATGCGGGCAAGCAACTCACCACGGATGTGCCAGGTGCCAACATGGCTAATCTGGTGCATGTCGGGGTCAGTGCGGCGTTCTAAGCCCACACCGAGGTTTCGCTTGCCAATCTTCTAAAGCGGCGAGCAATGACGTTGTCGTGATGTGTTACCCTCAAACATCCTAAGCCCCAACAGCATGGATGATGAGTGCCGATGCCCCCAACAACACGTTGATCCCATCTGACCCAGCAAATAAACAGCTCGGCGTGCATCCCGATGTGGTCAAGCTCGGGCTGGTGAGCCTGCTGACCGATCTCAGTTCCGAAATGATTTTTTCGGTATTCGCCATCTTCTTCACCACCGTTGCAGGAGCCTCAGCCGCCCTGCTGGGGCTGGTCGAGGGTCTGGCCGACCTTTCCGCGTCCTCGCTGAACTATCTTTCAGGCTGGTTATCCGACCGCAGCGGGAAACGCAAGGCGTTTGCGCTGGCCGGTTATAGTTTCTCCACCCTGGCTAAGGTCATTCTGCTGATATCCAGTTCAGTTGTCGGATTGAGCATCTTCCGTGTCATTGAACGGCTGGGCAAAAGCTTCCGTGGCCCGCCGCGTGACGCCTGGCTATCAGCAGTGGCCGGGCTGGACAACCGCGGCTACTCGTTTGGTGTACACAAGGCTCTGGACAAAACCGGCGCCATCCTCGGCCCGCTGCTGGCATACAGCCTGCTGTGGTGGCTGGGGGATGGTGCCTCGACGTTCCAGATACTATTCTGGGTTGCACTGGTGCCGGCAGTGTTCAGCATCGCCGTACTCAGCCGCATCAAGGATCAGCCAGGACCCCGCCACCCCCGCGAGAGCATGATTGAGGCGTGGAAAACCCTGAGCCCGCAATTCAAACGCTATCTGATCCCTGCCGGCATTTTTTCGCTGGCTTATTTCAGCTTCGGCTTTCTGCTACTGCGTGCTTACAGCGTAGGGTTTGCCGTCAAGGACATCGTGCTGCTGTATGCCTTGTTCAACATCTCGTTCGTGGTTGCCGCACCGCTGGTTGGCAAGCTCGGTGACCTTATCGGTCGGGCGCGCATCATTATGCTGGGTTACCTGATTTACCTGCTGATGAGCTTGGGATTTGCATTTGCTGCCGCGCAATGGCAAATCTTTGTTCTGTTCGTTATCTACGGGGTGTTTTATTCCATTGATGAAGCACAGAGCAAGGCTTTTATTGCTGACATTGAACTGGAGCGCCGTGCCTCGGCGATCGGCGTGTATAACTTCGTGACCGGTATCCTCTACCTGCCGGCATCGCTAATTGCTGGCGCCTTGTGGCTATTGCAGCCTGCCAATGCCTTCCTGGCGGCGGCAAGCCTTGCCCTTGTTGCGATCATCGCATTCCGCATATTGCGGCCGGATTTGTGGCGCGACGGCGACACGCCCCTCAGTTAAACTTTGTCCAATCATCTATCGTATACCCCGACTTTTCTAGCTGCCGGGCAGCCACATTCACAGGTGCCGTGATGCCAAAATTCAAACTCATGATTGCCATAACTTGGTATGCCGTGCTGCTGGTAACATCGCCGGTGCTGGCTGCCGAGCCTGCTGCATCCTGCACCAACGAGCAGGATGACCGTCTACGTCTGGCCTGCTACGACCGCGCCTTCGGGAGAAACGCGCCAGCATCTGAATTCCAGCCAAACCAGGCAGAGGTAGCATCCACGGGGGATGACTCCCAACTAGAAACCAAGCGCAGCCCGTCGCTGCTGTCACAGTTCTGGGAACTGGGAGAGGATGACAAACGCGGCACTTTTACCGTCAGGACGTATCAGCCCAACTTTTTACTGCCGGCGCATTACACCACCCGCGTCAACCGCTTGCCCAGCAGTCCAACGCATGCCGCAATCGCGGATAACCGCGACTACCGGCAAACCGATGCCAAGCTGCAGATTTCACTGCGCGCCAAGATTGCCGAGAACCTGCTGCTGCCGGGTGCCGACCTGTGGTTCGCCTACACCCAACGCTCGCTGTGGCAGGTGTGGGACGGCAAGGATTCTTCCCCGTTCCGCAGCACAGACTACCAGCCGGAAGCCATCTACATCGTGCCGCTGTCTGCCGAGACAGGGGCGCTCCCTCTCGGCTGGTCCGCGCGCATGCTGCAACTCGGTATCGCGCATCAGTCAAACGGACAGAGCGACCCCTTATCCAGAAGCTGGAACCGTATGTACCTGGGCGCGGGACTCGAACACGGGGATTTCAGCCTGCTGCTCAGGGCCAACCACCGGCTGCCCGAGCGCGGCATCGACGACAACCCGGACCTGCTCGATTACATCGGACGCGGCGAAGCCACTTTGCTCTGGTCGCCAGGCCCATCCACAATGGCCCTGACCTGGCGCACCAACCTGAATGACCGTGGATCGCTGCAACTCGACTACACCCGCCCGGTATTTGCTGACGAACCAACCGGGCTGCGCTGGTACGTGCAGTTGTTCAGCGGTTATAGCGAAACGCTGCTTGACTACAACCACCGCCAGACCAGCCTGGGGCTTGGGGTGTCGCTGTTCCAGTTCTGAAAAAACGTAAACAATAAAAAATCCCAGCAAGCACATGGCCTGCTGGGATCTTATTTACAAAATAACTCTAGGTATATCCTAGAACGGAATATCGTCATCCATATCGTTGATGGACGACGGTGCCGGGCGGCTGCTTCCCGCAGAGGATTGTGGTGGCGGTGCCGACTGGTCGGTGTCCACCACTTCAAAACTGTTGCTGCCGCCGCGCCCGCCCAGCATCTGCATGCGGTCTGCCACGATTTCGGTAGTGTATTGGTCCTGGCCTTCCTTGTTCTGCCACTTGCGGGTCTGCATGCGGCCTTCGATATACACTTGGGAGCCTTTTTTCAGGTATTCGCCGGCGATTTCGGCCAGCTTGCCAAACATGGCGACGCGTATCCACTCGGTTCTTTCCTGCTTTGCGCCGGATTTATCCTTGAAGGTGTCCGTGCAGGCGATGGAAAAATTGGCAATCGCATCGCCGCTGGGCATATAGCGCATTTCGGGGTCGCGCCCCAGGTTACCGATGAAAATACATTTGTTGACTGACGCCATGTCATGCTCTCCTTTCTATCATGCCGCGCACCGCGGCTTCGTCCCACTCACCCATGCGCACCTTGAGGTAGGCCACGCCTTCTTCTGCTATCACAACGGCTTCGATAACGCCGTCTATGTTCGCCAATTGCGCCGACAATTCCAGCGCCTGTGTTTCATTCACCGCCTGCACATGATACATGCGAGTACGTACCAACGGGGGTGCTTGCATCGAGAGCGCCAGCATCAGCCAGGCCGCCGCCAGGCCGGCGACAAACACGAACACCGCCGCAGAACCCACATGCTGCGCCAGGAAACCGCCCAGCGCACCGCCCAGGAACAGGCCCAGGAACTGGAAGCTGTTGTATACGCCAATGGCTGTCCCTTTGCTGCCTGCGGGAGCGATTTTGGACACCAGCGAAGGCAGGGTGGCTTCCAGTAGGTTGAAGGCCAGGAAAAACAGGAACACTGCAGCAATCACCCCATGAAAATTATTGATGAACACCGCCAGCAACAGTGTCGCCACAAACAACATTCCCACCGCCGAGCAGAACACCGCTTTCATCTTGCCGCGCGTTTCAGCGTAGATAATGGCGGGAATCACCGCCACAAACGAGATGCTCAGGATAGGCAGGTACACCTTCCAGTGCTCTTCGGCGGATAAGCCGCCCACGTTCAGCAGCACCAGCGGGATCACCACAAACAAGCCGCGCATGGCGGCATGCAGGCTGAAAATGCCAAAATCCAGGCGCTGCAGTTCCGCGTTTTTCAGCACTGCGGCAATCTGCCCGGGAATAGTCTCAGCATCGGCATGCACACGGCTGACCACGGGGTTGGGTACCACCGCATAGACCACCACCATGGCAGCCAGCGCCAACACACCGGTCAGGGCAAAAATGCCGGAAACCCCGACCCAGTGGGCCAGCGCAGGGCCGGCAACCAGCGAGATGCCGAAGGTTGCACCAATACTCATGCCGATGCCGGCCATGGATTTGGCGCGGTTTTCCTCGCGCGTCAAATCGGCTGTCAGGGCGATCACCGCCGCCGCAATCGCACCGGTGCCCTGCACCAGCCGGCCGAAAATAATCATGTAAATATCGCTGGCGCCCGCTGCGATGAAACTACCCAGCGCAAATAGCGCCAGCCCGGCATAAATCACGCGCTTGCGGCCGAAACGGTCGGACATCAGGCCAAACGGGATTTGCAGCAGCGCCTGCGCCAGGCCGTCGATCCCCAGCGCCACGCCCACCAGAAACGGGCTGGCGCCACCCGGCATGTGCCGGGCATAAATCGCCAGCACCGGCAGGATGGAAAACATGCCGAACATGCGCAAGGCGAATACCAGCGCCAGCGAAACCGTGGCGCGGCGTTCCAGCGGAGTCATTTTGTCCTGATTTGCGGTGGTTGAGGTCATTGAAAATTCAATTGAGTGAAACGCTGGAAGTTGCGTATATTATCAGGTTGACCGTCTACCCGTCAGGCTGACTAGATTAAGAGACTCATGGACACCATTCGCATCCGCGGCGCACGCACGCACAACCTTAAAAATGTTTCGCTGGATTTGCCACGCGACAAACTGATCGTCATTACCGGCTTGTCCGGCTCCGGCAAATCCTCGCTGGCGTTCGATACCTTGTATGCGGAAGGCCAGCGGCGCTACGTGGAATCGCTTTCCGCCTATGCCAGGCAGTTTCTGGCGCGCATGGACAAGCCGGATGTGGATTTGATCGAGGGCTTGTCCCCGGCGATTTCCATCGAGCAGAAATCCACCTCGCATAACCCCCGCTCCACTGTCGGCACCGTGACGGAAATCCACGATTACCTGCGCCTGCTGTACGCTCGCGCCGGCGACCCGGAATGCCCGGAACACGGCATTAAATTAGAAGCGCAAACCGTGTCGCAAATGGTGGATGCGGTGCTCGACCTGCCGGAAGACACCAAGTTGATGATCCTCGCGCCCGTTGTCGCCAACCGCAAGGGCGAGCAGAGCGACCTGTTCGACGACCTGCGCGCGCAGGGCTTCGTGCGGGTGCGAGTGGACGGAACGATTTACGAGTTGGACAACCCGCCCAAGCTGGCCAAGACTACCAAGCATAATGTTGAAGTCGTGGTAGATCGCGTCAAGGTCAAACTGGACATCAAGCAGCGCCTGGCGGAATCGTTCGAGACCGCACTACGGTTGGCCGATGGCCGGGCGCTAGCGGTGGAGATGGACAGCAACAAGGAGCACCTGTTTTCCGCCAAATTCGCCTGCCCGGTGTGCAGCTACGCGCTGGCAGAACTGGAACCGCGCCTGTTCTCCTTCAACAACCCGATGGGCGCCTGCCCCAAGTGCGACGGGCTGGGTAACATCAGCTTTTTCGACCCCAAGCGGGTGGTGGCTTTCCCGCATTTGTCCCTGGCTTCCGGCGCCATCAAAAGCTGGGACAAGCGCAACCACTTTTATTTCCAGATGCTGCAAAGCCTGGCCAGCCATTATGAGTTCGACGTGGAAGCGCCGTTTGAAAGGCTGCCGGAACATGCGCAAGACATCATCCTGAACGGCAGCGGGCGCGAAACCATCCCGTTCGTTTACCTCAACGAGCGGGGCAAGCCCACAGTCCGCCAACACTCCTTTGAGGGCATCCTGCATAACCTGGAACGGCGCTATCACGAGACCGACTCCGCGATGGTGCGCGAGGAACTCGCCAAATATCTCAATTCCAAGCCCTGCCCGGAATGCGCCGGTACCCGCCTGCGTATCGAGGCGCGCCATGTCAAAGTGGGCGGCAAGAACATCCATGAAGTATGCGAATCGCCGCTAAAGCATGCGCTCACCTTCTTCAGCAACCTGAAGCTATCAGGGCAGAAGCTCGCCATTGCCGACAAGATCGTCAAGGAAGTCATCAGCCGCCTGTCGTTCCTCACCAACGTCGGGCTGGATTACCTGTCGCTGTCGCGCTCGGCGGAAACGCTCTCCGGCGGCGAAGCGCAACGCATCCGCCTGGCCAGCCAGATCGGCTCCGGCCTGACCGGCGTCATGTACGTGCTGGATGAGCCCTCCATCGGCCTGCACCAGCGCGATAACGACCGCCTGCTGGATACGCTGCGGCATCTGCGCAACATCGGCAACACCGTGATCGTGGTAGAGCACGACCAGGATGCCATTTTGGCCGCCGACCATGTGGTGGACATCGGTCCCGGTGCCGGCGAACACGGCGGGCAGATCATTGCCCAAGGCACGCCGGCCGAAGTGATGGCAAACGCTAACTCACTTACTGGCCAGTACCTGTCCGGCAGCAAGCAGATCAGCATCCCCAAAAAGCGGCATGCGCCCGACTCCAGGCGCATGCTCCGGCTGGAGGGTGCCTCGGGCAATAACCTGAAAAACGTCACGCTGGAATTGCCGGTGGGACTGCTGGTATGTGTGACCGGCGTTTCCGGCTCGGGCAAGTCCACACTGGTGAACGACACGCTATATCGCTCGGTGGCGCATCACTTGTACGGCTCCAGCACCGAACCGGCGCCGTACCAAGCCATTGACGGGCTGGAATACTTCGACAAGGTGGTCGATGTGGACCAGTCGCCCATTGGCCGGACGCCGCGCTCCAACCCGGCGACCTATACCGGTTTATTCACGCCGATTCGCGAGTTGTTTGCCGGCGTGCCGGAGTCCCGCGCGCGCGGCTACGGGCCCGGACGCTATTCATTCAACGTCAAGGGCGGTCGCTGCGAAGCCTGCCAGGGCGATGGCGTGATTCGCGTCGAAATGCACTTCCTGCCGGACGTGTACGTGCCGTGCGATGTGTGCAAAGGCCACCGCTACAATCGCGAAACGCTGGAAATCCAGTACAAGGGCAAAAACATCCACGAAGTGCTAGGCATGACCGTGGAACAGGCGCATAACTTTTTCAACGCCGTGCCGATCGTCGCCAGAAAGCTGCAAACCCTGCTGGATGTGGGGCTGGGCTACATCACGCTGGGGCAATCCGCCACCACCTTGTCCGGCGGCGAGGCGCAGCGCGTCAAACTGGCGCTGGAACTGTCCAAGCGCGACACCGGACGCACGCTGTACATTCTGGACGAACCGACCACCGGCCTGCATTTCGCCGACATACAACTGCTGCTGGACGTGATCCACCGCCTGCGCGACCACGGCAACACCATCGTGGTGATCGAGCACAATCTGGATGTCATCAAAACCGCGGACTGGATTGTGGACATGGGGCCGGAAGGCGGCGATGGCGGCGGGCAGGTGATTGCCCAAGGCACGCCGGAAGATGTGGCGGCAAACCCGGCCAGTTTTACCGGTAAATATCTGAAAAGCATGCTGAAAAACGATTGACCAGCATGTCGCCCTGCCGGGCGCGGCAATGCTTGCCGCTTACGGCACTTCCGCCTGCCCCATCCGCGCCAGGATGATCCCGGTTTTTCTCCCCAGCCCGCGCGCCGAGCGGTGCTTGTCGTAGTAGCGTGGGTTGGGCACCATGGCGGCCAGTTTTGCCGCCTGCTCCGGCCCCAGGTTTGCGGCGGAGGTTTTGTAATAGTGGCGCGCAGCGGCCTCCGCCCCAAATACGCCGTTGCCCCACTCGATGACGTTGAGGTAAATCTCCAGGATGCGGCGCTTGCTCATGAGGTTTTCCAGCATGACCGTGATGAGTGCTTCTTCAAGTTTACGCCACGGCGTTTTGCGCCCGGATAGGAACAGGTTTTTGGCCAATTGCTGGCTGATGGTGGAGCCACCGGCGACGATCTTGCCTTTTTTCAGGTTTTTGTCGAAAGCCTGCTCTATGCCGTCCCAGTCAAAACCTTCGTGATCCACGAACTTGGCATCTTCGGCCACAATCACCGCGCGCTTGAGATGATTGGAAATCCGGTTGTACGGCACCCAGCGATGCTGTATTTCGGCATCAGGATTCTTGCTTTGAATGACTTTTTCCTGCGCTTTCATAAAAGCACTGCTATCCGGGTTGTGGTCTACCCACCACCAGACATGCAGGAAAACCCACGCTTGGTAAACCACAGCCAACACCAGAATCCAAAGCAGCACACGCCAGAACAAACGTTTCATGAACGACGCATCAGCTCCAGTACCGGTGCGGTATCCGGCCGCACGCCGCGCCAAATATAAAATGCTTCGGCGGCCTGCTCGACCAGCATGCCCAAGCCATCGGCGACTTGCGCGCCTTGTTCGCGAGCGATGCGCATGAACGGCGTTTCGCGACCATACATCATGTCGTAGGCCAGCGCGCCGTCGGCAAATATGTCTTCGGGCAGGCCTTCCGGATAGGCATTGCTTAAACCGCTGGAGGTACTGTTGATGACCAGGTCGAATTTCTGGCCGGCCAGTTCCGTAAACTTTCTGGCATAAAAAACGGTATTGGTGTTTTTTGCCGCTTCTACTGACCCCAACAGATCCCTGGCCGCCTCGGATAATTCCTCGGCCTTGGCGATATCGCGACCGCCGATGACGAGCAGGCTGGGATTTTGTTGCAGCAAGGGGAGCAACACTCCCCAGCCGGCACCGCCAGCACCGGCCAGCAATACCCGCTTTCCGGCAATAACAAAACCCAGGTTTTGCGTGATATCAGCCACCAGCCCCACGCCATCCGTGTTGTCGCCGAATATGTCCCCATCCCGGAAGCTCAGCGTATTCACGGCCCTGGCCATTTTTGCGCGATCGCTCAGCGCATCCGCTTTCCCAAACGCATGGAACTTGAAGGGCACGGTGACATTCGCCCCCTTGTAACCTTCCGCAACGAGTTGGTCTACTTTTTGGGAAAAACCGTCCGGAACATCAACCGGTGCCAGGACTTTCCCATATTCAATATCCTGGGATGCCTGCCTGGCGAACGCGGCGTGGATCAGGGGCGATTTGCTATGTTCAACCGGGTTGCCGATCACGGCATAACGATCAGTCAATTAGTTGCTCCACGGCAAGCCCGCCGCTTTCCAGCCATTGATCTTGCCGCGCTGCTTTTCCGCATTGGCATCGCCTTCAAACCCTTGCAGCACGTTATAAACTTCGTTGTAGCCTGCCGCATGGGCAGCCACCGCGGCATTGTTGGAACGCCCGCCGGTACGGCAGATAAACAGCACCAGGGATTCCGGGTCAACCTGCATCTTGAGTTGCGCCACAAAATCCGGGTTGGGCTTCCAGTCCGGATAAAACGACCACTCGATATGAATGGCACCGGGAATGCGGCCCACCAGGTCGAGTTCCTGACGGCTTCTTACATCCACAAGTTTGGCCGACGGCGCATGCTGCAATATTTCCCAGGCTTGCTGCGGCGTCACCGCACCTTCGTAAGGCAAGCCTAGTTGGCTACCCTGGGCCTGCGCTTCCGACAGAATTTCACTCAGTGTGCTCATGGCATCCACCTTTTTGATAAATCATGTTTGACGAGCTAAAAGTATACCGCGGATAACCACAAACATGATGCACCATAAAGGTGCACTTTTACCCAAAAATGCACCTTTATGGTGCCATCAAGTTTTGGTTTTATTTCGTATCCTCCTGTGGGAAAATGACTTCCGCTACGAATCCAGTCTGGCACATTTCGTGCTAACTATTAACGTTTTCGATCTTCAGCTTTCTAACCCACAATTTATTATTTCAGGAGACAGACATGGCAGTCGCCGACGTACTCAAACTGGTCAAGGACAACAACATCCGCTTCGTTGACTTCCGTTTTACCGATACCCGTGGCAAGGAGCAGCACGTTTCCGTGCCGGTTTCCGCCTTCAATGAAGACAAGTTTACCGAAGGCCACGCCTTCGATGGCTCCTCCATCGCCGGCTGGAAGGGTATCCAGGCCTCCGACATGCTGCTGATGCCTGATCCCGACACCGCTTACATTGACCCGTTCTTCGACGAGCCAACCCTGGTGCTGACCTGTGACGTGGTCGACCCGACCGATGGCCGCGGCTATGACCGCGACCCACGCTCCATCGCCAAGCGCGCCGAAGCCTACCTGAAGTCCACCGGCATTGGCGATACCGCCTACTTTGGCCCGGAACCTGAATTCTTCATTTTCGACTCCGTCGAATGGAGCGTCGGCATGGGCGGCTGCCATGTCAAGATCAACTCCGAAGAAGCCGCCTGGGCTTCCGGCGAGAAATTCGAGGGCGGCAACATCGGCCACCGTCCGGGCGTCAAGGGCGGCTACTTCCCGGTTCCTCCGGTCGACAGCCTGCATGACATCCGTTCCGCCATGGTGATCGCCCTGGAAGAAATCGGCATCCCGGTTGAAGTGCACCACCACGAAGTGGCAACCGCTGGCCAGTGCGAAATCGGTACCGTGTTCAACACCCTGACCAAGCGCGCCGACTGGACTCAGGTGCTGAAGTATGTGGTGCACAACGTGGCGCACCAATACGGCAAGACTGCCACCTTCATGCCCAAGCCCATCGTTGGCGACAACGGTTCCGGCATGCACGTGCACCAGTC